>CAWAPT010000015.1:0-79954 GCA_963784005.1 uncultured Alphaproteobacteria bacterium | reverse complement strand
TCGCCTCGCCGCGATCCCGATCGAGGAATTGCGGCCCTATAGGGCGGCGGCCGAATAGCCGCCGGGGCTAGACCCCGCGGGAAAAGAAAAAGGGCCGCTCACCTTGCGGGAGCGGCCCAAGTCTAGGGAGGAAACGCCCAAGGAGGGCGACGGTAACGGGAGAGAGCCTCTCGCTACCGCACTGCAGCAACATACACCGCGCCGCACAAAAGACAAGGGCTATTGACCTAATTTGCCGGGGTTCTTCCTGGCTATTTGCCGCGGAATGTGCGGATCGCCTTAGCCAATCAAAACTATGTATTTAATATCAATTACTTACTTCAAGCGCGCGCTCTGCATAATAATGCGCCACGAGACCGGAAACCGTGCCTGCCCGACATCTCAGTTTTGCATAGCGGGTTAATCCTCGGCGGACCGGCCAAGAATCAGCCAGCGTCGACCAAGAGTCAGAAATCCGCAAAGTCCCGATTTGCCCCCTTCCCAAAGCTTCGATACCGCCTCAAAGCTTCGGCACACCGGAGACTGTTATGACGGCGATTGATTTTGCGGCCTTCGTGGATGAGCTCGCAACGATTTCCGGCGAGACCATCCGGCCGTTCTTTCGCAGCGCGCTTGGCGTGGAGAATAAGAGCCGGTCCGGCGGCTTTGACCCGGTGACCGCGGCCGACCGCGCCGCCGAAGCCGCCATGCGCACTTTCATCAAGCGGACATTCCCCGAGCATGGCGTGGTTGGCGAAGAGTTCGGCGCCGATCGCCCGGACGCCGAATATGTCTGGGTGCTCGACCCGATCGACGGCACCAAATCCTTCATTTGCGGTATGCCGGCCTGGGGCACCCTGATCGCGCTGACGCGACGCGGCGAGCCGATCTACGGCATGATGCACCAGCCGTTCACCCGCGAGCATTTCTCTGGCGACGGCCGCGGCGCGCGCTATCGCGGCCCGGCTGGCGATCGCGATTTGCGCGTACGCGCGTGCGCCCGCCTCGAAGATGCGGTGATGTGCACCACGAGCCCGCTGCTCATGAACGATGCCGACCGGCAGTGTTTCGCGCGCGTCGAAAAAGACGTCCGGCTGTCGCGCTACGGCGGCGATTGTTACGCTTATTGCGTGCTCGCCGCCGGCCATGTCGATCTTGTAATCGAGACCGAACTCAAGCCACATGACGTGCTGCCGCTGATCCCGATTATCGAAGGCGCCGGCGGCATCGTCACCACATGGGAGAACGGCCCGGCGCACCACGGCGGCCGCGTCGTCGCCGCTGGCGACAAGCGCGTACACGCGCAGGCGATGGCGTTGTTGAAGGCCTGATCACCCGTCATTCCCGCGAAAGCGGGAATCCCTAATCGCCGTCCTACAAAATTAGGTCTCGGCCCTTCGATAGCCTCATGTATCGCGGTTATGGATCCCGGGCTTGCGGCCGGAGCCTGCCATCGGGCCAGCCAAAGGCCGGACCCGTTGGGCGCGCCCTGGAATGACGAAAATCAATAAGGCGCCGTGCCGGGAACGAAGGCGTCGAATGCCGCCCAGAACTGCGAACGGAGGCGATCCTGTTCCATGAGCAGTTCGTGCTGGGCGCCGACCACGACGAGATGCGATCCGGCGCGCAGCATGCTGGCGAAATCCTCAATCGCCGGATTCGAGACCACGGCATCGTTGCCGCTGGCGACGATCAGGATCGGCTGGCGGATATGGGCGGGATAGCTGTGCTCGCGCAGTTGCCGCATGGCGCGGAAGGCAGCGTCGGTCCAAGCCACCGTCGGCGCGCCGAGCGCCAGCGCCGGCTCCGCCTCAAGGATGGCGGCGTTACGGGCATAGCGCACCGGATCCGAGGTCAGGATATTGCCGACGAAGGGCCGGGATTCGATGATGCTGGTATCGCTCTTAGGGACGTACATGGCGCCGAAACCGGCAAGCTTAAGTGCGCGGACGATAATTGCGCCGGCGCCCATAGAATAGTCGACGCCGCCCAGCGCGATCAGCGGCGAGACCAATACCATGCGATCGAACCAGCGGTGGCCCTGATGCGCGGCGCGGATCAGAACCGTGGACCCGGTGGAATGGCCGATGGCGAAGATCGGCGGCGGGCAATCCGGCAAGACGACCTCATGCATGAAAGTTTCGAGGTCGGTTTCGTATTCGGAAAAGTCGCGCACATAGCCTTTGCGGCGGTCGCTTAGCGCGCGGTCGGAGAGGCCTTGGCCGCGCCAGTCGAGCGCCGCGACCGCGAAGCCCCGTGCGCGCAAATCGCGCACCGTCTCAAAATATTTTTCGATCCATTCGCTACGGCCCTGGAAAATGCACACCGTGCCGCGGCGGCCCGCCGGCGGCAGCCAGCGCGCAAAACGCAGCGTCACTCCGTCGGGCGTCTTGAGTGCGCCGGTGACGAAGTTGTCCGGAACAGGATTGGCGGGAATTGAGACGAGTTTCATGCAGAGGGTTCGGGGCAAACCGGCGTTCGCTTATAACAGGCAATGTCTGCTGCTCAACGTTCGTCGCTCAGCCTCGCACCGGGTTACGCCTGCGGCCCGCCGCTCGGCAATTTCGGGGCTTCGTCGGCTCAAAATTATGTTGAAAAAGCAATATATTACGCCCTCTTGCGGGCCGGAACGGCCAATCCCATATCGGTACTGCGCAGGCCATCTAGGGCTGCGCGTTCTAAAGCTTGGCCCATAAGGGCGAGCTATCCGCATGTCGCTTCATAGGAGGATATGCCATGCGAACTTTCGACCTAGCACCGCTTTATCGTTCCACCGTCGGCTTCGACCGGCTGTTCTCGCTGCTCGATCAGGGCATCGAGGGCGCCGCGCCCGGTTATCCGCCCTATAACATCGAGCGGACCGGCGAAACCGAGTATCGCGTCTCCGTAGCAGTCGCCGGCTTCAACGACACCGAACTCTCGGTCGTCGCCAAGGAGAACACGCTGACCATCCGCGGCGAGAAGAACGCCAAAGAGGAAGGCAAAAACGGCGAGGTGCTCTACCAGGGCATCGCCGCCCGCACCTTCGAGCGCGTGTTCCAGCTCGCCGACTTTGTGCTGGTAAAGGGCGCCAACCTCGAAAATGGACTCCTGCATGTCGACCTCGTGCGCGAGATCCCCGAGGCCAAGAAGCCCCGCTCGATCCCGATTAACGGCAAGAGCAACGGCCCGACCGTGATCGAGAACCAGAAGGCTGCGTAAGCGGACTTCTTGATGGAAATTAATGAAGCGCCCCGGTTTTCCGGGGCGCTTTCGAATTCGCGCCTCAATCGTTGATCGGCGGACCCACCGGCGCTTTGCCCGGCTTGGTAGGCACTGGCGCAGCCGGCGGCAGGGTGCTCGTCATGTCGGTCGTCGCGTCCGGCTTGGGATCGCTTGCGGCCACGGGTTTCGCGTCCGGCTTGACCACTGATACATCACGCGACGTGAGTTCAGGCTTAGCGGCATCCGCCGGCCGCGAACGCGGCAGTGGCGGTAAAATCGCTACGCTCGCGCGCGGAACGGCGTGGGGAGCGGGCGGCGAAGGTGGCGCAAGTGTGCCCTGCTCGTCCGGCGAATCCGGAGCATCAAAGTCTGGCGGCGGTCCATAGGGCGGCGGCCTATCGTCATACGGCGGCCCGTAGGCCGGCCCCGCCATTCCCATCTGAGGACCGTAGGCACCCGGTCCATATGGTCCCGGACCGTCGCCACGCGATCCATACGGGCCCGGACCGTAGCCGTTCGAACCATACGCGCCTGGGGGGCCCAGCACGATCTGAGTGGCATCGCGGATCGCGCCGGTGCGCGCATCGATCACGACGCGCATTGGAACGCCACGATAGTCAGTGGCCCGCACCACAAAGGTCGGGCCTTCGCGCAACGGCGGCGCCAGCGGCTCAAATCCGGACGAACGGAGCGTGCGCATAATTTCGAAAGGTGGCACGAAGCCGGGGCCGGGGCCGGGGCCGGGCGGCGGCATCTGCGCGTTGCCGGACACGGCGGTCAACAACAAGACAGCCGAAGCGAATGTAGCGGTTGCCGCACCCTTCACGACGCCCTCCAGCAATTCACCTACGTCCTCAACGCTCCTATGAAGGTCAACTTCAATTGCGGCGGCGCTTGGGCGCAATCAGGATTTTTTGCATAGATTTACGAAGCGTTCGATGTCCTCGTCTGCCGTGGCAAAAGACGTGACCAACCGCACCAGGACATTGTCGGCGCCGATATCCAGTGTTCCACTCGATCGCACATAATAGTCGGCGCCGGCGGCCTTAAGCTTGGCGTCGAGCGCGCGCGGCAGCACGATGAAAATCAGATTGGCTTCGACCGGCCAGACCGGCTGCAATCCGACCGCCGCCAGTTTTGCCGCCAACCGGTCGGCCATGGCGTTGGCGTGACGCGCGAGCGCAAGCCAGCAATCGTCTTCGAGATAGGCCGAAAATTGCGCGGCGATGAAGCGATGCTTGGACAGTAAATCGCCGGCGCGTTTGCGGCGTTCGCCAAAGAACGCCGCTCGGGCCGGATCGAAGAACACCACCGCCTCGGCCGCCAGCGCGCCGCCCTTGGTGGCGCCGAACGACAATACGTCCACACCGGATCGCCACGTCATTTGCGCCGGACTCGCATTAAGCCGCACCAGCGCATTGGCAAAACGCGCGCCATCCATGTGCACGGCAAGCAATCGCGCATGCGCGATCTGGCAAAGTGTCGCGATCTCGTCGGTACGGTAGATGGTACCGGCTTCGCTCGCCTGGGTGAGGGACAAAGCCGCCGGAATCATCTGGTGCGGACTGTGTCCGCCATAGCCGGCGAGCGCGGCTTGCAATATCTCGGGCGTGATTTTGGCGCCGTCGCCCGCAAGCCCGGCAAGCTTGAGGCCGCCGCCGTGAAATTCGACGGCACCGCATTCGTCGGTGGCGATGTGGGATTCGGCGTGGCAGAATACGACGCCCCATTGCGGCGACACCTGTGCCAGCGCCAGCGCATTCGCCGCGGTGCCGGTCGGCACCAGAAACACCGCAACGTCGCGCTCGAAAATCTCAGCCACGCGGCGCTCGACGTTTTTGGTCCAATCGTCATTGCCATAGCCGCGCGCATAACCCCGATTTGCCGCGGCGATCGCGTCGAGAATGGCGGGCGCGACCGGCGCCGTGTTGTCGCTGGCGAAATTCATGTGCCGAACCTAGCCCGGATTGCGCCTTGCGCAATTGTATTGCGGTGACAGCAGGCGATCCGTCCCACCTTGGCGCGAACGCGCTGCGGCGGACTTAAAGCTACCCCTGGCTCGCCGCGCGAGCGCAGGTGTACCATTGCGCGAAAGCGCATCCCATGATCCACTTGAAATGCGGAACGCGCAGAAATCCGTGCCGGATCGGGCGAGTCGCCGCTTTTTTTGCCACGATTTCGGTGTTGCCGCTTGTGTTGGCGGGTGGAATTTGCCATGTTCTGCATAGGACAGCATTGCTGTCCCAATTGGCGATCCGAAGCGCGCGCTCTGCGTTCCATTCCACGATATGGGATCGGAAATAAAGGGTAAGTAGCGCCGGGTCAGCCGCCGATGGGCGAGGGCGCGTCGGACGGCGGCAAGAACAAGCAACCAGCGGCCGGTAACCGGCACGAAGGTTGCCTCCAAGAAAGTGGGTCGCCCTTAGGCGCAAGCCCCTTCCTTTCCTTCCCGCTGGCGGGACGGTGGCGAAGGGGAGCGCAGGGTGGATGCGTCGGGGCCGCGATGCGAAATGGTTCGGGGCGACGGCGAGGAGCGCGTGTGCGATGGACGCGTCTGGTTTCGGCCTGTTTGATCCGGCGCTGGAAAAGGATTCCTGCGGGGTCGGATTTATTGCCGACATCAAAGGACGCAAATCGCACAAGATCGTCGAAGATGCGCTGACGATCCTGGTCAATCTCGAGCACCGCGGCGCGGTCGGCGCCGATCCGCGCGCCGGCGACGGCGCCGGCATTCTGGTGCAGATACCCCACAAGTTCATTGCCAAGAAGGCCGCCGGGCTCGGCATCAAGTTGCCGCCGCCGGGCCATTACGCGGTCGGCGCGCTGTTCCTGCCGCGCGACGAGGCTTGGCGCCAAGATGTCATGGATACTTACGCGGCGGTCGCCGCGCGGGACGGCATGACGCTGCTCGGCTGGCGCGACGTTCCGACCGACAATTCGACGCTTGGCGATTCGGTGAAGCCGACCGAGCCGGTCATCAAGCAGGTGTTTATCGCGCGAAGCCCCAAGATCAAGTCGGAGGATGAATTCGAGCGCCGGCTCTACATCCTGCGCAAGACCATATCCGGCATTCTCTACGGCAAGCGCGGCCGCAACGTCTCGCAACTATTACCCGGTATCGATCTCCTGCCGCACGCTGATCTACAAGGGCATGTTCCTCGCCGACCAGCTCGGCACCTATTATCCCGATCTGCACGATCCGGATTTCGAGAGCGCGCTCGCTTTGGTGCACCAGCGCTTCTCCACCAACACGTTCCCGGCCTGGTCGCTGGCGCATCCCTATCGCATGGTCGCGCATAACGGCGAGATCAACACGCTGCGCGGCAACAACAACTGGATGGCGGCGCGGCAGGCGTCCGTGTCGTCGCCGAAATTCGGCGCCGATATCTCCAAGCTATGGCCGATCTCCTACGAAGGCCAGTCCGACACCGCGTGTTTCGACAACGCGCTCGAATTCCTGACGATGGGCGGCTATTCGCTCGCGCACGCGATGATGATGATGATTCCCGAGGCGTGGGCGGGCAATCAGCTCATGAACGAAGAGCGCCGCGCTTTCTATGAATACAATGCCGCGCTGATGGAGCCGTGGGACGGCCCGGCGGCGATCGCCTTCACCGATGGCCGGCAGATCGGCGCCACGCTCGACCGCAACGGATTGCGGCCGGCGCGCTACGTCGTCACCCGCGACGACCGCATCATCATGGCGTCGGAAGTCGGCGTGCTGCCGATTCCGGAAGAAGAGATCGTCACCAAGTGGCGGCTGCAGCCGGGCAAGATGCTACTGGTCGATCTTGAGCAAGGCCGGCTCATTCCCGACGAAGAGCTTAAGTCGCAATTGGCGCAGAGCCATCCCTATCAGGAGTGGCTCGAGCGCACGCAGATCGTGCTCGAGGACCTGCCGCATGCTTCGGACGCGGCGCCGATCTCGAACCTGTCATTGCTCGATCGCCAGCAGGTGTTCGGCTACACCCAGGAAGACCTCAAGCTCCTGATGACGCCGATGGCGACGACCGGCGAAGAAGCGGTCGGCTCCATGGGCAACGACACGCCGATTTCGGCGCTGTCCGAGCGAGCCGAAGCTCCTGTTCACATATTTCAAGCAGAACTTCGCGCAGGTGACCAACCCGCCGATCGATCCGATCCGCGAAGAACTGGTGATGAGCCTCGTCTCGATCATCGGGCCGCGGCCGAACCTGTTCGACCTTGAAGGCAGCTCGAAGACCAAGCGCCTTGAAGTCCATCAGCCGATCCTGACCAACGCGAACCTAGAAAAGATCCGCTCGATCTCCAAGATTGGCCACGATCATTTCAAGTCGCGCACGATCGATACTACCTGGCCCGCCGAAGCCGGAGCCGCGGGCATGGCCGAAGCCATCGACGGCTTATGCGGCAGGGCCGAAATCGCGGTGCGCGACGGCATCAACATCATCATCCTGTCCGACCGCCGCGCCGGCGCCGACCGCATCCCGATTCCCTCGCTGCTCGCCTGCGCCGCCGTGCACCATCATCTTATTCGCGCCGGCTTGCGCACCTCGGTGGGCATTGTCGTGGAATTGGCCGAGCCGCGCGAGGTGCACCATTTCTGCTGCCTCGCCGGCTATGGCGCCGAGGCGATCAATCCTTATCTCGCCTTCGAGACACTGATGGCGATGAAGAACGAGCTGCCGCAGAAGCTCGACGAGAAGGAAATCCTCAAGCGCTACATCAAGTCGATCGACAAGGGACTGCTCAAGGTGATGTCGAAGATGGGCATCTCGACCTATCAGTCCTATTGCGGCGCGCAGATTTTCGACGCGATCGGCTTGAAGTCCGACTTCGTCGCCAAATATTTCACCGGCACCGCGACCCGCATCGAGGGTGTCGGCCTTGCCGAGATCGCCGAAGAGGCGGTGGACCGGCATCGCGATGCATTCAACGATGCGCCGATTTATCGCTCGATGCTCGACGTCGGCGGCGAATATGCGTTCCGCGTGCGCGGCGAAGATCATGTCTGGAACGCGGCGACGGTCTCGGCGCTGCAGCACGCGGTGCGCGGCAATTCCTATGAGAAGTACCGGCACTTCGCCCGCATCATTAACGACCAGTCAGCGCATCTTCTGACCATCCGCGGCCTGTTCCGCATCAAGTCGGCGGCGGAGGACGGCCGCAAGCCGGTCCCGATCGAAGAGGTCGAGCCGGCGAAGAATATCGTCAAGCGGTTCTCGACCGGCGCCATGTCGTTCGGCTCGATCTCGCGCGAGGCGCATACCACGCTCGCCATCGCCATGAACCGGATCGGCGGCAAGTCGAATACCGGCGAGGGCGGCGAGGAATCCGATCGCTTCAAGCCGCTGCCGAACGGCGATTCCATGCGTTCGGCGATCAAGCAGGTGGCCTCAGGCCGCTTCGGCGTCACCGCCGAATATCTCGTCAATTCCGACATGATGCAGATCAAGATCGCGCAAGGCGCCAAGCCCGGCGAAGGCGGTCAATTGCCCGGCCACAAGGTCGACAAGACCATCGCCAAGGTGCGGCATTCGACGCCGGGCGTCGGCGCTGATCTCGCCGCCGCCGCATCACGACATCTATTCGATCGAAGATCTGGCGCAGCTCATCTTCGATTTAAAGAACGTCAATCCGGACGGCGACGTTTCGGTCAAGCTCGTCTCCGAGATCGGCGTCGGCACCGTCGCCGCGGGCGTGTCGAAGGCGCGCTCCGATCACGTCACCATCGCCGGCTACGAAGGCGGCACCGGCGCGGCGCCGCTCACCTCGGTCAAACATGCCGGCTCGCCGTGGGAGATCGGGCTTGCCGAGACCCATCAGACGCTGGTCGCCAACCGGCTGCGCGGCCGCATCGCCGTGCAGGTCGACGGCGGCATCCGCACCGGCCGCGACGTCGTCGTCGGCGCGCTTCTTGGGCGCCGACGAATTCGGCTTCGCCACCGCGCCGCTGATCGCCGCCGGCTGCATCATGATGCGCAAGTGTCATCTCAATACCTGCCCGGTCGGCGTCGCGACCCAGGACCCGGTGCTGCGCAAGCGCTTCACCGGCCAGCCCGAGCACATCATCAATTATTTCTTCTTCGTCGCCGAGGAAGTGCGCGAGCTGATGGCCGAGCTGGGCTATCGGACCTTCGACGAAATGATCGGCCAGATGCAGATGTTCGACCGGCACAAGCTGATCGCGCACGGCAAGGCGAGCGGGCTCGACTTCTCCAAGCTGTTCGTGAAGCCGGACGTGCCGAAGGACGTCGCCACCTTCAATTGCGAGCGGCAGGATCACAAGATCCACGACATTCTCGACCGCAAGCTGATCGCGCAGTCGCAAGGCGCGATCGAGCGCGGCGCGCCGGTGCAGCTGTCGTTCCCGATCAGGAACGTCGATCGCACCGTCGGCGCCATGCTGTCGGGCGAAATCGCCAAGCGTTACGGCCACGACGGCCTGCCGCACGATACGATCGTGGCGCAGTTCAAGGGCACAGCCGGGCAGAGTTTTGGCGCGTTCCTCGCCCGCGGCGTCACCTTCGAGCTCGAAGGCGACGCCAACGATTATGTCGGCAAGGGGCTTTCCGGCGGCCGCATCGTCGTTCGCCCGCCCGCGGCATCCGGCGATCGTCCCCGAGCAGTCGATCATCGTCGGCAATACCGTGCTCTACGGCGCCATCGAGGGCGAGTGCTATTTCCGCGGCGTCGCCGGCGAGCGCTTCGCCGTGCGCAATTCGGGCGCGCGTCGCCGTCATCGAGGGCGCCGGCGACCATTGCTGCGAATATATGACCGGCGGCGTGGTGGTGGTGCTCGGGCCGACCGGGCGCAATTTCGCCGCCGGCATGTCGGGCGGCATCGCCTATGTGCTCGACGAGGACGGCAGCTTCGCCTCGCGCTGCAATATGGCCATGGTCGAGCTTGAGCCGATGCCGGGCGAAGAAGACATCAATGCGCGCGTCTTCCACCACGCGCGCGATCTCGAAGCCCACGGCATGGTCGACATCATGTCGGACATGAGCCGCTTCGACGGGCATCGGCTGCATCACCTGATTTCGCGGCATGCGCGCTTTACCGGCTCGGCCGTTGCCGCCAAGATATTGGCCGACTGGAAGACGTGGTATCCGAAATTCCGTAAGGTGATGCCGGTCGAATATCGCCGCGCGCTCAACGAAATGAAGGCTGCGGCCATCGCGGCGGAATAGAGCGCCAAAAAGTACCAAGAAGATAAAATACAAGCGAGCGTGGAAGAGAGCGTCCTTGGGCAAGATCACCGGCTTTCTCGAATACGAGCGCGAGGATCGTGATTACGAGCCGGTCGCCGAACGCATTCGCCATTGGCGCGAATTCGTTCTGCCGCTGCCGGAGAAAGACTATGTCACCCAGGCCGCGCGCTGCATGAATTGCGGCGTGCCCTATTGCCAGGGCACCGGTTCGGTCGCGCCCGGCTCGCCGGGATGCCCGGTCAACAACCAGATCCCGGACTGGAACGACCTCGTCTACAACGGCAACTGGGACGAGGCCGCGCGCAACCTGCATTCGACCAATAATTTTCCGGAAGTCACCGGCCGGGTCTGCCCGGCGCCGTGCGAAGCCTCGTGCACGCTCAATATCGACGAGAATCCGGTCACCATCAAATCGATCGAATGCGCGATCGCCGACCGCGCCATCGCGCAGGGACTCAAGCCCGAGCCGCCGACGGCGCGGACCGGCAAGAAAGTCGCGATCGTCGGCTCGGGCCCGGCCGGCCTTGCCTGCGCGCAACAGCTCGCGCGCGCCGGGCACGAGGTCCATGTCTACGAGCGATGGGCCAAGGCCGGCGGCCTGCTGCGCTACGGCATTCCCGACTTCAAAATGGAAAAGCATCACGTCGACCGCCGCGTCGAACAGATGCAGGCGGAAGGCGTCGTGTTCCATTACGGCGCCCATGTCGGCGTCAATGTCCCGGCCGAAAAGCTGCTCAAGGACTATGACGCCGTGGTGCTGACCGGCGGCGCCGAAAAGCCGCGCGACCTGCCGGTGCCCGGCCGCGAGCTCAAGGGCATCCATTTCGCCATGGATTTCCTGCCGCAGCAGAACCGGCGCGTCTCCGGCGAAAAGGCCGCGGCCGGCGAGCCGATCCTCGCCAAGGGCAAGCACGTCGTCGTCATCGGCGGCGGCGATACCGGCTCGGACTGCATCGGCACCTCGTTCCGCCAGGGCGCGCTGTCGGTGACCAATTTCGAAATCATGCCGGAGCCGCCGCTGCACGAAAACAAGACGCTGACCTGGCCGAACTGGCCGCTCAAGCTGCGCACCTCGTCGAGCCACGAAGAAGGCGTCGAGCGCGATTTCGCGGTGATGACGACCAAATTCACCGGCGAGAACGGCGCGGTGAAGAAGCTGCATTGCGTGCGCGTCGACGCCAAGATGAAGCCGATCCCGGCACGCGAATTCGAGATCGCCGCCGATCTCGTTCTGCTGGCGATGGGCTTCGTGCATCCGGTGCACGAAGGCCTGCTCAAGAGCCTCGATCTCGCGCTCGACAAGCGCGGCAATGTCAGCGCCACGACCGACGATTACCGCACCTCGATCGACAAGGTCTTCGCCGCCGGCGACATGCGCCGCGGCCAGTCGCTGGTGGTCTGGGCGATCCGCGAAGGCCGCCAGGCGGCGCACGCCGTCGACAAATATCTGATGGGATCGACGCTGCTGCCGCGCTAACGCGGTCAGAACCCGCCGGCCGGCGCCCGCAGCCTATTCGCGGCGCCCGAATCGGCGGTGCGGCTTCGGGCTTGGCATCGGCCGGCTTCTTGCCGGCGGTGCCCTTCTTCGCCGGCAGGCCGCCGGCGTTCCAGCGCCGCCGGCATCGGCGTATCGGCCAGCGGCGTCGACGCGGGCGTCATTGCCATCGGCCCGGCACGCGGCCAGGAGAAGTCGTCGGCGCGGCCGGCAGGCGCGGCGATCGGATCGCCGCGGCTCAACACTTTCGCCGCGACCGGATCGGGCGTCGCCGGCGCCGGATTGCCGCCCGCGCCGAGAAGATCGCCGGCTGTCGCCGCTGCCGGCCGCCAGCGGCACGACCGGGCCGACGTCGGGCCGCCGGCGACGCCCGGCTTCGCCGGCGGCTTCTCCTCCGGACCCGGCAACGCCACCGGCACGACGTGGTTCGACATGACGCGGCGCAATTCGTGATCGACATAGCTTGCAAGCTTCACCGCGCCGGCCTTGGTGAAATGCACGCCGTCGCCGGTGCGCAGCCGCCGGATCTGGCCCTCGAAATCCGGGCCCTGCACCGCGTAACGGCCCTGGTCGTCGACAAAGCCGTCCCAGATGTCGACATAGATGATGCCGGCCTTCTCGGCGCGCTCGCGATAAAGCTCGTCGAGATAGGCTCATGTCGCTGGTCGATTTGGTGCCGCGGATCGCCGGCAGCCCGACCCACAGCACCGGCACGCCCTTGGCTCTTGAGCGCGGCGATCATTTCGTCGATGCGCTTGGCGTAAAGCGCCGCCCATTGATCGGTGTGGAATTCGTACGATCCGCCGGGAACGGGACGCTGCGCGTCGTTGGCGGCGGCACTGTCCTGCGGCGCGGCTTCGGTATCGGTCGGCGCGGGGGCTGCGCCTGCGGTGCAGTCTGCGTCGCTTGCCGGCTGCCGGCGGCTCGGCGTTTCGCCTTTTTTCTGCGGGCGCGGCGGCGCGGCGGCGCACTGGTCGCGCAGCGACATGCGGTCGTTCAAGCCGAGCATGACGACGATGGCGTTCGGCTTTTCGGTCGGCGAGCGCGTCTTTGATCGCCTGCGGCCAGTCGAGCGTCTCGTTCTTCGCGTCATAGTGGATGAGGCCGGATGTCGCGCGGATTTTGCGCTCGACGCCGATATCCGGCTGATCGGCGTAGGTCTCATCGAGTCCGTAGCCGAGCCAATCGGCCATTGAATCGCCGATCACCACGACCGTGCTGGTCGGCGGCGTCTCCAGTTTGCGCGGCGGCGGCGCCTTGGTGGAATCGACCACCGGCGGCGGCCGCATGAAACGCCGCCATTGGAAGAACGGGAATGAAAAGTAATCGCGCGGCGGGCGGCGGCTGATAGTAGCGCTGATCCGGCCAGCGATCGCCCCAGAACTGAGCGGCCGGCAGGCAGGCGAGCAGCCGTCAGCGCCCGCACGCAATCGAGAGCGCGATCGAAAGCCGCCGCAACCGCCAGCTGCCGCTTACTCGGTAATCGCATGATGGCTTATCCAAACGAGCCTTCGCGCGCAACCGCGATAGTCTAGAGCATCGCGGCGAAAAAAGCTCGGCCAATCTAGCCCAGGAGCATGCGCAAAAAAGTGTCGATTTGAAGATAGATCCGCGATCGAACGGCGGCCGCTCAAGGCTGCCGCAAGCGGTCGAGCACGTCGCTGGAGGCGAAACCGTCCGGAACCTGCCCGACTCGAGGCCTGGAAATTGCGGATGGCGATGCGGGTGCGCGGACCGAGCAAGCCGTCGGGCTCGCCGATGTCGAACCCGCGCCGCGCCAATAGCTGCTGCATCTCGTAACGCTCGTCGAGCGTGAGCACGCGTTCGTCGCGCGGCCAGGCCTGCACGAAGCGGCCCGCCGCCGCGCATCCGGTCGGCAAGATGGCCGATGGCGAGCGCATAGGCCTCGGCCGGATTGTATTTCATGATGACGCTGAAAGTTTTGCAGCATCAGGAAGGCCGGGCCGCGCGCGCCGGCCGGCAGCAAGCAGATAGGCGCGATCGTCGGGATGCGGGAACGCGCCGCCGCCGGCGCGGCGCATGCCCAGGATCTGCCATTGCCGCACCGTCATGCTGCCGCGCGCGGTCGGCCAGGAGATAATCGAAATTCTGCGGCAGCACGACTTCGTAGCCCCAGGTCTGGCCGCTGACCCAGCCGTCCATTTTCAGATTGTTCGCCGTCGACGCGATCACGTCCGGAATCGAGTCGACAACGTCGCGCTGGCCGTCGCCGTCGAAATCCACGGCATAGCGCTTGAACGAGGTCGGCATGAATTGCGTCGGGCCGAACGCGCCGGCCCAGGAGCCGACCAGATGGTCGGGCGGCACGTCGCCGCGCTGCAAGATTTCCAGCGCCGACAAAAACTCTTCGCGGAAATAATCGCGGCGGCGGCCGACGCAGGCCAGCGTCGCGGTCGAACGGATGACCGGGCGATCGCCGCCGAGCGTGCCGTAGTTCGATTCGACGCCCCAGATCGCCGCAACGATGTAACGGTCGACGCCGTAAGCTGCGTTCGACCGCGGCGAAGGTCGGCGCATATTGCGCCAGAAGCTCGCGCCCGCGCGCGATGCGGTCGTCGCTCACCAGAAGATCGAGATAGTCCCACGGCGCCTTGGTGAATTCCGGCTGCGCGTCGAGCATGTCCATGATGCGCAGGTCCGGCGTCAGCCCGGCGGTGAAGCGCTCGAAATTTTCGCGCGTGATGCCGCGCCGCGCGGCATCGGGCCACAGCCCGCCAATGCAGTTGCCGAACTCGGCCAGCCGCAGAGCGGATGGCGTCCGCCGTCATCAGCGGATTGCCCGACGCGCCGGACTGGCCGCTCCATTGCGCCGCGTCATCGCCGCCTGGAACCGCGCTCGCCGCCGGGGGTTGAAACAGGCGCGTCAGCCAGTTGTCGGGCTGCTTGCGCCAGCGCGGCGCCGGACAATAGACCGGCGGCGAAGAGCGATGACGCAAGCAGCCGAAGAATCAATGCAAACAGGACCATCGCTGTGACTTTGCACTCTCGGACTTGTGGTCGCATGGAGCAGATGCCTGCTAATGTATAGCGAATCACTAACAGCGGGCTGTTGCCGCTCCGCAGCCAGGCGATTTTCCGTGACTGGCATTCACGGTGCGGCAATAAGATGCGGGTTAAGCTCCATAGCGACGCGATTTGCCGGTCTTCGTGCGACCGTCACAGTTGGACTTGCAATCAGGCAAGACTTTGGAAACAGACTTTGGAAAACAGCACTTTGTACGATAATTTGACCGGAAACGCGTTTCACCCAGCTTCGCCATTCTCTCTTCCCCACGGCATCGCATGAATCCCGTCCGCAAAGCCGTCTTCCCCGTCGCCGGGCTTGGCACCCGGTTCTTGCCGGCGACCAAGGCCATGCCGAAGGAGATGCTGCCGGTCGTCGACCGGCCGCTGATCCAGCACGTCGTCGACGAGGCGCGCGAGGCCGGCATCGAACATTTCATCTTCGTCACCGGCCGCAACAAAGGCGTCATCGAAGATCACTTCGACCGCCAGTTCGAGCTGGAGATGACGCTGCTCGAGCGGCAGAAGCACAAGGCACTCGAATTTCTCAAGCAGGATCTGCCGGTGCCCGGCTCGACGAGCTTCACCCGGCAGCAGGAGCCGCTCGGTCTCGGCCATGCGGTGTGGTGCGCGCGCGAACTGATCGGCCACGAGCCGTTCGCGCTGCTGCTGCCCGACGTCCTGGTCCAGCACGATCGCGGCTGTCTCGCGCAGATGATCGATGCGGCGCGCGAACTGCCGGGACAGGCCGAATATCGTCGCCGTCGAGGAAGTGCCGCACGATCGGATCGATCAATACGGCGTCGTCGGCGTCGGCGAGCGCAAGGGCAATATGTTCTCGATCACCACCATGGTGGAAAAGCCGCCGGCCGACCGGGCGCCGTCGAACCTCATCCTCACCGGCCGCTATATCTTGCAGCCGGAAATCCTGGAGCTTTTGGGCACGCAGGAGCGCGGCGCCGGGCGGCGAAATCCAATTGACCGACGCCATGATCCAATTGGCGCAGACGCAACCGTTCTACGGCTTGCAATTCGAAGGCCGCAGCTTCGATTGCGGCTCGAAGATCGGCTTTCTCGCCGCCAATGTCTCCTACGCGCTGGCGCGTCCCGACATCGCGCCGGGCTTCCGCGCCGAGATCAAGAAAATCCTCGGCGACCTCAACGGCGGTTAGACCACCCTACCTCCCCACACGCGGCGGGGAAAACGGGAGATTACCTCTGCAATCGCAAAGTCATGAGCAGCGAGGTCGCGCTATAGGCGACGCCGGAAACATTGGAGGTGAGCCAATCCTCGCGCAGCTCGCCTTTGATCTGCATCTCGCGATTCATCTTGTAAGTCAGGCCGGCCGCCGTGAAATAGCGGTTGTCGTCACGTCCTAGTCCGGCATATTCGTCGCGGCCGTAGCCGATTTGGGCGTTGGCAATGAGCCAGGTTCGCAACGCGTGATCGACTTCGAGGGCGACGTTGCGGCTGAACGCGCCCGAAACGTCTTGCAGGATCGACTCGTTGACCTCCGATGACGCGGTGAACTTTGCCGTCGTCAGCGCGGTGGCCTGCCAGATCAGCGAGCCGTCGAGCGTAACGCCGCCGACATTCGGTAGCGTCGGGTCGTGATAATCGCGCTCGATATAACCGACCGCGATTTCGCCGGTCAGCGAGCCGAACAGGTCGACGTTGGCGCCGGCCTTTCCGCTGGCGCCGGTGGAGTTGCGATCCTCGCCGAACGGGTCGAGCGGAATATCGTGGCGGCGGGTATCCGAGCCGACTTCCACGAACGGCTTGAAGCCGGGGTCGATCTCGTAAGCAACGCGCAAGATGCCGGCATATTGGTCGAAGTCGCGATAGTCGTTGCTCGCGCTTGTGCCGTCGGTCAGTTCCGACTCTTGATACGTGGAGCGGTCGAACGTGCCTTTGAGCGTGACGCCGAGCCGGCCGAATTGCTCGACCACGCCGAGCGTGCCACCTATGGTGTTGTCGATGGGCAGCTTAGCGAGGCCGGCCTGAATGTTCGGGCTGCCCGGATTATCCGTCGCAATGCTGTCGCGCAGCTCAAGCAGGATCTGCGTGTCACGCGTGGCGTCAAGACGTGCGGCGATCTTGGCATTGAGATACGGCACATTGAGTGACGGCACGAAGCTGCCGTTCTCGTAATCGGCATAGGAACCGGTGACATCGGCGGTCAGTGAATTGGTCGCCCAGTCGGACCGGACATGCAATTCCGGCGCGACGACGAAGTAGGCGGAACCGGGACCGCCAGGCACATGCTGGGGATTATTATTGTACCCGGCAGACAATTCGACCGCGGGCAAGATCAAAAAATTGCCCGTCTTGATGCCGAGCGCCTCGTAGGGATCGCCTCCGGCGACCGGCAAGGTCCGTTGCGGCACCGTCCCCAGCGGCAAAGTATTCTGCGGCGGCGTCCCCGGCGGCGGCGTACTCGCGGCGCCGACGAAATCTTCCGGCGGCGGTATAAGCAAAGTCGCGCCGGGCCGGTTTGCGGCCGTTACCGGATGCACTTCCGGCGGCGGGTTGCTGATCGGAAGCTGGTCCGGCGGCGGCGGCAAGACCGCGCCAGGCCGCGCCGCGGCCTTTGCCGGATAGACGACCGGTGCCGGCGGCGGTGCCAGGGCACGCGGCCGCGACGCCGGTTCGGGTGGGACTTCCAGGACCGGATCGAACGTCGATTCCGGCGGCGCGATCACGGTGCCCCGATCCGGCGTCGGCGCGACGCGATTGCGTTTTGGCATGTTGCTCGAATTAAAGCCGGTGTCGCCTGCGCCAAAGCCGGTCGGGCTGCCATAAACCGGCGTCGCGCCGACGCGCGACGGCGCGGTGAATTTCCCCGGCGGGGGCGCCTGGCTGGGCGGGGGCGATCCGCTATTTCCCGGCACGAAGACCGGCGGATTATTGGGATTGCCTTGCAGGGACGGCTGCAGCAGATCGGCGCCGGAATTTGGATTGGCCGATTGCGCGCTGCTTGGCGTTGGAAAGAGCGGCAGCGTCAAGACGGCAACCCAGACCGCCGCCAAGCCGGCGAAGGCCGCCGACGCAGCCAAGCCGGTGACGCTCAGTGGTCGGCAACGGCGCGGCACCTGCGACCTCCTCGCCCCGAAGCGGCCTGTCCGCGTCACCTCGCGGCGATGCGCCACGCGACAAACGGCACGGGCCGCCGGACGGCAGACCGCTGGTTAACGGAGTTAAAACGGATATGGTTAACGAGAGGTTGACTGCGGTTCGGCCGCAGTGGCCGTGATCAAGTCTTTGGCCGCCTAGACTTTTCGCTCGTACCGGCGCCAGGCCGGGACGAGCAGCGCGGCGAATACGATAAGGGCCACGGCCTCGGCCGGCCAAGGCCAACGGGCCACCGAAGCGACGATGCCGACCAGCACCGCGGCAAAGCCGAGCCACAGCGCGAATTTGCCCGGCCGCAGCGCCTCGATCACGAAGAGGACAAGCGCCAATCCGAACCATGTCCAAGATACGAGCGAGCCGTCTTGCATCGCAGTTTTCCTTCATCGTCCGTTCCGGCGCGCACCGCAGGCGCGAGCCTGGAATGACGAATGCTGGTCACACCCAGCCTTGGAGCTCGCGCATGGCAAGCTGCCAGATCATCAGCATGCCGGCCTCGCTGTCATTGAGGCATGGGATGGCGGCGAAATTCTCCCCGCCGCCGCGCTTGAATGCCCGCGCATTCTCGACCGCGATCTCTTCCAATGTTTCCAGGCAATCGGCGGAAAATCCCGGCGTCGTCACAACGACATTCTTTACGCCCTTTTTCGCCAGCGTCCTCATCGTGTCGATGGTATAAGGCTGGAGCCATTTAGCGCGGCCGAAGCGGGACTGGAACGTCATCAGCAGCTTTTGCTCATCGAGGCCGAGCTGCTGGCGCAGCAGTTCGGTCGTGCGCACGCATTGGCTTTCATAGGGGTCGCCCTTCGCCACGTAATCCTTCGGCATGCCGTGATAAGAGGCGACGATGACGTTGGGAGTGAACGGCAGCGCCTTCAGCGCGACCTTCAGCGAGGATGCCAGCACCTCGATGTAGTGCTGATCGTCGTAATAAGGGGGCAGAATCCGCAGCGCCGGCTGCCGGCGCTGCCACATCAGGAAACGGAACACTTCATCGCACACCGTTGCCGTCGTCGCCGCCGAATATTGCGGATAGAGCGGCATCACCAGGATGCGCTCGCATCCCGCAGCGACCATCGCCTGGAGGCGTGAAGCGATCGACGGATTGGCGTAGCGCATCGCCCAGTCGACGACGACATGCTTGCCGAGCGGCTCGAGGATGCCGCCGAGCTTTTCCGCCTGCGACCGCGTAATGGTCTTGAATGGCGATTCATCCTTCTCGCGGTTCCAGATTTTCCGATACTCGCGCGCTTTGCGCCGCGACCGCACCGGCAGGATGATGCCGTTGAGCAGCGTTTTCCACAGCAGCGAATCCTTTTCGATCACGCGCGGGTCGGTCAGAAACTGCCTCAGGTAGCTCCGCACCGCCGCCGGCGTCGGCGCATCGGGCGTGCCGAGATTGACCAGCAGGATGCCGATCCCGGTTGCAGTGGTCTCGACCGGCGCCGCGGCATTCGCTATAGCTCCGGTTGCCGTCGATGGCGCGATCGAGGGAACTTGGTCGGACGGCGCGATGCCGGACGGCGACACATTCTGCGGTTCGCGCAAAAGGTTCGAAGACGCCGGCGATCGTTGCACAATTGCGGCAGCGGTTTCGGGGTTGGCCGGATGATCGTTCATACTAACAGCATACCTCATGCCGACGCGGCTGGCGCGCAAAACCTTTGGCCGCGCAGCGGCTTCGGCGCTGGAGTCTCAATTCGGCCCTATTGCGCTGACGCTGAATAGAACCTTCGCGCAAACGGCCGCCTGCCACAGGGAACAGATTATGGTTCGCAGCGTATTCTTCGTCTTTGCACTATTTTTGATTTGGGCGGCCGCATCGGCGCAGAGCCAAGGCGGTCCGCACACCGAACAACAAGTCGGTCCGCACAGCGAACAAGAAGACGACGCGTGCCGCGGCGACGTGCACCGATTTTGCCGCGACGCCGAACCGGATGAACTTCGGGTACTGTCCTGCCTGCAGACAAACCGCGCGCGGCTTAGCAAAGCCTGCCAGGGCGTGCTGCAAAGTCACGGCATGTGATAATCGCGGTACGGCGCACGGCGTAAGATCATTCCGCCGCCTTGAGCAGCATCGGCGCTCCGGCGCGGAATTGCTCAAGCAAGGCCGCCTCGTCCGCCATGGCCGCGGTCAAGTGCCGCTGCTTGACGTGCCCGAAGCCGCGGATTTTTTCCGGAATCACGGCGAGACCGACCGCGAGGTGATGGTTCTCCGGCGTGAGCTTCACGAGCAGCTCGTCGAGCATCACCTCGTAGTCGTGGATCAGCCGGCGTTCGGTCTGACGTTCGAGCGAGCGGCCGAACGGATCGAGTGCCGTGCCGCGTAGAAACTTCAGCTTCGCCAGTACCCGAAATACCGGCATCAGCCATGGCCCGAAGTTCATCTTGCGCGGCAGGCCGGTCGTCTTGTCGCGGCGCGCGAGAAGCGGCGGCGCCAAATGAAATTCCAGGCGCAAATTGCCGCCGCCGAATTCGTTCGCGACCTGCTTGGCGAATGAGCCGTCGGTATAAAGCCGCGCGACTTCGTATTCGTCCTTGTAGGCCATCAGCTTGAACAGGTAACGCGCCACCGCATCGGCGAGCCCACACTTGCCCGGCGCGCGGCCGGTCTCGACTGCTTTGACCTTGTCGATCCAGGTCCGGTAACGCCGTGCATAGGCGGCGTTCTGATAGGCGGTAAGGAATTTCTCGCGGCGCTGCACCGTCTCGTCGAAGGATTCCGACAGATGTTCGGCGTCGGTTTTGCTGCCGGTTGAAGGCTGCGCCAGCTTTTCGACCTCGTCACGGTTGGCCACGGCACGGCGCCCCCAGTGGAAGGCCGCCTTGTTCATGGCAACCGCTTCGCCGTTGAGTTCGATCGCCTTCTCGATGGCGGCAGCCGAGAGCGGGATGGCGCCGAGTTGGTAGGCGTAGCCGACCATGAACATATTGGCGCCGATGGATTGCCCGAACAGCGCATTCGCGATCCGCGATGCGTCGATGAAATAAGCGTTGTCGCGGCCGGCATCGGTCACGATCGTGCGCTTAAGCCGCTCGGTCGGCAGCGAGAAGTCGGCGTTGCGGGTGAATTCGCCGGGCAGGAACTCGTTGGTATTGATGACCATTTTAGTCGCGCCGGTCTTGACCGTGGCCAGGACCTTTTGCGTGCCGGCGACGACTATATCGCCGCCGAGCACAAGATCGGCATGCCCGGCCGCGACGCGGATGGCATGAATGTCCTCAGGCTTTTGCGCAAACCGGATATGGCTGAATACCGCGCCGCCCTTTTGCGCGAGCCCGGCCATGTCGAGGACGCCGACGCCCCTGCCTTCGAGATGCGCCGCCATGCCGAGGATGCCGCCGACGGTGACGATGCCGGTGCCGCCTACGCCGGTGACGATGATATTGTAGGTGGGGTCGATGGCCGGCAGCGTCGGTTCGGGCAAGAACGCGAGATCGAGATCGGCGGCGACGCCGGTGCCTTTCTTTAGCGTGGCGCCGTGCACCGTGACGAACGACGGACAGAATCCTTTGACGCAGGAAAAGTCCTTGTTGCAGCTCGACTGGTCGATGGTGCGCTTGCGGCCCCATTCGGTCTCGAGCGGCTGGACCGAGACACAATTCGATTTGATGCCGCAATCGCCGCAGCCCTCGCAAACGAGCTCGTTGATGATGACGCGCCTGTCGGGATCGGGAAAGGTATGGCGCTTACGGCGGCGGCGCTTCTCCGCCGCGCAGGTCTGATCGTAAATCAGAACCGTGACGCCGGAAATGTTCGCAAGCCCCGTCTGAACTTCGTTGAGATCGTCGCGATGGTGAATGGTGAGGCCGGCCGGCCACGCGGTGCCGCTCGGATATTTATCCGGCTCGTCGGTCACGACGACGACGCGCTTGGCGCCTTCCGCCGCGACTTGCCGCGCCACTTGCGGCACCGTCAGGCCGCCGTCGTTCGCTTGGCCGCCGGTCATTGCCACGGCGTCGTTGAACAGGATTTTGTAGGTGATGTTGGTGTTCGAGGCGATCGCGGCGCGGATCGCCATATAGCCGGAATGATTGTAGGTGCCGTCGCCGAGATTCTGGAAAACGTGATTGCGGTTGGAGAACGGCGCCTCGCCGATCCAGTTGGCGCCCTCGCCGCCCATATGCGTGTAGCCGAGCGTCGAGCGGTCCATCCACTGCGCCATGTAATGGCAGCCGATACCCGCATACGCGCGCATACCTTCCGGCACCACCGTGGACGTGTTGTGCGGGCAGCCGGAGCAGAAGTAAGGGATGCGCTGGGCGACGTCCTTGGTCGCAGCGGCGATGCGTTGCAGTTCCTTCAACCGCGCCACGCGGCCGGCAATGTCGTCGTTGCGATGATATTTAAGAAGCCGCTCGCCAATGCAGATCGCGACCTCGTTGGGATCGAGCGCACCCTTGGCCGGAAATAGCCAGTTTCCCGCTTCGTCCCGCTTGCCGATGCAGACAGGCTGGTCAGCCGTGCCGTAGAGCTCCTCGCGCACCTGCACCTCGAGAAGCGAACGCTTCTCCTCGACGACGATGATGAGACTCAGCCCGTTGGCAAATTCCTGGAGTTCCTGCCGGGCGATCGGCCAAGCGCAGCCGACCTTGAACAGCCGAATGCCGAGCGCGTTGCATTTGATCTCGTCGATGCCAAGCTCGTCGAAGGCCTGGCGGACGTCGAGATAACTCTTGCCGGTGGTGATGATGCCGATCTTCGGTTCGCGGCCACCGGACGTGATGATGCGGTTGAGCTTGTTGGCGCGCACGAAGGCGAGCATGGCGTCGCGCTTGAAGTCGTGCAGGCGCGCTTCCTGCGCCAGGATCGCATCGTTCAAACGGATATTGAGGCCGCCCTCCGGCATGCGGAAACCGTCCGGAGTGACAATATTGATGCGCTCGAGACTGCCGTCGATTGCCGCAGTGGACTCGATGGTCTCGTGCATGGTCTTGAGCGCGGTCCACGCACCGGTGAAGCGCGACATCGCCCAGCCATAGAGTCCGTAGTCGAGCACCTCCTGAACCCCCGCGGGATTGAGGATCGGAATCATGACGTTGATGAAGTGGTATTCGGATTGGTGTGCGGTGGTCGAGGATTCGGCGGTGTGATCGTCGCCCATCAAAGCCAGCACACCGCCATGCTTGGCCGAACCGGCGAAATTGGCATGGCGGAACACGTCGCCGGTACGGTCGACGCCCGGTCCCTTACCGTACCACATGCCGAAAACGCCATCGAACTTGCCCTCGCCGTGCAACTCGGCCTGTTGCGAGCCCCATACCGCGGTGGCGGCAAGGTCTTCGTTGATGCCGCCCTGGAAGCGGATGTCGTTTTTCTCAAGAAACGGCCTGGCGCGCAGGAATTGGCTGTCGAGACCCCCCAGTGGCGAGCCGCGATAGCCAGTGATGAAGCCTGCGGTATTGAGGCCGTTGCGGCGGTCCAGTTCTTTCTGCATCAGGCAGAGCCGGACCAGCGCCTGGAAGCCGGTCACGAACACGCGGCGCTCGCCGAGATCGTATTTATCGTCGAGTTTGACGTCGCGCAGTGCCATTACGCAAGCCTCGTTATCACTACGATTGGGGCAGTTTGCCCTTATGGGACCGATATTGCCAGAGGGGCGGGTTATACAGAGGATATGGTGGGTGGCGCGAACACAGCAATGCTGGTTTGGCCGTCACCCTAGGCCACCGCGAAGCCCGAACGTCCGATGCCTTAACGGCTATTTTTGAGCATGCCGGCGACGCCAATCAGCGTGCCGTGCGAATTGCCGGGGTGCCGGCAAATTCTCAGCCAACACCCGGTTTGCCGACACTCCCATTTCATCATCTTGAATTGCCCGCGCCAAACTCGGCCGCCTCGCAATGAATGCGAAGCAACTTTTGAATTCCAGGTGTGTGTGCATGTCCTGGTTGTGACGCTGCCGCGACAGCGACCGACCGGCTCGCAGATCAAAGGTTTCACAATAGCGCCCTTTAGCGAACGCAATTAACCTTTCTTAAGGTTTAAAATTGACGTTTAACAACCTCTTAATCATTATCAACAAATCGTTAATGCCGGGGTCAATGTAATCATGTCCAGTGCAGTTGCGTCTATTGCCAATAGCTTAGCAACGGTGTCGTTTTCGACGAGCCATGAACCACACGCAGTCGGTGTAAATTACGGACGCGGTTCGGCGTCCAATGACAAACCCGGCTCGAGCCCGGGCGAACTCAAAGAGCGTAAGCCGCTAGAAGCCAATATCCGCGCCAGCGCGGAAAAGATCCTGCGCTCATTCAACACCTGGGCTTTCAAGCGCGAGCAGCCGTCCGATCCGCAGTTGATGGTGCAGATCATCGCAGACGCCGTTGCCAGGCAAGCGCCGATCCCGTTCGTGCTCTATTGGGGCAAAGGTCCGCGGCACGAAGCGGCCGCCCCCGAAGCCCAGTGCCTCGATTTCCTTACCGCGCTCGCGTCGCGCCTGAAGGCCGTCTATACGCCCGGCGCGGCGATGAAGCTGATCTTGACCGACACCCACGCCGAGCTGAACGGGCACCGTCGCCGAAGATATTGAATGCTACTTCGACGAGATCCGATTTGCGGCCGAGCAACGCGGCTTCGACACATGCTGGCTGGGTCAGCTTGTCAAAGCGGCCGGCAACGCCGGCATCGCCGCGCCGCTCGACGAAGCCGTAAAGGCGGAAACGCTGTCGAGCCTCATCGCCAGTGCGGAGAAATGGTATCACGGCGGCGGCACGCCGCAGGAAGGCGCGCTGACTTATCTGCGGATGAATTTGATCGAGCAACGCGTCGTTGAACGCGCATTTCCCGGATCGATCTTCGTCACGTTCAACGGCAGTGAACTGCGCAGTCTGTTTCCCACGCAATTGCCGATCTTCTACATGTATTCGCTGCGGCGCGGCGTCGCCGTCAAGCCGTGGTTCCTGCCCGCCGAGCCGGCAAAGTGCGACGCAGGCGCCAACCAGAAAAATCCGGTCCAGCCCAACTAAATCGCGATTTTCCCGCGGCGTTTGTTCGGGTGCGGTTGTCATGCTCGAGTACAGGCTCCTTCGGCAGGAGACACGGCGCTCGTCGTCGAGTTCGGCGACCGCATCGATCGCGAGCTCAGCACGGCGGTGCTTTCGCTCGCGCAAGCGCCTGGATGCCGAGCGCATTGCGGGAATCGTGGAAACCGTTCCGACATTCCGCTCGCTGATGGTGCATTACGAACCGCTTGTGCTGCCGCAAGCCGCGCTCGTCGCGCAGATCGACGAACAGATGAAAAAGCTCACAGCGCGGGACGTTGTCGGACATGTCTGGCATTTGCCGGTCTGCTATGACCCGCGTTTTGCCATCGATCTGGACGACGTTGCGCGGCGGACCTCGCTCACCGCGCAGCAAGTCGTCGAACGGCACAGCGGGACCAGTCTATCACGTCTACATGCTCGGCTTTCTGCCGGGCCAGGCCTATATGGGCGAAGTTACCGGCGGAGCTGGCACTCGAACGGCTGCCGATCCCGCGAACGCAAGATCCCTGCCGGCTCGCTGGCGATCGCCGCGACAATGTCGTGCGTGTTTCCGCTCGAAACCCCGTGCGGCTGGCACGTCATCGGACGCTGCCCGATTCCGCTCTGGGACCACGCGCACGCCACTGCACTGTTGGCGCCGGCGGATAAAGTCATTTTCGTGCCGGTGTCCGCCCGTGAATACGACACGCTGGTCGACCAGGGCGTCGGAAGACGTGCTCAGGCTCGAGCCGATTAGCGAATTCGCCGGAGCCGTGGCATGAACGCCGGCGCTGCGCATCATATCGCCGGGCCTGTCGACGACCGTTCAAGATCTCGGCCGTCCCGGATTCCAGCGGCTTGGCGTCTGCGCTCGGCGGCGCGCTCGATCCGGTGGCGTTTCGCGCGGCGAATTCGCTCGTCGGCAATCCCGGCAACACCGGTGTGCTGGAGGCGGTCTTATATCGGCCCAAGCTTTGCCATCGACGCCGAGGACGCGCGGCTTGCTTTCGCCGGCGCCGATGCGGCGATCGAAATTCTCGACGACGCCAATGCCGACAAGCGGCGAGACGATCGACGCCCATGCGGAGCGTTCGCGTTCGGCGCGGCCAAGATCATTCGCGTCGGCTCGCTAAAGAACGGCGCGACCCTCTATATCGCGGTGGAGGGCGGCTTCGACATCGAGCCGGTGCTCGGCAGCGTCGCCACCGACAGCCGCGGCAAGATGGGCGGCTGGCACGGCCGCGCGCTGATCGAAGGCGATGTCCTGCCGCTCCGCCGCGCTACGGCGATCGAACGCGACGAATATCGGATCGACGGCTTCGACCTCGCCGCACCGCGCCGCTTTCGCGCCGTGCTCGGACCGCAGAGCGATTACTTTTCCGAAGACGAGATCGAACGCTTCTTCGCGGCCGAATACACCGTGAGCGCGGGATCGAACCGCATGGGCATGCGGCTCGAAGGTCCGCCGCTCCGACACCGCCACGGCTTCAATATCGTCTCCGACGCCATCGCGACCGGATCGATCCAGGTGCCGGGCAACGGCCAGCCGATCGTGCTGCTGGCCGATCACCAGACCACCGGCGGCTATCCCAAGATCGCGACCGTCATCTCGGCGGATCTGCCGGCGCTTGGCCGGCTGCCGATCGGATCGAAAATCTCATTTACGCCGCGTCACGCTGGAAGAGGCCGCCGCCGCACGCCGCAAGCTTGCCGCGGCGCTCGACGCGATCGGCGACAAGATCGTTCGGATATCGCCGCCGTCGGCCGCCATCGCGGCGCGGCTCCTGGAATGCAATCTGATCAGCGGCGTTTACGATGCTGCGGCGTGACGAGGGAGCCGAATTGAGCGATGTCATCGGCCGAGCGCAGCCGCGATCGAGGAAACCGGCGCGGCACGGGACAACCACGTCGTGCGCGGGATCATGTTCATGATCGGCGCGACGGTCATGTTTGCGATATCGAACGCGTTGAGCAAATGGGTGGTCGCGATTTATCCGGTCGGCGAGGTCATGTTCTCCCGTTCGCTGATCGTCGCTGATCGTCTGCTCGGCCTTCATGCTTCCGGTGACCGGCTTGTCGGTGTTTGCCACCAAACGGGCTGCGCGATCACCTTGCCCGGGGCTGTCGCAAGCGGTCTCGCAGACGTTCACGGTCATTGCCTTCAGCATGATGCCGCTTGCCGGCGCCATCGCGATCAATTTCTCGGCGCCGCTGTTTTCCGGACTGATCTCCGTGCTCTGGCTGAAGGAGCGCGCCGGAGCGGCGCGCTGGGGCACTCTGCTCGCGGATTTGTCGGCGTCCTCATCGTGGTCAAGCCGGGCGCCGATTCATTTCAGCTCGGAGCGTTGTTCGCGCTCGCCAATGCCGTCATGTATGGCAGCGTCACCGTGGCGGTGCGCGGCATGAGCAAGACGAAGTCGGCCAACACGCTATTGATGTGGCAGATGGTGACGCTCGCCGTATTGCACTCCGTTTCTGCTCGTCTTCGGATTTCGCTGGCCGACGCCGCAGCACGCCGGGCTTCTCGTCTTGAGCGGCGTCGCCAACGCCGCGGCGCAATATCTATGGACGAAGGCGCTGCATGCGGCGCCGGCCACGGCGGTGTCGCCGTTTTATTATTTCCTGTTGGTTTGGACGCTGTTCATTGGATTCTTCGTCTGGGGCGACGTGCCGACGATCAGTCTGCTCGTCGGATCGGGCATCGTCGTCGCTTCGGGGCTATTCTTGCTCTATCAGGAAGCCCATCGCGAAACGGCGGCGCCGGCGGTCATGAAGGTCCCGCGGACGCCACTGGTCGCACGAAACGCCGTAAATCCACGAGGCCGCGATCAGCGCACGAGTGCGAACGGACGTTCACGCCGCCATCAGCTTTTACGTTCGCCGGCCGGGCGACGATTTCGACGATCTCTTCGAAGGGAACGGGCTTGCCAAACAGATAACCCTGCGCATTGTCGCAGCCGAGCGCCTTGAGAAAATCCTTCTGAATCGCCGTTTCGACGCCTTCGGCCGTCACCGTCATGCCGAGCGCGCGGGCGATGCTGAGTACCGCCTGGATGATGGCGACCTGGTCGCTTCGCGTGGCGATGTCGGTGACGAAGCTGCGGTCGATTTTGATCTTGTCCAGCGGAAACTTTCGAAGATAGCTCAAGCGCGGAGTAGCCGGTACCGAAATCGTCGAGCGCGATGCGGACGCCGAGTTGCCGCAACCGGCGCAACATGGATATGGTCTGCTCATTATTCTCCAGAAGCAGCCGCTCGGTGATTTCAAGCTCGAGCCGATGCGCGGCCAATCCGCTCATGACCAGAGCGCGTTGCACGATCTCGACGAGATCGGGCGCCGAAAACTGCACGGGCGAGAGATTGACCGCGAGGTTCAAATCGCCCGGGAGCTGCGCGATCTTGCCGCAAGCTTCGATCAGCGCCCACTCGCCGAGCCGCGTCATCATTCCGGTATCTTCCGCGACCGGAATGAAATCCGACGGCGGCACGAAGCCCTTAGTCCGATGATTCCACCGGGCAAGCGCCTCGAAACCGGTGACCTTACTGTCTTCCAGACTGACGATTGGCTGATAGTATAATTCGAGCTCGTTGTGCTCGATCGCCTCGCGCAGATCGACTTCGATCTGCCGCCGATCGGTCAGCTCCTTGGTCATCGAGGACTTCGTAGAACTGATAGCCGTCGCGATTGCGCTCTTTGGCGGCGTAGAGCGCGAGATCCGCGGCCACGACCAGATCGTCGGCGTTCTCGCCGTCCGTCGGGCTGACGGCAATGCCGATGCTGATCGTCGTGCGGACGCGATAGCCGCTGAGTTCGAACGGCTCGCGGATCGCCTTGATGAGACACTTCGCGAGATCATCGAGCGCGGAGCGCGTTTTGACGTAGCGCGCAATGACGGCGAACTCGTCGCCGCCGAGCCGCGCCAATACAGTCGGTCGAGCGCAGCGCAGCCCGCAGCCGCTGCGCCGTCTCCTGCAGCAGAAGATCGCCGATCCGATGGCCCAGCGTGTCGTTGATGATCTTGAAGCGATCGAGGTCAAGAAACAAGACTGCGTATTCGACCTGATCTGTGGTTCGCTTCACGGCAGCGTGCTGACCTTCAATCTCGGCCAGCGCGGAACGAAAGCCGCGGCGGTTTAACAGACCGGTCAGCGAATCTTCGGAAGCCAATCGGGCCATGGTTTCGAGCGCCAGTTCGAGCTCCTTGGACTTTGCCGTGCCCCGGCCTCGGTCCGGAATATCAGTTCCATCGCCGCGAGAATGACCAGGGTCAGCAATGCGACGCGCGATGCAGTCCATTGCGCAGATCGGCCTATGAGCCGGCCAAGCACCTCGTTCTTGTCGAGACTGACGCTCACCCAGAGCGGCTGACCTTTGACCTTGCGCAGCGCGATCAGCCGTGTTTGTCCGGTCGAGCATATCGGGCTCTTCAAAGTCGCTATTGAAGCCGGCTTGCATCCGGTCGAACAATTCGGTGCCGCGGATGTCCTGGCCCATCCTCAAATTGCCGGACTGACCGCCGGCCGAACGAACCACGCCGTCGTCGCCGATCAATGAGATCGACCCGGAGGAAGCCAAGTCGACCTTGTTATAGAATCTCGTGAAATGCTCGGGGTCGAGCGAGGCGACGACGACGCCGCCGAATGTGCCGTCGGCATTGAAGAATCGCCGCGACAACTGCACCGACCATTTGCCGCTGACGCGGCCGATCAACGGCTTGCTGATGAACAGCCGGTCCTCGTTGCTGTCCAGTTGCGCCTTGAAATGTTCGCGATCGCTCAGATCCATGGGCGGAGCCGGTTGCGGCCCCGCGGTCGAAGCGCGCATGATACCCTGCGCATCGATGATCGAGACCTGGACGAGGATGTCGCTCGGAATATCCGTGGTGTGCAGGATTGTGTTGTAGTCCGTCGTGGCCTTTCGAGCCTCGATATTGCGCCGCAGATAAAACAACATGTTGTCGAGTTCGTCGATCGATCGAAGAACGTTTTCTTCGAAGACCATCGCGAAGCTTTGACTGGTGCGCTCGGCGTCCTTCAGATCGCTGTTCGACATCCTGGGAGTATTTCAGAAAGACGCCACCCCACAGCATGACGATGATGACGACGCCCAAAATCGCGGAGCTGCGGCGCTCCGCGATCAGTTTTGGCAGCTGCAGCAGATGTAATTTCATGGGCGGCCATGCATTTCGGTCGATACCTTGGACGCAATCTAGCGCATCAATGTTTCGACTTCTTTATTGCCGCGGGGATCTCGATCCAAACATGGAAAGCAAACGGTTAAAATCGATGGTGACGAAATCGATCGCGCAGATAGCGGATATGCCGAAAGCATAGAGTAGTGGCGCCGAACCAACATGCCTCGCCGCGGCGATCCGATCAGAAGGGCGGTGTTACATGCGTCGAACGCATGCTAGCAGCTTCCGGCCATCGGCATGCGGAGACCGGTTCATGCTAATTTCACACAGGTCAAGACCCATGAACCCGCACGTTAAGCTCGCCGCCATCAACCAAGCAGACATCTCGCCGGCGGAATGGCAGGCCCGCATCGATCTCGCCGCGACCTACCGGCTGATCGCGCATTACGGCTGGGGCGACGTCATCTACAATCATTCCTCCATGCGCGTGCCCGGCGAGGAGCGCAAATTCCTCATCAAACGCCACGAGCTCCTCTACACCGAAGTGACGCCGTCGAACCTCGTCAAGGTCAGCATGGACGACGATCTCGACGAATTTGCGGGCGTCAATCGGCCAGGCTTCACGCTGCACGGCGGCGTGCTGTCGGCGCGGCCCGACGTCAATTGCGCCGTTCACGTGCACACCGAAACCGGCATGGCGATCGGCGGATTGAAACACGGCTTGCGCATGGTCTCGCAAGCCGCGATCCGCTTCTACGATCGCGTCGGCTATCACGATTACGAAGGCATCACCGAGGATTTCGGCGAGCGCGCCCGCATCAACAAAGCGCTCGGAAACAACCGCGCGCTGATCTTGCGCAATCACGGGCTGCTGACGGTCGGCAAAACCATGCGCGAAGCGTTCGTGCTGATGAAATCTTTGCTCGAGGCCGCCGACATCCAGCTCACGATGGAAGCGACCGGCGGCGAGCTGGTCGAGATTCCGGCGGCGATCTGCGAAAAGACCGCGCATCCAATACCAGCATCACGATTCCGGCCGCGGCTCGGCCGATTGGCCGGCCTATTTGCGCATGCTCGACAAGATCGATCCGAATTGGCGGAACTGAGTTGCTCCCCGAGCAGACGGGGAGAGTATCCGAGCTGAATTTGGCACGCGGATTGCATCGCTGCGGTCATGACCGACGACAGGTATTTGGCCCTGCTGTTATGGACCATTTGTGTGCTGGTATTCGCCTGTAGCGTTGTGGCGCTTACCCAGCACCCCGACTGGTTCGGGGCCTGACAACACGGCAAACCTTGCCGCTGCCGGCGTCTTCGCCGCCGGTGGGTCTACTCATGTCGGCCATCGCCGGAATCCGTAGTAACCCTTAAGCGGCGTTACGCTATCGCTCACACCCTGTTGCCCGCGCTCCAGGTCCAGAAATCGCGGCCTTCCTCGCGCAGGAAACGCGCCAGCACCATATTGTGCACCTCCGACGCGCCGTCGACGAGCCGGGCGGCGCGCGCCGCGCGATAGATCCATTCCAGGATCGTGTCCTTGGAATAGCCGCGGGCGCCGTTGAGCTGGATCGCGGTATCGCAGGCATTGTGCAGCGTATCGGCGACGTGCACTTTCGCCATCGAGACTTCCTTGCGCGCGCGATCGCCGCGATCGAGCTTCCACGCGGCGTGCATGGTGAGGAGACGGCCGATTTGGATCTGCTGCGCCACCTGGCCGAGTTTTATTTGCACGCTTTCGCGGTCGGCGAGTTTTACCCCAAAGCCCTCGCGGTTGTTGACGTAATCCTGCGCGATCTCCATGCAGCGCTTGGCAAGTCCGAGCCAGCGCATGCAATGGGTCAGACGCGCCGGACCGAGCCTGATCTGCGTGACTTTCAGCCCGTCGCCGACGCCGAGCAGCACATTGTCATCGGTAACTTCGAGGCCGTCGAATTCGAGCTCGCAATGGCCGCCATGCTCCTCCGGCCCCATGATCGGGATGCGCCGCACGATGCGCCACCCCGGCTGGTCACGGTGATAGAGGAATGCGGTGAGCCCGCGGCGCTTGTCATCGGAGGTGCGCGCGACGACGATGAAATTCGCCGCTTCGCCAGCGCCGGTGATGAACCATTTGCGGCCCCGGATCGCCCATTTGCCGTTTTTCTTTTCTGCGTGAGTGCGGATCATGTCGGGATCGGAGCCGCCGCCGGGCGCCGGCTCGGTCATGGCGAAGGCCGATTTCACCTTGCCATCGACGATCGGGCGCAGCCACCATTCCTTCTGCGCCGGCGTGCCGATGCGCGCGAGCAGGTTCATATTGCCGTCGTCGGGCGCTTGGCAGTTCAAAGCCAGCGCGCCGAACAGCGAGCGCGCGGCTTCTTCGTAGATCGCCGCCCAGGCGACGATCGGCAGCGCCATGCCGCCGAATTCCTTGGGCGATTGCGGCGCCCATAACCCGGCTTGCCGCGCTTTCTCCTGCACCGGGGCAAGACGCGGCAGCGGGATGTTCTCATGCTCGGAAAAATTCAGCGGATCGGCCTCGAGCGGCAGCACATGCTCCTCGATGAAGGCGCGCGTGCGCCGGCGCAAATCCTCGATCTCGGGCGAAAGGGTGAAATCCATGCCGGCGGCTCTCGTTGCGGGGGACGGTGGGACGGCCTAATCTTTAGCCTATTGCGCGACCGCAACAAACACACCGGAAACGTCCTTATGCTCGATCAACCCGCACGCCCAATGTCGCAGTTCGCGCTCGACGCGGATCAAATTGCGGCTCGCGACATGGCGCGTAGCTTCGCCGACGCGGTTTTTGCACCTAATGCCGTGGCCTGGGACGAGGCCAAGCATTTTCCGGTGCTTGAGATGCGCAAGGCCGCCACACTCGGCATGGGCGGCATATCCGTTTCCGAAGATGCCGGTGGATCGGGCCTGTCGCGGCTGACCGCAGCGCTGATCTTCGAGGCGTTGGCAACCGGCTGCCCGACGGTCGCTGCCTATATGTCGATCCACAATATGACTGCATCGCTGATCGACGCCTTTGGCTCGGACGAGCAGCGCCAGCAATGGCTGCCAAAACTCTGCACCATGGAGCTTTTGGCGAGCTACTGCCTGACCGAGCCCGGCGCGGGATCGGATGCCGCGGCCCTGGCGACGCGCGCCGTGCGCGGCGGCGATCATTATGTGCTCAACGGACAGAAGCAGTTCATTTCCGGCGCCGGTGCGGGCGACCTCTATGTGGTCATGGCGCGAAGCGGCGGCGCCGGACCATCCGGCATTTCCGCCTTCATCGTGCCGGGCGAGACGGCCGGCCTTTCCTATGGCGCTAACGAGCGCAAGATGGGTTGGAACGCCCAACCGACGCGCGCCGTGATTTTCCAGGATGTGCGCGTGCCGGCCGCCAACCGGCTCGGCGACGAGGGTATGGGTTTTAAGATCGCGATGGCCGGGCTCGACGGCGGCCGGCTCAATATCTCGGCTTGTTCGCTGGGCGGCGCCCAGGCGGCGTTCGAAAAAACGCTCGCCTACATGAAAGAGCGCAAGGCCTTCGGCAAGCGTCTCGACGAATTCCAGGCGCTGCAATTCCGCCTCGCCGATATGGCAACCGAGCTTGAAGCCTCGCGCGCCTTGCTATGGCACGCCGCCGCCGCATTCGACCGCAAGGACGCCAATGCGACACAACTATCGGCCATGGCCAAGCGCTTTGTCACCGACACTTGCTTCAACGTCGCCAATCAAGCCCTGCAACTGCACGGCGGCTACGGCTATCTGGCGGAATACGGCATCGAGAAGATCGTGCGCGATTTGCGCGTGCACCAGATTCTCGAAGGCACAAATGAAATCATGCGCCTCGTCGTGGCAAGAAGCCTTGTCGGGCGATGACCGGAGCGGCTGTTGAAGACGGCGGCGTTTTGGTTCACGAATGTGGCGCGCTGCGGCACGTCACACTGAACCGGCCGAAAGCGTTGAACGCCGTCACGCTCGATATGGCCGTCACTATGACAGCCATGTTGCGGGCATGGGCAACCGACCCTGCTGTCGGCGCTGTGCTGCTCGACGGCGCGGGCGAGCGGGCCTTCTGCGCCGGCGGCGATATCCGCGCACTCTACGACGCGGCGAAATCCGGTGGTCCTCTTCCCGCGCAATTCTGGGCCACCGAATACAAGCTCAATGTCCTGATCGCACGCTATCGAAAGCCGGTCATCGCGGTCATGGACGGGCTGGTGATGGGCGGCGGGGTCGGCCTGTCGGCCCATGCGGCGCATCGCGTCGTCACCGAGCGCTCGGCGGTTGCCATGCCGGAAGTCGGAATCGGATTTTTTCCCGATGTCGGCGCATCGTTTCCGTTATCGCGCGCGCCCGGATATACCGGCACTTATCTAGCCCTTACCGGCAGCCGTATCGGCGCCGCCGACGCGATCCATAGCGGACTTGCCGACACTCATATCCCGGCGGCGAAACTTGCCGACCTGCCTTCGGCGCTCGCCGATTGCCGCAATGCCGATGAGGTCAAAGCCCGGCTCGGTGCGCTCTCTACCATGCCCGCGCCGGGCCCGTTGCCCGCGGCGCGGGCATGGATTGATCGCTGCTATGACGCGGATATTGTCGAAGACATAATCGATCGCTTGCGCGGCGAGACCGGGGATGAAGCCCGCTCGGCCCTTGAAACAATGCGCAAGGCATCGCCGACGTCGCTCAAGATCACGCTGCAAAACTTGCGGGCGGCAGCCTCGTTCAAGCGAGTTGAGGAGAGTTTCGCACAGGATTACCGTATCGCGCTGGCGTGCATAGCCGAACACGACTTCATCGAGGGTATTCGCGCCGCCGTCATCGACAAGGACCGCAATCCGGCCTGGCAGCCGGACCGGATCGAGGCGGTGACGCCCGCCATCGTCGCACGACACTTCAAGCCGGTCGGCGCGCTGGAATTGAAATTCGAGAATTAGGGGGAACGCCCATGGCGACCATCGGATTCATCGGCCTCGGCAATATGGGCGCGCCGATGGCCGCCAATCTTGTCAAGTCGGACCACCGCGTCGTGGGCTTCGATCTCGCAGCCGCGTCGCGCGGGGCCTGCGCGGTGGACGGAGTGCAGATCGCTGCGAATGCAAAAGCCGCGGTCGAGAATGCCGACGTTGTGGTCACCATGCTGCCGGCCGGTGAACACGTGCTGGCGGTTTGGAAGGACGCGCTGCCGGCGGCCAAGGAAGACGTGCTGTTCATCGACTGCTCGACCATCGACGTGACCAGCGCGCGCGCCGCGCATGCGATGGCGATCGAACGCGGCATTGCTTCGCTCGACGCGCCGGTTTCCGGCGGCGTCGGCGGCGCTAAGGCGGCAACGCTGACCTTCATGGTCGGCGGCTCGGCGGAGGCGTTCGCGCGCGGCAAGCCGGTGCTCGAACGCATGGGTAAGCGCATCGTGCATTGCGGCAATCCCGGCAATGGCCAGGCGGCAAAGATCTGCAACAACATGATTCTCGGCGCTGCGATGATTGCGGTCAGCGAGGCTTTCGTGCTTGGCGAGAAACTCGGCCTTTCGAACCAGGCGCTGTTCGACGTGGCGTCGGCGTCGTCAGGCCAATGCTGGTCGTTGACCAGCTACTGCCCGGTGCCCGGGCCGGTGCCGACGAGCCCCGCGAATAACGGCTACAAGCCGGGATTCGCCGCCGCCTTGATGCTCAAAGATCTCAAGCTTGCCCGCGAAGCCGCCGCTTCGGTGAAGGTCAAAAATGCGATTGGCGCGCATGCCGCCGAAATCTACGAGCAGTTCGCCAAACAAGGCCATAGCGGAACCGACTTCTCCGGCATCATCAATCTGGTCCGCGCGCAATCATCGGGGGTTTGATTACCGAAAGGGCCCCCTGGCTGAAGGCCAAAAGCCGAGCCAAAATCAGATATCGATTTTATGCGGCAACCGTATTAACGTGCCGACAGGCGCGAAAAGGCACGTAAGATACTACCATCGATAAGACCCCGCCGGTTCCGGCGTGGCAGCAAAATCTAGCGGTGGTGCGTTTGAAAGTCGATGCGAGGCGGGCATTCGGGAGGCGGGTTGCGGGTGCTGTTGCACCCATGCTGCTGCTTGGCCTTTCCGCTATTTCCGCCTCCGCCCAAACCGCGTCGGGCCTTGCCCCAAATCTCGATCCGTTGTTCCAGGGCGTCCTGACGCGACCGACGGATATCAACAACACCCTGCAATATGCGCTAAGCGCATCGGGGAGCGGCGATATCGAGTTGGCAATCAGCGCCTACGAGCAGCTGCTTTTCTATGACCCAAAGCAGTCGCTAACGCGCTTCCAGCTCGGCGTCCTCTATTTCGAGCTTGGTTCCTATGATATGGCGCGAGGCTACCTGCAATCCGCGCTGGAAATGCCGGACCTGACGCCGGAATTGCGGCAGAAGATCGAAGATCTTCTCCCACTCGCTGAGAAAAAACTCCAACGTGATCAGTTTTCGGGCTTCGCCCAGACCGGCATCCGCTACCAGAGCAATGCCAGCCAGGGTCCTGGGCAGCAAACGACACTGGCCTCGGGTCAGGCCTTCAATAATCGCTTTTTCGCAAAACCCGATTGGAATTGGTTCGGCACATTCGGATTGGATTACGTCCACGACTTTGAAAGCCCGAACGGCGAGACTTTCGAAGCATCGCTGCTCGGCTATGACGCGCAACAGTTCACCCTTCATCAATTCGATCTCGGATTGCTGGAACTGCGCGCCGGTCCGCGTTTCGTGCTGGTGCCCGGTAACGTCGGCGGGGTTACATTTAAACCCTATGTCGTTGCCACCGGCGCTACGTTGGCGGATGCGGCCTATATGGGCGGCATCGGCGGCGGATTGACCCTGCACGCCAATATTAGGAATGTCTCTTTCGATCCTTATGTCGAAGTCGTCCAGCAGAGCTTTCGTAATTCGACGTTCTATCCTCTCGCCACCGGGCTGAACGGCACGCTGTCGACTTATGGGCTCCAGGCTAACGGGCCGGTCGCCTCCGGATTGACCTGGCAGGCGCGCGTGGCTTACGCCCACGACAGCGACCAAGCCGCCTTCGACAGTTATAACAGCTACCTCGCCGACGTTTGGCTGCCGTGGAATTTTTCAGTTTGGGGCAACAGCCGGCCTTGGACGCTTATTCCGACCGCCGGCATCACCCGATGGATTTATGGCGCCCCCGATCCGACAATCGATCCGCTGAATACCACCCACACGACCGAGTGGCGCGTCGGTCTCGGCCTCGATATCCCGATCTGGCAAGCACTCGTTCTCGGATCTTTGGTGCAATATCGCTTCGACCAGTCGAACGTCGCGGCATTTTCGATGCATGACCTCTCGGTGACGGCCGGACCGTCGATCAAATTCTAAGGGCGTGCCATGACCTCATGGAAAATCCCGGCACTTTGGAAAAATGCCGCTGTGCTGTTCGCGGGCGTCTTTTTGATCGCTGGCTCCGCGGTCGCGCAGGAGGTCGGCACAGCGACCGCCGTCAATCCCTTGTCGGAAAGCACGCCACCGGGCGGTTCGACGCGGACCCTCACGATCGGCGCGCATGTGCTTCACCAGGAGCGCATCAACACCTCGCCGGCCGGAAGCGTCCAGCTACTCTTTCTCGACCACAGTTCGCTCAGCCTCGCGCCGAATACCAGCATCGTGATCGATGATTTTGTCTACGATCCGAATTCGGGTAACGGCCACATGCTGGCTACGCTGGCCCACGGCGCGCTGCGCTATGTCGGCGGCGCCTTAAGTCACGAAGGCGAAACGACGATCAAAACGGCCAATGCGGCGATCGGCATCCGCGGCGGGACCGACACCATCACGCAAGGTCCAAACGGCACCACCGTCACCAATCATCACGGCACGGTCACGATTTCAAATAACGTCAAGACCATAACCTTTAGCCATTGGGGCCTTACGGTAACGATCACGGGTTTGAACATTCCCTTCGGACAGCCGGCGCAAGCCACGGCGACGGAAATCGACCATTACATAAAAATACTCACGAGTCAAGTTCGGACAGCATGGCAGCGGCCCCGAGTACAGTCTTAACGGCTTCCAATGTGGCGCCCCCTCGGCGCCGCCCTGTCCGGTGCCGCCGTGGCTTTCGACCAATACCGGCCAGAACAATGCGGACCAGATCATCATCCAAGGTACGCAATTGGGAACGGGCCAAACGCCGCCGCCGCGGCACATAATATACTAGATACACTAGGCCCCTTGACCAAGGTGGCCCGCGGGTTGCCGTTTACAGTGTGGTCCAGATCAGCGCGAGGCCCGACAGCAGCAGCAGCACCATAATGATGCGCTGATAGCTGTGATCGGCGAGCCGCCGGTAGATGAACGCGCCAAGCCATGCACCCGCAATCGTTCCGGGCAGCGCGATGATCGCGGCCATGGCGACTTGCCGCGTCAATAGGCCGGAGACGGCGTGCGATACCAAGGCCAGTGACAGTATCGCCATATTGAAGGTCTGCAGGACGCTACGGCGTTGCTCCTTGACCCAGCCGCGCACGTCGGTCCAAACGACCGGGAGCACGCCGGACAGGCCGGCAAGGCCACCGAGAATGCCGCCAAGAAATCCGACGACGCCATCGGCGGCGCTGCCGCCCCAGTCGCTTTCGATCGCGATCTTTCGCGCCAGCACATAAGCCGAATAAATCACCAGAAAACCGCCGACAACGATCTTGAACAGCCACGGGTCGATGTGCGGCAGAAGAAACGTTCCGATCGGTACGCCGACAACGCCCGGCAGGATGAAGGTCAGGACGCGCCGCCAGCCGATCGCGCGCCAAATCAGATGCATCGTCTGCAGCTGCGCGGTGGTCGAGCAAAGGATCACCAGGGACGACGCGACGACCGGATCGATCGCATAGAGCCAAATGCCCAAAGCCGTGAGCGCAGTGCCGAAGCCGGTGAGCCCATTGACGATGCCGCCCGCCAACGCGCCAACGAGAATCAAAATCGCTTGTTCTATTCCCATCCCCGCTGCCCTGGCCGGTTCTAGAGCATGATCCGGAAAAGTGGAACCCGGTTTTCCGAAAAGATCATGCGCCAACGAAAAAGCTAGACCATGACTCGAAATCAATTTGCTCGGATCATGGTCTAGGTGCGCAACGCCACCACCTGGCCGCCGTCGGCGACGATGGTGGCGCCGGTGACGAAGCGGCCGGCATCGGACGACGAGCAGCAGCAGCGGGCCGTCGAGATCGCGCTCTTCGCCGAAGCGGCCGATCGGGATTTCGCGCTTGAGCGCCGCGCCGCGTTCGCTTTGCAGATAATCGCGGTTGAGCTCGGTGACGATCCAACCCGGCGCGATGGCATTGACGCGAATGCCCTTGAACGCGAGCTCGAGCGCCAGCGCCTTGGTCATTGGATCACGCCGGCTTTGGCGGTGGCATAGGCGACGACGCCTTTGTCGACGCCGAAGCCGAGCACGGAAGCGATATTGACGATGGCGCCGCCGCTTGCCGGCCGTGAGCATGCGGCGCGCCGCTTCCTGCGCGCAATAGAACACCGCGTCGAGATTGGTCGACAGCACGCGCCGCCATTCTTCTTCGGCAGATCGACAGCGCGGCCGGCATGCGCCACGCCGGCATTGTTGACGAGAATCGTCACCGTGCCGAATTGTTTCTCGGCGGCATCGAACGCCGCCCGCATCGCCGCGCGGTCGCACGACATCGGCCTCGACGGCAATGCGCCTTGCCGCCGGATTTTTCGATCTTGCGCCTTCACGGCATCGAGCCGCTCGGCCCGCCGCGCCACCAGCACGACGCGCGGCGCCGTTTTCCGCCAAAACCTCGGCGAAGCGCACGCCAAGCCCGCTCGACGCGCCGGTCACCAGCGCCACTTTGCCGGAAGATCGAAAATTTGTGCTGCGCTCATGGTCTTCCCCCGGCCGTCGATCGCGCTATAACCCATTGCGGAGCCGGAGAATTGCGGGAATTAATGCCGCGATCAAGCTTCGCGGCACGTAGCGACAAATTTGGAGTGAGCGCGCGATGGGCTTTATGGACCTGCGGCAATGGATGGCGAGCCTCGAACAGCAAGGCGAGCTGCGGCGCATCAAGGCCGAGGTCGATTGGGACCGCGAGATCGGCGCCATCACGCGGCGCGTCCTGGAGAAAAAAGGCCCGGCGCTGCTGTTCGAGAATATCAAGGGCTATGCCGCCGGCCGCTGCACCAAACTTTTCGCCAGCGGGCTCGGCGCCCGCTCGCGCCTGGCGCTGGCGCTCGGCTTTCCGCCCGATGCCGCCAATCGCGAACTGGTCCAGCACGTGATGAAGAAAAACCGCGAGACCATTGCGCCGGTCTTCGTCGATAGCGGGCCGGTGAAAGACGTGATCATGCGCGGCGATGCCATCGACCAGACCGAATTTCCGGTGCCGAAATGGCACTATCTCGAAGGCGGCCGCTACATCCACACCTTCTCCGCCATCGTGACCAAGGACCCCGATACCGGCGTGATGAATGTCGGTCTCTATCGCGGCATGATCGGCCAAGAAGGACACCGCGCCGTTCCTGCTGATCAAAGGCGGCCAGCACTGGGGCGCGCATTTCGTCAAATGGGCGGCGCGCGGCAAGCCGATGCCGGTCGCCTGCGTCATCGGCTGGGATCCGATCATGCCGTTCCTCGCCGGCTCGCCGCTGCCGGCCGGCGTCTGCGAATGGGACGTGATGGGCGGCCTATCGCGGCGAGCCGGCGCAGCTCGTGCGCTGCGAGACGGTCGATCTCGCAGTGCCGGCCGGCGCCGAGATCGTCATCGAGGGCACCATCAGCGACGACCCGGCGACCTATGAGAAGCGAAGGCCCGTTCGGCGAATTCACCGGCTATGTGTCCGATCTGCCGACGCCGCGCCCGCCATGAAAGTCAGCTGCATCACCCACCGCCGCGATCCGATCTTCGTCGGCTCGCTCGAAGGCACGCTGCCCGGCTCCTACAGCGAAAACAGCGTGATGTCCTCGGTGCAGCGCGCCGCCATTGCCTGGAATATTTTGAACGGCGCCGGCATTCCCGGCATTCTCGACGTCTATGCGCCGCCGATCACCAACGGCGTCAACATCCGCATCCAGATCAAGAAACATTATCAGGGCCAGCCCAAGCAGATCGCGGCGGCGCTGTGGGGCAACAGCGCCGCGCAATACCGCTACAAGCATGTCACCGTGGTGGAAGAGGACATCGATCCTGCGCAGGACGAGCAGGTCGAATGGGCCTTCGCGCATCGCGTCAATGCCGGCGAAGGCGGCGTGGTGGTCTTTCCCGGGCATTTTCGGCTCGCCGATCGATCCATCGACGCCGATGGAAGACCGCGACGTGGCGCAGCTCGGCACCGGCTTGTGGAACCGCATGCTGATCGACGCCACGCGCTCCTGGAAAAATCCGAGGCGCCCGCAATGGAACAACGAGCGCTTCCCGCCGACGGTAAAGCCTGCACGCCGACGATGCGGCGCGGGTCGAAGCGCGCTGGAAGGAATATGGGCTGGACGATCTGTAGTTCGTCATTGCGAGCGGAGCGAAGCAATCCAGTCGGGCGGCAAAGCCTGGATTGCTTCGTCGCTTCGCTCCTCGCAATGACGGTGTTATAATCCGCCGATCATGGCACACGACCACGATCACGATCACGACCATCACGACACGGCTCGGAACTCTCCGAGATGCAATTGCGCGTGCGCGCGCTGGAAACCGTGCTGGCCGAGAAAGGCTATATCGATCCGGCCGCGATCGACGCCATCATCGAGGCCTATGAAACCAAAGTCGGCCCGCATATCGGCGCGCGCGTCGTCGCCAAGGCCTGGAGCGACCCGGCGTTCAAGCAGGCGCTGCATCGAAGACGCGCAGCAAAGCGGTGCTGCCGCTCGGCGTGCTCAACCGCGTCGGCGATCATCTGATCGCGGTCGAGAATACGCCGCAAGCAGCACAACATGATCGTCTGCACGCTGTGCTCCTGTTATCCCTGGGAAGTGCTCGGCCTGCCGCCGGTCTGGTACAAATCGGCGCCGTATCGTTCGCGCGCGGTCAACGATCCGCGCGGCGTGCTGGCCGATTTCGGCGTGACGCTGCCGGCGGGCACCGGCATCCGCGTCTGGGATTCGACCGCCGAGACGCGTTTCATCGTGCTGCCGATGCGGCCGGCCGGCACCGAGGGCTGGAGCGAAGAAAAACTCGCCAGCGCTGGTCACGCGCGACAGCATGATCGGCACCGGCCTGCCGAAACAACCGGCCGAGCCGCGTGATGCAGGTCTTCGTGATGGACGGCATCCACGACATGGGCGGCATGCACGGCTTCGGCAAAGTCGAGCCGGAACCGGACGAGCCGGTTTTTCATGCGGCGTGGGAAGGCCACTGCGCTCGCGCTCAACCGCGCCATGGGCTACACCGGCGTCTATACGATCGATGAGGCGCGCGCCGCGATCGAGGCCATTGCCGCCGGACGTTTATCTGACCAGCTCCTATTACAAGAAATGGGCGATGGGCCTGGAAAATCGTGTGGTCGGCGCTTGGGCTTGCCGGCGCCGATGAGATCGATGCCGGCCATGCGTTGCGCCCCGGCAAGCCGCTCGCGCGCAAGCTCACCGCCGCCGAAGTGCCGAACTCACTGTCGCGCGGCTCGTTTGCGCGTCCGGCGCAAGCGCCGGCCCGCTTCAAGCCCGGCGACCGCGTGCGCACCAAGAACATCCATCCGGATACGCATACGCGCCTGCCGCGCTATGCCCGCGGCCGCGTCGGCGTGGTCGAAGCGCTGCGCGGTTGCCACGTCTTTCCCGACACCGTCGCGATCGGCCAGGGCGAAAATCCGCAATGGCTCTACACGGTGCTGTTCGAAGGCCGCGAATTATGGGGCGACGGTGCGGAGCCCTCGCTCAAGGTTTCGATCGAAGCGTTCGAGCCGTATCTGGAGCCTGACGTCATTCCGGCCGAGCGAAGCGAGAGCCGGAATCCATAATCACTGAACTCTCGGATGAGTGACCATTTCTACGTTTACATTTTGGCGAATAACAAACACGGCACGCTCTACATAGGCGTCACGAATGATCTCATCCAGTGCGTCCACCAACACAAATCGAAAATCGTTCGAGACTTCACCAAACGTTACAATGTTCATAAGCTGGTATATTTTGAAATTCTTGATGACCCCTTGTCGGCAATAACGCGTGAAAAGCAATTAAAGAAATGGAACCGCGAATGGAAGATTCAGCTTATCGAAAACAAGAAACCTGGTTGGGTCGATCTTTCGGAGACATTGATATGAGGACATGTGACTATGGATTCCGGCTCTCGCTCGCTTCGCTCGCTCGGCCGGAATGACGAGTTAAGCTCCCCCGCAACGCAGACGGTCCGATATTCCGCGCGCCCTGGGAAGCCGAGGCCTTTGCGCTGGCGCTTCAACTCAACGAGCGCGGCCTGTTCACCTGGACAGAATGGGCGGCGACGCTCGGCGACGAGATCAAAAAGGCGCAAGCCGCCGGCGATCCCGACACCGGCGAGACTTACTATCACCATTGGCTCGCGACGCTGGAACGCATCGTCGCCACAAAGGGTTTGACCGATCCGCAGGCGCTATCGCGCACGCGTGACGCTTGGCAGCACGCTTGCGCGCGAACCCCGCACGGCATGCCGATCGAACTATTATCGGGCGACTTCCACGAATAGCAATAGACGGCGAAAATCAGGGAGGAATTCATGTCAGGCAAAAACGTCGAGATCCATTCAAGCGGCGGCGAGTTCGATTGCTATCTGGCTATCCCGAAGACGGACGCCGCCGTGCCGGCGATAGTGCTCGCCAGCGCCGTTCATGGCGTCGACGCCGACATTCGCGCGATCGCCGACGAATTCGCAGCCGACGGCTATATCGTCGCCGCACCCGATCTGTTCTGGCGGACGATCCCGGGGCCGCTATCGCGCGACGACCGGCGCACCAAGGAACGTTCGCAACCGCGCCTGCAACGAATCAAGACTGGCGAAACCGATCTCGCCGACACACTGGCCCATCTGCGCACGCTGCCGCAATTCAACGGCCGCGCCGCGGTGATGGGATTCTGTTACGGCGGCCCTTACGCCATTATCGGGCCGAAACGTCTCGGCTATGCCGCGGGCATTTCCTGTCACGGCACCCAGATGCTCGATTTCATCGGCGACATCGAGGGCGTGCGCGAGCCGCTATGCATCATGTGGGGCGACCGCGATCACGCGGCGCCGGCGGAGGTGCTGGATGCCTATCGCGCCATCGCGCCGCGCATCAAGAATCTCGATCTGCATATTTTCCCGGGCGTCCTTCACGGCTACATGATGCCCGGCGCCGGTGAGGCGTTCGACAAGCGCTCACGCGATTTCTCGATGGCGCGCGCGAAGGCGATCCTCAAAGGGCTTCGCGGCGCGCGGTCGGCGCTCCGTCAGGCGTCTTAGCTCATCATCAAAGCGCCGCGAGCCTTAGACCATGATCCGATCAAATTGATTCGGATCATGGTCTAGCTTTTTCGTTGGAGCATGATCTTTTCGGAAAACCGGATTCCACTTTTCCGGATCATACTCTAGCGCTGACGAACGACGAGCCCTCACAGCATGCCCAAAGCGTGCGGCAGCCACAGCGATATGGCGGGGATGTAAGTCACCATCGCCAGAAAGACGAGCATGGTGAGAAGCCATGGCAGCACCGCAATCGTGAGCTCGGTGATGCCCATTTTGGTGATGCCCGAGGCGACATAGAGGTTCAAACCGACCGGCGGATGGCACAGCCCGACTTCCATATTGACCGCCATCAGGATGCCGAGATGCACCGGGTGCACGCCAAGCGCTGCGGCCATCGGAAACAGGATCGGCGCCATGATCAGCGTGATGGCGGCAGGATCCATGAAATTGCCGGCGGCCAGCAACACAATATTGGTGACCAGCAGGAACGCGACCATGCCAAAGCCTTGCGCGGTCATCCAGCCGGCCATCGACTGCGGAATCTGTTCCGAGGTGAGGAGCCACGAGAACACCGCGGCATTGGTAATGATGTAAAGAATCATAGCGCTCATCGCCGCCGCTTTGAGCAGCACGGCCGGCACTTCGGAGAATTTCAGGCCCTCATAAACGAACACCGCGATGATGAAGGCGTAGACCGCGGCGACGGCGGCCGCCTCGGTCGGCGTGAACAGGCCGGAATAAATGCCGCCGAGCACCAGCAAGATCAGCAACAAGCCCCAGATGCTTTCGCGGAACGCGCGCCAGCACTCGCCCCAGCTCGCGCGTACCATGCGCGGATAGTCGTTGCGCCAGGCGCGGTACCAGGTCGTCGCGCCGAGCATCGTCGCCAGGATAAGGCCGGGTATCAGGGCTGCGATGAACAATTGGCCGATCGAAGCGGAATCGACCACCGCGCCGGTCGGGCCGCGCGGTTGCATGCCACTCGTGGCCACGGCAAAGATGACGAGATTGATCGAGGGCGGAAACAGGATGCCGAGCGCGCCGGAGGTAGCGATCACGCCGGCGGAAAAGCGCGGTGGATAGCCTTGCTGCGCCAAGGCCGGCAGGATGATCGAGCCGATGCCGACGACGGTCGCCACCGAGGAGCCGGAGATCGCCGCGAACAGCGCGCAGGCGACCACGCCGGCTAGGCCAAGGCCGCCATACCAGTGTCCGATCAGCGAAGAGGCAAAATCGATCATGCGGCGCGCCACCCCGCCGGCAGTGAGAAAATTGCCGGCCAGGATGAAGAACGGGATCGCCATGATCTCGAAGCGATCGATGCTGGTGAACAGTTTCAAGCCCACCATCTTCGGATCGACGTCGGAGAGAATAAATAAATACGTCAGCACCGAGAGGCCAAGCGCAATCGAGATCGGCATGCCGGACGCCATCAGCGCCAGCAACAGCGCGAACAAAAGCTCGGCCCGCACCGTGTGCGACAGCTCGATGATATGCAGCCGCGCGGCAAAGCAGATCAGAGCCAGCGCGATCGGCAGAAGAACGATCAGCCCCGACATCACGCCGGCGGTAAACGGCCTGACCTCGGCCGGTCTTCGCCGCGGGAGAGAGCGCGGTCATCGCGTCCCCTCGCCGGCCGGCAGCAGGGTTTCGGCGTCGTGCGGCGCCTCATAATCGATGCCGTGGCCTTGGTGCGGCACAAATCCGGTGCGCAAAAAGCGCCACATCACCTGCAGGAAACGAAAGCACATCAGATAGGAGCCGAGCGGGATACATAGATAGATGATCCAGCTCGGCCATTCGAGCTCGGGCGAGACCTGGTCGGGATCGAGCTCGTAGACGTAGACGGCGCCGAGCGTGCCGATGACGCCGGTAAACAACGCCCCGCACAACAGCGCGAACACGATCACCGGCTTGCGCGTCGCCGGCGTCAGCTTATTGACGAAAACATCGACGCCGACATGGATGCCGGTGCGTACGCCAAGCGCTGCGCCGAATTTCGCCATCCACACGAACATGTAGGTGGCAAGTTCGTTGGCCCAGGACAGGTTGATCGCGGCGAGCGTGGTGTAAACCCAATTTGCCGCTTGTTTGAGAAGCAGCAAATGATGCGCACCCGCCCATCTGGCGAGGCTTGCCGAATTGCTGGCGCCGTAGCGGTGCACGACCGCGACAAAGGTGATGATCGTCGCGGCGCCGATCAGCGTGACGATGATCCACTCTTCGAGCCGATTGAGGATACGGTCGAGCAGCGGTGTCCCCACAAGCTAAATCCCTCCCGCCCCACGCGGAGGGACTACGCGGCCTTTAGGACTGCGGCGGTACGAAGCCGGACGCTTTATAGACACTTTCGATGAAATCCTTGCCGAAGCGGCCTTCCATCTCTTTATGGACTGGCATCAGCGCCGCGATCCAGGCCTGCTTCTCGGTGGCGGTCAGGACGTGCATTTGCACCTTGCCGCTCGCCTTGATCTGATCGAGCGCATCGACATTGTCCTTCGCCGCGGTGTCGTCGAAGAACACGGTCGATTCCTTGACTGCGCGATCGAGACCGGGGCGAATATCCGGCGGCAGCGAATCCCAGAACTTCTTGTTGGTGATCAGCGAATAAGTCAGCCGCCCATGATGCGACACCGTGAGGTATTTCTGCACGTCATAGAATTTTTGCGTCCAGATGTTCGACGGCACATTGTCCTCGCCGTCGACGACACCGGTTTGCAGCGCCTGATAAAGCTCGCCGAAGGCAATGATCTGCGGGATGGCGCCAAGTTGCCGCGCCACGGCGTCAAGCACCTTGCTGCCCTGGATGCGCATTTTCAGGCCGCGAAAATCGTCCGGTGCGATCAGCGGCACGTTGGCGGTATAGACATGGGAGCCGTTGTCCCAATAGGCGAGCGGCGTAACGCCCTTGTCCTCGAGCTTCTTGTTGAACTCCGCCATCATCGGGCTCGCCATCATCTGGCGCGCATGGGTATCGTCGCTCATCAGGAACGGCAGATCGAAAACGTCGAACTCCTTGACTCCGAGCGGGCCGAATTTGGAGATCGAGGGCGCCAGCAGCTGCACGGAGCCGAGCTGCAGGGCCTCCAGCTCCTCCTTGTCCTTGTACAGCGAAGAGTTCGGATAGACCTCAACGGTCACTTTGCCGTCGGTGTATTTCTCGGCGAGCTGCTTGAACAGCACAGCCGCCTTGCCCTTGGGCGCATCCGGCGACACGACGTGGCTGAATTTGACGATCAGCGGATCGGCGAGCGCCGGCCGGTCGAAGGCCAAGGCTGGCATGGCGGCGGCAAGGCCAAGGGCCGTACGTCTGGTGACTTGTAACTTCATGACTATCCTCCCCCTGAGGCCTAAGCGGCCGCATGATCTTGGCCTTTTCATAGCGCGAATGAAGCCGCCGTATCAATGCGTTGCCGCGGCGGGTTCGCTGCAGCGGTGACGCATCCCCGCCGCAGGATAACGCCAGCGTGGCATCGGCCCCGCACCGGTTGGATCAGAACTTCGTCCAAGCAGACAGTGCCGGCCGCTTGCTCGGTCATGGCCTCCACCAACTCTGGGGAACAAGCCTTCTGCCCCAGCTTGGCCGACAGAGGCCGTCAGCGCGGCTGGAACAAAGCGGGCATAATGTTATATTATAACATATCTGGCTCACCCACCGGCCGGGGAATTTGTGACCCATCACCATCATCGTCACGGCGGACCGCCGCATCCGCGGCTTGCAATTTCGCCATCGCTGCTGCGGCTTTCGGCGCCGCAGCGACTTCTGCTCGCCGGCATTCTGATTGCGCTGATATGGGCCGCGGTCTTGTGGGCGACACGCTGACGCCATGCCCGAATTCCGCTTCCACAATCTCACGCTGGGCTACGACCGGCATCCGGCCGTTCATCATCTCGACGGTGCGGTCGAGACCGGTGCGCTGATCGCGGTGGTCGGGCCCAATGGCGCCGGCAAGTCGACACTGTTCAAAGGCATGGTCGGTACGCTCAAACCGCTCGCCGGCGCGATTGATCGCAACGGGCGCGATGCCCGTGATATCGCCTACCTGCCGCAAGTACCGGAAATCGACCGGTCGTTTCCAATCGGCGTCTATGACATGGTGGCGATGGGGCTGTGGCGGACCAAGGGCGCATTCGGCGGCATCGGCGGCAAGGATCACCAGGCGATCGAATCAGCCATCGCCACCGTCGGGCTGACCGGTTTCGAACAGCGCACCATCGGTACGCTCTCGGGCGGCCAGATGCAGCGCATGCTGTTCGCGCGGCTCCTGGTTCAGGACGCGCGCGTAATCGTGCTCGACGAGCCGTTCACCGCGATCGATGCAAAGACCTCGGCCGATCTGCTTGCTTTGGTGCGGCGCTGGCACGGCGAAAAGCGGACCGTCTTTGCCGCCCTGCACGACACCGATCTCGTCAAAGCAAACTTTCCGGAAACATTGCTGCTCGCGCGCGAGCCGGTCGCCTGGGGCGCCACGCGTGAGGTGCTGACGGCGGCAAACCTCACCAAGGCGCGACGCATGTGCGAGGCATTCGACGATGGCGCTAAAGCCTGCGCGGTTGCGGCGGAATAATCTTTTCCTCCCCCTGAAAGGGGGAGGTGGCGAGCGAAGCGAAGCCGGCGGGGGTTCGTCTTCGACGCCTGTGCAAGCTTCGAGGCCGTGACCCCCCGCCCTCCCCCTTTCAGGGGGAGGGAGAAAAACAGGAATCATGCTGTACGACACACTGATCGCTCCATTTGCCGATTTCGAATTCATGCGCCGCGCGCTGGTCGGCACCTTCGCGCTGGCCTTTGGCGGGCCGCCGATCGGCGTGTTCCTAATGCTGCGACGCATGAGCCTGATCGGCGACGCCATGGCGCATGCCATCCTGCCGGGCGCGGCAATCGGATTCCTGCTCGCCGGCTTGAGCTTGTTCGCCATGGCGGGCGGCGGATTAATCGCCGGACTCCTCATCGCTATCGGCGCCGGACTGATCGCGCGGGCGACGCCGCTGAAAGAGGACGCGGCGCTCGCCGCCTTCTTTCTGGTGTCGCTCGCTCTCGGCGTCACCATCGTGTCGGTCAAGGGCAACAATATCGACCTGATGCACTTTTTGTTCGGCTCGGTGCTTGCGGTCGACGATCCGACGCTCTTGCTCATCGTCGGCATCACCTCGGTGTCGCTCATCGTGCTGGCGCTGATCTGGCGGCCCTTGGTGCTCGAATGCGTCGATCCCGGATTTTTGCGCTCGGTAAGCCGCGCCGGCGTCGCCGCGCATATCGCTTTCCTTGCCCTCGTGGTCCTAAACCTGGTCGGCGGCTTTCAGGCGCTCGGCACACTGCTTGCCGTGGGCATCATGATGCTGCCGGCGGTGATCTCGCGGTTCTGGGCGCGCGATATCGCCGGCATGATCGCGGTGGCGGTGGTGGCGGCCGCAATCTCGGGCTATGTAGGGCTGCTGGTTTCCTATCACGCCGATCTGCCGTCCGGCCCGGCCATCATTCTGGTGGCGGGCGCGCTCTATGCGCTGTCGGTCGTGGCCGGACCGTTCGGCGGGCTGATCTGGCTTGCCTTGCCGCGGCGCCATCTCGAGGCCTGACCTGAACGGGTTTTGAGACGGCGCGGGATTGCCTATATAGGCCGCAGGAGGGCCGCATGTCCGAACCAGCTTCATCCGAAAAAATCCAAGACAAGGTGCAGGAAAAGGTTCCGGTCACGGTGCTGACCGGCTACCTCGGCGCCGGCAAGACCACATTGCTCAACCGCATCCTGTCGGAGCCGCACGGCAAGAAATACGCGGTGATCGTCAATGAATTCGGCGAAATCGGCATCGACAACGATCTCGTCGTCGGCGCCGACGAGGAAGTGTTCGAGATGAACAACGGCTGCATCTGCTGCACCGTGCGCGGCGACCTCGTGCGCATCCTCGACGGCTTGATGCGGCGCAAGGGCAAGTTCGACGCCATCATTGTCGAGACCACGGGCCTGGCCGATCCGGCGCCGGTGGCGCAGACTTTCTTCATCGACGAGAATGTCGGCCGCAAGACCAGGCTCGACGCGGTGGTGACTGTCGCCGACGCCAAGTGGCTCAACGACCGGCTCAAGGACGCGCCCGAGGCCAAGAACCAGATCGCCTTTGCCGACGTCATCCTGATCAACAAGACCGATCTCGTCTCCGCCGCCGAGCTCGCGGAGGTCGAGGCGCGTATCCGCGGCATCAATCCTTATGCCAAAGTGCACAAGACGCAGCGGGCCCAAATCCCGTTGCAGGAGGTTTTGGGCCGCAATGCCTTCGATCTCGACCGCATCCTCGATCTTGAGCCGGAATTCCTCGAAGGCGACGATCACGATCACCACCACGATCATGGCCATGATCACGACCATCATGCTCACGGCCACGCACACTCGCATGGCGGGCTCAAGCATTACCACGACGAAGACATGCAATCGATTTCGCTGAAAACCGACAAGCCGCTCGATCCGGACAAGTTTTTCCCGTGGGTGCAGGATCTGGTGCAAAAGGAAGGCCCCAGCATTCTGCGCTGCAAGGGCATTCTCGCTTTCAAGAATGACGACGAACGCTTCGTATTCCAGGGCGTGCACATGATCCTCGACGGCGATCATCAGCGGCCCTGGACCAAGGACGAGAAACGGCAAAGCCGCATCGTCTTCATCGGCCGCAATCTGCCCGGCAAGAAGATCACCGAAGGGTTTGAGAACTGCATCGCTTGATATGAGCGACGCCCGCAGCGAAACCGTTTCCGTCGTCGAACGCACGCGGTCGATCGCCGCGGGCGGCGCGGTTGTCGCTGCGCATTTTCTTGGGCGCATGGCGGTATTTGTGTTGGCGGAGGAAGCCATGGTACTCGCCGCGCCGCGCGGTGAAACCAAAAAGGTCGCCGTTCACGGCGGCGCGATACTGGCGACCGCCGTCGGAGATTTGCGCATCGTCTCGGGCGGCGACGATGGCAAAGTTGTAGAAACCGACGTCAGCGGCGAAAGCCGCTCGCTCACAACCGACCCTAAGCATCGCTGGATCGATCATGTCGCGCTCGGGCCGGACGGCGCGGTGGCGTGGTCGGCCGGCAAGACGGCGTTCGTGCTCCCCCGCGCTGCGCGCTCGCGGGGAAGCGAGGAGGCGGCACGGCAATTCGAGGCGCCGTCGAGTGTCGGCGGCCTTGTCTTTTTGCCCAAGGGCTTTCGGCTTGCCGTTGCGCATTACAATGGCGCCACGCTGTGGTTTCCCAATGCGGTGGGCGCCACGCCGGAAAAGCTCGAATGGAAAGGCTCGCATCTCGGCGCCACGGTGAGCCCGGACGGCCGGTTTCTCGTCACCACCATGCAAGAGCCGATGCTGCACGGCTGGCGCCTGATGGATCGCCAGCACATGCGCATGTCCGGCTATGCCGCGCGAGTCACCTCGTTCGGCTGGACCGCCGGCGGCAACTTCCTGGCGACCTCCGGCGCGACGCAGCTCATTCTGTGGCCGTTCCAGTCGAAAGACGGCCCGATGGGCAAGCAACCGCGCGTGCTGGCGCCCTCCGAGCACCGCATCGCGGTGGTCGCCTGCCACCCCAAGCAAGACATCGTCGCCGCCGGCTATGGCGACGGCCTGGTGCTGCTGCTGCGCATCGACGACGGCGCCGAAATTTTAGCCAAGAAGCCGGGCGATGCGCCGGTCACGGCGCTGGCCTGGAGCGAAGATGGCCTTCTGCTCGCCTTCGGCACCGAGAGTGGCGAGGCCGGAATCATCGATCTGGCGTGACTTGCCGGAGATCGCCGGAACTGCGCTCCTGGCCGGCCGTTATCGTGTTTATGGACGCGACCACGCTAAAATCCTTTGTCGCGCTGGCGCTTACGCTTGCTCTGGCGGTATCTGCCCAAGCGCAAAACACCGACCCGAAGGCGTGTGCACCCGACGCGCGCAGTTCGCCCAATCAGACTTTGAGCGACAAGCTCGATCGGTCGAACGGCGTCATCTGCCCGCCCAATGTCGATCCCGGCATGAAAGCGCCGACGCCGCCGGCCGGCAAGATGCCGGTGATCCCGCCGCCCGGCAGTCCGGGCGGCGATCCGAGCGTTCAGCCAAAATAGGAAAACCCCTCCCGCGCGCGGGGAGGGGAATAAGATCAGATCACATATTGCCGCAGCGGCGGGTAGCCGTTGAAGCCGACCGACGAATAGGTCGCGGTGTAAGCACCGGCCGCCTCGATCAGCACCTTGTCGCCGATGGCAAGCGTGACCGGCAGCGGATAGGGTGTCTTTTCGTATAGGACATCGACCGAGTTGCAGGTCGGACCGGCAATGATGCACGGCACCATCTCGTCGCGATCGTGGGTGGTGCGGATCGGGTAGCGGATCGATTCGCCGATGGTCTCGGCCAGGCCATGGAACTTGCCGATGTCGAGATAGACCCAGCGCACCTCGTCCTCGGGACTGCGCTTGGCGATCAGCACCACCTCAGCCTCGATGACGCCGGCATTGCCAACCAGGCCGCGGCCGGGCTCGACAATGGTGTTGGGCAGATTATTGCCGAAATGCTTGCGCAGTGCCTTGAAGATCGCCTTGCCGTAGCTCTCGAGCTTCGGCGTCTTGCGGATGTATTTCGCCGGGAAGCCGCCGCCGAGATTGACCATGGCGAGGCTAATGCCGCGCTCGGCGCAGGAGCGGAAAATCGCCGCGGTCGAAGCCAGCGCGCGGTCCCAGGCCTCGACATTGTGCTGCTGCGAGCCGACATGGAATGAGATGCCGTACGGGACGAGCCCGCGCTTATGCGCGAGTTCCAAAATGTCGGTGGCATAGTCCGGCTCGCAGCCGAATTTGCGCGATAGCGGCCATTCGGAGCCCGAGCCGTCGCAATGGATGCGGCAGATGACGCGGCTGCCGGGGGCGGCGCGCGCCACCTTCTCGATCTCGGCCTCGCAATCGATCGCGAACAGCGTGACGCCGAGCCGGAAGGCTTCCGCGATCTCGGTCTCTTTCTTGATGGTATTGCCGTAGGAGATGCGGTCGGGCGAAGCGCCCGCGGCGAGCGCGTCCTGCGTCTCGCTCACCGAGGCGACGTTGAAGCAGCAGCCGAGCCCGGCCAAAAGCTTGAGGATTTCCGGCGCCGGATTGGCCTTCACGGCGTAGAACACCTTGGTGTCCGGCAAGGCCTTGGCGAAGTTCTGATAGTTCTCGCGCACGACGTTGAGATCGACGACGAGGCAGGGTCCGAGATCGGTGCGTTGCTTGAGGAATTCGCGGATGCGTGCCGTCATATCGAAATAACTCCCTATCCGGGCCGGCGGCGCAGCCGCCGAGGTGAACCTACTGCGGCAGCCGTGGTTCCGCGGACGCGCGGAGCACTGCCGTCGCCGTGATTGCTGCCTTGGTCCGGATGAGGGAAATCCCGTTCCGCACTGCTGGCAAAGAAGGACAAGCCCTTTCGGTATCCCCGGCATTGGCGCCGGGCAGTAACCAAAAAAGCCCTTCCGTCGTTGCTTTAAGCCGCGTCGCCCGTGGAGAGCGGGCATTGCCGGTTTCGCCTCCGGCTGCCGGTCGCATGAGCAAGGAAGTAGCGTCTCTTCCTTAGGCGGCTGTCCGGCCTCTTGTCCGGATACCCACCGACCGACACACGGCCACAGGCACGTGCGAAATTGGGCAAAACGGCAATAAGGGATTTTGCCCAGGGGCGCAAGCTTTTTAGTCTTAAGGAAATGTAAATTCGCGACGCGGCTGTGAATTGGCGCCACGCGGCGCGCGTCAGTCCGCCGAGAACGGTTCGACGCGGCGCGCGGCGCGCAAAAACTGCACCATCACCGCGATCCCGCACAGGATGAAGAGCCCGTCGAGCACGCGGGCGCCCAGCGTGCCGAGCGCAAACAGGTTGGCGATCGCCCAGCTGCCGGCGAAGGCCGCGCCGAACACTTCGGCGCTGATCAAAATCGCCGCGCTGACCACGGTCAGGATGTTCGGCCAGAGAATGCGGCGGGAGCGCGGCGGTTGAGTGCTGTTCATCACGGCGGCAATTTGTCCGAAAGGCTCGGGTAATTCAAGGCGACAACTCCCCTCTTCCGTTCCGGGAGAGGGGGAGCAATTATGCGGCGTCCCTATTGGCTTTCGGCGCCAGCAGCCCAGCCTCGACCAGAGCGGCGCGGATGCGCTCGATCTCGGCGCGGCCGATCTTGACCAAAGGCGGCCGCACCACGGCGCGCGGCAGGCGGCCCAGCAAGACCAGCGCTTCCTTCATGCGGTTGTGCATGTCCACCCACGGATCGGCATAGAACACCCGCGCCAGCGGATAAATGCGGTCGTTGAGCCGTTTCGCCTCGGCGAGGTCGCCTGCGCGCACCGCCCGGAACATCGCCGCCTGAAGGTCGGGAATGACGCTGCCGGAGCCGGACAGGAGCCCGTTGCAGCCGAGCACCAGAGAGCTGAGAAGCCAGGCGCTGTGGGTCGTCAGCACATTGACCTGCCGCTTGAGGCCCTGCAGCTCGCGGATATGCATCTCGTGCTGCGGCACATTGCCGGCCCAGTCCTTGATGGCGCGGATGGTCGGCACCTCCTCGATCATTTTGAGGAGCGTGTCGCGCGGATAGCCCTGGCCGGTCGCCAGCGGGTATTGGAACGCGATCAGCGGCAGGCTCGTGGCGTCGGCGATCCGCTTGAAGTGCTCAACCGCCATGGCCGGCGACTGGCCCAGCGTGAACGGCGCCGGCGGGAATATCAAGAGCGCGGAGGCGCCGCCCGCCTCCGCCATGCCCGCGATACGCGCGGCTTCGAGGCTGCCGTCGGCCCATACGCCATTGACGATCGGCAGCCGGCCGCCGATCTCGTCCTGCGCGATGTCGAGAATTTGGCGCTGCTCATCGAAGCTGCACGAGGCGACTTCGGTCGAATGGGCGTTGATGGTGACGGCGGAAAGGCCTTCGGTCGCCGCCACGTCGGCGAGATGTTTGCGGAAGCTCTTTTCGTCGATGGTAAGGTCGTCCGCGAACGGCAATAAGACGGCCGGAATGACGCCGTGCGGCACATAATGGGCGTGACGAGGCATGTTGGCGCTCCGTGCGGGTTTTAGCGGCCCTGGCGGTGACATATATCACGGCTAGACCTGCATTTGGTAAGACCCCCCCATGACCCAGCCCACCCCTTCCGGCATGCCGGCCGCTGCCACCATGCCGGCCACTTCCGGCAACCCGTTTTTCGAGCCTTGGACCACCCCTGACGGGGTCGCGCCGTTCGACCGCATCGAGCCCGAACATTTCATTCCGGCCTATGCGCGGGCGCTGGCCGAGCATGAGGCGGAAATCGCGGCCATCGCGGTGGACCCCGCTCCGCCGGATTTCGACAATACGGTCGCGGCACTGGAACGAAGCGGCAAGACGCTGGAGCGCGTCAGCAATGTCTTTCACGTGCTCGCTGGCACGCATAGCAACGATGTCCTGCTCGATATCGAGCGCGAATTGTCGCCACGGATCGCGCGGCATTTCAACAAGATCGACACCAATGAGCCGCTGTTCCGGCGCATCGACACCGTCATGCGCGGCGCCGACAAACTCGGCCTTGATGCCGAGCAAAAGCGCGTGCTCGAACGCTATCACACCGGCTTCCGCCGCTCCGGCGCGGCGCTCGACGCCGAAGGCAAAAAGCGTCTTGGCGAGATCATCGAACGCCTCGCCTCGCTCTCCACCGCGTTCAGCCAGAATGTGCTCGCCGATGAGCAAGCCTTCACGCTCCAGATCGAGGAAGCCGAGCTTACCGGGCTGCCGGATTTTATGCGTGAGGCCATGCGCGCCGAAGCAGAGGAGCGCGGGCTCGACGGCTATGCCGTCACGCTGTCACGCTCCAGCGTCGAGCCTTTCCTGCAATTTTCCGACCGGCGCGAGCTCCGCGAAAAAGCCTTTCGCGCCTTTATCATGCGCGGCGACAACGGCGGCGCGACCGACAACAAGGCCGCGATCGCGGAAATAGTGCGGCTGCGCGCCGAGCGCGCGCGACTGCTTGGCTTTTCCGATTTTGCCGCTTACCGTCTCGAGGATGAGATGGCGAAAACGCCAGCCAATGTCCGCAAGCTTCTCGACACGGTGTGGGCGCCGGCGCGCGCAAGCGCGCTCGCCGATCGCGACGCCCTGCAAGAGCTGGTGACCGAGGACGGCGGCAATTTCAAGCTCGCGCCCTGGGACTGGCGCTATTACGTCGAGAAGCTGCGGCAGCGCCGCTGCGATTTCGACGAGGCGGCAATCAAGCCCTATCTCAATCTCGATCGCATCGTCGAAGCCGCTTTCTATACGGCGCGGCGCTTGTTCGGCTTGAGCTTTTTGCCGCGCCCGGACGTTCCGGCCTGGCATGCCGACGTACGGGTATGGGAGGTGCGCGGCGAGGGCGGCAAGAAGATCGGGTTGTTCTTCGGCGACTATTTCGCGCGGCCGTCAAAGCGCAGCGGCGCCTGGATGACCTCGCTGCGCGACCAGGAAAAACTCTCGGGCGACGTTACGCCGCTGATCGTCAATGTCTGCAATTTCGCCAAGGCGGCCGACGGCGAGCCGACGCTCTTGAGCTTCGATGACGCGCGCACGCTGTTTCACGAATTCGGCCATGCGCTGCATGGCCTGCTCTCCGCCGTCACCTATCCGAAAATTTCCGGCACCAATGTCGCCACCGATTTCGTCGAACTGCCGTCGCAGCTTTACGAGCATTGGCTGCAACAGCCGGAGGTGCTGCGGCGGTTTGCGCTGCACTACCAGACCGGCGAACCGATGCCGGAACAACTTCTGCAGCGGCTCCTCGCCGCGCGCAATTTCAACGTCGGATGCAGCACGCTCGAATACATCGCTTCGGCCGTCGTCGATCTCGAGTTTCACTCGCTGCCGTCGCCCGGCGACATTGACTCCACCGCCTTCGAAAAAGCGGCGCTCGACCGCATCGGCATGCCCGACGAAATCGTCATGCGGCATCGGTCGCCGCACTTCGGCCACGTCTTCTCCGGCGACTTTTATGCCGCGGCCTATTACAGCTATATGTGGTCGGAAGTGCTCGATGCCGATGCGTTCGCGGCGTTCGAGGAAACCGGCGACATTTTCGATCCGGCAACGGCTAAACGGCTGCGCGAGACGATCTACGCCACCGGTGGCGCGCAGGATCCCGCCGACGCCTACAAAGCCTTTCGCGGCCGGCTGCCGAGCGCAAACGCGCTCCTTCGCAAACGCGGCTTTGCGCCGGTCGCGGTGAATTAATGGATCTGCACAGCGCCGGCCATCGCCGCGGCGTCGTTTGTGCGCCGCACTTCGCCGCGGTCGAAGCCGGCCGCCAAATCCTCGCCGAGGGCGGCAACGCGCTCGAAGCGATGGTCGCCATGGCGGCCTCGATCGTTGCGGTCTATCCGCATATGAACCATATCGGCGGCGACGGCTTCTGGCTCGTTCGCCTGCCGTCCGGCCGCGTGCGCGCCGCCATGGCGGCGGGTCCCGCTGGCCAGCAAGCGAAGCCCGAGCTTTATCGCGAGTGCGAGACCATCCCGCCCCGCGGACCGCGCGCCGCGCTCACCGTGCCCGGCACCATCGGCGGCTGGCTGCTGGCACTCGAAATGGCGAAAGCGACCGGCGGCAGATTGCCGCTCGAAGTGGTGCTGGCGGCGGCCATCGTGCAAGCCCGCGACGGCTATGCGGTGACGCGCAGCCAAGCGCGGCTGACGGCAGCCCATTTGGCCGAACTTAAGGACGTGCCGGGTTTCGCCGCGACTTTTTTGCTCGACGGCAAACCGCCAGCGGTCGGCGCCAAACTCAAGCAGGCGGCCTTGGCGCAAACGCTCGATCATCTGGCGCGCGCCGGCCTCGACGATTTTTATCGTGGCGACGTCGGCCGCGAAATTGCCGCCGATCTCGAACGCATCGGCAGTCCAGTGACGCGCAACGATTTGTCGCGTTACACCGCGAGCTTCGCCGAACCGCTGCACGTCGATCTACCGTTTGGCACCGTCTACAATACCGATGCGCCAACCCAAGGCGTGGTTTCGTTGATGATTCTCGCGCTGTTCGCGCGATTGAAGGTGACGGAAGCGGAAGGTTTCGATCACATCCATGGCCTGGTCGAGGCGACCAGGCGGGCGTTGCGCGTGCGCGACCGCGTCGTCACCGACCCGCATTATCTGGCGCATGCGCTCGACCGCTGTTCTCGAGGAGCGTTTCATCGCCAGTGAGGCGATGGAGATCGACCGCAATAAAGCCGCGCCCTGGCCGCCCGCCGCCGGCGCCGGCGCCGGCGACACGATCTGGATGGGCTCTGCCGACGCCAGCGGCCTTGTCGTCTCCTACATCCAATCGCTTTATTGGGAGTTCGGCTCCGGCTGCGTGCTGCCGGCAACCGGCGTGCTGATGCAAAACCGCGGCGCGAGTTTTTCACTGCAAGCCGGCGCGCTGAATTATCTCGTGCCCGGCCGGCTGCCGTTCCACACGCTCAACCCGGCGCTCGCGGTGCTCAAAGACGGCCGCATCATGGCTTATGGCTGCATGGGCGGCGACGGCCAGCCGCAAACCCAAGGCGCCGTGTTCACGCGCTATGTCAATTTCCGCGAGTCGCTAGCGGACGCCCTCGATCGCCCGCGCTGGGTGCTCGGCCGCACCTGGGGCGCGGCGCGGACGGCGCTGCGCCTGGAACGGCGCTTCGACGGCAACGTGATCGAGGCGCTTGCCGCAGCCGGCCACGATGTCGAGGTTTTGCCGGAGCCCTATTCCGACGTCATGGGCCACGCCGGCGCGGCGGTGCTGCACAAGGACGGCAGTTGCGAAGCCGCCCACGATCCGCGGGCGGATGGCGGAGCGGCGGGCGCGTAATCGTCGTCGCCCATGATCAGTGCTGCTTCTTCGCCGCCGCGCGGGCATCGGCCACCACTTGCTTGAAGACATTCATGTCCAGCACGCCGGGAATCCGGAACGTGCCGACGATGAAGCCCGGCGTGCCGTCAAATCCGAACGCCTCGGCTTGCGCGCTGTTGCGGGCCAACAGATCATCGATCGACTTTTGATGCGTTTGCAGATCCGATGCCGCCGCGGCGACATCGATACCGGCCTTGGCGAGAAGGTCGTTGACCGCAGCCTCGGTCAGCTTGGTATTCGCGCCGATCAAGGCGTCGTGGGCTTGCGAATATTTGTTTTGATATTTCGACGCCAAAGCCAACCGGGCGGCGAACACAGAAGCCTCACCGAAGATCGGCCAATCCTTCAGCACAATCCTGATATTGCCGTCGTCCTGTACGAGTTTTGCGAGCTCCGGCGCCAGCTTCTTGCAATACGGGCACTGGTAGTCGAAAAATTCGACAACGGTCAGGTTGCCGTTCGGATTTCCCAAAGAAGGAATATCGGGATCGCGCAGCACGCTATCCCGGCTCAGGATATCGCTTGGCGGCTCGGCAAGCGCGGCGGCTGACAGTGCGACCGCGGCAACGACAATGACGCAAAGCGTGGCGAGCAGCGCGGGACGCTTGCGGTCTCCGGCGACTTGTTCTGGCGTCATGAATTGCCGAACTGACTGTCGGTCTGTGTCGGCCCCATCGGCGCCAAGCCGAGCTTATCCATCAATTCGCGATCGCGGTCGCGCCCGGGATTTGGCGTCGTCAATAATTTCGGCCCATAAAAGATCGAATTGGCGCCGGCCAGGAAACACAAAGCCTGGGTCTCTTCGCTCATGTCCTCGCGGCCGGCAGAAAGCCGCACCACTGAGCGCGGCATGGTAATGCGGGCGACGGCGATGGTGCGCACGAATTCGAGCGGGTCAAACGCGCCCGAATCTGAAATACCTTGGCCAGCGAGCGGCGTGCCGGCGACCTTGACCAGCATGTTGATCGGCACCGATTCCGGATGCACCGGCAAGCTCGCCAGTACGGCGATCATGCCGATCCGATCTCCGCGCGTCTCGCCCATGCCGACGATGCCGCCGCAGCAGACATGGATGCCGGCGCCGCGCACGTGATCGAGCGTCTCCAGGCGGTCCTGGTAGGTCCGCGTGGTGATGATGCGGTCGTAGAACTCGGGCGAAGTATCGAGATTGTGGTTGTAGTAATCGAGCCCGGCGCCTTTCAGCCGGCGTGCTTGCGGCGCGGTCAGCATGCCGAGCGTGGCGCAGGTTTCGAGCCCCAGCGCCCGCACCCCCTCCACCATCGCGCAAACAGTGTCGAGGTCGCGGTCCTTCGGCTCGCGCCAGGCCGCGCCCATACAGAAGCGGCTGGCGCCGGCGCTTTTCGCGGCGCGCGCTTCCGCCAGCACGGCGTCGAGCGCCATCAGCTTTTCCGCGCGCACGCCGGTGTCGTAGCGCGCGCTTTGCGGGCAATAGGCGCAATCCTCCGGACAGCCGCCGGTCTTGATCGACAACAGCGTCGAAATCTGCACCTCGGTCGGATCGAAATTCGCCCGATGCGCGCTCTGCGCCTGGAACATCAGCTCCGGAAACGGCAGATCGAACAGCGCGCCCACCTCGCCGCGCGTCCAGTCGTGACGCGGCAAGCCTAAGGCCGGGAATGGCGGCAGGGAATCGGCGGCAAGAGACATTATGCCAGTGTAACCCACGGTCCCCCTTGCGGAAAGTCCGTAAGCTAGGCAGAGGACAGCGATGCCCAAATCCCCGCCCGACCGTCTCTCCACCGATCCGCGCAGCCCGTATTTCGACGCCAAGGCGCTCGAGCGCGACGTCGGCATACGCTTCAAAGGCGCCGAGAAGACCAACGTCACGGAATATTGCGTGAGCGAGGGCTGGATCCGCGTCGAGGCCGGCAAGACCAAGGATCGCCATGGCAACCCGCTGCTGATCAAGCTCACCGGGCCGGTCGAGGCGTATTTCAAGGACGAAAAGAAGTAGCGCTGCGGCCTAATGTAATGTCGGGCGCGGGGGACAACCCGCAGATCGATCGAGCCGATCAGCGCGGCGCGACTGGCCTCGGCCGCGGCCATTTCATTCGCCGCTTCTTTTGCGGTGCTGTCGTTGGATCCGAACACGACGATGCCGCCGAGGATCGCAGCCATCGCGCCCGCCATCCATGTCAGATCGGACCGGATTGCGCCAAGCAAAATTGCAGCAAGGACAATGGTGCCACCCACCATCGCGATCCGCCCAGCCCAGATGAATTTGCGGCAGTTCTCGATCTTGGCGGCGAGATCTTCGATATCCGCCTCAAGGCGCTCGATCGCGTCATGCGGGTCGTTATTGCTCATCGCGGTACGCGCCGCCCCGACGGAGTTGAACAACTCTCATGAACGTCGTTTCCGCCAACCGCTGCGCGCCTACTCCGCGGCCACCCGTGCCGCCGGATCGATCGCCTCGACCTTCGCCGCGCAGAACTTGAATTCGGGAATCTTACCGAACGGATCGAGCTTGGGATTGGTCAGCAGGTTCGCCGCCGCTTCGACAAAGGCGAAGGGAATGAACACCACGCCGTCCGGAATGGCGTCGTCCTGGCGCGAGTATAGCTCGACCGTGCCGCGGCGGGTGGCGACGCGGATCGGATCGCCCGGTTTGATGCCGAGTTTCTCGATGGTACCGCGCGACACCGACGCGACCGCACCCGGCTCGAGCGCGTCGAGCACAGTGGCGCGGCGCGTCATCGCGCCGGTGTGCCAGTGTTCGAGCTCCCGGCCGGTGGTGAGGATGAACGGATAGTCTTCGTCCGGCACTTCGTCCGGCGGCGCAAGCTTGGTCGCTACCAGTTTGGCAAAACCGCCCGGCCGCGGGAAACCTTTGTCGAACACGACGTCGCGGCCCGGCTGGTCCGGCCCATCGGTCGGATAGGTCACGGCGTTTTCGCGTTCGACACGGTCCCAGCTGATATTGGCGAGCGCCGGCATCATCGCCGCCATCTCGGTGAAGACTTCGCTGACATGCTTGTAGGTCCAGCCGCAACCCAATCGGTTGGCGATTTCCTGGATGATCCACAAATCGTGACGCGTGTCGCCCGGCAACGGCAGCGCCTGGCGGCCCATCTGCACTTGGCGATTGGTGTTGGTGACGGTGCCGTCCTTCTCCGGCCAAGCGGAGGCCGGCAGCACCACGTCGGCATAGACCGCTGTCTCGGTGAGGAAGAGGTCCTGCACCACCAGATGCTCGAGATGCGCGAGCGCCTGGCGGGCGTGGTTGAGGTCGGGATCCGACATCGCCGGGTTTTCGCCCTCGATATACATGCCCTTGATCTCGTCGTGGTGGACCGCGTCCATGATCTCGACCACGGTCTTGCCCTTTTTCGGATCGAGCTTGACGCCCCAGGCCTTCTCATATTCGGCGCGAATGTCCGGATTCTCCACCGACCTGTAGTCAGGGAAGAACATCGGGATGAGGCCGGCGTCGGACGCGCCCTGCACGTTGTTCTGGCCGCGCAGCGGATGCAGCCCGGTGCCGGGTCGGCCGATCTGGCCGGTGATCAGCGACAGCGCGATCAGGCAGCGCGCATTGTCGGTGCCGTGGGTGTGCTGCGAAACGCCCATGCCCCAGAAGATGATGGCGCTCTGCGCGCGCGCATAGGTGCGCGCGACCTCACGCAGCGTGTCGGCGGGGACGCCGCAGATCGGCGCCATCTCCTCCGGCGTAAAATCCTTGATATTTTCCTTCCACGCCTCGAAGCCTTCGACATAGGTCTGGATATATTGCTGGTCGTAGAGCTTCTCGGTCACGATGACGTTGAGCATGGCGTTGAGCATGGCGACGTCGGCGCCGTTCTTGAACTGCATCATCCGCCAGGCATGGCGCTTGAGCGCTTGCCCGCGCGGATCCATCACGACAAGCTTGGCGCCGCGCTTGGCGGCCTGCTTGAAGAAGGTGGCGGCGACCGGATGGTTTTCGGTCGGGTTGGCGCCGATGACGATAATGACATCGGAATTCTTGCATTCGTTGAAGGTCGCGGTCACCGCCGCGGAGCCGACCCCTTCGAGCAAGGCCGCGACCGAAGAGGCATGGCACAGCCGCGTGCAGTGATCGACATTATTGGTGCCGAAACCGGTGCGCACCAGTTTCTGGAATAGATAGGCTTCCTCGTTCGAACCTTTGGCCGAGCCGAAGCCGGCCAGCGCGTTCGGGCCGTCGCGGTCGCGGATTTTCTTCAAGCCCTCGGCGGCGCGGTCGAGCGCCTCGTCCCACGTCGCCTCGCGGAAATGCGTCCACGGATTCGACGGGTCGATGAACTCGTGCGCCACCTTGGGCACGCCGTCCTTGCGAATCATCGGCTTCAAGAGGCGTTGCGGATTGTGCACATAGTCGAAGCCGAAGCGGCCTTTGACGCAGAGCCGGTTCTCGTTGGCCGGACCGTTGCGGCCGGTGACGGCGGCAATCTTGTCGTCCTTGATCTGATAAGTGAGCTGGCAGCCGACGCCGCAATAGGGGCAGACGCTGTCGACGGTGTAGTCGGGCTTGCCTTTATAGACGTTGTTGTCATCCACCATCGTCGCCGGCATCAGCGCGCCGGTCGGGCAGGCCTGCACGCATTCGCCGCAGGCGACGCAGGTCGACCCTCCCATCGGATCGTCGAAGTCGAACACGATCTTCTCGCCATGGCCGCGGCCGGCCATGCCGATGACGTCGTTGACCTGCACTTCGCGGCAGGCGCGGACGCAGAGATTGCATTGGATGCAGGCATCGAGATTGACCGCCATCGCCACATGGCTGCGGTCGGGCGCCGGCACGATGATCGCTTCACGCTTCGGGAAGCGGCCCTGTTTAAGGCCCATCCGCGTCGCGACTTTCCACATTTCGGAATTGGGATCGTGCGCGTGGGCCTGATCGGGCTGATCGGTGAGCAACAGCTCGGCGACCATCTTGCGTGCGGTTTTGGCGCGATCGGTCTGGGTCTTGACCTTCATGCCGGGCGAAGGCGTGCGGATGCAGCTTGCGGCCAGCACGCGCTCGCCCTCGATCTCGACCATGCAGACGCGGCAATTGCCGTCCGGCCGATAGCCGGGCTGCGGCGAATAGCACAGGTGCGGCAGATCGATAGCGAGACGGCGCGCGGCGTTGAAAATCGTCTCGCCTTCGCGGATATCGATCTCGCGTTCGTCGATGGTGAAGGTCTTGTTGGCCGAAGGCTTGGTGGCGCTGGCTTCGCCCTTGCCAGCGGGCTTATCGGCCGGTGCCGTGTGCGCCACACCCGGCTTGCCGTGGCCGTAGTCGGCACCGCCCGCGGCGCCCTTCTTGTCGTGGCCGTAGCCGACTGGTTTTCGTCCGTTGCCATCGTTCATCGCGTAAACCCTATATATTCACCAATGTCCCAGCGGCTTGGTTAGTTCATCGGGAAAGTATTTTAGCACACAAAGCAAAGGATTGGGCGCCGCCTGGCCGAGGCCGCAGATCGAGGCGTCGCGCATCAAGGCCGACAGCTCATCGAGGAGGGCAGGATCCCATGGCCCTTGGGCCATGAGGTGCGCCGCCTTCTCGGTGCCGACCCGGCATGGCGTACACTGCCCGCAACTCTCGTCCTCGAAGAATTTGATGAGGTTGAGCGCCACAGCCTTCATATCGTCCTTGTCGGACAGGATCACAACCGCGTGGGAGCCGACGAAGCAGCCGTATTTTTCCAGGGTGCCGAAATCGAGCGGGATGTCGGCCATGGCGGCCGGCAGGATGCCGCCGGAGGCACCGCCCGGCAGGTAGCCTTTGAAGGCGTGACCTTGGGCCATGCCGCCGCAAAACTCCTCGATCAGTTCGCGCGCCGTGACGCCTGCGGGGGCGAGTTTTACCCCCGGATTCTTGACCCGGCCTGAGACTGAGAAGCTGCGAAAGCCCCTGCGGTCGTGACGGCCCTGCGCGGTGAACCAGTCGGGGCCTTTCTCGACCAGGTCGCGAATCCAATAAAGCGTCTCGACATTCTGTTCGAGCGTCGGCCGGCCGAACAGCCCGACCTGGGCCAGATAGGGCGGCCGATGACGCGGCAGACCGCGCTTGCCCTCGATCGATTCGATCATCGCGGATTCTTCGCCGCAGATATAAGCACCGGCGCCGCGGCGCAGATGGATCTTGGTGTGCGCCGATAGGCCCGCTTCCTCGGCCTTGGCGATTTCATCGCGCAGCAGCAGGATCAGTTCGGGATATTCGTCGCGGACATAGAGGTAAGTATCGGCCGCCTCGACGATCCAGGCCGCGATCAGCATGCCCTCGATGAAACGATGCGGATCGCGTTCGAGATAATAACGATCCTTGAAGGTGCCCGGCTCGCCTTCGTCGCAATTGACGGCAAACAGGCGCGGCGCCGGCTCGGCGCGCACCAGCGACCATTTGCGGCCTGTGGGAAATCCGGCGCCGCCAAGCCCGCGCAAGCCGGCGTCGCTGACGATCTTGATCACATCGTCGCGGCCGCGCGTGCCGGCGATGCAAGCTTTGAGCAGTTTATAGCCCCCGGCTTTCACATAAGCAGCGAACGCGTTCGGTGTCGGATAAGCGTGGGCATGCGGCGGCTTGACGGCGGCCGCGGTAACCTTGGCGGCATCGGCTTGCATGACCTGGACATGACCGACCGCGCAGACCGGCGCGCGATCGCAGGCGCCCATGCAGGGCGCACGCACCACGCGCACGCCGGCACCGAGCTTTTTCGGCAAAGCGTCGAGCAGATGCTCGGAACCGGCCAGGGCGCAGGATAATGAATCGCACACCCGGACGGTGACGGGCGGCGGCGGCGTCTCGCCTTCCTTCACCACATCGAAATGGGCGTAGAAGGTCGCGACCTCATAGACCTCGGTGAGCGCGAGCCGCATCTCCTGCGCCAGCGCGGCGAGATGGGCGGCGGACAAGTGGCCGTAGTGATCTTGGATCAGGTGCAGATGTTCGATGAGCAAATCACGCCGGCGCGGCCGGTCGGTGAGGAGCGCGAGCACCTCTTCGAGTGCTTTGGGATCGACCTGGCGCCCCTTCGGCGTGCGCGCCGGGCGGCGGCGGCCGGCTCGTCCCTTGTCGTCGGGCGGCAGTGTCGGCGGCGGCTCGGTCAAGCTCATGATGTCCTTTTAAGACCCAAAAACGCCAATTGGAACAGAGCTAAGGAGGCCGGCGACAATCACATCCACATCGCGCCGCGACACTTGGCCCCACAGTGTGTGCTGCGGTGATCACCTTTGCGATAGCGCGACGCACCTGCCCCGGGGCATTGCAGCGCGGCTTAGATTTGGACAATTGATGTAAGCCATTGATAATAGAATACCTTTTGTAGCGGAGGCTCGTTGCGGGAGGGATTGTGACCACCACTAGGTTCTTCGGCGCCATCGGCGCGTGGGAGCAATCCCAATCGCAAGGCCGCTGGCGGCGCGAGAAGATCGCGCCGTTGACTATAGTCGAACTTGCTATTGCGCTGCGGCTACAGGTAGATTCTTGCCGGTACTAAGAAAAACGCCAAGCCGCGCCGTCCCAAAAGGGACGCTTCGATAAAAAACTGCGGCTCTGAGCGACTGGGGACACCAAGGAGGATCGCGCAATGGCATTGCTCCCTTTTCTCGATCGTAGTCACACGATCGCCAAGCCTGGCTTCAGCCGGTGGATGGTGCCGCCCGCGGCACTCTGCATCCATCTGTGCATCGGCCAGGCTTATGCGTTCAGCGTTTTCAATTTGCCGATGACGAAATTAATCGGCATCACGGCATCCGCGCCGGATGACTGGAAGCTGACCGATCTCGGCTGGATTTTCTCGATCGGCATCTTCATCCTCGGCACCTCGGCAGCCATTTTTGGCCGCTGGGTCGAGGAGGGCGGTCCGCGCCAAGCGATGTTTGCGGCCGCTTGCTGCTTTGGCGGCGGCTTTCTGGTTTCGGCGTTCGGCGTCTATATCCACAATCTCTGGGTCGTTTATCTGGGTTATGGCGTGTTGGGCGGCTGCGGCCTTGGCCTTGGCTATATCTCGCCGGTGTCGACCCTGATCAAATGGTTCCCCGACCGGCCCGGCATGGCGACCGGCATGGCGATCATGGGCTTCGGCGGCGCCGCCTTCATCGCCTCACCGCTTTCGGTTTGGCTGATGGCGCACTTCTCAACGCCAACCCATGTCGGTGTCGCCGAGACCTTCATCGCGCTTGGCATCGTCTACTTCATTTTCATGATGGTCGGCGCCTTCATCGTGCGGATTCCGGCGCCGGGGTGGAAGCCGGAAGGCTACACGCCACCGGTCGTCGAGCAGAAGCTGATCACCAGGAACGACGTCTATGTCTATGACGCGATCAAGACGCCGCAGTTCTGGCTGATCTGGTGGGTGCTCTGCCTCAACGTCACCGCCGGCATCGGCGTGCTCGGGCAGGCGTCCGCCATGAGCCAGGAAATGTTCCCGGGCAAGGTTTCGGTCGTCGCGGCGGCTGGCTTTGTTGGACTGCTCAGCCTGTTCAACATGCTGGGCCGTTTCTTCTGGGCTTCGACCTCCGACTATATCGGGCGCAAGAATACCTATTTCTGCTTCTTTGCGCTCGGCACGTTGCTGTACTGCTTGGTGCCGTGGACCGGCTCGATCGGCAGCGTGGGCCTGTTCGTGCTCTGCTTCGTGATCATCATGAGCATGTATGGCGGCGGCTTCGCCACCGTGCCGGCCTATCTGAAGGATATGTTCGGCACACGCTATGTCGGCGCCATTCATGGCTGGCTGATCACGGCATGGTCGGCGGCCGGCGTGTTCGGACCGGTGCTGGTCAACTATATCCGCCAGTATCAGATCGACAGTGGCGTGCCGAAAGCGCAAGCCTACAACGTCACCATGTTCATCATGGCGGGCTTGCTGGTTATCGGCTTCCTCTGCAATCTTATGATCAAGGCAGTTGATAAGCGCTTCCACATGCAACCCGATCGCAATACCGGACTTGCCGGAGCGGCGAATGTCGCCGCCGCCGGTCGGCCGGCTGGCGCTTAAAGGAGAAACGGTCATGCCCAATTCAAACCAACAGACCGGCAGCTCGACATTGCAGCTCATTCTCGCCTGGGGCTTTGTCGGCATCCCCTTGGCTTGGGGCGTGCTGCAAACGCTGCAAAATGCCATGAAGCTGTTCCAGTAACAGCTTCGGCTTCAGAAATACGAACGGCGCGGCCTGCAAAGCCGCGCCGTTTTTTTTTGAACTCAATACCGTCATCCTGAGGTGCGAGCGAAGCGAGCCTCGCAGGATGAACCGCCCGGGCCGTCGTCCTTCGAGGGCCGCTTCGCGGCCGCCTCAGGGTGACGGAACAAAACTACGCGGCCTTTTCCTTTAGATGAGGGAACATGGCGTGCAGCGCTTCCTGGTCCATCTCGGTCTTGAACTTGTGACGGTCCTTCAGCGTGTTTGCCTTTTGCGCGGCGGGACGCGCGTTGATCTCGTCGACCAGCCGCTTGAGGTTCTTGTATTTGTCCCACGCGCCCTCGCCGACCACGTTCGGCAGCATGCGCGCCCAGCCCCACACGTTCATGTCGACGATGGTGTAGGTATCGCCCAACATGAATTTGTGCTTGGCGAGCCGCGCATCGAGAATGCCGGCGTGCCGATGCGCCTCGAAGACATAGCGGTTGATGGCGTAGGGCAGCTTCTCCGGCGCGTAATTGCGGAAGTGCACCGACTGGCCGAAATACGGGCCGACGCCGGACGACACGAAAAACATCCATGACAGCAGCTCGCCGCGCGCCTTATCGGTCTTGGCCGGCAGGAACTTGCCGGTCTTCTCGGCGAGATAGAGCAGGATCGCGCTTGAGTCGAACACCGTGACATCGCCGTCGACAATGGCCGGCAATTTGGCATTCGGATTGATCGCCAGAAACTCAGGCTTGTGTTGCTCGCCCTTGCGGGTGTCGACCGGGACGGCCTCGTAAGGCGTGCCGGTTTCTTCCAGGAACAGCGCGACCTTGGTCGGGTTCGGCGCGCCGCTGTAATAAAATTTCAGCATGGTCTTCTCCTTTGTTGCGTCATTGCGAGGAGCGAAGCGACGAAGCAATCCAGCTCTGGTCCAGGCAAACTGGATTGCTTCGCGGAGCCTGTGATCGGGCCGGCCACTTCGGGCCGGACCCGTTGGCTCGCAACGACTGTTAAAATAGTCCGACGATCTTGCCGTCGGCGCCGACATCGATCACGTCGGCTGCCGGAACCCGGGGCAGGCCGGGCATGGTCATGACCTCGCCGCAGATCGCGACCACAAACTCCGCGCCCGCCGACAGCCGCACCTCGCGCACATTGACGATGTGATCGCTCGGCGCGCCCTTGGCGTCGGCATTGGTCGAGAAGCTGTATTGCGTCTTTGCGACGCAAATAGGGAATTTGCCGTAGCCCATCGATTCGAAATTCGCGAGCTGGTCGCGGACCGATTTGTCGGCGGAAATATCCTTGGCGCGATAAATCTCCTTGGCGATGGTGCGGATCTTCTCAAGAAGCGGCATGTCGTCAGGATATAGGAATTTCAGCTTGCTCTTGCCACTCTCGGCCACCTTGACGACGGCCTTCGCTACATTGGCCGCGCCCTCGCCGCCCATGGCCCAATGATCGGCCATGAAGGCTTCGACGCCGAGCGATTTGCAGGTGTCCTCGACCAGCTTGATCTCGGCTTCGCTGTCGGCGGAGAAGCGGTTGATCGAGATGATCGGAACGATGCCGAATTTCTGCACGTTCTCGACATGACGCTTGAGATTGCTCATGCCGGCTTCGAGCGCTTTCAGGTTTTCCGTCTTGAGGTCTTCTTTCTTGACGCCGCCATGCATTTTGAGCGCACGGATGGTGGCGACCAGCACCGCGCAAGACGGCTCGATGCCGGCCTTGCGGCACTTGATGTCCATGAACTTCTCGCCGCCGAGATCGGCGCCGAAGCCGGCTTCGGTGACGACGTAATCGGCGAGTTTGAGCGCGGTGGTCGTCGCCAATACGGAATTGCAGCCATGGGCGATATTGGCGAACGGCCCGCCGTGAATAAAGGCCGGCGTGCCTTCGAGCGTCTGCACCAGGTTCGGCGCCAGCGCCTCCTTGAGCAGCACGGTCATGGCGCCATTGGCCTTCAGTTCGCTGGCGCGCACCGGCTTACGGTCGCGCGTATAGGCGACGACGATGTTGCCAAGCCGCTTCTTGAGGTCTTCGAGATCGCGGGCGAGACAGAAAATCGCCATCACTTCCGAGGCAACGGTGATGTCGAAACCGTCCTCGCGGGGAAAGCCGTTGGCCACGCCGCCGAGCGAGGAGACCACCGAGCGTAGCGCGCGATCGTTCATATCAAGCACGCGGCGCCAGGCGACGCGGCGTTCGTCGATGCCGAGCGCATTGCCCCAATAGATGTGATTGTCGAGGAGCGCGGCGAGCAAGTTGTTGGCCGAAGTGATGGCGTGGAAGTCGCCGGTGAAGTGGAGATTGATGTCCTCCATCGGCACGACCTGGGCATAGCCGCCGCCGGCGGCGCCGCCCTTGACGCCGAATGACGGTCCGAGCGACGGCTCGCGCAGGCACAGCATCGCCTTCTTGCCGATGTAATTGAGCGCGTCGGTCAGGCCGACTGTCGTGGTGGTCTTGCCTTCACCTGCCGGCGTCGGCGTGATCGCGGAAACGAGTATCAATTTTCCGTTCGGCTTGCTTTGTAGCGACTTGATGTAGTCCATCGATATCTTGGCCTTGTAATGGCCATAGGGCTCGAGGTTTTCCGGGCCGATGCCGAGCCTTTCCTTGGCAACGTCGACGATCAGGCGCTTCTTGGCAGCTTGCGAGATTTCAATGTCGGATTTCGGCGATTGATGCTGTGAGGCGGGCATTGTGTGAGATCCGTGAAAAGTTGGAGTGAAGAAATCCCGGTCATTCCGATTTCGTCATTTCGGGACGCGAGCGAAGTTCGCGGGCCCGGAATCCATAATCCCTGCTGCGGAGTATGGATTCCGGGCTCGACGCTTCGCGTCGCCCCGGAATGACGGCGCGCGTAGAGCTAAGTGAAAAAAGATCATGCAAACCTCGACTTGACGGCGAGATTGGCGGATTTGGCCCATTCGCCGGCTTCGATCTTTTTGCCGTCGGCGGGCTGCACACGCGAAACTTTGAAGCGCCCATCGGCGCAGACCACGGTGAAGCCGTCGGCTTCCACCGCGACGATCTCGCCAAGCTTGCCGGCGATTCCCTTCGGATCCTTGGCCGGCAGCGGCTTGGCGTCGAAAATCTTCAGTTGCTTACCGTCGAGCGTGGTCCAGGCGCCCGGCGCCGGGTTGCAGCCGCGGATGAGCCGGTCGATCTGCTCCCAGGGCTTGCCCCAGTCGATCTTGGCATTGTCGGCGCCGCAGCGCCCTTCGTAAGTGGCTTGCGCTTCGTCCTGCTTGACGCGCGGCGCCTTGCCGGCCTTCACCAGATCGACCGATTCCAGCATGGCGTCGACGCCCATCGGAAACAGCCGGTCGAAATAAACCGTGCCGAGCGTGTCGTTGGGGCCGATCGGCGTTTTCTTCTGCAGCAGCACGTCGCCGGTATCGAGCCCGTTGTCGGGCCAGAAGATCGAAAGACCGGTTTCCGTTTCGCCCTTGATGATCGGCCAATTGATGGCGCTGGCGCCGCGATAGGCCGGCAGCAGCGACGGGTGATATTGGATCGAGCCGTGGGTCGGCAGATTGAGGAATTCTTCCGGAACGAACAGGGTAACGAACGCCATCACCTGAAGGTCCGGCTTGAGCGCTTTGAATTCTTCCAGCACTTCGGGCTTCTTGTAGGAGTCGGGCTGATAGACCGGAAGCTTGGCGGCAAGCGCCGCTTCCTTCAGCGGGTCGGCCTTGGCGCCGGGTTTCTCCGGCGCGACATAAACGGCGACGACGTTCTCGCCGCGCTTGATCAGCGCTTCCAACACCGCCTTGCCGAACGCCTGTTGGCCGTGAACGACGATACGCATTTTAAAGGCCTCTCCCTTGCCGCGCACGCTCCCTCCCCCTGAAAGGGAGAGGGTAGGGTGGGGGTCACGGCCTCGAAACTTGCCCCAACACCGAAGACAAACCCCCACCGGCTTCGCTTCGCTCGCCACCTCCCCCTTTCAGGGGGAGGCGAAAAAGAAATTACGCCGCCTCCGCTTTGGCCGGCTTCTCCGGCGCGGTGATCGCGCCCGAGGACTTGATCGCGGCGACTTCCTTGTCCGAGTAGCCGATGACTTTGCGCAAGATTTCGTCGGTGTGTTCGCCGAGCAGCGGCGAGCGCCGCACGTCGGCGGGCGAATCCGAAAGCTTGATCGGATTGCCGACGGTCAGATAAGCGCCTCGCCCCGGATGGTCGACCTCGACCACCGTTCCAGTGTCGCGCAGCGACTTCTCCTCGGCGATTTCCTTCATCGACAGGATCGGCCCGACCGGGATGTCGTGCCTGTTGCAGATGTCCATGACTTCGAACTTGGTCTTGGTCATGGTCCATTGCTCGATCGTATCAAAGATATTTCGCAGCCGCGGCAGCCGCGCCGGCGGCGTGGCGTAATCCGGATCGGTCTTCCATTGCGGCTTACCGATCAGATCGCAGATCGCGGTCCACACCGGCGCTTGGGTAATGAAATAAATGTAGGCGTCGGGATCGCTCTCCCAGCCTTTGCATTTGAGAATCCAGCCCGGCTGGCCACCGCCGGAATCGTTGCCGGCACGCGGCGTCGCCTTGCCGAATGGCACACCCTCGCCGAATTGGCTGTATTCGCTGAGCGGGCCAGCTTTAAGCCGCTGCTGGTCACGCAATTTGACGCGCGCCAGATTGAGCACGCCGTCCTGCATGGCGCACAGCACCTTTTGGCCGCGGCCGGTACGGACGCGCTGGTAGAGCGCTGAGACGATGCCGAGCGCCAGATGCAAGCCGGTGCCGCTGTCGCCGATCTGCGCGCCGGTGACGAGCGGCGGGCCGTCGCGAAAGCCGGTGGTCGAAGCCGAGCCGCCGGCGCATTGCGCCACGTTCTCGTACACCTTGCAGTCTTCGTACGGCCCGGGGCCGAAACCCTTCACCGAGGCGACGATCATGCGCGGATTGAGCTTGTGGATGTGCTCGAAAGTGAGCCCCATGCGGTCGAGCGCACCGGGGGCGAAATTCTCCACCAGCACATCGCACAGCTTCACCAGCCGTTCGAGGATCTCCTTGCCCTTGGCATGTTTGGAGTCGATCGTGATCGAGCGCTTCGAGCCGTTGAGCATGGTGAAATAGAGGCTGTCGGCGCCCTTCACGTCGCGCAGCTGGCCGCGCGTGATATCGCCGATGCCGGGCCGTTCCACCTTGATGACGTTGGCGCCCATATAGGCGAGAAGTTGAGTACAAGTCGGACCCGATTGGACATGGGTGAAATCGAGGATGCGCACGCCGTCGAGCGCCCTGCCCGCGTGCCCCCACGGCTTTGCGCTCGGCCGCGGCAATCCGTTGCCGGGATGCGCTTTCGCCGCCGATTTCTTCGCGGTGAAGCTGACGACTTTCTTCGCGGTCTTTTTCGCCGCCGCCTTGGATTTCGCTTTGGCTGCTGTTTTTTGCTTTGCCATCGTGTTTCTCCCTATCGCCTTTATTTCTTGCGGATCTTACTTTGCGGGTTGAGGTTGCCGATCCTTCCGCTCTCGCTGCCGGCTGCCGGGTCGATCACCGCGTTGATCAGCGTCGGCTTGCCGGAGTCCATGGCCGCATTGACAGCGCGCTTTAATTCGTCGGGCGAAGGTGCATTAACGCCGACGCCGCCGAAGGCCTCGATCATCTTGTCATAACGCGAGCCTTTGACAAAAACGGTCGTCGCCGGATCCGAATTGAGGTTATTGATGTCGGTGCCACGATAGATGCCGTCATTATTGAAAATAACAACGCAGACCGGCAGCTTGTATCGGCAGATCGTCTCGATTTCCATGCCGGAGAAGCCGAAAGCCGAGTCACCTTCCACCGCGAGCACCGGCTTGCCGGTCTCGATGGCCGCGCCAATGGCATAGCCCATGCCGATGCCCATGATGCCCCAGGTGCCGACATCCAGGCGCTTGCGCGGCTGATACATATCGATGATGCCGCGCGCGAGGTCGAGCGTATTGGCACCTTCATTGACGAGGATGGCGTCAGGCCGCTCCTTGACGATCGTGCGCAGCACACCAAGCGCACCGTGATAATCCATCGGCGAATTGTTGTTCATCAACCGCGGCGCCATCTTAGCGATGTTCTCTTCGCGCTTGGACGTGACGGTCTTCACCCAGTCCACGGGCGGTGCCGGCCAGTTGCCGCCCATGCCCTGCAGAAGCGCACTGACGCAGGAGCCGATATCGCCGACCACGGGGGCCGCGATCTCTATATTCGAATCCATCTCCTTGGGCTCGATGTCGATCTGGACGAACTTCTTCGGCGCATCGCCCCACGCTTTGCCCTTGCCATGGGAGAGCAGCCAGTTCAGCCTCGCGCCGATCAGCATGACGACGTCGGAATCCTTCAACACGGTCGAACGCGCCGCGCCCGCGCATTGCGGATGGGTATCGGGAAGAAGACCCTTCGCCATGCTCATTGGCAGGAACGGAACGCCGCTCTTTTCGACTAAATTCTTGATCGCATCGTCGACCTGCGCGTAAGCCGCGCCCTTGCCGAGAATGATCAGCGGACGCTTGGCGTTCTTCAGCACATCGAGAGCGCGCTTGACGGCGTCAGCGGCGGGAATCTGCGCTGGGGCCGGATCGATGACTTTGACCAGCGACTTACGGCCAGCGCCGGCGTCCATCACCTGACCGAACAACTTTGCGGGCAGATCGAGATAGACACCGCCCGGGCGGCCCGACACCGCGGCGCGGATCGCGCGCGCTAGGCCGATGCCGATGTCGGCGGCATGCAGCACGCGGAACGCCGCCTTGCAGAGCGGCTTGGCGATGGCGAGTTGGTCCATCTCCTCGTAGTCACCCTGCTGCAGGTCGACGACTTCGCGTTCCGACGACCCCGAGATCAGAATCATCGGGAAGCAATTGGTTGTAGCGTGCGCGAGAGCAGTGAGCCCGTTGAGGAAACCCGGCGCCGATACGGTGAGACAAACACCCGGCTTCTTAGTCAGAAAGCCGGCGATCGACGCTGCGTAACCCGCATTCTGTTCGTGCCTGAACGACAAGACGCGAATGCCTTCGGCCTGCGCCATGCGGCCGAAGTCCGTGATCGGGATGCCGGGTACGCCGTAGATCGTGTTAAGGCCGTTAAGCTTGAGCGCATCGATGACGAGATGAAAGCCGTCGGTCAGCTCCTGCTCTGCTCCGGCCGGACTTGCATCCATGCCGGCGGTTTTCTCTTTTACTGCTGCGTCAGCCATGGGAATCTCCTCTGACTAGCCGTTCAATCCAAATAATCCGCGTATTTTTCGACATGCTCGGCGAGGCCGAGCGCGTGATCGCGCACCAGCGTTTCGGCGCGCACCGTATCGCGGGCTTCCAAAGCTTCGATGATATGCATGTGATCGCGGATCGAGCGGTCGGCGCGATCCTTTTCACCGATCGTCTTCCTGCGGATCATCCGCATATGGGTGAACAGATTCTCGGCGAGCTGGACCAGCACCGAATTGCGGCTCAGCCGAACGATCATCTGGTGGAATTCGATATTGACTTCGGAATATTCGTCGAGATGGGCGCGCAGCTCGCCGTTGTCGAAGGTGGCGAACATTTTGCGTAACGACGCAATTTCGTCGTCGCTGGCGTTCGCGGTGATGAGCCGCGCCGCCATGCTTTCGAGCGCGGCCCAGGCGGTGATCAGCTCGATGACTTCGCTTCGGGTCTTGCGCACCACATAGACGCCGCGCCGCGGTACCGAGCGGACAAAGCCCTCGCGCTCGAGCTGCGCCATCGCCTCCCGCACCGGGGTGCGGCTGATGCCGAATTCCTGCGCGAGGCTGCGCTCATCGAGCCGGATATCGTCACCGCTGCCGTAGACGTCCATGCCGACGATGACGGACTTCAGCGCGGCGTAAGCTTTATTCTTAAAGCTGAAGGACGTGTCGATCGGCGCCAAACGCGGCCGCTCGATCGTCGCAACATCGGTGTCGCTTGGAGCGACGGAAAATCGGTACACACCGGAAGACATTAAAGACGCTCGCAACTAAGACGCTTCGCCAACCCTTGCCGGACGCGATCTTTGACTAGGTTTCGGCCGCGTTCCGAGCAGCAGCCATAGCGCACTGTAATACATTATACCAGAGCCGAAATGCCGCATTTGGGGCTCATAACCCAGGTTGGCAGAGCCAAATCATGTGGGAAAGAAATCGGGCGCGGGAATGATCCCGCGCCCGTGATAATAGTCCCGACAGTGTATGACGGTCTCACCCTCGCTTCATTGCCCGCGCCCGCATCGGCTTAAGCACGAACAGCGCCAATCCCACCACCGCCAAGTTCATCAGCGCGGTAACCACGAACACCATGTGCCAAGAGCCGGTCGATGCCTTGATCAGGTTGGCGACCGGCACCAGGAACGCCGAAGTGCCTTTGGCGGTGTAGAGCAGGCTCAAATTCACCGTGGCGAATTGCGGACCGAACGTGTCGGTGCAGGTCGACGGGAACAGGCTGAAGATTTCGCCCCAGGTCAGGAAGATCAGAGCTGCGAACAGCACGAAGGCCCACGGCGCAGTGCCCGCTGCACCCAACAGCCAATAGGCTGCGCCGCCCAACGCGAAGGCGATCGCCATTGTCGCTTCGCGCCCAATATTGTCCGAAATCCATCCGAACAACGGACGTGCCGCACCATTGGCGAGATTGTCGATGATCAGCGCCGCCGTCAGCGTGGTCGCGCCCCAGAATACGATTTGATTGCCGACGTTGAAGTCGGCGGCGATCGGCGCGATCTGCGCGGTCGCCATCAGGCCCGACGCCGACACCATGACAAACATGATGTAGAGCAGCCAGAACACCGGCGACATCAGCACTTCCGCGGCGAGGAGCTCTTCACCGCCTGCGCCACCTTTGGCGCAGGCGCGGCGGACATTTCACCCGGCTCCGGCCCGCGTAGCAGAAAGGCAAGCACAAAGACGACGGCCCCCTGGACGATGCCGAACCAGAGAAACGCCGTGTTGTAATCGTAGTTGTCGATGACATAGCGGATGGGGATGACGGTGAGCGCCGCGCCGGCGCCGTAGCCTGCCGCAGTCAGACCGACCGCCAGGCCGCGCCGGTCGGGAAACCACTTCACCGCCATGCCGACGCAGGTCGCGTAAACGGCGCCGCCGCCGATGCCGGAGATCACCGCGCCGAGATAGAGCATCGCCAGCGAGTCGGCATAGGCATTGATGACCCAGCCAATGCCGACCAAGACGCCGCCGAAGCCGACCATGAGCTTAGGCCCGCGCGCGCGGACCGAGCATGTCGACGATCCAGCCCTCGATCGGCGTCAGCCAGGTTTCAAGCGCGATGAAGATCGCGAAGGCGAACTGGATCGAAGCGATCGACCAGCCATTCGCCTTGTTCATCGGATTGACGAATAGTGTCCAGCCGTATTGCAGGTTCGCGATCATCACCATGCAGATGATGCAGATCGCGAGATAGCCCCAGCGCGCATTTGCTGATGCCGTTGCGCGCGATACGGCGGTTGTCGATGCTATCGCCATGGCGTTTCATGTCCCCAAGTTCTGTTTTTTTTCGTTTTAGCTGAGATCGGAAGATATTTGCTAGAATTTGCGCTTTTGTCATGGAAATTTGTTTCCACGTGGCTAATCGCCGCAACGGGAAGGAACCGCGGCACAGATTTGCGGTTGTTGCGGTGCAACAAGATCGCATTGGACCTATTTCGGCCGCCATGCGTTCGCCTGCAGAGGATTACCCCATCTGCACTCGGGCGTTGATGATTGGCCGGAACTGGCGCCATGATTAGCGCCCGATTGCATTGCCCTGTTCGCGGCTATCGCATTTTTTCTCGGCATCGCGGGCGCCTTTGCTCAAACCGTCGGCGCCGACGAAACGGTCAATCCGGACGGCGTCGTGGCCAGAAACTGGGCTCACCGCGGCGCAGAAAAGCGCGATCTACAATGCCGTGTTGCAGCAGACGGGTGCGCAGCCTCCAGCCACAATTCCAGCCGCCGTCGGCGCAGCGGTGTCGCCGACATCGAGCTTGCCGATCTGCCCGAACAGGCGGTAGGCTGACCGCCCTGGGCGACGGACTCCTCAAATACGCCATGGTGGAGGACGACGTGGTCGTGGTCGATCCGATCAGGATGCGCGTCGTCGACGTTATTCACGGAGCCAGACCATGAGCCGCAAGGCCGATGGCGATGCTGCAGCTCAAGCAAATAAAATCATGTCGCTCAAGGTCAAAACCGCGGCCAAAGCCAGCGGCTAAGACCTGGCCACGTCGTTTTACCGAGGCGCCGTCCGAGCGCGCGGCGTTCACCATCACCGCGACGGCAGCCGCGCCGGCCGCCGCGCACGCTCAAATATGGCGATACTTTCGTGGTGCTCGACAGCCGTGGCGATATCGGCACGTCATCGGGCGATTCCGGCGGACTGTTTCATCAAGACACGCGGCATCTGTCGCGTCTCGAACTGCTGGTGAACGATGGGCCGCCGCTTCTGCTCGGCTCAAACCTGCGCGACGACAATTCGGCCTTCTTCGTCGATCTGACCAATCCCGATCTGATGGACGGCCAGCGTATCCTTATGGAGAAGGACCGCGTCCACATCCTGCGCACGATCTTCCTCTGGCGCGGCACTGCCTATCAGCGGTTCGGGGTGCGCAATTATGGCGAAGCGGTGTCGATATTCAGGCACAGGTCCGCGCGATGCTTGATGAACCAGTTCATGCGCCGCTTGAAGCCCGGCATTCTGTCGATGGCCTCCGGCGTCCAGCGTGGTAACGGCGAATAGCGGAATCACCCCTACGATCGATCGCATTCGAGCGGAATGTTTCGTCCTTCAGGCAGGCGCAGCCGGTCGTAGATAAAAACCGTCTTCTTCGTCCCACAGCCCGGTGCCGCCCAGTGTGTTGATCGCGTCGGCGATGTAGACGAAATGTTCGAAGAACTTGGTGGCGATGTCTTCGTAGGCCGGATCGTCGTGCGCGCCAGCTCCAGGCGCGATGGCCAGCATGTTGAGGCAGTACATGCGCCATCCAGGCGGTGCCGTCGGCCTGCTCCAGATATGCCGCCGTCGGGCAGCGGCTTGCTGCGGTCGAAGACACCGATGTTGTCCAGCCCCAGAAAGCCGCCCGGGAAGATGTTGCTTGCCCTGCGAGTCCTTGCGGTTCACCCACCAGGTGAAATTCATCAGCAGCTTCTGAAAGACGCGCTCCAGAAAATCGTAGTCGCGTTTGCCCGTCGCGTTGCCGGTCGATCTTGTAAACGCGCCAGCAGGCCCAGGCGTGGACCGGCGGATTGACGTCGCTGAAGTCCCACTCGTAGGCCGGAATCTGCCCGTTCGGATGCATGTACCACTCGCGCAGCAGCAGTATCAGCTGCTCCTTGGCGAAATCCGGATCCACCAGCGCGAAGGGCACCGTGTGGAATGCCAGGTCCCAGGCGGCATACCAGGGATACTCCCATTTGTCGGGCATCGAGAGCACGTCGTCGTTGAAGAGGTGGAGCCATGGCCGGTTGCGGCCATACTTGCGTTCGGCGGGGGCGCCGGCATGGCTGGATCGCCCTAGCAATACGTTGAGGAAGTGTCAGCATAAACAGCA
>CAWAPT010000014.1:0-54657 GCA_963784005.1 uncultured Alphaproteobacteria bacterium | reverse complement strand
GCCTCGCCGCGATCGAAATCGGCAAGATCATGGGCGCCCGCGTCATTGCCTGCGCTTCCTCCGACGAAAAGCTCACTTTCGCCCGCGGCCATGGTGCCGACGAAACGGTGAATTACGCCACCGACGACTTGCGCAGCGCGCTCAAGACGCTCGGCGGCGAACGCGGCATCGATGTGGTCTACGATCCGGTCGGCGGGCCGTATGCGGAGCCGGCCGTGCGTTCGCTCGGCTGGGAAGGCCGCTATCTCGTCGTCGGCTTCGCCGCGGGGGAAATCCCGAAGCTGCCGCTCAATCTTGTCCTGCTCAAGAGCTGCGATATCCGCGGCGTGCTATGGGGCTCGTGGGTCAGGCGCGAGCCGCAAGCCCAGCACGCCATGATGACACAGATCGTCCAGTGGGCGGCACAGGGTAAGCTCAGTGCGCATGTGCACGCGGTCTATCCCTTGGCGGAGATCGCGGCCGCGCTTAACGCCATCGCCGACCGCAAGGCGATGGGCAAGATCGTGTTACGCCCGTAACGGCTGTTCGCCGCGCAGCCGCGCCAGCATATTCTTTGCCGCTTCCCGATGCTCCGGCTTGATATGCATGGACATGAGCTTGAGCGCCCCGCCGAGAACGGCGGCATCGTCGACGAGCCCGATGACCGGAATGGAGTCGGGGATAAAATCGTCCGGCACGATGAAATAGACTATCGCGCCGACCAGAACGACCTTCACGTAGAGCGGCGTCTTGCGGTCGAAGGCGCAATAATGGGCGGTGAGCACCTGTTCGAGATACGGCAGGTTCGCCGCTTCGGCCAAAATCTTGCGCCACAGCCTGCGCCGCACGCCGGCCTCGTCCGCAGTGATCCGGCGCGTCAACGCGGCAAAGTCCTGCCAAGAAAAGCCTTGCCCAGTGGCGGTTTGCTGCCAAAAGCTCATGTACCCCTCCTGCGGATGCGCGATGGCACTGCTCAACATGGTTCGGAAACACGGCAACCGCAAGGCAGCCCCAGTCAGCCGATTGCCGGCGAAGCGGCACCATCGAGCGACTTGCTCAATGGCGGCGGGTGACTTACCCGGCAAACTTGTCCATCGCCTCGGCGAGCTTGACGTCGAGCTCGGTCAGGCCTCCGGCATCGTGGGTCGACAACGTCACTTCGACGGTCTTGTAGACGTTGAACCATTCCGGGTGGTGATCGAGCTTTTCCGCCATCAGCGCCGCACGCGTCATGAAGCCAAAGGCTTGATTGAAATCGTCGAAGACGAATTTCTTGGTGATGGCATCGCGGCCGGAAACTTCGCCCCATCCTTTTAGCCGGCTGAGCGCGCTCTTGCGCGCTTCGCCGGTGAGTTTTTGGCTCATATGGAAGCTCCATCATTAAATCCAAGCACGCAATGCCGATCTTCAGCCCGATCTTTTCCGACCCTGTTCCGCATGCTTTACGGGCAAACAACGCGCGAGTGTGCGAGGTTCCCCGAGAAAGGCGGCGGGCTCAGACGCCAAAGTCGGGCCACAGATTGGGGTAAGATTGACGCCGTTCCGCGAGATTAACCAAGCGCAGTGGTTTTGCCTTTGAACCCAGATTGTGCCCTGGCGTCAAAGCACTGAACCCGTGGTAAGATTAACCATGCCACCCGGACTGCCAAATCGTCCGCCTCTGGCCATGAGGCTCTGGCTTTCCCGACGCTCCGCCAAAAGCGGAACGGCATCCCGCTCATCGGCTAGGACCATGAGTATCGAGTCGCTCGAACATATGGTGCGCAGCAAAGTCAGGATGTTCCTGCGCCATACTTGGCTCATCACCATCGTCGGCAGCCTTATCTTCGTCGCCGCGGTGTGGGCAGGCTTTCATTTCACCACCGAAGCCGACCATATGCGGATCGCCGCCGGACCTGTCGACCAAAGGTTCGTCCAGGCGCTGTCCAATCAGATTGCGAACGGCCGCCACGACCTGACCTTGCAAATCGTTCCGACCGCGGGCGCAAGGGAAACGGCGCAAGCGATCAGCAACGGCCGGGCCGATCTCGCGATTTTACCGAGCAATCTCGTCGACTCGCTGAATTGGCCAGTGATCGGCATTCTGCGGCAGAACGTCATGGCGTTGATCGTGCCGGCGATTCCGGCGCCCACCGCGGCATCTGCCAAGACTGCGGCCAGCGCGAACGGCGGCAAAAGCGCCAAGGCTTCAGGCGCCAAAACCTCTGGCGCCAAGACCGGCAAGGGTACGAAAAGCGCAAAGAACGAGGATAGCGACGACGACAGTGACGACAGCGATGCCGGCGACGACAGTGGCGGCAGCGATAAGTTCGGCAAAGTATCGCAGCTCTCCGGCAAGCGCGTCGGCGTCGTGACCGGCAACGAGGCGACCACCGGGCTGCTCGAACTTTTGTTGAGCCATTACGGCATTTCGCTCGACAAAGTGACGGTGTCGCGGATCGAGCCGGACAATCTCGCCGACGTCATCAAGAACAATAAGGTCGATGTCCTTTTCGTTGCCGGAGCGGCGACCGGCCAAGCCATTTCCAGCGCGGTCGCGGTTGCCACCGTCAACGGCAAGGCCCCGACCTTCATCAAAATCGATCAGGCGGATGGGATCGCCAAACGCAATCCCGGGTTTGCTTCGATCGACATCGATGCCGGAACCTTCGGCGGCAATCCGCCGAGCCCGAGCGACGACCTCAAGAGTTCCGAGCTTCGACGAATACATGGTCGCGCGTAGAGGCTATAGCGAGACCGTCATCAATGCCCTGTCCAAGGTTATTTATTCGTCGCGACAGGCGCTTGCGACCGCGTTGCTGGGCGAGATCAAGATTGACGGCGCCCTCGACCGACAAAGACGCCGACGTCGTCGTGCATCCCGGCACGCTGGCTTATCTTTCGGATAGTCAGCAATCCTTCTTCGACAAATACGGCGACGATATTTTCTACGGCATGCTGATCTTCCCGGTATTCGGATCGGCCATCGCCGGGCTGGCGAGCTACCTGCGCAGCGATACCCGCACCCGGCGGCTACGGCTGTTGCAGCGCGTACTCGATCTGGTCCGCAAGGCGCACGCGGCGCAGAAGCTCGATGCTATCGAGCGTCTTCAAATCGAGGCCGACAACCTCGTGATCGCGATCATTCATCGGAGCGAGCGCGAGGAATTCGACGAGACGGTGCGCATGTCATTTGCATTCGCGCTCGATCAGCTTCGCTTTGCCATCGCCGCGCGCCGCACCGCTATCCTCGACAACGCGAATATGGCTGCTGGCGCTGGCACCAGCGCCGCCGGAGCCAAGGGAGCCAAGGCCGCCGCGGCCTAGCGGCTTTCCGCGTCAGGCCGATTTGCGCAACGCCGGCAGGGCCTGACCGTCTTGCGCCTTTGCCGGCACCCGCGTCCGCGCGGAGTAGAACGAGGCGTTCTGATCGCCGCGCAGCGCCTCGCGCGAGAACTGGATCAGATGATGGGCGACGAAGCCCATGCCGAGCACCGCATCGATCTGGCCGCGGCGCAGAGCCTTGCGCGCGGCGCGCCAGAACGGGCGCCGATAATCCGACAGCAGGCCGACGCGAAGCGCGACATTGAAGGCCAGCACCAGGCGCCCGGCGCAGATTGTTGCATCGGTGAGCTTGCCGCGCGCCGGCGCCGATCGATGCGGTTGACATAGGTCGCGTCGACCTGGTGGGCAAAGCGCGCGAACAGACGTTCGGGATCGTAGGCGTAGGCGATGCAGCGCCGCCACGTCGCCACCACCTCGTCATAGGGGCGCAGGAAGCGAACGTTGCTTTCGAGTCCGGTGTCGTCGGCGATCAATCGGCCGTCGCGCTTGCAGCCGGTCCCACAGCGGCGTCCGCGGCAGCGCCTGCAACAGATTGATGGTGAGGATCGGCATCTGCGATAGATCGATGAAGGCTTTGAGCCGGTTCTCGCTGTCGGCGGTATCGGTGTCGAGGCCGAGAATGATGCCGGACGTCACCTCCAGGCCGTAGCTGTTGAGCGTCTTGATCGCCTCCATCATCGGCAGCGAGGCGTTCTGCTCCTTGCGCATGGCCTTGAGCGCGTCGACCTCCGGCGTCTCGATGCCGACGAAGACGGTGACGAAACTGCGCCTCGCGCATGAGCGACAGAATTTCGGTCTGCTTGGCGAGATTGAGCGTCGCCTCGCAGGCGAATTGCAACGGATAGCCGTGCTTGCGCTGCCAGGCGATCAGATGCGGCAGCATCTCGCGCGCGGCCTTGCGGTTGCCGATGAAATTGTCGTCGACGAAATAGACGACGTGGCGGATGGCCCGGCTGCGCCAGCATGGCGTCGAGCTCGGCGGTGATCTGTTCCGGCGTTTTCAGCCGCGGCTGGCGGCCATAGAGCGCGGGAATGTCGCAGAACTCGCAGCGATACGGACAGCCGCTGGAAAATTGCAGACTGCCGATCAGATAGCGCTCGAGCCGGACGAGGTCGATAGGCGGGGACCGGAAAGTCGCAGAGCGGCAGGCGCTCCTTGGTCTCGAACCGCATCTGCGCGGGCGGCGGCGCCACGCTTTCGTCGAGGCGGGCGATCAGCCGGTCGGTGGCGTCGCCGATTTCGCCGATGTGGAGATAATCGAACTCCGGGTAAAGCTCGGGCGCGCCGGACACCGAAGCGCCGCCGAGCACGGTGACCTTGCCGGCCGCCTTGCGCGCGCGCGGCGATATCGTGGATCTGCGGCCCCTGGATATGCATGCCGCTGACCAGAACGATATCGGCCCAGGCGAAATCGGCGGCGCTGGCCGCGCGCGATATTCTCGTCGATGAAGCGGACCGGCCACGCTCCGGCAGGTAGGCGGCGATCAGCAGCAGGCCCTGCGGCGGCATGAAGGCGCGCACCCGGCCCATCAGGCGATAGGCGTGGGAAAACGTGCCGAACGACGGCGTATAGGCCGGGAAAATGCACAGAACCCGCCGTCGGTTTCGTGACAGTCAACGGGCAGCGCATGGAACTCGCATCGACGCAACAATCCCGAGCCGGCAATTGCAGCATCAGTCGAATGTAACGGCGCTGTCGTATCATCGCTCTCGGCCAGCTGGCGACATTGCGTCCGCAAACCGGCTGACTATATTCCGGCCACACGCGCGGGCCCCTCGGGGCTCGTTTTTGGTTTATGGCTCAATGAACCTTCGCAATATCGCCATCATCGCCCACGTCGACCACGGCAAAACCACGCTGGTCGACCGGCTGCTGCAGCAATCGGGCTCGTTTCGCGAGAATCAGCGCGTCGCCGAGCGCGCGCTCGATTCCAACGACCTCGAGCGCGAGCGCGGCATCACCATCCTGGCCAAGGCGACCTCGCTGGTCTGGCACGACACCCGCATCAACATCGTCGATACCCCCGGCCACGCCGATTTCGGCGGCGAGGTCGAGCGCATCCTCAACATGGTGGACGGCGCGCTGGTGCTGGTCGACGCCGCCGAGGGCCCGCTGCCGCAGACCAAATTCGTGGTCACCAAGGCGCTCAAGATCGGGCTACAGGCCCATCGTCGTCATCAACAAGGTCGACCGCTCCGACGCCCGCCCGACCGAAGTCGCCAACGAGGTGTTCGACCTGTTCGCCGCGCTCGATGCCACCGAGGAGCAGCTCGATTTCCCGATCCTCTACGGCTCGGCCAAGCAGGGCTGGATGGCGTCCGACCCCGCCGGACCCAAGGATCGCGGCATGGCGCCGCTGTTCGAGCTGGTCCTCCGCCACGTCGCCGCGCCGCAGGTCGAGGACGGTCCGTTCCGCATGCTGGGCACGATTCTCGAGGCCAACCCCTATCTCGGCCGCATCGTCACCGGCCGCATTTTTTCCGGCAGCGTGAAGCCCAATCAGCCCGTCAAGGTGCTCGACCGCCACGGCGAGCCTGGTCGAGGAAGGCCGCGTCACCAAGGTGCTCGCCTTCCGCGGCCTGGAGCGCACGCCGATCGATGAGGGCTTTGCCGGCGACATCGTCGCCATCGCCGGCCTGCCGGAGGCGTTCGTCTCGCACACGCTGTGCGCGCCCGAGGTCACCGAGCCGCTGCCGGCGCAGCCGATCGATCCGCCGACGCTGACCATGACCTTTCGCATCAACGATTCGCCGCTGGCCGGCACCGAAGGCGACAAGGTGCAGAGCCGGGTGATCCGCGACCGGCTGCTGCGCGAGGCGGAAGGCAACGTCGCGCTGCGCATTTCCGAATCGACTGAGAAGGATTCCATGGAGGTCGCCGGCCGCGGCGAATTGCAGCTCGGCATCCTGATCGAAACCATGCGGCGCGAGGGCTTCGAGCTTTCGGTGTCGCGGCCGAAGGTCCTGTTCCAGCACGGCCCGTCGGGCGAATTGCTCGAACCGATCGAGGAAGTCGTCATCGACGTCGACGAGCAGCATGCCGGCATCGTCGTGCAGAAGCTCGCCGAGCGCAAAGGCGAGATGGTCGAGATGCGCCCATCCGGCGGCGGCCGCGTGCGGCTCATTTTCTACGCACCGACCCGCGGGCTGATCGGCTATCACGGCGAGCTTCTCACCGACACGCGCGGCACGGCGGTCATGAACCGGCTGTTCCACGCCTATGGGCCGCACCGCGGCGAGATCATCGGGCGGCGCAACGGCGTCCTGATCTCGACCGATCAGGGCGACGCCGTCGCCTACGCCATGTGGAATTTGGAAGACCGCGGCCCGATGATGATCGAGCCGGGCTGGAAGGTCTATCGCGGCATGATCGTCGGCGAGCACACCCGCGGCAACGACCTCGAAGTCAACGTGCTCAAGGGCAAGAAGCTCACCAATATCCGCACCCATTCCAAGGACGAGGCGATTCGGCTGACGCCGCCGATTCGCATGACGCTGGAGAAGGCGCTGGCCTACATCGAGGACGACGAACTGGTCGAGGTCACGCCGAAATCGATTCGGCTGCGCAAGAAGCTGCTCGATCCCAACGAGCGCAAGCGCGACGAGCGGCGCAAGGAAGCCGAGCGCGTCTGAGCGCAGCCGAGTTCTAGCGCGCCAACCGCATCGACGCGCGACCGCAACGCATCCTGTGCACAACTTTCGGCAACGCGTCGCGCACCGCCGGCGCCAAAAATCCAGGAACCGTGTCGCTTCTGCAACAGCCCGCGCAGATCACGATCAGGCACTTGCATTTTTCACCTTGCGGCCATGGTGGCGACGCGCGACGTTTTCGGCTAATAATCCACATCGTTAACTGAACGTGAATCTTTGCACTTGAAGCCGCGTAATCGCTTGCTTTGATCGCCGATCGCTCATGAGCACCGTCCTCATCGAAATCCGCCGCGCCAAGCATGCGACTGCCGGCGCGGTCGCGGATGCCACGACGAAGCTTGGCGGACGGCCTATCAGGGCATCATCCCGGGCGCCGAACTCGAAAAGCTGATCATCCGCCGCGGGCCGGCTTGGTGGGACAGCGCCATCCGCAAGGGCAGCCGCATCGCGCTGCTGCAATTTGGCGACAAGATCGCCGGCTATGCCAATTACGGACGCAACCGCGCGCGCAGCCTCTATTACGACGGCGAGATCTACGAGCTTTACCTGCGGCCGGAATTCCAGGGCCTGGGCTTCGGCCGCCGCCTGTTCACCGCCGCGCGCCGCGATCTGGCGCAAAGCGCGCTCAAATCGCTGATCGTCTGGGCGCTGTCGGAAAACGACAACGCGGTAGAGTTCTACCGCGCGCTCGGCGGCAAGGCGGTCGCCCGCAGCTCCGAAAAATTCGGCACGCGCGTGCTCGATAAGGTCGCCTTCGGCTGGCAGAGCTGACGCGCTTCGCGCGTCATTCCGGAAACCGCGCAGCGGCTGTCCGGAATCCATAATCACAAAGGCGCCAGAAGTAATTCCGAGTGCTATCTGCTGCTTGCTGTGATTATGGATTTCGGGCTCTCGCCTGCGGCGAGCCCCGGAATGACGAATCAGACCGCCGGCAACGGCAGTCCTATCTGCATGCAAGCCGCGCGCAGCGTATTGACCAAAAGACACATGATGGTCATCGGCCCGACGCCGCCGGGCACCGGCGTGATGGCGCCGGCGACTTTGACGGCCTCCGCGAAATTCACGTCACCGACAATTTTGGCTTTGCCGTTTTCAGTCACACGATTAATGCCGATATCGATCACGGTCGCGCCCGGCTTGATCCAATCGCCGCGGATGAATTCGGCGCAGCCGATAGCGACACATATAAGCTCGGCGCGCTTGCAATAATCGGGCAGATTGCGCGTGTAGGTATGGGCGACGGTGACGGTCGCGTTTTCGTTGAGCAGCGCTTGCGAGAGCGGATTGCCGACGATGTGCGACCGGCCGATCATCAATGTATCGACCCCGATGAGTGAGGGATGCACCGTCTTGATCAGCTTGATGCAGCCCATCGGCGTGCACGGCACCAGTCCCGGCAGCCCGGACATGAGCCGCCCGGCATTGAGCGGATGAAATCCATCGACGTCCTTGTCGGGATCGATGGCGGCGATGATCCGCGTCGGATTGATCTGCGGCGGCAGCGGCATTTGCACCAGAATGCCGTGCACCGCGGGATCGGCGTTGAGTTTGGCAACGAGCCCGAGCAGCTCGGCCTCGCTCGTGCCGGCCGGCAAATAATGATCGAACGGCCGCATGCCGACTTCGACGAGCGCGCGCGATTTGCTGCCGACATAGGATTTGCTGGCCGAATTGTCGCCGACGAGGACGACGGCGAGGCCCGGCACCAGCCCGTGGCTGGCGGTGAGGCGATGCGTCTCGGCCTTGACCGCGACGCGCAAGTCAGCGGCAATCGCTTTGCCGTCGATGAGTCGAGCTGTCACGGCGGTCAGTAGACGTTGGGTATGATGTAAAGCTCGATCACCCTTTGAATGAATATGATGATCAAGAAAAGTATCACCGGTGAAATATCGATGCCGCCGAGATTGGGCAGCACGTTGCGAATCGGCCGCAGCGCGGGATCGGTAATGCGATAGAGAAAGTCGCCGACCATCGCCACGGCATGGTTCGCCGTATTCACAATATTGAAGGCGATGAGCCAGGAGAAAATCGCCATCGCAATCACGATCCATATGTAGATGGTGAGAGCAACGTCGATGACCTCGAATAGTGCGCGCATGGACCGGATTCGCAATTAAGGGTGGGGCAAACTAGCCATTTGCGGCTGCGCGAACAAGCCGATGATTGCACCTATGGAACGGCCGCGCCACCATCCTTGACAGCATGGGGCAGCAGCCCTAAATGGCGCCGACTCGCCGCAAAGGCGCAATTTTGCCGATTGGCGGGGCCGTAGCTCAGTTGGGAGAGCGCCTCGTTCGCAATGAGGAGGTCAGGGGTTCAACTCCCCTCGGCTCCACCAGCCTTCGCTCGCTGCGCGAGCTACGGTTTGGCTGCCGGACAGCATTCCCCTTTTGTCATCGCCAGGCTTGTCCCGGCGATCTCGTTCAAAGATGCAGGGCCGTGCCACATCAAACGGGATGGCCGGGACAAGCCCGGCCATGACGAATAAAAATCGATTGTAATGACGCACCATTCGTTCCCGCCCCTCCCGCTATTGCGTCATCCCGCTTTCGTCCGTTTTCTCTATGTGCGGGTCGCAGCGTCGGTCGCGCTGCAGATCCAAGTGGTCGCGGTCGGCTGGCAGATGTACGCGTTGACCGGCAGTCCGTTTTATCTCGGGCTGATCGGGCTCGTGCAATTCGTTCCGGTTTTCGCGTTCTTCCTGCTCACCGGCCATGTCGCCGACCGCTACGACCGGCGCATTGTCACATTTATCGGCGAAGCGATCGAAGCGCTGGCGGTCGCCGTGCTCGCCGTCGCCAGCGCGATGGGACGGCTGACGCCCGATCTTCTTCTCGCCATGGCCTTTGTCGTCGGCAGCGGCCGCGCCTTCGAGCAGCCGAGCGTGCAATCGGTGCTGCCCAATATCGTGCCCGCCGGCATGCTGCCGCGCGCCGTCGCCAGCTCGACTTCGGCGTCGCAGGCCGCGGTGGTCGCCGGACCGGCGCTCGGCGGCCTCCTGATCGGCGTCAGCCCGACATTGGTTTTTACCATCTGCGCCGTGATCTGGCTCTCCGCCGGCTTTGTCATGCTGGGCATTGCCGTGGAGCGGACGGTCGCGCCGCGTTCGCCGGTCACTCTGACAACGCTGTTCAGCGGCGTCGGCTTCATCGTCCGTCATAAGGTCCTGCTCGGCGCCGTGCTGCTCGATTTGTTCTCCGTGCTGCTCGGCAATGCCACCGCGGTGCTGCCGATCTTTGCGCGCGACATTTTCTCGACCGGGCCGCTTGGCTTCGGCCTGTTGCGCGCGGCGCCGGCCGCCGGCGCCATCATGACCGCGCTGACGCTGGCGCGATGGCCGATTTCCGCCCATCTCGGGCGCGTGATGTTCGCCGCCGTCGCGATATTCGGCGCCGGCACGATCATGCTCGCCTTGGCGCCGAATTTTGCGCTGGCCGCCGCGGCAATGTTCGTCGTCGGCGCCTCCAACTCGATCAGTGTCGTGATCCGCCAGACCATGGTGCAAATCCGCACCCCCGATGCGATGCGCGGCCGCGTCTATGCCGTGAATTCCATGGTGACGATCACGTCGAACCAGCTCGGCGATTTCCGTGCCGGTACGGCGGCGGCGTTGTTCGGCACCGTTCCCTCGGTTTTGATCGGCGGCTGCAGCATCATCGCGATTGTCCTGATTTCGACCAAGATTTTTCGCGAACTTCTCCGGGCCGGCAGCTATGAAATCGCAGGCCCGAGACCCGAGCCAAAGTGCGAACCATGACCCTGGCAGTGCTCACCCTGGTGCGGCATCATGGCCGCGGCCAATTCGCTGCCGATGCGACGGAAGGATAATACAAGGTATGCGGCCCGCGCGACTGACCATGCTGATCTTCTGGTTCGGCCTCGCCGCGGCGCCGGCCCACGCCGCGGCGCCTTGCGGCGGCGACTTTGGCGCCTGGCTGCAAGGGGTCAAAACCGAGGCCGCCGCGGCCGGCGTTTCCCAACGCACGATCCAATCGGCGCTCAGCGGCGTGACTTACGATCCAAGCATCATCGCGCGCGACCATGCCCAGGGCGTTTTCCGGCAAAGCTTCGAGCAATTCTCCGGCCGCATGGTGCCGCCGCGGCTCGCGCGCGCGCAGCAAATGCTGACGCGATACGCGCCCATCTTCAGCCGGATCGAGCAGCAATTCGGCGTTCCCGGTCCCGTCATCGTGGCGATCTGGGGTCTGGAAACCGATTTCGGCACCAATTCCGGAAAATTCCCCACCATCCGGTCGCTGGCGACGCTGGCCTACGATTGCCGCCGGCCGGACAAATTCCGCGGCGAACTGATCGCGGCGTTGCGGATTGTCGACCGCGGCGACATGGCGCCGTCCGACCTGCACGGCGCCTGGGCCGGCGAGATCGGCCAGACCCAATTCCTGCCGTCGTCCTATCTCAAATATGCGGTCGATTACGACGGCAATGGCCGGCGCGACCTGATCCGCAGCGTGCCCGACGTGCTGGCTTCGACCGCCAATTATCTCAAAGGCTATGGCTGGCAACGCGGCCAGCCCTGGGGCGAAGGCACCGCCAATTTCCAGGTGCTGCTGCAATGGAACGCATCGCAGGTTTACACCAAGACCGTCGCCTATTTCGCCCAGCAGCTCGCCGGCGGGTGACACCTCAGCCCGCAAGCCACCGTTCCAGAAACATACTGAGCCAGCGCGCGCGCCGAATAATCGTAAACCGCGCGGTCGGCGAAATGGGTGTGGCGCGGCCGCGCGCCCGGCAAATCCATACGCTCGTGGCCCGCGCGTGGTCCACTTGTGCATCATCGCGTGGGTCACGTCGGGATGGAATTGCAGCGCGAAGGCGCGGCCGGCGCGGATCGCCTGCACCTCGAACGTGTCGCCTTCGGCGAGGAGCTCGGCGCCCGCCGGCAGGTCGAAACCCTCGCGGTGCCATTGATAGACGCATTCCGGCCAGGTTTCGACGACGGCAAGCCCGGCCGTGGTCGGCCGGATCGGGTAATAGCCGATCTCGGCGCGGCCGTGCGGATGGCCAAAGACTTTGCCGCCGAGCTGCCGCGCGCACATTTGCGCGCCGAGACAGATGCCGAGAAACGGCTTGGCCTCCTTGAGCGGCACGCCGATCCAATCGATCTCGCGGCGTATGAAATCGTCATCGTCGTTGGCGCTCATCGGGCCGCCGAAGATAATGGCGGCCGCATGCTCCGCCATGGTCGGCGGCAGCGGATCGCCGAACCGCGGCCGGCGCACATCGAGGAGGTATCCCAGCGCTCGCAGCGCATTGCCGATGCGGCCGGGTGTGGAATGCTCCTGGTGCAGAATAATCAGGATTTGCTGTTGCATGGCGCCAGCGATTTAACCGCGCTTTTTTAAATTCCTAGCGTCTTCACCGCGGAAGTCAAAGCACGGCTGAGCGCAACAGCTATGATTGGCTGCGCCGAGTGAGCCGCTCGACGCTTGCAAGCAAAAGGGCGTTCGGAATGAAGCGCAACAAGGCAACGGCGATCTTGTTGCCGGCGCCGGCAACGACCACGCGCTTGCCGCGCATGAAGCCGTCATAACCGATTTCCGCGACGCGAGCCGCCGGCAGCGAAAGGACGTCCTGGCCGAAGTCCGGCCGCAAGCCGGCGCGCGCCTGGAATTCGGTCGGCACCGGCCCCGGGCAAAGCGCGGTCACCCGCACGCCGCGGTGCGACAATTCGCGATGCAAGGCTTCGCTGAACGACAGCACATAGGCCTTGCTGGCGTAATAGACCGCCATGCCGGGGCCGGGCAGGAAAGCGGCAATCGAAGCGACATTGAGAATGCCGCCGCGATGGCGCGCGAGACTGTCGACAAAGGCAAGCGACAATTCGGTGAGCGCGCGCACGTTGAGATCGATCATGGCGAGCTGTTCGTCGCGGCTCAATGCGGCGGCGGCGCCGCTTAATCCGAAACCGGCATTATTGACGACGAATTGCGGCTCAAGACCGCGCGCCGACAGCTCGCCGGCAAGCGACGACACCGCGTCGCGCTTTTCGAGATCGAGCGCCAGCACCGTCGGCCGCGGCTTGCCGGACGCCGCGATCTCGTCGGCGAGCGCCTTGAGCCGGTCTTGGCGCCGCGCCACCAGGACAAGCTCGTGCCCGTGCGCGGCGAACACCCGCGCCAGTTCGGCGCCGATGCCGGCGGAGGCGCCGGTGATCGAGCACGACCGGCGTCATGTCTCGCCGCTGATGCGGCGGCGCAGCTCGATCCGCTCGCGCGGCGACACGCCGAGCAGATCGGCGGCGCGCCACAGCAGATTATCCTCAAGCTCGTCACGGCTGCCGTCGGCATAGACGATCTCCCACATCATCTCGATGACGCGGGCGCGGCCCTGTTCGTCAAGCGCGCGATTGAGCAAATGCGTGAAATGATAGAGGTCGACGGATTCATGCTCGGCCGCCGTCGCCTTTTCGATCAATTCGTCGGTCGAGGCATCGTCGAGCGCGAAGCGTTGCTTGATCACGGCGTGCAGCTTGTCGCGCTCGCTCGGCAGCATTTCGCCGTCGATCGCGGCGGCATGCACCAGCAAGGCCGCCGCCGCGAGCCGGTAGTCGTCCTCGGCAAACTTGCTGGGGTGTTTTTCGCCGTCGACGAAATCGGAGATGAAACTCTTAAACGATGCGAACATGAAAACTTTCCGTTTAAACCGATGTTCAGCCCGGCCTTCATATCGCGACGTGACGCCGGCCATTCAAGCCCGGCGCCGCCACGCGGCGGCTGAAATCCACTTGCCAAACAAGGCATTTGCGCTTTTTCTGCCGCCGGCGGCAACCTTTTGGCATAAAGCGACAGTGACAGCGGCGGCGCGGACCCAAGTGGCGATCGTCGGCGGCGGGCCGGCCGGCTTATTGCTGTCGCACCTCCTGCATCGCAACGGCATCGACAGCATCGTCCTGGAGCGCCAGAGCCGCGCCTATGTGCTCGAACGGATTCGCGCCGGCGTGCTGGAAGCGGGCACCGTCGCGCTGTTGCGCGAGGCCGGGCTGGGCGCCCGCATGGATCGCGAGGGGCGGCCGCACGACGGTTCGGCGATCGCCTGGGAAGGCCGGCCGCGCTTTTTCATCGATACCTGGAAATATACCGGCAAGCGGATGATGGCCTATGGCCAGACCGCGATCACCGAAGACCTCTACGCCGCGCGCGACGCGGCCGGCGGCCAGATCGTCGACGAAGCGGCCGATGTCCGCTTGCACGATCTGACCTCGGACCGGCCGTATGTGACCTACGACAAACACGGCGCGCAACGGATCGACTGCGATTACGTCGCCGGTTGCGACGGCTATCACGGCGTGAGCCGGGTATCGATTCCGTCCGACGTGCTGCGAACTTACGAGAAAGGCTATCCGTTCGGCTGGCTCGGCATCATGTCGGAGACGCCGCCCTATCACGACGTTTGTTATTGTTCTCACCACCGCGGCTTTGCGCTCGCCTCGCAGCGCAATCCGATGCTCAGCCGCTACTACATCCAGTGCGAGCTGGGCGACAAGATCGAGAATTGGCCCGATGCGCGGTTCTGGGCCGAATTCAAGGCGCGCTGCCCGCCAGACATGGCCGATCAAATCGTCACCGGGCCGTCGATCGAAAAATCGATCGCGCCGCTGCGCAGCTTCGTCGCCGAGCCGATGCGTTATGGCAGATTGTTCCTGGCCGGCGACGCCGCCCACATCGTGCCGCCGACCGGCGCAAAGGGCCTCAACCTCGCGGTGTCGGATGTGTTTTATCTGTCGCGGGCGCTGACTGAAGTCTATCGGACCGCCAAAACGCATTACCTCGATTGCTATTCCGCCATGGCCTTGCGCCGGGTGTGGAGCTCGGCCCGCATATCGTGGTGGCTGACGACGCTCTTGCATCGCTTCCCCGCCGAGACGCCGTTCGACCAACAGATCCGGCTCAATCAATTCGATTATCTGCAAGCCTCCGAGCCCGCCCAAGCGTCGTTGGCGGAGCAATATGTCGGTTTGCCGTTCGAGGATTAGTTGGCCGCTCGTTTGCCTCATCTTCTGCGCCGCGGCTCATAATGGATGCGGCCGTCGCGGATGATCGCCTCAAGCTGTTCGCCGTGTAGTAGCTCCGGCGCCGTGACATCGGCGATTGAAGCTGCGATCGCGGCGGCGGCATCGGAGGCTGACAGCGCAAAACGGTGCGCTTTGTTTCCGGTTGCGGCAACCGCGCTCCTTGCCGCTTCAGCTGTGATCAGTTCTGCCGCCGCCACTTGGACCGGCGCCGCAATCTTAGGCCGGCGCTGTTCCAGGCACGGTCCCGGGTCGCCGGTGCAGCGGCGGAAGCGCAGGCACAGCTTGGCCGGACAAGCGCGCCAGAGCGCCAGCCGGTCGCCGTCGCGGCGCAGCTCCGCCATGCGCGCCGTGAGCATCCGCCCTTGCCACTGTTGCGGAGTGCGGCGCTTTTCGTCCGGCCGCCAGCCGGAGGATTTTTTCTTCGCGTTGGCCATGAGCGCAAGATCCTTTTGCTCACAAAAATTCATTGTCGCGATCTCTGCGCACTCCTTCTCCCCGCGTGCGGGGAGAAGGTTGGGATGAGGGGGCCTCTCCGCTTGGCCGAGATTTGAGGCGCTCAAACTCGCTGAGAGGCCCCCTCACCCTCGTTCGCTTCGCTCGCTCGACCTCTCCCCGCGCGGCGGGGAGAGGTGAACAAGCAATCTCGTTCTCGCGGCGCGTCTTTGCACCCGAGGCTTGCCAAGCTATTTGCAAGAACGGCCTCCCCTGACGCATGATCCCGAAAAGTGGACTTGCGGATTTCGGAAAAGATCATGCGCAAACAAGGGAGGCGGAGCGCCGACAGGCGCATCCAGCCATGGGCCGCGCCACACTTTCAGGCGTTGCCGCCTAAAAATGCTCCGGGCGCGGCAGCGGTCTCAGCGGAGACCGCTCGCCTCTCGGCGCTCCACCGCGGCACTTGCGGCGCAAATTAATGCCACCGCTCAGCCCAGGCCGTGTTTCCTGGGACGTGCGTTACGGCGGGCGTTACCCGCCGTCCGCTGTCCCAGTCCAGCGATGCACCTCGCAGACCGGTCATATTGCCGGCCGACCCGATGCCCAGACCGCCCGGGAGCGTGGTTACAAGCCCCGCCCGCAGGAACCGCACCCGCCCCATCGCTCGGCTGTCACCGGTCGACGACCCTTCGATGGGCGTGATTCTTTGAATGTAGCTGAAACAGGGACGAATGTCAAGTAGTGTCACAAAAAAGGAGACAATTGAAAATCCCTGCAGGTCGTCATGCCCGCGCCTCGTCGCGGGCATCCACGTCTTCTTTCCGCGCGCAAAGCAAGACGTGGATGGCCGGAACAAGTCCAGCCATGACGGTGTCCGTAGCACGTAGGGCGGATTAGCGGAGCGTAATCCGCCATTCGATTGCTGAGGGACGGCGGATTACGCCTTCGGTTATCCGCCCTACAGACTACTGCACCGCTTTGCCGTCGTGATAGCTGTCGTCGAGCAATTGCAGATTGGCCTGGACGTAAGGGTTGGTGGGATCCTTGGCCTTGGCCAGCATCAGGAGCTTTTGCGCGCGCGGATAGTCGCCGCGCAGCATGTAGGAAAAGCCCTCGTCGTTGAGGAGCTCCACGGTGCGGCCGACGATGCGCTCGGCTTGCGTATAGGCGCGGTCGGCAAGATCGAAGCGATGCAGGCGGTCGTAGGAGGCCGCCAGCCCGACCCAGGCGTCGGCGTCGTTCGGGTGTTTCTCGACGGCGCTCTGGAAGCTTTTTTCGGCCAGGCCGAAATTATTGGCGCGGAAATATTTCTTGCCGCGCTGCACGTCGTCGTTGGGATCGTCGCCGAGCAGGCCGGGTTTCGACAGCGGTGCGACCGGCTCGCCGCTCGGTCCCGGCTCGGCCGGCTGCGTCACGATCGAGCCCGTGGTGTCGCTGTTGGTCTCGCCGTTATTGGCGCTATCCGCGGCATCGCCGAATTTTGGCGAGGTCGAGCAGCCGGTAAGCCAGATCAGGCCCGCCGTCACGACGATCAGGATTCGTGCCGCTCGGATACTCATGAACGCGCCCCGGCCCCACGCCGCGCCCGGCCAATGTCGCGCCGAAGCGCGAACAAGCCGCCCGCCTCCAGGCGGGCCACGCCGACACGCCAAGCTAGGCGACGATGGTTAAGGAATCCCTCGCCGGGTCGTTGCCCGCTCCCGCTTAAAAACCCTCCCCCTGAAAGGGGGAGGGTAGGGTGGGGGTCCACGGCCGCGAAGCTTGCGCATGCGTCGAAGACTGACCCCCACGCGGCACGCTTCGCGTGCCGGCCTCCCCCGTAAACGGGGGAGGTAAAGTGAGCGTCACCAATTATTGGTCGCCAGCCGCACGATGACCGGGCACAGAATCACGATAAACAGCACCGGAAAAATGCACAGCATCATCGGCACCGCGAGCTTGGCCGGCAGGCTGTAGGCCTTCTCCTCGGCGCGCGACAATCTCTTGTGCCTCATATCGTCGCTGTAAACGCGCAAGGCGTCGCCGATGCTGGAGCCGAGCTCGTCCGACTGGGCAATGAGCGTGGCGAACGAGCGCGCCTCGTCAAGGCCGAGCCGGTCGCCTAAATGTTCCAGCGCTTCGGTCATGGTGCGGCCGGCGCGAATTTCGAGATTGGCGAGGTGGATATTGCCGGCGAGCGACGGATAGGAGACGCCGAGTTCGCGGCCGACACGGTCGAGCGAAGCTTCCATGCTCAATCCGGCATCGGCGCAGACCACCAGCAAATCCATGAAATCGGGAAACCCGGCCTGATGCTCCAGGCGTTTGCGGGCGATGCGGCGGTCGAGATAGAAACCCGGCGCCAGATAGCCGGCCACGCCCGCGACTATGATAAACAGCCAGAATGAGGTCTTGCCGGCCAGGCCCAATAGCGGCAGGCCGAAAAATGCCCCGGTGGCAAGACCGACGGCGGCGATGGCGCGGGCGATAAAGAAATAAGCCGCGCCGTGCGGATCGTAAATTCCGGCCTGCATCAGGCGGCGGCGCAGCACCTTCATGTCGTTATTCTCGACCGAGGCATAATGCTTGGTCGCATAATCGACCAGCTTTTGCGCGGCTCGCAGGCTCGAATAGCGCAGCGAGCGGCGGCCGCCCGGCGTGCTGTCGGCGACGCCGACGCGGGCCGCGCGGCGGCGCACCGCGTCGCGCGCGCGAAAGCCTATCATCGCCGTAAAAGCGAGCGTGCCGGCGGCCAGGAAAACCAGGACGCTCAGCATCATCGGAGCGTTGTCGCCGATCATGGCTATGGTGCTGCTGGGATCCATCGATCAAATCTTGAAATTGACCATCTTGAACATGACGAGATTGCCGACCGACATCCAGCCGGCCGAGGCGAACAACAAGATTTTGGTCAATTGCTCGTGCCAGACCGGACCGTAGAATTCCGGCGCGATGAATTGGATGACGACGAACAAGCCGATCGGCAGCCCGGAGAGTATCATCGCCGAGGCGCGGCCCTCGGCGGCGAGCGCGCGAATTTTCCGCCGCATTTTAAAGCGCTGGCGGATCACGCCGGAAAGGTTCTCCAGGATTTCGCCGAGGTTGCCGCCGGTCGAGCTTTGAATGGCCACCGCGGTGACGAACAGCGGCAAATCGTCGGAGCCGATGCGGGCGTAGAGATTGCGCATCGCCGTTTCCAGATCGGCGCCATAAGTAATCTCGTCGGACACGATGCCGAATTCCGAGCCGATCGGATCGGCCATCTCGCGGCCGACCATGGCGATGGCAATCGGCACCGGGTGGCCGGCCCGCAGGCTGCGCACGATGATATCGAGCGCGTCCGGAAATTGGGCGCCGAAACGCTTCTGCCGCCGCGACCGCAGCATCCGCAACACCAGATACGGCAATGCGGTCGCGCCGAACAAAGCCGCGCCGCCCGCTTCCAGAAAACTGTCGCGAAACAGCATCGTGGCGCCGAAAGCAAAAAGGCTGGCGATGCCAGCGACGACGAACAGGCGTGTCATTCCGATCGTCAGGCCGGATTGCAGGATGAGGCGGTTAAGCGCAACCAGACCGAATTGGAAATCGCCGCCTCTGGTGAGGCCGCGTTCGCGCCGCAGCTCGACCAAGACACTTTCGCGATCGGTCCGGTCTTTCGAGATTTTCAGGCGGCGGTTGATCCGGCTGCGATAGGTCGCCGCCGAGAAAAACATCAGGTAGATCGCCTCGACCGTAAGCCCCGCCGAAATCGCGACGAACAGCCAGACCAGATAGATCGGATCGAAGTCGAACAGCATGGCGGTCGCTCGATTACGGAATTGGTGAAATCAATTTGACCGTCATTCCGGATCGCCGCGAAGCGGCGAGTCCGGAATCCATATTCCCTGCGCTGGGGTTATGGATTTTGGGCTCCTCGCTTCGCTCGGCCCCGGAATGACAGCAAGTTGATCTTCCAAATTCCATATTGCGAAGCTCCTCCGTAGTGTTCTGAGCGCGCGGTTTTAGAGCGGCTGCGACGGATCGAAATGGGCGCCGGGCAGCTTGATGCCCATGGCGACGAGATCGGCGAGGAACCGCGGGCGCACGCCAGTGGCCTGGAAATGGCCCTGGATCGCGCCGTCGGGCGCCATGCCGGTGCGCACGAATTTGAAGATTTCCTGCATCTGGATGATGTCGCCTTCGAGCCCGGTGATCTCGGCGATACTCATGACGCGCCGCTTGCCGTCGGACAGCCGCGACAATTGCACGATGACGCGAATGGCGGATGCGATCTGGCTGCGGATCGAGGCGACCGTCATCGGCAGGCCGGCCATGCCGATCATCTGCTCTAGCCGGGCGATGGCGTCGCGCGGGGTATTGGCGTGGACCGTCGCCATCGAGCCTTCGTGGCCGGTGTTCATGGCCTGCAACATGTCGAAGGCTTCCTCGCCGCGGCACTCACCCAGGATCACGCGGTCGGGCCGCATGCGCAGCGCGTTCTTGACCAGATCGCGCTGGCGGATTTCGCCTTTGCCCTCGATCGACGGCGGCCGCGTCTCCATGCGTCCGACATGGGGCTGCTGCAATTGCAGTTCGGCGGCGTCCTCGATGGTCAGGAGACGCTCCTTTTCCGAGATGAAAGCGGACAGCGCGTTGAGCATCGTCGTCTTGCCGGAGCCGGTGCCGCCGGAAATGATCAGCGTGACGCGCGCCCGCACCGCGGCGGCGAGCAATTCACCCATTTGCGGCCGCAACGCGCCGACCTCGATCAGCTTGTTGAGGTTGAACGGCTTCTTGGAGAATTTCCGGATCGACATCAGCGGCCCGTCGATCGCCACCGGCCGCACCGCGACGTTGACGCGCGAGCCGTCGAGCAGCCGCGCGTCGCACATCGGATGCGATTCATCGACCCGGCGGCCAACCGCGGAGACGATCTTGTTGATGATGCGCAACAGGTGCGCCTCATCCTTGAAACGCACGCCGGTCGGCTCCAGCACGCCGCGCCGTTCGACATAGACGCATTCATGGCCGTTGATCAGGATATCGTTGACGCTTGAGTCCTTGAGCAACGGTTCGAGCGGGCCGAGCCCCGTCATCTCGTCGAGGATTTCCGAGACGAAATCGTTGAGCTCCTGGGTGTTGAGCGCGAGCCGCTCGGTCAGCACATATTGCGACACCAACTGCTGGACATGGGCGCGGATTTCTTCTTCCGGCAGCTTCTCCAGCGCCGACAGATTGATCTCTTCGATCAGCCGCCGGTGCAGCCGCACCTTGGCGTCGAGCAGCTTGTCGGTCAGAAGCAGATTGGCGGCAGGCGTGGCCGGCGCGGCCGGCTCAGCGGCGGGCTCGGGAAACGCGGTCCACGGCACCGCCGCGGTAACGTCCGGTTCAGCCGCGGGAACCAGCTCCGGAGCGGCGACGCGGTGCGATGTAAAACGACCAGTCATGGCTTAGTCCGTCACCCTGAGGTGCGAGCGCAGCGAGCCTCCAAGGGCGACGGCCCGGGCGCCGCGGCCGTTCACCCTTCGAGGCGCGCCTATGGCGCGCACCTCAGGATGACGGATAAGGCGATTGCGATTCTCAACGGGCATCGAGCGCTACCTTTTTAACGGCCGGTTACGATCGCGCCCATGACAGCGTGAGTTTTTTCGCACCCGCGGCGGCCGCTTTCGCCGCGGTGCCGTTGTCTTGCGGCAGGATCAGTTTTTTGAGCTGCAACGTGATCTTGTTGCCCTTCCGCACTTCCTCGAGCGGCACGCCACGGTCGATCGCTTCGCGCACCAGGCCGTAATCGTTCGGCACGAAGGCCAGGAACGCGTCGCCGATGGCCTGTTCGATATCGCGCCGGCGCAAGCCCGAGGAAAACATTTTGCGGACGAAGCGATTGATGATGACTTGAGGCTGCGGCCCCTCGCCGAGCCGCTCGCGAATGGCATCGACCAGCTTTTTGGCGTGGCGCAAACCGGGCACCGTCGTTTCGCTGACGACAAACAGCCGATTAGAGCCCAGCAGCACGCTGTCGGTCCAGGAGAACCAGGTCCGCGGCATATCGAACACGACGAAATCGAAGTGCGAGGATACGAGATCGAGCAGCCGCGTCACCACGTCCGGATCGAACGAGCGCATTTCCGCAGGCCGGTTCGGCGCCGCAATCACGGCGAGGCCGGAAGGATGTTGCGACAGCATGACTTCGAGCAATTGCCGGTCGAGCCGTTCCGGCCGCGGTTCGATCTCGCTTAAGTTTAAGCGCGGCTCGATGTCGAGATAATCGGCGCAGGAGCCGTGCTGAAAGTCGAGATCGACGAGGCAGGTTGTCGCCTTGCCGCGCGCGCCGCCGTTCATCAGCAGCATCGCCGTCTGCACCGCCAGCGTGGTCACCCCGGCGCCGCCGACGGCAGGCAGGAAGGTGAAAATCTGCGCTTCCGCCGCATCGGCACGGGCCGATACGCCCGCTGCCTTATCCGGCGCCGCCTTGGCGGCGCGCGCGCAGGTCCGCACCAGGTCGACCGGCAGCACCGGCTTGACCAGGAAATCGGCGATCCGCATTTGCATAAGCCGGCGCGCGACGGCGGCGTCGAAGGTCTGCGTGACGGCGACGACCGGCGGCGACGCGCCGATCCGCAGCAAAAGCGCTTCGAGCGCTTGTAGTTCGGATTCGTCGCCGGCACCGACATCGGCGACCACGACGGTCGCTCCTTCCAAACCGATCTGGCCGGCACAGTCGGCCATCCGGCCCTCGATCAAATCGAGAGCAATCTGCGGGCTCGCGCTGAAGATCGAGCGAACGGAATCCGCCAACGCCTGATCGGCGGTGAGGACGGTGACTTTCGCCTGGATCGCCGAAGCGGGAGCGCTGCCGATAGACATGGTCTTTATGCTCGTGATGTAAAGGCTAGCGTCATTGCCCGGGCGTGGTGATGGTCGCCCCCGGACTGCCGGTATTGACGGTCGTGGTGACGGTCGGCGCCGACACGTTGGTCGCCTCGAAGCTCTCCGGATCGCCCGGCGGGGTGACCTTGTTGTTGCGATAACGTTCGACCGCGGATTGCATCTTCTGGCCGTTGAAGGGGATGTTTTTGTCGCCGCTTGCCGGCGGCCACGGATCGATCGTCTGGATGGCCGCATTGCCGGCGATGGCGTCACCGGCTCCCAGCGCGATCGTATCGCGCCGGTTCCAATAGTCGTCGGAGCAACCGGCAAGCGCACTGCCGAGTCCGCCTACGGCGACAGCGGCTGCAAGGAGACGCGCGGCGCGATTAGTCTTTGACCGAGACATAGACGCCTCCTTCTTTCGGCAGGTCGAGGATGTGGCCGACATAGGGCCGCGTCGTCGCACCGGCGGCGAGCCGCGCCAATTCCGGGCTGATTTCGGTTTTGCCCATCAGGAACAGATCGACGTCGTTTGGCGGCAACGTGCCGTCGAGCGGCGTGTGGATCGGATCCGTCGGCGTCATCGGCCGGACGATGTGCGGCGTCACCAGGATCACGAGATCGGTCTCTTTCTTCTGATAATCGGTGCTGCGGAACAGCGCGCCGAGCACTGGCATATCGCCGAGCCAAGGCAACTGATTCACGTCGTTGGTACCATCGCTCTGCAACAGTCCGCCGAGCATGAAGCTTTGGCCGTCGTGCAGTTCGAGCGTAGTCGAGGCCTTGCGCGTGGTGAGTGCCGGCACGGTAGTGCCGGCGACGGTCACGGCATTGGCGCGATCGATCTCGCTCACCTCCGGCTTCACCACGAGGTTGATGACGCCGTTTTTGAGCACTGTCGGCGTAAACGACAGGCCGACGCCGTAGGGCTGGAAACCAAATGCCGGCGTACCAGTTGCGCCGACCTCTGGGACGGGGATTTGGCCGCCGGCGAGGAAGCTTGCGGTCTCACCTGACAGCGTCACCAGATCCGGCTCGGCTAAAAGGCGCGCGGCGCCTTTCACTTCAAGCGCATTGACCGCGACCTGAAGCCGGTTCGACAAATTGCCGACCAGAAACCCAAATGGCGCCATGCCGGACAGCACGCCGGCGGCAGTCACCGGCGACAGCGGCGTACCGTTGGTGCCGGGAGGCAGCAGGCTGGGGCCGCCGATCCCTTGACCGGCGGCAGCGCCTTGCTGGAACGCGCCGTTGGGCTGCGTGATCGGCAGTTGATAGGCCGGCAGCCCGGAGCCGACATTCGCGACCGCCGAATTGCCGAACATGTTCCACTGCACGCCGAGGTCGCGGCTGGCATTGCGGTCGACTTCGATGAAGCGCACCTCCAGCATGACCTGCTGCGCCTGCATCACCTGAACCGTGTTGATCGGATCCGGGCCGAACTGGCGCGCGATCTCCACCGCTTTATCCAGCGTGACGGCGTCGGGCGAGGTGCCGCTCAGCATGATGCGGCCGTTGACCGACGATACCTTGATGCCGCCGCCGGTGAAGCGGCCGATCTCGGTGGCCAGCCGCGAAATGTCGTAAGCGACTTCGATGTCGAAAATGCCGACAGGTTTCTTGTCCTCGCCGTAGGCCGTGACGCGCGTGGTGCCGATTTTTTTGCCGAGAATTGACAGCGAGTGATCGGTCAGCGGGCTGACGTCGGCGACGTCCGGATCGCCGGCCGTGACGTCGACGAAGTTCTGATCGGTGCGGATGTCCTGGGTCTTGCCCAGCGTCACCGTCAGGGTCGCCGTATGCACGGGATGAGCAAGCGCAAGCTGCTGCGCGTGCACCGCCGGCGCCAGCGCCAGCATGACCGCCGCGGCCAAGAGCGCCCTGACCCAGCCGCGCCGCAACAGCGCGCCGATCCTGAGGCCCGCGCTGTTGGTGTCCCTGTCCGCATGTCGCGGGCTGCTGCCCGGACTTGGTATTTTGTACTGATTATTCACGTCGGCCTCCCCGCCGTTTATCGGTCCCCAAACTCCAACGCCATGTCGTTTCGTCGATCGTCCACGTCAGCTCTTTCTGTTGCCGCATCGATCAATCGCGCGCTGCCGGCCGCGACAATGCCGCGGCCTGCCCTTCGCCGCGCTCGACCGGCACGGTGTATTCGGTGCGTTCGGTCTTGCCCGGCCGGATCACGCCGACGGTGACGAACCGCGCATTCGGCGCCGGCTCGGTCGGCTTGCCGAGATCGTTGTTCGTTATTCGCCGGGTATCGGCGTCGGCGACTTCGCCGGCCTTGCGCAACAGCAGCGACAACGTGCCGACCGTCGATGCCAGCGCGATCTTCTGGCCGTCGGTGACATTGACTTCCAGCGTGACCGCCTTGACCACCGAAGGCTTGTCGGTGCGCTCGTCGGCCACCTGATCGATGGCAAGCACCGGCGTGTTCTCGATCACGACATCGGTCGACGCTGTGTTTTTTTCGCCTTGCCGTGTCAACAGCACATCGACGCGGTCGCCGGGCAGCACGAAGCCGGCCACGCCGCCGACGTCGTTGACGCGGATGGTGACCGCCGTCATGCCGTCTGCCAGCACCGCGGACAGCGTGGCGCGCTGGCCGGGACCGGTGATTTTCGAGGCAAGCACCGCCTCATTGACGTCGATCGGCATCAGCACGATGCGCTTGCCCGCGGTGAGATCAGCGACCTTGCCGAAGGCACCGGCCGGCAGCGCGTCGCCCGGCCACGGCTGTTCGCGCAGCGCCGACCCGTTGAGTTCGTCGCCGAACCGCAACGGGCGATTGGCCACGACGATCATGCGCTCCGGCGGCGGCGCCTTGCGCTGCGCCTCCAGGCTCTTCATGCGCGCATCGGCCTGGCCGTTGAGCCAGGTCTGCGCCAGGAAGACCGCGAGCAATCCGAACAGGACCGCAAAGCCGATCATGACGACGGTAGTGGTACGCAAGTCCGACCCCTGATGACGCCAAATCCGTTCGACGATTTTTGTCGTTATTCGCGCGGATTATTGACGCGCGGGGAGTGTGGAATCAGTGAAGTTGCTTATGGTTTTGCCGCTATGCTGAAGATTGGTTGAAGCGCTATTCTTTACGGCGCGTGTATCGCGGTATTCGCATCGAACGGATAACCTTTACGAAAAATCAGCGACGGCGATCGCCGGGAGTGCGCGGCGGGCATTTCACGGCGCGGCCACGGGCGATTCTCGCACGCACGCGGCCGCCGGATGGCGCAGCCGATCGGGCGTGCGGTATTTGAGGAAATGCGGTAGTACACTATTAAGGACGCGCCGCGGCGATTGGTGAATCACTTGCAAAGTTTTTCCGGCGCGGCTGCTTTCACCGGATCTTCCTTTCGCGTTCATCACGACATTTCGTTACGGAGACCTGAAGCCCATGTCCACGTCACTGATCGACTCCGCCGTGTTTCGCGATATTTTTTCGACCGCGGCGATGCGGCGGGTGTTTTCCGACGAGAACCGCGTCCAGAAATATCTCGACTTCGAGGCGGCGCTGGCGCGGGCGCAAGGCCGACTCGGCATCATCCCGCAACAGGCGGCGGACGAAATCTGCCGGCATTGCCATGCCGCCGAGATCGATTTCGCCAAGCTCAAAAGCGAGACCGAGCGCATCGGCTATCCGGTGCTGCCGGTGGTGGCGCAGCTGGTCGCGCTATGCCGCGACGGGCTTGGCGAGTGGTGTCATTGGGGCGCGACCACCCAGGACATTACCGACAGCGCCACCGTGCTGCAGATCCGCGAGGCGCTGGTTTTGATCGAAGCGGACCTCGATGCCATCTCAGGCGCTCTCGCGGAGCTTTCGCGCAAATACCGCGACACGCCGATGGCCGGCCGCAGCAATCTGCAACAGGCAGTGCCGATCACCTTCGGCTACAAGATGGCGACCGTGCTGGCGGGGTTCGAGCGGCACAAGCAGCGCTTGCGGGAATTGCGGCCGCGGCTCCTGGTCGGCGAATTCGGCGGCGCCGCCGGCACGCTGTCGTCGCTCGGCGGCCGCGGCCTCGAAACCCAGGCCGAATTGATGAAGGAGCTGAAACTCGGCCAGCCCGCGATCGCCTGGCACACGGTGCGCGACACCATCGCGGAAGTCGGTTGTTTTCTGGGCCTGCTCACCGGCAGCTGCGCCAAGATCGCCTTCGACGTGAAGCTGATGATGCAGACCGAAGTGGAGGAGCTTTACGAGCCGTTCCACGCCGGCCGCGGCTCGTCCTCGACCATGCCGCAGAAGCGCAATCCGATCTCTTCGGTCTATATCACGGCGCTGACTTCCGTGGTGCGCCAGCAAGTCGCTGCCTTGCTCGACGCCATGGTCGAGGACCACGAGCGCGCCACCGGGCCATGGGAGATCGAGTGGATCGTGCTGCCGGAAATCTTTTGCTTCACCGCCGGCGCCCTGGCTCAGACCGAGTACGTGCTGACCGGCTTGCAGATCGACGAGAAAAAGATGCGGGCCAATCTCGATCTGACCAAAGGGCTGATCGTGTCGGAGGCGGTGATGATGGAGCTCGGACCGCATCTCGGCCGCCAATACGCGCACGATCTGGTCTACGACATTTGCCGCAAGGTGGTCGCCACCGGCCGGCCGCTCCTCGAGCTGCTCGCGGAAAATGAGGAAATCACCAAGCACCTCAACCGCTCGGCGCTGACAAAACTCTGCGACCCGGCAAATTATCTCGGTGAAGCCGGCGCCATGGTGGATCGGGTGCTGGCGATGCGGGGGAAGTAATACTGCGTCATTAATCGCTGTTCGACGACTACCGGGTGGTCTATTAGTTTGATTGTGATGGTCGGAATCTCTAATCAACGTCACGCAATTGGGCTTCGAGTAAGCGCGCCAAATATGCTTCCAACACCGGGAAATCCAAATTCCCCTCATGCCAAGCGCGGTCAGCCGCTATGAGGCCGGCGACATAGCCATCGCGGTCATCCCTTATCCGTTCAGGCACAATCCGTTTGCCAGGCAGTAAACTTCCCGACTTGGTGCAGAGCAGGTAGTAGCAAATTGCTCTTGCCGTTCTTCCGTTCCCTTCGATGAAGGGGTGAATCCAATTGAGCCGCCAGAGGCCATACGCTGCCAGTTCCGTCGCGGTCCAATTGAACCAATTTTCATGGATAGTTGAAATGAACCTATCCATGAGTTCTGGGACTTCTTTAAAATGGGGAGGAATGTGTTTCCCAACATAAATAGGCTCCTCTCGAAAGCGGCCGCCAAATTGGGAAATATTGGCCACTGCTACATGATTGAGCGCCCAAAGAGTGTATTTATCTAACGCTGTATGGCCCTGTATGAGGCCGATTTCGATGCAGGTAGTCAGGAAATCATATTGCCTTACCAGGTTCTGTTCCTGAACCCGATCAAATAATTCCGGCTCATCACCCTCGGATACTATCATGGCCAAAAAGAAGCCCGGCACATGCCGGGCTTCTTCCTATTTGCCGTTAGTTCAATCTCGCATTAGTCGAAGGCTACTCGCAGCCGTTCGCGCGGACTCCTTCGTGATCCTCGAATCTTTTGGTGCATTGCCGTAAGCGAAGCTCGCCCGTTGCTCTTGGAGCACTTCTTCGGTCACACCCGTCTGCCGCGCCGTTTGCAGCAATCGATCGAGTTCAGGTCGGGCCGGCGCCTGAGTCATCGCGGATTTGCGAATCGCCATATCGTCCTCCTGATGTCTAGAACCGAGTATAGCCCGGCTATTTCTTAAGAATATATATAACTTAAAGGCTCGCAGGACGACTCCCGCTGCCAACCTTTACAAGAATACAGTGTGGATAGCATGATTCGTATATTGACGGGAATCACTCCGCCGCCGCGGCCTTCGCCGCCGCCTGCTCCTTGACAAACTTTTCGATCGCCAATTGATCGACCTTGCCGGAGCCGAGCATCGGCATTTTGTCGAGCACCACGATTTCGGCGGGCAGCATCAGTTCGGAGGCGTGCTTTGAGCGCGCATAGGTCATGAATTCGCTGCGCGTCGCGCCGGCCTTGTCGGTGACCATGATCAGGCGCTCGCCCTTGCGCGCGTCGGCCACCGCGGCGACCGCCGTAATGGCGTTCGGCCACAGCTCCGCCGCCAGCATTTCGACAGCAGCCAGCGAGACCATCTCGCCGCCGACCTTGGCGAAACGCTTGGCGCGGCCTTTGATGGCAACGAAGCCCTGGTCATCGATGGTGACGATGTCGCCGGTGTCGTGCCAGCCCTGCGGCGGCGTTTCGAGCACGCCCGGCTTGTCGGGGCGCAGATAGCCGAGCATCACGTTCGGCCCGGTGACGAAGAGCCGTCCGCCCTCCTCGACACCCTCGACCTTTTCGAGCCGCGCCGTCATGCCGGGCAAGAGCCGCCCGACGGTGCCGAACTTGTTGAACATCGGCGTGTTGAGCGCCATCGCCGGCGAGCATTCGGTGACGCCATAGCCTTCGAGAATGCGCAGCCCGAACTTTTCCAGATAAATCTGCCGCGTCGTAGCCTTGACCGGCTCGGCGCCGGCCAGCACGTAGCGCAACGAGCGGAAGTCGTACGGATTGGCCACCCGCGCATAGCCGTTGAGGAACGTATCGGTGCCGAACATGATGGTGGCGGCGACGCCGTAGACCAGTTCCGGCACGGTCCGGTAGTGCAGCGGCGAGGGGTAAAGATAAGTCGACACGCCGGAGACCAGCGGCAGCACGGTGCCGACCGTGAGCCCGAAGGAGTGGAACACCGGCAGCACATTGAACAATTTGTCCTCGCGGCCGAAATCGATGCACGCTTCGGCCTGGGCCACATTCGTCATCATGTTGCGGTGGGACAGCACGACGCCTTTCGGCAAGCCTTCCGAGCCGGACGTGAACATGATCACGGCCCAGTCGTCGGGCTGGCGCGCAACCAGCGGCTTCCGCCATGTCAATAGGCCGCGCAATTTGTCGAGAACGCCGATGGTTTTGCGGATGTCTTCCAGATAAACGATGCGCAGCGTGGCCGCGAGCTGGGCCATGACATTGTCGAGCCGCCCCTTTTCCACGAAAGTGCGCGAGGTCAGGATGGTATCGACCTCCGCGGCGCGGCAGGCGGCGAGGATATTGGCCGCGCCTGCGGTGAAATTGATCATCGCCGGGACGCGCCCGGCGGACATCACCGCGAACAGCGTAACGACGGCGCCGTTCGAGGTCGGCAGCATCACGCCGAGCGGACGGCCTAGCGGCGCCAATGGCATCAGCTTGCGGCCGAGGATCGCGACCCCCATCAGGAGGCGTTTGTAGGACAGCCGGCCGCTCACCGGATCCTCGACCGCCAGCCAATTGGGACCGTGATGCTTTGCCGCCTCGATCAGCGCTTCGATCACGGTGCGATCGGTCGAGGTGGTGCGATAGATCATATCCGACATAATATTGTACAGCGCCGCGCCGGCCGCCTGCCGCCGTTTGCGGCCTTTCAGCTCGGGATCGATCTTCAGGTGCACCGGTTCCAGGATTGTGACCGTGATCTTCGGAAACAGCCGGCGCCGGACCTGTGAGCTTTTCAGCCGACTGAAGATCGTCGTTTCCGGCCCGTCGATGCGCACCGGCACCACCATGACGTCCGCTTTATCGGCGATCATCGCGGCGCCGTCATAGACCTTCATCAAGCTGCCGGTGAGGGTGATGCGGCCTTCCGGAAATATCACCAGCGTCTCGCCCTCGCGCACCGCGTTGATGATGGCGCGCAGCGAAAACGGCTTGAGCGGATCGAGCGCCATGGTGCGCACGAATTTGAGGAACGGCTGGATCCACCAATGCTTCGACATCGCGACATCGATGGCGAACACCGGCCGCTTCGGCAGGATCGCAGCCGCAAGCGGCGGATCGAGAAAGCTGACGTGATTGAGCGCGATGATGGCGTTCGGACCGGCCTTGGCGATGTTGTCCAAGCCTTTGACTTCGAGCCGGAAGAAAGCGCGGAACACGATCGATAGAAAATCATTCAGCCAGCTCGCCGGCATGGTCAGGCCGATGGCGACGGCGACCAGGAGATTGGCGCCGCCGATCAGCGCGAACAGGAGCGGCGTGCCCAGCCCGAGCTTTTGCAGAACCGCCAGCACCAGCGCGCCTGCGACCATGAACGCCGCATTGAGCACGTTGACCGCCGCCACCACGCGGGCGCGGCGATCGGCGCCGGCCCAGACCTGCACCGCGGTGAACACCGGCACGATGAAAAGACCGCCCGCGATCGCCAATCCGGCGAGATCGATCGCGATGTGGATGCTGTAGCGCGAAGCGAAATAGGCTTCGACGGTCAGCGGACTTGCCGCCGGTACGACGGCGGAAACGGTCCAGCCCAGATCGAGCGCGAACAGGCCGAGCAGCACCGTGGCGACCAGCGTCGGCAACAGCACGATGCGGCCGGCGGCAAGCCATGCGGCAAGACCCGAGCCGATACCGACCGACACCGAGAAGATGGTGAGAAACAACGTCACGACCTGCTCGCTGCCGCCGATATTGAACGACACCAGCGGCGGCAACAGCGACAGCACAAGCGCGCCGACGAGCCAGAACCAGCTGGCGACGATAGCGCCCCACCACAGCCGCGGATCGGCGCGCAATTGTTTGATGAGAGCGCCGGTGGAAGCAAATATGTTGCGATTGATCGCAAGGCCCGGCGCGGCTTCGCCGGTTTTCGGCATCAGCAGGCTCGATAGCCAACTGGCGAGCGCGGTCACCACCATGAGCCAGGCGAAGTGAAGCGGACTGCTGTTGCCGTTGGCGGCAAGGCCGGCAACGATGGTGCCGAGCAGGATAGCGAGGAAGGTGCCGGCTTCGATCAGCGCATTGCCGGACGGCAGTTCGCGACGCTGCAGCAGATCGGGCAGGATGCCATATTTGATCGGACCGAAGAGTGAAGCGAGCGTGCCGAACACACCCACCGCGACAAAGAGCAAGACCAGCGAATGCGCGGCAAAGCCGGCCACCGCGATCGCGGCAGCGCCGATCTCGACGAGTTTGATGCGTTGTGCAACCCAGGCCTTGTCGTAACGGTCGGCAAGTTCGCCGCCGAGCCCGGACAGGAAGAAGAACGGCGCGATAAGCGTGGCGCCGGCGAGCGTGATCAGAACCGCCGAATTAGCGCCGGCGACCTCGAACAAAATGACGAAGACCAGCGCCGTCTTGAGAAAATTGTCGCCGAACGCGGCAAAGAACTGACACCAGAACAGAGGCGCGAAACGGCGCGTCGTCATCAGGGACGTGGACATGTCTCTCCCGCCGTTAGGGGGCTGCCGTTGTTGCCGATTGCCTTGTGCATTGTCTTGCCGCGTGGCCGGGCAAGCCTCCCAATGCCCCAGTTTAGACGGAAGCGCGGCTGTTGGCACGCCGCGGTTCGCCGCGCCTTATACGGTCTTGATTTCATCGGAGAAAACCAAGAAGCCAACGGCCGATTCGATTACTCCGACACCGCCATGCGCATATCCAAAACGTCGCGGACTTTGGCGGCAAGCGAGGCCCGGGTCAGCGGCTTTTGGATGAGCTGAACGCCCTCATCGAGCCGGCCCTGATGGACAATGGCGTTGCGCGAATAGCCGGTCATGAACAGCACTTTGAGTTTCGGCCGTTTGCGCAGTGCAGCATTCGCCAATTCGCGGCCGTTCGGCCCCGGCAGGATCACATCGGTCAGCAGAAGATCGATAGCACCCGCGCCGTCGAGAACCTCGAGCGCGGAACGCGCGTCGCTGGCCTGCAACACCGTGTAGCTCAAGTCGGCAAGCGCTTCGGCAATAAAGGCGCGAACATCGGCGTCATCTTCGACCACTAGAATCGTTTCCCTGCCGTAAGCCGTCGGCGCGGTCATGGTCTGCAGGGACTCGGCGGCGGCATTGCCATGAGCGCGCGGCAGGTAAAGTTTCACCGTCGTGCCGTGGCCCGGTTCGCTGTAGATCTTGACGTGACCTCCCGACTGTTTGACGAAACCATAGACTTGGCTCAGTCCAAGACCGGTGCCTTGGCCGATCTGCTTGGTGGTGAAGAACGGCTCGAAAGCACGCGCCATGACATCGCGGGTCATTCCCGTTCCATTGTCGGTCACCGAGATCTGCACGTATTGGCCGGGCCGCACTTCGGCATTCTTTGAGCAATAGTCCTCGTCGAGCAGCATATTGCTTGCTTCGACGGTCAACTGACCGCTCGCCGGCATCGCATCGCGCGCGTTGACGGCAAGGTTGAGGATCGCGGTTTCCAATTGCGCCGCGTCGGCCTCGACCTGCCAGAGGCCGCCTAAGCCGACGACTTCAAGCTGCACGTTCTCGCCCAGCATCGGCTTGAGGAACACCGAGAATTGCCCGAGCAGTCTGTTGACATCCAACAGCTTGGGCTCAAGCGGCGCGCGGCGCGAAAAAGCGAGCAAATGGCCGGTCAAGGTCGCGGCGCGATGCGCGCCGACCAGCGCCAGATCGACGGCGCGTTGCAGCCGCGATTTCGCGCCATCTTGCCAGGTTTCCAAGGTGCGCTTGGCGTTATCGAGATTGCCGATGATGATGGTGAGAAGATTATTGAAATCGTGCGCCACCCCGCCGGTCAGCTGGCCGACCGCATCCATCTTTTGCGATTGGTAGAGCTGCTCGCGCGCGGCTTCCAGGCGTTGCTGGCTTTCGCGCCGCTCGGTGATGTCGCGCGTGATCTTGGCAAAACCTACGAGCTTGCCTTCGGCGTCGGTGATCCGGTCGATGACCACGCTGGCCCAGAAACGGCTGCCGTCCTTGCGCTGGCGCCAGCCTTCGGCCTCGTATTTCCCCGCCGTTGCCGCGGTCTGCAGCGCGCGCGCCGGAACGCCGCCGTCGCGATCGTCCGGCGTATAGAAGCGGGAAAAATGCTGACCGACGATTTCCGCCGCGGTATAGCCCTTGATCCGCGCCGCGCCGGCATTCCAGTTGGTCACGTTGCCGTTGGGGTCGAGCATATAGATTGCGTAATCGGTGACAGCCTGCACCAGCATCTGAAAGCGCTGCTCGCTTTCCTGGGTTGCCGATTTGACGAGTCGGTGCTCCAAATCCTTCCGGCGTTCGCTCGCGGCGGCAAGCTCGCTGCCGACCTGGTTGAGCTCGCGCACCGGAATTGTCTCGGCCGTCACGGTCTCGCCGCGGCCGAGCGCCTTGGCCTGCGCGGCCAATCTGCCGATATGGCCCGTCAGTCTCGCGGCAAGGAGATAGGCAAGAGCGATCGCGAGAACCGTCAGCGCCGCCCCGAGCGCGCTCAAGCGCCACAGCGTCGCGCGCAACGAACTTTGCACCGCCTCTTCCGAAACGCCGACCCATATTACCCAGCCGGAAAGTTTTGATCGCGTGTAGCCGACGCGAGTTTTCTCCCCCTCGGCGTTGGTCCCGAGCCACGAGCCCTGGGCTTCCTTGGTCTGCGCGATGAAACTTGCCGATGCGGGCTTACCGGTGCGGTCGTCGAATTGGTCGGTGCGCGCCATGACCAAGTGATTGCGATCGAGAATTCCAGCGATACGGCCGCCCGATATATTCTCCTTGAGAAGGCCGGCGAGCCGGTCGAGCGCCAGGCTCATATGCAGAAAATAGGCAACCTCGTCATTCTGCACGACCGGAACCGTTATGAAATAGATCAGCCGCCGCGCCACCGTTCCGGTGATGATGTTGCTGATATAGGGCTGTTTGGTTGCGACGACCTGATCGTCGCCTTCCGCATCGTCGCGCGGCAGCGGCGTGCCCCATGGCACGCGCGTGTTGATCAACTGCTGGCCGGTCCGGTCGTGCAGCAGAATGTCGGCATGGGCGTAATCCCGGACTCGCGCGGCGCGCTGGTAAAATCGCCCGGCGTCGTGCGCAGCCATGGAACCCGCGGTCGCAAGCGTCTCCAGCGTGACCAGCTGGCCTTCGAGATCGCGGTCCACGAGCAGCGCCAATTCGCGCGCATTGTTTTGCAGCTCCTGCTCGATACGCGTGAGCTCGGAATCGTAATAGCGCCAGAACAGAATGCCGGCGAACAGCGTGACCGGCAGCAGGATCGCTACCACCATCACCAGGAGATAGCCTCGCATCGAGAGGCCGTGCCGCGTCCGGCCGATCGCATTCCACAGGGCAGCTTTGCGAGGCGCTGGCGTCAGCATTATCGTCGGCTTCGCAATCCTTGGCCGCGCAGCGGGCTTAGGCAAAATAGGGGGTCGATGGGGCCCTTGCCAAGCCCGCGCTGTGTGCCGATTCGATAAAGATCAAAGCCCTAAATGCGCAATTGAACGGCTGGCCTGGAGCACATAGTCATTGTTTCGGGACCAGACGATCGACGTGTTTTCGGAGAAAACTATAGCAGTAACATGCTTCCTTCTTGAGGCGTTCGCGGTCGAGCAATTGGATTGAGCCCCGGTGCGTCTTGATGAGGCCGGCGCTTTCAAAACCCGACGCGGCCGCTGAAACCGTGCCCCGCCGCACGCCCAGCATTTTCGCAAGAAATTCCCTGGTAAACGGGATCGTGTCGCTATTGGTCCGATCGCTGGTTTGAAGGAGCCAACGGCTCAGCCGCGAACTCACGTCGTGCAAGGCGTTACACGCGGCAGTCTGCTGGATTTGACCGATTTGCATCTCATTATAGCGAACGAGCAGATCCTGAAGGTGCTGGCTCTGGCTGGCCGCGGCGCGAAAACGCGACGCCGAAATCTTAAATGCCGTTCCCGAGACCTGGACCAGCGCGGTAACGGATGCGATGCGCGAGCCCAATCCGACGTTGATGCCGATCGCGCCCTCCGAGCCGACCATTCCGACTTCAACAGCTTTATCCTCCGGCATTTCGACAATGAGGGAGATCATCCCGGACTGCGGAAAATAAACTGCGTCGACGCGCTGGCCGCGCTCTTCGAGGAGTTGCCCTTGAACGATGTCGACTTCGCGGAAGTGACGTTCCAAAAGAGAGAATTCGTCCGATTTCAGCGAAGCCAGCAGCCTATTGCGATTTTTCTGCACGATTTACCGAGTCCAAAAATTCACTTCCAAACTGAAAGCCGCCGAAACCCTCAGCTCGCGGGCGTCACCGGTAAGGTTCGTCGGCATTAAGCGGCCGAACCGTCTCCGGCGCGAGACGGGCGCTTTGCCGGATCGAGAGTCAATTGCGATAGCGCGCGGTCGATGATGCGATTTTTGTCGCGTTCTCCGGCCTGAGCGGACGCGATGATGTGCTTTGCCAACGTCTCGCGCGTGGCGGCGGCTTCATCCGCCGCCAAGAGGCTACTGGAATTCTTTATCCTCTCCCAGGCGACATCGAAGGCGGACGTCAGAATATCCGTCATTTCCGGATCGAACGATGTTTGAGAAAGCAACGAAACAATCGGCATAACGAAATCCCCTACAGAGCCGGTAAATTGACCCCTAAACGGCTAATGTGACCCTCAAAATTGGCCCTGTCTGTCATGAAGCTGACAGATGAAGGCGGGAGGCACGCAGCACCCTTCCGACGACCAAATTGATGAGTGATTTCAGCGGCGCCCATCCAATGCGCCGCTGATATCTACGGCGACGGCCGCGTGGCGGCAGGCTGTGACAGGCGCGGAAATAAAATCAGAACCCTGGCGCGCGTTCGACCTGATCGTACCAGTCGAAGCCCATATCTTTGACGATGCGGTTGCTGATCACGACGATACGGCACTCCTCGCCGGCATTGGCGACGTGCTGATGCAACGTGAACGGCGGAATGTAAACATAATCGCCGCGCGTCCATTCATATTTCTTCGGCGTCTCGTCCCACTGCCAGTCGAACGCGTCGATGCAATCCCATTTCAAATCCCAGTGCAGGTCGTAACCGGAACCCTCGACGACGAAGAACAGCTCCTCCCACATGTGGCGGTGCTTGCCGGAGCGCTCGCCGTCCTTGAGAAACTGCATATAGGCTTCGATGCAGCACTCGCGTGTCTGCATCTTTTTGTGCACCAGATGCTTGATGAGGCCGTCGGGCGAGCGCTCCCACGGCATGTCCTCGGCTTTGATCACGTTCGGCAAGGTTGCGTATTCGGCGCGGAACTTTTGCGAGGCGACCAGGTCGTCGGCAAGAAACGTGCTGGTGTTGGAGCCCGACAACGCGGCCTGTTTGTCTTCGAACGGCATGATCGGCTCGCTCAGATATCGGTCGGCGGCTTGAAGTCTTCATGGCCGGGCGGCAGCTTGTCGGTCGGCCACTCGACCATCTTCTGAAACAACAGATGCATAAACAGGAACAGCGGCTTGGCCTTGAACACCAGCAGGATGCAGTCCTCGTTCTCGTCGTCGTTGAAGTGCTGATGCACGCAGCCGTTCTCGACCAGCATGACGTTGCCGGCTTGCCATGTCATGGTGCGGCCGTCGTGGACGTCGTGGCCGCGCCCCTTGAGCACGTAGAACACCGCACTGTTGAGATGGCCGTGCTTTTGCCCGGCATTGAGCGGCGCATAGCATTCGATGTGGGATTTCGATCGACTGCACGATGTTGACCGCTTGCGGCGAGATGACGTGCTTGCCGTACATCGCCGGTCCCCCCTTCCATGGGTGATCCTTGGAGGAATAGACCCGCGGCTCTTCGAGCAGTTTCTTGTAAAGGTGGCTGTAGGTGCCTTCCAGCGCCCGCACGAAGGTGCGCTTCTTCGCCCAGCGCTCCCACTTGCCGTGCTTGATCTCGTCGGCATCTTCGTCCGACGGCTTGTTGTGCCCGAGTTGCGGGCCTTCATGCTCCAGCATGCCGGTCATGCGTGCTCCTTATTTCATCGCGGCGCTTCGCGCCGGTCACTACGGGATTTCCACCACACGCGCAATGTCGGCGCCGCCCAACGCATGGCGCGCCGGTGATGAAAAAAAAGCCGTCGCGATTTAGCCTTGCTGCTTCAACCGCCCCATGCGCCGCGGGCCATGGTCGGTGACGCCGAGATGGGTCTCGAGTGCCGAGCGATCGGCGGCGAGCGTGGCGCTGGCGGCGGCATGCACGATATTGCCGCGCTCGAGGATGATGGCGCGATCGGTGACGCCAAGGATTTTTTTGGCGTTCTGTTCGACCAGGATGGCCGCCATGCCTTCCTCGCGGATGACGCGGCGCAGCGCCGCCAACAGCTCATCGACCAGGATCGGCGCCAGACCTTCCAGCGGCTCGTCGAGCAGCATAACCCGCGGATTAAGCGCAAGCGCGCGGCCGATCGCGAGCATCTGCTGCTCGCCGCCGGACAGCTGATTGCCGAGATTTTGCCGCCTTTCCTCAAGCCGGGGAAACAGCATGTAGATCTTGTCCATGCTCCACGGGCCCGGCTGCGCCACCGCGGTCAGGTTCTCTTGCACGGTGAGCGACTTGAAAATATTGCGCTCCTGCGGCACCCAGCCGACGCCGAGATGGGCGCGCTGGTCGGGGCGAAGCGCGGTGATGTCGGCGCCGTCGAGCGAGATCAGTCCGGAGAAGTAGCGCGTCACGCCGACGATCGAATTGATCAGCGTGGTCTTGCCCATGCCGTTGCGGCCGAGCACCGCCAGCGCCTCGCCCTCGGCCAGCGACAGCGAGACATTCGACAGTACCACGGCCTCGCCGTAGCCGGCCGATAATCGCTCGACGTTGAGGAGGTCAGGCATTTAGCTCCTCGCCGAGATAGACCGCCTTCACCCGCGGATCGCGCGCGACCTCTTCGGGCGCGCCATCGACGAACAGCGTGCCGTTGACCAGCACCGAAATGCGATCGGCGAAAGAAAACACCAGATCCATATCGTGCTCGATCAAGAGCACCGTGACGTTGGCCGGCAGCGCTTCGATAGTGGCGAGCAGTTCGTGCCGCTCAGCCTCCGGAACGCCGGCGGCCGGCTCGTCGAGCAGCAGCAAGTGGGGCCGGCAGGCAAAGGCGAGCGCGATTTCGAGATGCCGCTGTTTGCCGTAGGGCAGGATCGCGGCGCGTTCGTGCATCACGTCGGTCAAGCGGAAGCGCTCGGCGATTTCGACGATCTCGCCGGTCACCGCCGACTTGCTGCCGACCAGCCGCCACCAATCGCCGCCCAGGCCGAGGCGTTCGGACACCACAAGCCCGATCGATTCCAGCGGCGTCAGAGCGAGGAACAGCTGGTTGATCTGGAACGTGCGCGCCATGCCGAGCCGCACGCGCTGGTGCGGCGCCAAGCCGGTGATGTCGCGGCCGTCGAGGATAATGCGGCCGGCGGTCGGCTTGAGCACGCCGGTGAGCATATTGATCACGGTGGTCTTGCCGGCGCCGTTCGGCCCGATCAAGGCGTGGCGGGCGCCCTTTTCCACCGCGAGATTGACGTTGTGTGCCGCGACAATGCCGCCGAAGCGCTTTTCGAGCCCTACGGTCTCGAGGAGCGGCATCGTCAATTTCCGTCCGGCGCGGCGCCGCCAAGCGCCGGCCGTCGCAATGTCATTCGTGCGCCCAACCGCGCGACGGCGGCGCGTAATGCGGCATTGCCGCCGCCGATGCGCTCGCGGCCGATCAGCACGATGGCGACCAGCACGAGCCCGATCCAGAACTGCCAATATTGCGGCGTCAGATCGGCAATCCAGTCTTGCAGCAATTTATAAATCACCGCACCAATCACGCCGCCATAGAGATAACCGGTGCCCCCGATGATCAGGACGAGGAGAAGGTCGGCCGAGCGTTCCAGCGAGAACACATCGAGCGAACAGAACGCCGTGGTCTGCGTCAATAGTCCGCCGGCGATACCGGCAAAGCCGGCGGATATGGTGTAGATCGCCACCAGCCGCCAATTGACCGGAATGCCGACGGCCGCCGCGCGCAGCGTATTTTCCTTGATCGCACGCAGCGACAGGCCGAACGGCGAATAGATGATGCGGCGCGCGATAACGAAACAGATAAACAGCACGATCAGGCAATAGACGTAGCCGTTGTGACCGTAGAGATCGAAGCGGAACCGGCCGAGGATCGGCGCGATGTCGACGCCCTGCAAGCCATCGGCGCCGCCGGTAATGTCGGAATAGCGGTTGGCGGCCTCACCCAGCATCAGCGAAACGCCGAGCGTCACCATGAGCCTGGTGAGGTCGGAGCCGCGCAACACCAGAAAGCTGGTGACAAAGCCGAGTGCCGCCGCGGCCACCCCGGAGCAGAAGAGCGCGACGACCGGCTCATTGATGACGCCGTATTTGGCGACCAGCCCGGCAAAATATCCGGCCAATCCGAAAAACGCCGCCTGGCCGAGCGAGAGGATGCCGGCATAACCGAGGATCAGATCGAGCGAGAGCGCAAACAGCGCCAGAATGGCGGCATCTTTCAGGATCAGATATTTGCCGGGGAACAGCCAGATCGTCGCGAAAGCGAAAATCCAAAAGGCGATTTCCAGCGGCGACCAGTGCGCCCGGCGCTTGAGGTCGACGGCGACAGTGTCTGCGAGCGCGGATCGATTCGTTATCGCCATCGCCTTCACCGCGCCGCGCCGCGGGCGAACAAGCCCTGCGGCCGCCAGATCAGCACGACGATCATGATGGCATAGATGACGAAGGCGCCGAGCTTCGGCACATAATATTTGCCGGCGACGTTGCCGATGCCGAGCAGGATCGAGGCCAGGAACGGCCCGGTAATGCTCGACGTGCCGCCGACCGTCACCACGATCAAAAAGTAGATCATGTATTTGAGCGGGAATGTCGGATCGAGGCCGAGGATTTCGGCGCCGAGCGCGCCGCCCAATCCGGCAAGGCCGGAGCCGAAGGCAAAGGTGATGCCGAACACCGCGCCGACATTGATGCCGAGCCCGCGTGCCACGCGCTGATCGTCGACCGCGGCGCGCAAGCGGCTGCCGAACCGCGTCTTGGCCAGCATCAATTGCAGCGCGACGGTGAGCAAGCCGCAGATCACGATGATGAGAAGGCGATATTTGCCCATGCCGATGCCGAATACGTCGAACTGGCCTTGCAGCGCGTCCGGTATCTGCACGAATTGCTGCGACGAGCCCATCGTGTAATCGACCGCCGCGACCGACATGAACACCAGGCCGATGCTAAACAGCACCTGGTCGAGATGGCTCCTGGCATAGACGTGGACATAGAGCGTGCGCTCGAACAGCCCGCCAAGGAGCGCGGTGGCGAGAAACGCCAGCGGCAGCCCGAGCGCGAACGGAATGCCGAGGCGGTTGACCAGGATGACCGTGCAATAACCGCCCGCCATGGCGAAAGAGCCGTGAGCGAGATTGATGAAATTCATCAGGCCGAGCGTGACCGAAAGCCCGCAGGCCAGTACAAACAGCAGCATGCCGTAGGCGACACCGTCGAACAGGATGGTCAGCATGATCGGCCAATCATTCCATTGTCATTCCGGATTGCCGCATAGCGGCAAGTCCGGAATCCATAATCACTGCCCTCACCATTATTGCACGGTCCGTGGCTATGGATTCCGGGCTCGCGAGCTTACGCTCGCGCCCCGGAATGACCAGATTGGCCCTTACTTCGCCGCCGCGGCCTTGATCGGATCCTTCACCGCCGGGAAGGTGGCAATTTCGACGTTGTATAATTCGCCGTTCTTGCGTTCGACTTTGCGGATGTAAACGTTCTGGATGATGTCGCGGGTATCCGGATCGATCGAGATCGGCCCGCGCGGGCTCTCCCAGGCCATGCCTTTGGCGGCAGCAACGAGCGAATCGCCGTCGGTTTTGCCGCCGGCCTTCTTCAGCGTCTCATACATCAGGTGCATGCCGTCATAGGCCGAGACCGCCATGAAATTCGGCCGCAGGCCGCCGTTCGCCTTCTTGAATGCGGCGACGAAAGCCTTGTTGGCCGATGAATCGTGATCGGCCGAATAGAAATGCGCGGTGACGGTGCCGATCACCGCGTCGCCCATGCCGTTGACCAAGTCATCGTCGGTCACGTCGCCCGGGCCGATGATTTTGATGCCGGCTTTGTCGAGGCCTTTCTCGATGAACTGCTTGACAAAAGTGCCGCCCTGACCCGAGGGCACGAACACGAAGACCGCGTCCGGCTTATCGTCCGCGGCTTTTTGCAGGAACGGCGCGAAATCGGGATTGGCCAGCGGAAAGGTGATGGCCTCGACAATCTGGCCGCCCTTGGCGGTGAATTCTGCGGCGAATGATTTTGCCGCGTCGGCGCCGGGCGCATAGTCGGACACCATACTCACCACTTTCTTGATGCCGTTCTGCGCCGCCCAATCGGCCATCGGCACAGTCGACTGCGCCAGCGTGAAGCTCGTGCGCACGATATAAGGCGACTTTTCGGTGATGATCGAGGTGCCTGCCGCGGTGACGATTTCGGGCGTCTTGGCTTCGGTCGCCAGCGGAGCGACCGCCATCGCCGCCGGTGTCACGCCGAAGCCGGCGAGGAAGGTCACCTTGTCGTTGACGATCAGATCCTGGGCAATGCGCTTGGTATTGTCGGGGACCGCGGCGTCATCCTTGATGATGAGCTCGACTTTCTTGCCGCCCACCGTATCGCCCTGCTGCGCCATAAAAAGCTTGGCGGCGGCCGCCTCTTGCTTGCCGGTCGACTGCTGCTGTCCCGTCATCGGCAGGATAAGACCGATTTTGACGCTGTTGCTGTCCTGAGCGTGGCTTCCGCTCGCCGTCGCGAGCACGGCTGCCGCGCAAGCGGCTGCCAGAAAATATCCGCGGTTACGGAGTTTCATAGCGTACCTCCCCATATGACTCTGTTGGGCCGCATACCAACCACCCCGACCCGGTCTTGTCCAGACTAGCGCCGGATCGTCAGGCCATATCTTGAAATGCCTGCGAACATCTGTCGCGGCATCTGCAGATGGATCGCCGCTTGTTGCGGCGCGCCGATCTGGAATGGTCGGCAAAGCTGGTTGGGATTATGGAGCGATCATTTCTCCCTCCCCTGAAAGGGGGAGGGTAGGGTGGGGGTCCGCGGCCTCAAAACTTGCGCAGGCGTCGAACACTTACCCCCAGCCGCGTCGCTTCGCTCGCGTCCTCCCCCGTAAACGGGGGAGGAGGAATTTACGCGTGCGCCTTGCGCTGCGGATCGACGATTTTCTCGAGCTTGCCGAGCACGTGCATGCAGGGCAGCACTTGAGCGAGGCTTGAATTCACCTCGCGCTTTTCCTTGATCGCGGCGATGAATTCACGGTCTTCCAGCTCGATGCCGTCCATCGAGACATCGACTTTGGAGAGGTCGATCTTGTTGTCCTTGCCGTCGGACAGGTCGTCGTAATAGGCCTTGTAAGTGCCGTTGTCGCAGATGTAGCGGAAGAACGAGCCGAGCGGGCCGTCATTGTTGAACGACAGCGACAGCGTCAGCAACGCGCCGGACGGGGTCTTGGCCACGATGCCCATATCCATGGCGATGTTGAGTTGCGGGTGGATCGGGCCCTGCACGGCGTAGCAGTCGGAAATGGTTTCGCCGGCCTGATACTGGAATAGATCGATGGTGTGCGCGGCATGATGCCAGAGCAGATGGTCGGTCCAGCTGCGCGGCTGGCCGGCCGCGTTCATGTTCTTCCTGCGGAAGAAATAGGTCTGCACGTCCATCTGCTGGATTTTCAGCTCGCCCTTTTGGATGCGCTTGTGCACCCATTGATGGCTCGGATTGAAGCGCCGCACATGCCCGGCCATGGCGACGACGCCGGTTTCCTTGGCGATCTTCACCAAAGCCTCGGCGTCCTCGACGCTGTCGGTGATCGGAATTTCCACCAGCACATGCTTGCCGGCGCGCATCACTTGCTCGCCCTGGCGGAAATGCATCTTGGTCGGCGTGGTCAGGATCACCGCGTCGGCGCGCTTGATGCCCTCGGAAAGTTCGCCGGTGAAATGGGGAATGCCGTATTTCTTGGCGACTTGGGCGGTCGAATCCTGATTGCCGCCGACCAGCGACGCGATCTCGACCCCGGGAATGCGCTTGAGGGCGTCGAGATGCTTTTGCCCGAACGCGCCCTGCCCCGCTACGCAAATCTTCATTGTTTGCCTCTTCTCTCGGCGTCATGCGCGGGCCTGACCCGCGCATCCCGATTATTTGGGCACAGTGCCTTATGATCGGGATGGCCGGGACAAGCCCGGCCATGACGCGGAAATGTTAGCGGCTCCTACGCACGGCCGATTTCGCCCGCGCGGCGGCGCGCTTGTGCTTCGCCTGAGGCTTGCGCTTGACCGCGCTCTTACGCGCCCGGTTTTCAAGGATGATATGGCCGACCGCGGTGTTCGACGCCGGCACAGTGTAGAAGCGATAGACCTCGTCGACTTTGTCGTCGAGCGCGCCGCGCATGACGAGCCACATCACCATCTCGATGCCTTCGGCGCCGGCCTCGCGCATGTAGTCGATATGCGGGACCTTGGCGAGCTTCTGCGGGTTCTTCGTCAGGTTATCGAGGAAGTTCTTGTCCCACTTGCTGTTGATCAGGCCGGCACGCGGGCCGGAAATCTGGTGCGACAGCCCGCCGGTGCCGAAAATCACCACTCTCAGGTCGTCCGGAAACGACTCCACCGCCTTGCGGATGGCATGGCCGAGCATGTAGCAGCGATGTCCCGTCGGCGGCGGATACATCACGACATTGACAGCGAGCGGGATCACCGGGCACGGCCAACGGCCGTGCTTTTCGATCTTGCCGAACAGAAGATTCATCGGCACCGTCATGCCGTGATCGATTTCCATCTTGTTGCAGATGGTGAGATCGAACTCGTCGAGGATGCAGGACTGCGCGATATGCGAGGCGAGCGCCGGATGGCCTTCGGCGACCGGCACCGGGCGCGGTCCCCAGCCTTCGTCGGCGGGCGGAAATTCCGCCGCGCAGCCGAGCGCGAAGGTCGGGATCATCTCGACCGAGAACGCCGAGGCATGATCGTTATAAACGACGATGGCGACGTCGGGCTTGGTCTCGCGCATCCATTGCTGCGATTTCTCGAAGCCCGAGAACACCCGTTTCCAATACGGCTCCTCGGTCTTGCCGTTGTCGAGCGCCGCGCCGATGGCGGGCACGTGCGATGAACCTATTCCTGCAATGATCCTGGCCACGGCATCACTTCCGTTTTGCTGATTTGGATTTGGGATTCGCTTTGGATTTGGCTTTGGTTTTCGATTTCGCGGCGGCCTTTTTAACCCCGGCCCCGGGCGACAGGAACTTGGACGGCCTATTTTTGCCGGTTCGCGAGCGGTTGCCTTCGACCGAACGGCCGCCGCCGAGCATCATGCTGGCATAGTCCTGCTGCGACGCCCCGGTCATGACCGCGGCGAGATGCTGGAACGAGTGCCCGTCGGCGGCGCCGAGCTTGGCGGTGAAGTAGATGTTGCCGCCGAGCTCCAGCATGCGGTTGTAATCGCGCTTGAGCACGGCCGCGGTCTGGTCCGGCGTGAGCTTGAACTTTTTGAGGTATTCGGCCTCGTTCGCCTTGAAGGCCTTGCGGTTCTCGTCCTTCATCAGCGACATGCAGAACATATTGATCCCGTAACCCTGACGGGACCGTTCGGCATCGAACACAAAAGTGCCCGGGATGTCGTCATAATCTTGCTGTTCGCGGGCCATCGCGTTTCTCCCGTTTGGCCTGACATATATAGTGCGGCCGGGCTTGGCAACGCAAAGCCGTCAGCGCCTGCACTAACCGGGCGGTTTTGCGCCAAGCAATTGCAGGTCGAAATCCTTCACCACCGACACGTCGCCGTCCAGACCGCGGACACCAAATAGTTTTATGGCCCTGGCTTCCTCGGCCTGAATGACGATGACCGGCACCGGCTTGTCGCCTCTCTTAAGCAGATAGGCGTATTGCGGAATGACGATATCGAGCGGCTTGCCGAAATAAACACCATGGGCCTTGAGGACGAACAAGGCGTTACCGTCGGTGACGTCCTTGTCCGTCGCCGGACGCCCAGTAACGAATCCCGTGGTCGGCAGTGCCGGCCAGGTTTGCGCGAGCGCGGCCGAAACGCCGAAGACGACCAGGAGAGTTGCCAGTTTCCAGCGCATTTGAATCGGTCTAGCTCCAATAAAGCCGCATCGGATTATCGACCAGCATAGCCTGCTGCGCCGCCGCCGTCGCCGCGACTTTGGGAATATAGTCGACCAGGACGCCGTCGTCCGGGGCTACCTTCTTCATATTGGGATGCGGCCAGTCGGTGCCCCAGATCACGCGATCGGGAAAATGCTCGACCAGCGCGCGGCCGAACGGCGCCACGTCGTCATAGGGCGGACCGGCGATGCTCATGCGCTCCGGGCAAGTCACCTTCACCCAAAAGTTCTTGTGCTTATCCATCAGTTTGTGAAAGCGCTGGTTCTCCGGGTGAGCGACGCCTTTTTTCACGTCGGGCGTGCCCATGTGATCGACCACGACACTGGTCGGCAGCGAGGTAAAAAAGTCCTCAAGCTCGGGCAGGTCCGGCATTTCAAAATAAACGACAATATGCCAGCCGAGCTTTTCCACCCGCGCCGCGATGCGCGCCAGCACATCGCGCGGCGTGAAATCGACCAGCCGCTTGAGGAAATTAAAGCGCACCCCGCGCACGCCGGCCTGATTCATCCACTGCAGCTCGGCATCGGTCACCTCTTCGCCGACGAAGGCTATGCCCTTGGCCTTGCCGTGCGCGGCGTCAAGCGCGTCGACCATGGCGCGGTTGTCCTTGGAATGACACGACGCCTGGACGATGACGTTCTTGTCGAAGCCGAGATAATCGCGCAGCGCGAACAGCTTTTCCTTCGGCGCATCGCACGGCGTGTATTTGCGTTCCGGCGCGTAGGGAAATTGCGCCTCCGGCCCGAACACGTGGCAATGCCCATCGACCGCGCCGGGCGGCGGCTTGAATTTCGGTTTCGAGGGATTGGGATGGAAGGGGATGTAGCCCGGACTCATCGGCACGAGACGTACTCCATTTCGTCATTCCGGATTGCCGCGCAGCGGCAAGTCCGGAATCCATAATCACAGTCGTCTAAAGTTTGCATCGTCTGAATACATTCTTGAACACAGGGGCTATGGATTCCGGGCTCCTCGCTCCGCTCGGCCCCGGAATGACGGTTAGACTTTCTCCAGCGCCAGCGACACGCCTTGGCCGACGCCGACGCACATGGTGGCGAGCGCGCGCTTGCCGCCGCGTTTCTCCAGCCCATGCACCGCGGTGAGCGTCAGCCGCGCACCCGACATGCCGAGCGGATGGCCGAGCGCAATGGCGCCGCCGTGCGGATTGACGTGATCGGCATCGTCGGCGACGCCGAGCTGGCGCAGGCAAGCAAGGCCTTGCGACGCGAAGGCCTCGTTGATCTCGATCAGATCGAAATCGGCAATCTTCAAGCCGAGCCGCGCCATCAGTTTCTTGGTCGAGGGCACCGGGCCGATGCCCATGATGCGCGGCGGCACGGCGGCCGCCGCCATGCCGAGCACACGCGCGCGCGGGGTAAGCCCATGCGTTTTCGCGGCGTCTGCGCTGGCGAGGATGATCGCGGCTGCGCCGTCATTAATGCCGGATGCATTGCCGGCGGTGACGGTGCCGGGGCTGCGCGCGATGGGTTTGAGCTTTTGCAAATTGTCGAGCGTCGTATCGGGCCGCGGATGCTCGTCTTTGTCGACTGTGACCGCCCCGGCTTTACCGCCCGGCGCCGCGACCGCAACGATCTCTTCGGCGAAGTAGCCGCTGGCCGCGGCACGGCCGGCGCGCTGCTGCGAGCGCAACGCGAAAGCATCCTGATCCGCCCGCGTCACTTGGAATTCCTCGGCGACGTTCTCGCCGGTCTCGGCCATGGCATCGACGCCGTACTGCGCCTTGAGCACCGGATTGATGAAACGCCAGCCGAGCGTGGTGTCGTAAACTTCCGCCGCGCGCGAAAATGCCTCGCCGGCCTTGGCCATGACGAACGGCGCACGCGTCATCGATTTAACACCGCCGGCGATGGCGAATTCCATCTCGCCGCAGCGGATGGCACGCGCCGCGTCGCCGACCGCATTGAGCCCGGAGGCGCACAGGCGGTTGACGGTGATGCCGGGAATTGTGTCCGGCAGCCCGGCAAGCAGCAGCGCCATGCGCGCGACATTGCGGTTGTCCTCGCCGGCCTGATTGGCGCAGCCGAAGAACACTTCATCGAGCCGCGACCAATCGGCCTTGGCATTGCGGGCCACCAGCGCCCTGATAGGAACCGCGGCGAGGTCGTCGGTGCGAACCCTGGCGAGCGCACCGCCGTAGCGGCCGATCGCGGTGCGCGCCGCATCGCAAATATAGACCTCCCGCATCGGCAGCTCCGTTGGCCACGCCTATTGGGTTCTTGCAGGCTATTTACGGGCCGCGGCGGACAGGGTCAAATGACGGCGCAACAGCAATCGGTCGAGGCAGGATGACCAAACCGGCAGCCGAATTCGCAGATCTGCCGCCGACCTTGAAGGCCGAGCGCCATGGCGCGGTCGCGGTGCTCAAGCTCGCCCGCGCCGCAAAGCGCAATGCGCTCGACGATCCGACCGTGCGCGGCATCGGCGCCTTCTTCAGTGCGTTGCCGGACGATATCGGCGCCGCGGTGCTTTGCGGCGAAGGCGAACATTTCAGCGCCGGCCTCGATCTGTCCGAACTGACCGAGCGCGATACGTTTGCCGGTGTCACACATTCGCGCTCCTGGCATCACGCCTTTGAGCATATCGAGTTCGGCGCGGTGCCGGTTATCGCGGTGCTTCATGGCGCAGTGGTCGGCGGTGGCCTCGAACTGGCCGCCGCGGCGCATGTGCGCGTCGCCGAGCGCAGCGCTTTCTACGCGTTGCCCGAAGCGAGTCGCGGCATCTATGTCGGCGGCGGCGGATCGGTGCGGCTGCCGCCGCTCATCGGCACCGCGCGCGTGATGGACATGATGCTGACCGGCCGGACACTGAGCGCCGAAGAAGGTCAGGCGATCGGGCTGACGCAATATCTGGTCGGCGAGGGCGAGGGGCTCGCCAAGGGGCTCGAACTCGCGCAGCGGATCGCCGGCAACGCCCCGTTTACGAATTTCGCCGTGATGCATTTGCTGCCGCGTATCGCCAAGAGCGATCCCGCCGCCGGCTACGCCACCGAAGCCCTGGCCGCGGCGATCGCGCAAGGCGACGAGAATGCCAAAGCGCGCCTCAAGGCGTTTCTGGAAAAACGCGCGCCCAAAGTGGCGCGCAGCTGACGATGTCGCGCGCGCCGGCGAAGACATTTGCCACGCAAAGTTTGCCGCCGCTGCGGCCGGTCAAGCTTGGGCCGGCGGACGTCACGGTCGAGCGGCGCAGCGACGGCGCGATCCTGATGCGCTCGCCGCATCCGCTGCCGCCGTATCCGCGAAAACTCACCGAACGGCTGACGCACTGGGCCCAAGCCGCGCCCGATCGCGTGTTCCTGGCGCAGCGCGACGCGCAAGGCGCGTGGCGCCCGCTGACCTATGCCGACGACGCTCACGGCAGTCCATGCGATCGCGGCGGCGCTGCTGGAACGCGGCCTATCGCCCGATCGCCCGGTCGCGATCCTCTCCGGCAACGATATCGAGCACGCGCTGCTCGGGCTTGCCGCCATGCATGTCGGCATTCCCTATTCCCCGATCTCGGTGCCCTATTCGCTGCTGTCGCAGGATTTCGGCAAGCTGAAAGCGATCATGCGGCGCTGACGCCGGGCCTTGTCTTCGCCGCCAACGGCGCGCGCCTTTGCCCGCGCCATCGCCGCCGCCGTGCCGCCAGACGCCGAAATCGTCGTCACCGCCAACCCGCCGCGCGATCGGCCGCACGACGCACTTCGCGGATCTTGCTAGCGACGCAAGCCGAGGCCGGCGGTCGACGCCGCGCACGCCAAAGTCGGACCCGATACGATTGCGAAGTTCCTGTTCACCTCCGGCTCGACCGGCCAGCCCAAGGGCGTCATCAACACGCAACGGATGCTGTGCGCCAACCAGGAGATGATCCGCGCCGGCTTGGCGTTCATCGGCCGACGAGCCGCCGGTCGTCGTCGACTGGCTGCCGTGGAACCACACCTTCGGCAGCAATCACAATTTCGGCCTCGTGCTCGACAATGGCGGCTCGCTTTATATCGACGAGGGCAAGCCATTGCCCGGCGCCATCGCCGCGACGGTGCGCAATCTGCGCGACATCGCGCCGACGATCTATTTCAACGTGCCGAAGGGCTTTGAAATGCTGGTGCCGTATTTGCGCAGCCGACCGCGGCGCTGCGGGAAAAGTTCTTCAGCCGTCTCAAGGTCATGTTCTACGCCGGCGCCGGCCTGTCGCAGCACGTGCGGGACGCATTGCAGGACCTGGCGGTCGAGACCACCGGCGAACGCATCATTTTTCTCTCCAGCCTCGGCTCGACCGAAACCGCGCCGGCCGCGCTCGCCTGCACCTGGGATTGCGAGCGCGCCGGCAATATCGGCCTGCCGCCGCCGGGCGTCGAGCTCAAGCTCGTGCCGCGCGACGGCAAGCTCGAGGCGCGCGCTGCAAGGGCGCCAACATCACGCCGGGCTATTGGCGCGCGCCCGAGCTCACCGCCGACGCCTTCGACGACGAGGGCTTTTACCGGATCGGCGACGCGCTGAAGTTCGACGATCCGGCCGATCCGGCGAAGGGACTGCTGTTCGACGGCCGCCTGGCCGAGGATTTCAAGCTCTCGACCGGCACCTGGGTCAGCGTCGGGCCGCTGCGCGCAGCCTTCATCGCCCATTTTGCGCCGCTGGTGCGCGACGTGGTGATGGCGGGCGCGGATCGCGACGAAGTCGCGGCTTTGGTCTTTCCCGATCTCGATGCCTGCCGCAAGCTCGCGCCCGAGCTGGCCGCGGATATGCCGGCTCAGCGGTGCTTGCCGAGCCCCGCGTGCTGGCGCGCCTTCGCCCGGCTTCTCAATTCGCTTCGCCGCCGCGAGCCGCGGCACGTCGAGCCGCGTCGGCCGCGCCATTCTGCTCGCCGACCCGCCGTCGCTCGATATCGGCGAAATGACCGACAAAGGCTCGATCAACCAGCGCGCCGTGCTCGCCCATCGCGCCGCCTTGGTCGACGAGCTTTACGCCGCAGCGCCGCCGTCCCATGTCATTGTCGCGGGCGGCGCCCAACCGAACGGGTGAATTGAGCATGGAGATTCGCGGACACGCCGCGATCGTCACCGGTGGCGCTTCCGGCCTCGGCGCCGCCACCGCACGCATGCTGGCGCAAGCCGGCGCCAAAGTGGCGATTTTCGACGTTAACGAAAAGGCTGCCGCCGAAGTGGCGAGCGATATCGACGGCATCGCGCTTATTGCGACGTGACGAAGAGTGAAGCCACGGAAAGAGCAATCGCTGCGGCGGCGGCCGATCACGGCGCGGCGCGGATCGTGATCAATTGCGCCGGCGTCGGACCGGCCAAGCGGATCGTCGGCCGCGACGGGCCGATGCCGCTCGACGAATTCGCGCGCGTCGTCGAGATCAATCTGGTCGGCACCTTCAACGTGCTGCGGCTGGCCGCCGCGGCGATGCAGACGCTGCCATGCTGCAAGACGGCGAGCGCGGCGTCATCATCTGCACCGCTTCCGTCGCGGCTTATGAGGGCCAGATCGGCCAGTCCGCCTACGCCGCCTCGAAAGGCGGCGTCGTCGCGCTGGTCATGCCGGCGGCGCGCGAGTTCGCCCAGTTCGGCATTCGCGTCACCGCTATCGCGCCCGGAATCACCCGCCTCAGCGAAAAACGCGGAGGCGACGACAAGATCACCTGTGCCGCCTCACCACAGGCGCACGCAGAAGCAATGCAATTCCTCACCGGCTACTAACCGTCTCATCTGGAGGACGCCTCTTCGCTATCGACAACCGCTAGTCCGCCCCAACTCACCGAGCCTGCTCGGCGCGTCGGTCCCCGTCGATCACGGCGATCATCAGAGGCCAGATCATCGAGTCCGACCTGATCTCCTTCCACCGGCCGGGGCGACAAATTGACCTTCCTCTCTCCGGACCCGCACCGCTACGTCGACCGGTTCCCCTGTCAAGCCCGGCCAAGCTGGCTGACCTATATGCGCTGAGCTTCGAGGAGATCCTCGACTTCCTCGAGGAACTTGGTGGCGGCTCAACATCAACGACAACGAGCATATGCAGTGGGCCCGCGAGATGACGTACTTGACGTCGCACGCGACCAAACCACTCATTGACAACGGCTTCAACGGCATGGCGCCATCTTTTTCGAGCGGGAAGCGAGTCACCGAGCAGGCGGAGCGGACCGTAGGCCTCGACTACTTGAATGGCTGGGTGGACACGACCTCGCCGATGGCACAGTTACTGCGGTCCGGGCGTTTGGCGCGCGCGGCCTGCACATCATCCCGGGTAACGGCACGGGCGGATCAGCCGCCCAGACAATCATCAAGGCGCGTTCACCCGAAGCGACTGCATCATCAAGACGCCGTCAAACGGCCCTTTCGCCGCTGTAGCGGTAGCCCGCACGATGTGCGAGATGGCCCCCGACCACCCCATCACTAAGCACGTGACCGTCGCCTATTGGCGGGGAGGTGACGAGGAGCTCGAACAACGCTTGTATCAGCCGTACAACGTCGAGAAGGTCATCGCATGGGGCGGATTGGCTAGTGTGAGACACGTCACAAAGTATGTGCAGCCTGGCCTTGAGTTGATCTCCCTCGACCCGAAGACGAGCGGCAGCGTGGTGGGTGCGGTCGCCCTCGACAGTGACAAGACATGCGGGAGGCGGCACTGCGCATCGCCGTTGACGTTGGCGCTGGTAACCAGCAGGGCTGTTCGAACGTCACGGGCTGTCTACGTCGCTCACGGATGGACGGCCCGATGGCGTCGAGCGTGTCAACGAGCTCGCACAGTATGTCTACGAGGAGCTAATCGGCTTGCCTTCCGCCATCAGCACTAAGCCGAAGAGCTACGATTCCGAACTGCGGTCGAATGTCGAGTCCCGATACGACTACAAGACGATTTCTACTAGGTCGGCGGGGACGATGACGAGGGCTGTATCATCGTGTCGCAGCTCCCCGACCCCGTCGACTTCGCCTGGATGCTCGCCGACCGCACGGTTAACATCGTGCCGGTCGCTGACGAATCGACGTGGCCCCCATTTCGACGCCTACACCCAGACAGTCGGCGTCTACCCCGAGTCCCTGAAAAAGCAGCTCGTCGACATTGCACCGTTCTATGGCGTCCAGCGCTTCGTTTCGCTGGGTTACTCGCTCACACGGGCCGCGCCGCACGACGGCCTTGAGCTTGAGCGCCGCATGTGCAAATGGCGTGGTAACCAGTGCAGCGCCGATCCCGCTGTCGTTCGCCGCTTCTCGAAACGGCGTGGCCCCACACGACCAGGTCGGCGTCACTCCGTCCACCCTTGAAGCGCTCCGTCAGAAGTAGCCATCGTGTCTGACATGCCGGGCGTCTTGCCCCGCCCTGAGCCGTTCGCCCCGAAGGCCGACCCGGCCGCACTGGAGGACCTGCGCGCACGGCTGCGCGCGACCCGCTGGCCCGACGCCCCCGAAAACACAGGCTGGTCGATCGGCGCCGACCTGGACTACCTCCGCGAACTCACCGCCTACTGGGCCGACGAATTCGACTGGCCCGCCCAGGAAGCCGCCCTCAACCAGCTCCCCCGCTACCGCCTCCAACTCGGGGACCACCGCATCCACTACGTCCACGCCCGCGCCGCCACCCCGGCCGCCCCCGCCCTGCCGCTCATCCTCACCCACGGCTGGCCCGACTCATTCTGGCGCTACACCAAAGTCATCCCCCTGCTCACCAACCCCGCCGCCCACGGCGCCGACCCCGCCGACGCCTTCGACGTCATCATCCCCGACCTCCCCGGCTTCGGCTACTCCGACATCCCCGCAGCCCGCCCCCGACCGCCCATCGCCGTCGCCGCCCTGTGGGCCCAGCTCATGACCACCCTCGGCTACCCCCGCTTCGCCGCCGCCGGCGGCGACGTCGGCGGCCACGTCAGCCGCTACCTCGCCCTCGACCACCCCGACCGGGTCATCGCCGTGCACCGCACCGACGCCGGCGCCGCCCACTACACCGGCGACCCCGCCGACCTCACCCCCGACGAACGCGCCTACCTCGACCGCAGGCGCCGCCTGGGCCAACACCGAAGGCGCCTACATCGCCATCCACCGCACCAAACCCCAGACCCCCGCCTTCGGCCTCACCGACTCCCCGGCCGGCCTCGCCGCCTGGATCGTGGAGAAACTCCGCACCTGGAGCGACAACGACGGCGACATCGAGCAGTCCTTCACCAAAGACGAAATCCTCACCAACCTCACCATCTACTGGCTCACCGCCACCATCGGCTCCTCCATCCGCATGTACCGCGCCAACAGCCCAGATCCCCGCCCACCAGCACACCCGCCGCGTCCAGGTCCCCTCCGGCTTCTCCCTATTCGCCGCCGACATCTCCCACCCCCCCAAAACCTGGCTCGAACGCACCGCCAACGTCGTCCGCTACACCCAGCCACCCCACGGCGGCCACTTCCCCGCCTTCGAAGAACCCGAACTCTACGCACAAGAACTCCGCACCTTCTACCGCCCCTACCGCAACCCCACACACTAAACAACCCCACCAACCACCACACCACCAACACACCCACGCGTGCCGATCACCTTGCCGATCTGAAGGCTGGCTGCCAATGGTGACGGCGGTCACCGCACCTGGTGATCAATGTCCTAGCCGATGCGCCGCGAGCCGTTCAGGATATTGTCAGCGTATTCATTCCCGTCCTGCTAAGGTCCCGACGACGAGACCGCGTGAATAGAGGAACCGTGCTCGAAGATCTTGATGGTAAGTCCGTCCTTATAGCAGGTGGAGCCGGCGGCCTGGGATCCGCGCAGGCACGTCTGTTTCACTCGTGTGGCGCAAAAGTCATGATTGCTGACACAAACGAGAAGCGGTGTCAGGAAGTCGCCGCCGAGCTCGGCGAGCGCACCGATACCTTCGCACTTGACGTAACTGACGAGAGCGCCTGGATCGCCGCTGTCGCGCAAACCACTCGCACCTTCGGTGGTGTGGATGTTCTTGTCAATACCTTCGGTATCTCGCCGACGAATGACCTGGTGTCGCTGTCGCTAGACGATTATGAGACCGTCATCAATGTGAATCAGACCGGCGTTTTCCTTGGCATGAAATCCGTCGTCCCGGCCATGCGCGAGCGCGGCAAGGGTTCAATCGTAAATATCTCGTCGGGCGGCGGGATCTCGCCGCGGCCAAAACTATTCGCCTATTCCGCGAGCAAGGCTGCCGTAATAATTATGACGAAGTCGGCGGCCATGGAGCTGGGGCGGGACAACATTCGAGTTAATTGCGCCTGCCCAGGGGGTTTCGACACCGGGCTCCGCGCGGCTACCGCACAATCCTGGAAGGACTCGGGTACGAGCGCGGCGGCAGGAAACGCGTACCAGTATCTCCCGATTCCACGGCTTGGGGCTCCCGAAGAGATGGCAAACCTCGTCGCATTTCTTGCCTCGGACGCAAGTTCCTACTGCACGGGCGCGGTCTTCAACGCTGACGGCGGGGCGCTGGCCGGGCGGCCTTGATGAACTAACGGGCAGAGCCGTCCTGCATGCCCGATGGGTCTAGCGCCGTCAATTCGGTAGGG
>CAWAPT010000013.1:0-329090 GCA_963784005.1 uncultured Alphaproteobacteria bacterium | reverse complement strand
TTTTTGTACTTCATCATGATATTATGAAGTTGCGCGTTGTCCGTCACCGCGTCGCCCCCGGCACGAACTTGCCGTCTTCGACATGCGCCGGCACGTAGGTCGAGCCGGGCGGCGCGCCGGAGAACTGCGCCAGCAGCAGAGAAGCTGCCGACCACCAGCACGCAGCGATGACGATGACCAGCGCGGCAAGCCGCGGCAGCGTCCATGCGACCGGCTGCAGCACGCCGGCGCGCGTCGCCAACAGAAACGCGGCATAGATCGACGAACGGGGTGAGAAACAGCCCGATCTCGGTGAAGATTGGCCTGATCATGCGGCGTAGACCCGGTCGTAGAGGTTGCGCAGGATACCCGCGGTGATGCCCCAAATGTAACGGTTCCCGAACGGGATCGCGTAATATTCGCGCGGCATGCCGTTCCAGTCGCGCGTCTTGCGCTGGTGATTGGCCGGCGTCATCAGAAATTCGAGCGGCACTTCGAATGTCTCGACGACTTCGCGCGGATTGAGCGTCAGCGTGAAATCCGGCTTGACGCGCGCCACCGTCGGCAGAATGCGAAAGCCGGAAAACGTCAGATAAAGATCGAGATAGCCGATCGGCTCGATCAGCACTCGGCGCCAGCCCGATCTCCTCCTTGCGCCTCGCGCAGCGCCGCGGCGACCGGGCTTTCGTCGGCCGGATCGATCTTGCCGCCGGGAAAAGCCACCTGCCCGGCATGGCTGGCAAGCTCCGCGGTGCGCAGCGTCAGCAGCACCGTCGGCTCGCTGCGGTCGATCACGGGAACCAGCACCGCGGCGGGCTTGGTCGCCTTCACGCCGGCGCGCTCCCACATCTCCGGATTGAGATCGAGATCGCCGCGCGCACGCCTTGGCGCGCCGGATCGGTCAGCGCCGGCGGCACTTCGAGCGTCAGCCGCGCCCGCGCGCGGTCGAAAAAGCTCGCCGTCGCCGGACTGTGCTGCAGCGTCGCGCCGCTCGATCGTTCACGCAAATTCCCTCACCTGATCGGCCGGCGCCATGGGAAAGAACGTGCCCATGCGACGACGACGCCGAACATCGCCGTGCCCTCGACCTCGCGCTCCTCGCCGAGTTCGACCAGATCGAAGAACAGCGCGCGCGTCACCTTCGCCCACAGATCGCGGCGGACGTGAAGATAGGGCTTGAGCCCGCCGGTGCCGGCTTCGGGCTCGAAGCGCAGCGCATGCTGCGGCCCGCACGCGACCCAATCGTCGACATTGGTGCGGAAGTTGAGCACGCGGCCGGCGGCGCCATCCTCGACATTCAGCTCGACCGCGAGAAACGGCGCATCGTCGACCGCGATGCCGCACTTCTCCACCGGCGTGACCAGGAAATACTTGTCGCCCTCGCGCTTGAGCACCGAAGCGAACAGCTTGACCAGCGCCGGCCGGCCGATCGGCGTCTTGAGATAGAACCAGGTGCCGTCGGCGGCGATGCGCATGTCGAGATCGCCGCAGAACGGCGGGTTCCAGCAGTTCGACCGGCGGCGGCCCCTTGGTGCCGGCGCGCGCTAGCGCGCCTGTGATCGCCTCAAGGCCGGATTGCCCTTCCTTCGCCATGGTTTGCCTTGAACTTACGCTCGGACATGAGTCCGGGGGCGCGATCATTCGCGAGTTCGAGATTGCCAATCTGCATCCGGCGCGGCCCGCATAACCCAAGTTGTGTTCCTGTCGGATGAAGAATCAGCGCAAAGTCTGCGCTCGGGCGGCTGGCGCATATATTGCATGTTGTATGCCCAATAGCGTGCATGTTGGCTGCCTAGATTCGTGCATATGGCGCGAACTCTGATCCGATACAAGAATACGGCCTGAAGACAAGGAGTTAGCCATGCCCGTTGCTGGCGGAGATGGGCTCGAAAAGCTCGAAGACATGATCGTGCGCGCGGCCGAATCGACCGCCGACCATGTGCGCGCGGCCAAGGCCGCGATCGGCACGGTCATCTTCGGCCAGGACAAGGTGGTCGAGCAGGCGCTCGTCACCATCCTGTCCGGCGGCCATGCGCTGCTGCTCGGCGTGCCGGGCCTCGCCAAGACCAAGCTCGTCGACACCATGGGCACCGTGCTCGGGCTCGACGCGCGGCGCATCCAGTTCACGCCCGATCTGATGCCGTCCGACATTCTCGGCACCGAAGTGCTGGAGGAGAGCCAGACCGGCAAGCGCAGTTTCCGCTTCATCTCCGGTCCGGTCTTCGCCCAGCTGCTGATGGCCGACGAGATCAACCGCGCCAGCCCGCGCACGCAGTCGGCGCTGTTGCAGGCGATGCAGGAGCAGCACGTCACCGTCGCCGGCACGCGCCACGATCTGCCGAAGCCGTTCCATGTGCTCGCCACGCAAAACCCGCTGGAGCAGGAAGGCACCTATCCGCTGCCGGAAGCGCAGCTCGACCGCTTCCTGATGGAAATCGACGTCGGCTATCCCGACCGCGACGCCGAGCGGAAAATTCTGTTCGAAACGACGGGCGCCGAGGAAACGCGCGCCGAAGCCGGCGATGACGGCCGAGGATCTGATGGCGGCGCAGCGCCTGGTGCGGCGGCTGCCGGTCGGCGAATCCGTCGTCGAGGCCATCCTGGCGCTGGTGCGCTCGGCGCGGCCCGGGCCCGGAAGGCGGCGAAGCTGCGCAAACTGATCGCCTGGGGACCGAGCCCGCGCGCCAGCCAGGCGCTGATGCTCGCGGTGCGCGCCCGCGCGCTGCTCGACGGCCGCCTCGCGCCTTCGATCGACGACGTGCATCGATCTTGCCGAGCCGGTGCTCAAGCACCGCATGGCGCTCACCTTCACGCGCGCGCGCCGAAGGCGAAAGCATCGAGGCGGTGATCGGCGCGGCTGAAGGCGCGGATCGGATAGGCGGATGGCGGCCGAGCCCAAGCGACAAGCAGCGCACATATCAGGATGGCGCCGGCGGTTGGCCGCGCGGTCGGCGAAGGCCGGACGCTCGCCGCCAGCATGCCGCGACTGATCCTGGAAGCGCGGCGGGTGGCGGCAACCGTCATTCACGGCCTGCACGGCCGCCGCCGCGCCGGACCGGGCGAGAATTTCTGGCAATACCGCCGCTTCGTGTCCGGCGAGCCGGCCTCGCGCGTCGATTGGCGGCGCTCGGCGCGCGACGATCATCTCTATGTGCGCGAGCAGGAATGGGAGGCCGCGCACACGGTGTGGATCTGGCCCGACCGTTCGCCGTCGATGCATTTCGCCTCGCCGCTGGTGCGCGACACCAAGCTCTACCGCACGCTGGTCGTCGCGCTGGCGCTCGCCGAAGTTCTGGTCGAAGGCGGCGAGCGCGTCGGCATTCCCGGCCTGACGCGGCCGACCGGCAGCCGCAATGTCATCGACCTGATCGCGCAGGCGATCGTGCACGATCGCAACGAGCGCACGAGCCTGCCGCCGAATTTCGCGCCCTCCCCGCTCGCCGAGGTCGTGCTGCTGTCCGACCTGTGGAGCGACATCGGCGAGGTGCGCCGCACCATCACGCAACTCTCCGGCAGCGGCGCGCACGGCCACGTGGTGCAGATCGTCGATCCGGCCGAAGAGACTTTCCCGTATTGGGGCCGCATCGAATTCGTCGAGCCGGAAGGCGGCGGCCGCATCACCGCCGGCCGCGCCGAGACTTGGCGCGCCGATTACACCGCGCGCGTTGCGCGCCACCGCGCCGAGATCCGCGCCGAGACCGACCGGCTCGGCTGGAGCTTCACCATCCATCGCACCGACCGCCCGGCGAGCGAACTGCTGCTCGCGCTGCACGCCCGCATCGGCGCCGGCACGGCGCATAATGCGACACGGTCGCACGCGTCGGCGCCGATCATCGAGCCAAGTCGCGGGCGCCGGCATGATCGGCGGATTGCCGCTCGGCTTTGCCGAACCGCTGGTCCTCATCGGCCTGCTGACGCTGCCGGTGCTGTGGTGGCTGCTGCGGCTGATCCCGCCGCGGCCGCGCCGCATCGATTTCCCGCCGACGCGGCTTCTGCTCGAAATCGCGCCCAAGGAAGAGACCCCGGCGCGCACGCCGTGGTGGCTCACGCTGCTGCGGCTCGCGCTCGCCGCGCTCGTCATCGTCGCCGCCGCCGGTCCGCTGTGGCATCCGCCGCTTGCCGACGACCAGAACGCGCGCGCCGCTCGCGATCCTGATCGACGACGGCTGGGCGGCCGCCGCGACCTGGGATGCGCGGGTGCGCACCGCCGACGACATCATCGCGCGCGCGGAGGACGATCGCCGCGCCGTGGCGCTCATTCCGCTGTCCGAGGGGACGCGCGATATTTCGCTGGAGACCGCGGGTTCGGCGCGCGTGCGGCTGCATCAGATGAAGCCCGATGCCGTACACGGTCGACCGCGCCGACGCGCTGCCGTGCGACTGTCGCGCTTCTCGCCGAGACGCCAAGACGCCGAACTGGTCTGGCTGTCCGACGGCACCGATCTCGGCCACGGCGCCGAATTCGTCAAGCAGCTTGGCGCAAGGCGATCGGGCAGCCGTCCGATCACGATTGTCGCCGGCGGCGTTGCCGGGCGCCCACGCGCTGACCGCGGCCGACAACGCGGCCGGCGCGCTGAGCGTCAAAGTGCTGCGCGCCGCCGCCGGCGCCGCAGAGACCGGCACGGTGCGCGCGCTCGATCTCAAGGGCCTGCCGCTCGGCGAAGCGCCGTTTGCCTTCAAGGCCGGCGATCGCGAAACCGAGGCGCACTTCGATCTGCCGGTCGAAATTCGCAACGACATCGCGCGCATCGAGATTGCCGGCGAGCGTTCCGCGGGCGCCGTGCAACTGCTCGACAAGCGCTGGCGCCGCCGCACCGTCGGCATCGTTTCCGGCGCCAGCGCCGACGTGGCGGAGCCGCTATTGTCGTCGAGCTATTACGTCGCAGCGCGCGCTCGAGCCGTTCGCCGATGTGCGGCTCGCGCAGGGCGAATCGCCGGCCGACGCCGTGCCGCATTTCCTCGATCAGAATCTGCCGATGCTGATCCTGACCGATGTCGGCAATGTCGGCGATGCGCACGATCGGCTGGCGCATTGGATCGAGGACGGCGGCGTGCTGGTGCGCTTTGCCGGCCCGCGGCTTGCCGCTTCCGACGACGATCTCGTTCCGGTCAAGCTGCGCCGCGGCGGCCGCATCCTCGGCGGCAGCCTGAGCTGGGACAAGCCGCAGCCGCTCGCCGCGTTTTCGCGCGACAGCCCGTTCAACGGCATGCCGGTGCCGAATGACGTGACCGTCACCCGCCAGGTTCTGGCCGAGCCCGACGCGACGCTGAGCGACAACACCTGGGCGACGCTCGCCGACGGCACGCCGCTCGTCACCGCCGCGCGGCGCGGCAAGGGTTTGATCGTGCTGTTTCACGTCACCGGCGACACGCGCTGGTCGGATTTGCCGCTCTCCGGCGCCTTCGTCGAAATGCTCAAGCGCATCGTCGCGCTGGCCGGCACGACACCGCCGCCGATGCCGGCAACGCGCAAACGAAGACCGCGCATGAAATGGTGCCGCCGAGCCATATGCTCGACGGCTTCGGCAGCTTCATCGCGCCGCCGCCGACGGCGCGGCCGGTGCCGGCGGATTTTTCCGGCAGCGCCACCGCCGAGCATCCGCCGGGCTTTTACGGGCCGCCGGAGAGCCTCCTCGCCGTCAACACGCTTGCCGCCGCCGATCGTCTCGCGCCGCTCGATTTCTCGCCGCTCGCCAATGCCAGCCATGAAATCTACCGCACCAGCGAGCCGCAGGATTTGCGCGGACCGATCTTCCTCGCCGCGCTGGCGCTCGCTTTTGCTCGACACGCTCGTCGTGCTTTTCCTCGGCGGCGGCATCCAGCGGCTGATCCCGCGCGCCGCGCGCGCTGCGGCCGCCTCGGTGATCGTTGCTTCGCCGCGCTCGCGCTCACGCTGGTCGCACGCCAGCGCCCAACAGGAAATCCCCAATCCGGACGTGCCGCAGTCGGCGCTCGAAACCAAGCTCGCTTATGTCGTCACCGGCAATGCCGACGTCGATGCGATCAGCAAAGCCGGCCTCGCCGGCCTGACGCTGTTTCTGGCGCAGCGCACCGCGCTCGAGCCGGGCGATCCGATCGGGCTCGATATCGCCCACGACGAGCTTGCGTTCTATCCGCTGATCTACTGGCCGATCGTGCCGGGCGCGCCGCGGCCGTCCGACGCGGCGCTCAAGCGCATCGACACCTACATGAAGGACGGCGGCACGGTTCTGTTCGACACCCGCGACGCGGTCGTCGCGCCGCCCGGTCCCGGCGGCGAAACGCGCAGTCCGGGCATGCTCGAACTGCGCAAATCCTGTCCTCGCTCGACATTCCCGAGCTCGAGCCGGTGCCGCGCGATCACGTTCTGACCAAGACATTCTATCTGTTGCGCGACTTCCCCGGCCGCTTCGATACCGGCCAGCTTTGGGTCGAGGCGCTTGCCAGCGACGGCGAAGACGATGAAAGTCGAGCCGGCCGGCGCGCGGCGGCGACGGCGTATCGTCGATCATCATCACCTCGAACGATTTTGCCGGCGCCTGGGCGACGCGGTCCGACGGCCAGCCGATGCTGCCGATGGTCGAGGGCGAACCGCGCCAGCGCGAACTCGCCTTCCGCGCCGGCGTCAACATCGTCATGTACACGCTGACCGGCAACTACAAGGCGGACCAGGTGCACGTGCCGGCGCTGCTCGAGCGGCTGGGGCAATAGGAGAGCGCGGTTGAATCTCGGTGTTGCGTTCGCTCCTCTGATCGGCGCCCAGGTGTTGTGGGCGGCGATTGCCGTGGCGTGCCTGTTGTCGCTGCTGCTGTTCGTGTCGCGCAGCCGCGGCGCCGCGATCCGGACGCTGGCGCTGGCGCTGATCGTGCTTGCGCTCGCCAACCCGTCGCTCACCCGCGAGGATCGCGATCCGCTGAGCTCGGTCGCCGTCGTCGTCGTCGACAAAAGCCCGAAGTCAGAATTTCGGCGACCGCACCCAGCAGACCGAAGCCGCGCGCACGGCGGTCGTCGAGCGGCTTGAGCCACATTCCCGGCCTCGAAGTGCGCGTGGTCGAAGCCGGACAAGCGGACGGCGAGACCGACGGCACGCGGCTGTTCACGGCGCTCGGCTCGACGCTCGCCGACGTGCCGTCCGACCGCATTGCCGGCGTCGTCATGATCACCGACGGCCGCGTCCACGACGTGCCCGCGGACGCCGGCGCGCTTGGCTTTGCCGCGCCGGTTCATGCCCTGATCACCGGCCACAAGGACGAACGCGACCGCCGCGTCGCGCTGATCGCGGCGCCGCGCTTCGGCATCGTCGGCCAGCCGCAGACCATCACCTATCGGGTCGAGGATCAGGGCGCCGAGCGAGACGACCGCCGAAGTGACGGTGCGCCGCGACGGCGACGTCATCGACACGCGCACGGTTGCCGGTCGGCGTGCCGCAGAACGTCGACATTCCGATCCCGCACGGCGGGCCGAATATCGTCGAGATCGAAGCCTCGCCGCTGCCGACGGCGAGCTGACGCAAGTCAACAATCGCGCCGTGGTGTCGATCGACGGCGTGCGCGACAAGCTGCGCGTGCTGCTGGTTTCCGGCGAACCGCATGCCGGCGAGCGGACCTGGCGCAATCTGCTCAAATCCGACGCCTCGGTCGATCTCGTGCATTTCACCATTCTGCGGCCGCCGGAGAAGCAGGACGGCACGCCGATCAACGAACTGTCGCTGATCGCTTTCCCGACGCGCGAACTGTTTCAGCAGAAGATCGACGAATTCCAGCTCATCATCTTCGACCGTTACGCGCGCCAGGGCGTGCTGCCGATCATCTATTTCGACAACATCACGCGTTACGTGCGCGACGGCGGCGCGGTGCTGGTCGCCGCCGGACCCGATTATGCGAGCCCGACCAGCATCTGGCGCACGCCGCTCGACGCCATCCTGCCGGCCGAGCCGACCGGCAATGTCACCGAACAAGCCTTTCGTCCGAGCCTGACCGAACTCGGCCAGCGCCATCCGGTGACGCGCGGACTCGAAGGCTCCGACAGCAACCCGCCGCATTGGAGCGAATGGTTCCGCATCGTCGACACCCGAAACGCCAACGGCACGACGGTGATGCAGGGGCCGGATCAGAAGCCGCTGCTGGTGCTTGTCGCACGAAGGCGAAGGCCGCGTGGCGCTGCTGCTTTCCGACCAGATCTGGCTGTGGGCGCGCGGCTTCGAAGGCGGCGGCCCGCATCTCGATCTGCTGCGCCGGCTGTCGCATTGGCTGATGAAAGAGCCGGATCTCGAAGAAGAAGCGCTGCGGCTCACCGTCAGCGGCCATGATCTCGTGGTGCGCCGGCAAACCATGGCGGATCAGGCCGCCGACGTGACCTTGACCTCGCCGTCCGGCGCGACGCGCACGCTCAAGCTCGATCCGACCCAACCGGGCGTGTGGCAAATCGAGCGTCGCCGCCAACGAGCTTGGGCTGTGGCGCGCGACCGACGGCAAGCTCAATGCGCTGGTCAATATCGGCCCGGCCAATCCGCGCGAATATGCCGAGGTGACCTCGACCACCGAGGTCCTGGCGCCGCTCACCGACGCGACCGGCGGCGATTCGCGCCGGCTCGACGACGGCAGCGGTCTCAACGTTCCGCGCATCGTCGCGGTGCGCTCCGGCGACACCTACAAGGGCGACGATTGGATCGGCCTGAAAATGCGCGACGCCAGCGTGGTGCGCGGCATCGGCGTGCTGCCGGTCTTCGCCGGCCTGCTCGGCCTGTTGCTTCTGCTCGGCAGCCTCGCCGGCACCTGGGCGCGCGAAGGCCGCTGAGCCTCGCTCCGATGGCTGATAAAATTATTCCTATTGGTCATGCGCTGGGAATAGCTCCGGCCACCATCTATGCGGCTACAACGATCGCGTTTCGAACCACTTGCAAAAATTCCTTGGGTCGAAATGGCTTGTATACTGCTAAAGTTGCCCCTGCCTCTATCGACATTGATTCAAAATTCGGCATTTCCGGGCAGGAACCGCCGAACATAAAACCGGACACGGTAATAATCGACACCAGAGGGTCGTGTTTGCGAATAGCTTTTGTCGTGTCCAACCCATCCATGCCGGGCATGAACAGATCGATAATGACCACATCGAATTTTCGGCTCTTTGCGGCATTGATGCCAGATGCTCCTTCCGCGACGGCAACCACGTCATAGCCGTTTGCATCAAGCAATATTTTCGTCGCGGCTCGCACCGCTTCGTCATCGTCGATTATCAGTATGCATGGCATTGTAAAACTCACAGCGATTATGGTTGCCGGCGCCGCAGCTTATCTAACTCACTCAAACCAAATCGACCGCTCTCCACGGCCACCCACCTCGAAGCCTTTGACCTGCAGCGCGACGGAAATCGTCGCTCTGACGTGAGCTTGGTCAATCGATCGCGAGAACGCACGTCGTAGGTTGATCTCCGCATGGGCATAGCGATAACGGACGCCTCTTATCAACCCAAGATAGTGAAGATGACGTTATCGCGCGTTAGTCCTTATGTCGCTTGGGATTTTGGCATCGCCACGCTGCTGCCAGGCAACGTTCCCGGGGAATCAAGCGCCCGCCTGATCATGCGAGCTAGTTCCAATTTGCGATAGGGTTTGGCCAACAGGAAAACGCCGGCATCGAGCCGGCCGTGATGGATGATGGCGTTTTCCGTATAGCCGGAGGTGAATAACACCTTGAGCGGTGAACGGCGCTTCGCCATCTCTTCTGCAAGTTGCCGGCCATTCATTTGGCCGGGCATGATCACATCGGTGAACAGAAGATCGAACGCAGCCCCGCTATCGGCGATGGCCAGTGCTTCGGCGCCGTTGGCGGCCGCAACGGTTTTGTAACCGAGGCTTTGCAGTTGCGCGATGACCGAGCCGCGCACCAGCACTTCATCTTCAACAATCAGGATTGTTTCAGTTCCGCCCTCGATCTGAGGCTCTCGTAAAGCTTCCTCGATCTGCTCAGGTTGAGCGCCGGCACGCGGGAGGTAAATCTTGAACGTCGTGCCGTGACCCATCTCGCTGTAGACCTTGATATGCCCGCCCGATTGCTTGACGAAGCCGTAGACCATGCTCAGCCCGAGGCCGGTTCCCTTACCGAACGCCTTTAGTAGTGAAGAACGGCTCGAACACCTTTTCGCGGATCGCTTCAGGAATGCCGTTGCCGGTATCGCTGACCGCGACCATCACATAATCGCCCGGGCTGAACATCTCCGTTGGCCTCGGCATAGCTCTCGATCGAGAACAACGTTGCTCGTCTCAAGCGTCAGCTTGCCGCCGTCCGGCATGGCGTCGCGCGCGTTGACCGCAAGGTTGAGGAGCGCCGTGCTCAGTTGCGTCGGATCGACCAGTGCGGGCCACGCCGTCTCGGTTCCAACCTCAGTTCGATCTCGACATGTTCGCCGAGCGTCGGCCGCAGCAACTTTTCTGAGGCAATCATCAGGTCGTTGACGTCGGTTTCACGAGGCTGCAACGGCTGCTTGCGGGCAAACGCGAGAAGGTGGCCGGTTAGCTCCGCACCGCGATCGGCCGCTTCGCTGATCAGCTTTGCGATTGCGGCGAGTTGCGGCTTGTCGGCGACCGCGTCGGCCAGAATATCGATGGTGCCGGTGATGACCGTCAGCATGTTATTGAAATCGTGCGCGATGCCGCCTGTTAGCTGGCCCACGGATTCCATCTTCTGGGCATGCCGGAAACGCTCCTCGGCCGCGACTTTTTCGGTAATATCCCTGAGAAAACCATTGATGATGTAGCCCTCACGACGGCGAAGCGCCGTGAGGGAGACTTCGGTGTCAATGCGTACGCCATCGCGCCGCAGCGACTGAGCTTCATAGCGCCTGCCGAGAATCCCCTCGTCTGCGCTTCGTAGGAATTGAACGATCCTCTCGGAATATGCTTCGCGAGCATCGACTGGTATAATAATATCGCGAAGTTTTTGTCCGACAACCTCTTGGGACGCCCAGCCAAACATCTCTTCGGCTTTGGGACTCCAGCCTATAATCGTGCCGCTTTCGTCCAACTGTACGAAAGCATCGAGCGCCGTATCGATGATGGCCCGCGCCATCTGCTCACTTTCGAGCAGCGCCTTGCGCGCGACGTTTCTCGCACTGATGTCGCGGGCGACCTTGGCGGCACCGATGATCGCCCCCGATTGCGATCTTACTGGCGAGACGCTGAGAGAAATGTCGATCCGATCGCCGTTCTTGTGTGTGCGCACTGTCTCGTAATGATCGACTTTCTGGCCGCTCCTAATCCTGCCCAGGATGTCGCTCACCTCATCGCGCAATTCGCTGGGAACGATAATGTCTATCCGCTTGCCAATAGCTTCCTTTGATGTGAATCCGAAAAGGCGTTCCGCAGCCTGATTCCAGCCGGTGATTACGCCATCGAGGGTTTTGGTTACGATCGCATCGTTGGATGATTCCACCGCCGCGATGAAAAGTTGCTCGCGTTCGGCATATTCACGGAGGGCGGATTCGGCCCGCCTCCTTTCGCTGATATCGACGATTACGCCGAGCACGAGAAGACCGTTATCAGTTCGAATTGGGTTTAGTCCGATTTCGACGGGAAATTCCGTGCCGTCTTTGCGCAGCCCATAGAGTTCCCGTCCGGCGCCCATGCGACGGGTCTCAGGCCGCACTGCGAATCCGGTTCGTTGCTGAACGTGGTTGCCACGTAGTCGCGCCGGGACGAGAACATCGACCTTTTGGCCAATCAGTTCGTGACGATCGTAACCGAACAGCCGTTCGGTTTCGGCATTGATCAGAACGATTGACCCGCTGCCATCGATCATGACCAGCCCGCTTGGAGAGGCCTCGACCGCGAGCCGAAATTTCTCTTCCTCCTGCTTCAGCGCGGCTTCTTTCTTGCGCGACTCTTCGGTCATGCGAGCGAACGCGTGGGCTAATACGGCGATCTCGCTGCCACCGCCCGCGGGTACGGCAACCAATTCACCGCGAGGAAATCCTTCGATCATTTTGGTCATCTGCACCAGCGGTCTGGTCAGGGAGCGGGCTAGCACAAAGCCTATGGCTATCGCCCCGAAGACAGCCGCGAGCCCGCCCGCCAAGCTGAAATCGCGAACCGCAGTCGCGGCCGCCATGAGACTTGCATAGGGCAAGGTTTCAATCACCGTAACCCGCGGACCGCCCCCCAGAACTTGCGTGTCCCAGCCCGCCCCGAAATAAGCACCGGAACGATCTTGTATTACGCGCGGCTCCGTAGCCTCGTCCCCCAACATCTCGGCGAATGCCGGAAAGTCGTCCTGGATACGAAACGATTTTCCAAATTCGAAACCAAACGTGCGATTTTTATCGGGATTTACCAGATAATCGCCACGTTCGTTCACGAGATAGACTTGGGCATCCGGTCGCGTGCTCGAACGAACACGCGCAAAAGCCTCACGCATATCGACATTGATAATCACAATTCCGAACAGTCGGCCGTCCGATGTGAAGATCGGAGTGGCGGCGCGCAACGTCGGAACGTAGGGAGTCTCGAGGGCTCCGTTTTCTTTGTTCAAGTCAATCGGCGAAACATAGACATCGTTCGGAGATAGGGCGATCGCCTGCTTGAAATAGTCTCGATCGCCCTTGCGTTGTAGTTCGTTGTCGGGGACGACGCGGATCGCGCCACCCGGACCCGAACGATCCACGCGCACGAGTTCGCGCCCACCGTCGTCGATACCGATAACGCGAAACTGCGCATAGTTGGATTTTGCGGTGAGTTCCGCGACGAAACGAAGCGCGAGGCGTCTGCGCGATTCCGCCTCGGCTGCACTTGCCGATGGATCAGTGCGACTTTTGAAGTATGCCGCCATAATATCGATGACGGCAATGGAGGAGCGGAAGCCGATGACATCGGCTCTCGCACCGCGAACCGAACTTTCAAGCACCACTGCAGTTGCGCGCGCGTGGGAGTCTATTCGGTCCAGTCCGCGTGGCAACGCGCTGACAACAACATTTCGATAGGTAAGGAGGCCAACCGCCGTCGCGGTCAGCAGCACTATCGCGACCATTGCGATTGTCAATCGAGAGGACAATGTCATGGCTTGGCCTCGTGCTGTCTCGATTGGTGCGTCGCGGCGGCCCGTTAACCCGCCCGCGAATCAGGAGAATTCGGCTGTTATACTACCAACGATTGCGGGCGCTCGGTCGCGCCGGTTTCCGCTGTCCACCGGTCAGACAGCTTCGCCAAGCGCCTCGCGCATGGCCAGCAACAGCTGTTTTGGCCGAAACGGCTTGAGCAGGAACGTCACGCCGGATACAGTGGGCCCTGCGGCGAGGAAATCGCGCACGGTCTTGCCGTATTCGCCGCCGGATATCACGACGATCGGTAAATCCGGAACGCGCGCGCGTAACGCGTTGATCAGCGTCATGCCGTCCATTTGCAGCATGAAGACATCGACGATCGCCAGATCAAAGCTGAATTCTTCAAGCGCCCTCAGGCCCAGGCGGCCATTTTCAACCGCGACAACATCGTAAGCGCCGGTCTGCAACGCGATTGTGATTGCCGACCGCACGTCGCCCTCGTCGTCGACGACCAGAATTCGAGGCATACCGGTATTCCTTCGTAACACCTGAGTGAACCGACCCTCTTAGTCGCAGCGGCCATTGCGACGTTGCGGCTGCCCATTCAGTTCAGGACAAGATTATTGTCGGCGTGTGTAATCGGATTATGGTACGGCAAGATGATTGGCGCACATAAATAAACGTGGCCCTAATTGTTTTGGCAGTTGCCTAAGGACAAATACCTAGCACTCGGAATGTCGTTAAGATGCACGGGTCGTCGTAAGAGCGCGGACGTCTTGCTAATCCGGCCGGATTGCGCCCGATACGCCGTCAAAGGCGCCGGCGCTTAGTTCAGCGACCAGGAGCCGCGCCGGATCGACCGGGCCGGGCATGATTGCGCGGCCCGGTGGGATCGGCTTGAACCCGCACTTGCCGTAATACGGCTCGTCGCCGACCAGGATCACCAGCCGATGGCCTTTTGCGCCCGCTTCCTTGAGCGCGCGCTCGATCAAGGCTTGACCGACGCCGCGTTCGCGGAACGCCGGCTCGACCGTCAGCGGCCCGAGCAACAGCGCCTTGGTCTGTCCGATGCGGATCGGCGACAGCCACACCGAACCGATAAGCAGCGTGCCGGTGCGCGCCGTGAATGACAATTCCAAGCGGTGCGCAACCTGCTCGCGCAGCCGATACGCGGTCTTGGCGTAGCGGCCGGGACCAAAGGTGCGCTCGTGCAGCCGCTCGATCGCGGGCGCGTCGGCCGTGGTCTCCGGCAGGATGGTGAGCGAAACGTCATCCATTGGCGCCGCGCTACCATCTAGGCCCGTCGAGGTCCAGCCGCAGGCGCCCTATCGCCGGCGCCGGATAATGCTTAAATTGCCGGCGAAGAACAGCGGAGATCGTCGATGGGACTGCTCGTCAACGGCGCCTGGCAAGAAGACATTTCGCGGACCAAGGACGGCCATTTCATCCGGCCGTCGACGAGCTTCCGCAATTTCGTCACCGCCGACGGCAGCGCCGGGCCGTCGGGCAAAGGCGGCTTCCCGGCCGAAGCCGGCCGTTATCACCTCTATATTTCACTCGCCTGCCCCTGGGCGCATCGCACGCTCATTTTTCGCGCGCTGAAAAAACTCGACGAGGTGATCTCGGTTTCGCTCACTGAGCCGCTTTACGGCAAAACCGGCTGGGAATTCGGCACCGCGCAGGGCGGCACGCCCGATACCGCCAACGGCAAGGCGACGCTCGCCGAAATCTATCTGCTCGCCGATCCGCATTATACCGGTCGCGTCTCGGTGCCGGTGTTGTGGGACAAGAAGCAGCGCACCATCGTCAGCAACGAATTGTCCGAAATCATCCGCATGCTGAATTCGGCGTTCGATGCGTTCACCGACGTGCGCACCGATTATTATCCCGCGGCACTGCGCGAAGAAATCGACCGCATCAACGACCTGGTCTATCCGAATATCAACAACGGCGTTTATCGCGCCGGCTTTGCCACCGGCCAGGCGGCTTACGAAGACGCCGCGCGCGGGGTTTTTGACGCGTTCGACCAACTCGAAATGCGGCTGTCACGCCAGCGCTATCTCGCCGGCCGGTACATCACCGAAGCCGACTGGCGGCTGTTCACCACGCTGATCCGCTTCGACAGCGTTTATTACAGCCATTTCAAATGCAATCTGCGGCGCGTCGCCGACTATCCCAATCTGTGGAATTACCCCCGCGATCTCTATCAGGTGCCCGGCGTCGCCGAGACCGTGAGCATCGATCAGATCAAGCGGCATTATTACGGCAGCCAGCGCAGGTGAATCCGACCGGCATCGTGCCGATCGGGCCGCTGATCGATTTCAACGCGCCGCATGACCGCGGCCGGTTCAGCATAAGAATCTCACCAAATCTCCGCTGCAGCGCGCCCGGTCAACACTTCGGCGATGCGCTCGCGCGTCGCCCGCGAGGTGTCGGCAGGCAGCGCGGCAGTCGCGAAGAAGCCGTGCGCCGCGATTTCGTGGTTCGGCTGCGGCAGCGCGGTCTGGCGGAACGCGCGCACGACATACAGCACGACGTGATCGCGGCGCGAGACCCGGCGATTGAAATAGATCGCGTGCAGAACCGGCGGCTCGGTGAGTTCGATATTGCCCTCCTCGCGCAATTCGCGCTCCAGCGCCGTCAGCAGAGTTTCCCCGGTTTCAACCCCGCCGCCCGGCAAATGCCAACCGGCGAGATAGGTATGCTTGACCAGGAAGACGCGGCCTTCGCCGTCGAAAATAACGGCGCGCACGCCGACGGTCAGGCCGCGCGAGAAGCGCCAATAGGCATGCAGGAGCCGCCGGATGAGCGGCTCGAAGGGCGGCGGAAGAGCTCAAAATGGCATTCGGGCTGGCGTCCTTGATTAGAATTGTTCTAATATAGCTTCGATAATCGATTACTGACGGCGCCGACGAGGACAAGCACGTGAAACGTTTTGCCGACCTAAACGAGCAGCAAGTCCTTGCGCTCGCGATCTCCAATGAAGACGAGGACAACCGCATTTACCGCTCCTTCGCGGATGCGCTCCGCGGCTCTTATCCCGACACTGCGGAAATGTACGACAAGATGGCGCAAGAAGAGATCGGGCATCGCGACATGCTGCTCGAACTTCATCGCAAGAAATTCGGCGATTTTCTGCCGCTGATCCGCCGCCAGGACGTCAAAGGCTTTGTCGCGCGCCGGCCGATCTGGCTCAACCGCCCGCTGGCGATCGATGCCACGCGCAAATTCGCCGAGGAGATGGAATACGAGACCGCGCGCTTTTACCGGCGCGCGGCGGAAACCGCGCATGACGATTCCGTGCGCGACCTGCTGCGCCAGCTCGCCGCTGCCGAGGACAAGCACGAAGCGCTCGCGCACGAGCTCGGCGGCAAATCACGCCGCAAGCGCGCGCCGACCGAAGACGCAAGCCGCCAAGCGCATGTTCGTGCTGCAATATGTGCAGCCCGGCCTTGCCGGCTTGATGGACGGTTCGGTCTCGACGCTGGCGCCGCTGTTCGCGGCGGCCTTCGCCACGCACAATACCTGGTCGACCTTTCTGGTCGGGCTCGCGGCCGCGATCGGCGCCGGCATTTCGATGGCCTTTGCCGAAGCGATGTCCGACGACGGCTCGCTTACCGGGCGCGGCGCGCCCGTGATGCGCGGCGCGGTATGCGGCGCGATGACCGCGCTTGGCGGCCTCGGCCATGCGCTGCCCTATCTCATTCCGCATTTCTATGTTGCGACCTCGCTCGCCTTCGCCGTGGTCGCGGTGGAACTGGCCGCGATCTCCTGGATCCGCACACGCTATATGGATACGCCGTTCCTGCAGGCGGCGTTCCAGGTGGTGGTCGGCGGCGTGCTGGTGTTTGCTGTCGGTATCCTGATCGGCAGTTCGTGATTGCGCGGTTCGCAATCGGACAGTTCGTGATTTATTATGCAGTGTCTGCAATGCTGAAGCGCGGATGTTCACTCTCGCCCATTTGTCCGACCTGCATCTGGCGTCGCCGCGGCCGCGGCTTGCGCAGCTTGTGAGCAAGCGCGGGCTCGGCTTCATCAACTGGCAGCGCAAACGCAAAAACATCCATCGGCCCGAAATTCTCGATGCCGTCACCCGCGATCTGAAAGCGCGCAACGCCGACCACATCGCGGTGACCGGCGATCTGGTCAATCTGTCGCTGCCGGACGAATACCAGCGCGCGCGCGCGCTGGCTCGAAACGCTCGGGCCACCGCGCGACGTCACCGTCATTCCCGGCAATCACGACGTCTATGTGCGCGGCGTCGAGCAATCGCCGGCCGCGTTCTGGGGCGACTATATGCGCGGCGACGACGGTCTCGACCGCTTTCCGTTTGTGCGGCGGCGCGGCAATGTGGCGCTGATCGCGCTCTCGTCCGGCGTGCCGACCGGGCCGTTCATGGCGACGGGCCGGCTCGGCGCAGCGGCAGCTGGCACGGTTCGCGGAAACGCTCGACCAGACGCGCGGCATCGTTCCGCGATCGTGCTCATCCATCATCCGCCGCTCAGTCCGCCGCGGCGCCATCTGCGGCGCCTGACCGATGCCGCGGCCTTGCGGCGCGTGCTGGCCGAGCAGGGCGCCGAGCTTTTGCTGCATGGCCACGATCATCGCCGCGCGCTGGTCTGGCTCGACGGGCCGCACGGCACAAAAATTCCCGCCGTCGGCGTGCCGTCGGCTTCCGCCGCCGCGCCGCACGGCGAGGAAGACGGCGCCGGCTATCATCTCTTCAAGATCGACGGCGCAGCCGGCGACATGGCGCTGCGAGATGATCGGCCGGCAGCGCGATGCCGACGGCACGATCGGCGACGGCGAACGGCGCAGCGCTTTATTAGGAATCGGCTCGCCAGCAACACAGCGACAGCGAACAGCGTCATCAGCGCCGAACAGAAAGCCGAACGCAATCGCGCCGACCGCGCGCCAGCGCCGCCGGCGACGATAGCGCTTCGCCTCATCGGCGCGGCACGCGCGGGATGAATTCCGGGTCCTCGTCGAGCGCCCGCTGCCGCTCGACCATGCGGCGCGCGACATAGGTGGTGACCGCCTGCACGATGTCGGGGATCTCGTGCGACTCGGCGAGCACATGCCGGCCGACGCGGCTGTCGTGCAGGAAACGATAGCTGCGCTTGTCGCGGCCCATGGCGACATGGGCGACGGCGTCGATCCACAGCCGCGGCGTCTCGCCGCGGCTCACGCCGCGATCGAACAGGTCGACCTCGGGCGGAATCTCGGCAAACAGCGGATCGAGCGCCTCGTTCAGAAGCTCAAGGCGGGCCACTTCGGCGTCGCGCAAATCGACGACGACGCTGGTGCGTTCGGCCGCCTCGATGCGCGCCTGATGCACCGCCTCTTTCAGCGGCGATGGCGGCTCGCCGGCCTTCGCCGGTGCGTCGGATTTGCGCTTTCGACCCCACATGCCCTGTACCCGTTCCCTAGAGCCGACGATACAGCAAGAACTGCGCCGCAAAAAGTCGGCCAACACGGCAAATCGCCGCGAGCTCATGACCGATCCGGCGGCAAGCCTCTAGACGGTGCGGCCGCCGTCAACCTCGACGATATTGCCGGTGACGAATTCGGCGTCGGCCGAGGCGAGGAACAAGGCCGCGTTGGCGATGTCCTGCGGCCGCGCCAGGCGGCCGAGCGGCACGGTGGCGATGAATTTCTCGCGCATGCCTTCGGCAGGGCCAAGAAAGCTCGGCAGCAGCGGCGTCTCGGTCGCGACCGGCGCGATGGCGCAGACCCGGATGCGGTCGGGCGCAAGCTCGACGGCAAGCGACTTGGTCAACGTGTGCACCGCGCCTTTGGTGGCGTTATAGGCCGAAAGGCCCGGCCGCGGCCGCAAGCCCGCCGTCGAGCCGATATTGATGATGACGCCGCCGCCGGCTTTGCGGAAATGCGGCACCACCGCCTGGCAGCCGAAGAAACACGCCCTTCACGTTGACCGCAAAAATGCGGTCGAACTCGGCCTCGGTGATGTCGAGCATCGGCTTATTGACATGCGTCGCGCCGGCATTGTTGACCAGAATGTCGAGCGCGCCGAACGCCGACAGCGTTGCCTCGACCGTCGCCTTCGAAATCGGCTTTGTTGCTCACGTCGCAGCGCAGCGCGATGGCGTTGTTGCCGATGGCGCGCGCCGCCGCCTTCGCCGCCTCGACATCGATATCGGCCACGGCGACGCGCGCGCCCTCGCGCGCATAAGTTTGGGCGATGCTCTTGCCGATGCCCGACCCGGCGCCGGTGACCAGTGCGGTCTTGCCGGCAAGACGCATGAATTATGCCGCCCGACACGCGGCGGCCGCGGTTCGTTCGGCCGGCGCGGTCCGAGGGTCGCGGCTCTATCTTCGCGAGTTTCGAAGCAAGCGCCAGTTTGGCGCATTCCAACTCGTAGCCCGTTTGCAGGTTCATCCAAAATTCGGCGGTGGTTCGGAAGTAGCGCGAAAGCCGCAACGCCGTATCGGCTGTCAATGCCGTCTCCTCTCGGGCCAGGCGCTCGATCCGCGTGCGTGGCACGCCGAGTGCCTTGGCAATGGTATATGGCGACAGCTTAAACGGCGCCAAGAATTCCTCCCGCAGCACTTCACCGACATGCAACGGCGGCAGCCGGTCAAAGCCCGGGTTTACATCAGTGGTAGTCGACGACTTCGACATCATGGGCTCCGTCTTCCATCCAGACAAAACATATCCGCCATTGATCGTTGACACGAATCGACCATTGGCCGGCGCGACCGCCTTTCAATTTCTCAAGTCTGTTACCCGGTGGCTCCGTAAGATCGCGTACGGCAGCCGCGTCGATTGTACGCAACTTGCGCCGAGCAATCCTGACGAGATCCGGCGGGAAACCTTTCGGACACTGTCCATTGAAGAGAACGACACTACGCCGATCCTTGAAACTTCGGATCGTCATCCGGCGCGCCCTTTAGTATCACGCTATGATACACGAACCTATACCGATTGTCATTATCAATTACAATTTCTGTGGCACCACGCCGTAACGCTTCGCCCAGCCTAAGCCCTCCGCGGTGCGGGTGCGCGGCTTGTATTCGCAGCCGATCCATCCGGCATAGCCGAGCCTTTCGATCGCCTCGAACATCGCGCGGATAATTGATCTCGCCTTCGTCGGGCTCGCCGCGCGTCGGCACCGCCGCGATCTGGACATGGCCGACCAGCGGACAGGAATTTCTCGAAGCGCCTGATGAGATCGCCGCCGACGATCTGGATGTGATAAAAATCGAACTGGATGCGCACGTTCGGCGCGCCGATCTTTCCGACCATGTCGGCGGCGTGTTCGACGTCGGCTTGAGGAAATAACCCGGCCGGTCGCGCGGATTGATCGGCTCGATCAACAGCGTGATGTTTTACTTTTCCGCTTCCGCGGCGGCGCGCGTCAAGATTGGCGATGAAAACTCGTCTCGGCCGCCGGCCGCTGCTCCACCGGCACGACGCCGGCCATGCAGTGAATCGCGGTGCCGCCAATGGCGACGACATAGTCCAGCGCCCGCTTGAACGCCGCCTCAAAATCGCGTTCGCGGCCGGGCAGCGCGGCGAGCCCGAATTCCGGGCCTTGCGGCGTGTTGACGCCGAGCTGCGTCAAGCCCATGCCGCTCCAGCTCGGCCTTCACCGCGGCGGGCGCAATGTCATAAGGAAATTGCAGCTCGACCGCGGTAAAGCCCGCACGCCGCCGCGGCGCCGAAGCGCTCGATCAGCGGGTATTCAGTGAACAAATAGCCGAGATTGGCGGCAAAGCGGGGCATTATGTGTCCTTGGCGTTTCCTTGGTATTCTGAGGCAACGATAAGAATGCCTGTCTCACCGCGCGACAATCAGTTCAGGCCGAAATTCGAAGTGCATGGTATCGAAGTGATACCACTTGCCGCCCCAAATGAAGCCGTGTTTTTCGAAGATCGCGACGATCTCCTCGGGCATGCGGTTGCGATAAAGGATGGGGCCGTCATGCGGCCGCCAGTACCAATAATCCGAGAAGGCGGTATTGAGATCGATCGCGATGCCGTAGCCGTGCGGGCTCGGCTGGCCGGTGTCCGCCACGGCCCGGCAATTGTAAGTGCCGGCGATCGGGTATGCGGCGCGTTTGATTTTTTCCGGCAGCGCGTCGATCTCCGCCGACACGGCGCGCAAATGCTCATCGACGCCGTTCAGCGACGTGACGCTGAATTGATTTGTCCCCAACGTCTTGGGCAGCCAGGTGATGCGAAGCAAGGTGCGGCGTCACCTGACCCTTTTGGCAGTCGCCATACATCTTGGTGAAGAAGGCGGTATTGCGGAACCGGCCCGGATCGGCATCGACGGCCGGCGGCTTTTCGAGCGGGCCGCGCGGATAAGGGATGCGAAACTGATCGATGATGGAAGCGTGGCGGAGCAGTTCCGGGAATGTCTTGCTATCGGCGCCGTCGGATATCGGCATCACCGTTCCGTCGCGCCAGCGCAGCACTTTGCCGTCATGCCCGGCGAGCGCGTCCGGATAAGCGGCAACCAGCTTGTCGAGCGCCGAGCGAACCTGATCATCCTGCGCGAGAAGAGGGTTCCGCCGGCGAGCATTGACCAGCCCGGCGACAAGACAAACCGTCGTCGCAATCCGAGTGGCCTGACGCCGGTGCCTTCCGCACGCACTGACTGCTAGGCGTGCGTCGGCCAGTGCCGCTCGTGGAACCAGGTGCGGTACTCCGTCATCTTCGCGCGCTGCGCCGGCGGCGCATGCCGCTTGCAGGTCGACGCCTCGTCGCTCTTGTCCGGCGCGCCCCACCGCAGCTCGACGCAGTCGTTCAGGTTGTACGCCATCTCGAGATCCGCCGCGCGGTCGATCACGTCCTTGAGCGAGAGCGTCCACGCGCGAGCCGTCGCTGCGCGTATAGGAAAACTTGCGCGCCGCAAGCTCCGACGCCAGCACGCTCTGCAATTCGGCCTTCACGTCCGCCACGCTCTTGCCGTCCGGCATCGCGTAGCGCTCCGGCTGCCGCGCGACGCGATCCGGAAATCCGCGCACCACGTCGATCGCGATCAACAGACGAAAATCGCGCGCCGGCGTGGCGAAATCCTCCCATGCGCCGGTCGTCTCGAAGATCGACGGGCCGTCCGGCATGGTCGCGTCGCCGTGCTCGCCGTTCTGGAACTTTCGCCCGTTCTCGACCGACGTCACGCGCGTCTTCACCTGCTCTTCGAGCGAGTCGATCGCCTCCTTCATCGCGCGCAACGGATCGAGCGGCTCCGGCGACATCACGTCATCCATTCGATCGTAAAACTCCTCGACCCCGAGCTGCGACTGCTCGAGCGAAAAATCGCCGTACTGCGGATTTTTCGCGATTTCGGCGTTGGTCAGCCGCCGCAAGCGTGCCGTTCTCCTCGCGCACGATCGGCCGGAAGCGCTTGAAGCCGGGGCTGCCGAGCGTGGGATCGTGCGCGAACAAGAAATTGCCGCGCCAAAAGCGCTTGCGCGTGACCGTGCCGTCGGGCTCCGCGTCGACGGCGAGGAAGACGCCGGCCGCGCCGCCCGACTGCGGCACGCGCCGCACCAGCATCATGAACGTGCCCGTACGGATCGGCGTAAACGGTTCCCGGGCGCAGCGCCTCCTGCGTCAGCGGCACGGTATAGAAATCGGTGTTGTCGTCGTTCGCCAGCACGTCCGCACGGCGCCGGACTGAACGGCGTCGCCGACGACCCGCAAATAATTGCCGAACGACGCAGCGAGCCCCACCGCTTCGGCGCGTGGCTTCTGAATGCCCCGGGCTGCCTCGGCTTCTGATTGCCCGGCGTTGCCGCCGGATTCTGATGGCCGGCGCGCCGTCCGCGCTCGATTGGCCGGCGTCGCGGCTGCGGCGTTCAGGATGCTCGTCCACTCGAGCATTTCGGCGGCTTGCCGCCGCCGCCGCGCGAGCACTTCGAGTAGCCGAACGGCAGTCCCATCTTGAACGCGAAATAGGCGCGCAAAAAGTACACCAGGTCGGCGCAGTCGGGGCGAAGGGCCATCGCCGACCTCGTCTTCGCCGAGACCCAAATAGTTGAACAGGATATTGCGCGATCGGTCGCGCAGCACTTCATGCAGCGCCGGCCACGACGGTTCCGCGTCGAGCGGCGCGTCGAACAGCTTCTCGATCCATGCCGAATACAAGTTTTCCGTCGCGCGGTTCCAGGTGTTGCGCACCGGCCAGACGCTGCCCGGCGTCGCGCGCGGCGGCGGCGGCTTGTCGTCGCGCACGGCGATGTCGCGCGTGATCGTGCCGCACCCGGCCGGCGCGCGTCGCGCGCGAGCGTGCGCGTGCCACGTCCCCGCGGCCGGCGACGCGACCTCGGCGAACCAGAAATACGGCGGCCCGCCCTGGCGGTCGCGCGATTTGGCCGCGACGCTGCCATCGGGCGCGATCAGCGAAAGCTCGCCCTCGAGCGGCTTCTCCGCGGCAAAGATGACGCGCAAAGGCGCGCCCTTCCACGGCGCGAGCGGCGACGGCAAGACCGCGACCTCGGCGGCGTCTTCGCAGGTGCCGGACAGGCCTTCGGCCCGCGCGTCCGCCGCCGAGAAAAGGACGACGAAAAATGCGCCTGCGATCGGCAACAACGCTGTCACAGCGGCAGCAACCGGCGTGCTAGAAACAATTGGTCCCCTTCCCCCCTTGGCGCCGTTGAACATATCGCGAAAGCTTTGACTGAATCATGGCAAAATCACCGGCCGCAGTCCGTTTCGACTTGATGTGTGACTGCGACCGCGTGGGGATTTCTTCGATGTAATTCAGTGCGGCGGCCGTCCCGCTCATCCCCCTCGCAGGTAGGCAGGTAGAAGGTGAAAATAGCGAGTTGCCCGCATGAGTGCAGCGACATGCGGGAAATCGGGCGGGATGTAAGCCCGGATATCGCTTCGCTCATCCGGGCTACGTTTGCTACGACGTCATGGTGATGGAGAACATGTTCGGCGACATCCTCTCCGATCTCACGACAGGCCTGATTGGCGGCATGGGCATGGCGCCGTCGGCCGATATCGGCGACACCCACGCCGTGTTTCAGCCCTGCCAGGCACGGGCCCGACATCATGGGCAAAGGCCTCGCCAATCCGTCGGGAATGATCCTGTCGGCGGCGATGATGCTCGACTGGCTCGCCGACAAACACGACTACGCGCCGGCCGGCGGCCGCTGCCCACCGCATCGAGGCGGCGGTCGATCGGGCCTTCGCAGCCGGCATAAAGCCGCCCGATCTCGGCGGCCGTGACGGCATGTGGCCGTCGCAAGGCCGTTTTGGCGGCCCTCTAAGGGCCCTCGCTCTTTGGCCTTGCCCACTCATGACGGGGAATTACCCATCTATATTGCCCACTGTGATAGTGGGCGAATTTGTGGTTGACCCTGGCCCATACCGCTTGGTTCGCTAGCACCCATTCCGCGCGTCTTAGAAGCGCCAAACGCGCCCGCGCGGAAACGAGGAAACATCAGGGACGCGGCGTGCCATGAACGCGCAGCAACTGCTTCAGGAAATTTCCGACTATTGCCGCCAGACCGGCTTCGCGGAATCGACCTTCGGCCGCCGCGCCGTCAACGACGGCAAGCTCGCCGCGCGGCTGCGCAACGGCGGCCGCATCACCACCGACACGCTCGACCGCATCCACGGCTTCATGGCGGCGCATCCCGCGCAGGGCCAGCGCCCCGCCATCATCGAGCGCGCGCGCGACATGCGTCCGGCTGCCGCCGCCGCCGCCCGCCGCGCCGCCGCAAGCCGGGCGACCCGCAGCGCAATTTCCGCTTCTTCGACAACCGGCAAAAATATCTGCTGTTCGTCAACACCTGCAGCGAGAAATGGGAAGTCGCGCACCGCGTCTCCGAAGAGCTCGCGCATATCCATCCGCGGCCGCCGGCGGTGCGCGTGTTCGATGCCGGCGTCGGCGACGGCTCGGTGCTGGTGCGGGTGATGCGCGCCATGCACGACCGCTTCCCGCACATGCCGTTCTATATCGTCGGCAAGGAAATCAGCCTCGAGGACGTCCGGCTGACGCTGCAGAAAATGTCGGACCGCTTCTTCGAGCATCCGGCATCGGTGCTGGTGCTGACCAACCTCGCCTATGCGGACGCGCCGTGGCTCGCGGTGAAGTCGCTCAACGCCGCGTCGAGCCTGGTGTGGCACGAACTGCCGCTGACCGGCAATTCGGCGCACCGCTTCGAGGAGCAGATCATCGGTGCTCGAGCCGTTCCTGGCGCGAGAACTGGAAAGCCGGCGTCAGCGCGCGCACCGGCAATCCGGTCTACGAGCGCCCGGTGGTGCTCGTGATCTATCGCGAGGACCACCGCTTCCTGCTCGACCCGATCATTCCGAAGCCCGGCGGCACGCTCGCCAATTACGACCTCGTCATCGCCTCGCAGCCCTATCGCGCGCGCGCCTCGCTCGACTTCAAGGCCAAGCGCGTGATCGCGCCGCTTGGCGCGCGCGCTCGGCCCCGGCGGCCGGCTGATCGCGATCCATTCGCACGGCCACGATCCCGGCATGGAGATCATCCAGAAGGTCTGGCCGGACGACAATCCGTTCATCCACGACCGCCATCAGATCCTCAAGGCGGTGAAGCACGAGCTCGGCGCCGCCGGCCGCGATCTCAATTTCAACGCCTATGCCGACAACCGCTCGCTGTTCCGCTACGAGATGCACACGCTGCCGTCGGAAATCTCGGAATCGATCGGCACCTCGACGCTGTTCGCGGCGTGGAACGCGGCGATCTATGTGGCGCAGGTCGAGGACGACCGGGTCGCCGAAGCGGCCGCCGACGGCCGCTATATCGACGCCACGCGCGCGGTGCTGCGCGAGCGCGGCGGCTTGTGGTTCTTACGACGAATCCTACGTGATCTCGCGCCGCCGCGCCTGAACACGGCATGGCCGCGCTGCGACCCGCACCGGCCAACGCCGCTTCCCGCCGCGGTGGCAGCGGATCGCCGCGTTCATGGCGGGCTTTTCCATCGAGGCGACGCGGCCGTCCGACGCCGACATCGCGGCGCTCGTCCGTGCTCGCGCGCGGCACGCGCATCTATCTCAGCGCGGTGCCGGGACGGCCGCCGGAAGAAGCCGCTCGGCGCCGCGACCCGCGCTGCGCGCCGCCGGCTTCGAGCCGGTGCCGCATGTCGCGGCGCGCAATTTCGCAAACCAGCGCGCGCTCGACGATTTTCTGGCGCGGCTCAACGGCGAAGCCGACGTACGCGCGTTCTGGTCATTGCCGGCGACCGCGGCGAATGCGGCCCGTTCCGGCGCGCCGCGACGTCATCGAGAGCGGGCTGCTGCACGGCGCGGCATCCGCGCGCATCGGCATCGCCGGCTATCCCGACGGCCATCCGCGCATCGGCGCCGACGAGCTCGATCGCGCGCTTGCGGAAAAGATCGCCGCCGCCGAGGCGGCCGGGCTTGCCGTCGAGATCGTCACCCAGTTCTGCTTCGACGCCCGCGCCATCCTCGATTATGTCGCGCGGCTGCGCGCCTCCGGCTTCACCATCCGCTGCGCATCGGGCTTGCCGGACCGACCAGCCTTGCGGCGCTGTTGCGCTATGCGAGCCGCTGCGGCGTGCGCGCCTCGGCGCAGGCGCTGGACCCGCCGCACCGGGCTGGTGCGGCAGATGTTCGCGCTCACCGTGCCCGACGACCTGGTCCGCGGCCTGGCCGACGCGGCGCCTGACGAATGTCAGCGCGCATTTCTTTTCGTTCGGCGGACTGCCGGCGAGCGCGCGCTGGGCGCAGCGCCGTCGCCGATGGCCGCATCAGCGATCGAAGGCGACAGCCGGATTTCGGGTCGTACGCCGAAAGACGAGGCGTAGCCCGGCGTCAACGGCCGCCGCGCGCCTGTTGACGTTGGGGACTTCGATGCCAAGCGCAGTGGCCAGATCGATCTGGTGGTCCTGCTCCTGCATGAGGATCTTGCGAATTCTGCTCGGCCATGGCGAATTCGCCCAGCGCTTCACATTGCCGGATGCGGTCGCGATAATTGCGGATGGTTTCGTTCTCGTTTTCGAGATCGAAGCGGAGCATGTCCTTGGCTTTCGTCGACGTGCGCACCGGCTTCGGAGTAACCGACGGCATCTTGCCGAGATAGTCGATCTGCCGCGACAGCATCAAGGCGTGATCGAGCTCCTGCTTGGCGTGGATTTCAAGCTGGTCGGCGATGTCCATGTATTCGGGGCCTTTGAGCACTTGCGAATAGACGACATAGGCGATGATGGCTTGATATTCGCGGGAAAGGTCTTCGTTCAAAGCTCGGCGAGGCGATCGCGGGTAATTTCCGTGTCGTTTGCAGCGGGCTTTGACTTGGCCATGAGATGCTCCTTTTTTCAAATGTGAATTTCACGCGCGAATTTTACCTGAGCCCGGCAGTGGATGAATCACATCATCTAACTGACAACTCGCAGTCGTTCAATCTTCTCCCGCAACCCCATGCGTTCGAGCCGCCCGATGACCTCGGAACAGAAGTACGGCAGTCTCATCGAGATAATTGACCAGCGAAATGGCGATGCCGGTCAGCCCCGCCTTGCTCAGATCCGCAAGCTGCGCCGCGACATGATCGGGATCGCCGACGATCGGCAGTCCGCCCATTGCCCTGCGCATACTGGCTGCGGTGGGTCAGGAATTCCTGCATCGGTACGGTCTCCGGCGAGATTTTCTGCAACGCCAGAATGCCGTCGACAGCCGACCAGTCGGCGTGCTCGACGATGCAATGATGAAAATACTCCTCGGCCTCTTTCTTGGTCGGCCGGCAGGTGACGACGCCGACCGTGTAGCAGCCGATTTCGCGGCCCTGCTCGCGCGCCGCATCTTTGGCGCGGCGCACCCGCTGCGCGCTTTCCTCAAGCGAGGTGCGCGAGGCCTGCAGGAAAAACGCGTCGCAATTCTTGACCGCGAAAGCCTGGCCGGTCGCCGATGCGCCGGCATTCATGATCACCGGGCGCGTGCCGCCATAAGGCTTCGGCTTGCCGCGGATGCCCTTCATGTCGAGATATTTGCCGTGGAAGTCGAAATTCTCGCGGTCGGACCAGATCATCTTGATGACGTCGATCCATTCCTGGGCGTATTCGTAGCGGTCCTCGTGCGCGCGCTGCTCGACACCGAACATGTCGAATTCGCCTTCGTTCCAGCCGACCACGATATTGAGCCCGAAGCGGCCCTCGCCGATATGATCGGCGGTGACCATTTCCTTGGCCGCGACCACCGGATTGAAGATCGGCGCGTGCACGGTGCCGAAGACGGTGATGTGCTTGGTGGCGGCGAGAAGCCCGGTCGCCCAGGTGATCGTCTCCAGCGTAGTGCCCTGGTAATCGGTGTCGCCGCCGTAGCCCTTCCAGCGGCCGATCGGCAGCATGAAATCGATGCCGGCGTCGTCCGCCATCACCGCGAGTTTTTTGTTGTCCGGCCAATTTCCCGACCAGCGCTCGGGAACCAGCGTCACCGCGCGGCCGGACGAGCAATTGGCGCCGAACAGGCCGATCTGCAGCGTGTTGTTGCCATGCATCGAGCGGCGGGCGTGAAGCGAAGGCGACGGAGCGTGCACCAGGAGACCTCTGGCTTATTTCAAACTTAGCCCGGGCCGAGCGTCAGTGATACCCGGGCGGCCAGAGCCTTAAACCTGGAATGTCTCTGCAGGGCGCTGCGGCTGAAGCTGCCGCCGCACCGCCTCGACATCCCCCAGCACCCAAAGCTCGGCGATTTTTTCCCCACTGCCTTGTAAGAAAGCCGCGCCGTTCCAGCGGATTTCCCGCCCGGTGGCCTCGACGCCGAAGAATTTTGCCGCGATGCGGCCGTGAAAGCTCATGCGCGCCGCGGCGCGATCCTGCGTCGCGATCAGCTCCTCGACAGTGCAGGTGAAATTTCCCAGCGCCGCGTGGACCGAGCGCAGATAGGCGATAAACCCGCCCGGCCCGCGCAATTCCGGCCCGAGCGAGGCGCGAAAACGGAAATCGGCACTGAGGATTTTTCGCGCCTCCGCCTCGTCCGATTTGTTCCAAACGACGTCATAAAAGCGATTAACCAGATCACTCGGCGTCGAAGGCACGTAATCTCCTCCCTTCAAACCGGCAGCAGAGTTTATACCGCGCGCGGCCCGCTGTCTGTGCAATTTGACTGCATGACCGTTGCAATGGCGCCGCAGCAAGGCAATTGACTTGGCCGCGGCAATGCCAGTCAATCGGGCAAAGGTTCGACTTCGCGCGTTCGAGGGGGAGGTAACACATGAATAAGGCTTGGTTTATCTTTGCCGCGGCTTTGGCCGCGGTTTTGGCCTGCCGGCTTACGCCGCCGACCCGGTCAAGATCGGCGTCATCTACCCGCTGACCGGCAATGCGGCGAGCGCCGGACAATCGGCCAAGGACGCCGTCAATCTCGCCGCCGAGATCGTCAACAACGCGCATCCCGAGCTTAAAAATTTGCCGCTTGGAGCGACCGCGGGCCTGCCCAATCTCGGCGGCGCCAAGATCGAGCTCGACGAAGCCGATCACCAGGGCAATCCGCAGGTCGGCCAGCAGCAGACGCTGCGCCTGATCACGGAAGACCACGTCGCCGCCATGCTCGGCTCGTATCATTCCTCCGTCTCGCTTGTTGCCACCGCGGTCGCCGAGCGCCAGGGCATTCCGTTCCTGGTCGCCAACTCGGTCGCCGCCAACATCACCGGGCGCGGCTTCAAATGGACGTTCCGCACCACGCCCTACGCGCCGGATTTCGCCAAGGCCTATTCCGAATTTCTCAACGATCTGAAGAAGTCCGGCCGGAAGGTCGACAATATCGCAGTGGTCAATGAAAACACCGATTACGGCACCTCGGTTTCCGCGAGCATCCTCGATGCCGCGAAGGCCGCCAACATCAAAGTGGCCGCGCACATCGCCTATAGCGCCAACAGCTCGGACGTTTCCGCGCAGGTGCTGCAGCTCAAGATCGCTGGCAGCCCGATGCGGTGATTTTCGTCAGCTATACCGCCGACATCATCCTCTATTTCAAGACTATGAAGAATCTCGATTACCTGCCGCCGATCATCATCGGCGACGATGCCGGCTTCTCCGATCCGAGCTTCATTCCCAATGTCGGCGATCTCGCCCAAGGCGCAGTCAACCGCAGCGCATTCGACATCGGCAAACCCGGCGACAACAGCTACATCGTCGACCAGATGTTCAAGGCCAAATACGGCCGCGATCTCGACGACACCAGCGCGCGCTGGATGCAGGGCTTCCTCGTGCTCGCCGACGCCATCAATCGCGCCGGATCGACCGACCCCGAAAAAATCCAAGCCGCGCTCAAGACGACCGATCTCAAAGCCGACCAGCTCATGATCGGCTATAACGGCGTGAAGTTCGACGACACCGGCCAGAATACGCTGGCGTCGACCTTCCTGATCCAGCTTCAAGGCAAGCAATATGTCTCGATCTGGCCCGCGGCCCGCGCCACCGGCAAGCTCGAATTGCCGATGAAGGGGTGGAAGTAGCCACGGCGCCGTCGGCGGCTCCGGCGGGGAAACATCATGCACCGAGTTTGCTCGACCGCAGTTATGCTGCTGTTCGCGTGCGCGTCGAACATCGTTCTCGGCATAACCCCCGCCCGCGCCCAACTCCCCTATCCCACCCGCGCCATTCATATCGTCGTGCCGTTCCCGGCCGGCGGGCCGTCGGACGTGCTGGCGCGCATGATCGGCGAGAGGATGAGCGCGGATTTCGGCCAGGCGCGTCGTCGTCGACAATCGGCCGGGCGCCAATACGCTGATTGGCGCGCAATTCGTCGCCAAGGCGGCGCCCGATGGCTACACGCTGTTGATGGCGATCAATTCGACGCTGGTGATGAATCAATATCTCTACGCCAACCTGCCCTATGATCCGCTCAACGATTTCGCGCCGATCACGATGGCCGCCAAGAGCATGGATCTGCTCGTGGTCAATGCGGCAAGCGACATCAAAACCGGCAAGGATTTGATCGCCAAAGCCAAAGCGGCGCCGGGCAAGCTCAATTGCGGCGCCGGCACCATCACCACCAAGCTCACCTGCTTTCTGTTCGACGAGAAAGCCGGCATCGACACCGTGCTGTTGCCCTATAACGGCAGCGCCGAAGTCGCGCACGGCATGCTGACCAACAGCGTCGACTTCGTCTTCGACGGCCCCTCGGCCGTGCTGCCGCTCATTCAATCGGGCGATCTGCGCGCGATCGCCAAGCTCGACGCCCGGCCGTTCCCGGCGGTGCCAGATTTGCCGACGCTGAAGGCCGCGACCGGCATCGATCTCGGCGACCTCACGGTGTGGCTCGGCCTCGTCGCGCCGCGCGGCACGCCGCCGCCATCATCGACAAGCTCGCAGCCGAAGTGGCAAAGATCCTCAGCGACGCCGGCGTTCAAGGCCAAGGCCGAAGCCGTCGGGATTTATCCGGTGACCAGCACGCCCGCAGAATTCGCCGCCTTCATCCGGCAAGAAGCCGCGCGCTGGCCGGCGATCGTGAAAAAAAGCGGCATGCATTTCGATTGAGCCTGATGACCGCAATACGACGATCTCTTCTCGCCGTTTCGCCTCGGCCCGCTCCATCTGCCCAACCGCGTCGTGATGGCGCCGATGACGCGCAACCGCGCCGGGCCGGGCAATGTGCCGGGTCGCGCTCAACGCCACCTATTACGCGCAGCGCGCCAGCGCCGGCTGATCGTCAGCGAAGCGACGCAAGTGTCGCCGCAAGGCCTCGGCTATCCGGGCACGCCCGGCATCCATAGCGCCGAGCAGATCGCCGGCTGGAAGCGCGTCACCGACGCTGTGCATGCCGCCGGCGGCCGGATTTTCCTGCAGCTCTGGCATGTCGGGCGCATTTCGCATCCCTCGCTGCAGCCCGACGGCGCGCTGCCGGTGGCGCCGTCGGCGATCGCGCCAGCCGGGCCAGGCCTGGACGCTCGACGGCATGAAGCCCTACGTCACGCCGCGCGCGCTCGAAACCGCGGAGATTGCCGGCATCGTCGCGGATTACCGGCGCGGCGCGCGCAACGCGAAGGCTGCCGGCTTCGACGGCGTCGAGCTGCACGGCGCCAACGGCTATCTGGTCGATCAGTTTTTGCGCGACGGCGCCAACCGGCGCACCGACCGCTACGGCGGCAGCGCACAAAACCGCGCGCGCTTTCTGCTCGAAGTCACGGAAGCGCATCGTGGGCGAATGGGGCGCCGCGCGCGTCGGCGTGCGGCTGTCGCCGACCAATCCATTCAACGGCATGTCCGACAGCAACCCGGCCGCGACTTTTTCTACCGCGGTCGGCGAGCTCAACCGCCTCGGGCTCGCCTATCTGCATATCGTCGAGCCCGGCGCGACCGATCCGGTTGCGGCTGGTGAGGCGCCCGACATTGGATTTTTTCGCCAGCTCTGGCGCGGCCCGCTCATCGGCAACAAGAGCTACGATCTGGCGCGCGCCAATGCCGTGCTGCGCGACGGCACAGCCGACCTCGTCTCGTTTGCGACGCTGTTCCTCGCCAACCCGGATCTGCCCGAACGCTTCCGCCGCGGCGGGCCTTTCAACGCGCCGGACCGCAAGACGTTTTATGGCGGCGCGGCAGCCGGCTATACCGATTATCCGCCGTTGCCGGGCTAATGACAGCCATATTTCACGATATAAACCAATAGCTTACACAAAAGCAACGTCTTGTGATGCCGGTCACTTCCGCGCTCGACAAGGCCGCATAGGGTGACTGCAATGGTTAATGGGCATTAACGAACGCACGCAGGGAGTTACTGCAATGACGAGCGCCCTGAATTACCTCAGCCGCATGACCGATCAGATTTTCGAAGCGCAGATGCAGCGCGCTTCGGAAAAGATCGCCGAGCGCCAGCGCATTTTCAATCGGCGCGCAGCGTAGTGTTCAACGGCCGTCCCCGCGATAGCGGAACTGGATTCCCACCTACGCGGGAATGATCGTAACCCTTACGCTCCAAGTTTTTCGGCCAGCTCTTCGAGACTTTTCACCGCAAAATCGACCGGCACCGTCGGCGCCGCCTCGCCGCGGCCGGGGCCGCGCTCGTTCGGGCGCGCAACATGGGCGGTGCGCAACCCGAGCGCGCTTGCCGCGGCGAGATCGCTCGAATGGGCGGCGACCATCATGCAGGCTCCCGGCGCCAGATCGAACGCCGCGGCAGACGCGAGATAGACTCGCGGTTTCGGCTTGAAGTCCTGCGCGATGTCGGCGCCGAGAATGGCGTCCCACGGAAAATGATTGCGGCGCGCCAGATCGGCCATCAGCGAAATATTGCCGTTCGAGACCGGCGCCAGGCAGGAATTTGCGCTTAAGCCGCGCCAGCCCCGGCGGCACGTCCGGCCAGGCGTCGAGCCGGTGCCAGGCCATGTTGAATTCACGCATCTTGTCTTCGCCGAGCGCAGCGGCGCCGAACCGCTTTAGCGTGAGTTCGAGATTGCGCCGATGCAGCACATCAAGCTTGCAATAGGCCATGCGGCCCGACCGCACCTGCTCCAGCGCGCCCTGATATTCGCCGCGCCACGCCTCGGCAAAGGCGGGCCAATCGAACGCATAGCCGTTCGGCTTGAGCATCGCCTCGGCCTCGCGCGCAATCGAGGTACGCCAATCGACCAGCGTGCCAAACACGTCGAAGAACAGGGCGTTTTACCGCGACCGTCATAACAGGCTTCTAGCGCAATATGTCCCGAGATGCCAAAACAAGCGGCAAAGAAATTACCGGGGGAGACCGCTCATGTCGGAACTGGAACGATGGCAAACGCGATTTGGCACGTCCGACTATATCTTCGGCAAGGCGCCCAACGCGTTCCTGAAAGCCCAGGCTCACCGCTTGCCCCCCGGCGGCAGCGCGCTCGCGATCGCCGACGGCGAAGGCCGCAACGGTGTGTGGCTCGCCGAACAAGGCCTTGACGTGCTCGCCGTGGATTTCTCGCCGGCAGCGCTGGAGAAATCCCGCGCGCTCGCTGCGGAACGCGGCGTACGCCTGCGCACCGAAGTCGGTGACGTCACCAATTGGCGCTGGCCGGTGGCCGCCTTCGACGTCGTCGTGGCGATCTTCGTTCAGGTGGTTTTTCCCGCAGAGCGGGCGATATTTTTCACAAACCTCAAGCGCGCGCTAAAGCCGGACGGGCTTTTGCTCATGCAAGGCTACCGCACCGAGCAACTCACCTATCGCACCGGCGGCCCGTCCGAAGCCGAGCGCCTGTACACCCGTGCGCTGTTGCACGACGCATTCGGCGACATGGCGCAACTCGATATAAGCGAGCACGATAGCACGGTCAGCGAAGGCACTGCTCATGTCGGCATGTCGGCGCTGATCGATCTTGTCGCCAGGAAATGATGTAGCCCGGGTTGAGCGCAGCGAAAACCGGGAGCGGCGCTTAAGGCTCGTTGTCGGATTTTGCTGCGCTCGTCCGGATACAGATCAACCAAACACCGAAAAATCCGAGATTGGCGCAGCGACATAGCCGTAGCGCAGATTGCTCGGCTCGCGGCCGGCCTTGTCGTACTCGGCCTTGAGCGCGGCGAGCTTGTCGTTCTTCAACTCAAGCCCCGCCTTCTTGGGATTGATATCGTAAAGCCGCGCATTGTTGAGCCCGAAGATCGCGCTTTTGACCGGCCCGTCGGCGGGGCCGAGCGGCGCGAAGCCATACTGCTTTTGCATCTCGTCGGGGATTTCGAAGCGGCGCAGTCCCTCGATCTGCCATTGCGGCGATCCGGTCCACACCGCATCGGTGCCCCAGCAGACCCGATCGGCGCCCATTTTCTTGATCATGATACCCATCAGCGCCGCGGTGACTCGCGGCTCCGCGATCAGCGTCATGGCAAAGAGCTGACCAACGTCGGCGTAGACATTCGTCACGTTGTAGGTTTCGGGAATATCGGCGAGATCGCTGGTCCAAGATATGCGGCCGGTCCGCTGGAACTCGGCGAGCGCCACCTTCGGATCGCCACCGACATGGCGATAGGCGCCGTGATAGATGATGAAGTTGAGCTGCGGCCAATCCTTCGCTGCCTGGCCAACGTCGCTGGCATCGACATAGCCGCGCAGGTTCGGGAATTGCCGGTCGAGCGGCGGCGCGAACAGGCCCTTGTGGACGCAGACGTTCTTGATGCCCGCTTTGATGAATTTCTCGTAGCCCTTGTACGCGACTTTCTCGTCGTCCATGCGCCACGGATAGCGGCTGGTGTCCTTATGGGTATTATCCCCGATCGTGTAGCCCTTCATCGATTCCGGCTTGAGTGCCAGCGCCGCGTCCACCTTGTCGAGCCAGCCCGGCTGGCCCGGCGTGAAGATGGCGTGGGAGAACAGGCGCCGCGAACCGAAACGCTGGTTCACCCGGTCGCGCGCCGCCGCCATCTGCTCATTGGTGAGGAACCAATCCTGCTCGATGTCGGACGGCGCCGATGAAATCAGGACGATCTTGCTGTCGCTGTCGAGGAACATTTCCTTGACGTAGTTGTCGTATTTGAGATCGTCGATGGTCTGTTCCTTATCCGACAATTCCTTATTCCATCCGGCCTTGCCGACCGCATTACGCATGTTGACGAAATTCATGATGCGCGTGTCGTCGCGCAGGAAATGCGTGTGCATGTCCATGATGAACTGATCTTTGAGCGCGTCGGCACGCTCGTCCGCCATCACCGGGGTCGCTGCCTCCGCCGGGCTCGCGTCGAAGAACTGACCGAAGGTCTCGTTCATCGCGACATAGGACGCCGCCATGCCGGCGGCGGTCTGGAAAAAGCGGCGGCGCGACAATCCCTGCTTCTTGGCAAGCCCGTCGGCGAGCGCGAGCAAGCGCGCCTGCAATTCACGCTGCTTCTCGGTCTGCGGGTACGGATAAAATTCGTCGCTCGACACGACCTGGGTGGGGATCGGAGTTTGGTGCGGCAACAGCTCCGAGGGCGTCAGCTTTTCGCGGTCTTCGTCGGTTAGGAATCCCATGGTGTTCTCCCCACACAGTCGTCCCCGTCTATCGCGGGTTCTGTTCAAAGCCTATCAGACCAAGCTGGTCTCGCGAAGGTCAGTCCGCCATCGCGTAAACCTTGCACCAGCCATCCGGACTGATATCGCCTTCGACCACTTTGCAGGACCGCGGCAATTCAAACAGCGTGCAGGTGGCGCACATTTGAATGCCTTTGGAACTGTCCTGATATTCGGCATCTTGCTTGGACAGCTTTGCGGCGGCGAAGGCGCGTAGCGGAGCATTCAAGAGACCCGCAGGGCCGAGGAACGAGAGCCGCATCAATCTCCGCTTCGTTTCAAGATGACGCCCAGTCATATCGCCCCGCTCGACAGTCCGCTGAAAGCCCGTTATCGCTTCGTCCGTGGTCCATTTCCGCCGGCTACTAGTCTATCGATCAAGATAAAAATTCCGACTTCGCAAGAGGAAACCATGCCCAAAAGTATGCAATCGCCGCGCCTGCCAGAACTCGCCGAGGAGAGTTTCACCCTTGAGCAAAAGGCGCTCGCCCAATCCATCAAATCCGGGCCGCGCGGAGTGTTCAAGCTCTCCGGCCCGTTCGCGATCTATCTGCATTCGCCGGCTTTCGGCGAGCTCGCGCAGAAGCTCGGCGGCCACGTGCGCTTCAAGACCAGCGTGCCGCCGCGACTTTCCGAACTTGCCATCCTTTGCACTGCCCAGTTCTGGAAGGCGCAATATGAGTGGGTGGCGCATGTTGTTATCGCCGAAAAGCAGGGTGTGAAGCCTGAGACCATTCGCGCCATCCAAGCGGGACGCCCGCCAAAATCAGCGCCGAAGGACGAAATGGCGATCTATGCTTTCGTCAAAGAGCTTTATGCCAAGAGGCGCGTCAGCACGCCGACATTCAACCGCGTGAAGAAATTGCTCGGCGATGCCGGAACGGTCGAACTTGTCGGTATTCTCGGCTATTACGCCATGGTGTCGATGACGCTCAACACCTTCCGCGCGCCGCTGCCGGAAGGCGTGAAGCCCGGGTTCAAGGAGCCGTAATTAGCCGGCGCGGCTCGCCGCTCGTCCCCGCGCAAGCGGGGACCCAGCGCGCGTCATAAAATCTGCTATGTCCCGCGTTCGCGGGAATGAGCGGACAACGGCGTTAGACCGCTACTGCTTGGGCGCCATCTGCATCGAGCCGCCCTGCATCATCGTCCTGCCGCCCTGCATCATTCATGTGCCGCCGGCATCGGCGCCCGGCGCCGGCGCGCCGATCGCCATGATCGGATATTCGACATTGACGGAGCCGGCATGTATCGAATTTCAGCGTGGCCTTCACCGATTGACCCTGCTCAAGCGGATGTTTGAGGTCGAGAAACATGATGTGAAAGCTGCCCGGCTTGAGCGCCACCGTTTCGCCCGGCTTGATTTCCAGGCCGCCCTCGACCGGGCGCATTTTCATGACGCCATCGTCCATGGTCATGCTGTGGATCTGGCATTGAGCGCTGGCGTCGTCCGCCACGCAACTGACCCGATCCGGCGCCGTGCCCTTATTGGTGATGGTCATATAGCCGGCGCCCGCAGCCGCACCCTTCGGCGTCGCACGCGACCAGGTTTGCGAAATATGCATCGAGCCGACGTCGTAGTCGGTTGCTTGCGCGGGAACCACGCGCGAAAGCCGCCGCAGCAACACCGATGGTCGCGGCGATGCCGCGCGAGATGGAATTCCAGTGGAATTTTTCATGGACTTGCTCCGTGTTCAATGTCTGCCAAGGCGGCAAAGGCGATTTGCCGCCGTCGAGTGAGATCTAGGCAAACGGCGGAGCACGGGAGCGATGCGCACCGGTGGCGCGCAGATGCAGTAGCGGCGGCGCCGCGACCGCCGCGACGATGATGTGCAGTGGCGCCGGTGCGTAACCCAGTACCGGCCCGGCGCATGGAGCAAGCGGAAGCGCCGCAACCGCAGCCGGTAGACACGTGCCGAGACAGTCGTGCGCCGGACCGCCGGGAGCCGAATGGCCGCCGCCCGACGGTCGAGCCAAGCGTCGAGCAGATCGGCGGTGTGGCCAATTCCCTTGCGACGCTGCCTGGGGCGCCGATAGCGAGCAACATCGCTTGCAGTGCGACCGCATAGGCCGCAGCCAGCGCCACACCGTGCGCGCATGGTGCCGCATGCTCATCGGCAAGATTCTAGTGCACTTCGCGGACTGTTGGAATGCCAGAAACAAACCGAGAAACCAGGAAACAACTCGGTTCCGTCAGGAATTATCATCGCCGAATGCGTGGAATTCGGCGCTTAGATATTTTGCCGCGGAGGCGTATTCTAGCGAGGACTCACAATGGGTTCGCAGGTGGTTCACAACCGACCAGACTCGCACAGCGCCGATGAATTCGGACAGGTGCTGCCGTTCCGGCATCGCCGGAGGCAGCGCGACTCTTGGCTCGGCGGCACAGCCCGGCGACCAGCGACCGAGCCAGCCGACGACCTCGCGCAATACGAACAAGAACCAGGAAGAGCCGATCGACTATCGTCAGCGCATGCTGATGAATGTCATCGCGCTTGCGATCGTCACCTTGCTCGTCGGCGCCGGCGTCTGGATCGCCGACACCATCGCCGAGATTCAAAAGGATCAGGACTGCGTGTTGCAGGGACGCGGCAATTGCGCGCCCATCGAAGCGCCGCCGCCGACAGCGACAATAGGCTCTGAGTTCAATTCGGACTTGCGCCAGCGGCGCTCGCGCGGCTTCCGCGGTCGTGCCGCCGTATCCGGCTTGTGCCGCTACCCGCTCGGGAAGAGCGATGACGGGCGTGCCGCCGCTTTCGGCTACCGGCTTCAGCATGCCCGGCGATTCATGGCGCCATTGCCGGACTTGGCCGGCGCCGCAGGTACGGCCGGAGCCGCTGCAGGCTTGACGGCATCGCCTTCGCCTGGCGCCGCGGTGCCGCGCCCGCCGGGCGTCGGAGTTGACTGCCTGGTCGGGCTCGCGCTCGCCGGGCCCGGCGCGCGGTGTCCGCCGACGATGGCGAGAACTTCGCTGATCACCCGGGCATGCAGCCGCGGCGACTTGTCGATATTGAGATGGTCGATGTTCGGATCGGAACTCACATCGACATTGGCGAGCGAGCCGTGGAAGCCCGGGCCCGCGCCGCATGTAGGCGTAGTCGCGCTGGGTCAGATTGAGCACGCGGCGAACTTGGCGCCGGCCGCCAACGATTGCGTGCCGTCGAACGGCACGACGAGCGCCACCGGCACGCCCTTCGTGCCCGAGATAGTCCGCCATCTCCATGACCGCGTCGGCACCGAGCGAATGACCGATGATGATGATCGGGCCTTCGCTGCCGGCCTTGTAGTGTGCGGCCGCCTGATCGGCGAGCGACTGCCAATCGGCGTGGTTGTCGACCGTCGCGTAGACGCCGCGCTTGCTGAGTTCCGCGCCGAGCGTGTCCATGCCGAGCGAAAAAATGTTCATCAGCCCGCGCAGCAGGTAAACGTGCGCGCGCGACTGCGCCATGCCCGGGTTGGCTCCGAGCACAAGCATCATGCCCGCCGCCAGCACTCCAATCGCGGCAATGAAACGCCACCAACCTCTCATGACCTCCTCACGGCTTGCTGCATAACCCGCATTCCAAATCGCCGGTATCGCGAGCCGCATTTTGCATTTCAGGCAATCCATATCGCACTGCCAGATTTCGCGCGCGAAAATCCCCCCTAAATTACTCGCGCCGCAAACCTGCGCGACCTGTAGCAAAATTGCAACGTGCGCATTTGTGGCGTCAATATAGACCCACGGGACGACACGCGCGGTTCGGCGCATATAGGCACGATATTCATCGCCGAATGCAGCGATCATCATCTCCTCCTCGCGCCACACACGCCCGAAAAACAGGATGCCGAAGCCGACCAAACCGGCAGGCCCGCAATCCAATTGGGCAGAAGCAAGAGCCTGCGCCAGCGCCATCAGCCAAAAGCCCGTATACATCGGGATGCCGGACCAGTGCGTAGACACCGGTTGTGACGAGTGTGTGGCGCTCACGAAGGTCGAGGCTGACCGACCAATTTTGGCCGAGATCGCTATGGGTGCGGTAGAACAGCCAGAGGCACGCCAACTCGACGGCAATGCCGAGGTAGCTCAGTACCGGGATGAATTGGATAATCGGCAAACCGCGGAAAATGAATCGCCAGATAGAGACAGGGCACGATGCCGAGCCCGGTGAACGAGGCGCCGAGCAAGCACGAATTCTCGCGTGTCGCGGCCCGAATAACGGATCGGCGTCTTGCGCGATCGCTGCCCCGGCCGCTGCCGCAAAATGAACCAGGCTATGCCGAATGCGAGCCAGATGATTTTCGATAGCGTCGGCGGTCACGGGTTAAATCTCCGCCGCGGACGCGGCACGCGACGGCCGAGCACGCCGCCCGACACCCCATCGACCAATGCGCCGTCTGCGGCAAATGCCGCAACCGCCTGTTCCGGGATCTCGACCCGGTCGGCGAGCGCGATGCGGGCCGCAGCACAGCATGTAATAGTCATAGAAATAGCGCCGCTCGTTGCCCATGACCGCCTGGCGGTGGATGCGCAGGAAATTCAGACGGAAGCGCCGGTAGGTGTGCTCCTCCACCATCATGCGGATGCGAATGATTTTCACGATCGGCTTGCCGGTCGCCGGCATGCCCAGCGCCGCGACCGGATCGACCTTGTAGACGTTGATGACGTCGACCAGCGCCTGGTATTCGACCCAATAGATCGGCGGGCGCTTTCGCCATCCGGCCGACGGCTTCGCGCAGCCAGCCGGCTGCCGGATGCAGCGCCACCTTCAGCAGCGACGAGCCGCTCGACACCAGATGGAGCGGCTTGCCGCGGCGCCGAGCTGCGGATCGAGTTGCAGCGCGCGGTCGACGCACCACAAGCGATAGCGGCGCGCCCAGACTGTGGCCGTCGACGATGATCTCGTCGGCATCGGTCTCGCGCGACAAGGCGCACCAGTTCGTGCGCAAGACGGTCAAGCCGCTCTTCGAGCCCCGGCCGCACGCGATGGATGAAATCGCGCGCGAAATACCAATCGTCGAGCGCGTAGCCGATATGGACCATGCCGCCCGAAGGTCCAGCGCAAGCGCCGACGAAGATCGCCAGCCAAAGCAACGGCGCGAGCACCATGTGATACGGCAGGCCGAGGTGGATGACGGCAAATCGCGTCGCCGCAATCGACAGCCAAACCATCCCGAGAACGATAGACCAGCGGATAAAGAAAAAATCCGCCGTATCGCCATGCCACGGTGAAATATCTGCACCACCGTCCCGTCAGCACGAACTCCATCAACGCGGCGATGCCGAGCGGAAATCGCCACCAGTCGCTCTCGGCCATGTCGGCTGGCGACGAAATCGTCCCAGCGGAACCAGTGAAATTCCGTCGTGACGCGCCAGTTCGGGCCGCACGTCTCGACCGTCCAGTTTGCCACCGCGCCGTCGGCCGAAAGCGTCGGCGGCGAAACCTCGCCCTGCACGTTCCAGGCTTTCTGGAACCGCGCCATTTCGCGAATGAAACGGCGATGCTGGTGTTCCGGTCCGACCGGCTCGTAGCCTGTCATCTGCACGAAACAACGCTTGCGCACGAGCGCCTTCGGCATGGCATGGACCCCTCGGCGGGTTCATTAGGTAATATGGCCTGGCCGATCAAGCGCGGCGGATGCGGCATGGCCGCGGACAGCTCACGCCGATAAGCTCTTGGCCGGAAGACCAAATCGGCTCATTGCCGGGCCGGCTGCGAGCGCAATTTTGGCCCGGGCGGCCGCCGTTGAACTTAACGGCATCCTTCGCTATACGGGGCGTTCACAATTGAGGGGCCCGATCGACGGGCTTGCTCGCGCCGGACTGGGCCGGCGCTCATTCCTGCTGACCAAAAGAGCATGCCCGATGTCCACCACGTTCGATAAAGTGGCTGAAATCATTGCGGAAACTTGCGATATCCCGCGTGAAAATATCAAGCCGGAAAGCCACGCGATCAACGATCTCGAGATCGACAGTCTCGACTTCCTCGATATCGCCTTCGCCATCGACAAGGCGTTCGGCATCAAGCTTCCGCTCGAACAGTGGACCCAGGAAGTCAATGACGGCAAGGCGACGACCGACCAGTACTTCGTGCTGAAGAACCTGTGCGAGCGGATCGACGAGCTGATCGCTGCCAAGGGCGCCTGAGGCGCCGCACATGCGCCTTGAATATTTTCAGATGATCGACCGCTTCGTCGAGGTCGATGTCGCCGCGCGCATGGCGCGCGCGATCTGCAACGTGCCGAAAGCAGAGCCCGGTATTCGAAGGCCATTTCCCGGGCTATCCGCTGATGCCGGGCGTGCTGCTGATCGAGTGCATGGCGCAGACGACGGGCTGGCTGGTGAGCGCGCTCACCGGCTTCACCGGCCTGCCGGCGCTTGCCGGCGTCAAGGAAGGCAAAATCCGCAGCGCCGTATTTCCCGGCGACGAGCTCGAATTCGAAGGCCGCGTCATTCATGAGGGCTCGGGCTATGCCATCGGCGAAGCCAAGGGCTGGTGCAAGGGCGCGGCGATCTGCGACGCCAACGCTGACCTATCGCATCATTCCCTATCCGAGCCCGGAACTGCGCGCCGGACTGTGGGAGTGGGCCGAGCGCATCAATTTCCCGGCCAAGGAGTTCGCGAAGTGACCGAACTCCGCGAGGTGTGGATCACCGGCGTCGGTCTGCTCACCTGTCTGGGCGAGGGTCTGGAAGCGGCTTGGGCCCATCTCGAGCGCGGCGATCCGCCGCCCTACGACGACAAGAGCTTTGCGCCCTACATCGTGCATCAGCTCGCGCCGATGAGCTTCGACAAGCACATCCCGAAGAAGAGCGATCAGCGGCAGATGGAAACCTGGCAGCGGGTCGGCGTCTATTCCGCCGGCATGGCGCTCACCGATGCCGGTATCGCCGGCAATGCCGAACTGCTCGACCGCGCCGACATGATCGTCGCCGCCGGCGGCGGCGAGCGCGACATCGCGGTCGATACCGCGATCATGGCGGGCCTGCGCAAGACCAACGAGCCCGGCGCCTTCCTCAACGAACGCCTGATGAGCGATCTGCGGCCGACCTTGTTTCTGGCGCAGCTTCCCAACCTGCTCGCCGGCAATATTTCGCTGGTGCATGGCGTGGTCGGCTCCTCGCGCACCTTCATGGGCGAAGAGGCCGCCGGCGTCGACGCCGTGCGCGTCGCGCAGGCGCGCATCGCCGCGGGCCAGAGCGAATTGACGCTGGTCGGCGGCGCCTATCACGGCACCCGCTGGGACGTGCTGCTTGCTTTCGAGCTCGGCGGCGTCGTGCTCAAGGACAAATTCGCGCCGGTCTGGGATCGCGGCCCGCAGGGCGGCATCGCCTTCGGCACCATGGGCGCGTTCCTGGTGCTGGAAAGCCGCGAGCACGCGCAAGGCCCGCGGCGCAAAACCGCGGGCGCGGATTTCGCAGGTCTATTCCGACCGCAATGCGCGCAACGAGGGCGAAGCCGAAAGCGTCGCTGCGCCGCCAATGGGACGCCATCGCGCCGCAGGTCGACCGGGCCCATGCCGCGATCATTTCCGGCGCCGCCGGCCTCGAACCGGCGACCTCGGCCGAGCCTCATGTGCTCAAGGATATCGGTCTTCCGGTCCGCAATACCGGTACGTATATCGGGCATGGGGTCGATACCCAGTTCATGGCCAATCTGGGCATCGGCTGCGCGGTGATCGAGCACGGCAAGCTGTTTGCCGCCGGCCGGAAGCGGAGATACCGGGGAAAGTCCGCCCGGCCTGTCCCAGGTCGTCGTCACCAGCGTCGGCAATTGGCGCGGCGAAGGGCTCGCGCTGCTCGAACGGGTGAATTGAGGGAGCATATCATGGCGACGCCGTCGGCACGTCCCACCGCAAGCGCAAGCGCGACAAAGCCGGCCGCCCGGTGATCGCGGTCACCGGCATGGGCGTCGTCACCTCGCTCGGCGTCGGCAAGACCGACAATTGGGCGAAACTGTCGGCCGGCATATCCGGCATCCGGCGCATTTCGCGCTTCCCGCTCGACAGCCTGCGCACCACCATCGCCGGCACCGTCGACGACGTCTACAAGGACTACATGCCGCCGGCGCAACTTTCCGAGCGGCTTGGCGCTTCTCGCCTGCGAGGAAGCGATCGCGCAGGCCGCGATCGGCTCGAAGGGCCATTTTCCCGGCCCGCTGTTTCTGGCGCTGCCGCCGCTCGAAATCGAATGGCATTACCGCATCCAGATGGCCGAAACGGCCGCGCCCGACCAGGACGCCGGCTATCCCGATCTGATGCGCGTGGCGCGCGAGCCGCAATTCGCGCCGATCTATGAGACGCTGAAATACGGCATCATCGGCGAGCATCTTGCCGAGCATTTCGGCACCGAAGGCTCGCCGATCTCGCTGACGACGGCCTGCGCGTCCGGCGGCACCGCGATCCAGCTCGGCGTCGAAGCGATCCGCCGCGGCGAATGCCAAGCCGTGCTCGCGGTCGGCGCCGACGGCTCGCTGACGCCGGAATCGCTGGTCCGCTTCTCGCTCCTGTCGGCGCTGTCGACGCAGAACGATCCGCCGGAGCAGGCGTCAAAGCCGTTCTCCAAGAACCGCGACGGCTTCGTGCTCGCCGAAGGCGCCGGCGCGCTGGTGCTGGAAGATTACGATCATGCGGTCGCGCGCGGCGCCAAAGTGCTCGCCATTCTCGAAGGCTGCGGCGAAAAATCGGATTCCTTTCACCGCACCCGGTCGAGCCCCGACGGCAAGCCGGTCATCGCCTGCATGCGCAACGCGCTTGGCCGATGCCGGCATCGGCCCGCAGGATGTCGACTACATCAACGCCCACGGCACCTCGACGCCCGAGAACGACAAGATGGACATCTCGGCGTCTCCACCGTGTTCGGCGAGCGCATCCGCGACATTCCGATGTCGTCGAACAAATCGATGATCGGCCACACCCTGACCGCCGCCGGCGCGGTGGAAGCGGTGTTCACGGCGCTCACGCTCGAACACCAGCGCATCCCGCCGACGATCAATCATCGCGTGCCCGATCCGGCGATTCCGCTCGATGTCGTGCCGAATGTGGCGCGCGACGCCCGCATCAATCGCGCGATCTCCAATTCGTTCGGCTTCGGCGGCCAGAACATCTCGCTGGTCCTGGCGCGGGAGCCGGCGTGACCGGCGCCACGGCATTAGGGCAGCGAGCAGCCCCCACGCTAGCTTCCGCCATAAAGGGACGAGGAAAAGACGGGAGTACCATGCGCGCGCTCACGCTGGTCGCCGACCGCAAGATCGAGCTCCTCGACGTTCGCGGCGCCGCCGGCGCCGGGCCCCGGCGAAGTGCAGATCGGCATCAAGGCGATCGGGCTCAATCACATCGACGTCTGGGGCTGGCGCGGCATGGCTTTCGCCAAGCGCAAGCTGCCGCTGATCGTCGGCGTCGAGGCGGCGGGCGAAATCGCCGCCGTCGGCCCCGACGTGACCGCGCCCAAAGCCGGCGACCGCGTCGTCGCCTATGGCGCGCTGACCTGCGGCACCTGCAAAGCCTGCCGCGAGGGCCGCGATAATCTCTGCGAGAACGTCGGCAGCATCATGGGCTTCCATGTCGATGGCTTTGCCCGCGATCTGATCAACATGCCGGCGCGGCTGGTGGTGCCGATTCCGGCCGGCGTGAGCTTCCGCGACGCCGCCTGCGCGCCGGTCGCGTTCGGCACCGTGCAGCACATGCTGTTCGACAATGCCAAGCTCGAGCCCGGGCGAAACCATCCTGGTGCAGGCCGGCGGCTCCGGCATCGGCACCACCGCGATCAAAATGGCGAAGGCGATCGGCGCCACCGTCATCACCACCGTCGGCGACGACGCCAAGGCGGAGAAGGCCAAGGCGCTCGGCGCCGATCACGTCATCAATTACCGCACCGAACGCTTCGAAACCATCGTGCGCAAGCTCACCGGCAAGAAAGGCGTCGATGTCGCTTTCGAGCATGTCGGCCCCGACACGTTCAACGGCTCGCTGCTTTGCCTCAAGCGCGGCGGCCGGCTCGTCACCTGCGGCTCGACCACCGGCCAATCGATCACCATGAACCTGTTCCAGCTCTATCTGCAGCAATATCGCATCTTCGGCTCGTTCGGCTGCTCGATGCGCAATATCCGCGAGAGCCTCGCCAAGATGGCGTCCGGTCTCACGCCGGTGATCGATACCGAAGTGCCGCTCGCCGAGTTCGAGCGCGGGCTGGCGCGGCTCGAAAGCCGGCAAGTGTTCGGCAAGATCATCGTCATGTTCTGATGCGGGCCGGCGCTTCAAGCACCTGCTCGACACGGCGTCCGGCGCGCTGACGGTTGGGCTGCTCGGCGCGATCAAGCACACCGACCGCAGGCGCATGGCGAATTTCGCCGGCGGCTTGATGCGCAAGATCGGACCGCTGTTCAAGGAGCATCGCATCGGCCGCGAGCAGTTGCGCGCGGCATTCCCGGAAAAATCCGACGCCGAAATCGAGAAGATCCTCGGCGGCGTGTGGGACAATCTCGGCCGCATCGCCATCGAGTTCGCGCATCTCGACGAATTCTGCGTCGAGGGTTTCGGCACGCCGACGCCGGACGTCATCACCTATCCGCCGGAATCGAAGGAGCGCCACGACCGCATGATCGAAGAGCGGCAAGGCCGCGATCGGCTTTGCCGCGCATCTCGCCAATTGGGAATTGCCCGGCGTCGGCGCCAAACTGATCGGGGTTAAATCGGCCGTGCTGTACCGGCGGCCGAATATCGGCGCCGTCAACGACGTCATCGTCAAGCTGCGCGAGCCGCTGATGGGCGAACTCATCCCGACCGGCCTCGATGCGCCGGTGCAGGCTGGCGCGGCTTCTGCAATCCGGCGTCCATGTCGGCATGCTCGCCGATCAGCATTACAGCAAAGGCGTCGAAGTGATGTTCTTCGGCCGGCCGCTGCCTCGCCAATCCGCTGATCGCGATGCTGGCGCGGCAGACCGAATTGCCGATCTACGGCATGCGCGTCGTGCGCAAGCCGGACGGCAACAGCTTTTGGGGCGAAGTATCCGAGCCGGTCGAGCCGGCGCGCGATGCCGACGGCCGCATCGAGATCAAAGGCACCATGCAGGCGATCACCATCGTGATCGAAGGCTGGGTCCGCCAATATCCCGAGCAATGGCTGTGGCTGCACCGCCGCTGGCGCTAAGGCGCCGAGTCCTCAAAAGCGCGCCTCCGGAGGCGATCCGGGTGCGGCTACCAGCTTTCGCAAGATCCTGCGCAAAAGGCGTTATTTGCCGCGGACGGCGTCCTTCAGGCCGCCGACGGCATTCTGGATTTTGCCTTTCACCTGGTCGGCCTTGCCTTCGGCTTTCGGTCTTCGCGTCGCCGGTGGCTTTGCCAGTCCATTCCTTGACTTTGCCTGCGGCCTGCTCGGCCGAACCCTTGATGCGATCCTGGTCACATGTTGATGCTCCTACTTGGTTCCTTAGGAGAACCCCGGAGGCGCGCATGAGTTCCGTGCGGGCAGGCGCGCGTTCATCGACCGACCGCCCGCGCCAAGGTGCACGCGCTGTTCGATGGCTAACGCTAGGACAACCTGCTCTACAGCTTCTTGATGCCGGCCTGGTCGATGATCTGCTTGAACAAGTCCGATTTCCTTGGTCACCCGCGCCCAGGCCGCGTCGGCGCCTTTCGGCACGCACCAGAAACCCGCCTGGAAGAGCTTGTCCTTCATGTCCGGCGTCGCCAGACACTTTGAGCGTTTCCGCTTCCAGCCATTTGACGTTCGCCGGCGGCGTCTTCACCGGCGCCAGCAGCACGCAGTCGGTGGCAAAGACAAAGTCCTTGATAGCCGGCCTCCGCCATCGTCGGCACATCCGGCAGATCCGGCCAGCGCGCCTCGCGCAGCACACCGCGAGGCAGCGCAACGCGCCTGACTTGATATGCGGCATGGACGGCGCCAGCGAGCCGGAGCACATTGCACCGTGCCGGCGAGCAGCGCCTCGATCGCATCGCCGCCGCCCTTGAATACCACGTCCGCCAGCTTCGGCAGATTGTCGCGGATTTTCAGAACCTCCATCTGCAATTGCGGCGTGGTCCCGATCGGCGGCGTCGAGACGTTGTATTTTTCCGGATTGGCGCGCGCGAGCGCAACGAAATCCTTCATCGTCTTTGCCGGCAATTCGGCCTTGACCACGAATATATTCGGCGAGCTTGCCAATTCGCTGACCGCGACAAAATCCTTGCACGGATCGAACGGCAGTTGTTTGTAGAGGCCGAAATTGACCGAATACGGCATTGGTCGCGAGCAGCATGGTGTAGCCGTCCGGCTCGGCAGTGCGCGGCATATTCCATGCCGATATTGCCGCCGGCGCCGCCGCGATTTTCGACGATGAATGTCTTGCCGGTCGACTGCTAGAGCGCCGCGGTCACGATGCGGCGCGACGATGTCGGACGGCCCGCCGGGCGTATTGGCGACGACGAATCTTGACCGGACGATCCGGATAATCGGCGTAGGCCGAGCGCGACGCGAAGCAGCGCCGGCGCCGCGATACCGGCCAGCGCGCCGCGCCTTTGATGACGGCGCGCCGCGATCGGCGCCGACTCGTGCAGTGAACTTTCGTCATCGTTTCTCCCCCGCTGCCGTTATTTGGCTGCTTGTTCGGGCTTATTAGCCACTTATTCCCCGGTCTTGATCCGGGTCCACAGCCGGTTGATCAGCCGCTGCGTTTTCTGGTCATGCGCCATGATGGTGTAGAACTTCGCCATGGTCGCTGCGTCCGGATAGATCGTGCGATCGTCGAGGATCGACTTGTCGATGAACCGGCTCGGCACATCGCCATTGGCGTAAGAGACGTAATTTGTGTTCTTCGCCGCGACTTCGGGCTTGATCAGATAATTGATCAGTTCGTGCGCCTCCTCCGGATGCGGCGCGTCCTTCGGAATGGCGAGATTGTCGAACCACAATTGCGCGCCCTCTTTCGGGATCGAATAGCCGATCTCGATGCCGCCCTTCTCTCCGGCTGTCCTGGCGGCGCGCTTCTTGCGCCTGCTTGACGTCGCCGGAAAATCCGACGACGAAGCAGATTTCGCCGGTGGCGAGCGCATTGAGATATTCCGACGAATGGAATTTGCGCACATAGGGCCTGATCTTGAGGAGCAGCGCGGTGACCTTCTCCAGATCGCCGGGATCGCTGCGTGTTCGGATCGAGATGCAGATAATGCAGGCCAGCCGACATGATGTCGTCGGATGAATCGAGCAGATGAATGCCGCAATCCTTGAACTTCGCGATCTTGTCGGGATTGAAAACGTAATCCCAGGAGTCGATGACCGCGTCGGGTCCCAAGATCCGCTTCACGTTCTTGACGTTGTAGCCGATGCCGGTCGTTCCCCACATGTAGTCGACGGCGTATTGATTGCCGGGATCGTAGACCGCGAGCTGCTTGGCGATCTCCGGCCAGGCATAAGCCAGATTTGGCAGCTTCGATTTGTCCAGTTTCTGGAAAATGCCGGCTGGATCTGACGGGCGAGAAAATAGGCGCGTCGGCACGACGACGTCGTAGCCGGATCCGCCGGCCAAGAAGTTTGGCCTCCAGCGTATCGTTGGAATCGAAAGTGTCGTAGCGGACCTTGATGCCGGTCTCTTTGGTGAATTGCGTCCAGCACCGTCGGGTCCTGATAATCCGACCAGTTGTAATAATTGACGACGCGCTCCTTCGGCACTGCCGGCGTCGGCCGCAAAACAACAACCACGCTCGCCAGCGCGACGATCGGCAAGATCCGCTGGTTGCCGCGTGCAGCGGAGACCCGGCGCAGGATTTCCGCTTGCACAAGGATGAGCGGGAGTCGGTATTTTGTCACGTCTCGGTCGGCAGGCCGGCGGCTTTCCACGCCAAAATCCCGCCCGCCAGATGGCGAGCCATAGGCAAAGCCCTGCTCCTGCGCCGCGAGCGAGGCCGTCACCGAACGGCGGCCGGAGCGGCAGGCAAACACCACGTCGCGCCCCGCCGGCGCCGGAATGGCGGCGGGATCGAATGCCGACAGCGGCACCAGCACGGCGTCGGGAAATCGCTCGACGGCGGTCTCGTTCGGCTCGCGCACGTCGACCAGGACGATGCGGCCCTCTTGCACGCCGCGCGCAACTTCTTCCGGCGTCAGATCGCGCACACTGCGGGGGTTGATCCGGCATCGGCGGCCTCCTCAAAATAGCGGCCAGCCTACGTCGTCTTGCCGCGAAGGTGAAGGTGCTAAAGCTTAGTCGACTTGCGTGCCGACCTCGACCACCCGATCGGTCGGAATCTGGAAATAGTCCGTTGCATCATTGGCGGAGCGTGCCAGCGTGATGAATAGCCGATCCTGCCAGCGCGGCATGCCCGAATGCGGCGCCGGCCGCAGCGTGCGGCGCGACAAAAAGAACGAGGTCGACATGATGTCGAATTGCCAGCCGAGCTTGCGCGCGATCGCCAGCGCCGCGGAATATTCGGCATTTCCATATAACCGAACCGCAACATGACCCGCGTGAAGGTCGAGCCCACCGGCTCGATGCGCACGCGCTTGTCGGGCTCGACACGCGGGGTATGCGTGGTCTCGACGCTTAAGAATGACGTTCTTCTCGTGCAGCACTTTGTAATGCTTGAGGCTGTGCAACAGCGCGGTCGGCGCGCTCTTGGGATCGCTGGTCAGAAACACCGCCGTGCCGGGAACGCGCAGCGGCGGCTTTTTTTCGAGGATGCGCACCAGGTCGTCGAGCGGGGTTTCGAGCCGGCGCGTCTTGGCGAACAGGATCCGGGTGCCGCGCCGCCAAGTATACATGACCAGCATCACCATGCCGCCGAGCGCCAGCGGCACCCAGCCGCCTTCGACCACTTTGAGCATGTTGGCCGACAAGAAGGTCAGGTCGATGAACAGGAACGGCGCTATCAGCGCCGCGGCCGCAAGCGGCGACCAGCGCCACATCCGCCAGATGACGATGAACGCCATCATGCAGGTGACGACCATGGTGCCGGTCACGGCGATGCCGTAGGCCGACGCCAGCGCGCTCGAAGAACGGAACAGCGCGACCAGCAACAGCACGCCGAGCAGCAAAAGCCCGTTGACCCGCGGCATGTAGATTTGGCCGGCCTGTTGCGCCGAGGTGTGGCGGACTTCAAGCCGCGGCAAAAGGCCGAGTTGAATCGCCTGGCTCGACAGCGAATAGGCGCCGGTGATGACGGCTTGGCTGGCGATGACGGTGGCCAAGCGTTGCCAGCACCACCATCGGGATCAAAGCCCAGTCCGGATAGAGCAGGAAGAACGGATTTTCGATCGCTTGCGGATGGGCGTAGACCAGCGCGCCCTGCCCGAGATAATTCAGCGCCAGCGACGGCAGCACGATGGCGACCCAGGCCACCTGGATCGGGCCGCGGCCGAAATGCCCGAGATCGGCATAAAGCGCCTCGGCGCCGGTGACGGCAAGAAAGACGGCGCCGAGCGTGTAGAGTCCGACCATGCCATGATGCACGAGGAAAAAGACGCCGTAAAACGGATTGAGCGCCCACAACATGCCAGGATCGGTGGCGATCCAGAACAAGCCCGGGCAGCGCAATCGCCACGAACCAGACCATCATGATCGGGCCGAACAGCGCCGCGACTTTCGCCGTGCCGCGCGATTGCACCGAGAACAGCACGACCAGGATCACGACCGTCAGCGGCACGACATATTCGTGGAATGCCGGCGTCGCGACGTCGATGCCTTCGACCGCGGACAGCACCGACAAGGCCGGCGTGATGACGGCATCGCCGTAGAACAGCGCGGCGCTGACGATGCCAAGCAGCGCGACGACGCCCACGGCCCTGCTCATGCGGCCGACGGCGCGCGACGCCAGCGCCATCAGAGTGAGCGTGCCGCCCTCGCCGTTGTTATCGGCGCGCAGCAGGATCGACGACGTATTTCAGCGTGACGATGATGAACAGCGCCCACAGAATGAGCGACACCACGCCGAGCACCGTTCCCCGCGGTCAGTTCGCCGTGCTCCGGCCCGCCGGAGGCGGCCGATGACCGCTTCACGCAACGCATAGAGCGGACTGGTGCCGATATCGCCGTAGACGACGCCGATGCTGCCGAGCGCAAGCGCCCAGCAAGCCCGGCGTGAGGACGAGCTTCGCCGCTGCCGTTCACCGGCAGCTCGCTCCCGCGGCGGGAGCGCTCACGCTATCTGTCATGAATTTTGAAACAGGATGTCGCCCTGCTCCCGATGCCGCATCGAGAGCGATGCAGGGCCGCGCCTATACACCCTTCGTGGCCTGGAGTCATGAGCAGCCCGAAAGTTATGCGCGCGCCGGCCGCCGAACAGCGGTCGGAGGGCCAAACAGGAGCCGCAAGTCATTACCGCTACGTGCCCGGGCGGTACGATTTAGCTCCATTAAATCAATGGCTTACGGATTAAGCGCCGCGCCGGCCAAGCTTTTTAGCGCAAATCGAACGCCCCCTGTCTAAGCCCGCAAAAAAGCAGCAAGATAGCCGCCAAGCTGAGTGGCCCCCGCGCCAAAGTTTCTAGGGAGAGCATCCATGCGTGAGATCGGTCATTTCGTCGGCGGCAAAGAGGTGAAGGGCACGTCGGGGCGTTTCGGCGACGTCTTCAATCCCAATACCGGCGAGGTGCAAGCCAAAGTCGCGCTGGCCGGCAAAGCCGAGGTCGAAAAGGCCATCGCCAATGCGCAAGCCGCGTTTGCCGGCTGGGCCGCGACCAATCCGCAGCGCCGCGCCCGCGTCATGTTCAAGTTCTTGGAACTGATCCAGAGCGAATATGACGACCTGGCGCGGCTTCTGTCCTCCGAGCACGGCAAGACCTTTGCCGACTCCAAGGGCGACATCCAGCGCGGGCTGGAAGTGGTGGAGTTCGCCTGCGGCATTCCGAACCTGATGAAGGGCGAATACAGCGAGGGTGCGGGCCCCGGCATCGATCTTTATTCGATCCGCCAGCCGCTCGGCGTCGTCGCCGGCATCACGCCGTTCAACTTCCCGGCCATGATCCCGCTATGGAAATGCGCGCCGGCCATCGCCTGCGGCAATGCCTTCATCCTCAAACCGTCCGAGCGCGATCCGTCGGTGCCGATGCGTATCGCCGAACTGTTCCTCAAGGCAGGCTTGCCCGAGGGCGTGCTCAATGTCGTCAATGGCGACAAGGAAGCCGTCGACACGTTGCTCACCGATGCCGCGCGTCAAGGCGATCGGTTTCGTCGGCTCGTCGTCGATTGCCGAATACATCTATTCGACCGGCACCGCGCACGGCAAACGCGTGCAGTGCTTCGGCGGCGCCAAGAACCATATGATCGTGATGCCGGACGCCGACATGGACCAGGCGGTCGATGCGCTGATCGGCGCCGGTTATGGCTCGGCCGGCGAGCGCTGCATGGCGGTATCGGTCGCCGTGCCGGTCGGCAAGAAGACCGCCGACGCGCTGCGTGCAAAAACTCATCCCGCGCGTCGAGAGCCTCAAGATCGGTCCTTCGACCGACACCCAGGCCGATTACGGCCCGATGGTGACGAAAGCGCTGCTCAACAAAGTGAAGGACTACGTCGATGTCGGCGTCAAGGAAGGCGCCAAGCTCCTGGTCGACGGCCGCAACTTCAAGCTCCAGGGTTACGAGCGCGGCAATTTCATCGGCGGCTGCCTGTTCGACGACGTCAAGCCGGATATGCGTATCTACAAAGAGGAAATTTTCGGCCCGGTGCTTTCGGTGGTGCGCGCCAAGGACTACGAGGAGGCGGTGCGGCTGCCGTCGGAACACGAATACGGCAACGGCGTCGCCATCTTCACCCGCGACGGCGACACCGCGCGCGATTTCACCAGCCGGGTGCAGGTCGGCATGGTCGGCGTCAATTTCGCCATCCCGGTGCCGCTTGCCTATTACACATTCGGCGGCTGGAAGCGCTCGGGTTTCGGCGATCTCAATCAGCACGGACCCGATTCGATCCGGTTCTATACCAAGACCAAGACCGTGACGGCGCGCTGGCCTTCCGGCACCAAGGAAGGCGCCGAGTTCGTCATTCCGACGATGCGGTGAGGCTCTCGCTCGCGCCGATATTTTCCCTGGCGTCACCGTCCTGCTAAAGCACTCCGGATGGCTTTCGTTGGGTTCCATTTAGCGGGTTGGAACGGTATTTTCGCAAATGGCCGGTTGGATGCGCATCAAGCATTGCGGCACAGGTGTCGCGACCGCCCTCGCCGCCGTACTGACGCTCGCGGCGCTGGCCGGCTGCGCCAGCTCCGACCATCTCGGCGGCGGGCAGCCTGCGGACCAGGCAGCGGCCACTCCGCCACCGGCGGAATCCCCACCGCCGCAGCCGCCGCCGCCCGCGCCGCCCCCGGTCGATCTCGCTGGCAAGTGGAAGCTGTCGGTCGCGGACCGCGGCGGCTGTTTCATGACGCTGACCGATAATCCCGGCGCGGCCGAGGGCGCTGTTGCGCCGGCCGGCGGCTGCCCTGGCAATTTTTCACCAGCCGCAAATGGAGCTACGAGCACGACCGGCTGATCATCCGCGACCACAAGAGCGAAGTGCTGATCGAGCTTGCCTTCGACAATGGCCGCTTCGCGGGAAAAGATATGAGCGGCGGTCGCAATCACGCTCGTTCGACCGTGATGCAAAGGCCGTGACGCAATTCGACTGAACGGAGACGGTATGGCCGAATATCAACTCTATTGTTTCGCGCAGTCGGGCAATGCCTATCGCGCGGCGCTGATGCTCAATCTGATTGGCGCCGATTGGCAGCCGATCTATGTCGACTTTTTCAGGGGCGGTGAGACGCGCACGCCAAAGTACCGCGCCGAGGTCAACGAGATGGGCGAGGTGCCGGTGCTGGTGCACGGCGCCAAAAAGCTCAGCCAGTCCGCCGTGATCCTCACCTATCTCTCCGAGCGCACCGGCCGCTTTAAGCCTACAAATGAGGATGAACGGCTGGAGGCGCTGCGCTGGATCATCTTCGACAATCAGAAGCTCAACGGCTTTCTCGGGCCATACCGTTTCCTGAAAAATTTCGCGCGGCCGGCCGGCGATCCGGCGGTGCTGGCATTCCTCAAAGGCCGCATCGACGCGAGCCTGGCGATCTTCGACAAGCGGCTTGCAGCGGCGCCGTTCACGCTCGGCAAGGAGCCGAGCATCGCCGACATTTCGCTTTGTGCTTATCTGTATTACCCGGCCGAGGAATTCGGCTTCGACATTGCCGCCCAGCACAAGAACATCGGCGCATGGCTCGATCGCGTTAAGGCCTTGCCCGGCTGGGCGCACCCCTATGACTTAATGCCGGGTTATCCCCCGGTCCTGTAAGTCTGGGGCTAGACCATGATCTGATCAAATTGATTCGGATCATGGTCTAGCTTTTTCGTTGGCGCATGATCTTTTCGGAAAACCGGATTCCACTTTTCCGGATCATGCTCTAGAAGGGAATATTCAGCGCCTTGGGCGGCAAGGCCGGCGGCGCAGGTGGCGGCGTTGCCGGCGGCGGCACCGGCGGCGCAGCAACCACTGGCAACGAAACCGGCTTCACGACCGGCACCGTTGCGGCCGTGGCAGGCGCCGGGGGCGCGACAGGTGCGGTTGGTGCGGGCGCTGCAACCGGCGGCGCGGTGGCAGGCACCGGTGTCGGTGTGGCGACATGCGGCGCTGGCGCGGCGGTCTTGGCAGGCGCCGGCGGCTGTGTGGCTATCGCATTCATTTTAGGCGCCGTGGTGATGTCGGCCTTGGCACCCGGACGCGCGTCCGGCTGCGGCGCGATCTGTTGCTCCGCCGGCGCTTGGGTTTGGGTCGGCTGGGGCTCCGGCTCATTGGCGTATTTCACCAGAAGCGCATGGGCGCCGGCGAGCAGCTTGGCGCCATCGACTTTCCGCTCCTTCATGTCCTTCAGCCAGGAAACGGCGACAGGCTCGGTCGCCTTGCGCCAATGCGCGACGGCTTCCGGCAACAGCGTCACGATGACATCGCCGCGCTGTCCGACATCGGTGGCGACCGCGGCGGCTTGGACGTCCCACATGGCGCCTGCCATGGCGGCCGCGGCCTGACCCGAATTGCGGTCGAGCACGGCCTTCAGATCGCGCGGCAACCGGTCATAGCTCGCCTTGTTCATCGCCAGCACGAAGGTCGTGCTGCTCAAAGACAAGTCTGAAAATTCAGTATGGGCTTTGAGGAGATCGTTCAATCGCAGCGGCGGCACCATGTGCCAAGGATCGACGCAGCCATCGACGATATGCGCCGTAATCGCCATAGGCAACTGCCCGATCGGCATGGGCACCGGCTCAGCACCGAGCACGCGCATCGCCTCGCCGGCAAGACGCGTCTGCACATGCAGCTTCAGGCCCTTGATATCTTCAATCGTGCGGACCGGCGCATTGGCGTGGATGACGCCGCGATCCGCGCACGAGAACGAGAGCGGATGGATCTCATCGAACTCGTCCTTGAGATAGACCGCGGCAAAATCCGAAAGCGCCTTGGAGCCAACGAGCGCGCGGCGCGACAGCACGAACGGCAATTCGAACATTTCGATTTTCGGAAAACGGCCGGGGGTTGAGACTGGGCGCGGTCCAGACGATATCGGCCGCGCCGTCACGCGCCTGATCGAACAATTGCGCCGGCGCGCCGCCAAGCTGCATCGACGGAAAAATATCGATGCGAAGCCGCCCGCCCGACTCGGCCTCGATCTGACGAGCCCATGGCACGAGAAACTTGTCGTGTCCGCTCGATACCGACGAAAGGAAATGGTGCAGTTTGAGCGTGGTCGCCAGCGCATCGGCCCGCGCCAGCCGCATCACCGCGGGTGCCGCTGCCGACGCCATTGCCGAGATAAGAACCGTGCGGCGGGCTATTCGCATCAACAAAATCCCCCGCGCGGTCCGCCAATGGCGGCGCTGCAGCTCAGTTCAGCCGCGATGGACGATCGTCGTCGGCCGACCGGGCCATGCCGGCGGCCATTGTGGGTGCCGCCGGCGCCGGCACGGTCGCCAGCGCCGGTTCCGCGCGCGCCTCGCGCGACCGCCGCTCGTAGCGGCGATAGGACAGCCACCCGAACGGCAGGCCGACGAGATAAGCGAGCGTGCCAATGGTGAGCACGATCCAAGGATAGGCGATCAGCAACGCGATCGACAGCACGACCATAACAATGATGGACCCGACCATTTCCGGCGGCACGCGGGTGCCGACGCGCTTGCCGGAGAATACCGGTAGCCGCGACACCATCAGCAAGGCGATCGCGAGCGTGTAGAACAGCGTCAGCCAGGTCAGGACCGCCGAGCGCGGCATGCCAAGGAGCACGGCATAAATCGGCAGCAGCACCGTGATGGCGCCCGCCGGCGCCGGCATGCCGACAAAGAAATTGCTGGTCCAAGCCGGCTTGTCGGGATCGTCGATCATGACATTGAAACGGGCAAGCCGCAGCCCGGCGCAGATCGCAAACGCCATGGCGGCGATCCAGCCGGCCGATTTCAAGTCATGCAAGCCCCAGAAATAAAGATCAGCGACGGCGCGACGCCGAAATTGACAAAGTCCGACAGGCTGTCGAGTTCGGCGCCAAAGCGCGAGGTTCCCTTCAAGAAACGTGCGAGACGGCCGTCGATGCCGTCGAGGATCGCGGCGAACACGATCGCCGCGAGCGCAAGCACATAGCGGCTCTCAAACGCCATGCGGATCGCCGTCAAGCCGGCGCACAGCGCGAGCAAGGTGATGAGGTTCGGCGCCAACGTGCGCACGGGAATGCGGCGGAACTGCCGCTGGCGCAGGCGCCGCAGACGTGGACCCCGGGAGCCGGGCTGATGCGTGACCAATGTTGGTACCTCGATAGCGTGAATATAGCCAATTGCGGCGCGGCCCGCCACGGATTGCGCCGTATTCGTTAACGGCTTCTCAAGTCACGCGAAATGTGCGTCCCGCCTCGTCGGTGCCAAGATCGGCCAGCACCGTCTCGCCGGCGGTCGCAGTCTGCCCTTCGGCTGCGAGAAAACGCATACCCTCGGGCAAATAAACATCCACACGCGAGCCGAACCGGATCATGCCGATGCGCTGGCCGGCGGCGACCGCTTGGCCCTCGCGCAGGAACGGCACGATCCGCCGCGCGACCAGGCCCGCGATTTGGACCACCACGATGCGCTGGCCGCGGCCGGTGGCAATGACGAGCGTATTGCGCTCATTGTCCTCACTCGCTTTGTCGAGATCGGCGCTTAGGAATTTCCCGGCGCGATAGACCATGCGTTCGAGCCGGCCGGCGACCGGACTGCGGTTGACGTGACAATCGAAGACACTCATGAAAATCGAGATGCGCGGCAGCCGCCGCGTGCCGAGATTGATTTCCTTCGGCGGCACGGCATTGGTGATTTGGCTGACACGTCCGTCCGCTGGCGCGATCACGAGCCCCTCGCGCACCGGTGTCACCCGCGGCGGATCGCGGAAGAAATAGACACACCACAGCGTCGCCAGCGTGGCCAGCCAGCCGAGCGGCGGCCACAGCCAGAACAGGATCAAGCCTACCAGCGCGAGACTGCCGATAAAGGGATAGCCTTCCCGATGGATCGGCGTCAGTTGTTTGCGGATCGAATTCGATAACGGACATGCTGCTTTATACAGTTGCTCAATGGGCTCGTCATTGCGAGGAGCAAAGCGACGAAGCAATCCAGAACCGGGGCGCAATCTGATTGCTTCGCTTCGCTCGCAATGACGGGTGAAGACCTGCTCCGCATCATTCCGCGACATCCACGGCCGGTTGGAGTTCCGCCATCGCGTCGCCCCCTTCCGGCAGTTCGGGCGGATTGCGATTGGGCGCGTCCGTGTCTTCCTCGACGCCGGCCAGGATCTCGCGCGCCATCTGGGCTTCGCGTTGCCGGTTCCACATGCTGGCATAAAGGCCGCCATGCGCAAGTAGCTCGCGGTGCGTGCCGCGTTCGACGATCACGCCGTGATCGAGCACAAGAATCTCGTCGGCCCCGACGATGGTCGAAAGCCGGTGTGCGATGACGAGCGTGGTGCGATTGCGCGACACCCGATCGAGCTCGTCCTGGATGTCCCTTTCGGTGTGACTGTCGAGCGCCGAGGTCGCTTCGTCGAGCAGCAGAATCGGCGGCCCTTTGAGAATGGTGCGGGCGATGGCGACGCGCTGTTTCTCGCCGCCGGAAAGTTTCAGGCCGCGCTCGCCGACCTCGGTCTCATAGCCTTTGGCGGCTTGCCGGATAAAACCGTCGATCTGTGCCTGGCGTGCCGCTTCCTCGACTTCGGCGTCGCTCGCATCCCAGCGGCCGTAGCGGATGTTGTAACGGATGGTGTCGTTGAACAGCACCGTATCCTGCGGCACCATGCCGATCGCGGCGCGCAGCGAGGTCTGCGTGACGTCGCGGATGTCCTGGCCATCGATCAGGATACGGCCGCCGGTGACGTTATAGAAGCGGAACAAAAGCCGCGAAATCGTCGACTTGCCGGCACCGGAAAGCCCGACGATGGCGACCGTGCGTCCGGCAGCGACCTCGAAGCTCAAGCCTTTGAGGATCGGACGCGCCGGCTCATAGGCGAACGAAACATTTTCGAAGCGGATCGTGCCGGCGCGCACCTGCAACGGACGCGCGCCCGGCCGGTCCTCGATCTCGGGCTTTCGCCCCAGCAGCGAAAACATGATTTCGATGTCGATCAGCGCTTGCTTGATCTCGCGGTACACCATGCCCATGAAATTCAGCGGCTGATAGAGCTGGATCATCATGGCGTTGATCATGACGAAATCGCCCACCGTGTTGGTGTGCCGCTCGACGCCGTAAGCACACAGCACCATCGCCGCCGCGAGCCCGGCCGTGAAAATGACCGCCTGCCCGGCATTGAGAACGGCAAGCGAGGTATAGGCCGTGACGCTTGCCTCCTCATACCGCGCCATCGAGCGGTCATAGCGCTTGGCTTCGCGCGTTTCGGCGGAGAAATATTTGACCGTTTCATAGTTGAGCAGCGAATCGATCGCCTTGGCGTTGGCATCGGTGTCGCTTTCGTTCATCTTGCGGCGAATGCCGATGCGCCACTCGGTTGCCGCGTAAGTGAACCACATGAATAGCGCGACCGTGAGCCCGACGATGACGACGTAGCGCCAGTCGAAATGCAGAAGCAGGACGGCGACGACCAGCACCAATTCAACGACGGTCGGCGCGAGCTGCAACAGCACCATGCGCACGATGGTCTCGATCGCATTGCGGCCGCGTTCAAGGACGCGAGTCAGTCCGCCGGTCTTGCGCTCGAGATGAAAGCGCAGCGAGAGCAGATGCACGTGTTCGAACGTGAGTATCGCCAGCCGCCGCACTGCATTCATCGCCACCTTGGCGAAAATACCGTCGCGCCATTGCGTGATAACCGCCATCACGATGCGCGTGCCGCCATAGGCGAGCGTCATTGCCACCGGCGCGGCAAGCGCCCAGGCGAACCAGTCGTCCGGCGCCACCGGCGCCGTGCCGCCGCCGGCGAGCGCATCGGTCGCCCATTTGAAGGTGAACGGCACCGCAATGGTGGCGAGCTTGGCGACGAATAGCAGCACGGTCGCAAAAACCACGCGGCCCTTGAGATCGCGCCGATCGGCCGGCCAGATATAGGGCCACAGGTGGACGAGCGTGGACAACAAGGCCCCGCCGTCGCCGCTGACTTCGGGCTTGTGATGCTCTGCCGGCCGCTGGGAATCGCTCATCGCAAGATGAAGCCCTGGATGGGCCGCAACCGGCCACCACCGCCCCTCATGGGGTATTTTCAGTCATATAGTGCCTTCCACCGCATGCTGCAGCCGGATAAAGCGTTCCGACCTAGGCCGCTTGTACCCGGCACGAATCGACGCCACATCTATTGTCCAACGAGAATTAATCAGAACTAATCAATGAGCAAAATCAATGCGGTCTGTGTCTATTGCGGATCGAGCCCGGGGACCGACCCGGCTTTCGTCGAAGCGGCCCGGACGTTCGGCAAGATACTCGCCGAGAATGGCGTGCGACTGGTCTATGGCGGCGGCTCGATCGGGCTGATGGGCGCGCTCGCCGAAGCCGTACTCGAGCACGGCGGCGAAGCGACCGGGGTCATCCCGGAATTCCTGACGAAGAAGGAGCGGCCGCGCGTCTCGCCAAGGAGTTGATCGTCACGCGTGACATGCACGAGCGCAAGCGGATCATGTTCGAGCGGGCCGACGCCTTCGTTGCTTTGCCGGGCGGCATCGGCACGCTCGAGGAAATCGTCGAACAGCTCACTTGGGCGCAGCTTGGCCGCCATAAGAAGCCGATCCTGTTCGCCAACATCAACCGCTATTGGGATCCGTTACTGGCGCTGTTCGAGCATATGCGTGAACAGGAATTCGTGCCGGATGCGCCACGCATCAATTTCCTGGTCGCCGATCGCATCGAGGACGTGCTGCCGAGATTGCGCCGCGCAGCGAGCGCCGTGACCGAAGCGGAAAAAACGATGGCGATTCCGGCTGAGCGGATGTAACTGTCCCGTCGGTCCGGATCGCGGCGTAGCGGCGCGGCGAAAGCTATTTTCAGTTCGCGTCGCGCTGAAACGTCACCGCTTCGATGCGATTGCCGTCGGGATCGCGGATGAAAGCCGCATAATAGTTAGCGTGGTATTTTTCACGCAGCCCGGGCGGACCGTCCGATAGAGCGCCGGCTTTGAGCGCGGCAGCGTGGAACGCGTCGACCGCCGCGCTGTCGGGGGCACGCAGGCAGATATGAACGCCGCTGTCGTCCGCGACAGGAGCCATCGCCGGGCGCTTATTGATCCAGAATTCCGGATATTTCTTGCCGAAGCCGATGGCCGCGTCCGGCCATTCGCGCAATTTCGTCATGCCGAGCGGGGCGAGCAGCGCCACGTAAAGCGCCTCGCCGCTTTTGAGATCGCGCACCGCGATGGAAATATGGTCGATCATGCGCTTGCCTCACTCCATTTAGCGGGATGCGTGATTCCGGGGCGCCACGAAGTGGCGAGCCCGGAAACCATAATCCCAGCGCTGGGAATATGGACCGGGCTCGCGGGCAAGAGCCCGCGCCCCGGAATGACGGGCAGGCTATTTCTCACGCCGGCGCGCCGGATTTCACCAGCTTGTAGACGATGGAATCCATCAGCGCCTGGAATGACGCGTCGATGATGTTGGGCGAGACGCCAACCGTGGTCCAGCGATCGCCGGTTTCGTCGGTGCTCTCGATCAGAACACGGGTGACGGCCCCCGTGCCGCCGTTGAGGATGCGCACGCGATAATCGGTCAATTCGAGTCCGGCGATGAAACTTTGATACTTGCCGAGGTCCTTGCGCAGCGCAAGATCGAGCGCATTGACCGGACCGATGCCTTCGGCGACCGAGATGAACTCATCGTCGCCAACCTTCAGCTTCACCACCGCTTGGCTGACTGTGATGCACTCGCCCTTGGCGTTATTGCGCTGCTCGACATTGATATCGAATTTTTCGACCTCGAAATAATGCGGCACTTGGCCGAGAAGGCGACGCGCCAGGAGATCGAACGAGGCGTCGGCCGCTTCGTAAGCATAACCGATCGCTTCGCGCTCCTTGACCTCGTCGAGAAGCCGCGTCACGCGCGGATCGCTCTTGTCGATCTTGAGCCCGATGCGGTCGAGCTCGGCCAGCACGTTGGAGCGGCCCGCCTGATCCGAAACAAGAAGCTTTCGTTTATTACCGACACGCTCCGGCGCGACGTGCTCGTAGGTGGCGGGCTCTTTCATGATCGCGGAAGCGTGGATGCCGGCCTTGGTGGCAAACGCGCTCTCGCCGACATAGGGCGCATGACGATCCGCCGCGCGGTTGAGCAATTCATCGAGCGCGTGAGAGACGTGCACGAGGTGCCCCAACGCCTCATCCGACACGCCGATGTCGAATTTGTCGGCATATTCGCTTTTGAGTTTCAGCGTCGGGATGATCGAGACCAGATTGGCATTGCCGCAGCGTTCGCCGAGCCCGTTGAGCGTGCCCTGGATCTGGCGCGCGCCGGCGCGCACCGCGGCAAATGAATTTGCCACCGCCTGCTCAGTGTCGTTATGCGCGTGGATGCCGACGTGGCTGCCGGGGATTTTGGCGCAAACCTCGCCGACGATGCGCTCGACCTCGTGCGGCAGCGTGCCGCCATTGGTATCGCATAGCACGACCCAGCGCGCGCCCTCGTCGTAAGCCGCCTTGGCGCAGGCGAGCGCAAAAGCAGGCTTCGCCTTAAAGCCGTCGAAGAAATGCTCGCAGTCGAGCAGCACTTCGCGGCCTTTGGCCTTGGCCGCGCGCACGCTGTCGCGGATCGAAGCGAGGTTTTCCTCCTCGGTCGTCTCCAGCGCGACACGCACATGATAGTCCCACGATTTGGCAACGAAGCAGATGGCATCGGCCTGCGCGTCGAGCAGCGCCACCAGACCGGGATCGTTGGACGCCGAGCGGCCCGGCCGCCGCGTCATGCCGAAGGCGGTGAGCCGGGCTTGCATCGGCCGCCGCTCGGCAAAGAAATTGGTGTCGGTCGGATTGGCGCCGGGATAGCCGGCTTCCACATAATCGATGCCAAGCTCGTCGAGCATACGCGCGATCGTGAGCTTGTCGGCAAGCGTGAAATCGACGCCGTTGGTCTGCGCGCCGTCGCGCAGCGTGGTGTCGAACAAATAAAGCCGTTCGCGCGCCATTATGGTCTCACCAGAGATGATAGTTTGACGCCAAAGCAACCGCGACCAGTATCGCGATAAGCGCGATCACGAGATGATGGGTGCGCAAGCCGAGAAAAGTCGAGTGCGGCTCGGTCATGAAATAATTCCTCCGATCCTAACCGCGATAAAGCCGATAGACGGTGTAAAAGGTGAAGACAACCGCCGCCGCGATCACCGCATATTTCAAGATCAGGTAATAGAGCCAGTGACGCTGGAACGGCGAGTCGGCACGTTTCATGACGCGCTCTCCTTGGCCGCAAGCTGCTTGGTCATCGTGGTGTTGGCGAGCCATTCGCCGTTGAGCGTCACGGTGTTGCGGGTCTTCGGCACATAGCCGCGTTTCTCGAAAAAACCGCGCGCCGTATCGCTGGCATCGACGCTGAGTTCCTTGGTGCCGCGCGCGGCGGCGAGCTTTTCCAGCGCATCGCACAGCATGGCGGCGGCGCCCCGCCCGGTCGCCGCAGGATGCACATAGAGCATGTCGATCCGGCTATTGTCGGCGAGCGACGCGAAGCCGACCGCCGCGCCGCCAAAGGTCGCGACCAATGTCAGCGCGCCTTCCAGTTCGGCGCCGAATTCGCCCTCGTCGTCGGCAGCCGATGTCCACGCCGCCTGCTGCGCCTCGCTGTAATCGTCCATGGTCAGCTCTTCGATGCTGGCGCGGAAAATCTCCGCCAGCAGCGGCACATCCGTCGGCAGCATCGGCCGCATCGCGAGTTTGGGGAGAGCGCGGGCGTTCATATTACGCGCGCCCATAAGCACATCGCGGCGTCATGCCCGTGCTCGTCGCGGGCATCCCGACAAGCCGTGCACCGTATTTCGGGATGGCCGGGACAAGCCCGGCCATGACGGCTAAAGCTCATCGCGCGATCTCCCAGGTGGTGCCGTCCTTGCTGTCTTTGAGCACCACGCCCATTTTGGCGAGTTCGTCGCGGATGCGGTCGGATTCCTTGAAGTCCCTCACGGCGCGAGCGGCGTTGCGAGCTTCGATCAGGCTCGTGACTTTGGTTTCATCGACGGCCATCGATGCCGGTCGGAAAGCCGCCCATTCGGCAGAAGAATTTTGCAATAATCCGATTAATTGCGCGCTCGCTTTGAGGCAAGCAGCCGCCGGTTTTGCTCCCTTTGCTGCCTCGCTGCGCAACTCGTGCAAGGCGGCAAATGCCTTTGGCGTATTCAAATCGTCGGCCAACGAATCGAGTGCGTCTGCACATAGATAACCGGGCGTCGCATCACCCGTCAGCGCGTACCATTGATCGAGGGTTTTCTCCGCCTCGCGCAAGCCGGTTACGGTCCAGTTGATCGGCTGGCGATAATGTGTCTGCAGCATCGCAAAACGCACAACTTCGCCGGACCAATCGTCGAGCAATTCATGAATTGTCACAAAATTGCCGAGCGACTTCGACATCTTCTCGCCTTCGACCTGAAGGAAGCCGTTGTGCATCCAGTAATTCGCCATCACCGGCGTATGGAAGGCGCAGCGCGATTGCGCGATCTCGTTTTCGTGGTGTGGGAAGACGAGATCGATGCCGCCGCCGTGGATGTCGAAAGTCTCGCCGAGATGTTTCCACGACATTGCCGAGCATTCGATATGCCAGCCGGGACGGCCGGGCGTCTTGATACCCGCGGGCGACGGCCACGCCGGCTCGCCCGGTTTTGACGGCTTCCACAAAACGAAATCCGTCGGATTCCGCTTGTAGGGCGCGACTTCGACGCGCGCGCCCGCAATCATCTCATCGAGCGGCCGCTTCGACAGCGCCCCATAATCCGGCATCGACGGCACGCTGAACAACACATTGTCCTCGGCCACGTAAGCATTGCCGGATTTGACCAGCCGCTCGATCAGCGTGCGCATCTCCGCGATGTGCTCGGTGGCGCGCGGCTCGACGGTCGGCGGCAGGCAGCCGAGCGCGGCAACGTCGTCGTGGAATTGCTGGTCGGTCGTTTCGGTGACTTTGCGGATCGCCTCGTTCAACGGCAACGTCGGATAGTCCTCCGCCGCGCGCGCGTTGATCTTGTCGTCGACGTCGGTGATGTTGCGCACGTAGGTGACGCGATCGGCGCCATAGAGATGGCGCAGCAGCCGGAACAGCACGTCGAACACGATCACCGGCCGCGCATTACCGATATGCGCAAAGTCGTAGGCCGTCGGTCCGCACACATACATGCGCACGTTCGCCGGATCGAGCGGCTTGAACACCCGCTTCTCGCGCGTCAGCGTATCGTAGAGTTTCAGTTCCATCGCATCGAATCACAGTATGCGCCGCGGCCTGCTGGCCGGGCGTGTTCTAAGTCTCGATGATGAGAATAGACGGCCGCAGCCAGCGTTTTCCGCTAGCGGATAATCCCCCGGCAAATGCCGCAGATGAGGTTTTGGCCGTTCATGGGCGGCAGAATGGTCGAGGCCGCCTGTCACGTCAAGGTCCATAACCCCCCGCAAAGCGTGGCGGCAAAGTATCGCCGCCAAGTCTCATCTCCTCCGGTGTCACTCTCACGCCACGCCCGCCGAAAAAGCGCGCTGCTCCCTGTGGAAACGGCAAGCGCCCACCGATGCGCGCGTTGTCCAACGCCCGAACATGAGTTGAATTGCGTCCCTTAACGAAGGCTTAACCGCAACAGCGCATCTTTAAGTTTGTTGAGATCGGGCCATTGTTCATGACATGGCGTGGAACGCGCCGAATGGGGCAACTATGCGTTTTCTAATCGCCGCCGGCGCGGCCGCAGCCGTGCTGCTCGGCGCCGCCAACGCACAAGCCGAAAAGCGCCTCTTCATCGTCGCCAGCGACGGCGACGGCTATGGCGTCGATCGCTGCCTGTCGTCGGGCGGCACTTGCGGCGAAACCGTGGCCAACTCGATTTGCCACGCGCATGAGTTCGTCCAGGCGCTGTCGTTCCACAAGGTCGATCGCGACGACATTACCGGCGCCATCCCGACCGATGGTCCTGGCGGATGCAAAGGCGGCAATTGCGACGTCGTCGCCGTCGAGTGCTCGCGCTGATCTAGAACACGCAGCGGTAGCCCGGCAGGCCCGATCGCTAAAGCGGCGCGATGCCGTTGCGTGGGCCGTCAAGTTCGTTCATCTTCCAAATACTGCAGCCATCCTCGATCGGGCGACCGGGGTGGAATGGCGCGCCAGTTTATGGGCCCCCCAGGCGATCAAAATGGCTGGTCAACCGGCGATGGAACGCGAAATCGCGGATGTCGGTGCCGACCTCCCGGCTGCGGCCGGCGAACAAGCGCCGTTGAAACTTGAGCAATTCCTGCCTTATCAGCTCAACCTCGTGGCGACCCTCGTTTCGCAAGCGCTGTCGCGTGTCTATGCCCGGCGCTACCGCATCGGCGTGCCGGAATGGCGCGTGCTGGTCACCCTCGGCCAGTTCGGCGTGCTAAATGGCAAAGCCATCAGCGCCCACACCTACATGCATAAGACCAAGGTGTCGCGAGCGGTGGTCCTCTTGGAAAAGCGAAAGCTATTGGCACGGCGCACCAATCGCGCCGACATGCGCGAGTCGTTCGTCTCGCTCACCAGCGCAGGTCGGGCGATGTACGAAGAGCTTGCCCCGCACGCACTCGATTTTGCCCGCCGGCTTATGGAAATCCTCAGCCCCAGCGACCGCGAAGCGTTTAATCGGGCGTTGCAGCAACTCACCGACCGTTCCCTGCAACTCGTGAAAGAAACGGAGCGAGCGCACCCCAAAAACGACAATACGGAGGACGCGTGAAGCTCTATTCGTACTTCCGCTCCTCGGCCGCCTACCGCGTACGCATTGCGCTCAATCTCAAAGGCATCGCCTACGAGACAGCGCCCATTCATCTCATCAAGGACGGCGGCCACAACAAGCGGCCGGAATTTCGCGCCGTCAATCCGCAGATGCGGGTGCCGGTTCTGATCACGCCGGGCGGCGATGTTCTGATCCAGTCGCTTGCCATCATCGAATACCTGGAGGAGACCCATCCGCAGCCGGCGCTCCTCCCCAGCGATCCGGTCGGGCGCGCCAAGGTCCGTGCGCTGGCCGAACTCGTCGCCTGCGACATCCATCCGCTCAATAATACCAGCCCGCTGCGCTACCTGAAGAACAGCATGGCGCAAGAGCAAAGCGCGATCGATGACTGGTACCATCACTGGGTCGTCACCGGCTTCGAGGCGCTCGAAGCCCTGATCGCGCCCGCGCCTTATGCCTGCGGCGACGCGGTCACGCTCGCAGACCTCTGCATCGTGCCTCAAGTCAATAATGCGAGGCGGCTGAAGGTGCCGTTGGACAAATTTCCCAAGATCGTCGGCGTCGACAAAGCCTGCCTGGCGCTTGAGGCGTTCGACCGCGCGCGGCCGGAAAACCAGCCGGACGCGGAGTGATTGACAGCGCCCGCGTCCACACTTTAGTCACCATTGCGGGGCTTCATCCGCCACGCCGGGCGGAACTGTGGCGGAACTCATAATGACCGAAACATCACGCGGCTTGGGCCAAGCAGTGCTGCAAATCATGCTTGGCGCCGGCTTTGGCGTGCTGGCTTTGTCGGCCACAGCCCTCGCGCAGAGCGGTCCGGGCCGCCCGCAATATCAACCGCCGCCGCAACCCGCGCCCTATCGGCCGTCGGCGGGGCAGCAGGCGGTCAGTCAGCCGCCGCAAAATCCGCCACCGCCGAGTCAGCCGGCAGCGAATCAATCGCCGCCCAGTCAAGCGGCCACAACTCCAATTTGCGCACGCCTGCAAGGTCAGCTCGCCGCCTTCGACCAAGGTGCCGCCGACTCCGCCCGCGCCGACCAGCTCAAGCGCGCTCAGGATGCGATCGCCAAGCAGCAGGCCGACCTCGACCGCGCGGTGGGACAAGCGCACAAATCCGGTTGTGCCGGGGAAGGATTTTTTGCGCTGTTCTCGGCGCTGTCGCCGCAATGCGGACCGATCACGTCGCAGATCCAGCAGATGCGCGGCAGCCTCGACCGCATGACGAGCGATTTCCAGCAACTGCAAAGCGGCAGCGACGATCAGAATGGCCAGCGCCGGGCGCTGATCGGACAATTGGCGCAGAATAATTGCGGCGCGCAATATACCGCGGCCGCCAATTCCCAAGGCGGACCGCAAGGCTTTTTCGACGCCCTGTTCGGCGGCGGCACGATCGCCAACCCGAACGGCGACGGTGCGCCGAACGGCACCTATCACACCGTCTGCGTGCGCAGCTGCGACGGCTATTATTTTCCGATCTCGTATTCGACGTCACCAAACCGTTTCGCCGACGACGAGAACGCCTGTCATCGCCTGTGCCCCGCGGCCGACGTCGCGCTCTATTCGTTCCGCAATCCGGGCGAGGATATGACGGTCGCGGTTTCCAACACCGGCCAGCTTTACACCGCGCTGCCAAATGCCTTTCATTATCGCACGCAGCTCACGGCGGGTTGTTCCTGCCGCGCACCGGGACAGAGCTGGGCCGACGCGCTCAAGAACGCCGACGACTCGACCACGCTCGAGAGCGGCGACATTGTCGTGACCGACCAGAACGCCAAATCGCTGTCGCAAGTGCCGAAGCAGCCCGGCAAGCCGGGCGCTCCAGGCGGCGCAAGTCCGGCGGCAAACGGGACGACGGCAAGCGCGACCGACCCGGCCGCCGCCAAAAAGCCGGTCCGCGTCGTTGGGCCGCCCTTCATGTCATCGGCGGCGCAGCCGTTGTCGCAACCACGTTAGCTTTATCACTCCGAGGTGCGCGCGCAGCACGCTCGAACGATGAACAACGAAGCCGATCAGAAATCCAACGCGCCGGCCTTCGCCGTCGCCGCGCCTTTAACCAGCGAGCGATCGGGTTCCGGATCGGCCGTGCCGGGATCGTTGAAGCGATTGACGATCGGATAGCGGCGGTCGCGGCCGAAATTCTTCAGCGTCACCTTCACGCCGGGCGCGGCCTGACGCCGCTTATATTCGGCCAAGTTGAGCATGCGCTCGACCTTCATGACGGTGTCGCGTTCGAAGCCCGCGGCGGCGATGGTGGCGGTCGATTCCTCGCGCTCGACGAGGCGCTCGAGAATCCGGTCGAGCACATCGTAGGGCGGCAAGGTATCCTGATCGGTCTGGTTGTCGCGCAACTCCGCGCTCGGCGCGCGGGTGATGACGTTTTCGGGAATGACGTTGCGATCCGGACCGCGCGCGCCGTCCGGCTTCCAATGATTGCGCAAGCGCGACAGCCGGTAGACTTCGGTTTTGTAGAGGTCCTTGATCGGATTGAAGCCGCCGTTCATGTCGCCGTAAAGCGTGGCGTAACCGACCGACATTTCCGACTTGTTGCCGGTGGTCACCACCATCAAGCCGAATTTGTTGGAGATCGCCATCAGGATGGTGCCGCGGGCGCGGGCCTGCAGATTTTCCTCGGTGACGTTGCGCGGCGCGCCGGCAAAGACACCGGTGAGCGCCGTTTCCAGGCCATGCACCGCGCTTTCGATCGGAACGACGTCGTAGCGCACACCGAGCGAATGGGCGATTGCGGCGGCATCGTCGAGCGAGGCTTGCGAAGTGTAGCGGAACGGCAGCATCACGCAACGCACCCGGTCGGCGCCCAGCGCGTCGGTCGCCATCGCCGCGCACAACGCCGAATTGATGCCGCCGGACAGGCCGAGCACAACGCCCTTGAAGCGGTTCTTGCCGACATAATCGCGCAGGCCGAGCACACACGCGGCGTAATCGGCTTCGTCCAATTCCTGCGGCGCCGCCACCGGCCCTGGCGCGGCCCGCCACGCGCCATCGACCCGCGACCATTGCGTGGTCGCGACCGTTTCGCAGAAGGCCGGCAACTGAAAGGCCAGTGTTCGATCGGCATTGAGCGCAAAGGATGCGCCGTCGAAGACGAGCTCGTCCTGGCCACCAACCTGATTGATGTAGATGAGCGGCAGGCCCACCTCGGTCACACGCGCCACGGCAACGTTGAGTCGGACGTCGATCTTGTCGCGCCAATAGGGCGAGCCGTTGGGCACGATCAGAAGCTCGGCGCCGGTCTCGGCCAGGCATTCGACGACATTCTCGTAGTCGCCCCAGTCAGTCCAAGTATCTTCGCAGACCGGCAGACCAAGCCGCACGCCGCGAAAGCTCACCGGCCCGGGCACCGGCCCGGGGGCGAAGACGCGCTTCTCGTCAAACACGCCGTAATTCGGCAGGTTGACCTTGAAGCGGATGGCATCGACGCGGCCGCCGGCAAGCAGCGCATAAGCGTTATGGAGCTTGCCGTCCTCGACCCACGGCGTCCCGATCAGCACGGCCGGACCGCCATCGGCGGTGTCGCGCGCCAGCGTCTCGACCGCGGCGCGGCAAGCCGCCTGGAATGCTGGCTTGAGCACCAAGTCCTCCGGCGGATAGCCGGCAATGAATAGCTCGGAGAAGGCGACCACATCGGCGCGATCGCGGGCGGCCTGGGCGCGCGCCTTGCGGGCGCATTCAAGATTGCCGGCAACGTCGCCGACGATCGGATTAAGCTGCGCCACCGCAATGGCAAGGCGGTCGACGGGAAGCGCGTTCATGCTTAGAGCGCCGCCACCGCCGGGAACGGCTTCGCCTTACCCTGGCGCTCCGATTTCAAGAGATCGGCGAGCAGGAAGGCAAGGTCAAGCGATTGCTCGGCGTTAAGCCGCGGATCGCAGACTGTGTGATAGCGGTCGTTGAGGTCTTCTTCGCTGATGGCGCGCGCGCCGCCGGTGCATTCGGTGACGTTCTGGCCGGTCATTTCCAGATGCACGCCGCCGGCAATGGTGCCTTCGGCGGCATGAACTTGAAAAAATGTCCGCACTTCTTTGAGGATCTGGTCGAACGGCCGCGTTTTATAGCCGGTCACCGAACTGATGGTGTTGCCATGCATCGGGTCGCATGACCAAACGACGTTGCGGCCTTCACGCTTGATCGCGCGCACCATCGGCGGCAACAGCTCGGCGGCCTTGTCGGCGCCGACGCGGCAGATCAGCGTGAGGCGGCCGGGCTCGTTGTCCGGATCGAGCACATCGATGAGCTTGAGGAGCTCATCCGGTCTTCTGGGTCGGACCGGTTTTCAATCCGAGCGGATTCTTGATGCCGCGGCAATATTCGACATGCGCGTGATCAAGCTGCCGGGTGCGATCGCCGATCCACACCATATGGCCCGAGGTGCAATACCAGTCGCCGGTGGTTGAATTGACGCGCGTGAACGCTTGCTCGTAGCCCAACAGCAGCGCTTCGTGGCTGGTGAAGAAATCGGTGGTCCGCATTTCGGGATGCACTTCGGGGTCGATGCCGCAGGCCCGCATGAAGTTGAGCGTCTCGGTGAGGCGGCCGGCGAGGTCCTGATAGCGCTTGGATTGCGGACTATCCTTGACGAATGACAGCATCCACTGATGGGCATTCGACAGGTTGGCATAGCCGCCGCCGGCGAAGGCGCGGAGCAAATTAAGTGTCGCCGCGGATTGCCGATAGGCCTCCAATTGCCGGCGCGGATCGGCCGCGCGCGCCTCCGGCGTGAAGTCGGTGCCATTGATGATATCGCCGCGATAGACCGGAAGCTCGACGCCGCCCCGCTTCTCGGTCGGCGAGGTGCGCGGCTTGGCGAATTGCCCGGCAACGCGCCCGACTTTCACGACCGGACAAGCCGCCGCATAGGTCAGCACCACCGCCATTTGCAAGAACAGGCGGAAGAAATCGCGAATATTGTTGGCGCCATGCTCGGCAAAACTTTCCGCGCAGTCGCCGCCCTGCAGCAGGAACATGTTCCCCGCCGCAACCTGCGCCAAAGCCCGCTTGAGATTGCGGGCCTCGCCGGCAAAAACCAGCGGCGGAAAAGTGGCAAGCTGCGCCTCGACGTCGCCAAGTGCCTTAGGATCGGGATAATCCGGCGCCTGCACGATCGGCTTGCCTCGCCACGAATCCGGGCTCCATTTGCCGAAAGCCGAACGGCTAGACATTTCGCGTCTCCATGTACCGTCACCCTGAGGTGCGAGCGAAGCGAGCTCGAAGGGCGACGGCCCGGGCACCTCCGCCGGCATCTTTCGAGGGCCGCTACGCGGCCACCTCAGGATGACGGCTCACAGACCGCGGCTTTATACAGTGCGAGTGTACGCGGTGACAGCTTGATTTTTTGCCCGTTTCACATCGGCGCGGGCATAATTCGCGATCTTTTACGGCGTGATGTACACCGCCACTGTACGTCGCGACCGTTCGGCTTGTTGCCTGCTTTGGGCCTATTCCGCCGCTTCGCGGGCGTAGCTTGCGGTCTTCTTGCGCATTGTGACCAATTCTTCGGCGGCGGTCGGATGCAGCGCCATCGTGGCATCGAAGTCAGCCTTCTTGGCCCCCATCTTCACGGCGACGGCGGCGAGCTGGACCATCTCGGCCGCGCCTTCGCCGACAACATGGCAGCCAACGACCCGATCGGACAGGCCATCGACCACAAGCTTCATCAGCACGGTGGTGTCGCGGCCGGAAAGCGTCGCCTTCATCGGCTTGAACATGGCTTTGTAAACATCGGTTTGCGCGAGCCGCGCGCGGGCCTGAAACTCAGTCAAACCGACGGTCCCGATCTCGGGTTCGGAGAATACCGCGGTCGGCACGTTGCTGTGATCGACGGCGGTCGGCCTGCCACCGAATACGGTATCGGCGAATGCATGGCCCTCGCGGATGGCAACCGGAGTGAGATTGATGCGGTTGGTCACATCGCCCACGGCGTAGATATTTTGCACCGTTGTGCGCGAATATTGGTCGACCGTCACGCCGCCGTTCCTGGCGATTTCGACGCCTGTTTTTTCCAGCCCCATCTCGCCCACGTTCGGCGATCGGCCGGTCGCAAACATGACACGGTCGGCGGTAGCCTGATTGCCGCTGGAGAAATGCACCGAATAGTGCTGACCGACCTGCTCGATCGCCGCTACTTTGCAGCCGGTGACCACCCTGATGCCGCGCGCCTCCATCTCGACGCGCAAGTGCTGGCGCACGTCGTCGTCAAAACCGCGTAGAATATTCTCGCCGCGATAGACCAGCGTGACATGCGAGCCGAGGCCGGCGAAGATTCCGGCGAACTCGACGGCGATATAACCGCCGCCCTGAATAACGATGCGGCGCGGAAAATCCGCCAGGTGGAAAGCCTCATTGGAGGAAATCGCGTGCGCGATGCCGGGAATCGGGTCGCCGTAGCTCGGCGTTCCGCCGGTCGAAATCAACACATAGGCGGCGCGCACGCGGTCGCCGTTCGTCAATTGCACGGTATGGGCGTCAAGCAGCACGGCCCGGCTTTTCACGACCTTGACCCCGGCCTTTTCCAGCGTCGCGCCATAAGCCGCTTCGAGCCGGCCGATCTCGCGGTCCTTGTTGGCGATCAGCGTCTTCCAGTCGAACGAGGTCTGCGATACGGTCCAGCCGAAACCGGCGGCGTCTTCGAATTCGCCGCGAAAGCGCGATGCGTAGACCAACAGTTTCTTCGGCACGCAGCCGCGGATGACGCAAGTGCCGCCGAGGCGATACTCCTCCGCGACCATCACGCGCGCGCCATGCTCGGCGGCGATGCGCGCGGCGCGCACGCCGCCCGAGCCGCCACCAATGACAAAAAGATCGACGTTGAAATCCGCCATATCGAATATCGCGTTACATATCGTGTCCGCGCTTTTTCATCTCGGCGCGCATGCTGGCCATGACTTCCTGCGAAAGACTGTCCCCCCAAGCACCGGCACCGGCCATGCTCTGTTCGATTACCTTCGGTTCCTCGACGAGCGCTTTTTGCCCGATCGGCGATTGGTAATAGGCGAGCAACTCCTTCAATTCTTGCTCGGTGAAATGGCTGGCATAGATGCGCGCTGTGGCATCGACCAGTTCGCTCACCCGGGGAGCGTATTGCTTTTGCTCGATAGCGGTGACTTCGTTGAGGTCCTTGGCCCAAATGAAGTTGGTTTGCATGAACGCATCCCTGGTCTTTTCGACCACGCCGCGCACCAGTGGCGCGTAAATGTCCTTGACGTCCTTGAGCTCGACGATTTGTTTGGCCAGCAGGATCGCTGCCGGGGTCGGCTGGTGCACGGAGGACTGCGGCGCCGCGGCTTGGGCCGAAGCCTGCCGAGCGGCACCGATCGTGCCCAGCACGATCAGCACAGCCAAGACGTAACGCTTGGAGAGACGGACGATCATAGACGCACTCCCTTTCGTGCTTGAGATCAGGGCCGCTCGATAACACGCACCCCGTCGGGACCGGCTAGAATAGCAGTCCGCGCAATGCCAATGAATAAGCCATGTTCCATGACGCCCGGAACGGCGGAAAGTCCAGCCGCAAGAGCCCTTGGATCGGCAATCCGCTGCAATTGGGCGTCCAGGAGCCAGTGCCCGCCATCCGTGACGAAAGCATGGCCATCTTTGCCCTTGCGCAACAAAGCCGGTCCCGGACAGCCGATTGCGGCGGCGGCCGCTTCGACCGCGCGGCAGGTCGCCGCGGCGCCGAACGGCGCGATCTCAACCGGCAGCGGAAAGCGGCCGAGAACCGGGACCCATTTTGACGCATCGGCGATCACGATCATTTTCGCCGATGCCGATGCCACGATCTTCTCGCGTAACAGCGCTCCGCCGCCGCCCTTTATCAGCGTGAGGTCCGGTGCGATTTCATCGGCGCCGTCCACCGTGAGGTCGAGCTCCGGGGTCGCCTCGAGCGTGGTGAGCGCAATGCCGGCCCGCTCCGCCTGCGCGCGCGTTGCCTCCGAGGTCGGAACCGCGATGACCTCGAGACCCGTCCGCACCCGCTCGGCCAGAAGCTCGACAAAATGCTGGGCGGTCGAGCCGGTGCCGAGGCCAAGGCGCATGCCCGAGCGCACGAAATCGACGGCGCGGGCCGCAGCCGCACGTTTTTGTGCTTCGATGCTCATGGACGGCTGTGTAGCCGCCTTCCAGCGGCGATCCTAGGCCCTTGCGCACCACCGGAGCGCCGTTTAGGCGAGAGGCATGCTCACCATCGTCTTTGATCTCGACGGCACGCTGATCGACACGGCGCCGGATCTCATCGACACGCTCAACCTCATCCTTACGCGCGAGGGCCTGCCGCCTATTCCCTACGACGATGCCCGGCGGATGATCGGCGGCGGCGCAAGGGCCATGATCGAAAAGGCGCTGCACGCAGAAGGCCGCCCGGGCGCAAAGGCCGATCTCGACCGCATGTTCGGCGCCTTCATCGAACATTATGCCGCGCACATCGCCGACCGGTCGCGGCCGTTTCCCAAGCTCGAAGCCGCGCTCGATCGCCTGGCCGCCGAGGGCCATCGACTCGCGGTCTGCACCAATAAGCTCGAATGGCTGTCGGTGCGGCTTTTGAACAAGCTCAAGCTCGCACGGCATTTCGCGGCGATTTGCGGCCAGGACACTTTCGGCGTGATGAAGCCCGATCCGGCAATATTGCGCCAAACCATCCAGCGCGTGGCGGGCGACCCGGCGCGCGCCATCATGGTCGGCGATTCCGGAACCGACGTGCGCACCGCGCGCGCCGCCGCCGTGCCGGTCATCGCCGTCGATTTCGGCTACAGCGAAGTGCCGATCGCCACCTTGCAGCCGGACCGGCTCATCAGCTCGTTCGCCGACCTGCCGGCGGCGATACACGAGATCGAGCGCGGGCACAGATAGCCGGCGCATGGGCCTTAACCCATTTTTCGGGGAAAAATTCTGGACTATCAGGGCTTTATCCGGCACACTCCGATGCTTATTTGAATGCCGATGGATAGCGTGCGAGCCCTAGAACGTTATGACGAATCCGGACGGCGGGACCTGGTCGACCCGTTCGGCCGCGCTATTACCTATCTTCGCGTCTCGGTCACCGACCGCTGCGATTTCCGCTGTGTCTATTGCATGGCGGAGAACATGTCGTTTTTGCCCAAGGCCGAGGTTCTTTCGCTCGAAGAGCTCGATCGGCTGTGTTCGGCCTTTGTCGCGCGCGGCGTGCGGAAACTTCGCCTGACCGGCGGTGAGCCGCTGGTACGCCGCGGCATCATGACGCTCGTCAACTCGCTGTCGCGGCACCTGCGCTCCGGTCGGCTCGACGAACTCACGCTGACCACCAACGGCTCGCAACTCGCCAAATTTGCCGCCGAACTCAAAGCGGCCGGCATGCGCCGCATCAACGTTTCACTCGACACGCTCGACGCCGAAAAATTCCGCGCTATTACGCGCTGGGGCTCATTGGATCAGGTTCTCGCTGGCATCGACGCCGCGCAGGCTGCGGGCTTGAAGATCAAGATCAACACGGTCGCGCTCAAAGGCGTCAACGACGACGAGTTTCCCCGGCTGATCGAGTGGGCGCACGGACGCGGCATGGATCTGACGCTGATCGAGGTGATGCCGCTCGGCGAGATCGGCGAAGGCGGCCGGCTCGATCAATATCTGCCGCTTTCGATGGTGCGCGCGCGCCTTGCCGAGCGATTTTCGCTTGCGGACATCGACTATCAGACCGGCGGCCCCGCGCGCTATGTGCGCGTCGCCGAGACCGGCGGCCGGCTCGGTTTCATCACGCCGCTCACGCACAATTTCTGCGAATCCTGCAATCGCGTGCGCGTCACCTGCACCGGCACGCTTTATATGTGCCTCGGCCAAGACGACGCCGCCGACTTGCGCAAACCGCTGCGCGCCTCGGAAGCAAACGACCTTCTCTTCGACCGCCATCGACGAGGCGATTTCGCGAAAACCCAAGGGCCACGATTTCATCATTGATCGCCGCCACCGCCGGCCGGCGCTGACCCGGCATATGAGCGTAACCGGCGGATAGGCCGGCCTACGCCTGCAACGACCGTCGCCGCCGCCTGAAACTCCGCGAGGCGAAATGCGCGGCGCGCCAAGCGCCATCTCATCCTTGCCCCATTGCGCCATATTCCAATCTTCGTCGACGTGAGCCGCCTGCCATGCCGCCTCGGCTGCCAACGCGCCGCGCGCGATCGCGAGCGCGATCAGCGCCGAGCCGGTCAGTGTCGTCACCGCATGTGCCGCGCCGAGCCGCCACGGATCGGCCGGGATCGCGGCGCTTGCAGCCTTGAGTGCTGCGTCCGGCTGGGCGACGTGAATGACACCCTCGCCGAGCTTGAATTGCGCACCGAGCGCATCGCGCGCCCAGCCCAGGATCGGGTCCCAATGCCGCGCTTGGCGGGCGCGCAGCTCCGCCGGAGCGGGGGCGCGGTAGAACACGAGATCGGATGCGAGATATTTTTCGATCTCCCCCGCCACCGGGTCCAACGAATTCGGCGACGCCGTCGATGATCGCATTGGCAAGCCGCGTCAGCGGCATTTTTGCCGGATCGATCAGGTCGCGCTGCGCCTCCCATTCCGCGGCAATCGCCTGCGCGAGCCCAAGCTTCGGCGCCGCGAGCAACCGCCGCCTCGGCGTATGCACCGGCTTGTCGTCGAGCTGCACCAAATGACCTTCGGCCGTGGTTGCGGCGGTCGCCTTGGCATAAAAGCGGCGCGGCAATATCGGCCGTGCGCCGCGCCGCGCCGCTTCCACCGGATTGGTCGGCTCAATAATCTCGAACAGGTCGCGCATCGGACATAATTTAGGCTATCTCTTCAATGAGTTACAGGCGTGTTCCGCGGTTCTCGCCGGACTTTGGCCGCCACCTGCCCCGGCCCTGCTCAGTCGCGCTTTCGTTAACGCCCCACCGGCTACAAAACCTTGTTATAACAAGCAGAAGCGGTAGAAATCCGTATCCCTCTCGACTACTATCCGCGCCGGATTCGGTTGCAGCGGTGCCGGAGGAAGGGAATCCACGCAGCAGCGTACTCACCGCCAGATTTTAAGAGCGGATGGCTGCGTGCAAGAGGAGTCAATGAAACCCACCGACATTTCGGCTCCCGACTACTTCCACAAGGTGGTAGATTGTCAGTGGGCCTGTCCGGCGCACACGCCGGTTCCCGAATACATCCGTTTGATCGCGGCCGGCCGTTACAGCGACGCCTACATGATCAATTGGGAATCGAACGTGTTTCCGGGCATTCTCGGACGCACCTGCGATCGTCCCTGTGAGCCGGCTTGCCGGCGCGGCCGCGTCGAGAAAGACCCGGTTGCGATCTGCCGGCTCAAGCGCGTCGCCGCCGATTTCAAGGACGATATCCGCGACCGGCTGCCCAAACCGGCCGCGACCAAGAACGGTAAACGCATTGCGTTGGTGGGCGGCGGCCCGGCCTCGCTCGCGGTAGCGCGCGACCTCGCCCCGATGGGCTACCACTGCGTCGTGTTCGACCAGGATCCGAAATCCGGCGGCATGATGCGGACCCAAATTCCAAAATTCCGCCTGCCGGAAAGCGTGATCGACGAGGAATGCAATTATATCCTCGATCTCGGCCTTGAATTCATCGGCGGCAAGCGCATCGACAGTTTGAAAATGCTGCTCGCGCAAGACTTCGACGCGATCTTTGTCGGTTGCGGCGCGCCGCGCGGCCGCGACCTCGACGTTCCCGGCCGCAAGGAAGCGGCCAAGAACATCCACATCGGCATCGACTGGCTCTCCAGCGTTTCCTTCGGCCATATCGATAAGATCGGCAAGCGCGTCATCGTGCTCGGCGGCGGCAATACCGCGATGGATTGCTGCCGCTCCTCGCGCCGGCTCGGCGGTGAGGAAGTCAAGGTCATCGTGCGCTCCGGCTTCGAGGAAATGAAAGCGTCCCCCTGGGAAAAGGAGGATGCGATGCACGAGGACATTCCGATCTTCAACTATCTGGTGCCGAAGGCATTTACCCACGACGACGGCAATCTCACCGGTGTCGTGTTCGAGAAGGTCAAGGCGGTGCGCGACGACAAAGGCCGCCGCGATTTGGTGCCGACCGGCGAGCCGGACCAGCATTTCCCGTGCGACGACGTTCTGGTCGCGGTGGGCCAGGAAAACGCGTTCCCCTGGATCGAACGCGATTGCGGCATCGCGTTCGACAAATGGGGCATGCCCAAGGTCGACCCCAGGACCATGGCTTCGACCAATCCCAAAGTGTTTTTCGGCGGCGATGCTGCGTTCGGCCCTAAGAACATCATCTGGGCTGTGGCGCATGGCCATGAGGCGGCGATTTCGATCGATCGCTTCTGCCGCGGCGAGGACATCAATGTCCGCCCGGCGCCGCAGATCGCGGTGGCGAGCCAGAAGATGGGCATTCACGAGTGGTCTTACGACAACGAGATCACGCTCGACAAACGCTACCGGGTGCCGCATCGCGAGAAGGTTGTGGCGCTGCGCGACATCAAGGCCGAGGTCGAGCTCGGCTATGATCTGGAACTCGCTCTCAAGGAATCCGAACGCTGCCTCAACTGCGATATACAGACCGTATTCACCGGCCAGCTTTGCATCGAATGCGACGCCTGCGTCGACATCTGCCCGATGGACTGCATCACCTTCACCGGCAACGGCGACGAGGCCGCTCTGCGCCAGCGCCTGCAGGCGCCGGCGAAGAATCTGACCCAGGACCTCTATATCGCCAACAATCTCAAGACCGGCCGCGTCATGGTGAAGGACGAGGACGTTTGCCTGCATTGCGGGCTATGCGCCGAGCGCTGTCCCACCGGGGCGTGGGACATGCAGAAATACCTGATCGATATGACTCTCGCGGAACAGGCATGCCAATCCAGAGCGTAAACGATTTCGTCGTCCGGTTCGCCAACGTCAACGGATCGGGTTCGGCGAGCGCCAACGAAATGTTCGCCCGTGCGGTGCTGCGCATGGGCATTCCGGTCGCGCCACGCAACATATTCCCGTCCAACATCCAGGGCCTGCCGACCTGGTACGAGGTGCGCATCTGCGAGGCCGGCCATCTCGGCGCGCGCGGCGGCACCGATCTCATGGTCGCCATGAATCCGCAGACCTGGGACAAGGACATAGCCGGCATCGAGCCGGGCGGCTATTTGATTTACGATTCCACCAAGCCGATGCCGAAGTCGAAATTCCGCGACGACATCACGGTGATCGGCGTGCCGCTCACCGCGATCTGCAATCGCGAATATACCGATCCGCGCCAGCGCCAATTATTCAAGAACATCATCTATCTCGGTGCATTGTCGGCGCTCTTGGAAATGGATGTCGGCGAAATCGAAAAACTCATCGCCGAACAATACAAGGGCAAGGAAAAGCTGTTCGACGCCAATAAGCACGCGCTGCACCTCGGCCGCGACTGGGTGATGTTGAACGTCCAGCACCCGATCGGTTTGCGTTTGCGGCGCGCCAATGGCGTCGGCGACCGAATTTTTATCGAGGGTAATTCGGCCGCCGCGCTCGGCGCCGTCTACGGCGGCGCGACGGTCTGCGCCTGGTACCCGATCACGCCGTCGTCCTCGCTGGCGGAAGCCTTTACCCGTCACTGCAGTCGTCTGCGCGTCGATGGCGATACCAAGAAGAGCAAATTCGCGATCGTCCAGGCCGAGGACGAGCTCGCTTCCATCGGCATGGTGATCGGCGCCGGCTGGAACGGCGCCCGGGCCTTTACCGCGACGTCCGGCCCCGGCATTTCGCTGATGCAGGAATTCCTCGGGCTTGCCTATTTCGCCGAAATCCCCGCCGTCATCTTCGACGTGCAGCGGGCCGGGCCGTCGACCGGCATGCCGACCCGCACGCAGCAGACCGATATCATCTCCTGCGCCTATGCCTCGCACGGCGACACCAAGCACGTGCTCCTGTTCCCCGAAAACCCGGCGGAAACATTCGAGTTCGGCGCGACCGCCTTCGATCTCGCCGACCGGCTGCAAACCCCGGTCTTCGTCATGATCGATCTCGATATCGGGATGAATCATCACCTGTGCCGACCGCTGACCTGGGACGACACCCGCAAATACGACCGCGGCAAGGTGATGACGGCAGCAGCCCTCGACACCGGCAAGGATTTCGGCCGCTATCTCGACATCGACGGCGACGGCATTGCCTATCGCACCTATCCCGGCACGCATCCGAGCAAGGGCTCGTTCTTCACCCGCGGCACCTCGCGCGACCGCTATGCCCGCTATACCGAGGAAGGCGCGGCCTATGCCGACAATATGCAGCGGCTCCAGCGTAAGTTCGAGACCGCGAAGGATCTCGTGCCGCGCCCATTGCAGGCGAACGCCGACAGGCCGACCAAATATGGCGTGATCTATTTCGGCTCGACATCGCCGGCGATGGACGAAGCGATCAAGATGCTCGAAACCGGCGGCCAATATCTCGACCGGCTGCGGGTGCGCGCCTTTCCATTCCATTCCAGCGTGACGAGCTTCATCGCCGAGCACGACTTCGTGTTCGTGGTCGAGCAGAACCGCGACTTGCAGCTACGCTCGCTCGTCGTCAACGAATGCGGCATCGATCCGGTGCGCCTGGTGCCGATCCTGCATTATGACGGGACGCCGATCACCGCCCGTTTCATCGCGCGCGCGATCGGCGAGCATCTCGACGCGCTGAAAGTCACGCCGCTGCGGAAGGTGGTCTCATGACCTATATCGTCAAGCCGAAATTCCATCACCCCGAACTGCCGAAGAACGCGCTGGGCTATACCCATCGCGATTACGAGGGCAAAGTCTCGACGCTGTGCGCAGGCTGCGGCCACGATTTGATCACGGCGTCGATCATCGAGGCCTGTTTCGAACTGTCGATCGAGCCGCACCGCGTGGCGAAGATTTCCGGTATCGGCTGTTCGTCGAAGACGCCGGACTATTTCCTCGGCAATTCGCATGGCTTCAACTCTGTCCACGGCCGGATGCCGTCGGTGCTTACCGGCGCCAACCTCGCCAACCGCGACCTGATCTATCTTGGCGTTTCGGGCGACGGCGATTCCGCCTCGATCGGGCTCGGCCAATTCGCCCACTGCATGCGCCGCGGCGTCAACATGGTCTATATTGTGGAGAACAACGGCGTTTACGGCCTGACCAAAGGCCAGTTCTCCGCCACCGCCGACCGCGGCTCGAAGTCAAAGCGCGGTATCACCAATAATGATAGCGCCATTGACATGGTCGGGCTGGCTTTGCAGCTTGGCGCAAGCTTCGTCGCGCGTTCGTTTTCCGGCGACAAGAAGCAGCTGGTGCCGATCATCAAGGCGGCGATCGAGCATCAGGGCGCGGCCTTCATCGATGTGATTTCGCCCTGCGTCGCGTTCAACAATCACGCCGGCTCGACCAAAAGCTTCGACTACGTGCGCGAGCACAACGAGGCGGTCAATTTTCTCGATGTCATGACCGGCCGGGCGCCGATCCATGTCGATTACGCGCCGGGCACCGTCGAGCTGGTCGAACAGCATGACGGCACCACGCTCGCTTTGCGCAAGCTCAATGCCGAATATGACGTGCACGACCGGCTCGCCGCGATGAACTTCATCCAGCACCACGCCGCCAAGGGGCAGATCGTCACCGGGCTGCTCTATGTCGAGGAAGAGTCTGCGGATCTGCACGGCCATCTCAACACCGTCGCTGCGCCGCTCAATGCGCTCGGCGAGAAGGAGCTGTGCCCCGGCTCGGCGGCGCTCGACAAGATCAACGCCAGCTTGCGCTGATCACTTCAAGCTTTTGATCGCCTCGATCATTTCGCGTGGCGGCTCCATCTCGATCGCCAGCGGCTTGCCGGTTTCGATCACGCTTTTGAGACTGGACAGAATCGCCGGCCAACCCATACGGCCGCCGGACAGGATTGCTTCAGGCACATCCCATGAATGGGATTCGGTCATGGTCAGGCGCACCGGCTTGCCGACGCGGGTTGATCTCGTAAGTCACGAGGCATTCGGGAAGCTTGCTGAATTCCTCGGGCCACAACACGCGCCAGGTCACCGAAAGCCTGCGCGGCGCGATCGTAGTCGACGACCTTGCCCTGCACGTTGACGCGCCCATCCGGCAGGTGCAGCGCAAATGCGCCGCCGGCTTTCGGCTCAAGCTCGATCGAGCGTTCCCAGAAATATTTTCGCGTCAGTTCCGACGTAGTTAGGGCCCGCCACACCTCTTCGGGCGGCGCTGCGATATAGATCGTGTAGACGGTCTTTGGCTTGAACTGGCCGACGTCAACCATGGCTCTAAGGCTTCATCTGGAACGCGACGTCGCCGGTTTCGAGTAGCGACTTGAGGTTCGACAGGACCTTCGGCCAGCCGCCGGAAACAGCCTCGATGAACTTCATGCCCTCGCCTTCCAGTCTCGTGCGTAATGGTGAGCTTCACCGCCTTGCCGCCGAAGTCCGGATAGTAGTCAGCCATCTCGATCTCCATCGTGCAGCGCGAATAGCCTTCCGCCTTTAGCTCCGGCTTGAACTCATTGCGCCAGCGGATCACCAGCCGCCTCGGCGGATCGGACTCCAGAATTTCGCCGGTGTCGGCCACGCGGCCGTCCTCAAATTTTAGACGCCATGGCGAGCCCGGCTTAAAGTCAGATTCAGCCGTGATGCCGAACCAGTATTTCCTGATTGTTTGCGGATCGGTTAGCGCCGCCCACAGCTTCTCCGGCGTGGTGCGGATGTAGGTGACGTACACGAACTTCGGCTTGCCCATCGTTACTCTCCCGCGCCTTCTTCCAACGCTTTCTTCATGTCGCTCAGCGCCTACAAGCGCGATGCGTTCGAATTTCCCGATCCAGCGTTCGCCGATCTCGTGGATCGGCACCGGATTGAGGTAGTGCAGCTTCTCGCGGCCGCGCCGCACGGTGGCGACGAGATTGGCGTCCTCCAGAATGGCCAGATGCTTGCTCACCGCTTGCCGGGTCATATCGAGCCGCGCGCAGAGCTCGTTAAGCGTCTGGCCGTTGTCGGCGCGCAGCCGGTCGAGCAGTTCCCGGCGGCTCGCATCGGCCAGCGCCTTGAATACCTCATCCATGGCGACAATATGCAACCATTTAGTTGCCTGTCAAGCCAATAAAAAGCCGGCCGGATTGGCGGCCGGCCGCCGGTTATTGCACGCACGAACCCATGTATTGCGTGCGTGCGCCGCCGGGCACGCCGTAGAGGCTGGATTGGAAGGCGCAGCGCGACGGCGCGGTCCTGGAACGTTTCGGCGCCGTGCGGCAGATTGGGCACTGGATTCGTCAGGCCCGGAACGACGCTCGGACCTTGCTGCTGCGGTATTGCCGGCTCTGTGAGCCGAGCATCGCCTTCCGGCGGGATGAGAGTGGTTCGCGGCAAGGGGTCGGCAGCACCGATCCCGACGATCCACGGGTGGCAAACATTTTTGCGCCGCGGTGGAGCTTGCCGACAAATTTTTCGTGGCCGAGCAGGCTCGGGATGACCCGACCGCGCGGGCGCGGCCGAGCGGTGATGGCTTGTCGTGCCCGGCTCCGGCGCCATGATCGAATTGGGATATTGATCGTCGCCTGGCCGATCGCAGGCCGGCCCTGCCGCGACAGCTACCGAGACCAGGACTATCGTCATTGCGACGACAGCGAAGCATCCAGACGCGCCAAACTGGATGCCGTCGCATGCTCTGGCAATACGATTGACACTCATAGCGCGCCGCATGGCTAGGCTCGTCGATATCAACCCCGTCGCAACGGGCGTTTGTTCCTGCGGCGTCACTCCTCCGGCGCCTCCTCGATCGGATCGTAGCGCTTGGCGTCGAGGCCGAGCAGGTTCCACGATTGCTGCATGTGCGGCGGCAGCGGCGCGGTGACATCGATCACGCCGCCGCGCGGATGCGGCACGGCGATGCGGCGGGCGAGAAGATGCAGCTTGTTCTGCATGCCGCCCGGCAGCTCCCAGTTCTCGATCGAAAAATATTTCGGATCGCCGACGATCGGATGGCCGATATGCGCCATGTGCGCGCGCAATTGATGGGTGCGGCCGGTGACCGGCTTGAGCGAAAGCCAGGCGAGCAAGCGGCCCCGACGTTTCCGACCACCGCGTAATAGGTCACGGCGTGGCTCGCGCCCTTCTCGCCGTGCCGCGCGATGCGCATGAACGATTCATCCTCGCGCTCTTCCTTGGCGAGAAAGGTCGAGATGCGGCCCTGCTGCACCTTGGGCACGCCGGCGACCAGCGCCCAATAGACTTTGCGCGCCGAGCGCGAGCGGAAGGTCTTGGCCAGCGCCGCCGCCGCAAACCGCGTCTTGGCGACGAGCAGGCAGCCGGCGGTGTCCTTGTCGAGCCGGTGCACCAGCCGCGGCCGCTGGCCGTGCGCGTCGCGCAACACCTCGAGCATGCCGTCGAGATGGCGCGTGGTGCCGGAGCCGCCCTGCACCGCAAGCCCCATCGGCTTGTTGAGCACCAGCACGTCGGCGTCTTCGTAGAGCGTGATCGATTTGAGGAAAGCGCGGGTCTTCTCGTCCGCCTCGTTGCCCGGCTGCGCGCGGCTTCGGCGATCGAGCCGCAGCGGCGGAATGCGCACGGTCTGCCCCGCTTCCAGCCGGTTCTTCGGCTGGGTGCGCTTGCCGTTGACGCGCACCTCGCCTTTGCGGATGACGCGCTGGATGTGGGAGAAGCTCAGCCCCGGAAACCGCGCTTCGAGAAAGCGATCGACGCGCATGCCGGCTTCGTCGGCGGTGACGGCGACGTTCTGCACGCTGGTCGGCATTGCGAGCCGGCGACGCTGGCTCTCTGTTTCCCGTCGATCCTGAGGTGGCACGGCGAACGCGCGCGCCTCGACAGGATGTCGACGGCCGGGAGCGCTCGGGGCCGTCGCCCTTCGAGGCTCGCTTCGCGCGCGCACCTCAGGGTGACGGTGACATGCGACGCCGATGCTTATGCCGCGGCCCGGCCGATTCTGCTTGCCGCCGCCCGGCTGGCGTGGTCCGCGACTGCCTCTCACGTGCCGCTCCGCTCGCGCCGCAGCTTCGCCCAGTACTCCAGCCGCTTCCTGATCTCGCGCTCGAAGCCGCGCTCGGGCGGATCGTAGAATTGCTGGCGGCCGAGCTGTTCCGGGAAATAATCCTGGCCGGAAAATGCCTCCTCGGCGTCGTGGTCGTATTCGTAGCCCGCGCCGTAGCCTTCGGTCTTCATCAGCTTGGTCGGCGCATTGAGGATGTGCTTGGGCGGCAACAGCGAGCCGGCTTCCTTGGCGGTGCGCATGGCCGCGCCGAACGCCATATAGGCGGCGTTCGATTTCGGCGCGGTGGCGACATAGATCACGGCCTCGGCGATGCGCCAGTTCGCCTTCGGGCGAGCCGAGAAAATCGTAGGCGTCCTTGGCGGCATTGGCGATCGACCAGCGCCTGCGGATCGGCAAGCCCGATATCCTCGACCGCCATGCGCACGATGCGGCGCGCCAGATAGAGCGGGTCCTCGCCGGCATCGAGCATGCGGCAGAGATAATAGAGCGCCGCGTCGGCATCGGAGCCGCGCACCGATTTATGCAGCGCGCTGATCAGATTGTAATGGCCGTCCTGCTTCTTGTCGTAGATCGGCGCGCGGCGCTGCACGACCTCCTGCAGCGCCGCGGCATCGAAGATCTCGCCGGCGCGCGCGGCGCGCCAGACTTCTTCGGCCAGCGTCAGCGCGGCGCGGCCGTCGCCGTCGGCCATGCGGACCAGCGAGGCGCGCGCCTCGTCGTCGAGCGGCAGCTTCTTGCCCTCGATCGCCTCGGCGCGGGCGAGCAGCTTCTCGATCGCCGCCGCATCGAGCGACTTGAACACCAGGACGCGCGCGCGCGACAGCAGCGGCGCGATCAGCTCGAACGACGGATTCTCGGTGGTCGCGCCGACCAGCACGATGGTGCCGTCCTCCATCACCGGCAGAAAGGAATCCTGCTGCGCGCGGTTGAAGCGGTGAATCTCGTCGACGAACAGCAGCGTGCCCTGCCCGGTCTCGCGGCGCAGCCGCGCCGCGTCGAACACTTTCTTCAGATCGGCGACGCCGGAAAAGATCGCCGAAATCTGCTCGAAATAAAGTTCGGTCGCGTGCGCCAGAAGCCGCGCCACCGTGGTCTTGCCGGTGCCCGGCGGCCCCCAGAAGATCAGCGAGCCGAGCGAGCGGGTCTCCAGCATGCGGGTGAGCGCGCCGTCGGGACCGAGCAGATGATCCTGCCCGACCACGTCGGCAAGCTGGTCCGGCCGCAGCTTGTCGGCGAGCGGCCGCGGCGCGTCGCGCTCGAGGCCGCCGGCGGCGAACAGGCGGACCCTTGGTTTGGGACGCGAGCTCATCCGCCGTCCACCTACCGTCATGCCCGGCCTCGTGCCGGGCATCCGCGACGTCCTCCCCAAGTAAAGTCGTGGATGGCCGGGACAAGCCCGGCCATGACGAATGAAAAATTACCATCGGCTCACCCGGAAAACATCACGGAATCTGCTGGCCGCCGCGCTGGATGGTGATGCGCCACTGCCGGCCGCCGGCACCGGCGATGCGCTCGAGGTCGGCCGGCTTGTCGATCTTCTGGCTGTTGACCGACACGACGATGTCGCCCTTCTGGAAGCCGATCGATTGCGCCGTCGAGCCGTCGGCCACGGCGGTGATGACGACGCCTTGCGGTCTGCGGATCGAGCCGCAATTCGTCGGCCAGCGCCGGCGAGAGATTGGCCACCGTGGCGCCGAGGAACGGCGAGCGGGCGCTGATCTCGACCTCCTCGCGCGGCGTATCGGGCAGCGCTCTGCAGCGGCCACCGGCACGACCATCTGCTGGCCCTGCCGAATGAGGCCGACCTGCGCCGTGCCGCCGAGCGGCTTGGTGGCGAAGCGATAATCGAACGCGTTCGGATCGTCGACCGCGGTGCCGTCGACGCTGACGATCAGATCGCCGGTCTTGATCCCGGCGCGCGCGGCCGGACCGCCGGCGACGACGCTCGCGACCAGCGCGCCGCTCGGCCGCTTGCAGCCCGAGGCTGTCGGCGATGTCCGGCGTCACCTCCTGCAGCTTGGCGCCGAGCCACGGCCGCTTGACCGCGCCGCTGCCGCCCTGCGCCGAGGCGACCACGACGCGCACCATGTTGGCCGGAATGGCGAAGCCGATGCCCTGCGAGCCGCCGGAGCGCGAATAGATCGCGGTGTTGATGCCGACCAGCCGGCCGTTCATGTCGACCAGCGCGCCGCCGGAATTGCCGGGATTGATGGCGGCGTCGGTCTGGATGAAGAACTGATAGTCGCTGATGCCGACCTGCGTGCGCGCCAGCGCCGAGACGATGCCGTGCGTCACGGTCTGGCCGACGCCGAACGGATCGCCGATCGCCAGCACCACGTCGCCGACCTGCAGCTCGTCGGAATTGGCGAATTCGAGCGTCGGAAAGCGCTCGTTGGCGCCCTTGATGCGCAGCACGGCGAGATCGCTGCGCTGATCCTTGAGCACGATCTCGGCGTCGAATTCGCGCTTGTCGGCGAGCGCGACCTTCACTTCGCTGGCGCCCTCGATCACGTGGTAATTGGTGACGACGAGGCCGGACGGATCGACGATGACGCCGGAGCCGAGCGAGCGCTCGACCTGCTCGCGCGGCATGCCGCCGCCGAAGAACTGGCGGAAGAACGGATCGGCCATGAACGGATTGTTGTTCTCGACGACGTGCGCGGCGTAGACGTTGACCACCGCCGGCGCCACGCGCTTCACGATCGGCGCGAAGGACAGTTGCAGCTGCGCCATCGAAGCCGGCACCTGGCGCTCCTGCGCGCTCGCGCCCGGCGCGAACGCGGCAAAGAGCAGACCGACAGCGGCGGCAACAGACCGAAACGGACAAAGCGCGGCATGAGAAAACCCCGATTGAATGCCGCCACATATAGGCGTCCGACCGAGGCTTTAGAAGGGCGCGAACGCGCCTCGGCGTTACGCGCGGCGGGGCCGCTCGGCTCCGCGGCGCGCTCCTGCACCGGCCCGGAATCCAGCCCCTTGGCCTCGACGTCGCGGTCGACGAATTCGATCACCGCGACCGGCGCGGAATCGCCGTAGCGGAAACCGGCCTTCATCACGCGCGTATAGCCGCCATTGCGCTCCTTGTAGCGCGGGCCGATCACGTCGAAGAGCTTCTTGACCATGGCGAGGTCGCGCATCTGCGCGATCGCCTGGCGGCGGGCATGCAGACCGCCGCGCTTGCCGAGCGTGACCAGCTTCTCGACCACCGGCCGCAAATCCTTCGCCTTCGGCAGCGTCGTGGTGATCTGCTCGTGCTTGATCAGCGACGCGGCGAGATTCGCCAGCATCGACTTGCGATGATCCGAGCGGCGGCTGAATTTGCGGTGGGTCTTGGCGTGACGCATGTCAGACTCCAGACGACGGACGTCAGTACGGCAGATAAAAGAGGATCGCTTTTCCGTCCTCTGACTTCCGTCGTCCGTCCTACGTCAGTAATGATCCTCGAAGCGCTTGGCCAGTTCTTCGATATTTTCCGGCGGCCAGCCGGGCACTTCCATGCCGAGATGCAGGCCCATCTGCACCAGCACTTCCTTGATCTCGTTGAGCGACTTGCTGCCGAAATTCGGCGTGCGCAGCATCTCGGCCTCGGTCTTCTGAACGAGATCGCCGATATAGACGATATTGTCGTTCTTCAGACAGTTGGCCGAACGCACCGAAAGTTCGAGCTCGTCGACCTTCTTGAGGAAGGCCGGATTGAAGGCGAGATCGGGGATGGCCTCGTGCGCGGTCTCGCGCTTGGGCTCCTCGAAATTGACGAACACGTTGAGCTGGTCCTGCAGGATGCGCGCGGCATAGGCGAGCGCATCCTCCGGGCTCAATGCGCCATTGGTCTCGATCGACAGCGTGAGCTTGTCGTAATCGAGGATCTGGCCTTCGCGCGTGTTCTCGACCTTGTAGGAGACTTTGCGCACCGGCGAATAGAGACTGTCGACCGGGATGAGCCCGATCGGCGCGTCTTCGGGACGATTGCGCTCCGACGGCACGTAACCCTTGCCGGTGTTCACCGTGAATTCCATGCGGATTTCGGCGCCCTCGTCGAGCGTGCACAGCACCAGGTCCGGATTGAGCACGACGATATCGCCGACGGTCTGAATGTCGCTGGCGGTGACCGTGCCGGGCCCTTGCTTCTTCACCACCATGCGCTTGGGGCCGTCGCCCTGCATCTTGATGGCGATGTCCTTGATATTGAGCACGATGTCGGTGACATCCTCGCGCACGCCGGCGATCGAGGAAAATTCATGCAGCACGCCGTCGATATGCACCGATTGCACGGCGGCGCCTTGCAGCGATGACAACAGGATGCGCCGCAGCGCATTGCCCAGCGTCACACCGAAGCCGCGCTCGAGCGGCTCGGCGATCACAGTCGCCGAACGCCGCGTATCGGTACCGGCGCTGACCTGCAACTTATTGGGTCTGATCAGTTCCTGCCAATTCTTCTGGATCGTCACGTTGTCACCCATGGCGTTGCGCGGCGCCGATCGTCTCGCGCGGCCCACTCCGCTCCGTGAGGCCGAAATCTTGCGGCGGCAGATGTTGAACTTGGTCCATCAGCCGGATGTCCTATACCCGCCGCCGCTTGCGCGGACGGCAGCCGTTGTGCGGAATCGGGGTTACGTCGCGGATCGATGTGATGGTGAAGCCGGCCGCCTGCAACGAGCGCAACGCCGACTCGCGGCCCGAACCGGGACCCGCGACCTCGACCTCGAGCGTGCGCATGCCGTGCTCCTGCGCCTTCTTGGCGGCGTCCTCGGCGGCGACCTGTGCCGCATAGGGCGTCGACTTGCGCGAGCCCTTGAAACCCATCGTGCCCGCCGACGACCAAGCGATGGCATTGCCTTGCACGTCGGTGATCGTGATCATCGTATTGTTGAACGTCGCATTCACATGCGCGACGCCCGATGCGATGTTTTTGCGTTCGCGTTTGCGAACGCGCGTGGCTTCCTTACCCATCCTGAACCCTTTCGCCGACCGGAACCCGCGGCTCCGGTGCGGAATATCTGTTCCACGCGCTATTTCTTCTTGCCGGCAATCGGCTTGGCCGGGCCCTTGCGGGTCCGTGCATTGGTATGTGTGCGCTGGCCGCGCACCGGCAGGCTGCGGCGATGGCGCAAACCGCGATAGCAGCCAAGATCCATCAGCCGCTTGATATTCATGGAAACTTCGCGCCGCAGGTCGCCTTCGACCATATAGTCGCGATCGATGACCTCGCGCAGCTGAAGCACTTCCTGGTCGGTCAATTGTGACACCCGGCGCGATTCGGGAATCGATACTTTGCCGAGGATTTCGTGAGCCTTGGCGCCGCCAATGCCGTAGATGTATTGCAGCGCAATCACGATGCGCTTGTTGGTCGGCAGGTTGACGCCAGCGATACGTGCCAAGTCAGTTACTCCTTGCGGCAGCCCACCCACGGAAGACCCGTGAGCCCAGGCCGTTCGCCATCGGTTCCAATGTCACCTGAGAGGCCACAAACGTAAAAAGACAACGCCTGCCTGCCGTTTCGGCCGGGCATCGCTGCTAAATCTCCGACTGGATATTTGAGAGCTTATTAATGGATTACCAGCGCTTTCGTCAACCTCGGCGAGCGGTTTCGTGTACAATTGGGTTCAACGACGCCGCATGGAGCCGCCTTGTCGCTTTCGCCGTGTCATTTTGCGGCTTCCCTGCCGGTTCCGCAGCGTTGAGCCTCGGCGAACGGATTTTTTTCCTATAGGCTTCCGCCTGGCACTCCGGCTCCGCGCCGTTTTCAGGGGTTTAGCTCTTCGCTTTTTTTTTGCTCTCGGCTCGATCGCCCGCATCGGCGGCGGATCCGGCGGCAGCGCCTTGTCGATAGCGGCCGTCACATCGGGAATGGCCGCCATGCCGTTAACCGTGTGCAGCACGCCCTGATGGCGGTAATAGGCGATGAGCGGCGCCGTCTGCTGGCGATAGGCCGCCAGCCGATTGCGCAACACTTCGGGGTTGTCGTCGGGCCGCAGCTCCTCGCCGCGTTCCTTCATTTCGGCGATGCGGCTTTCGATGCGCCGGGTCAGCGCGTCCTCGTCGACGCGCAGTTCGATCACCGCGTCGAGCGCAATGCCCCGGTTTTCCAGCATGCGATCGAGCGCCGCGGCCTGCGGCACGGTGCGCGGAAAGCCGTCAAGGATGAAGCCCTTGCGGGCGTCCGGCTGCTCGATCCGCTGACCGACGAGGCTGACCACGACGGTATCGGGCACCAGCCCGCCGCTCGCCATGATTTCCTTGACCTGGCGGCCGACCGGCGTGCCGGCTTTCACCGCTTCGCGGAGCATTTCACCGGTCGAGAGCTGAACGATTCCGTATTTGGCGACGAGACGCAGGGCCTGCGTTCCCTTGCCAGCCCCCGGCGGGCCGAGCAGGATTAATCTCATCTCCGGCGTCCCCTCAGTTTCGATTTTCTTATCAAGCCTTCGTATTGGTGGGCCAACAGATAGCCCTGCACCTGCGCGACGGTATCCATGGTCACGCTGACCACGATCAGAAGCGACGTGCCGCCGAAATAGAATGGCACCGCCGCATATGAAATCAGCATCTCCGGGAAACAGACAAACAACCGCAAGATAGACCGCACCTATTACCGTGATTCGCGACAACACGTAATCGATGTACTCGGCCGTCCGTTCGCCCGGCCGGATGCCGGGAACAAAGCCGCCATGCTTCTTGAGGTTGTCGGCGGTCTCGGTCGGATTGAACATGATCGCCGTATAAAAGAAGGCGAAGAAGACGATAAGCCCGACATAGAGCAGCAGGAACAACGGCCGTCCGTGAGCCAGCTGGGTGGTGATGATGGTCAGCCAGCCTGGCCCCTGGCCGGCCGTGAAATTGGCGATCGTCGTCGGCAAGAGCAACAGCGATGAGGCAAAAATCGGCGGGATGACGCCCGACGTATTGAGCTTGAGCGGCAGATGCGAGGACTGGCCCTCAAACATGCGGTTGCCGACCTGGCGCTTGGGATACTGGATCAAAAGCCGACGCTGCGCGCGCTCCATGAACACGATGAAGGTGATGACCGCGACCACCATCACCATCACGATGAGGATGAGCCCGGTCGAGAGCGCGCCCTGCCGGCCGAGTTCGAGCGTGCCGGCGATCGCCGACGGCAATTGCGCGACGATGCCCGACATGATGATGAGCGAGGTGCCGTTGCCGATGCCGCGCTGGGTGATCTGCTCGCCGAGCCACATCAGAAAGATGGTGCCGCCGGTGAGCGTGATCACGGTCGAGATGACGAAGAACAGGCCCGGATCGGCGACTACTCTGGCCGCGCCTTCGAGACCCACGGCAATGCCGTAAGCCTGGAACGCCGCCAGCACGACCGTCAGATAGCGGGTGTACTGGTTGATCATCTTGCGGCCCGCCTCGCCCTCTTTCTTGAGCTGTTCGAGGGTGGGCGACACGGTCGTCATCAGCTGGATGATGATCGAGGCCGAGATGTAGGGCATGATGTTGAGCGCGAAGATCGCCATGCGATGGATGCCGCCGCCGGCGAACATGTTGAACATGCCCAAAATGCCGCCGGCCTGGGATTGGAAAATCTGGTCCCAGGCGTTCGGATCGATGCCGGGTAACGGGATATAAGTGCCGAGCCGATAGACCAAGAGCGCGCCGAGTGTGAACCAGATGCGCTTCTTCAGCTCGTCGGCCTTGGCAAGCGCGCCGAAGTTGAGATTGGCTGCCAGTTGTTCTGCTGCAGAGACCATCCGCCAATGCTCCGTATGCGCCTTCGCCTATATAGAGAATGGCCTATATAGGCGTCAGGCCGCCTGCTCGCTCGTCTGCGCCTTCGGGGCAAGTATTTCGACGCTACCACCGGCCTTTTCGACCGCGGCTACCGCCGATTTGGAGGCACCGTAGACCGAAAATGTCACTTTTGCCTTGATTTCGCCGGCGCCGAGAAGCCGCACGCCGTCCTTGGCACGGCGCATGAGCCCGGCCTTAACCAAAGCCGCAGCGTCGACCTTGCCCGCGGCATCGAGCACGCCCGCGTCGATCGCCGATTGGATACGGCCGAGATTCACCTCGTTGAGTTTGCAGCGCGAACATCGTGTTCTTGAAGCCGCGCTTGGGCAGCCGGCGATGCAACGGCATCTGACCGCCCTCGAAGCCCTTGATGCGCACGCCGGAGCGCGCGGTCTGGCCCTTGCCGCCGCGGCCGCCGGTCTTGCCTTTGCCGGAGCCGATGCCGCGGCCGATGCGCTTTCGCGTCTGGCGGGCGCCGGGGCGGCCGGAGAGTTCGTGAAGCTTCATGACCTCTATTTCTCCACCACTTCGACGAGATGGGCGACCTTCGCGATCATGCCGCGGGTTTGCGGCGAATCGACGAGCTCCGCGACGCGGCCGATCTTGTTCAGTTCGAAGCCCAACCAGCGTCTCGCGCTGGCTATGGTGACGGCGCGAAGCGCTGCCGGTTTGCCGGACTTTCACCATCTTGCGCGTGTTCCTATTATCGGCGTTCATGACGGGCTCCGTGCTCAATCGGTCAGCACTTCAGCATCGACATCGCGGCGGCGCGCTTGCAACGTCGAAACCTTGACGTTGCGGCGGGCTGCGACCGAGCGCGGCGAGTCCTGGCGCTTGAGTGCGTCGAATGTCGCGCGCACCACATTGTAGGGATTCGATGTGCCGATCGACTTTGCCACGACGTCCTGCATGCCAAGCGTTTCGAACACCGCGCGCATCGGACCGCCGGCGATGATGCCGGTCCCCGGCGGGGCCGAGCGCAGATAAACTTTGCCGGCGCCATGCCGGCCGGCAACGTCATGATGGAGGGTACGGCCTTCACGCAAGGGCACGCGCGTCAGCCCGCGCTTGGCGGCTTCAGTCGCCTTGCGGATCGCTTCCGGCACTTCGCGCGCCTTGCCGTGACCGAACCCGACCCGGCCTTTTTGATCGCCGACGACAACGAGCGCGGCAAAGCCGAAGCGCCGGCCGCCCTTCACCACCTTGGCGACGCGGTTGATGTGCACGAGCTTGTCGACGAACTCGCTGTCGCGCTCTTCTCTCCGGTCGCGTGGTTCACGTGCCATATTTGTTTGCCTTGTTGCCGATCCCACTCATGTGCCGCATTCAGAAATTCAGTCCGCCCTCGCGGGCGGCATCGGCCAGGGCCTTGACCCGGCCGTGATAGAGATAACCGCCGCGGTCGAACACGACCTCTTTGACGCCTTTTTCCTTGGCGCGCGCCGCGATAAGCTTGCCGACGGCCTTCGCGGCATCGACGCTGGCGCCGGTTTTCAGTCCCTCGCGCGTCGTTTTCTCGAGCGAGGAGGCCGAAACCACCGTGACCCCCTGATCGTCATCGATCACCTGGGCATAGATGTGCTTCGAGGAGCGGTAGACTGATAGCCGCTTGCGCTCGCCGGCCGCGCGGCGCAACGCGCCGCGCACGCGCCCCTGGCGCCGCATGATCCTGTCGCTGAGCTTGGTCATCGCGCGGCTCCGTTACTTCTTCTTGCCTTCCTTGCGGAAGATTCGTTCGTCGGAATATTTGATGCCCTTGCCTTTATAGGGCTCCGGCGGCCGATATTCGCGGATTTCGGCGGCGACTTGACCTACTTTTTGGCGATCGCTGCCGGTGATCACGATTTCGACCGGGCGCGGCGTGGCGATCGTGATGCCTTCCGGGATCGGGTAGACGATGTCGTGGCTATAACCGAGCGCAATCTGCAAATTCTTACCCTGCACCGCCGCGCGATAGCCGACGCCGTTGATTTCAAGCCGCCGCTCGAAACCTTTGCTGACGCCGGAGATCAGATTGGCGATCAGCGTGCGCGATGTGCCCCATTGCGCGCGCGCCCGGTTGGTTTCGGCGCGGGGAACGACCTTGATCTGGCCGTTTTCGAGCTTGACCTCGACGTCGTCGTGCAAGACGACGGAAAGCGCGCCCTTGGGGCCTTTCACCTGTACGGTCTGGCCGGCGACATTAGCGGTGATTCCCGAAGGCACCGCGATCGCTTTCTTGCCGATGCGCGACATCAGAACACCTTGCAGAGGATTTCGCCGCCGACATTGGCGTCGCGGGCGTCGTGATCGGCCATCACGCCTTTCGGCGTCGATACGATGGTGACGCCGAGGCCGTTGTTGATACGCGGCATGTTCTTGACCGAGGTGTAGACGCGGCGGCCTGGCTTCGACACCCGCTCGATCTCGCGGATCACCGGTTCGCCGTCGAAATATTTCAGCTCGATCTCGATTTCCGAATGGCCGTCTTTTTCGACCACGGCGTAGCCGCGGATATAGCCTTCGTTCTTGAGCACATCGATCACGCTTTCGCGCAGCCGCGAGTTCGGCGAAGTGACCTTCGACTTGTTGCGCATTTGCGCATTGCGGATGCGGGACAGGAGATCGCCGATCGGATCGTTCATAGCCATCGTGCGCTCCTCCTTACCAGCTCGACTTGACCAGGCCCGGAATCAGACCCTTGGAGCCGAGGTCTCGAAGCGCGATGCGCGACAATTTGTGCTTGCGATAAAAAGCGCGCGGCCGACCGGTCAACTCGCAGCGATTGCGGATGCGGGTAGCGGACGAATTGCGCGGCAACTCGGCGAGCTTGAGCGTCGCAGCAAAACGCTCCTCCACCGGTTTCGACTTGTCGCGGGCAATCACCTTGAGCCGCGCCCGCCGGGCGGAATACTGCTTCGACATCCGCCGGCGCCGGTTGTTCTTCTCGATCGAACTCTTCTTCGCCATCTAGTTCTCCTAAGGTCCCGCGTTTGAGGTTTTCGGCCTCACTGCCGGAACGGAAAATTGAACGCCGTCAACAAAGCGCGCGCTTCGTCGTCGTCGCGCGCGGTGGTGCAGACCGTGATGTCCATGCCCCAAATGTCGGTAGCCTTGTCGTAATCGATCTCCGGGAACACGATGTGTTCCTTGATGCCGAGCGAATAGTTGCCACGGCCGTCGAAACTCTTCGGATTGAGCCCGCGGAAGTCGCGCACGCGCGGCAGCGCGATATTGATGAGCCGGTCGATAAACTCGTACATCCGTGCTTTGCGCAGCGTTACTTTGCAGCCGATCGCCTGCCCGGTGCGCAGCTTGTAGGTAGCGATCGACTTGCGCGCCTTGGTGACGACCGCTTTTTGGCCGGCGATCAGCCCGAGATCGGTGGCCGCACCGTCGACCTTCTTCTTGTCGGCGACGCCCTCGCCGATGCCCATATTGATGACAACCTTGTCGAGCGTCGGAACCTCGAAGCGGTTTTTATAGCCGAACTGCTCGGCGAGCTTGCCGCGGATCGCCTGCTCGAATTCCACCTTCAGCCGCGCTGGAACGCGCTCTTCGGGCGCGCGCGCCACGGCCGGCTTGTCTGCTTTATCGCCGGCTGCGGCCTTGTCCGCGCGCGCCTGTTTGGCAGCCTTCTTGTTGTCCTTCTCAGCCTTGACGGCCTGCTCGGCCGTCAGCGGCCGGGAGGACTTCTCGGCGGTCTTGCCGTGCTTGTCGTCGGTATCAGCCATCGATCTCGACTCCCGAGCGCTTGGCGACGCGCACTTTTTTGCGGCCCTCGCCTTTGCCGACAAATTTGAAGCCGACGCGCGTCGGCTTACCGTCCTTCGGATCGGCAAGCGCCACGTTCGACAGGTGGATCGGCGCCTCCTTGGAAATGATGCCGCCTTCCTGCGAGGCGCTCTGGCGCTGATGACGCTTGACCATATTGATCCCACGCACCATCACGCGGCCGTCATCGCGGCGCATTTCGATCACTTCACCGGTGCGGCCCTTGTCGCGCCCAGCAATAATGATCACGCTGTCGCCCTTTTTGATCTTGGCCGCCATCACAGCACCTCGGGGGCAAGCGAGATGATTTTCATGTGGTTCTTGGCCCGCAATTCGCGCGGCACCGGCCCGAAAATGCGCGTGCCAACCGGCTCCATCTGCGGATTGATCAGCACCGCGGCGTTGCGGTCGAAACGGATGATCGAGCCGTCGGCGCGCTTGATGTCCTTGGAAATACGCACGATGACGGCCTTCATCACGTCGCCTTTCTTGACGCGGCCGCGCGGGATCGCCTCCTTCACCGAAACGACGATAACATCGCCGATAGTGGCGTATTTGCGCTTGGAGCCGCCCAGCACCTTGATGCACATGACACGGCGCGCGCCGGAATTATCCGCCACGTCGAGATTGGATTGCATCTGGATCATGGGTTACCCCACTCGTTCCATTCCGGCCGCATGATGTTTACGACGCCTTCTTCTTTTCGCCACGCACCACCGCCCAACGCTTGAGCTTGGAAATCGGCCGGTGCTCTTCGATCCACACGATGTCGCCAACTTTGAATTCGTTCTTTTCGTCGTGCGCGTAGTACTTCTTCGAACTGCGCACCGTCTTCTTGAACAAGGGATGAGTGAAGCGGCGCTCGACGCGCACCACCACTGTCTTGCTCTGCTTGTCGCTCACCACGACTCCCTGAAGGGTACGCTTGGGCATCTTGGTCCTCTTTAGCTCTTCGCCGCGGCGGGTTTCGCCGAAGCTGGGCGCTTATTGCGCGCAATCGTTTTGAGGCGTGCGATGTCGCGGCGCACCTCGCGCACACGCGCGGTATTTTCCAATTGCCCGCTGGCACGCTGGAAACGCAAATTGAAATGCTCCTTCTTGAGCTTGAGCACTTCGTCGTCGATCTGATCGATCGTCATCGCTCTGATATCGTCCGGTTTCATAACGCGCCTACTCGCTGATCCGCTCGACGAAACGGGTCTTAATCGGCAATTTGGCGGCGGCCAGCGCCAGCGCTTCCTTGGCGACCGCGACGGTCACGCCGTCGATCTCGAACAGAATGCGGCCCGGTTTGACGCGGGCGACCCACAATTCCGGCGTGCCTTTGCCCGAACCCATGCGCACTTCGAGCGGCTTCTTCGACACCGGCACGTCCGGAAACATGCGAATCCAAACCCGGCCCGAACGTTTCATGTGCCGCGTCAAAGCGCGCCGCGCCGCCTCGATCTGGCGCGCGGTGACCCGGTCCGGCTCCATTGCCTTCAGCCCGTACTGGCCGAACGCAAGGTTGATCGCACTCGAGGCGATGCCGTGGATACGGCCCTTGTGCGCCTTTCGGAATTTCGTTCGCGCCGGTTGCAGCATAGCTCTACGCCTCTATTCCATACGCTCGGTTACGCCGCGTCCCGGCGCGGCCGGCCAACATCGCCTTCGGCCATCTTCTTGTCCTGCGCCATGGGATCGTGTTCCATGATCTCGCCCTTGAAGATCCAGACTTTCACGCCGCAGGTCCCATAGGTCGTGAAAGCGGTGGCGACGCCGTAATCGACATCGGCGCGCAGCGTGTGCAGCGGGACGCGGCCTTCGCGATACCATTCCTGGCGCGCGATTTCGGCGCCGCCCAGCCGGCCCGAGCAATTGATGCGGATGCCACCGGCGCCGAGCCGCATCGCCGATTGCACGGCGCGTTTCATGGCGCGGCGGAACGCAACGCGGCGCTCCAGCTGCTGCGCAATCGATTCGGCGACGAGTTGCGCATCGAGCTCCGGCTTACGAATCTCGATGATGTTGATCACAACGTCGCTGTCGGTGAGTTCGGCGACCTTGCGGCGCAATTTCTCGATATCGGCGCCCTTTTTGCCGATGACGACGCCGGGCCGCGCCGAATGGATGGTGACGCGGCACTTCTTGTGCGGACGCTCGATCACGATCTTGGAGACCGCGGCCTGCTTGAGCTCGGCCATCAGCACCTTGCGGATTGCCATATCCTCATGAAGCAGCGTGCCGTAGCTCGCCTTGCCGGCGTACCAGCGCGAATCCCAGGTCCGGTTGATACCGAGACGAAGCCCGATCGGATTGACCTTTTGACCCATAGTGCTCTCCTGACCGTCCGCTACGCCGGTGCCTCGACCTCACGCACCACGATGGTGAGATGCGAAAACGGCTTGAAAATTGCTCCGACCCGGCCGCGGCCACGCGGCACATGCCGCTTGATCACCAGCGCCTTGCCGACATGCGCCTCGGCGACGACGAGATCGTCGACATCGAGGTCGTGATTGTTCTCCGCATTGGCGATCGCGGATTCGAGGCACTTGCGCACGTCGCGGGCGATGCGCTTGCGCGAGAATTCGAGATCGGCAAGCGCCGCCGCAACCTTCTTGCCACGGATGAGCTGCGCCAAAAGGTTCAGCTTCTGCGGGCTGATCCGCAGCATGCGCAGAACCGCCTTGGCCTCGGTGTCGGAGAGCGCGCGGTCGCGCTTTTTCTTGCTCATCGAAACTCTCCCGGCCTCATGATGCGCCCGTCGCCGGCGCGGCTGCCGCCGCAGGCGCGGCACTTTCCGCCGGCGCACTCGCCGTGCGCTTGGCCTTACGATCAGACGAATGGCCGTAGAACGAGCGCGTCGGCGCGAACTCGCCGAATTTATGGCCGATCATTTCCTCGGTGACGACAACCGGGATGTGCTTCTGGCCGTTATAGACGCCGAATGTCAGCCCGACGAATTGCGGCAGAATGGTCGAACGCCGCGACCAGATGCGGATCATCTCGTGACGTCCGGACGAGCGCGCGGTATCCGCCTTTTTCAGCAGATAGCCGTCGACAAACGGACCCTTCCAGACCGAACGCGTCATAATCGCTCCTACTTCTGCTTCTTCCGGACGTGGCGGCTGACCATGATGAACTTCGTCGTGCTTTTGTTCTTGCGTGTCTTTTTGCCTCGGGTCGGCTTGCCCCACGGCGTCACCGGATGCCGGCCGCCGCGGGTGCGGCCGCCGAGCGGGTGATCGACCGGATTTATGGTTTCGCCGCGAACATGGCCGCGCCGCCCCAGCCATCGGGTACGCCCGGCTTTGCCGATCGAAATATTCATATTGTCGGGGTTCGACACTGCGCCAACGGTGGCGATGCAGCGGCCGTGCACGAGCCGCTGCTCGGCGGAATTGAGCCGCAAAATCACGTACTCGCCGTCGCGGCCGACGATCTGGGCATAGGTGCCGGCCGAACGCGCGACCTGGCCGCCTTTGCCGATCTTGAGCTCGACGTTGTGGACGATGGTGCCGACCGGGATATTGGCGACCGGCATGGCATTGCCGGGCTTCACGTCGACATGTTCGCCGGCGACGATGGTGTCGCCGACCGCAAGCCGCTGCGGCGCCAGAATGTAGGCGAGCTCGCCGTCTTGGTATTTGACCAGCGCAATGAAGCCGGTGCGGTTCGGATCGTATTCGAGCCGCTCGACCTTGGCCGGCACGTCGAACTTGCGGCGCTTGAAGTCGATCTTGCGATAGGCCTGCTTATGGCCGCCGCCGCGATAGCGAATTGTGATCGACCCGCCGTTGTTACGGCCGCCGCTCGAATTCTTGCCTTCGGTGAGCGCCTTCACCGGCTTACCGGTATGCAAGCCGGTGCGATCGACCAGAACGAGCTGGCGCTGGCCCGGCGTGACCGGATTATAGCTTTTGAGTGCCATCGCGCGTTCCTTACAGCCCCGTTGTCACGTCGATCCGCTGGCCCTCTTCGAGGGTCACGATCGCGCGCTTGGTGTCGGAGGTCTGGCCACGGCGGCCCTTGAACACTTTCCATTTGCCGCGCCGGCGCAGCGTGTTCACGTTCTTGACCTTGACGTTGAACAGCTTCTCAACCGCTTCCTTGATCTGCGGCTTGGTTGCGGTCATGGCAACCTTGAACACGACCTTGTTGAACTCGGACGCGTTGGTTGCCTTCTCGGTGATGAGCGGCGCGACGATGACGTCGTAATGGCGCGGATCGTTGGTGGTCATTTGAACCGCGCCTCCAAGGCATCGACCGCGGCGCGGGTGAGAACGAGCTTTTGCCGCCGCATGATGTCGTAGACATTGATGCCGACGACCGGCAGCACGTCGATGTTCGGGATATTGCGCGCCGCAGCGCGCACATCGGCGGCGACTTCGGCGCCGTCGATGAACAGAGCGTTGGAAAGGCCGAGCTTGTCGAAATGCCCGCGCAGCGCCTTGGTTTTGGCGTCCTTCACGCTAAGCGCCTCGATGACCAAGATGCCGCCGTCTTTTGCCTTGGCGGACAGCGCGTGCCGCAGCGCCAGCGCCCGCACCTTCTTCGGCAGGCCAACGGCGTGGTCGCGGGTATGCGGGCCGAACGAGCGGCCGCCGCCGCGGAACAGATTGACCCGCGCGGAGCCGTGCCGCGCCGACCCGGTGCCCTTCTGGCGATACAGTTTCTTGCCGGTGCGATCGATGTCCGCCCGGTTCTTGACGTTGTGAGTCCCGCTCCGGCGCTTCGCCAGCTGCCACACCACACAGCGGTGGATGAGATCGGTGCGCGGATCGAGACCGAAAATGGCGTCGGACAAAGTAACCGAGCCGGCCTTCTTGCCGTCGAGCGTGGTGACTTGCAACTCCATGTCACGCACCCCCGGCATCTTGGCCAACCGCGACAGGCGCCGTGGCTGCATTGTCGGCGAGCTTGAACTTGCCGGGCTTCGGCACGCCCTCCGGCAGCTTCTTCTTCACAGCGTCGCGCACCATGATCCAGCCGCCTTTGCCGCCGGGCACGGCGCCTTCAACCATGATCAAGCCGCGGGCAACGTCGGTCTGCCGCACCTTAAGATTAAGCGTGGTGATGCGATCGACTCCGAGATGGCCCGGCATTTTCTTGTTCTTGAAAGTCTTGCCGGGGTCCTGACGGCCGCCGGTAGAGCCAATCGAGCGGTGCGAGATCGACACGCCATGCGTTGCACGCAGTCCCGAGAAGTTCCAGCGTTTCATGCCGCCGGCGAAGCCCTTGCCGGTCGACGTGCCGGTAACATCGACATATTGACCGACGACGAAATGGTCCGCCGTGATCTCGGCACCGACAGGGATCATCGCGTCATCGTCGACGCGGAATTCTGCAAGCTTGCGCTTGGGCTCGACTTTGGCGACGGCGAAATGGCCGCGGTCGGCTCTGGTCGTCGATTGCACCTTGCGGCCGCCGGCGCCGAGCTGCAGCGCCACGTAGCCATTCTTCTCTTTGGTGCGGTGGCCGACGACTTGGCAATTGCCGAGCCGCAACACCGTGACCGGCACGTGCTCGCCGGTCTCGGTGAAGAGACGCATCATCCCGATCTTTTGCGCCAGCACTCCGGAACGCATTGTTGTTCTCCGCGCCTTAAAGCTTGATCTCGACGTCGACGCCGGCGGCGAGATCGAGCTTCATCAGCGCATCCACCGTCTGCGGCGTCGGATCGACGATATCGAGCAGGCGCTTATGCGTGCGCATTTCGAACTGTTCACGGCTCTTCTTGTCGATATGCGGCGAACGGTTGACCGTGAATTTTTCGATCTTGGTCGGCAGCGGAATAGGTCCCCGCACCTGCGCGCCGGTGCGTTTGGCCGTATTGACGATCTCGCGCGTCGACGCATCGAGAATGCGATGATCGAACGCCTTGAGCCGAATTCTTATGTTCTGGCCGTTCATCGTCCCATTCTTTCTGCCTCGTCATGGCCGGGCTGGTCCCGGCCATCCACGTCTAGCGTTGGTCTTAAGTCGAAGAAGCCCGGCGCAAGGCCGGGCATGACGACGCGATTTGCCCTACTCGATGATGCTCGCGACGACGCCGGCACCGACAGTTTTGCCGCCCTCGCGAATGGCGAAACGCAGTTTCTCTTCCATGGCGATCGGCACGATCAGCGTGACTTCCATGGCGATATTATCGCCCGGCATCACCATCTCGGTGCCTTCCGGCAGCGTCACCACGCCCGTCACGTCGGTAGTGCGGAAATAGAACTGCGGCCGGTAATTGGTGAAGAACGGCGTGTGGCGTCCGCCCTCCTCTTTGGTGAGGATGTAAGCCTCGGCCTTGAATTTGGTGTGCGGCTTGACCGAGCCCGGCTTGCAGAGAACTTGGCCGCGCTCGACTTCTTCACGCTTGGTGCCGCGCAGCAGCGCGCCGATATTGTCACCCGCCTCACCTTGATCGAGCAGCTTGCGGAACATTTCGACGCCGGTGACGACGGTCTTGACGGTCGGCTTGATGCCGACAATCTCGACTTCCTCGCCGACCTTGATAATACCGCGCTCGACGCGACCGGTGCACACCGTACCGCGGCCCGAGATCGAGAACACGTCCTCGACCGGCATCAAGAACGGCTGATCCTTCGGACGCTCCGGCTGCGGAATGTTTTCATCGACGGCCTTCATCAAAGCGAAGATCGCTTCCTTGCCGAGCTTCTCGTCCTTGCCCTCGAGCGCCATCAGCGCCGAGCCCTTGATCACCGGAATCTTGTCGCCGGGGAAATTATACTTTGACAGGAGCTCGCGGACTTCCAGCTCAACGAGCTCTAGCAGCTCCGGATCGTCCACCATGTCGACCTTGTTGAGAAACACGACGAGCGCCGGCACGCCGACCTGGCGGGCGAGCAGGATGTGCTCGCGGGTTTGCGGCATCGGGCCGTCGGCGGCGCTCACCACCAGGATGGCGCCGTCCATCTGCGCCGCGCCGGTGATCATGTTCTTCACATAGTCGGCATGGCCGGGGCAGTCGACATGGGCGTAATGACGCTTGTCGGTTTCGTATTCGACATGCGCGGTCGCAATGGTAATGCCGCGCGCCTTCTCTTCCGGCGCTTTGTCGATCTGATCGTAGGCGGTGTAGGTCGCCTGACCTTTTTCGGCCAATACCTTGGTGATCGCCGCCGTCAATGACGTCTTGCCATGATCGACGTGTCCGATCGTGCCGATATTGCAATGCGGCTTCGTGCGATTGAATTTTTCCTTGGCCATGGGATTCTCCGTTCAGGCTCTTTCTAATCGTTGTGAATGTGTGTCAGGCGAACTTCGCCTGTACCTCTTCGGCGATGGCTTTCGGCACTTCGGCGTAGTGGTCGAATTGCATCGTGAACGTCGCGCGCCCCTGTGACATGGAGCGCAGGTTGTTGACGTAGGAGAACATGTTGGCGAGCGGCACCATCGCGTTAATCACGTTGGCGTTGCCGCGCATGTCTTGGCCCTGGATCTGGCCGCGTCGCGAATTGAGGTCGCCGATGACCGACCCGGTATAATCCTCCGGTGTCACCACCTCGACCTTCATGATCGGCTCGAGCAAGACCGGCCCGCCTTTTTGCAGCGCCTCGCGCATCGCGGTACGGGCGCAGATCTCGAACGCCATTGCCGAGGAATCGACGTCGTGCGAAGCGCCGTCGACGAGCGACACTTTGACGTCGACCACCGGAAAGCCGGCGAGCACGCCTGAGCCCAACGACCCTTCGAGACCCTTCTCGACGGCCGGGAAAAACTCCCGCGGCACCGATCCACCGACGATTTCGTTCTCGAACTCAAAGCCCGTTCCGGGCGCGCCGGGCTCGGCGACAATCTTGATGCGCGCGTACTGGCCGTGGCCGCCGGTCTGCTTCTTGTGGGTGTAATCGACCGTGGCCGGCCGCGTGATTTTCTCGCGATAGGCGACTTGCGGCGCGCCGATATTGGCCTCTACTTTATAAGTGCGCTTGAGGATATCGACCTTGATGTCGAGGTGCAGCTCGCCCATGCCCTTGATGATGGTCTGGCCGGATTCTTGATCGGTGTGGACACGGAACGAGGGATCTTCGGCCACGAGTTTCGCCAGTGCCACACCGAGCTTTTCCTGGTCGGCTTTCGACTTCGGCTCGATCGCGATCTCGATGACCGGATCGGGAAAGTCCATTTTCTCAAGGATGACGGGTTTCTGAGCGTCGCACAGCGTATCGCCGGTGCGCACTTCTTTGAGGCCGGCCAGCGCCACGATGTCGCCGGCAAAAGCCTCCTTGATGTCCTCGCGGTTGTTGGCATGCATCAACAGCATGCGGCCGACGCGTTCCTTGCGCTCCTTGGTCGAATTCACCACGCCGGTGCCGCTCTCGAGTGTTCCGGAATAGATGCGGCAGAAGGTGATGGTGCCGACGAATGGATCGTCCATGATCTTAAACGCCAGGAGCGCCATTGGCTCGGAATCCAATGCTTTTCGCTCGACCTCGTTACCCTTTAGGTCGACGCCTTTCACCGGAGGCACATCGACAGGCGACGGCAGATAATCGACAACGGCGTCGAGCAGCGGCTGCACGCCCTTGTTCTTGAAAGCCGAGCCGCACAGGACCGGGAAGAAGGTGCCGGCGATGGTGGCCTTGCGGATAAGCCGCTTAAGCGTCGCCTCGTCAGGCTCCTTGCCTTCGAGGTAGGCGGTCATCGCGTCGTCGTCGAGCTCGACCGCGGCTTCAATCAGCTTCTCGCGGTATTCCTTGGCCTGGTCGAGTAGATCGGCCGGAATTTCAACGTCGTTATATTTTGCGCCGAGCGTCTCTTCGTCCCACACCACGCCGACCATGCGGACGAGATCGATGATGCCTTTGAATTGAGCTTCGGCACCGATCGGCAGCTGAACCGCGACCGGCTTGGCGCCGAGGCGATCGACGATATCTTTCAGGCATTGAAAGTAATCGGCGCCGGTCTTGTCCATCTTATTGCAGAAGACGATGCGCGGAACGTTGTAGCGGTCGCCTTGGCGCCACACCGTCTCGGTTTGCGGCTCAACGCCTTGATTGGAATCGAGCACGCATACCGCACCGTCGAGCACGCGCAGTGAGCGCTCGACTTCAATCGTGAAATCGACGTGGCCGGGCGTATCGATGATGTTCAGCCGCTTGCCATTCCACAGCGCGGTCGTCGCGGCCGAGGTAATAGTGATGCCGCGCTCCTGCTCCTGCTCCATGAAATCCATGGTCGCGGCGCCATCGTGCACCTCGCCCATCTTGTGGCTCTTGCCAGTGTAATAGAGGACGCGCTCGGTGGTCGTGGTCTTGCCAGCATCGATATGCGCCATGATGCCGAAGTTGCGGTAGTCCTCGATGGGATGGGTGCGGGGCATTTTGGGTTTCCTTCGCTCTCGCCGGCCTTACCAGCGATAGTGCGAGAATGCGCGGTTGGCTTCCGCCATCCGGTGCACGTCTTCGCGCTTCTTTACGGCATTGCCCCTGTTATTGGACGCATCGAGCAACTCGCCGGAGAGCCGCTCGGTCATTGTTTTCTCATTGCGTTCGCGCGCCGCGGAAATGATCCAGCGGATGCCGAGCGCCTGACGGCGCGACGTGCGAACCTCGACCGGCACCTGGTAGGTGGCGCCGCCGACGCGGCGCGAACGAACCTCGATCGACGGCATGACGTTATCCAGCGCCTGCTGGAAAACACTGACCGGGTTACCCCGGGTCTTGCCCTCGATGATATCGAGCGCGCCATAGACGATATTTTCCGCCACCGATTTCTTGCCGGCATGCATCACCGAGTTCATGAACTTGGTGACTACCGCGTTCCCGAATTTCGGGTCCGGCTGGATTTCGCGCTTGTCGGCTCGGTGGCGGCGGGACATCTAATCCTTCCTGCTTATTTGGGCCGTTTGGCGCCGTATTTCGAACGGCGCTGCTTGCGGTTCTTGACACCCTGCGTATCGAGCACGCCGCGCAGGATGTGGTAACGCACGCCGGGCAAATCCTTGACGCGGCCGCCGCGGATCATCACCACCGAATGTTCCTGCAGGTTATGGCCCTCACCCGGGATGTAGCCGATGACTTCGAAACCGTTGGTCAACCGAACCTTGGCGACCTTGCGCAGCGCCGAGTTCGGCTTCTTGGGCGTCGTGGTGTAGACGCGGGTGCAGACACCGCGCTTTTGCGGGCTCTGCTGCAAGGCCGGCACCTTCTTCTTCGCGTGCTGCGCAACCCGCGGCTTGCGAATGAGCTGGTTGATCGTCGGCATCCCTTACCTTTACTCCTCGTCGCCCACTCAAGGCTCCGCGCGAATCCATCGCGCAAAACCAAATCGCGCCATCCGCTTCCCGGCGCGGAAGGGCGCTTGGCCTGTGCAGAGGACCGCGCTGCGAGCGCGGTCATGCCTAATAGTCTGACTTTTCGTAGTCAGAGGCAGCGTTTGAGCTTCCTTCGTCGAGGCGTCACGCCGCGTCCGACGAGCTAGAAAGTAACTACTTTCAATAGCTTATGGGGGACCCGGGCAGGCCGTTCCGACTGGCGAAGCTCACCGCCTGCCGAAAAGTGCGCGGTATGTATCGGCGCTACCGCTCTAAGTCAAGCTGATATGGGCCCGAAAGCGCGATGCCGCAAGCACATCTGCGACATTGCCGGGCGGTGATTAACCCGGCTCCATGCCCTTGGCGCGGATGAGGCGGAGCGCGCCAGGCGCAATCATAAAGTCGATGAAAGCACGCGCCGCCTCAGGCTTGCGCGCGTGGGCCGCAATCCCGGCTGCATAAATAATGACATTTTGCAGTTCGCTCGGCAGCGGACCGACCAGTTCGGCGCCCTTTATGGGCAGGATGGCCACGATTTGCTGCATGCCGATCTCGGCTTCCCCGCTGGCAACAAGCTCCGCCACCGGGCCGCGGGTGAGCTTTGTTTTTGGCTTCATTGCGCCGGCTATGCCGAGGCGCTCCAGCAGCGCCGCGATATAGGCGCCGCTCGGACCGTCGCTATAGGCGATGGAGCGCGCCGCAATGAGCGTGCGGGTGAAGGCCGCCACGGTCGCGATGTCAGGCTTAGCGGCACCGGCGCGCACGGCAAGCCCAACGGCGGAGCGCGTTACGTCGACCGCGCTGCCCGCCCTGATCTTGCCGGCCTGCACCAACGCATCGAGCTCCGGCCGCGGCAACAGTGCGAGGTCGAATATCGCACCGTCCTCGATCTCTTTCTTCAGCACCGATGTCAGGCGGAATTCGATCTCGACCTTGATCCCGCTGGCGCCCTCAAACAGCGGCACGATCTCGATCATAAGCGACCGCATGGCGCCGCCGCTCAAGACCTTGATGGGCGCTGCATCTGTCATGAATCCTTCTCGCTCAAAAAATAAGGGCCGCCAACGTGGCGGCCCTCGATTTCCTCGCAAGCGGCGAAAGCTATTCCGCCGCCGGCAGCGCCACAGGCTCCGCGGCCGCTGCAGCCTTCACCGCAGCCTCCGCCGCCTCTTTCTCCTTCTCGCGCTCCGCGAGAATAAGGGCGTCGCGCTTGACGGCAACTTCACGGATCTTGTTCATCATGGCGCCGGTCCCGGCCGGGATCAGGCGGCCGACAATGACATTCTCCTTGAGCCCGTCGAGCGTATCGTGCTTGCCGTTGACCGCGGCCTCCGTCAGCACGCGCGTCGTCTCCTGGAACGAAGCCGCCGAGATGAACGAGCGCGTCTGTAGCGAGGCCTTGGTGATGCCGAGCAGCACCGGATGCGCCGTCGCCGGCTTCTTGCCTTCCGCCACGACGCGCACATTGACTTCGTCGAACTCGATCTTGTCGACTTGCTCGCCCTGGATCAGCTCGGTTTCGCCGGAATCGTCGATCTCGACCTTCTGCAGCATCTGCCGCACGATCACTTCGATGTGCTTGTCGTTGATCGCGACACCCTGGAGCCGATAGACGTCCTGGATCTCGTTGACGAGGTAGTCGGCAAGCTCCTCGACGCCCTTGATCGCCAGAATGTCATGCGGCGCCGGGTTGCCTTCGACAATGTAGTCGCCCTTCTCGATGACGTCGCCGTCCTGCAAGTGGATGTGCTTGCCCTTGGCGACGAGATACTCCTTGGCCTCGTCATCGCTGCTCGACGGCTCGATGGCGATGCGCCGCTTGTTCTTGTAGTCGCGGCCGAAGCGGACGGTGCCGGAGATTTCCGCGATGACCGCGGATTCCTTCGGCCGCCGCGCTTCGAACAGCTCGGCAACACGCGGCAGACCGCCGGTGATGTCGCGCGTTTTCGCGCTCTCGGTCGGGATACGGGCGATGACATCCGCCGCAGCCACCTTGACGTTGGGATCGACCGAAATGATGGCATCGACCGCCAGCATGTAGCGGGCATCGCCGCCGCGGCTGAGCTTGAGGATCTTGCCATCCTTGCCCTTGATCACCAGCGCCGGGCGCAGGTCCTGCTGGCCGCGGGCTGAGCCCGAGCGCCAGTCGATAACCACGCGTTTGGCGATGCCGGTCGATTCGTCGAGCGTTTCCGTCAGCGACTGGCCGTCGACCAAGTCCTCGTAACCAACCGTGCCCTCGAGCTCGGTCAGGATCGGACGGGTATAGGGATCCCACTCGGCGAGCCGCTGGCCGCGCTTGATGTGCTCATCATCGTCGACCTTGACCCGCGCTCCGTATGGAATGCGATGGACAGCGCGCTCGGTACCATCCGGATCGAGCACCGCGACGATCAGGTTGCGGCCCATCGCGATCAGTTCGCCATCCGAATTGCGGGTGATGTTGCGGTTCTTGATCTTGATGGCGCCATCGAAGTTCGAACTCGACGAACGATTGCTCCGAGATCTGCGCCGCGCCGCCAATGTGGAACGTGCGCATGGTAAGCTGCGTGCCCGGTTCGCCGATCGATTGCGCGGCGATGACGCCCACCGCCTCGCCCATATTGACCGGCGTGCCGCGGGCAAGATCGCGCCCATAGCACATGCCGCAGCAGCCGCTCGTGGTCTCGCAGGTGAGCACCGAGCGAATCTTGAGCTCCTGCACGCCGGCGTTCACCAGCCGCTCGACGTGTTGCTCTTCGAGCAGCGTCGCATTCGGCACCAGCACTTCGTTGCTCGACGGATCGCGCACATCCATGGCCGTGGTGCGGCCGAGAATGCGGCTCGCCAGCGAGGCGACGACCGTGCCGGAATCGATGATGGCGCGCACCTTGATGCCGCGTGTCGTGCCACAGTCCACATCGGTGATGATGCAATCCTGCGCCACGTCAACGAGCCGGCGCGTCAGATAGCCGGAATTCGCGGTCTTGAGCGCGGTGTCGGCGAGACCCTTGCGCGCGCCATGCGTCGAGTTGAAGTACTCGAGCACCGAGAGGCCTTCCTTGAAGTTCGAGATGATCGGGCTCTCGATGATTTCGCCCGACGGCTTGGCCATCAGGCCGCGCATGCCGGCGAGCTGACGCATCTGCGCGGGCGAGCCGCGCGCGCCGGAATGCGCCATCATGTAGATCGAGTTGACCTGGGCTTCCTGCCCCTTCTCGGCGGGCTTGGAGGTCGAGATCTCCTTCATCATCGCCTCGGCGATCTCTTCCGTGCACTTCGACCAGGCGTCAACGACCTTGTTGTACTTCTCGCCTTGTGTGATCAGGCCGTCGTTATATTGCTGCTCGAATTCCTTGACGAGATCGCGCGTCTTATTGACGCTCGCCGGCTTGGAGCGCGGCACCACCATGTCGTCCTTGCCGAACGAGATGCCGGCCTTGAAGGCATGATGAAACCCGAGCGACATGACGCGGTCGCAGAAGATCACCGTCTCCTTCTGACCGCAGTGGCGGTACACCGTATCGATCATGCCGGAGATTTCGCGCTTCGTCATGAGCTTGTTGACGAGGTCGAATGGAGTCTTGGCGAGCTTCGGCAATACCGAGCCGAGAATGACGCGGCCCGGCGTCGTGTCGTACCAGCGCGTCACCGGCTTGCTGTCTTCGCCGACGCCCTGCCAGCGGTATTTGATCTTGCTGTGCAGGCCGACGGCCTTCTCGTGCAAGGCCAGTTCGATCTCAGCAATATCGCCGAATATTTTCGGCTTGTCGGACGCCGCGCCTTCGCGGACGATCGAGAGGTAGTAGAGTCCGAGCACGATGTCCTGCGACGGCACGATGATTGGCGCGCCGTTGGCGGGATGCAGGATGTTGTTGGTCGACATCATCAGGACGCGCGCTTCGAGCTGCGCTTCGAGCGACAACGGCACGTGAACCGCCATCTGGTCGCCGTCGAAGTCGGCATTGAACGCGGCGCAGACCAGCGGATGCAGTTGAATCGCCTTGCCTTCGATCAAAACCGGCTCGAACGCCTGAATACCGAGGCGATGCAAGGTCGGCGCGCGATTGAGCAGCACCGGATGCTCGCGGATAACCTCGTCGAGGATATCCCAAACCTCGGGCTTCTCCTTCTCGACGAGTTTCTTCGCTTGTTTCACGGTGGTTGACAGGCCTTTGGCATCGAGCCGCGAATAGATGAATGGCTTGAACAGTTCGAGCGCCATCTTCTTCGGCAGGCCGCACTGATGCAGCTTGAGCTCCGGACCGACCACGATCACCGAACGGCCGGAATAATCGACGCGCTTGCCGAGCAGATTCTGCCGGAACCGGCCCTGCTTGCCTTTCAGCATATCGGCGAGCGACTTCAGCGGCCGCTTGTTGGCGCCGGTGATGACGCGGCCGCGGCGGCCGTTGTCGAACAACGCGTCGACCGCCTCCTGCAGCATCCGCTTCTCGTTGCGGATGATGATGTCGGGAGCGCGCAACTCGATGAGCCGCTTCAGGCGGTTGTTGCGGTTGATGACGCGGCGATAAAGATCGTTGAGGTCGGACGTCGCGAAGCGGCCGCCGTCAAGCGGCACCAGCGGGCGCAGATCCGGCGGAATGACCGGCACATGCGTCAGGATCATCCATTCCGGCTTGTTGCTGGATTGGGTGAACGCCTCGATCAGCTTTAGCCGCTTGGCGAGCTTCTTCGGCTTGAGCTCCGAGGTCGATTCCGCGATCTCCACACGCAAATCCGCAGCCATCTTCTCCAGATCGAGGGCCTTGAGCATTTCGCGGATCGCTTCCGCGCCGATCATGGCGGTGAAGCTGTCGGCGCCGAATTCATCCTGCGCCTTGACGTAATCGTCCTCTGAGAGCAGCTGGCGGTCCTTGAGCGGCGTGAGACCCGGCTCCAGCACGACGTAGTACTCGAAATAAAGGATGCGCTCGAGATCCTTGAGCGTCATGTCGAGCAACAGGCCGATGCGCGACGGCAGCGACTTCAAGAACCAGATATGCGCCACTGGCGCGGCGAGCTCGATATGGCCCATGCGCTCGCGCCGCACGCGCGACAACGTCACTTCGACCGAGCACTTCTCGCAGATAATGCCCTTGTACTTCATGCGCTTGTACTTGCCGCACAAGCACTCGTAATCCTTGATCGGCCCGAAGATGCGCGCGCAGAATAGGCCGTCGCGCTCAGGCTTGAAGGTGCGGTAATTGATGGTCTCGGGCTTTTTGATCTCGCCGTAGGACCAGGACAGAATCTTATCGGGGCTCGCGATCGAAATCCGGATCTGGTCGAAGACCTGAGCCGGCACCTGCGGGCTGAAAAGATTCATGATCTCTTGGTTCATCGTCTTCTCCGCTTGGAGTTGCCGGACGACGGACGACTGAGGACGGACGACAGATCAGGTCTGCGTCATCGCTCGGTGTTGTCCGTCCTCCGTCGTCTGTTCTCTGTCGTCCGTTACTCGGCCGCCTCGGACATGCTGCCGTCACCGCCGCGCTGCTGCTTGGAATTATGCAGGTCGACGTTGAGCCCGAGCGAGCGCATTTCCTTGACCAGCACATTGAACGATTCCGGAATACCGGACTCGAACGCGTCGTCGCCGCGCACGATCGATTCGTAGACCTTGGTCCGTCCGGCGACGTTGTCGGACTTCACCGTCAGCATTTCCTGCAGCGTGTAAGCGGCGCCGTAAGCTTCCAGCGCCCACACTTCCATTTCACCGAAGCGCTGACCACCGAACTGCGCCTTACCGCCCAGCGGCTGCTGAGTGACGAGGCTGTAGGGGCCGATCGACCGGGCATGGATCTTGTCGTCGACAAGGTGGTGCAGCTTCAACATGTAGATGTAGCCGACCGTGACCTTGCGATCGAACGTATCGCCGGTGCGCCCGTCATAGAGCGACACTTGGCCGGAATGATCGAGGCCGGCGAGATCGAGCATGTGCTCGATGTCGGCCTCTTTCGCGCCGTCGAACACCGGCGTCGAAATCGGCACGCCATGTCGCAGATTGGTGCCGAGTTCCATGAGACCTTTCTCATCGAGCGACTTGATGGTCTCGTCTTCGCCGTAAATCTTGCGCAGCAGCTCCTTCAGCGGCTTGGGATCTCGCTTGCCGTGATAGGTATCGACCGCATTCCCGATCTTGATGCCGAGGCCGGCGCAGGCCCAGCCGAGATGGGTTTCCAGGATTTGACCGACATTCATGCGGCTCGGCACGCCGAGCGGATTGAGCACGACGTTGACAGAGGTGCCGTCGGCAAGGAAAGGCATGTCCTCCGACGGGACGATTTTCGACACCACACCCTTGTTGCCGTGACGGCCGGCCATCTTGTCGCCGGGCTGAATCTTGCGTTTCACGGCGACGAAGACTTTGACCATCTTCATGACGCCGGGCGGCAATTCGTCGCCACGCTGCAGTTTCTCGACCTTGTCGAGGAAGCGCTGCTCGAGCCGTTTCTTCGACTTGTCATATTGCTTCCGGATGGCCTCGATCTCCGCCATGATCTTGTCGTTGGGCGAAGCGAACAGCCACCATTGCGCACGCGGATATTCTTCGAGCACCGCACGGCTGATCTTGGTGTCTTTCTTAAAGCCCTTCGGGCCGGCAATACCTTGGCGGCCTTCCAGCAATTCGGCGAGACGGCCATAGACGTTGCGGTCGAGGATCGCTTGCTCGTCGTCGCGGTCCTTGGCGAGCCGTTCGATCTCTTCACGCTCGATGGCAAGCGCGCGTTCGTCCTTGTCGACGCCGTGCCGGTTGAAGACGCGGACTTCGACGACGGTGCCTTGCACGCCGGGCGGAACGCGTAACGAGGTGTCGCGCACGTCGGAGGCTTTTTCGCCGAAGATGGCGCGCAGAAGTTTTTCCTCCGGCGTCATCGGGCTTTCGCCCTTCGGCGTGATCTTACCGACCAGAATGTCGCCGGCGCGCACCTCGGCGCCGATATAAACGATGCCGGCCTCATCGAGATTCTTCAGCGTCTCTTCCGAGACGTTGGGAATATCGCGGGTGATTTCCTCAGGCCCCAGCTTGGTGTCGCGGGCCATCACCTCGAATTCCTCGATATGGATCGAGGTGAAGACGTTGTCCTTGACGATGCGCTCGGACAACAGGATCGAGTCCTCGAAGTTGTAGCCGTTCCACGGCATGAACGCGACCAGCGCGTTGCGCCCGAGTGCAAGCTCGCCGAGATCGGTCGATGGACCGTCGGCAATGATGTCGCCCTTGTTGACCTGATCGCTCACTTTCACCAGCGGACGCTGATTGATGCAGGTGTTCTGGTTGGAGCGCTGGAACTTCATCAGCCGGTAGATATCGACGCCGGGCTTGGTCGGATCCGACTTGTCAGTGGCGCGAATGACGATACGCGTCGCGTCCACTTGATCGACCACCCCGGTGCGGCGCGCGGCGATCGCCGCGCCGGAATTGCGCGCGACGACGCCTTCCATCCCGGTGCCCACGAACGGCGCCTCGGCACGAACGAGCGGCACCGCCTGGCGCTGCATGTTGGAGCCCATCAGCGCGCGGTTGGCGTCGTCGTTCTCGAGAAACGGGATAAGGGCTGCCGCGACCGAAACCAGCTGTTTCGGCGACACGTCCATGAAATCCACCTTGTCGGGTGGAATAAGCTGGACGTTGCCGGCATGCCGCACGACCACGAGATCGTCGGTGAAACGGCCTTTCGCATCGATGACGGAATTGGCCTGCGCCACAGTGTAGCGCCCTTCTTCCATCGCCGAGAGATAGATCACCTCGTCGGTGACGCGACCGTCCTTGACCTTGCGATACGGCGTCTCGACGAAGCCGTATTTGTTGACCCGCGCATAGGTCGCGAGCGAATTAATAAGACCGATATTCGGCCCTTCCGGCGTCTCGATCGGACAGATGCGCCCATAATGCGTGGGGTGCACGTCGCGCACTTCGAAGCCGGCGCGCTCGCGCGTGAGGCCACCCGGGCCCAGCGCCGAGAGCCGCCGCTTGTGCGTGATCTCCGACAGCGGATTGGTCTGATCCATGAACTGCGAGAGTTGCGAGGAACCGAAGAACTCGCGCACGGCAGCCGCCGCCGGCTTGGCGTTGATCAGGTCCTGCGGCATTACCGTGTCGATATCGACCGACGACATGCGCTCCTTGATGGCGCGCTCCATGCGCAGAAGGCCGATACGATACTGATTTTCCATCAGCTCGCCGACCGAGCGCACCCGGCGATTGCCGAGATGGTCGATGTCGTCGATCTCGCCCTTACCGTCGCGCAGATCGACGAGCGTGCGGATCACCGCGATGATGTCTTCCTTGCGGAGCACACGCATGGTGTCGGGCGCGTCGAGATCGAGCCGCATGTTCATCTTGACCCGGCCGACGGCAGACAGATCGTAACGCTCCGAATCGAAGAACAGCGACTGGAACATGTTCTGCGCGGTGTCGATCGTCGGCGGCTCGCCCGGACGCATGACGCGATAGATGTCGAACAGCGCATCTTCGCGCGTCATGTTCTTGTCGATCGCCAGCGTATTGCGGATGTAGGCGCCGACATTGACATGGTCGATGTTAAGGAGCGGCAGCTCCTTGTAACCGAAATCGACCAGCGCCTTCAGCGGCGTCTTGCCGACGTTGATATCCCACTGGCCGTCTTTCTTTTCGGTGCCGGTGATCTCTTCGCCGGCCTCGGCATATATTTCGCCGGTTTTGGTATTGACGAGATCCTCGGCGATGTAATGGCCGATCAGCTCTTCATCGGAGATCCGCAGCGCCTTGAGACCCTTTTCAGCAAGCTGACGAGACTGGCGTACCGTCAGTTTCTTGCCCGCTTCGAGCACGACTTTGCCGGTATCGGCGTCGACCAAATCGTTGATCGCTTTGTAGCCGCGCAGCCGGTTGGCGTCGAACGGCACGCGCCAGCCTTCCTTGATGCGCTTGTAGGGCACCTGCTTATAGAAGGTGTTGAGGATTTCCTCGCCCGACATGCCGAGCGCATAGAGCAGCGACGTTACCGGGATTTTGCGGCGCCGGTCGACACGCGCATGAACGATGTCCTTGGCGTCGAACTCGATGTCGAGCCATGACCCGCGATAGGGGATGATGCGCGCGGCGAACAGCAATTTGCCCGACGAATGCGTCTTGCCCTTGTCGTGATCGAAGAATACGCCCGGCGAGCGATGCATCTGGGAGACGATGACACGCTCGGTGCCGTTGACGACGAAGGTGCCGTTGTTGGTCATGAGCGGAATGTCGCCCATATAGACATCCTGCTCCTTGATGTCCTTGACCGACTTGGCGCCGGTCTCTTCGTCGATATCGAACACGATCAGCCGCAGCGTCACCTTGAGCGGCGCGGCGTAGGTCATGCCACGCTGACGGCACTCGTCGACGTTGTATTTCGGCGGCTCGAATTCGTATTTGACGAATTCGAGCATCGACGAGTTGGAAAAATCGGAGATCGGGAATACCGACTTGAACACCGCCTGCAGGCCCTCGTTGGGCCGGCCGCCTTGCGGCTCCACCACCAGCAGGAATTGGTCGTAGGACGCCTTTTGAACCTCAATGAGGTTCGGCATCTCCGCGACTTCCTCGATTTTTCCGAAAAACTTCCTTACGCGCTTGCGACCGATAAACGTCTGCGCCATCATATCCTCTCGCTCAATCGAACCATCGGGTTCGAACCGCCGGCTGTCGCACCGTCCGCTCAAACCATGACGCCCGAACCGCAAGGGTGAATATCTCTTTTAAAGATACGCGCCTGCCGTTCGCGGCACCGAGGCGATCAAGACGACTCTCCAGAGGGTCGCAATCCATCGCGACCGTCGGGACAGGCGTCATACGCCAAATCTTTGCGCCCCTATTTTCGGGTGATTTGGCAAAAGTTCCGAATCACTCCGCCGCACGCTTTACTGCGCTGGATCCCCAGCTTTCGCTTGCCGGGAATTTCACTCTCTCACCTCTTCACGGCCGGGCTTGACCCGGCCATCCACAACTTAAGCCTCTTGGGGTCCTCGGGGTCTCGCTCTGCTCGCCCGGGATTTCCCTTAAGTAAGCATTGGTTACTTAAGCTCAACCTTTGCGCCGACCTTTTCGAGCGTCGCCTTGATCTTGGCGGCCTCGTCCTTGTTGACGCCTTCCTTGACGGTCTTCGGCGCGCCTTCGACCAGGTCCTTGGCCTCTTTGAGGCCCAGTCCGGTGAGCGCGCGAACTTCCTTGATCACCTCGATCTTCTTCTCGCCGGCGGAGGCGAGAACCACCGTAAATTCAGTCTTTTCCTCAGCCGCCGGAGCCGCGGCGGACGCGGGACCAGCCGCTACCGCAACCGCGGCGGCAGCCGAAACGCCCCACTTCTCTTCGAGAAGCTTGGCGAGCTCGGAAGCCTCCAGCACGGTGAGGCCTGAGAGGTCATTCACGATTTTTTGCAGATCAGCCATGAGTTTTGTCCTTCGGTTCTAACCTTTGAATGATGCCTTAGGCAGCCGCGCTTTCACCGCCGCTTGCACCGCTCTTGGCGGCGTAGGCCTGGACCACGCGGGCGACCTTGGCGGCAGGAGCATTGACCACCTGCGCGATCTTGGTTGCCGGCGCCTGGATAAGGCCGACGATCTTTGCCCGCAGCTCGTCGAGCGAGGGCAAGGCGGCAAGCGCCTTGACCCCATTCGGGTCGAGCGTCGTGGTGCCCATCGCTCCGCCAAGAATGATGAAACGCTCATTCGTCTTGGCGAAATCGACGGCGACCTTGGGCGCCGCCACTGGATCGCCCGAGAAGGCGATCAAGGCCGGGCCCTTAAGCAAAGGCGCGATCGAGGCAACGTCGCTGCCTTGGAGAGCGATCTTGGCTAGGCGATTCTTCGCGACCTTCACGCTCGCGCCAGCCTGCTTCATCTGCCGACGCAGATTTCTGCATCTGAGCGACCGTCAGGCCGGAATAATGAGCGACGACGACGACCTTGGTGGTCTTGAAGACCTCGGCCAAGGCTGTGACGGCTTCGCTTTTTCCCGCGCGATCCAAAGCTCTCTCCGGTTGGCGGCTCGTCTAACGGAACCGCCGGGTTGATGCCGGCCATCCCGCGCTACCCATCGAGGTCATCGACGAACCAGGCAGGACGACATTTACAACCTGCCCCCCGGCACAGCTTTCGTCTTGTGGACGCTAAGCCTTGCCGGGCCATCGAGGTCAGAACGAAAGGGTCCCCACCCGCCCTCCCCTGCAAGCGGGGATGGGTAGGGTGCGGCTGCCTTCGTCCTTCACCCGTCTATGCTGGCTCGCCCTCTTTTGGAGGCCCGAATTAAGCCGTCGCCGGCACCTGCAGTCTCGGACAGGAATGCGCCTTCAAATCCACTAAGGTCCTCAGCCTCTTAGAAAATCCAAACGGTCGGGTCTAAGAGGTGATGGTTCACTCCAATGGGGTTTGAGAAGCGCATAAAGGCGCGCCGACAAACCGGGCCGGCACGCCCACACCGTCTATTTAGCGGTTGAAAGCGGACTTGCCAAGCGGATTTGTCGGCACCACCCGGTCCTTTGCCGGCGATCGTTTGCGTCATAGCATCGCGCCCAAAATATCTGGAGGGAGACCTGACCATGCCTGATCGTATCCTAACCACCCATGTCGGCAGCTTGATCCGGCCGCCCGCGCTGGTGGCATTCTGGCGGGACATCGAGGGCGGCAAGCCATACGACGAAGCGGCGTTCGAAGCCTGCCTTGCCGAATCCGTCGCCGAAGTGGTGCGTCAGCAGGCCGAAACCGGCATCGACATCGTCAGCGACGGCGAGTTCAGCAAAGGCGCCAACTGGGCCTTCTACGTCCATAAGCGGTTGACCGGCATCACAATCCGGCTGGCAACGCCTGAGGAAACCAAGGACCCGATGGCGTCGATGTCCGGCGGCCGCGATCGCGACGCGTTCCCGGAATTCTACGCGGAATACGACGTCGCATCGGGCCTCGGCAAACGGCTCGGCAATCGCGTCGTGGTCAACGACGCGATCTCCTATTCCGGCGACGCATTGGTCGGGCGCGATATCAAAAACCTCAAGGCCGGTATCGCCAAGGCGAAGGACAAACTTCCCTCTTTGGCCGGATTCCTTCCCGTTGTTGCGCCCGCAAGCGCGTTCCCCGGTGCCAAGATCGAGCACTACAAAGACGAAGAGGCGTGCCTGACGGCGCTCGCCGACGCGCTGCATCGGGAATACAAGGCGATCGTCGACGCCGGGCTTTACGTCCAGATCGACGACGCGTTCCTGCCCTACATGTACGAGCGCATGGTGCCGCCGATGTCGAATGTGGATTACCGCCGCTGGGCGCAGTTGCGCATCGACGCGCTCAATCACGCGCTGCGCGGCATCCCGGAGGAACGCTCGCGCTATCACATCTGCTGGGGAAGCTGGAATGGCCCGCATGCCTTCGACGTACCGCTCAAGGACATCATCGATCTCGTGCTGCAGGTGCGCGTCGGACATTATTCCTTCGAGGCCGCCAATCCGCGCCACGCGCATGAATGGCGGGTCTGGGAGACGGCGAAACTGCCGCCCGGCAAGATTTTGATTCCGGGCGTGATCAGTCACGCCACCAATATCGTCGAACACCCCGAACTCGTGGCCGAGCGCATCGTGCGGCTCGCCAAGATCGTCGGGCGTGAAAATGTCATGGGCGGCACCGATTGCGGTTTTGCGCAAAGTCCGTTCGCACGCCGGGTGCATCCTACGATCATGTGGGCGAAGCTAAAGTCGCTGGTCGAAGGCGCGCGGATCGCGACGCAGGCGCTGTGGGGAAAACGCGCGGCGGCGTGAATTTGTTGCCCCTCCCCCCAGTGGCAGGAGGGGCAACGGTCGGCGGTTAGTGCGTCTGTTGCGAGTTGGGGAACAGACTTGCCGGCACGACCTTCACGCCGGGGCCCATGGTCGAGGAAATGGCGACGCGGTTGATGAAGTGACCCTTGGCACCGGCCGGCCGCGATTTCTGCACGGCATCGGCGAACGCCATGATGTTCTCGACCAGCTTTTCCGCGCTAAACGATGCCTTGCCGATGCCGGCTTGGACAATGCCGGCCTTCTCGACACGGAACTCGACCGAGCCGCCCTTGGCGCCGCGCACGGCATTGGTGATGTCCATGGTCACGGTGCCGACTTTGGGATTAGGCATCAACCCGCGGGGCCCGAGCACCTTACCGAGGCGGCCGACCAGCGGCATCAGGTCTGGCGTGGCGACGACGCGATCGAAGTCGATCGTGCCGCCTTGAACTTTCTCCACCAGATCCTCCGCGCCGACGACGTCGGCACCCGCCGCCTTGGCCTCGTCGGCTTTGGCGCCGCGCGCGAACACGGCGACGCGCACCGAGCGTCCGGAGCCGTTCGGCAGATTGACGACACCGCGCACCTGCTGATCGGCATGGCGCGGATCGACGCCGAGATTCATTGCCACCTCGACGGTCTCATCGAACTTGGCCTTGGCGCGCTCCTTGACCAGCTTCACGGCTTCCTGGAGCGGATAAAGCTTTTCGCGGTCGACGCCTTCGCGGGCGGCAAGCGTGCGTTTTCCAAGCGTGCTCATGCTTTCACCTCCAGCCCCATCGAGCGCGCCGAACCTTCGATCATGCTCATGGCGGATTCGATGGTGTCGCAGTTGAGATCTTTCATCTTCTGCTCGGCGATTTCGCGCACTTGCGCCTTCGTTACCGAACCGGCAAAATCGCGGCCCGGTGTCTTTGAGCCGCCCTCCAGCTTCGCCGCCTTTTTGAGGAAGTGCGACACCGGCGGTGTGCGCAGCTCGAAGCTGAACGAGCGGTCGGCGTAGACGGTGATCGTAACCGGGATCGGTGCGCCCTTTTCCAGCTTCTGGGTCTGCGCGTTGAACGCCTTGCAGAACTCCATGATGTTGAGGCCACGCTGGCCCAATGCCGGTCCGATCGGCGGCGATGGGTTTGCCGCCCCCGCCGGCACCTGCAACTTCACATATCCAGTGATTTTCTTCGCCATGCTTTGCTCCTGTTAGTGGTGCGGATTTCGACGGCTGGCAACCGCCTCACCTCCCACGTTTCAGACGACCGATGACGGACGACAGAAGACGGATCAAGTACGCCCTTATCGCCTCTTTAGTCTGTCCTCCGTCGTCTGTCCTCCGTCGTCTGTCCTCCGTCTACAGTTTCTCCACCTGTCCGAATTCGAGCTCCACCGGGGTCGCGCGGCCGAAGATCGACACCGCGACTTTGAGGCGCGAGCGTCCTTCGTCGACCTCTTCCACCGTGCCGTTGAAGGACGCGAACGGCCCGTCCGATACGCGAACCTGCTCGCCCACTTCGAACGAAACCGAAGGTTTCGGCCGTTCGATGCCCTCCTGCACTTGATGGATAATGCGTTGGGCTTCGGCTTCGGAGAGCGGCATCGGCTTGTTATCGGAGCCGAGGAAGCCGGTCACCTTCGGGGTATTCTTGATCAGATGGTAGGCCTCATCGGTCATTTCCATCTTGACCAGGACATAGCCCGGGAAAAATTTTCGTTCGGCGTCGATTTTACGCCCGCGCCGCACTTCGACGACCTTTTCCTTCGGTACCAGGATTTCCTCGAACAGCCCCGACAATCCGCGCTGCTTGGCCTGCTCACGAATCAACTCCATCACCTTGTTCTCAAAGTTTGAGTAGGCGTGGACGGCGTACCATCGGCTCGTCATATCATGAATTCCAGATCATCAATTTTGGGCCGTTATTCGAAAAGCTCACGAGTTGATGCCAAGCAGAAAGCTGACCACAAAGCGCATGACCTGATCGGCGAGCAGAAAGAAGATCGAGGCGATGACAACCATGATGAATACCATGATGGTCGTCACGGTGGTCTCCTTGCGCGTCGGCCACGTGACCTTATCCCCCTCGGCCCGCACTTCCTGCAGAAACTTGAATGGGCTGATTTTTGCCATCGCGTAATCCAATAACCACGCCACGCCCCCGCCCAGACTTTAAGGACGAGACCGACCAGCGGTTCCTTTTGGGGAATATGTTCGCCGCGGAAGTCCGTTACCGGGCCGCAGGCGATGGCAGCTTCCTACTGCCGGCCGGTCATAGCGTCAAGGGACCGGAGGACGGAGGTCGGACGACAGACGACGGATAGAAAGAGGCTGATCTGGCCCAACGGCCCCTTAATCCGTCCTCCGTCATCTGTCTTCCGTCATCTGAGCCTGGCAGGAGTGGAGGGACTCGAACCCCCAACCCCCGGTTTTGGAGACCGGTGCTCTAGCCATTGAGCTACACTCCTAGGCCGCGTTCACATGCCTGTTGGCGGTAAGCAACGCAAGTCCCGGCCACAAGGCCCGGCCGCCAGCCCTTGAAGCGGAACCGCGTTTCGACCATGCAGACAATGCAGCGGCAGCCTTTCCAAGGCGCCGGCGGACAGTCAAAGCTGCTTCGCAGTACAGACTGGAGCGGGTGAAGGGAATCGAACCCTCGTCATAAGCTTGGAAGGCTTCTGCTCTACCATTGAGCTACACCCGCGCGCCGCGCGAGCCCGCGACATGGCGGCAAAATAGCGTATCTCCGCCACCCGGCAAGGGCAGGAAACCAGAAGATTATCGCCGTGGCTTTATTGCGGTCATTTCGTCAGCCGCGCCGTGGCGACCGCCTGCTGGAACAGCGTCTGCATCGCTGCCGTGATATCGCCATCGGTGGTCACCGAGAAAAACATGCCCGGCGACGCGCAGCTTTCCATATTGGGGCTGATCTGGCTCTGAAACGGCGCAATCCAATTGTTGTACCAGGAGTTGGTCGGCAGCGGCAGATAGTCGGTATAGAGGACCGCGATGAGGATGCCGCGATTCTTCACGGTCGTGCACCACGTCGTGCTGAACGGTTGCTGGCAGCGGTTGCCGTCCAGCGACTGCAAACAACTCGACGAGACTTCATCATCGACTCCGTCGGAAACGATGAACAGCACCTCGCGCGGCGTGCTGTTTGGCGTGCCCAAGCCCGGGGTCGGCATTATGGTGTTGATTTGCGACATGGCCGTTTCGAAATTTGTATCCGTGTCGTTGTTGTTGTTTGTGCTCGTGAGCCAATTGTTATCGTAGACTTCCAGCACGTTGATATTTGCCGCCGCAGCCTGTGCGTTCGCGAGATTGGATGTCAGCGCCTGGATCGTGTTGAGGCCCGACGCGTTGAACGTGTAGAGCGCCATTTGGTATTGCGTGGTGTTGCTGCCTTCCGTCGACGATGCGGTACTCATCAGCGACTGCGTCGCGCTTGCCAAATTCTCCATCCGTGTCACTACGCCGAGCTTGCTCGCAAGCGTGTAGTTATCGACGCCGCCGGCATTGCCAAGGTTATCCGCGGACGGATTGGATTCGTGACAGGCAAACGCGCAGCCGCCTTGCGACGGGGTGTTGGCGACCATCAAGGTGATCCCGGCCGTGGTCGCGGCGATGTTCATCGACGGCGAATTGTCGAGTAGCAGGTAAAAGTTGATATTCACCGGCAGGCCGGCTTCCGAGGTCGAAGAACCGGTGATCGTCATCGTCGGATTGCCAAATAGCCCCATGAACAGATTTGGCTTCGTTGCCGTATAGCTGACGATGGCGGTCCGCCCCGTTGCCGTATCCGTCACCGTAGCCGATACGCTCGCGACCGTAACGTTGGGGATATTGGCAGCTTCGGCTTTGAAATCGTTTTGGGCGGCGGTCTGGGCTGCCGCCGCGGTGCCCGATATCGATTGGTGATCGACGGCCGACAACGCAGCCGTGTCGGCGACGGCGTCGAGCTTCGCCTTTGCCATGTTCGCGGTGCCGTAATCGACGCCGGCGCCCACGGAGAAAATGAGCGGGATTGCCGCCAGCCCCATCATCATGGCCATGGCGCCGCCTTCGTCGCGGCGAAAGCGCCTCACCTCACGCGGTATTCGGCCGATTGCGTTGAGAAGAACGCGAATGACGTTTGTCATCTGACGGAATCCTGGAGCTGCTGCGTGATCTTTCCCCCAAAACGACTACGAAAACCGCCGACCATGCCTGCATGACCGGCGCACCCTCCAAACGAGGCCTGTCATAAATTCAATGTCTAAAAAGGAAGTGAAACTACTTAGCGAAGAGTTGTTGCCTTGGAGTTACGCTTTTACCGTCAAGCTGGATAAAATTTTCAGCGATTTGGAAGCATGCCGAGCAGCGACGCGCGCGACCCAAAGCTCGCAGCCCGGCGCCGTTGTTTTATTTTGCTTGCTTCACTTCCCGGGAATGATCGAAGCCAGAACCTGCCTTGCCGTCTCCATGATGATGTTGCCCTCGTGGGGATCGCCCTCGACCAGCGCTGCGTGAAATGCTTGGCCTGCTCGAACGTGATGTGCGGCGGCAGCGGCGGCACTTCGGGATCGGTTTTGACTTCGAGCACCACGGGCCGATCGGCGGCGAGCGCTTCGTCCCATGCGGCGCCCACCGCGTCGGGCCGGTCCACATAGATGCCTTTGAGCCCGATCAGCTCGGCGAAGCTGTGATACGGCACGTTGGGAATCTGCTGCGAGGCGTTGAATTTCGGATCGCCCTCCATCACCCGCTGCTCCCAGGTGACCTGGTTGAGATCCTCGTTGTTGAAGACGCAGACGATCCAGCGATGGTCGGACCATTGCCGCCAATATTTGGCGACGGTGATCAGCTCGGCCATGTTGTTCATCTGCATGGCGCCGTCGCCGACCAGCGCGATGACCGGGCGGTCGGGATGAGCGAATTTCGCGGCGATGGCGTAAGGCACAGCCGCGCCCATCGAGGCAAGACCGCCCGACAGCGACGCCATCATGCCGCGCCGCATTTTCAGATCGCGCGCGTACCAATTGGCGCAAGAGCCGGAATTGCTGGTGACAATGACGCGATCGGGCAGCCGTGGCGACAGCTCCCAGGTGACGCGTTGCGGATTGACCGGATCGGCGGACTCCATGGCGCGCGCCTCGAGCGTCTTCCACCATTCGGCGACATTGCTTCTCGATCGTTTTGCGCCACTTGCCATCGCTCTTCTGCTTCAGCAGCGGCAACAGCGCGCGCAGCGTCTCCGCCGCGTCGCCGACCAGATTGACTTCCATCGGATAGCGCAGCGACAGCATGTCCGGCGCCAGATCGATCTGCACGCCGCGCGCCTGGCCTTCCTTCGGCAAGAACTCCGAATAGGGAAAGCCGGAGCCGATCATCAGCAGCGTGTCGCACTCCATCATCATCTCGTAGCTCGGCTTGGTGCCGAGCATGCCGATCGAACCGGTCACCCAGGGCAGATCGTCGGGCAGCACGGCCTTGCCGAGCAGCGCCTTGGCTGCGCCGGCTTCCAGCCGGTCCGCGACCGCGATGACTTCGTCGGTCGCGCTGAGCGCGCCGGCGCCGACCAGCATCGCGACTCTTCTTGCCGCTGTTGAGCACTTCGGCGGCGCGGCGCAGATCGGCGTCGTAAGGGACGGTCTTTGGCTTGGTGAAGCCGACGCCGGAATGGACCGTGCCGTGCTTGCGCGGCGGCTCCTGGTAGGGCATCTCCTGAAGATCGTTGGGCAGGATGATCGCCGTCACCCGGCGCTCGCCGAGCGCGATTCGGATCGCACGATCGACCAGATGGCGCACTTGCGCCGGCGCGGAGGCCTGCGCGACGAAGGCGCCGGCGACGTCCTTGAACAGGCTCGGCAGATCGACTTCCTGCTGATAGTGGCCGCCGATCGCGTTGCGCGCCTGCTGACCGGCAATGGCGAGGACCGGCATGTGGTCGAGCCGCGCGTCATAAAGCCCGGTGATGAGATGCGAGGCGCCGGGCCCCGAGGTCGCGATGCAGACGCCGAGTTCGCCGGTGAATTTGGCGTAGGCCGAGGCCATGAACGCCGCCATTTCCTCGTGCCGCGCCTGGATGAACTCGATCTTGCCGTCGGCGCGGTTGCAGTGCGCCGAACACGCCGTTGATGCCGTCGCCCGGATAGCCGAAGATTTTTCTCACGCCCCAGGCATGAAGCCGCTCGACCAGGAAATCGCCGACAGTCTGTGACATAGGGAGGGCCTCGGCGGAACGCCGGGCCCGGAGTTCCGATATCGGTGTTTGAATTATTTGGTGTGAACGGCCAGCATTGACGGAAGTTCCGCCGAAATCGCCGCGACGATGCGGCGTGCCGGTTAAGGGTGACAGCGCAACAGGCCGTTTAAATCGCAATAACCGCGGCCGAGACGGCAGCACCCGAATGAGCCTTCCGAACAGTAATAAAACTGATAGTCCGCGCCACAATGGTCCGAGCAGTACGGTCGGCCGGTGAAGTTCTCATAATTGCAATGGTTGCGGAACCGCGGCGGCAAAAACTGCGGGTCCTGCCAGTCGGCGCGGATCAATAGTCCGCTCGCCGGCAAAATGCCGGACGGACCGGCGAAACACACCGACGCACCGATGCCGCAGATTAAGAGGGCGAGCGTCAGGGCTTTCGTCGGGCGCAAAATTCCCATCAGGCTGGCGTTCATTAGGCGTCCGTCATCGCGATGGAGTCGCTGGGCGACCAATTTTTCATCGGCGCCGCAGTCTGGCGCGGCAGGCGGATGGTGAAGCGCGAGCCCTCGCCTTCCTTGCTGACGACCTCGACGCCACCGTGATGCAGGTCGACGGCCGTTTTGACCAGATAGAGTCCCACACCGGTGCCGACAATGCCCGAGACATTGCTGCCGCGATGATAGCGCTCGAACAGCCGGTCGAGATCGATAGGTGGAATACCGATACCGCGATCGGTAATGGCCACGACGATTTCATCGGCTGTACTTTGCGCATCGACTTCGATCGTACCGCCGCCGGGCGAATATTTGATGGCGTTGGCAAGCAGATTGCTGAAAACCTGAAACAGCAGCTTGGCATCGCCGATCATGGGTGCCGGAACTGCGGCAAATCGCTCCGTGATCTGCGCCGTCGGCACCATTTCGCGATGCAATTGGCAGATCTCCAGCAACAGCGCCGTCATGTCCATCTCCGCCGGGTGCAGATAAAGCCCGGCGCCGCCATCGACCAGGCGCGACGAGTTGAGGAGGTTGTCGATCAGATGCGTCATGCGCAGCACGGCGCTGCGGACCTTACCGGCACGCTCGGCAATTTCGGCAGGTTTCACGGCGTCCTTGATCTTGTCGAGCCGCCGGGCGTGGCCGTCGATGATCGTCAGCGGCGTGCGGAATTCATGCGACGCCATCGACACGAAATTCCGCTGCATCAGCGTCAGACGCTGCTCATGCGCCAGCCGCTCCTCGAGCAACGCCGCTTGGCGGGCCAGCATATCCTGGCTGCGCATCAGCGCGATCGCATTGTTGCGAAATACCACGGTCGCCTGCGCCATATTGCCGATCTCGTCCTGCCGTTTGGTTTCGGGAATATCGATGTCGGTGTCGTTGGCGGCAAGGCGGCGCATGCGGTCGGCAAGGTCGAGAAGCGGCGCGGAAATAAAGCGGCTGATATGAACGAGCGCGGCGATCACCAGCACCGCGGCGACGATGATGGCGAGGATGATGAGCCAGACGGCGTAGCGATAGGCGACTGCGAGGCGATCGCTGGCAACTTGGGCGCTGGCGACCGCCTGATCGGTGAGCTGGCCTAGCGTGTCACTTGCCGCGTTATAGGCGGCCCGAGAAGAACTGCCATAGACTTGCAGCGCATCGTCCTTGTGACCGTTGCGCCACATCAGCAGCATCTGATTGACGATGCTTCGATAGCCGTTCCAGCATTCCTTGAAGCGTCGATAGAGGTCGTCTCCCGCCGCATCGTGGCGGATGCGCTCGAACTCCTGTTCGGACTCGGCGATTGTCCGATCCAGGGTCACCATTTGTTTTTCGCTGGCGGCCGCTTCGGACGGGTCCGCCGACAGCAATTCGCTGCCTTCGAAAGCGCGGAAGTCCGACGTATAGTTATTCAAATCGCCGAGCGCGCGCGTCGTCGGCAACCAGATTTCCGCGACGTCCGCCGACAAGGCCTCGAAATTGGACAGCCGCCAGATGCTGAACGATCCGAGGATGACCACCAGCGCGAAGAACAGCAAAAACACCGCGGCGAGATGGAAGCGGATCGATTGCGGATGCCGCATGATAATGTCCATTGGATCGATGACTGTTTCAACACTGACTATATCGCAAAGCCTCGACCACAGGAAACCGGATTGAGGTAAATTGCGATCTGCGACGAACAAACGCCTGCATTTCGGATCAATTCGAGCTACCCTGACCGCATGCCGCAAGCGCAGAAAAAAATCCTTTGCATCGAGGACGATCGCGAGACTGCGGCGCTGATTGCCGAGGAATTGCTCGACCGTGGCTACGACGTGAGCGTTGCGCATGACGGCAGTGAAGGCCTCGCGGCGATCCTGAAAATCAGACCCGACCTGGTGCTGTCGGATATCAGCATGCCGGCGATGTCGGGATTTGAACTGCTGGAGCGCCTTATCGCGTTGGCGCCGCGGTTCTCGAAAATGCCGTTCGTATTCTTGACGGCTTTGACCGATCGCGACAACGAGCTCAAGGGCCGGCAACTCGGCGCCGATGATTATGTCACCAAGCCGATCGATTTCGATGTGCTCGCCACCATCATCACCGCGCGGCTTAACGGCGTCGCGCGCAGCGGCCCTGTGGCCCAAGGCGGTCGATCTCAACGATCGCGAGACTGAGGTGCTGACCTGGGTGGCGCGCGGCAAGACATCGGCCGAAATCGCGCAAATCCTCGGTCTGACCAAGCGGACGGTCGATTTTCACACCGACAATGCGCGGGCAAAGCTTGGCGCGGCCACCCGCACCGAAGCTGCGATCAAAGCGGCGACGGGACGCCTCATTGAGCCGTAGTGGAAATCCGAAGCGCGCTCACCAGACGGCGAACAGGCAGATCAGCGCAAACGGCACCGCGGCGAGGCCGAGATAGAGCCATGTGCGGTAGCCTTGGGCGTCTTTTGGGCCATTGAAAAGCTGAAACAAAAACCAGACGCATAAAGCGAGCCCAAGGCAAAATCGGATCAGGTCGGCCGGCGTCTCGTAGGCGGTCCAGATGGTTTCGCTCTGCGGCATGCTGACACGGATCGTCAGCGCCAAGAGCGTGACGATGAAAATTGTGCGAAGACCTATCGCCGCGATCCGCAACGCCGGATGAACCGCTGGAGCCGGCAATTTCGCTTCAGGGGTCTCCAACCGCGCCATCTCGCTTGCTCCACCCGGCAGCCATGGCTCTCATCCTCTTCTCATCGTCGGCGGACCGCTTCGCGAGTCTCGCAATGCCGGCTGACCAAGTCTTCCCCTCCAATAGACATATTAATATAAACCGGACAGCGAAAGGCGAAAGCGCAGGATCGCCCGCGCAGCGGATTGTTCGAAACGCAGCGCGGCCGGGCGCGCGACTCGCCTTGCGTCACAATGCGGGATCCGGGCGACTTATTGGATTCACTCGGCTTTCCGAGCGCAGACCGCCGCATTGCTTGAGTAATAAGTCCAAGCAAGCACGCTCAGCGCTTGGGTCGGATCGTCGTTCCGTTGATTCCGCCAACGACTTTTGCCGGGCCGCCGACGCCGCTCGGCGCAATGCGCCGGCCGAATCAGTCCGGCGCCATCAATCTTACCGCGGCCGGGACTGCTCACAGCGCCATCGGCCCTGAACCTGCTGCCGCTCGACGCCGGCGCGCCAAGGGGTTCGGCCGACCGGCGCTTCGCCGGAGCTCCGTGGCAGTTCGACGGTGTTTCCGGTCGCACGCCATTGCGTTCATCGTCTTGACGACGTCAACGGCTTCCCGATCGAATTGCGTGACGACTGGCGCGGACGGCGCCGGACACCGGGACGCACCGGGCTGTCGACTACGAATTTCGTCGGCCAATTGCCCTTTTCACCACCGGGATGATGCGGCCGGCGGCACAGGCCCTTCGGCATGGTTTGTTTCCTTCGCTTGCGCACCACCAGTTGCCTGCCTTCGGCCTTTCGTCCTGCTTTCGGCCGGTCTCTCGGACACTCGTCCCGGCGCGATGGGCGCGATAGTCCTTAGCAAGGCTCGGCTGCGTCGTCGTCGCAGGCCGAAAACACGATGGCAACAACCAAGCCTAATTTTCAAATCGGCTCTCCGTCGTCCGTAGCTTAGGGCGACTTAATTGCGAGTTCATTGCTGAGGAACAGCGCGCCCTCGGTTGCCACCAGTTCGCCGGCGCCCACGCCGTCGAGGATCTGCCGGTAGCCGTCGCGCTGTTCGCCGATCTTGACCGTCCGCCTGATGAAGCGCCGGCGATCCGCGGTCACCCAAATCGTCATCGTGCCGTCGCCTTCGCGCACCACGCCACGGATCGGAACAGCGGCGGAGCGCTCGGGCAAAGCGACGCCGATGACGAAATTGGCAAACATCCCGGAGCGCAATTCGTGCTGCGGATCGCTGATTTCAGACCGCACCAGGACGCGCCGCGTATTCGGGTCGACCACCGCGCCGATGGTGGTAATCTTGCCGCTGAAGACGCGGCCGGGAAACGCATCGAGCCGGACTTGCACCGACTGTCCGACGCGGAATGACGGGCTGTCGTCCTCGGTGACGTTGGCCAGCATCCACATCGTATCGATGTCGGCCACCGTAAAGGGCGCCGGCGCGTCACCCGGCTGTACAAAAAGTCCCGGCGCCGCATTGCGGGCCGTGATGCGGCCGTCGATCGGGCTCGGCACGACGAGCGTGAAATCGGCGCTGCGCTCGGCAATGATGCGGTCAATGTCGGCATCGCTCTTGCCGAACAACCGAACCGCATCGCGCGCCGCGCGTAAATTGCCTTCGGCGGTTTGCTGGTCTGAGGTCGCCTGCTCGACATCATGCTGGGAAACCGCGCGCGTTGTGTAAAGATCGCGCAAGCGGTCGAGATTTTTGCTGTCCAAATCAAACACGCCAGCGGCGGCAATCAAAGTCGACTTCCGCCTGCAGCAAATCCGGGCTGTCGATGGTGAAGAGCGTCTGGCCCTTCTTCACATCGGCGCCGACCTCGGCGAACAGCGCAATGATACGGCCTTGATAGGGCGTGAAGACCTGCACCGCCATGTCCTCATTGAAGTCGATGCTGCCGATCGCTTCCTTCTCGACGGGAAAATCGCGCTCTTCGACGGGCGCGACCTTGACCGAGTCGAGTTGCAAATCCGACAGGTTCACGCTGTCCGGATCGGCATTGGTAGCGTTTGGCGTATTGGCTTGGGCGCCGGCCGGGCCCGGACCGGACTTCGCGCGGCCGCCGGGGTGCCAAGCAAAACAAACAACAGCCACCGACGACGAACAGGCCGGCGGCGATGGTCGCGCTCAGACGACTGTTTATGGTGCGAAGAGCCATCGCCAAGCCGTATCCAGCGTCATCGGGATCGCGGCGACAAGGCCATTATCCACCACCGCGGTCCACTGTCATTAATCACAGGGATTGGGATAAATCGCACTATGCCGCGCGACTCATGACAGCTTATCACGGATGGCTCTTTTGGCGGGCGAGCTTTCACGGCGTTGAATTGAATCATGTGTACTGTGGCTAGGCGAGCACAGCCAATAACTGCGAAATCGGAAATAATACCAATTGGGTGCCCAAGCGTCGCCGTTCCGTTTCAATCGTTTTAGTTGCCAATGTCCAATGTTGCGGTCAGGTGGTTTTTTACAAGTGCCACCGCTCTTGCGGCTGCGATACCTTTGACGAGTTGCGCCGTCGGTCCGGACTTCGTCCATCCCGCCGCGCCTGAGATCACCCGCTACACGCGCGAGCCGCTTGCGGCGCAAACATCCGCCGTCAATGTGCCGTTGGGCCAATCGCAGACTTTTCTCGAAGGTCGCGACATTCCACAAGCGTGGTGGACGCTGTTCAAATCGCCTGCGCTCGACGCCCTGATCGAGCGCGCGCTGAAGAATAATCCGAATCTGCAATCGGCGCTGGCGGCGCTACGTTCGGCAAAGGAAAATGTGTATGCGCAGGAAGGAAAATTCTTCCCCCTGGTCCAGGCCAATTTCAATCCGACGCGCCAGCGGACTTCGGCGGCGCTGTCTGCGGTGCCGGCATCCGGCGCCGGGATATTCAGTCTCGATACCGCGCAGCTGACCGTGGCATACACGTTCGATGTTTGGGGCCTCAATCGGCGTACCGTTGAATCGCTCGAAGCATTGGCGGACGTGCAACGCTTCCAGGTCGAGGCCGCCTATCTTTCGCTCACGGCGAATTTGGCGATTGCCGCGATCACCGAGGCGTCGTTGCGCGGACAGATCGACGCCACCGTCCAGATTATCGGCCTCAATTCCAAGATGCGCGACACGCTGCAGCGCCAGCTGGACGCGGGCTATGCCAATCGCAGCGATCTGGCGGCGCAGCAAGCGGCGCTGGCGCAGGCCAAGGCGACGCTGCCGCCGCTGCGCAAAGCGCTCGAGCAACAGCGCAATCTCATTGCGGCACTATCGGGCGACTATGCCGGCGAGAATCCGCACGAAGTGTTCAGGCTGGCGGATTTGCACTTGCCGGCCGATCTGCCGGTCAGCCTGCCATCGCAGCTGATCGAGCAGCGCCCGGACGTGCGCGCAGCGGAAGAACAACTCCACTCGGCGAGCGCGCAGATCGGGGTCGCCACCGCCAACATGCTGCCGACCTTCACGATCAGCGCCGACGCCGGCTTCATGAATACCGCGCTCGCACATTTGCTGGCGCCGCAGAATGTATTTTGGGACCTGGCCGGCAATGCCACACAGACGGTATTCGACGCCGGCACGCTCTACCATCAATTCCAAGGTGCCAAGGATACTTATCAGGCGGCGGCGTGGACCTACCGCGGCACGGTGATCGACGCGGTGCAAAATGTGGCTGACGCGCTGCGCGCGCTGCAAAACGATGCCGACGCGCTGCGCGCGGCGCGCGATTATGAGCGCGCAGCCAAGACCAGTTTCGATCTCGCCAACCAGCAGACCCAAGGCGGCAACGCCAATGTGCTGTTCGTGCTCACTGCGCAGCAAGGCTATTTGCAGTCGGTCATTCAGGTCGTTCAGGCGCAGGCCGCACGTCTGTCGGACACCGCGGCGCTATTTGCCGCGCTTGGCGGCGGCTGGTGGAATCGCGCGAAACCGCCGCCCGAGCAAATACTCGACGTCGGCACCGGCCAAGCCGGTACTCTGCTGGAAAAGCCCTAAGCGCTTCCGCGATGCGTGTTTAGATGATGACCGTTTTATGGCGTTGCGCGACCGCGTAAGCACTGCGACGACCGGCCGATTTATTGGCGATTGGCATCATGCCGCGCGATATCTACATTAAATTTCGATTTGCGGGGAACGAACCGACACGCACCTGAATTGGCGCGCTGTCAAACCTCATTGAGAGTTGCGTTATGAAACTCCATGGCCAAGGTAATGAGAAGCGCGCGGAATATTCCGCATTGATGCCGGTGGTCGCGCTGCTGGTGGCCGCGACGTTTGCCAAGCTAAGCGCCGTAAGCCAGCTTTTTCATCTTGCTCATCGGTAGTGGGCCCGCTTGGCTCGCGTCTCCACGCTTGAATTTTCCAGGCATATAAGCACTGCAGGCGCGCAACTATGATCGCGGCGCACGTTTGGCATGCGCCGTTGCATGTCCTCCCCTAGCGGATAACTCGATTTGCGGCATTTGCGCCGCCAAATCGCGTTGTCCATTCAGGCGCCTGCCATTTTCGGTGCCGCGAACGAGCGGCAATCTTTATGAAATTCCTATAACTCGGCTGCCAGCGCCGTCTCGAAAATTTATGGCCCGACGGAATACATATCGGCCGTTGCGGCGCGCTACGTCACACCATTGCCCGCCGCATCGTTGCTCGGAGTATTCCCAATGATGGACGCCGTCATGCTGGCGCTGGCATTTGTCTTTTTCGCGCTCTCGATCGGTTACGTCTACGGCTGCGACCGGCTTTGAGGGGAACCGCCATGACCTTCGACTACACGCTTGCCAGCCTCGTTACAGCGGGACTCCTTTTCTATCTCGTCTACGCTCTCCTCAAGCCCGAGCTGTTCTGAAGGGACAACGACCATGACCGTCATTGGCTGGGTCCAGATTTTGCTCTATTGCGCGATCATCGTCGCGATCACGCCGGTCCTCGGCTCATACATGACCCGCGTTTTCAATGGCGAGCGGACATTCCTGTCGCCGATCCTGCGCCCGATCGAGCTTGTTATCTACAAGGTGGCCGGCGTCGACGAGCGGCAGGAGCAGCACGCAGTGACCTACACCGTTGGCATGCTGTTGTTCCACGTCGGCGGCTTTCTCATTCTTTATGTGCTGATGCGCCTGCAGGCGGGGCTGCCGTTCAATCCAGCCGGTCAATCGGCGGTCGGCGAGGATTTGTCGTTCAACACCGCGATCAGCTTCATCACCAACACCAATTGGCAAAACTACGGCGGCGAAAGCACGATGTCGTATCTCGTGCAGATGCTCGGCCTGACGCATCAAAACTATCTTTCGGCGGCGACCGGCATCGTGCTCGCGATCGCGCTCATTCGCGGTTTCGCGCGGCATTCGGTGCGCACCGTCGGCAGTTTCTGGATCGATGTCACCCGCTGCACGCTCTACATCCTCCTGCCCATCTGTATTCCCTATGCGCTGTTCCTGGTCTGGCAGGGCATTCCGCAGACGCTCGGCCCCTATGTGGACGCGACGACGCTTGAGGGCGCCAAGCAGACCATCGCAGTCGGCCCTGTCGCTTCGCAAATTGCGATCAAGATGCTGGGCACTAACGGCGGCGGCTTTTTCAACGCCAATGCCGCGCACCCGTTCGAGAACCCGACTGCCCTATCCAATTACGTGCAGATCATTTCGATCTTCGCGCTCGGCGCCGCGCTGACTAACGTTTTCGGCCGCATGATCGGCAATCAGCGCCAGGGCTGGGCCGTCCTCGCGGTCATGGGCGTGCTTTTCATAGCGGGCGCCATCGCTTGTTACGCGGCCGAGGCGCACGGCAACGACGCCCTCAATGCACTCGGTCTCACCGGAGGCAACATGGAAGGCAAGGAGCTCCGCTTTGGCATCGCCGCCTCCTCGCTGTTTGCGGTGATCACCACCGATGCGTCGTGCGGCGCGGTCAACGCCATGCACGATTCCTTCACCGCGCTCGGCGGCATGATCCCGCTGATCAACATCCAGCTCGGCGAAATTATCGTCGGCGGCGTCGGCTCCGGCATGTACGGCATGCTGCTATTCGTCATCATTTCGATCTTCGTCGCCGGATTGATGGTTGGCCGCACGCCCGAATATGTCGGCAAGAAAATCGAGGCGAAAGAAGTCAAGATGGCGATGCTCGCCATTCTCGTCTTGCCGCTGATGTATCTCGGCTGGACCGCGGTCGCCGTGCTGGTGCCTTCCGCCGTCGCGGCCACCAACAATCCCGGACCGCACGGCTTCACCGAGATCCTTTACGCCTACGTCTCGCAGGACGGTAACAACGGTTCCGCGTTCGCCGGTCTCAGCGCCAACACGCTGTTCTACAATCTCAGCGGCGGCATGGCGATGTTTGTCGGCCGATTCTGGATGATCATCCCGACGATGATCATCGCCGGATCGCTTGCGGCCAAGAAAACGGTGCCGGCGTCGGTGGGCACGTTCCCGACCACGGGCGGCTTGTTCGTCGGCTTGGTTGTCGGCGTGATCGTCATCGTCGGCGGCCTCACCTTCTTCCCGGCGCTCGCATTGGGACCGATCGTCGAGCAGCTCGCGCTCAACGCCGGCACCCTGTTCTCATCCAATTAGGCTCGGAGTCCCACGATGGAAACGTCAGCTCTGCGCAAAAGCATGCCGGTATCGGCGCTGTTCGATCCGAAGATCGTGGTGCCGGCCATCGGCTCCGCCTTCGTCAAGCTCGATCCGCGCACGCTTATGAAGAATCCGGTCATGTTCGTGCTGGAAGTCGTCACCGCGCTGACGACGGTGATTCTGATCCGCGACTTGGCGACCGGCGGCGAGCACATCAAGTTCGAGTTTCAGATCATCCTGTGGCTGTGGTTCACCGTGCTGTTCGCCAATTTTGCCGAAGCCATCGCCGAGGGGCGCGGCAAGGCGCAGGCCGACGCGTTACGGCGGCAGCGCACCGAGACCCGGGCGAAGCTGTTGAGCGGACCGGATCGGCGGAATTATCAAGCTCGTGCCCTCGACCGACCTCAAGATCGGCGACGTCGTTCTCGTCGACGCCGGCGACATGATCCCATCGGACGGCGAGGTGATCGAAGGTATGGCTTCGGTCAACGAAGCGGCGATCACGGGCGAATCCGCGCCGGTGATCCGCGAATCCGGCGGCGACCGTTCCGCGGTGACCGGCGGCACGCAAGTGCTGTCCGATTGGATTCGGGTGCGCATCACGGCGGCGCTGGGCTCGACCTTCCTCGATCGCATGATCAGGCTGGTCGAGGGCGCCGAGCGGCAAAAGACTCCGAACGAGATCGCGCTGAACATTCTGCTGATCGGCCTCACCATCATTTTCGTGTTCGCCACGGCTACGATTCCGAGCTACGTCGCCTATTCCGGCGGCACGATTTCAGTGGTGATCCTGGTGGCGCTGTTCGTCACCCTGATCCCGACCACGATCGGCGCGCTGCTGTCAGCCATCGGCATCGCCGGCATGGATCGCTTGGTGCGCTTTAACGTCCTCGCCATGTCGGGCCGCGCGGTCGAGGCCGCGGGCGACGTTGATACGCTGCTCCTCGACAAGACCGGCACCATCACGCTCGGCAATCGCCAAGCGACCGAGTTCAAGCCTTTGCATGGCGTCACCGAGCAGGACCTGGCGGACGCGGCACAATTGGCGTCGCTCGCCGACGAGACGCCCGAAGGGCGCTCCATCGTGGTGCTGGCGAAAGAGAAATACGGCATCCGCGGCCGCGAACTTGCGGAACTGAAGGCCAATTTCATCCCGTTCAGCGCACAGACCCGCATGAGCGGCGTCGAGATCGGTTCTTCCTGGGTCCGCAAAGGCGCGGTCGATGCGATCTTGAACTATCTCAACGCGCCGCCGACGTCCGTGGGCGGCGCAGCACTGGCGCTGCGCTCCAATGTCAGCGCCGAGACCATGCGCGAAGTCACCGCGATCGCCGACGCAATCGCGACGTCGGGAGGTACGCCGCTGGCGGTTGCCAAGGACAACCGGCTCCTCGGCGTCATTCACCTCAAGGATATCGTCAAAGGCGGCATCCGCGAGCGTTTCACCGAACTGCGCCGCATGGGCATTCGCACCGTCATGATCACCGGCGACAATCCGATGACGGCGGCCGCGATCGCCGCGGAAGCCGGCGTCGACGATTTCCTCGCCCAGGCCACGCCGGAGCATAAGCTGCAGCTCATCCGCGACGAACAAGCCAAGGGCAAGCTTGTTGCCATGTGCGGCGATGGCACCAACGATGCGCCGGCGCTGGCGCAGGCCGACGTCGGCGTCGCCATGAATACCGGCACCCAGGCCGCGCGCGAGGCCGGCAACATGGTCGACCTCGATTCCAATCCGACCAAATTGATCGAGATCGTGGAGATCGGCAAGCAGCTCCTTATGACCCGCGGCGCGCTCACCACTTTTTCGATCGCCAATGACGTGGCGAAGTATTTTGCCATCATCCCGGCGATGTTCGTGGCGTTCTATCCGCAACTGCAGACGCTGAACATCATGAAGCTCGCGACGCCGCAGAGCGCCATCCTCTCCGCGATCATCTTCAACGCGCTCATTATCATTGCGCTCATTCCGCTGTCGCTGAAAGGCGTGCGTTACCGCCCGATCGGCGCCGGCGCCTTGCTGCTGCGTAATCTGTGGATCTATGGCGTCGGCGGCGTGGCCGTGCCCTTCATCGGCATCAAGGCCGTCGACATTGTCGTCACCGCCTTGCACCTCGCCTAGAACGCAAAGGAGAACTCGTCATGTTGCGCGAATTTCGTCCGGCAATCGTCGTCCTCGTCGCCCTCACCCTCATCACCGGGCTCGCCTATCCGCTGGCGATGACCGGGATCGCCGCAGTCATTTTCCCGTACCAGGCGCAAGGCAGCATGATCGAGCGCAATGGCACGGTGGTCGGCTCCGCGCTGATCGGCCAGCAATTCACCAGCGACAAATACTTCCACGGCCGTCCGTCGGCGACTACCGCGACCGATCCCAACGATTCGACCAAGACCGTGCCGGCGCCGTACAACGCGGCAAATTCCGGCGGCTCGAATCTCGGACCCTCCAACAAGGCGCTCATCGACCGCGTTTCGGGCGATATCGACACACTCAAGAAAGAAAACCCTTCGGCTGCGGTTCCGGCCGATTTGGTCACGACTTCGGCCAGCGGGCTCGATCCGCACATTTCGCCGGAAGCAGCCCTTTTCCAGGCACCCCGTATTGCCAAGGCGCGCAATCTGCCGGAAGATCGCGTCCGCCAGCTCGTCGCGGATCATACGGAAGGCCGCCTGTTCGGGCTCTTGGGTGAGCCGCGCGTCAATGTTCTGTTGCTTAATCTCGCGCTGGACCAGGCCGCCGGATAGGAACGCGCGAGCTGCTTGAGATATCCGATCAGTGATGGTGGATCAGCGGCGCGATTCTGAGCATCGACCCTCACCGCAAGCGCTCCTCGAAGCGGCGCGCCGCGAAGAACGGCGCGTTGGCAAACTTCGGATTTTCGTAGGCGCCGCACCGGGCGTCGGCAAAACCTACGAAATGCTGCAACAAGCGCACGCGCGCAAGAAAGACGGCTACGACATCGTCGCCGGCATCGTTGAGACCCACGGCCGCCGTGAGACCGAAGCGCTGCTGGAAGGTCTCGAAGTCATCCCGCGCCGGCCCATCGAATATCGCGGCCAGCTGCTGCACGAGATGGACCTCGACGCCATCATCGCGCGGCGGCCGCAGATCGTGCTGGTCGACGAGCTCGCGCACACCAATGCCGAAGGCAGCCGTCATCCCAAGCGTTATCTCGACGTTGAAGAGCTGATGGCGCGCGGCATCGACGTCTACACCACGGTCAATATCCAGCACATCGAAAGCCTCAACGACGTGGTCGCGCAAATCACGCATGTGCGTGTGCGCGAGACGGTGCCGGACGCCGTGTTCGATCGCGCCAACGCCGTCGAACTTGTCGATTTGACGCCCGACGATCTGATCCAGCGTCTCAAGGAAGGCAAAGTCTACGTTCCCAAGCAGGCCGAGCGCGCGCTTGAGCATTTTTTCTCTCCCGCCAATCTGACCGCGCTGCGCGAGCTCGCGCTAAGGCGCACCGCCGAGCGAGTCGACGAAGAATTGCTCACGGAAATGCAGGCGCATGCGATTTAAGGGCCGTGGGCGGCAGGCGAGCGTATTCTCGTTTGCATTAGTGAAGATCCGCGCTCGGCTGGTCTGGTCCGTTACGCCAAGCGTCTCGCCGACCGCCTGCACGGGCCATGGATTGCGCTCTATGTCGAGGGGCGGCGCAGCTTGCAATTGACCGAGGACGAGCGTGACCGTGTCGCCGACACGCTGCGCCTTGCGCAAGCGCTCGGCGGCGAAGCGGTTACCGTTCCGGCCGGCGACCGCGCCATCGCCGATGACGTGATCGGCTATGCGCAAGCCAACAATGTGACGCAAGTCGTGATCGGCAAGTCGACACGCGCGCGCTGGTTCGAGATCCTCCATGGCTCGGTGGTCCACGATCTCGTCCGCAGGTCCGGCAATATCAGCGTCCATGTCATCGCCGGCGACCAGCTGCCCGGCACGCCGATCTCGAAAAAGACCGTCCGCACGTCGGATCGCGAAACAAATTTCGATCCGCGGCCTTATTTGCTCGCTCTTTTGGCGGTGGCAATCGCGCTGGGTTGCGCGGAACTGGTCGATTATTGGATCGGCGTCGAAAACGTCGATCTGGTTTTCCTGACCGCCATTGTCGGCGTTGCCGTCCGCTTCGGCCTGTGGCCCTCGCTTTTGGCAAGCGTCGCCTCGGCGCTGTGCTATAATTTCTTCTTCTTGCCGCCGATCTACACTTTCACGATCGCCGATCCGCACAATATCGCAGCCTTTGCGCTGTTCACCCTGGTCGCCGTCATTGTTTCCCACGTCGGCGCGCGCGGCCGCATGCAGGCGGTGGCGGCGCAGACCCGCGTGCGCACGGTGGAATCGCTTCATTCGTTCAGCCGCAAGCTTGCCAGCGCGGGCACGCTCGACGACGTGCTGTGGGCGACGGCCTATCAGACCGCGCTGATGCTGAAGGTGCGCGTCGTGCTGCTGTTGCCGGGCAACGGCTCGATCGCGGTGAAGGCGGGTTATCCGCCCGAGGATACGCTCGGCGATGCCGATCTCGCCGCCGCCAAATGGGCTTTCGAGAACGATCGCGCCGCCGGCCGCGGCTCCGATACGCTGCCCGGCGCCAAGCGCCTGTTTCTGCCGATGCATACCGGCCGCGGCGCCATCGGCGTCGTCGGCATCGACAGCGACAAACCGGGCCCGCTGCTGACGCCCGACCAGCGGCGGCTGCTCGATGCGCTGATGGACCAGGGCGCGCTGGCGATCGAGCGGGTGCAGCTGGTCGAGGACATGGATCGCGTCGAACGCACCGCCGAGACCGAGCGCTTGCGCAACGCGCTGCTGACCTCGATTTCCCATGACCTGAAAACGCCGCTGGCCTCGGTGCTCGGCTCGGCCGGCGCCTTGCGCGACCTCCAAGACAAGCTGAGCGATGGCGAAAAGGCCGAGCTGCTCGCCACCATCATCGACGAGTCGGAGCGGCTCAATCGCTTTATCGCCAACCTCCTCGATATGACCAAGCTCGAATCCGGCGCCGTGGCGCCAAAACTCGCGCCGCACGATCTTTCGGAAATCATCGGCTCGACGCTGCGCCGCACCGCCAAAATATTGCGGCACCATTCCGTGCAACTCGACCTCGCCGGCGACGTGCCGATGGTGGCGCTCGATGCCGTCCTGTTCGAGCAGGTTTTGTTCAATCTCCTCGACAATGCGGCGAAATACGCCGCCGCCGGCACGACCATATTCATTCGCACCTGGCGCGAGCGGGAATTCGATCTCCTTGCAGATCGCCGACGAGGGCGACGGGATTCCGCAAGACGAGCTTGAGCACATTTTCGATAAGTTCTACCGCGTGCAGAAGACCGACCAGGTTCGCGCCGGGCACCGGGCTTGGCCTCGCCATTTCGCGCGGCTTCGTCGAAGCCATGCATGGCACGATCGCGGCGGCGAACCGCCCCGACCGCCGCGGCGCGATGTTCACGATCCGGCTGCCGGTCGCCAGCGAACCGCAACGGCTGGATGCCGCGGCATGAGTGCCGCCCCGCTGCGCGTGCTGGTGGTCGACGACGAGCCGCCGATCCGCAAGCTTTTGCGCATGGGACTGACCGCCCACGGCTATCACATCCTGGAAGCGCCCAACGGCAGGACGGCGCTCGAACTGCTCGGCGAAAATCCCGATTTGATCATTCTCGATCTCGGTCTGCCCGACATGCAGGGGCACGATTTGCTGCGGACGATCCGCGGCCGCAACGACAGCGTGCCGATCGTTGTTTTGTCCAGCCGCGGCGACGAGGCCGGCAAGGTTCAAGCGCTGGACTGCGGCGCCGACGATTATGTGACAAAGCCGTTCGGCATGGACGAACTCCTCGCCCGGATGCGGGCGGCGCTGCGCCACCAACTGGCGAGCCATGGCGAGCGGCCGGTGTTCCGGGTCGGCGAGCTGTCCGTCGATCTGGTCCGGCGCATCGTCAAGGTCGGCGATAAAGACGTAAAACTGTCGCCGAAGGAATACGATCTGCTCCGCATGCTCGTGTCGCACGCCGGCAAGGTGCTGACGCACAAATATTTGCTCGGCGAGCTCTGGGACAATTTGACCGACGCGCAATATTTGCGGGTCTATGTCCGGCAGCTGCGGCAAAAGATCGAAGCCGATCCGGAGCGGCCGCAATATGTGCTCACCGAGACCGGCATCGGTTACCGGCTGCGCGCGCCGGATTAGCGGAGAAATGCAAACCCGTCCTCGCGGCGCTCGCCTCCTTCTCCCCGCGTGCGGGGAGAAGGTCGGGATGAGGGGGCCTCTCCGCCGGGCTCAGATTGGAGCGCTCAGATTCGCCGAGAGGCCCCCTCACCCTCGTCGCTCCGCTCCTCGACCTCTCCCCGCGCAGCGGGGAGAGGTGAAAATGCGAGCGCGTTCTCGCGATGCATCGGCATCCTAGTCTTGCCAACAATTTCAAAAAGCTCCTCCCCGACGCATGATCCCATGCGCAAAAAGAAGGGAGGCGGAGCGCCGACAGGCGCATCCATCCATGGCCGCATCAAGCGGATGCGGCAGCGGTCTCAGCGGAGACCGCTCGCCTCTCAGCGCTCCACCGCGGCGCTTGCGGCGCAAATCAATGCCACCGCTCAGCCCAGGCCGTGTTTCCTGGGACGTGCGCGAAGCGGGCGTTACCCGCCCATGCGCCGTCCCAGTCCAGCGATGCACCTCGCGGACCGGTCGTAATGCCGGCCGAAACGATGCCCGGACCGCCCGGGAGCGAGGTTACAAGCCCCGCCCGCAGGAACCGCACCCGCCCCATCGCTCGGCTGTCACCGGTCGACGCCCTTCGATGGGCGGGATGGTCGGCATGTAACTTAAACAGTGACAATTGTCAAGGGCCTTGTCGCAATAATAGTGACGCGCCTTTTCCTCGTCATTGCCGGAAACGGTTCCGGTATTGCCGGCCCCTTCCCGGCCGGTCCATATAAAGCGCAAGCGCTCAAAGGGAGACTGATATGGCCGACCAGCTCGTTCTTTATACCAATCCGCAGTCGCGCGGCCGGATCGCGCGCTGGATGCTGGAGGAAGTCGGCCAGCCGTATCGGACCGAGGTGCTCGACTATGCCTCGACGATGAAGGCGCAGGCGTACCTCGCCATCAATCCGATGGGCAAGGTGCCGGCGCTGCGCCATGGCGATGCCGTTGTGACCGAGACGGCGGCAATTTGCGCCTATCTTGCCGATGCGTTTCCGCAGGCCAGGCTCGCGCCGCCGCCGGGCGATCGCTTGCGCGCGCCTTATTATCGCTGGCTGTTTTTCGCGGCCGGCCCCGTCGAAGCCGCGATCAGCAACAAGGCGTTGGGCGTCGTCGTGCCGCCGGAGCGCGAACGGATGATGGGCTACGGCAATTTCGCACGGGTCGTCGATGCGCTTGAGGCCGCGGTATCGCGCGGCGACTATCTGGTCGGTGACAGTTTCACCGCCGCCGATGTCTATGTCGGCTCGGCTATCGGCTTTGGCATGATGTTCGGTTCGATGGAGAAACGGCCGGCCTTCGAAAAATACTGGCAGCGCATCGGCGCGCGGCCGGCCATGGTCCGCGCCAAAGAACTGGATGACGCGCAAGCCGCTGAGATGAAGAAGGCCGCCGGATAAGATCTGATCGAATTGCGGCCTGCGATCCGTCATCCTGAGGCGCGAGCGGAGCGAGCCTCGAAGGATGCACGGCCCAAGCGTGCGGCCCGTCGCCCTTCGAGGCTCGGCGCTATGCGCCGAGCACCTCAGGGTGACGGGGACGGCACTCGTAGCAGCGGTCGCCCCATTCGGATCGTTGCTCCCTCGCGAATATCGTCGCATAACGCAAAACCGCTCGGCGCGAAAACAATAATGGTCGAGCCGTGCTCGAACCAGCCAAGCTCCTCGCCTTTGCGGACTCGGCTGTCGCAAGCAATGACATTTCGGCCCCGGTCTTTCCGGTCCAATACGCCGCCAATGCAATGCAGCCGAATGCTGGCGACGAGGATGGCGGCGACCGCTACCAAAGTCACGGTTTGGCCGCCCGCCGTGAGCGTTAGCGGCACGACGGCCCGTTCGTTCTTGCAGAACAGGCGCTCGATCCGCTTGAGCGTGATCGGATTGACGTTCCAGGTGTCGCCGGAAATGTAGTTGACCCGATCGATGCGGCCGTCGTGCGGCGCATGAAAGCGGTGATACATGGCCGACGTCAGCCGCAGCGTCGCATAGCAGCCGTTGCGGTAGGTTTCGACAAGATTTCGGTCGCACAGCAAATCCTGCAACGTGTAGGGAAATCCCTTGGCCTGATAAAGCTTGGTTCCTGCGATCGTGCCGCAGGCGCCGACAATGGCGTCGCACGGGCTGACCAGGATGCCGGCTCTGTCATCGATCGGGCGGGCGCCGTCCTTGAGCGCGCGGATGAAGCAATCGTGCAGGCTGCGAAAGTGAGCTCTTCTTGGCTTCCGTGAGATCGAGGTCGCAGAACAGCCGCCATGCCGCGATCGACAGGTCGCGGATGAGCGGCTGCTCGATCCGGCTGAACCAGCCGATGAATTGCGTCGCGAGGCGGCGCGGAATCCGGTTGGTGAGCAGGAAATTGATGTCTTCCTGCTGCAAGATGCGAAGGATTTGAGTCCTCACCGTCACAGGACTGTAAAAACTCCCGGGTAAACCGCGATTCGATGGACGGCACTACGACTCTCGCCTGCTACGGGCTCGGCGCGGCGGCCGTCGCCGGCTCGGTCGCGCGCTTGCGCAAGCGGCTTGAATTGTCGCAGGCCAAGCACAAATCGCTGGCCGGCCACAGCCGGATGGCGCGGCGGATCGCGGCCCTCGTGCCGTTTTACGCCTACGACGACGACCGCTTCTTTTGCTCCGACGGCGCGCCGCCGGAGATAACCGCGCGGCGATGCGCGGGTTTTGCCAAGCTGGCGGAATTTTACCAAACGCGCTTTGCCGAAACGATCAGGCACACCGCCGAGGCCGCTAAAACCGTTTCCGACTTGCAATTCACCGGCGCCTACCGCGTGCCGTTCCAATATAGGCGCATGGTGCGCGCGCATCTGCCGGCGGCGGCGTTCGTCGCGGCATCGAGCGGCGTCACGGTGACCGATCTCGACGGCAATGTCTTTTACGACCTCACCGGCTCCTATGGCGTCAACGTCTTCGGCTACGACTTCTACAAGGCAGCGATCGAGCGCGGCGCCGCGCGCGTGCGCGCGCTCGGGCCGGTGCTCGGCCTCTATCACCCGCTGATCGTCGAAAATTCGGAAATCCTCAAACAGATTTCCGGGCTCGACGAGGTCTCGTTCCACATGTCCGGCACCGAAGCCGTGATGCAGGCGGTGCGGCTGGCGCGCTATCACACCAAAAAATCGCATCTGGTCCGCTTCGCCGGCGCCTATCATGGCTGGTGGGGCGATGTGCAACCGGGCGTCGGCAATCCGGTGCCGGCGCACGAGACCTATACGCTCACCGATATGTCGGATGATACGCTGCGCGTGCTCCGCACGCGGCGCAATATCGCTTGCGTGCTGGTCAACCCGCTGCAGGCCTTGCACCCCAATGCACCGGCGCCAAGCGACGCGTCTTTGCTCGACAGCAGCCGCGCGGCGCGTTTCGACAAGGCGGCTTATGCGGATTGGCTCCGCCGCCTGCGCGCGGTCTGCAGCGAGCGCGGCATCGTGCTGATCTTCGACGAGGTCTTTGTCGGCTTCCGCCTCGCCAAAGGCGGCGCGCAGGATTATTTCGGCGTACGCGCCGATCTCGTCACCTACGGCAAGACGCTGGGCGGCGGCCTGCCCATCGGCGTGGTCTGCGGCAAGAGCGGCTTGATGAAGCGCTTTCGCGACGACCGTCCGGCGGACATTTGCCTGGCGCGCGGCACGTTCAACGCGCACCCCTATGTCATGGCGGCGATGAACGAATTTTTGCATGAGCTGCAATCGCCGCGCGCCGATGCGCTCTACCGCGATCTCGACCGGATCTGGGACGCGCGCGCGCGGCAGCTGAACCGTCGCCTCGCCGAAGGCGGACTGCCGGTCGAAGTGGCGAACATGTCGTCGATCTGGACCGTCTGCTATACGCAGCCGTCGCGCTACAACTGGATGCTGCAATATTACCTGCGCGGGCAAGGCTTGGCGCTGAGCTGGATCGGCACCGGCCGTCTCATATTCAGTCTCAATTATACGGATGCCGATTTCGCAGCCGTCGCCGACCGCTTCGTGGCGGCGGCAAGGGCGATGCAGGACGACGGCTGGTGGTGGAACAACCCCGCCGTTACCAACACAACAATCAAGCGGACCGTCTTGAAGGAGATGATCCGCGAGCGATTGTCGTCTTGGTGTGGACGCTAAATTCATTTGATTGCGTTTGCGGCGGACGGCGCTGACGTTGGTCCGTCACCCTGAGGTGGCCGCGCAGCGGCCCTCGAAGGGCGACGGCCGCTGCGCCTCGGCCGTTCATCCTTCGAGGCTCGCTTCGCTCGCACCTCAGGATGACGGATCGCATATAGCGATTCGGTTTCCACTATGATGCGCCGGCGGAAAGCCGACGCGCTCAGCTCAGACGCGGAACCTCCTCGGCGTCGTCCTCATCCCAATGGTGCATGCCGATCTCGGGATCGATCCATTCGCCGCGCAACAAAGCGAGCGGCGCCTTATGATAGATTTTGATGTCGTGGAACGGATCGGTCAGGATTTTAGTGGCCCAGACCAGTCCAGTCTGCACATCCTTGATGACAAACAATTGGACGGTGCGGAACAGCACGCCGCCGATGCCGAGCGCAAGCCAAACGATCGCAACATGGTGCACGAACTCGGTTTTATCGGTGGCCGGCGCGAACAGGCCGAAATAGCTCGGGCTGAAGTATAGCGGCAGCGGCGATAGCGCCCAGATCGTCAACAGCACGACCTTGCGGCGCAGATTATAGCCGACCTTGATCTCTTCTTTGTATTCGTGGCTCGCGTGGTTGACGTGGTCGTAATCCCTGGGCTCGAAGAAGAAGTGTCCGGTCTGCCGTGTCGTCATCGCCACCAGCCAGCCGGCGAGCGCCGATACCGCCGGGTCCTTGAAGATCATCACGTAGGAAAACAGAAAGCTCATCGCGCTGACAAAATGCAGCGACTGATTGATTCGGCTATGATGATAATAACGATGATCGTCCCAGCGCTGGGTCCGCAATGTCGCAAGAAAATTTTCCATTTTAAGTCCCTCGTCGTGCAGCCATCCGCTCTGGTTATGGCGATTCGGTGAATCCCATGTGACAGCAAAGCCGGGCGGGTGAGGCTTTGCGTGACAGCGCCATGACCGTGCGCGAGGGCTGCCGGTGAAGCCGTGGCGTCAGCCCGCGGCGCGCACCGGTTCGGCAACGTCGGCGCCGCCCGATGCCTCACCCTTGCCGAAGCGGATCAGGCAGAAGTGCCCGAACGGCGGCATGGCGCGGCGCTCGATCAGCCGCATGCCATGAGCTTGCGCGGCCCAGCGCGCGTAGCGTTCGAACGAGAATTCGGTGCGCCAGCCGAGCTTGCGCGCCGCCGGCTGGAACCAATGCTCCAGCGAATGCCGCAATCCGGCCTCGGCGCCGACGCGGCTGACCAGAATAATCTCGCCGCCGGGTTTTAGCACGCGGGCGAACTCGTCGAGCGTCGCCTCGGGGTGCGGCACCGTCGTGATGACATATTGCGCGACCACCACGTCGAACGAGCCGTCGGGAAAGCTCAGATGCTCGGCATCCATCACCCACAGTCCCTCGACATTGTCCAAGCCGAACGCGGCGACGCGTTCCTGCGCCTTGCGCAGCATCGGCGCCGAAATGTCGACGCCGCACAGCCGGGTGTTTTTCGCGTAGTGCGGCAGCGACATTCCGGTGCCGACGCCGACTTCGAGAATGCGGCCGCCGATGCGCTCGGCCGCCGCGATCGCGGCGTGCCGGCCGCGCTCGAACACCGCGCCGAAAACCAGATCGTAGACCGGCGCCCACCGCGCATAGGCTTTGGTGACGGTTTGCTTATCCAAATCCACCTCAGACAGAGTGCTCATGCGTGACCCTTGTGTTGCGCCCGGGCACCAGCGTTTGCTCGTCCGATGGCGGCGCGGTTGCGGCGACAGATATCGCCGTGGCGGCTTCGCGGGCGGCGGCGACGGCGACTTTACCGGCGTGGCCGATGAATTGCCGGGCGCTGTTTTCCCAGGAATAGCGCAGCGCGAATTCGCGGCAGGCCTCGCGGGAAATCCACAATGCCTGCATGCAGGCGGCGCGAAGGTCTTCGCTCAGCACGCCGATCGGATTGTCGCCGATCACATCCATCGGCCCCGTCACCGGAAAAGCGGCAATCGGAACGCCACTGGCCAGCGCTTCGAGTTGCACGATGCCGAACGTGTCGGTGCGGCTTGGAAACACGAAGACATCGGCTGCCGCGAGATGGGCCGCCAAAACGCCGTTATCCAGCTGGCCGAGGAATTTTGCGCCGGGATAGCGGCGCTTGAGTTCGCCCGCTTGCGGCCCGGCGCCGATGATGACTTTGGTGCCGGGCAGATCGAGGCCCAGGAACGCCGGCAAATTCTTCTCGACCGCCACCCGGCCGATGGTCATGAAAATCGGCCGCGGGAAATCGAGATCGATGGCGCGGTCGGGCCGGAACAGATCGACATCCACCCCGCGCGTCCACATGCCGAGATGGCCAAAGCCGCGCGCCGAAAGCTCGGTCATCAGCGAGGGGGTCGCCACCATGGTCACCGTCGCCGCGGCGTGAAAGCGGCGCAGCACGTTGTAGATCCACGCTTGCGGGATCGGCGAGCGCGCCGAAATGTATTCGGGAAAGCGCGTCGTATAGCTCGTCGTGAACGGCCGGCCGGCCTTCACGCAATACGCCCGCACCGCATGGCCGATCGGCCCTTCGGTCGCCAGATGAATTGCGTCCGGCGCTGCCGCCTCGATCCGCTCCGCGATCTGCTTGCGCCGCGGCACCGCAAGCCGCAACCCCGGATAGGTCGGCACCGGGAAGGTCCAGAAACCGTCCGGCGACAAGAATTCGATATCGACGCCGAGCTTGGCGGCGGCGCGCGCCAGCGAGCCTAAGGTTCGCACCACGCCGTTGACCTGCGGACGCCAGGCATCCGTCGCGACCAGGACCTTCATCGTGGTGCTTGCTTTCGGGCTTGCGCAATCTTGGCATTTGCGAATCGCATGCGACGACAATTGCCGTTTCGTATCTCATTCGTGTGACGATCGCGGACCGCGGCGCAGCGCCGCTCTGATCGGAACCGTTACAATGCTGTTACAAACGCGTGGGAGCTTGCGGCGCGATTCGCCTTAAGGAGGCGTGAGAGCTGGCCGCAACGAGCACCCTCGCACAGGCGATCATCCGCGGCGTTGGCCGAAGCAGGATCGGTGTCGCGATCAGTCTGGTGATCGTCGCCGTTGCCGGCGCAATACTTTATCGCTTGCTGAGCGGCATCGACATCGACCGAGTCGTCACCGCAGTCGAGGCGCAGTCCGGTCCGCAAATCCTGATCGCAGGCTTGCTCGTCGTTGCCGGCTACGCCAACCTCATCTGCTACGATCTGTTCGCGCTGCGCACCATCGGCAAGCGCGGCATACCGTTTCGCGTCGTCGGCTTTGCCAGCTTCACGAGCTACACGATCGGTCATTCGCTCGGCGCCGCGACGCTGACCTGCGGGCTGGTGCAATTCCGCGTCTATTCGGCCTGGGGCTTGAGCGTTGTCGATATCGCCAAGATCGCCTTCGTCACCGGCATGACATTCTGGCTGGGCAATGTGTTCGTGCTCGGCGGCGCCGGCGCCTATGCGCCGCAAGCTCTCAGCGCCCTCGATCGCTTGCCATCCTGGATCAACCGGTCGATCGGGCTATCCGGCCTGCTCGCCATCGTCTGCTATCTGGTCTGGCTCGTGCCGCAGCCGCGGCGCGTCGGACGCGGGAACTGGCGCATCGTCTTGCCCGGTCTGCGCCGCACGCTGCTGCAAATCGGCATCGGCACGCTCGATCGCTGCCTGGCGTCGTTGTCCATTTATATGTTGCTGCCGGTCAGTCCCGCGGTCGGCTTCGTCAGTGTCGTCGGCGTCTTCGTCCTGGCGACACTGCTTGGCACGGTCAGTCATACGCCGGGTAGTCTCGGCGTCGTCGAGGCGGCAATGCTGTTCGGGCTGCCGCAGTATCAGCGCGAGGACTTGCTCGCCACATTACTGATATACCGCGTCATCGACTTTTTTCTGCCGCTCTTCCTCGCCACGGCGATGTTCGGCATGCGTGAGCTGCGGCTCCTTGTGCGACGCGCGCATAGCCGCCGAGCCGGCATCGCCCCAATCTTGTAAGGCCAACGCCGCCACGTTAAGGTCGCCGCTCGGCCGGTTGCCGGTAGTGGCGAGTGGAATTATGGCTCCAAGGTGCGGCGAAATCCTGCGGGAGGATGGGGCCGGCGCGTCAGGAGCTGTAGCGATCCGCGCTCTGCGTTGCGCTCCTCGCCGCTGCGCCGCCGGCGGCCGCGGAAACCGTCGAAGCGGCGCTCGCCAGGGCTTACCAGAGCAATCCTCAGCTCAACGCGCAGCGCGCCATCGTTCGCCAGACCGACGAGGGCGTGCCGCAGGCTTTCTCCGGCTATCGCCCGACGATCTCCGCGAATGCCACCGTCGGACGGCAATATTCGGATATCAAACAGGTCATTCCTCCGACCCCGCCGCTCTTGCCGACCGGCGCCGCATTCGAGGCCAAAGGCCTCTCCGATCCGCGCGGGGTCGGCCTGACCGGCACGCAAACCTTGTTCAATGGCGAACAAACCGCGCAACAAGGTTCGCGCGGCGGAGAGCCAGGTTTTCGCGGCACGCGAAACATTGCGCATGATGGAACAGTCGGTGCTGCTGGCGGCGGCGACTGTCTACATGGACATGTCGCGCGACAGCGCGAACCTCGAAGTCCAGCAGAACAATGTCCGCGTTTTGCAGCGCACGCTGACCGATACCCATAACCGGTTTTCAGCCGGCCAGGTCACTGACACCGACGTCGCCCAGTCGGAGGCGCAATTGGCGGCCGGCGAAGCAACTCTGCATGCCGCCGAATCGACACTGATGACGACGCGCGCCAATTATCGGCGCATTATCGGCGTCGATCCGGCAGATCTGCAGCCGGCTTCGCCGGTGGATCGGCTCGCGCCGTCCTCGCTGACGCCGCGATCGCGGTCGAGCGCCGCGCAAAACCCGTATATCACCGCAGCCCTATACGGCGTCGATGTCGCGCTTCTGCAAGTGAAGATCGCGGAAGGCGCGCTGTGGCCCTCGCTGAGCGCGCAATACAATATCCAGCAGCAATATTCGCCGCAGATCACGACGCCCAAACTCTTACACCGATTCGGTCATGATGAACCTTTCGGTCCCGATCTATCAGGGCGGCGCGGAATATTCGGCGATCCGGTTGGACAAGGAATCGCTCGATCAGCAGCTTTTCAATGTCGACCAGGTGCGCGACCAGACGCGGGCAGAATGTCGTCCAGGCCTGGGGCCAATTGGAGGCGGCAAAAGCGCAGGTCGCGGCCGCGGCGCGGCAAAACGACGCCGCCGAACGGGCGCTGAATGGCGTGCGCAATGAGGCTTTGGCCGGCCAGCGCACCACTCAGGACGTGCTCAATGCCGAGCAAGCGCTAGTGAATGCGCGCGTCAAAGCCTGATCGCCGCGCAGCATGATCGGGTCGTCGGCTCTTACAGTTTGCTCTCCGCGGTCGGCCGGCTCTCGGCCCAGGCCCTGTCGCTGCCGGTCCCGATCTACGATCCGGCTGGTGCACTATCATCAGGTCCGCGATTCCTGGATCGGGCTGCGCACGCCGAGCGGCCAATAGGGCCCTGTGTGTCGAAAATCACACGGCGGCGGCTGTTAGATGTCCGCGGCACCGCGGCTCGTATTGACCCTCGATATTAACCATGCAGAATTGATGACAGTAAACTGATCGGCAGGGGTATGGGGCTCCGATCACTGTCTGTTTTGTCGCGTTGATTGCGTTCGTCGTGGGTGCGTGCGCTCTCGTCGATCCGGTTGATTTTCGCTATGACACTGTCAGCCGCAGCCTGGCGAAGGCGCGCAACGAAGTCGATCTTTCTCAACCTTGTCCGCGCCAGCCACGACTATCCGCTGGCCTTTACAACCATCGCCAACGTCACGCCGACGCTGACGAATACGACGTCGTTGGCTTTGCCGTCGTTCATAGAAGGCCCCGGCGCATCTTCGGACCTGACCGGCGCCGCTATCGGCATCGTTAACACATTTCCATCTTCAGCGCCCGGCCGTGACTTTGTTTTCGGCAACACGACCGCCTCGAATGCGACCGCCGTCAGCACCAACTTCAACGTGCGACACAGGAAACGAGCGCGTTCTATATCGGCTTTCTCAAGCCGATCGATCTGCAAACACTGGATTATTTTATCCGCCAGGGTTATTCGCGCGAGCTGTTGTTCTGGCTGTTCGCGGACACCGTAGAGTCAAGGCGGGTCAGCCGCGCTTTCGGCATGCGCTACGACCCGCCGAACGACTATGGCTGCGACCCGAAAGATCCGAGGCGACTTTGCTTTCACGATTTCATCAACATTGCCGATTGCCGCGGGCCTGACGGTTGCAAGAAGTAACGCAGCACTCGATTAGCAGCCCCGGCAAAGCGGGCGGCAGCTCCGCAAAGTAAAGACAGCGGCGGGGGCGGCGCCGGCAAGAGCGAGACGACGATCTTTGCCCGCCTCTGTTTCGACCCGGTCTTGGGTGATCGGGCGCAAAACAAATGCGAGAGACCTGGTTGACTATGAAGCGGCTTTTTGACGTGTCGCTTGCGGGCCCAAAATGCGGCAGCCATTGGGACCCGGTAAAGGATTGCACAGAAGCTGCAGCCCGACACACTGAACTTCAATGTCGGTCCGTACCAGTTCCGGATCGTTCCGCGCTCGGCGTTTGGTGTTTTTCAATTTCTCGGAACATTGATAAAAATGCAGCGCAATTCCGATGGGCCGCGGAACGGCTACATTCCCGCCGAACCGGGACAACGTCACGCCATCGCCGATACTGGCCACCGGACCGGACGATCCGAATGTCATAACCGTCGTGCAGAATAGCGGTGGCGATTGCTTCGTGCACACCTGGTTCATCGACGGCGACTACTGCGTGCCGGAAACGGCCACCAACACCAAGCGAATTTTCAGCCTGTTGGCGCAGCTCATCGCCATCCAGACCGCGGCTTCCGATCTCTCGATCACGCCCGTCGTCCGCGTCATCCAGTAGTCTCGTCGCCGGCAACGTCATTGAGTTGCGCGGTGACGCCGCATCGCCAGACCGATGCGCCCCTCATTGCCCGGCTTTATCTGAACTTGCGGCGGCTTGCCAGCCTTTGACCAATTTTGCCATCGAGGCGAGTACGCAGCTATTACGCAACAGAATATCTTTGGTGAGCTGTGCATTCGGGTCGTCCGCAGTCGCTACCGGCAAAGCTGCCGTCGGGGCTATTTGATCCGCGGAAGCATTTTGCGCGGCAGGAGACACCGATTTCGGGGAGTTCCCCGTCCCGATGGCAGATTTGTTGTCCGGACTGGAGGATGGCGCAGTCCGATCCGCGCAGCGGTCCGGTCTGCCCAGCATCCATTTCACCACCGCAAAGGTGGTGGCTGAAATTTTCCAGCCCAGCGCAAGCCCATAAGTCTGGTCCTGTATTTCGACAATTTGCAGCGCCGCCCCATCCTTGTCCGCTTGATTGAGGCAGAAGTCATTGGCCTCCATGGTGGCAACGCCTCGCGCTGTTGCGACCTTCGGCCGGCGCCAGGTAAACGTAAGTGCACGCCCGCGCGACGGCCTCGTCGCCCAAATCCGCCCTCACCTTCATCAGCGCGTCGAGCGGAGCTATGGTATCGCGAAAGACCGTTCCATTGATCGAATCGTCCTTGAGATTGGGCGCCAGGTTCGTGCTCGTGACGAGAATAATGTGCAGGTCGACGTTGGGCGTTTTTTGAATTGCCCGGTAAATATCGATGGCAGTGCTGGCGCCGGAATTATCTGAATAGGCGCCATCGACAAAATTCCATCTTTTGGTATCCATTTTTTTAGGTTTCAACTTATCCGGATTTTGCATAACGACCGAAAACGGCGGCATGATGAGCGGAAACCGCGCACTCACCGCCGCGGCTTCCATCAAATTTGTCGTCGCCTGCTCGCTCGGCATGTCGGCATCGGAAAATGAATACAACGATTCATCGGTGGAATGCAGATTGAAGGGCGCAAAAGCCACGCGAAAACCGGTTTCGACCCAAGTTGAATTAAGAACGAGAGCCGGTACCCCGCCGGACGGCGACCAGGTTTTATCGAACGCCGCGCATAGCTCCTTGCGGGCGTCCGCGTCCAGCGCCGAAGCGGAATAGTCGAAGCTCGCGACGAGCGCCTGTGCGCGAGTTCAGCGGAGCGCCAAAAATCTCCGGAAAGATCGAACCGACCACCGGAGAGAAATGATCGCCGCGCATGATTGTTGCGACTTCATCCTGCAAGAACGTGGCCGCTTCCTCGGCGGAAGACGGTCGCGCCGGCTCGCTGTCGACCGCCGGATAATGGACACAGGTTTCGCCTGCTTCGGCGACTGTCCGCCGACGTTTTCGGCTGTGTCGGATGGTCCAGTGCCCGGAAAATCGCCGCGCCGATGGCGCCGCCCGAGACGCCGCTGATCGCGAAGACGTGTTCGGAAAACTCGGGCACGGCGTCCTGCAATATCGCGAGCATCGTCGCTGCGGCGCTAGCCGCATAAATTCCGCCGCCTTCAGCGGCGATGATGAAGACCGGATATTTGCCTGTCCCTGCGGTACCGGGTGGCGGGACGCCGTACATCGAACAATCGAGCGCCTGGTGATCGGCGCCGGCTGTGGTGACGCCCCTGAATGCCAGCCAGCATTGGAAGCGCGCTTGGACCGCGAGCAAGTCGTTGCCCGCAATAGCGGGATTTTGGGCGATCTTCGGCTCTGAATGCAACGGATGCCAGTTGACCCAGACGATGAGCGGCAACAACAGCCCAACAATGCCGACCGCGTATTGGCGGGAGAGAAAGCCGACAATCGCAAACACAGCATACAGGGCGGCCAGCACACTGGCGGTTAGGCCGGCGTAATTTGGAAACATCACGCACACCACCACCGTCAAGAGCACCAGCGTCAGAGCCGGAAAACCGGATCGCTGCGAAAGCGCGGCCAGCCCGGCAAATGTCGATATCAGGAACAGCAATTCCAGAAAGGCAGTGCCGAGCGGTCCGATCAATCGATAAACGGAGACGGCCAGGCTCATCGTGCCAAAAAACGACAGGCCCTCGACCGCCGCAGCAAGCGCCGCAACCAGGATACAAACCGTCACCAGACGCCGTCTGCTCGCCGAGAACCGGCCCAGCACGTGACCCAGCACAAGACCGAACGCGATCGTGCCGCACATCGCCACCGGAAAAATCGCCCAGTGTCCCGGCACCGGTACGGATGCCGCGGTCAGGGGGCAGTCCGCCCACTGTTCCGCAAACTGCGCCATCGGCGCGATCCGCTGGATGCAGGCGAAATAACCCGCGAGAAAAAACCACGGCAGAAAAGCCCAAACAGCGAGCCACCGCCGCCGCCGCTTTCGCAAGCTGACGCCCGTGCCGGTTTGCGCGCGGAACAAAACAAACCTGCTGCGCCGGCGACAAAGCCATCGATAGATCGAGTAATAAATCACGGTGACCGCGATAACAGCCGAGCAAATCGCAGTCGTCCGCGATGACCACTTATTGGTATCGAGCCAGTCCGAAAACAGCAGAAACAGCAAAACCGCAAGCGCCGGCGCGCAGCAAGCGACCGCGCGTTGCGTGGTGCGATTTTGCTCCTCGGCGCTCGACAAGTATGCCGCCGCGGCGCCAAGGATGAGTACGGCCCCCGCGATCGTCCAACCGCCCGGCAATGCCAGATATTGCATGCGGTGAAGCTCATCCTTGGCAACGCCCGCGACCTCAAGCAACTGGCAATATCTATTCGCTACCGAAATTCGCGCGCCAAATAGGCCCAATGTCAGCCCGAGCCAAGGCAGAAATGCCAGTACGAATGCCGCGGCCCGCTGCAGACGGCGCATCTTCGAATTGGCATCCGGATTCGAATAGCTGGAATAGACGACGTTGACCCGCATCGTCGACAGCGCATAGTGCGCTTCGTAGAGCACGGCGCTTATCAGGCCGAGCGCCGCAATCGCCGTCACGATGCCTGCGACCCAAGCGAACACGCTGTCCTGTGGACCCTCCAGGTAGGCGATATAGATTTCCCGGAACTGGCCGTCGGTCGCCAGCAGAACGAAGAGTATGAGCACGGCGGCCAGCGGCAGCACGTGGAAAATATCCATCATGTTGCGGAGCGGCTTCCAGAATCTCCGCTGCAGGAGAAAGCCGACTTCGCCGCGCTTGGACGCCCACACCCCCGACGCTGCCATTTATCTGATTCTCCAAGCGCGTCAGCACTCCCTTGTCGCAATAGCTTTCGAAAACTTTTTCGCATGCGCTTTTGTCGCGCAGCCGAAATGCCAGGAAATAGATTTCCTTCAATGTTGGATTTGGCGTCGTCCGGAAATAATTGATGGCCGGCGGCATGATCTTATCCGCCACCGTTTCTATCGCCACACCGCCGTCGCCGGCGCCCATCATCGGAAACAGGATGCTGTCGAGATTGCGTTTCCGCAACCGCCGCCACAGCCCGTTATTCTCCCGATCGACCCGCGTCAGGACGTTCTCGGCGCATGCGCGCAGATTATCCGGATCGGCCTTGACGCCGGTGCCCAAGCCGCCTTCGACAGCCGCGACATGAAATATTCGCTGCACATGATGCGTGACGCGGAGCATGCCCGATTCGGTCACCAAAACAGTCCCGATCTTGACATGCGCGCGCTCGCCAACCGCACCGCGCAGACTTTCCTGGATGACGTTGTCCACGATGTTGTTGTCGTCATCTTTATTGGCACCGAGTGTCCGGACCTTTGCCGAGATGCTGCGGCCGATAAACCGATCCATCATCATGTCGGTATTCTCGGAATTGACCCATATGCTCACGTCTTTGATATAGTCGATGGCGCCGGTCTTATATCCGACGATCTGGTTCGGCTTTCCCTTGATGCAGTATCGCACCGTCTCGGGCTCAAGCGATTCGACGCGCCCCATATTGCCGTGCAGCCAGTAGGCGGCGATGGCGAGCTTCGGATCGTCGATCTGTCCCTTCGCCAGCATAGCGAACAAATCGTTGACGCTGATTTGCTTGACCCTGACGTCCTCGTCGCCGAGGCCGCCACCCTTTCCGGGTCTCGCCCGATCGCTGACCGGAGCAAAATAAAGAAAAATGCGCTCGGAGGTGCCGCCGGGGGAGGACAAGAATTTGCAAATAAACTCCGGCGCCTGGATTTCGTAACCGGTCTCTTCCAGGGTCTCACGGATCGCCGCTTCCTCGGCGGTCTCGTCCGGATTGATCATTCCGGCCATGACCTCGGTGATCCAGCCATCCTGGAGTGCCGGATCGTCGCGGCGGCGGCCGATCAAGACCGGCACTTTGAATTGCTCGACCAGCACCACCGCACGGGTGTCGGTGTTGAACAGCAGCACCGCGACCGCGTCACCGCGTTCGAAATTGAGGCGCCGCTGGTCGGCGCTCATCTTCCCGTCATACTGCTGATGCGAGACGATTATTTCGTCGATTTTAAAGAAGTCGTCGAACAGTCGCTTTTGGCTGCGGATTTCGACGCGACGGCGGTTTGGCATCGTATGCCCCGGTCACGGCCTGTTGGCGGAGGAAGTGGCAATGGCGCACCAAGCGGTAATGGCGAAGGGAGTAGCAATGGCGGAGGGAGTGGGATTCGAACCCACGATACGGTTTCCCGTATACACGCTTTCCAAGCGAGCGCCTTCAGCCACTCGGCCACCCCTCCAAAGGGACACCGGGCGCAATATACCGGCGGGGTATTGAGTTACAACCCTGGCTGTCATCGTCCGCGAAGGCGGACGATCCAGTAATCTCAAGGCGATGCAATCTGGGGATAGAGGTCGTCCCAATTGGGGTTTAGCTCTTCAATTAGCCGAATCTTCCACTTACGGTTCCATTTCTTCAGTCGCTTTTCACTACGAATCGCGGCTTCAATGTCCGTATGTTGTTCGTAGTAAACGAGCCGATGGACGCGGTAGCGCTTCGTAAAGCCGGCGGCAACTCCTGTGCGGTGCTCATACATCCTACGAACCAGATTGTTCGTCACGCCGATGTACAACGTACCTCCTAATTCGCTTGCGAGTATGTAAACCCAATAGGCTCGCTCCGTGTTCACGCCTTAGCTTTCGTGGTTACTGGATCATCCGCCTTCGCGGATGATGACAGCTAAGTACGCTATCGAAAATGCGAAAAACTCGCGCGTTATCGATTGGAAATGCGGGAACTTTCATCTCCTTGCACGGTTATTCAGCCGTCTGAAACGAGGCGACACAGGAGATAGTCATGGGACGCGGGCTATTGCTATGGCTCCTCGGCATTCCATTGCCGATCATTCTTTTGATCTGGGTCTTTGGCGGTCTGCACGGCTGATATTGGAAGGCGGCGCGCTATGTGGGAGAGGTCCGGCGTAAGCCGGGCCTCTTCTTCTTGTGCGCCTTTCGCCGGGCGAGCCCTTCCCTTACATTAGCGGCATGACTTCGTCCGACGACGATTATCTCCTTCGCCCCGACCCGCACGATCCGCGGCTGACCGAGCGTGTCACCGGCATCGATCAGACCGGCGCCAGGATCGAAACCGCGGTGACAGTCGAGCGCGCGCTGACGATCTTCCTCAATGCCCAGGAAATCGTGACGGCAATGACCATAGGCGATCATCCCGAATATCTGGCGCTCGGCTATCTGCTCAACCAAAATATGCTCAAGGCCGACGACACCGTCACCGGCATCGATTACGACGAGGAATTATCGGTCGTGGTGGTGCGCACCAAGCGCAAAACCAATTACGAGAAGAAGCTCAAGAAGCGGGTGCAGACCTCCGGCTGCGCGCAGGGCACCGTGTTCGGCGATCTGATGGAAGCGCTGGAAAACGTCACGTTGCCACGAGCGGTGCTGCGCACGTCGTGGCTCTACACGCTCGCCCACAAGATCAACACCACGCCGTCGCTCTATCTCGAGGCCGGCGCGATCCACGGCTGCGTGCTTGCGGTCAAGGACCGCCCGCTGGTTTACATGGAAGACGTCGGCCGCCACAACGCCGTCGACAAGATCGCCGGCTGGATGTTCAAGCATAACGTCGGCGCAGCCGACAAGATTTTCTACACCACCGGCCGGCTCACCTCGGAAATGGTGATCAAGACGGTACGCATGGGCATTCCGATCTTGATCTCGCGCTCCGGCTTCACCGCCTGGGGCGTCGAACTGGCGCGCAAGGCGAATTTGACGCTGATCGGCCGCGCCCGCGGCAAACGCTTCATCGCGCTCGCCGGCGAAGATCGCATCGTGTTCGATCAGGACCTGGCTTACGTCGAGGAGGAAAGCGCCAAGCACCGGCGCAAGGCCGCGGTGCATGATGAATAATTCGATTGCATCGTCTTGCCCCGATGCATTGTCATGCCCCGCGAAGGCGGGGCATCCAGTATTCACCGCAAACGAGGCGTTTACTGGATCGCCCGGTCAAGCCGGGCGATGACAGTCGAGAAGACGCTCGGCCTAGTGCTTGCCGGCGGCTTGGCGCGGCGCATGGGAGGCGGCGACAAGGCGCGCATCAGGATCGGCGGCGTCACGATCCTGCAGCGCGTGCTGTCGTGCCTCACCCCGCAATGCGGCGGTATCATCATCAATGTCAATGGCGATCCGCAGCGCTTTGCCGATACCGGCTTGCCGGTGGTCGCCGACAGCGTGCCGGATTTTGCCGGTCCGCTGGCCGGCATTTTGGCCGGTCTCGATTGGGCGGCGGCGCACGCGCCGAAAGCACAATGGCTCGTCAGCGTTCCGGGCGATTGCCCGTTCCTGCCGAAAGATCTGGTGGCGCGGCTGCACGACGCGCGCCTCGCGGCGGGCTCGCCGCTGGCCTGCGCGCGTTCCGGCGAATGGCGTCATCCGGTTGTGGCGCTGTGGCCGGTTGCGCTGCGCGAGGACCTCAGACGCGCCTTGGTCGACGAGGACCTGCGCAAGATCGAGATCTGGACCGCACGGCACGGCGTTGCCATTGCCGAATGGCCGGCGGCGCCGGTCGATCCGTTCTTTAATGTCAACACGCCCGAGGACGCGGCGCGCGCCGAAGCGCTCGCGGCGCAATATCCCGACGCCTGACATCAGCCGACCAGCGACGCGTAAGACAGAAAACCGATCGTCGCGCCGGGCTCGACTGTCGTCACGTCTTCCGGCAATTCGGCGAGGCCATCGGTTTCGGTAAGCGAGGTCAGCACACCGGCGCCGTCTTGTTCGTATTTGACTGCCTCGATAATGCCGTCGGCCGCCGCGCGCAGCGCCACGCGCACATATTCGCGCCGGCCCTTGCGCTTCTTGTAGGAAAATGTTGCGCGCGCCGGCATGGCGACGAGCGGTTCGGGCAAGGCGCCGGCAAGCCGCAGCAGCAGCGGCCGCACCACACGCACGAAGGTGACGAAAACCGCGACCGGATTTCCCGGCAACCCGACGAAGGCCGCGCCGGCGCCGCGGGACGCGCCCGATATCACGCCCATCGCCACCGGACGGCCGGGTTTTATCGCCATCCGCCAGAACACAATTCTGCCGATGCTCTCGATGGCGTCGCGCACGTGATCGGCGTCGCCGGTCGAGACACCGCCCGAAGTGAGCACCAGATCGTGATCGGCGGCGGCGGCGGCGATGGCGGCAGCCAATGCTTCAGGTTCATCGCTCAAAATGCCGAGGTCGGTCACTGCGGCGCCGAACCGCGCCAGCAATCCCGCCAGCAGATAACGGTTGAAATCGTACAGTGCCGCGCGCGGCAGCGCTGCGCCCGGCTCGACGATCTCGTCGCCGGTCGAGAACAAGGCGACCCGCACCCGGCGGCGCACATCAAGCCGGGTGAGGCCGAGCGCGGCGGCGAGCGCTACATGCTGCACCGCAAGCCGCCGGCCGGCCGGCAGCGCCACCGCGCCGGCACGCATATCCTCGCCGGCGAGCCGCCGGTTGGCGCCGCGCTTCAAGCCGGGCGGCACGACGACGCTATCGCCATCGAGGCGGCAATCTTCCTGCATGAACACCGTATCCGCGCCCGCCGGCATCGGCGCGCCGGTGAATATGCGGATCGCTTCGCCGGCGCCGACCGCATGGCTTGCGGCGTGACCGGCGGCGGCGCGATCAACAATGATGAGACGTTGCTCGCCATCGCCATTAAGATCGACGCCGCGCACGGCAAAACCGTCGACCGCCGAATTGTCGAACGGCGGCACATTGACGGGAGCGATAATGTCCGCGGCGAGCACACGGCCGAGAGCGCCGCGCAACGGCGCCCATTCGCGGCCGTCGATCGGCGCGACGCGCTCGGCGATCAAACGCTCGGCCTCGGCGACCGCAAGTAGCGGGCCGTTGAACGCAAAGCAATCGTCGCTGAGTTGCGCCATCAGGGGTTGCCCCGCGACGCTTCATCGTGAAGGCCGCCGATTTGCTCAAGCGGCAGCGCTTCCGCCTGCAAAACATTGGCGATGGACTCGATATCGTCCAGCATGAGCACCGGCACCTGCGCCTCTCGCAGCGGCGCGTCGGTGGCAATGGCGACGATACAATCGTCGTCGGGATGAAGCAGCGGTTTGCCGACAACGGCGCGATAGACTTCAAGCTTGGGATGCCGGTGGCGCTTGAATCCTTCGACGATGACGAGATCGACCGGACCGAGCTTCGCCAGCATAGCGGCGAGCGGCGGCTCCGGTTCGTCACCTAACTCGTGGACCACGGCCCAGCGCCGGCTCGACACGATCGCGACCTCGCTGGCGCCAGCCTGGCGATGCAGCCACGAATCCTTGCCCGGCTGGTCGGTATCGAAGTCGTGATGCGCATGTTTGACGGTAGCGACTTTCACGCCGCGCCTGACCAGCACCGGGATCACTTTGGTGACCAGCGTCGTCTTGCCGGAGCCGCTCCAGCCCGCGAGACCGATGATGCGCATACTTGTCATTCCGGGGCCCGAGCGAAGCTCGGGAGCCCGGAATCCATAACCACAGTCCTATGATGCAATAAATTCATACAGGTCCGCCCATTCCGGATTGGATCGTTCTATCAAATTGATCTTCCACTCGCGACGCCACTTTTTGATCTCCTTCTCACGTGCAATGGCGCTCAGCGGATCGTCGTAAGCCTCGAACCAAACGAGATGATAAATATGATAACGCGACGTAAATCCACGCACAGCACGCGTCCTGTGCTGATAAACGCGCCGCACCAGATCATTCGTCACTCCAACATATAAGGTGCCATGCTTACCGCTGGCTAGAAGATACACATACACAACCGCACCAATCGTGATTATGGATTCCGGGCTCGCCGCTTCGCGGCGCCCCGGAATGACTAGCTTGGCTCCATGCCTAACGCACGAATGCGGGCGCGGGTGGCTTCGTCGCGCAACACGTCCAGAAAGGCCTGCACGGCCGGCCGGTCGCGGCGGGCTTCGAGCAGCAGGAAATCATAGTGCTCAGGCGCGACCGGCAAGAATGAAAGCCCATACATGCGTGCCACCGGTTCGATGGCGACGCCCCAATCGGCACGGTTTTGCGCGATCGCGGCGGCGACCGCATTGTGCGAGCGCGGCTGATTGGCGTAGCCCGCCGGCCGCGCGCCGCGCAGCAGCCCATCGACCAGAACGCGCGTGCCGGACCCGGCATTGCGATTGACCATGAGAATGGCCGGATCGGCCAGCGCCGCTTTGAGCGCGGCTTCGGCGCTGCCATGCTCGAAACGCGCATCGCCGGGGCGAAACACGATGCCCTGCATGCGCCGCCAGCCCGGCACCAGCGCCAGACCGGGCGCGAGCAGATGCTTGTTGTAAATGCCGGTCGCCGGATCGACGAGATGGACCGGCGCAACGTCGCATTCGCCGCGGCTGGCCGCGGCAACGCCGCCGAGGCTGCCGACCGCGATGGTGCGCGCGCTAAAGCCGCGCTCGGCCAGCGCACCGACCACCACGTCGAGCGCGACATCATGGCTGCCCATGATGACGAGATCGGGTGCGCGCTCGGTCTCGCCGATCAGCGTCACTTCGGCCATGGTGCCGGCATCGAGCGCCGAGGCGAGCGCATCGATCGACAGGAAGCCATCGGCCTGCGAGAACGCCGTCACCGCGCCGGAGCCCTTGCCGGTCGGAAATGCGATCAAGCCATCGGCGCCGGCGACCAGCGAGACCAGCACGAATTCTTCACGGCCGAGCTCGGACGCGATCCGCACCGGCACGCGCGCCGCGATCGTCTTCGCCGCTTCGGCCGCAAGGCCGGCGCGCGCGCGGATCACCGGCGCCAGGAACGCATGAAACGTGAAAATGGCCGAGGTCGGAAAACCCGGCAGCACGACCAGCGGCTTGTCGCCGATCGCCGCGAGGCACAGCGGCTTGCCGGGTTTGAGCGCCACGCCATGCACCAGAATGCCGGGCTTGCCGAGCCGCGCGACGATGCGATGCGACAGGTCGCCCGCGCCTTTCGAGGTGCCGCCTGAGAGCACCACCATGTCGCAGGAATCGAGCGCGTTGCGCATGGCCAATTCGAGCGCAAGCTCCTCATCCGGGAACGCGCCGAACGGCACCGGCTCGCCGCCGGCTTCGGTGATCGCGGCGGCGATGATGGCGCCGTTGCTGTCATAAACACCGCCCGGCCGCAGCGGCCGGCCCGGCTCGATCAATTCGTCGCCGGTCGACAACACGGCAACGCGCGGGCGGCGGACGACATCGACCGCCGCAAATCCGCAGGCCGCGAGCATGCCGATCTCGCGCGAGCCGATCAGCGTGCCCCGGCGCAGCAAAGTCTCGCCGCGCGCAATGTCGGAACCCGCGTAAGAGATAAATTGTCCGCTCGCCGCCGCACGGCTGAGCTCGATTGCCGGCGCAGCGCCGCCCTCGATGAGCTCGGTGTGCTCAATCATCACCACGGCATCGGCGCCGCGCGGGATGACGCCGCCGGTCGCGATCGCCGTTGCCGTGCCGGGCGCGACTTCGATCGCGGGCGCGACGCCGCAGGCGATCACTTCGGCATTGAGGGTGAAGCGCTTCGGTGCGCCATCGCTGGCGCCGGCGGTGTCGGCGGCGCGCACCGCAAAACCGTCGACATTGGAGCGGTCGAACGGCGGCGCATCGACCGGCGCGATGACATCGGCCGCTAGCACGCGCGACAGCGTCGCGCCCAGCGCCAAAGATTCGGCGCCAAGCGGCGAGCGATCGATGCAAGCCGCGAACCGCCGGCGCGCCTCCTCGGCCGAAACGACTTCGAGGAATTGCTCCTGCCGGGCGGCGGCGCGCACGGCGTCGAGAATCGCTATGCTTGGTTTGGTCTGTTTTGGCTTTACGGCCACGGTCTCACCGCTACTTGCGCACCCAAGGCAAAACCCTCGCTGTCGGCGGCGACGACGATCCAGCCATCGCTGCGCGCCAGCATGGTCAATGACAAATAGCCGCGGCCTAACGGTTCCGCCATGCCGCCGGCGCAACTCACCGGGATGAGCTCGGTCAAGCCGATGGTCGAAGTGACTTTTCGCTTGAGCGGCAGCAGCGTCGCGCGCTCGTCCGCGACGCCGCCACCGGCGAGCTTCGCCATCACCGGACGGCCGAGCAAAAGCCAGAGCGCCACGACCGCGTCGATGCGCCCCGGCATGAGCAGCACCGGCCGCGTTCCGGCAAAGCCGAATGCCGCGGTCTCGCCCGGCGAGACGGCAATGCCGTGCGCCGCGACGGAACCAAGCCGCGCGAGCGTCCGCACGCTGTTATCGTTGCGCCCGGAGCCGGTGCCGCCGATCGCGAAAACGGCATCGGCTTGATCGTCGGCCAACGCCGCTTCGAGCGAAACCGGGCCGCCGATTATGACGCCGCCAGAATTACCGATGAAGCGCCCGAGCAGCGCGAGCGCGGCGGCAATCGGCGGCGTGCTCGCGGCGCTGCCGCAAGCAAGGCGCAAACGCGGCTGGCGAACCGATACGTCCGCGATCCCGGCCGCCATCAGGAGCGCAATGTCCAGATCGCGCAAGCGCTCGCCGGCGCGGCGCAATGGCGCCGCCGCCAAAACATCGCCACCGGCCGGCAGCACGCCCTCGCCCGCTGTGATTGCGGCAATCGCCTCGGCGCGGTCGCCGCGGATAGTGACGGCATCGAGCGGCGCCACGGCATCGGCTCCGCTTGGCAGCGGCTCGCCGGTGTCGATGCGGTGGGGCAGCGCGGCAAACGGCAACGGCGCATAAGCGCTGGCATCTGCAATCGCGGCGGCCGTGACCGCGAAACCGTCACGCAGCGCGATCGGCTGCGGCGGAATGTCGGACGTCACGACATCCTGCGCCAAGATGGCGCCGTGGGCCGCGGCGGGCGCGCATTGGCGCGGCGGCACCGTGGCAACGCGCGCCGCGATGACCGCAAGCACTGCATCGAGCGGCGTCAGGCGCGAAATGCGCTGCTGCGACATAGCATCTGAACTTGCCATCAGCTTTGGCCAAACTGCATTATTGTCATGCTCCGCGGAAGCGGAGCATCCAGTAAACACCGAAATCGCAGTATATATCTTAAGCGCTTGCGGCTACTGGATCGTCCGCCGGCGCGGACGATGACAGGAATGACCGAAAAGACGCTCAATCTGCGCGGCCTCAAATGCCCGCTGCCGGCGCTGCGCACGCGCAAGGCGCTCGGCCAGGCGCAGCCGGGCGATATTCTGATCGTCGAATGCACCGATCCGCTGACGGCAATCGACATTCCCAACCTCCTCAATCAAACCGGCGACACGCTGGAAGACACGCGCAAAGAAAAGAAGCTGCTGACGTTTCGCATCAGGAAGAAGTGAGGGGCGCACAGGTGCGCTCCTTCTCCCCGCACGCGGGGAGAAGGTCGGGATGAGGGGGCCTCTCCGCCGGGCTCAGATTAGAGCGCTCAGACTTGCGGAGAGGCCCCCTCACCCTCGCTCACTACGTTCGCTCGACCTCTCCCCGCGCGGCGGGGAAGAGGTGGCAAGGCGATCCCGTTCTCGCGGCGCGTTTTTCGCGTCCGAGCGGTCAAATCCGACCTTTCCAATTCCGCCCCCAACGAACGCGGGGGCTTTTTCTCTGCTTCCCTTCGCCACTTTCGCAAAAGGAAGCGGAACGCCGGCAAGCGCTGTGCAACAACCGCCGCACCGTCGGATGCGGCTCGCGCCCTGATCTCTTTCCCCTCCCCCGCTTGCGGGGGAGGGTTGGGAGGGGGCGCGCTCGCCTGCCGGCGTTCCACCGCGGCTCTCGTCCCAAGGAGTTATCGTCCTTGGGGTCAGCTTCAGGCCATGTTTCCTGGGACGCGGCAAGGCGTGTGATCCGGAAAAGTGGAAACCGGTTTTCCGAAACGATCACACGCCAGCTTAAACAAGCTAATGGGCGTTACCCATCATCGCCTGTCCCAGTCCAGGGAAGCACCTCCCGCCCCGGTCATAGTGCCGGGAGACATGATGCCCAAGCCGCCCGAGAGCGGAGTGTATCGCTCCGCCCGCGGGCACCGCACTCGCTCCGACTTCCGGAATACCTTCGCGAAAGGCGTCCTGAACATGAGCGAGATTCTTTGGGATGTAACCGAAATGAGGACGGTTGTCAAGTCATTTTCACTAAAATAGTGACAAGTCATCCAAATCGTCATGCCCGCGCTTGTCGCGGGCATCCACGTCTTCATGTTCACGCGGCGAAGAAAAACGTGGATGGCCGGAACAAGTCCGGCCATGACGCAGGGAGGAGAAAACGTAGCTTATCCCGTACCGCGCTTGGTCCGTCATCCTGAGGTGCGAGTAAGCGTAGGGTGGGCAAAGGCGCGGAGCGCCGTGCCCACGTCAGCGTCAACGCAAGCCCCAAGTCAGCCGTGGGCACGCTTCGCTTAGCCCACCCTACGCTCGCTTATCCCGTATCGCGCGTAGTCCGTCATCCTGAGGTGCGAGCGCAGCGAGCCTCGAAGGATGCACGGCCCGGGCCGTCGCCCTTCGAGGCTCGGCGCTACGCGCCGCGCACCTCAGGGTGACGGTTTACTTTCACTCCGCCGCAACCCGGTGCGCCGCGACGCCCTTGGCCTTCACCACCACTTTGATCGCGTCGTCGACGCGGTCCTTGGCGTAGCGGATCGCGGTCGGCAAATCGTCGAGCGGGAACGTGTGGGTGTGGATCTTGGTGGCGTCGAAACGCTTTTGCGACATGAAGGCCTCGGCGCGATGGGTCGCGCTCTTGCCCTCGCCGCGGATGCCGAAGAGATAAATGTTGTTGCGCACGATATGGGCGACATCGACCGGCGTTTCTGAATGCGGGAATGCGGCGAGGCACACTTTGCCGCCGCGATTGACCATGCGGATCGCCTCGTTGACGGCATTGGGCGCGCCCGAGCACTCGACCACGTAATCGACGCCCTTGCCGCCGTTGAGCCGCTTCACCGCTTCGACCGCATCTTCGTTGCGCACATTGATGACGTGATCGGCGCCTAGCTCCAGTCCAATCTTGAGCCGGTTGTCGCGCGTGCCGGTGAGGATCACCGGATAGGCACCCATCGCCTTCGCCACCGCCACGCCAAGCAGCCCGATCGGGCCCGGCCCGGTGACAACGACGCTTTCGCCGGCAACAAGGCCGCCGAGCTCGGTGAGCCCGTACATCGCCGTGCCGGCGGTGACGACCAGCGTCGCCTCCTCGTCCGACATCGCCTCGGGAATAGCGATCAGCGTGTTGAGATTGTTGACCTGATATTCGCAGAAGCCGCCGTCGGTGGTGAAGCCGTTGGCGCGGTGGCCCTTGTCGACCTCGCCGTAATTGAGGCCGTAATTGTGGCACGCGGTGTACATGCCCTCGCGGCAGCGCTTGCATTGGCCGCAGCCGGAATGGATCTCGACGGTCACGCGCTGGCCGATCTTATACTCGTCGACGCCGGGACCGAGCGCCGCGACCGTGCCCATATATTCATGGCCCGGCGTGAAATTCTTATTGAATGGCTTGCCGCCCTGGATCAGAGCCGGCGAACCGTGATCGATGATTTCAAGGTCGGTGGCGCAGATCGCGACCGCATCGATGCGCACCAAAACCTCGGCCCGCTTGGGCACCGGAACCGGCTTTTGCGTGAGCTTGAGCTCGCCGGGATTGCCGAGAACCCAGGCCTTCATGGTGTCCGGGATCGGGAAATCCGGGCTCGTTTTCACACCGGGTCCTGCATACATGGTTTTTCCTTTTGATCCGCCTGCTGGCTTATAAAGAAATATAGCGCTCGGCGAAACCGCTTATCACGCCGGCTCGCCGGCGGCATCGCGGTCGAGATCGACAAAAATATCGTCGCCCTGCAGCACCACTTTATATGTGCGCAACGCCACCGCGCATGGCGGCGCCGTCACCGCGCCGGTCGGGACATGGAACGCGCCCATATGCACGGCGCATTCGATCACGTCGCCGTCCAGCATGCCGTCGGCGAGGCTCGCCGAGGCGTGGGTGCATTCGTCGTCGGTGACATAAAACTTGCCGCCGATATTGAACACCGCAAGCCGTTTGTCGTCGACGTCGAAGGCCTGCACCGTCTCCGGCGCGATATCGGCTTGCGCGCAAACCCGGACGACGTTGTCCGCCATGATACTCCCTTTCTCCCCTTTGCCGCACCTCTTATATAGTCATTCCACGAAGCGGAAAACGAAGGGCGGAAACGCGATGCAGGTTCTGGTGATCGGTGCGGGAGTTGTGGGGCTTGCCATCGCGCGCACCGCGGCGCTCGCCGGCCACGACGTGACCGTGGCCGAGACGACCGGCGGCATCGCCAATGGCGTGTCCTCGCGCAACAGCGAAGTGATCCATGCCGGCCTTTATTATCCCACCGATACGTTGCGCGCGCGGCACTGCGTGCGCGGCCGGCGGATGCTTTACGAATTCTGCGCCTCGCACGGCGTCGCCCACCGCAAATGCGGCAAGCTCGTCGTCGCGACCAATGCGGCGGAACTTGGCGAAGGTCGAGACCATCTTGGCGCAATCGCAAATCAACGGCGTCGAAGGCACGGAAATGATCGGCGGCAATGCGGCGCGCGCCATGGAGGCGGAGCTTTCTTGCATCGGCGCGCTGTGGTCGCCGGAAACCGGCATCATCGACAGCCACGGCTATATGCGCGCGCTGTGGGGCGAGCTTGAAGACCACGGCGGCATGATCGCGTTCGCAACGCCGGTCGAGCGGATGAGTTACAAGGCGCCGCATTGGCAGGTGCATTTCGGCGGCCGCGAACCCGGCGTCATCGATTTCGACGCGGTGGTCAATGCCGCAGGCCTCGGCGCGCAAGCGCTGGCGCGGCGCATCGAAGGCTATCCCGCCGAGCAAGGTGCCGCGGCTGGTGCTCGGCAAGGGCAATTATTTCGGCTTCGCCGGCAAGCCGGTATTTTCGCGGCTGATCTATCCGACGCCGATCGACGGCGGGCTTGGCGTTCACGTCACGCTCGATCTCGCCGGGCGCATGCGGTTCGGGCCGGACGTCGAATGGATCGCGAGGAGAACTACACCGTCGATCCGCGCCGCGCCGACAGCTTTTACGCGCGCATCCGCACCTACTGGCCGGGCCTGCCGGAAAACTCGCTGGTGCCGGATTATTGCGGCATCCGGCCGAAACTCACCGGCCCGGGCGAAGGCCAGGCCGATTTCATGATCGCCGGACCCGCCGACCACGGCATGCCGCGGCTCGTCAATCTGTTCGGCATCGAATCGCCGGGGCTGACGTCGTCGCTGTCGATTGCCGAAGACGTCGTGAAATACTTATCGTGAATAATCGCGAACTAGCGGCGCCGCGCATATTGGCGCCGAGATTGACCGGCGGCGGCGCAGCTTGCGGCATCGCGATCGTGCCGGGATCGTCGTCGACCGGCGGCTCGGCGCGCCGGCTCACTTTGATGCCGCGCGGACGCGGCATTGAGCTGGCTTGCCACGGCGGCGGAATTGACCGGGGTGAAGGCGTGGCCTGCCGTTTTTGCCGGTATACGCCATCAGGCCTTCTTTGGTCGCAGACGATATCGCCCGGCCGCAGCGTCGGATCGTTCGCCATAGTCGAGCGGCGCCAGGCCGAGCCGTCCTTGCCGTTGCAGGTGCAATTGGCGACGATCTGCTTGCGATAGATGAACGCCGTGTCGAGATCGGCGTAATGCGCGCCGTCCTTGGCGACGGCAGCGCCGATTTCGCTGCCGAAGATAAACCTTGGTCTTGGCTGGCGGGGCACATCGCCCGGCAAGTCTCGACCGGCGTCGCGTTGGCCATGTGCTCGAGCGGGAAATGCTGGCCGTCGCAGAGCCGACGCAATAGGCGACGCCATGGCCGGTGCCGCTGCCACTCTGGCGCACGCTCTCCGGATCCGAGCGGCGCCGGCAGCACCGGCGCCGACGGCTCGGCATAGGCCGGCGGTGGCGGCCGCGACGGCTGCTGGTCCTGGGAGTCGCCGAAGAAAAAGTCGAAGAAGCCGCCGGCGTGGGCCGGCGCTGGCGCGCAAACGCGGCAGCAAGCAAGCGCCGCCAAATAGCGCGGCGAGCCATCCCACCTGTGTTCGTAATCCCGACGCGCCACGACGAACCTCTAAGCGACAACCCCGTTTGGGGCGCCGGATCGATAACGATGCCGGCGGCGGAAGTTCCCCGCCTTGTGCGGTCCGTGAGGATGGCTGAAAAGGTTCACCATCGTGTGGCGGAACCGGGCCGGCAGCGGCGGATTTGCAGCTATGGCAAAGAAATTGTGAACGGCTTGTCTTGCGGCGCTACCGCTCCGCTACGGCGCTAGCGCGCGACAAAGAGATAAGTCACGGCCGCGAACACCGGGACCAACACCGCAATCGACCAAGCCATGTAGCCGAAAAAGCTCGGCATCTTGATGCCGCGCTCGGTGGCGATGGCATAGATCATCAAATTCGGCGCATTACCGATATAGGTGAACGCGCCCATATAAACCGCGCCCAGCGAGATCGCCGAGAGCGCGCCGGCAAGCGGGCCCATCAATGCCGCGGCGTTGCCGCCGGCGAGCTTGAAGAAGACAAGATAGGTCGGCGCATTGTCGAGGATAGCCGACAGCACGCCGGTGAGCCAAAAATAGGCGACCTTGTGCGGACTGCCGTTAGCGCTCGTCACGGCGGCGAGCAGCCAGGCGAACGCGCCGTCGCGGCCGGCATCGAGCATGGCCAGAACCGGAATCGCGCAGACAAAAATCCCAGCAAACAAAATCGCGACTTCGAGGATCGGCTCCCAGGAAAAGCCGTTGGCCGCGCGGTGCTCGTTCGGCGTCAGCCACAACGAGGCGAGTGCGGTCAAAAGCACAACCGCGTCGCGCGCCAGATCTTGCAGCGGCAGCGGCGTGCCGTAGAGCGTAAACGCGATGCCGGGCGTCCATAGTGGCGAAAGCACCACGGCGGCAATGATGATCGCAATCAGGAAGAGATTGACAATGCCGCGCACGCGAAGAGAGGCGCGCACAATGGCTTCGCCGACCGGCGCGGCGCGCCGCTCGCGGCGGTAAAACCACAGATCGATCAGCGCAAACAGCACGAGCAGGCAGCCGGCGGCAAACGCGGTCGGCCGCCACAGGTTTTGCGCCGGCCAGAAGAAAGTTATGCCGTGGAGGAAGCCAATGAACAATGGCGGGTCGCCGAGCGGCGACAATGCGCCGCCGATATTGCCGACGAGGAAGATGAAGAACACGACGACGTGGACGTTGTGCCGCCGCGCCGCATTGGCGCGCAGCAGCGGCCGGATCAGGATCATCGCCGCGCCAGTGGTGCCGACCACGCTCGCGATCAGCGCGCCGAAGGCGAGCATGGCGGTGTTGACAAGCGGCGTGCCGCGCAGCGTCGTTTCGACCAAAATGCCGCCGGCGACGACATAAAGCGCGAATAGGATGGCGATGAAACCGAGATAATCGGCGAGCATTGCATGGCTCAGCGCGGCAAGCTCGGCGTCGACGCCGCGCCATGCGGCGAGCGGCAGCAGCGTCAGCGCCGCCCAAACCAAGGCAAGCTTGCCGTAATGACGATGCCAATAATTGCCGAAGGCAAGCGGACCGACCGCGATTGTAAATAGAATACCGGCAAACGGCAGCGCCCACGGCCAGGATAGCGTCGCGCCGGCAAGATCGCCGGCCTGGTCGCCGGCCTGTGCCGCGCCCGGCAGCAACGTCGCGGCGGCCAGTAAAATGGCGGGTCGGACGAACATAAATGCACTTTGCCACGGTGCTGCAATTTTTGCATTATGGGGGCAAGAACGCGTGTTCATAGCGAAGGCGGCGTGAACACCAAACCGGCAAATGGGGATAGGGGAGGACGGCATGAGCTTTATAAAACGAGGCCGCGTTGGGCAGGCCGCTGCGGCCGCCGGCGCAATGATCTTGTCGTCGGCGCTCGCGCTTAGCGCAGCGCTGGCGCAGGACAAGACTTTCGTGATGAAGATAACGCTGCCGACACTGAACGATCCGAGCTACGTCTTCGCCAAGAACTATGCCGCGGCAATCGAGAAGGATACGGGCGGCCGCATCAAAACGGAAATCTATCCGGCAAGTCAGCTGGGGGCGATCCCGCGACAGATCGAAGGCGTGCAATTCGGCGCTATCCAATGCGCGGTGATTCCGCCCGAATTCTTTGTCGGCGTTGACGAGCGCTTCGAGGTGATGGCGGCGCCCGGCCTGGTCAATTCCATGGAACACGGGGAGCGTCTCGCCGCCGATCCGGCGGTGCTCAAGCTGATGCTCGGTCTCGGCGCCGACAAAGGGCTGCACGGCGTAGCGATCTTCATGAACTCGCCGCAGTCCGTCATCGCAAAAAGTCCGATCCGCCACTTGACGGACTTCAAGGGCAAGAAGATCCGCGTTCTCGCCTCGCCGTTCCAAACCCAGGCGATTGCGGGGCTGGGCGCGACCCCCGTGGCGATGACGCTCGGTGACGTTTTACCGGCGATGCAACAGGGCGCGATCGACGGCTCTCTCGGCGGCATCGTGGTGTGGACGCCGATGCATTTTCAGGATGCGGCGAAATATGTGACCGAGATCAACCAACCCGCCGTCTACGCGATCGTCGAGATCAGCAAGACCTGGTACGATTCGTTGCCCGCGGACCTGCAAAAAATCGTCGATAGCGACGCTACGGCGCAGCAGACCGCGATCACTCCTGTGGCAATCGATATCGTCAACAAGGCGCGTAAAGGCTGGACCGACACCGGCGGCGAATTAATCAGCCTGCCCGCCGCCGAGCAGGCGGCAATGATGAAGACGTTTTCGAACGTCGGCGCGGACGTGTCGAAGACAAAACCCTTGCTCAACGACGCCTACAAGATCGTGACCGGTGCGGCAGCGCGAACGCAATAGCGGGCATAAGCGCCGTCAAGGCACAGCCAATAAACCAGGGAGGATAGCCATGACGAATAGCATCCGGACTGTTGTACTGCTCGCCGTCTTGACCGTCGGCTTGGCGGTTGCCGGGATGCCCAGCGTCCAAGCGGCGGGCTATCCCGATCATTCAGTCAAGATCATTATTCCATTCCCGCCCGGCGGCGCGACCGATATCGCCGGACGGGTCATCGTGCAGAAACTCTCCGAGCGGTTCGGCCAGCAGTTCTTCATCGAGAACATTGCCGGTGCCGGCGGCAATATCGGCATGGCGGAGGCCGCGCACGCGCCAGGCGACGGCTACACGATCCTGCTCGCATCATCGAGCATCGTGGTGAACCCCAATCTCTATAAATCGATCCCATACGACATCGAGAAGGATTTCATCCCGGTCACCAAGGCCGGCGCGTCGCCGAACTCCTGGGAAGTCAACGCCGACTTTCCGGCCAAGACGATGCGGGAATTGATCGACGTGATGAAAGCGAGCCCGGGCAAATACAGCGTAGCTTCCCCGGGAAATGGCACCACGCCGTCGCTCGCGATCGAGATGCTCAAGCAGGCGTTCGGCGTCAGCTTCGTGACCGTGCCGTTCGCCGGCGGCGGGCCGATGACGCAATCGGTGCTCGGCGGCTTCACCCCGATCAGCTGCGCCGCGATCAGCAACATGGTGGCGCTGATCAAGGCCGGCAAGGTTCGCGGCCTTGCGCTCACCACCAAAGCGCGTCTGGAATCCCTGCCCGACGTGCCGACGCTCGACGAACTCGGCATCAAGGATGAGGAATCCGAAACCATGGCTGGCGTTTTCGTCCCGGCCGGAACGCCGCAGCCGATCGTGGATGCCTTGCAAAAGGCGATCGCCGAGATCGTCCGCATGCCCGACGTCAAAGCGCGCATGCTGGAGACCGGCACCGTGCCGGACGGCGATTCATCCGCCGATTTCGCCGCTTACGTCAAAGCCGAGATCGCGAAATGGAAGCACGTGATCGAGGCCGGCAAGATCGATAAGATTTGAGCCAGCACTAGTCTACAAGCGTCACCAGAATTAGAATGCTGTCGCCCGGTCGGATCAACGACAGGCAACCAACAGGGGGGCGACCATGAAAACTCGATACATTGTAGCGTTATCGTTGCTTACTGGCGCTGCAATCGGCGGCGCGGCCATTCAAGGACTGCACGCTCAGGCCAAGCCAAAGGCCTATATCGTCACGGAGATCGAGGTCATCAACCAAGAAGCGCAAAATGCATATCTCCCGAAGGTCGGGGAGGTGATTAAGTCTTCTGGCGGAACATATTTGGCCCGCGGCGGAAATATTGTCGCGCTCGAAGGCGGCGAAGCGCCGAAACGCGCGACCATCGTCGTCTATGACAGCCTCGAAGCGGCGCAAGCTTCGCGCAACTCGCCGGCTTGGACTGCACTTAGTGCAGACCGCAATAAGGCGATCAAAGCCAAGGCGTGGGTGATCGAGGGCGTGCCGAATTAACCTCAGAAAGATAAACGTTCATTATTGAGAGGCCGCCGCCGTTGGCGGCCTCTTTGATTTCAAACCAAGCATGCAATGTCGGCAAATTCAGCGGCGCGCCAAAATAATAAGAAGAAGCCCAACCAGCGCGGTGCCGCCGCCGTAATAGACCCATTGGAACTGGCTGATCATGAAGCTTGAGGCGGGCCAGCGGATATAGCCGGCGCCCTGCGCCATCCAGAACAACCCCATCGCGAGGAGGAAAAATCCGGCAAACGTCAGCAGCGGTTTCATCGATCAATTATCCATCTGTCATTGTTGCGTGTTCTGTCATCGTACTTCGTCTGTCATCGTCCGCGAAAGCGGACGATGACAGCGAATTAAACCCTAATGCGCCGCGTCCCAATTGTCGGCGGCGTGCGCTTCGACATGCAGCGGCACCGAAAGCGATTGCGCCGGCAGCGGCGCGTCCACCATCACCTTGATAACGACGGGCAGCGTCTTTGCCACCTCGGCATCGGGCACTTCGAAGACAAGTTCATCGTGCACCTGTAGCAGCATCTGCGCGGCGAGTTTTTGCTGCGCCAGCGCCGCCTCCATGCGGATCATGGCGCGGCGGATGATGTCGGCTGCGGTGCCTTGCAGGCGCGCATTGATCGCGGCGCGTTCGTTGAAAGATCGGATCGAGGGGTTTGAAGCGCCGATGTCGGGATAATGGCATTTGCGCCCGAACAGCGTCGCCACATAGCCGTTCTTTTTGGCGAACGCCTTGGTCTCCTCCATATAGTCACGGATGCCGGGAAACCGCTCGAAATATTTCCTGATATAGGCGCCGGCCTCCTCGCGGCCGATGCCGAGCTGATTGGCAAGCCCGAAGGCCGAGATGCCGTAGATGATGCCGAAATTGATCGCCTTGGCGCGGCGGCGCACCTCGGCCGGCATGTCTTTCACCGGCACGCCGAACATTTCCGAAGCGGTCATGGCGTGGATGTCGAGCCCCTCGCGGAACGCCTTGCGTAATGGCTCGATGGCGGCGATCTCGGCAAGGAGCCGCAGCTCGATCTGCGAGTAATCGGCGGATACGAGCTTATGGCCGGGTGCCGCGATAAAGGCGCGGCGGATCTTGCGGCCATCCTCGGTGCGGATCGGGATGTTCTGCAAATTCGGCTCCGACGACGACAGGCGGCCGGTCGTGGTCGCGGCGAGCGCGTAGCTGGTATGGACGCGATGGGTCTTCGGATGGACGAAATCCGGCAGCGCGTCGGTATAGGTCGATTTCAGTTTCGAGACCTGACGCCAATCGAGGATCTTTTGCGGCAGCGCGTGGCCCTGCTCTGCCAATTCCTCGAGCTGGCGCGCGCCGGTCGCCCACTGGCCGGTTTTGGTTTTGGTGCCGCCTTCAAGGCCGAGCTTGCCGAACAGGATGTCGCCGATCTGCTTGGGTGAGCCGACATTGACCGGCTCACCGGCAAGCTTGTTGACTTCGGCTTCGAGGCCCGCGGCCTCCTGGGCGAATTCGCCGGACAGCCGCGACAGCACTTGCCGGTCGATCGAAATGCCGCGGCGCTCCATGTGCGCGAGCACGCGCAGCAGCGGCCGCTCCAGCGTCTCGTAGACGCTCAGCACGCGCTCGGCAGCCAAACGGGGTTTTAGCACCTGCCACAGCCGCAGCGTCACGTCGGCATCCTCGGCGGCATATTCCGTCGCCTTGTTGATCTCGACGCAATCGAACGTGACCTTGGTCTTGCCGGCCTTGGTCACCTCGTTGAAGTCGATGGTCTGGTGATCGAAATAGCGCCGCGCCAAGGGATCGAGGCCGTGATCGGAACGGCCGGCATCGACCACGTAGGACATCAGCATGGTGTCGTCGTAGCCTTCGATCTCGATGCCGCGCACGGCGAAAATCTGCCAGTCGAATTTCAGGTTCTGGCCGATCTTGAGCACGCCCGGATCTTCAAGCAGCGGCTTGATCGCATCGAGCGCGGCGCGCTCGGGAATCTGGTCGGGCGCGACTTCGCCCTGAAACAGGCCGCCGGCGCTGCCGTCGCCGCCCTGGCGGTGCGACAGCGGCACGTAGCAGGCTTCGTTCGGCGCCAGCGCCAGCGAGAAGCCGCACAGCTCCGCCTGCATCGGATCGAGCGAATTGGTTTCGGTATCGATGGCGACAAATCCGTGATCGCGGGCGCGCTCGATCCAGGCCTTGAGACGATCGAGCGTGCGCACGGTTTCGTATTTCGCGCGATCGAATTTTTGCGTGTGCGCGATATCGAGCCGCGCTTCGCGCAAAAGCCTGCGGCGTGAGCGGCGCCGTTTTCCTCTTCGCCTCCCCCGCTTGCGGGAGGGTCGGCCGGCGCAGCCGGCCGACTGAGGGGAAGTTGCGCCGCTCCCGCCCTCACCGGCGCGGCCCTTTGCCGCGCCGTCCTCCCCCGGAACGGGAGAGGCGGAAGCGCCACCCTTGCCGGTCGAGCTTCGCATCCGGCTCGACTTCGTTGACGTCGATCCCGGCAAACTCGCCGACGCGGCGCGTCAGCGAGCTGAATTCCATCGCCTTGAGGAAGGCGATCAGCCGTTTGTGGTCGGGCTCGTGCACGGCGAGATCGCCGATCGGCACGTCGAGCTTCACCTTGTCATCGAGCGTGACGAGTTTTTTCGACAGCCGCGCCTTGTCGGCATTGTCGATCAACGTTTGCCGGCGCTTGTCCTGCTTGATCTCGGAGGCGCGCGCTTGAGCAGCGTTTCGAGATCGCCGTATTCGCCGATGAGCTGCGCCGCGGTCTTGACGCCGATCCCCGGCACGCCCGGCACGTTGTCGGTCGAATCGCCGATCAGCGCCTGCACCTCGATGACCTTGTCCGGCGGCACGCCGAATTTCTCGATCACCTCGGCACGGCCGATCTTCTTGTCCTTCATGGTGTCGAACATGATGACGCGGTCGTTGACGAGCTGCATCAGGTCCTTGTCCGACGACACGATGGTGGAGGTGGCGCCGGCCTCGCAGGCCTGCCGGACATAGGTCGCGATCAGATCGTCGGCCTCAAAACCTTTTTGTTCGAGGCACGGCAGGTCGAAGGCGTGGACCGCGTCGCGGATCAGCCCGAATTGCGGCCGCAGATCGTCGGGCGGATCCGGGCGGTGCGCCTTGTAGTCGGGGTACATTTCGGTGCGGAACGTCTTCTCGGAGAGGTCGAACACCACCGCGAGATGGGTCGGCTTGTCCTCCGCCTTCATGTCGCGCAGAAGCTTCCACAGCATGTTGCAGAAGCCGAACACGGCATTGAGCTGCAGGCCGTCGGATTTGCGGTTGATCGGCGGCAAAGCGTGATAGGCGCGGAAAATGTAGCCGGAGCCGTCGACGAGAAAGACGTGGTCGCCCTTCTTCAGAGGGCCGGCGGCGATTCGGCGGCTTTGGCGGGGTTTTTTGTGCGGCTGGCATGATGACCGTAATATAGGATTTTCGGCCGCATTAGCACGGGCCAATGGCGACTGTGGATTTTCCGCCGCTCCCCATCGATGCAGCGCTGCCGGACCTGACCGCGGCGCTGCGCGCGCGCAATGTGGCCGTGCTGGTGGCGCCGCCCGGCGCCGGCAAGACCACGCGCGTTCCGCTCGTCCTCGCCGAAGAAGAATGGACCAAGGACGGCCGCATCCTGGTGCTCGAACCGCGCCGGCTCGCCGCACGCGCGGCAGCCGATCGCATGGCGCAGACGCTTCGGCGAACGCGTCGGCGAGACGGTGGGATTGCGGGTGCGCTTCGGCTCAAAAGTCTCGCGCAAGACCCGCATCGAGATCGTCACCGAAGGCATTTTCACCCGGCTGATCCTCGACGATCCGATGCTCGACGGCATCGCCGCCGTGCTGTTCGACGAGTTCCACGAGCGCTCGCTCGATGCCGATCTCGGCCTGGCGCTGGCGCGCGACGCCCAGCAGGGCTTGCGCGAGGATTTACGTCTGCTCGTCATGTCGGCGACGATCGACGGCGCCCGCGTCGGCGGCCTGTTGGGCGATGCGCCGGTGATCGAGAGCGAAGGCCGCGCCTTCCCGGTCGAGACCCGCTATGCCGGCCGCGACGCACGGCCCGATCGAACCGCAAATGGCCGATGTCATTATCGCGTGCGATGCGCGCCGATCAAGGCTCGCTGCTGGCGTTTCTGCCCGGCGCCGCCGAAATCCGCCGCACGCAGACGCTGCTTGAAAGCCGCACCGATGCGTCGACCGATGTGGTCGCGCTGTTATGGCGCGCTCACCGGCGAGGAGCAGATGCGCGCCATCGCGCCGGCTGCCGCCCGGCCGCCGCAAGATCGTGCTGGCGACCTCGATCGCGGAAACCTCGATCACCATCGAAGGCGTACGCATTGTCGTCGATTGCGGGCTTGCGCGCGTGCCGCGCTACGAGCCCGATGTCGGCGTGACGCGGCTCGAAACCGTGCGGGTGTCGCGCGCGGCGGCCGATCAGCGCCGCGGCCGCGCCGGCCGCACCGAGCCGGGCCTCTGCTATCGGCTGTGGGACGAGCCGCAGACCGCGGCGCTTGAACCGTTCGCGCGGCCGGAAATCCTCGCCGCCGATCTGTCCTCCTTCGCGCTCGATCTCGCCGCCTGGGGCAGCAGGCCGGACAACTCGCCTTCCTCGATCCGCCGCCGCACCCGGCGCTAACCGAGGCGAAGGCGCTCCTTGCACGAGCTCGGCGCCATCGACGGCGACGGCCGCATCACCGAACGAGGGCCGGCATTTGCGGCGGCTGCCGCTGCCGCCGCGGCTCGCGCGCATGGTGGTCGATGCCGCCGGCGAAGGAGCGGCCGACCAAGCCGCCGCGATTGCGACGCTGATCGGCGAGCGCGGCCTCGGCGGCGATGACGCCGACTTGCGCGAACGCCTCGACGCGCTGCGCCGCGACCGCTCGCAGCCGCGCCCGCGACGCCCGCGCCATGGCGGCGCGATGGGCGGAGATTGTGGCGCCCACTCATAACGCCTTCCCTGCAAAAGGAAAGCGAACTGAGCGTCGGCGCCATGCTCGCGCTTGCCTATCCCGAGCGCATCGCAAAAAATCGCGGCGGCGCGTCCGGCAGCTTCGTGCTGGCGAACGGCCGCGGCGCCGCGATCGATGCCGCCTCGCCGCTGGCGCGCGAGCCCTTTCTCGCGGTGGCCGAACTTGCCGGCAGCGCCGCGCAAGGCCGCATCCTCTCCGCGGCGCCGATCGCACTCGCCGAGATCGAGGCGCGGTTTGCCGACCGCATCGAAGCGCGCGACGAGATCACATTCGATGCCGCCAGCATGAGCTTGCGCGGGCGCAGGAGCCGGCGCTTCGGCGCCATCGTGCTGTCGGACCGGCCGATGCCGGTCACGCCTGATGACGACACCGCGCAACAGCTCGCTGCCGGCATCGCCGGCATCGGCGTCGAACGACTGCCGTGGACGAAGCCGCTGAGGCAATGGCGCGACCGGGTTATGTTCCTGCGCGCCAGCCAAGGCCAAATGACCGAGCATGAATGGCCGGATTTTTCCGATACGGCACTGGCGAAAACCGCAAGCGAATGGCTCGCACCGGCGCTCGCCGGCAAAACCGCGCTCGGCGAGCTCACCGGCGGATGAACTTGATTCAGCCCTGAGCAATCTCTTGCCGTGGCCGCTGCGGCACCGGCTCGACGCCGAGGCGCCGACCCATTTCGAAGCCCCGACCGGCTCGCGCGTGCCGATCGATTACGAGGCGGAAGGCGGCCCGAAAATCTCGATCAGGGTTCAGGAACTGTTCGGGCTGACCCGGCATCCGGCGATTGCCGGCGGCAAGATTCCGCTGTTGATCGAGCTGCTCTCGCCGGCACACCGGCCGGTGCAGATGACGCGCGACCTGCCGGGGTTTTGGCGCGGCAGCTACGCCGCCGTGCGCACCGAAATGCGCGGCCGTTATCCGCGGCATCCCTGGCCCGACGATCCGGCCGCGGCACCGGCAACGCGGCGCGCCAAGCCGCGCAAGGGGTAGCGTCATGCCCGCGCTTGTCGCGGGCATCCACGTCTTAATGTCTCGGCGCGCCAAAGACGTGGATGGCCGGAACAAGTCCGGCCATGACGGTGTCAATGCGCCAAATGCAAATCAATCTCTTAGCAGTTCGCTTACCTTCGGCAGCAAATCCGGCCGCATATCGCGTCGCATTAGTTCCTTGTTCGCCCTGGCATAGTGAAATGAGCCCACAGCGGAAAACATCATTCATGCGCTCTGTGCTCACTTTCGCCGCCTTCGCGCTGGTCGCAGCGCTGGTCGTGCCGCGCTATGCGGCGCAAATGCACGCCGGCAGTCCGGCGCTGGCGCCGACGGCAATGGCGGCGCATCCGGCGATGCAGGTACAGCAGCCCGTCACTTCGGATTCGCGCGCGGTCGTCATCTCCCCCGCCAGCAATGGACACTTTCAGGTCGAAGGCCGCGTCGATGGCCGGCGCATGGATTTCATGGTCGATACCGGCGCCTCGGTCATCGCGCTGACGGAGCGCGATGCGGCGATGCTCGGCATCCATCCCGCCGCGCGCGATTATGTCGCCACGGTCAGAACCGCAAACGGCAGCGTACACGCAGCGCCAATCGAACTCGACATGGTCGAGATTGACGACATCGTGGTACGCGACGTCGCTGCCATGGTTTTGCCGGACGATGCGCTGAGCGACAATCTGCTCGGCCTGTCGTTCCTGCAGCGGCTGCATCGCTTCGAATACAGCGGCGGCAAGCTTGTGCTCGAGCAGTAGCATTCGTCATTCTGGGGCCGAGCGAAGCGAGGAACCCGGAATCCATAATCCCGGTCGCGCCAAGTATCGTCTCGGCTTTTCTAAAACCTCACTCTTCGTGGTTATGGATTCCGGGCCCGCGGCGGAGCTTGCCATCGGGCCGGCCACTTCGGGCCGGACCCGTTGGCCCGCGTCCCGGAATGACGGCGGCGCAACCATTCCCGCGCTGCACCGTTTAAGCTATTGCTGTCGGGCTTTCGATTCGGATCGATTTTTCAATGTTTCCAAAACCTAAATCCGCGCTCAAGCCGAATACTTACGCCTATGAATCCGAGCCGATGGTGAAAGCCACCGGCTTTCGCGAATACGACGCGCGCTGGCTGTTCGGCAGCGAGATCAACCTGATGGGCATCCAGGCGCTCGGCATCGGGCTTGGCACGCTGATCCACGAGCTTGGCGTCAAATCCGAAATCGTCACTGGCCACGACTTTCGCTCCTATTCGGCGTCCATCAAAATGGCGCTGGTCAACGGCCTGATCGCCGCGGGCTGCAAAGTGCATGACATCGGCTTGGCGCTGACCCCGATGGCCTATTTTGCGCAATTCGATCTCGACGTGCCGTGCGTCGCCATGGTCACGGCTTCCCATAACGACAACGGCTGGACCGGCGTGAAGATGGGCGTCAACCGCCCGCTCACCTTCGGTCCCGACGAAATGGCGCGGCTCAAGGACATTGTGCTCACCGCGCAGTTCAAATTGCGCAGCGGCGGCGCCTATGCCTTCGTCGAAAACTTTCCGGCGCGCTATATCGCCGACCTCACCAAGACGGCCGAAGCTCAAGCGGCACCTCAAGGTCGTGTGCGCCTGCGGCAACGGCACCGCGGGCGCCTTCGCGCCGCAAGTCCTGGAAAAAGTCGGCTGCGAGGTGGTGCCGCTCGATTGCGAGCTCGACCACACTTTCCCGAATTACAATCCCAACACCGAAGACATGAAGATGCTGCACGCCATGCGCGACGCCGTGCTGGCCAGCAAAGCCGATGTCGGCTTGGGGTTTGACGGCGACGGCGACCGCTGCGGCGTAGTCGACAATGACGGCGAGGAAATCTTCGCCGACAAGGTCGGCGTCATGCTGGCGCGCGACATCTCGGCCAATCACAAGAACGCGCTGTTCGTCGCCGACGTGAAATCGACCGGGCTGTTCATGACCGATCCGGTGCTGATCAAGAACGGCGCCAAGACCGATTACTGGAAGACCGGGCATTCCTACATGAAGCGCCGCGTCAACGAGATCGGCGCCATCGCCGGCTTCGAAAAATCCGGCCACTTCTTCTTCAACAAGCCGTTCGGCCGCGGCTATGACGACGGGCTCATTTTCGCGTTCGCGGTCTGCGACATGCTCGACCGCAATCCCGAAAGCAGCATGGCGGACCTGAAGAACGCGCTGCCGAAAACTTGGGGCTCGCCCACCATGTCGCCGCATTGCGCCGACGAAGAGAAATACGGCGTGGTCGACACAGTGGTGAAGCATTTCGAGGACGCGAAGAAAAACGGCGGCAAGATCGCCGGCCAGCCGATCCGCGATCTCGTCACCGTCAATGGCGTGCGCGTGACGGTCGAGGACGGCACCTGGGGGCTTGTGCGCGCGTCTTCGAACAAGCCGGAGCTGGTCGTGGTCGTGGAAAGCCCGGTCTCGGAAGCGCGCATGCGCGACATGTTCAAGTCGCTCGACGCCGTGCTGCGCACGCATAAAGAAGTCGGCGCGTATAATCAGACGATCTAGATCTCCTGATACACGTCGATTTCGATCGCGCCGGGAAACATGGTGCGCCAGGTTTGCAAATAAGCCTGTATCCGCGCATCGCCGGCGATGCGTTGCCGGCTCAGCTCCCAGCCCTCGTTCGCTTCGTATTCGATGAGTTGAACAAAGCGCGCCGGATCGTCGACGTTTTGCAGGAGCCGTACCTTGGCGTCGCCGAACACCTGAAGAAAAAACGGCGCTGCGGCCTTGACCATGGCGACGAGCTGGGTCGGATCCGCGCTTGGCAGCGTAAAACGCAATTGCAGGGTGCGCCGGACCTTGGCTTGCTCGCTACTGCTCATCGGCTGCGTTCCTTAAGCTCTTTGAGCATGATCCTTCCCCGCGTTGCGGAAACCTACGCTATTTGAACTTATCGCGGAAGCGATGCGCGGGGTAGACGCCGAGAATGCGCAGTGTCTTCGGCTGCGAGACGAATTCCAGCTCTTCGAGCGCGAGTTCGAGCGCGCGCTGCTTGGGATGACCCTGCACGTCGGCGTAGAACTGCGTGGCGGCGAAGCTGCCGTCGACCATATAGCTTTCGAGCTTGGTCATGTTGACGCCGTTGGTGGCGAAACCGCCCAGCGCCTTATACAGCGCGGCCGGAATGTTGCGCACCTGGAACACGAAGGTCGTCACCACGCGCTTTTCCTTGCGGCCGGCCCATTTCGGTTGGCGCGCCAAGACCACGAAGCGGGTCGTGTTGTGCTTGGCGTCGGCAACGTCTTTTTTTAAAATATGCAGGCCGTAGATTTTGGCCGCGAGCTTGGTGGCGAGCGCCGCCCGCGTCACGTTGCCCGCCTCCGCCACTTCGCGCGCCGCGCCTGCAGTGTCGGCGGCGACGACCGCCTTGACGCCAAGCGCGCGGATGATGTTGCGGCACTGGCCGAGCGCGTGCACGTGGCTCTCGACAGTCTCGATCGTCCGCAGTGTCGCGCCTCTAGGCGCCATGAGCTGGTGCTGCACCGGCAAGAACCACTCGGCAACGATATGCAGCCGCGACGCCGGCATCAGATGGTGGATATCCGCCACCCGGCCGGCGACCGAATTGTCGATCGGGATCATGGCGAGCGCGGCGCGCCCGGTGCGGACCGCGGCGAAGGCGTCCTCGAACGTCGCGCAGGGCAATGGCTCAAGATTGCGATAAGCCTCTTTGCAGGCGATATGCGAATTTGCCCCGGGTTCGCCCTGGAACGCGATCTTGCCGCGTTTGCTGTTCCTGGCTTTGGTCATGACGCCTTCGGTCCCGCAGCCTTTGGCGCTGCACCCTTTGGTGCTGCAACCTTCGATGCGCGATGTCCCGTTAGCATGGCGCGCGCCCTTTCCAAATCCTCGGGCGTGTCGACGCCGAGCGGCACCGCGTCGACGATCGCAATGTCGATGCGCATGCCGGCTTCGAGCGCGCGCAGCTGCTCCAGCTTTTCGCGGCGCTCGAGCGGCGACGGCGGTAGCTTGACGAAGCGTTCCAGCGCGGCGCGGCGGAAGGCGTAGAGACCGATATGATGATAAAGCGGCCCGTCGCCGGCCGGCGCGGTGGCGCGGGTGAAATAAAGCGCGCGCAGCCGCGACGGCGAAACCGGCGTGCCCACCACTTTAACGACATTCGGATTGGTGCGCTCCGCCGCCACTGTGATCTCGGCGGCAACGGTTGCGATATCGACGGCCGCGTCGGCGAGCGGCGCCAATGCCGCGGCGAGAGTGTCAGGCGCAAGCGTCGGCAGATCGCCTTGCAGATTGACGACGATCCGGGCGGTGTGCTGCGGGTCGACTTGGCCCAGGGCTTCGAAAATGCGGTCCGAGCCGGAGGCGTGATCCGCCCGGGTCATAACCGCCCGGCCCCCGGCTTTATCCACAATGCCGGCGACCTCCGCCGAGTCGGTGGCAACCACCACGGGGCCGATCCCGGCCGACTGCGCGCGGCGCAGAACATGCACGATCATCGGCTCTCCGGCGATATCGGCGAGCGGCTTGCCCGGCAGCCGGGTCGCGGCCATGCGGGCGGGAATGAGGATAAGGACATCAGCCATCGCGAGCCTGTGCGTGCGCGCTTATACGGGTTGCAAGACACGCAGCAAACTGGCTAATTGTGCACTGCCCACTTGTCTTCCGCTGCGGAGCTAGTCAGCGATGAATTCCTTCGAAATCAACAAGATTCTCGGCGCCTTGCTGGGCACCTGCCTTGTTCTTGTCGCGATGCACATCGCCTCCGGCGCGATCTTCACGCCGGAGCCTTTAGCCAAGCCCGGCTATGAGGTCGCCGTGAAAGAGGAGCAGCCGGCGAGCGGCGGCGCCGCGGCGCCGGCGGACGTGCCGATCGAGAGCCTTTTGGCGAGCGCCTCGGCCGATCACGGCGCCCAGATCGGCAAGGAATGTGCAGTTTGCCACAACTTCCAAGAAGGCCAAGGCGCCAAGGTCGGCCCCGACCTTTATGGCGTTGTGAACCGCCCCATCGCGTCCGTGCCGGGCTTCAACTATTCGGCGGCGCTGAAGGCAAAGAGCGGGACCTGGACGTTCGACACGCTCAATGCCTGGCTGACCAAACCCAGCGCCTTTGCCCCCGGGACGGCAATGACTTTCGCCGGCCTGTCGAGCGAGAAACAGCGGGCGGACGTCATTGCGTATCTCGATTCGCTCGCCGCAAATCCGGTGCCGCTTCCCACAGCGCAGGGCGCTGCCGCCCCGCCGGCCGGGGCTCCGCCCGCCCAGCCCAACGGTTCTGCCGCGCCGCAACATTAGACGGTTGCGAAGTCTATTCGTCGCGGCACGCACCGGCGCGCTGGCGCGGCAATGGAAAAGGCGGATAATGAGCGGAAATCATAACCGCTCATAATATTTCATTGGAGAGAGCCAAGTGAACCGCCGGTCCCTGCTTAAATCCACATTGCTCGCCCTCGCCGCCCGGCCGTTTGCGTCGGCCGATTGGACCAGCCCGGCGTTGGCGCAGCCGGCGGCGCCGGCGCCGGCGAAAATCTGGCAGCATGGCCTATCGCTGTTCGGCGACCTCAAATATCCGGCCGGCTTTAAGCAATTCGAATACGTCAACGCTAAAGCGCCGAAAGGCGGCACGGCACGGCAGATCGCGCTCGGCACCTTCGATAACTTCAACATGGTGATCGGAGGCGTCAAAGGCTCGCTCGCCGCCGGCGTCGATCTCCTCTACGAAACGCTTTTGATGTCCTCGCTCGACGAAGTATCGAGCGCGTATGGCCTGCTCGCCGACGGCGTGAGTTTTCCGCCGGACTTCTCGTCGGCCTCGTATCGGCTGCGGCCGGAAGCAAAATGGCATGACGGCACGCCGGTCACACCCGACGACGTGATGTTCTCGTTCGCGGCGTTCAAGAAGTACAGTCCGCAGCAATCCGCCTATTACCGTCACGTCGCCAAAGTCGAAAAGACCGGAGATCGCGAAGTCACCTTCACCTTCGAGGGCCCCGGCAACCGTGAACTGCCGCAGATTATCGGCGAGCTTGTCGTGCTGCCGAAGCGGTGGTGGGAAGGCACCGACCAGAACGGTAAAAAACGCGACGCTGGTGAAACCACGCTCGAGCCGCCGCTGGGCAGCGGCCCCTATCGCATCAAGGACTTTTCGGCAGGGCGCAATATCGTTTACGAGCGCGTCAAGGATCATTGGAGCCGGGGCGTCAACGTCAATATCGGCGGCTACAATTTCGACGAACTGCACTACGAATATTTCCGCGATACGACGGTCGCGCTGGAAGCGTTCAAGGCCGATACCATCGATTGGCGCACCGAGAACAGCGCCAAAAACTGGGCCACCGGCTACGATTTCCCGGCGGTCAGCGACAAGCGCGTGGTGCTCGAAGAGTTTCCCATCCGCAATGTCGGCATGATGCAGGCATTCGCCTTCAACGTCCGCCGCGAAAAATTCCAGGACCCGCGCGTGCGGCGCGCCTTCAATTATGCGTTCGATTTCGAGGAGATGAACAAGCAGATTTTCTACGGCCAATACCACCGCATCTCAAGCTACTTCGAAGGCACCGAGCTTGCGGCCACCGGCCTGCCCTCCGGCCGCGAGCTCGAACTGCTCGAGGCGGTGCGCGACAAGGTTCCGGCCGACCTGTTCAAGAAGCCTTACAGCAATCCGGTCAACGGCAATCCCGAGACGATCCGCGACAATCTGCGCGAGGCGGTGCACCTGCTGCGGGAGGCGGGTTACGAAGTGCGCGACCAGCAGATGGTCAACAGCAAGACAGGCGACCCTTTTACCGTCGAATTCCTTGCCGAGGATCCCAGCTTCGAGCGCATCTTCCTGTTCTTCAAACCCTCGCTTGAGCGGCTGGGCATCGCGGTGGCTGTGCGTACGGTCGATGAGGCGCAGTACGAGAATCGGCTGCGCAGCTGGGATTTCGACATCATCACCTCCGCCTGGGGGGAATCGCTGTCGCCCGGCAACGAGCAGCGCGGCTATTGGGGCTCGCGGGCGGCCGATGAGCCGGGCTCGTACAACTTGATCGGCATTAAAAATCCGGCGGTCGACGCCATGATCGATCAGGTGATCTTCGCCAAAAACCGGCCCGATCTCGAAGCCGCCGCCAAAGCGCTGGACCGCGTCCTGCTGTGGAACTACTACGTTGTGCCACAGTGGAGCTACGGCAAGGTGCGCACCGCACGCTGGGATCGCTTCGGCCGTCCCGATCCGATGCCGAAATACGGCAGAGCCGCTTTCCCTTCGGTCTGGTGGTGGGACGCAGAAAAAGCCGCAAAGACCGGCTAACGCTTCCGGATGATCGGGCCGACACGCCGCCGCGTGCTGAAGAGCGCAGCCGACGCCCTTTGCGGATTTGGCGCCGTACGCGCCGGCTTGTCGCCCGCGCGGAGCGACGACGACGTCGAGTCCCATTTTGTCGAGTCCCATTTCGTCGAATCCCACGGCCTCTCGGCATTCGGCGATCTTGGCTATCCTGCGGATTTCCAGAACTTCCGTTACGTCAATCCGGCGGCGCCGAAAGGCGGGGTCTTTTCGCAAATCGGGCCGGACCAGCTCTACAACCAGAATTTCCTCACGTTCAATTCGCTCAACACTTTTATCCTCAAGGGCGATGCCGCGCAGGGCATGGAGCTGACCTTCGCCACCTTGATGGTCCGCTCCGGCGATGAGCCGGACGCCATGTACGGCCTTGCCGCCGCCAAGGTCCAGCGCTCGGCGGACGGCCTCACCTACCGGTTCTTCATCCGGCCGCAGGCCAAATTTCACGACGGCTCGCCGCTCACCGCGCACGACGTCGCCTTCTCGCTCAATACGCTTAAGGAGAAAGGCCACCCGCTGATCAGCCAATCGCTGCGCGATTTTATCGGTGCCAAAGCCGACGATGACGCGCGCGTGACCGTGAGCTTTGCGCCCAAACGCGGGCGCGACGTGCCGCTGCTGGTCGCCGGCTTACCGATTTTTTCGCGGTCCTATTATGCGGCTAAGCCGTTCGACGAATCCACGCTCGACACGCCGCTCGGCTCGGGCGCCTATCGCGTCGGCCGCTTTGAACCGGGCCGCTACATCGAATACGAGCGCGTCAGGGATTGGTGGGGCGCCGAGCTGCCGGTCGCGCGCGGCCAGAGCAATTTCGATATCGTGCGATTCGAATATTATCGCGACCGCGACGTCGGCTTCGAAGGCTTCTCGGCCGGAAATTATCTGTTCCGCGAGGAGTTCACATCGCGCTTCTGGGCGACGCGCTACGATTTTCCCGCCATCAAGGACGGCCGCGTCAAGCGCGACGAGATACCCGACGATACCCCGTCAGGCGCGCAAGGCTGGTTCATCAACACGCGGCGTCCGAAATTTGCCGACGTTCGGTTGCGCCAAGCGCTCAATGACGCTTTCGATTTCGAGTGGACCAACAAGACCATCATGTATGGCGCCTATTTGCGCACCGTGTCGGTATTTCAAAATTCGGAAATGATGGCGCAAGGCGAGCCAAGCCCGGGTGAAACGGCGTTGCTCGAGCCGTTTCGCGCCCTCCTGCCGGCCGAAGTGTTCGGCACACCTTATACGCCGCCGGTATCCGACGGCTCCGGCCAGGATCGCGCGCTGCTGCGCACGGCCGCAGAGCTTCTTGGGGCAGCCGGCTACCCGATCGCGAACGGCAAGCGGGTCGCCCCGAATGGCGAGCCGATCACAATCGAATTCTTAATCGACGAGCCGGCGTTTGAGCCGCATCACATGCCGTTCATCAAGAACCTCGGCACGCTCGGTATGGAGGCGACATTGCGCATCGTCGATCCGGTCCAATACCGCGCACGCCGCGATGACTTCGACTTCGACATCACCATCGACCGGTTCAATTTCTCGTCGACACCGGGCGATTCACTGCGCTCGTTTTTCTCCTCGCAAGCCGCGGCCTTGAAGGGCTCAAACAACCTCGCCGGCATTGCGAATCCGGCGGTCGATGCGCTGATCGACGCCATCGTTGCCGCCAATTCACGCCCCGCTTTGGTCACCGCCTGCCGGGCGCTCGACCGGGTGATCCGTGCCGGCCGGTATTGGATTCCAAACTGGTACAAAGCCTCGCATTGGATCGCTTATTGGAACGTGTTTGGCAGGCCTGCCGCACAACCCCGCTATTTTCGGGCCATTCCCGAGACCTGGTGGCATGACTCCGAAAAATCAGTAAAAATCCAGCGGCCGGGGTAAGACATAGGGCTGAAACCAAGACATAGGGCTGAAACCAAGACATAGGACTGAAACCAGGACATGGGACTGAAACTACTGCCTGTGCCCCCGGGGCGATGCCGTTGACGACGCAAAACCGTCACCGATATTGCTAAACTGCCTATGACCCCGCGCTTACGGCGGGGAGGGAAACAATGCCGGATCGACAATGACCGCCTACATCGTCCGCCGCATTCTGTTCATGATCCCCACGATCGTCGGCATCATGCTGGTGTCGTTCGTCGTGGTACAATTCGCGCCCGGCGGCCCGGTCGAGCGGGTTATCGCCAAACTTTCCGGCACCGATACCGGCGCAACCTCGCGCATATCCGGTTCTGCCGGCGGCGACTTCGGGGCGCGCGGCGCCATGCCCGGCGGTGGCCAGTCCGACATCGCGTCCAAATATCGCGGCGCCCAAGGGCTCGATCCCGCCTTCGTCAAAAGCCTGGAAAAGCAGTTCGGCTTCGACAAGCCGGCCTACGAACGCTTTGGGCTGATGATGTGGAATTATTCGCATTTCAGTTTCGGCAAGAGCTATTTCCGCGACGTCAGCGTGCTGCAGCTCATCAAGGAGAAACTGCCGGTCTCGATATCGCTCGGCATCTGGATGACGCTGCTCAGCTATCTGATCTCGATCCCGCTCGGCATCCACAAGGCGGTGCGTGACGGCTCGCCGTTCGACGTCTGGACGTCGGGCGTCATCATCGTCGGCTATGCCATTCCCGGCTTTCTGTTTGCCATCCTGCTTATCATCCTGTTCGCCGGCGGCTCGTTCTTCCAGATCTTTCCGTTGCGCGGCCTGGTCTCGGACGGCTGGTCGCAATTTCCCTTATGGCACAAGATCCTCGATTACTTCTGGCATCTGGCGCTGCCGATCATCTCGATGGGGCTGGCGGCTTTCGCCACCATGACGCTTCTCACCAAGAACTCGTTTCTTGAGGAATTGCGCAAGCAATATGTGCTGACCGCGCGCGCTAAGGGCTGCTCCGAGCGGCAGGTGCTGTACGGCCATATTTTCCGTAACGCCATGCTCTTGGTCATCGCCGGCTTCCCGGCGGCGTTCGTGTCCGCCTTCTTCGCCGGCTCGCTCTTGATCGAGACGATTTTCTCGCTCGACGGTCTTGGGCTTCTGAGCTTCGAAAGCGTGCTCAACCGCGACTACCCGGTCGTGTTCGCCAATCTTTATATTTTCGCGCTCGTCGGCCTCGTCGTAAATCTGATTTCCGACCTCACCTATACCTGGATCGATCCGCGCATCGATTTCGAGACGCGGGAGGTGTAGGTGGACGCCAAAACGACGCCGAGAAGCGCGGCCGCCGAGATCGAGCCCGGCATCCCGCCGGAGTTGAAGCCGGACGCCGAGCCCGCCGGCCCGCTGGGGCTTGGCGGACTGCCGCGCGGCTTCGAATTCTCGCCGATCAATGCGCGGCGCTGGCAGAATTTCAAAAACAACCGGCGCGGGTACTGGTCGCTATGGATTTTTCTGGCGCTGTTCGTGCTGTCGCTGCTCGCCGAGTTCATCGCCAACGACAAGCCGCTGTTCATCCATTACGACGGCAAGAATTTCTTCCCGATCTTCGTGACCTATCCCGACACCGACTTCGGCGACGTTCTCGGCACCGCTGCCGATTACCGCGATCCCTATTTGCAAAAATTCCTCGACGAACACCACGCCGTCGAAATCTGGGCGCCGATCCGATTCTCCTACAAGACGATCAATGACAGGCCGCCCTCGGCGTTTCCGTCCAAGCCGACCTGGCTGCTGAACGCTGCGGATTGCGATTTCGCCGCCAAGAACGGCTATTCGAAATGCGGTACGCTCGAAGCCAATTGGCTCGGCACCGACGACCAGGGCCGCGACGTGATGGCGCGGCTGATCTACGGCTTTCGCGTTTCGGTACTATTCGGGCTTGTCCTGACCATCGTGTCGTCGGTGATCGGGGTGGCCGCCGGCGCCGTGCAGGGCTATTTCGGCGGCTGGACCGATCTTCTGTTCCAGCGCTTCATCGAAATCTGGACCTCGGTGCCGGAGCTTTACCTGCTCCTCATCATCTCATCAGTGCTGGTGCCCGGCTTCTTCGTGCTTCTTGGCATCCTGCTGCTGTTCTCCTGGGTGCGGCTTGTCGGCCTGGTGCGTGCCGAATTCCTGCGCGGCCGTAATTTCGAATATATCCAGGCGGCGCGCGCGCTCGGCGTTTCCAACAAAGTCATCATGTTCCGCCACCTGTTGCCGAACGCCATGGTGGCGACCATGACATTCCTGCCGTTCGTCATGTCGTCCTCGGTGATGACGCTCACCGCGCTCGACTTCCTCGGCTTCGGCCTGCCCCCCGGCTCCCCCTCGCTCGGCGAATTGCTGTCGCAAGGCAAAGCCAATGTACAGGCGCCGTGGCTCGGCCTCACCGGCTTTGTCACCGTCGCGCTGATGCTGTCGCTTTTGATTTTCGTCGGCGAAGCGGTGCGTGACGCCTTCGATCCGCGGAAGACGTATGCATGAGACGGCGTTATATTTGGCTCGTTGAGGAACGTTTCCTATGAACAAAATAGTTCGAGAGCATTATCCAGCGGCCCAATTGCCGGAAGATCTCAGGCCGAGTAACGACCCGAATGCTCAAGTCACCGTCACTATTGAAGTCGAGGAGCAACGCCCCGATCACGTCCTATCGCTTGACGAAATTTGGGCGCTTCGGCGCCCGCCATTCCGAACAAAGGAAGAGATAGACGCGGATATTCGCCGCCAGCGAGACGAATGGGATGACTGACGAATCGGCTGCCCCCGTTATTTATGTCGATGCCAATCCATTTATTTATTTCATAGATGGCGAGGTCGATGTCGCAGCTCGCGTTCGCCCCATATTCGACTTGCTAACAGAAAGACCCGGCGTCGCCGCGACGAGCGAATTGACATTGGCGGAAGTGTTAACAAAGGCGCGACCAGATGCGCGCCGGAGTTACTTTAATCTGATTATCTGGAGTAAAGTTTTTCAACTTCAACCGGTCACGAGGGATATCCTGATACGCACGGCCGACTACCGGCAAGTCAGCCAAAAGACGAGACCGGACGGCACGAAGGCCACGGTAAAATTGCCCGACGCCATTCATGTCGTAACGGCGACCCAGTGCCGTTGCCGTATTTTTTTGTCGGCAGACGAAGGCCTAAGCGTGTCGAAAGATATGGCGATCGTCGCGCCGAACGAAGTTGGATTTGCCGAATTGACCCGGGCGCTGGCATGAGTGAGGGGCTTTGTCTTTCCGTCCGCGATCTGTCGATCGCCTTCCATTCCCGCCAGCGCCAGACGCTCGCGGTCGACCGCATTTCTTTCGACGTCGTCAAGGGCCAATGCACGGCTTTGGTCGGCGAGTCCGGCTCCGGAAAATCGGTGACGGCACTGTCGATCTTGCGGCTTCTGCCCTACCCCGCGGCACAGCATCCGTCGGGGTCGATCAATTTTCAGGGCAAGGATCTGTTGCAGCTGACCGAGAAGGACATGCGGCGCGTGCGCGGCGACGACATTACCATCGTGTTCCAGGAGCCGATGACCTCGCTCAATCCGCTGCACACGATCGAGAAGCAGATCGGCGAGATCTTGCTATTGCATCGCGGCCTGACCGGCGCGCCAGCCCGCGCGCGAACCCTCGAGGTCCTCACCCAGGTCGGCATTCCCAATCCGGAAACCCGGCTCAAGAGCTATCCGCATCAGCTCTCGGGCGGCCAGCGCCAGCGCGTGATGATCGCCATGGCGCTCGCCAACGAGCCCGATCTTCTCATCGCCGATGAGCCGACGACCGCGCTCGACGTCACGGTGCAAGCGCAAATCATCGCGCTTCTCAAAGATCTCCAGACGCGGCTCGGCATGTCGCTTTTGTTCATCACCCATGACCTCGGCATTGTGCGAAAGATCGCGCAACAGGTCTGCGTCATGAAGGACGGCAAGATTGTCGAGCAAGGGCCGGTCGAGCGGGTCTTTACGTCGCCCGAACATCCCTATACGCGCGCACTTCTTGCCGCGGAGCCAAAGCCGGATCCGGCGCCGCCGCAACCCGATGCGCCGATGCTGCTGGAAACGGACCAGCTCAAGGTCTGGTTTCCGATCACCAGCGGCCTGATGCGCAAAGTGGTCGGGCACGTCAAAGCCTGCGACGGATTGACCATCACGTTGCGTAAAGGCGAGACGCTCGGCGTTGTCGGCGAGTCGGGCTCCGGCAAGTCGACGCTCGGGCGCGCCATCCTGCGGCTGATTTCCTCCGAGGGCCCGATCGCGTTCATGGGCAACCAGCTGCAGGGCCTGCGCTTTAAGGAGATGCGGCCGTTCCGCCGCGACATGCAGATCGTCTTTCAAGACCCTTACGGCTCATTATCGCCGCGCATGTCGGTTGCCGACATCATCAAGGAAGGCCTGAAGGTTCATCAGCCCAATATGACGGACCGCGACCGCGATCAGAAGGTCGTTCAGGCGCTCGAAGATGTCGGGCTCGATCCGGCTACGCGCTTCCGGTTTCCGCACGAATTTTCCGGTGGCCAGCGCCAGCGCATTGCCGTGGCGCGCGCGCTCGTCCTGGAGCCGAGCTTCATCGTGCTTGACGAGCCGACCAGCGCACTCGACATGGTGATCCAGGCGCAGATGGTCGATCTCTTGCGCGACCTGCAGAAACGGCACAATCTCACCTACCTCTTCATCTCGCACGATCTGCGGGTGGTGGCGGCGCTCGCCAGCCGCCTGGTTGTGATGCGGCACGGTCAAGTCGTGGAGGCCGGCGACGCCGCGGAGCTATTCCGCAATCCCAAGACCGATTATACGCGCGCGCTATTCGCCGCCGCGTTCAAGCTCGAAACCGCGCCCGAGGGCGTCGTCGAGCAGTGATGAGTGAGCGAGCATCGCATGAAACGCTTGGCTCGCTGGTTATTGAATTTGTGCTGCGCGACGTTGCTGTTCGCGGCGCCAGCGCTTGCCGACACCGTCAAGATCGTGGTGCCGTTCGCCGCCGGCGGGCCGGTCGATCAATTGGCACGTGTTCTTGCCAGCGAATTGGGCCCACAGCTTAAGGCCGATGTGATTGTCGACGACCGCGGCGGAGCCGGTGGCGCGATCGGATCGGAAATCGTCGCGCGCGCGACGCCCGACGGCTCGACGATGCTCCTTGCCAGCATGGGCTCGCAGGTGCTGAGCCCGATCCTCAAGCCGCCGACGACGTACGATCCCGTGAAATCGTTCGCGCCGGTGATGCTGGTCGCCAGCATTCCGTCCTTGCTGGTGGTGAACCAACAGCTCGGCGTCGGCACCATGAAGGACCTTATCGCCAAGGCGAAGCAGGACAAGTTGACTTACGGCTCGGCCGGCCCGGGAACGACGATGAACATCGCCGTCGAGATGCTCAATGCCGCGGCGGGCGTCAAGATCACGCATGTGCCCTATCGCGGCGCGGCGCCGGCGATCAACGATCTTCTCGGCGGCCACGTCGACATGCTCAACGCCGATCTGCCGATCCTGCTGCCACTGGTGAAGGCGGGATCGGTCAAGGCGCTGGCGTTGTTCGCGCACGAGCGCACGCCGCTATTGCCCGATGTGCCGACCACTAAAGAGCTCGGCCTACCGAGCGTGGTGATGGAAAGCTGGTACGGCGTCTTCCTGCCCGCCGGCACGCCGCCGCAGGTGCGCGACAAGATCGAGCAGGCGCTATTCGCGGTCGTCGCGCTGCCGGCGCTCAAGCAGCGCTTCGCCGATAACGGTATGCACGGCACGCTCGGTCACGGGGCGTTCGCGGCGCGGCTCACGCAAGATTTTGCCGCCTGGCCCGGCACGATCAAAAAACTCGGCATTACCGGAGAGTAGCAGCCTGGACCATGATCCGATCAAATTGATTCGGATCATGCTCTAGCCTTTTCTTTGGAGCATGATCTTTTCGGAAAACCGGGTTCCACTTTTCCGGATCATGCTCTAGCTGTGAGCTTTCAATAGGTTGTCCATCCGGTTCTGACCGAGGAGACTGAGGTTGCTGAGACTTCAGGATTCCAAGGGAGAACCGGATGAACGTGCACCAGAATGCCCGTCTGACGCCGCGCGGTCGAGAGCGAATTGCGCTGCAGGTCGCGAGCGGGCAGACGCCGAAGGCCGTCAGCGAAGCCGCAGGCGTCTGCCCGCGGACCGTTCGCAAGTGGGTTGACCGGTATCGCCGCGAAGGCCTTGCGGGATTGCGTGATCGCAGTTCGCGGCCGCATCGCCTGTATCGACCGACGCCGCAGGCCATTGTCGATAAGGTCGCGGAACTTCGGCGTCAGCGCTGCACCGGCAAGCAGATCGCGGCGCAAGTCGGCGTGTCACCGGCCACCGTCAGCCGCATCCTGCAGCGGCTCGGGCTCAACAGACTCTCAGCTCTGGAGCCGGCCGAGCCGGTGCGCCGCTATGAACGCGAGCATCCTGGCGAGATGATCCACCTCGACATCAAGAAGCTCGGCAGGATCGATGGCATCGGCCATCGCATCACCGGCGATCGCAGGGGACAAAGCAACCGGCGCTCGCGCGGCGAAGGGCTGGGCTGGGAGTTCGTCCATGTCGCCATCGACGATGCCTCGCGCATCGCCTTCGCCAAGGTGATGGCCAGCGAGAGGAAGCGCAGTGCCACCGCCTTCCTCAAAGCCGCTCTCGCTTACTACGACAGCCTCGGCATCAAGGTCGAGCGCGTCATGACCGACAACGGTTCCTGCTACAAATCCTTCGCGTTCCGCAGGCTCTGCAAACGGCTCGGCCTCAAGCACATCCGCACCAAGCCCTACACCCCGAAAACCAACGGCAAGGCCGAGCGCTTTATCCAGACCTGCCTGCGTGAGTGGGCCTACGCTCAGGCCTATCACCACTCACGGCAGAGAACCGAACAGCTGCCGTACTGGCTGCACCGCTACAATTGGCACAGGCCCCATACCGGCATCGGTGCTAAAACACCCATCAGCAGACTCGGTCTCCCCGGGAACAACCTGTTGAGGCTCCACATCTAGCGCGCCTTGCCGAACAGTTCGGCCACCGGCGCGCCGGAGGCGATCTTGTCCTCGCGCAGCTTTTCGGCGCCGGCATTGCGTTGCGTCCGTTGCAATACCTCTCGCGCCCGCGCGCGTGGAATGAAGCAAACGCCGGTTTCGTCGGCGAGCACAAGGTCGCCGGGATCAACGGCAATGCCGAAGATCGACACCGGCCGGTTGATGGCGACGGTTTCGACGCGCCATTTTCCGGTGATCGGGGTGACGCTGCGCGACCAGATCGGATAGCCGATGCCGCGGGAATGATCGACGTCGCGCACGCCGCCGTCGACGATCGCGCCAAGCTCGCCTTGCCGCTTCCCGATCGTCGCCGAGATGCCACCCAGATTGGAAACGAGATCGACGCCTTGCAGCACGATGACATCGCCCGCTTCGGCCAGGTTATGCGCCTCGATTTCGCCAAGCCCTGAGATACCGGTCTTGACCGCATCGGCGACCGGCGCGGTTTTGGCGACATTGCGCACCGTCAGCGCGCGCCCGACGATGCGCGCATTGGGATCGGTCGGCCGCAGCAGCGCAGCCGGCACGGCGCCGGCGATGCCGAGCTCGTCCATGGCGTCCGAAGCGAGCCCGGTGAGATCCGGCAGCGCGCGAAAGCCGTCGAGAATCTCCGGCGGCAGCGCCGGCAATGCCAGCATGCCGAAGGCCTCGGGCGGCAGCTTGCCGAGCGTCTTCTGCGTCATGGACGGCGCTCAAAATCCAAATAGTTTCGCCGGATTGTCGACCAGCATCAGCCGCCGCTTGCGCTCGTCCGGCACGATCTCGGCGATGAGATCGACCAGTTCGCCGTCATTGGGCACCGCGTTATGGTTCGGATGCGGCCAGTCGGTGCCCCAAACCACGCGTTCGGGCGCGTGCGCGGCCAGATCGCGCGGAAAGGCTATCGCATCGGCAAAAGGATATTTTTGCTTGCTGATACGGTCGGTCCCGGAGAGCTTCACCCAGATATTGCCGCGGTCGAGTAACCGGCGCAGCACCGAAAAGGCCTTGCCATGGAGGCCTTCGGCAATGTCGATGCGGCCGATATGGTCGATCACAACCGGCGCCTCGATCGTGGTGATAAACTCGTAGAGGTCGACGACGTTATTGCCGCCGACGTGCATTTCGATGTGCCAGCCGTATGGCGCAACCTTGTCGATGATCTTGAGCATGTCCTCGCGCGGCTTGGCCGGCCCTAGATGCCCGGTGAGAAAATGCAAACGCACGCCGCGCACGCCGGCATCGTCGAGCCGTTCGACTTCGGCATCGGCGACCGTCGGATCGAGCAGCGCGGCGCCGCGATAACGGCCCTTGCCGGCGGTGAGCAGATCGACAAGCACCCGGTTATCGGTGCCGTGGCAAGTCGACTGTACGAACACGCCACGCTGAATACCGAGGAATTCGTGCAAGCGAAATAAATTTTCCTTGGGCGCGTCGGTCGGCGTGAACGGCCGGTTCGGCGCATAGGGGAATTTGCTGTGCGGGCCGAACACGTGAAAATGCGAATCGCAGGACAGCGGCGGCAGCACGATGCGCGGTTTTTTCGGATTTGGATCCGGCGGCGCAATAGTGGGCGTGAGATCGTCGGCGCGGATGGTCATTCAATGCGATCCATGTTTGGAGGTATCAGTCGCAGCGCGCAGTCATACCGCCATCGACCACGATTTCAGTGCCGGTGATGAAGCGCGCCTCATCGGAGGCAAGAAAAAGGACGGCATTGGCGGTATCGCGCCCGTCGCCCATGAAGCCGAGCGGGATGCGCGCGACGCGCGATTTCAGCAAGGTTTCGATATCGCCCCCGGTCCGCTGCTTGGCGAGCCGCGCTTCGACCATGGGCGTATGCATCTGGCCCGGCACCACCGTGTTCACCCGAATGCCCTTGCTTGCATATTGCACGGCGGTAACGCGAGAGAACTGAATGACCGCGGCCTTGGCCGAGGCATAGCCGATCTGCGGCGAGCCGGTAAAGCGAATACCGGAGCTCGAAGCGGTGTTGACGATAGCGCCGCCGCCCTGCTCGATCATGACCGGGATGACGTGGCGGCAGGCCAGGAACACGCTTTTGAGATTGTAATCGATCTGCTTGTCGAAGCTCTCTTCCGATATTTCGGCGGCTCCGCCCGCGGCCGAGCCACCGACATTGTTGACCAGAATATCGATGCGGCCGAATCTCTTGCGGCAGGCGTCCGTCATGGCGCCGACCTGCGTGTCATCGAGCACGTCGCAGACATGCGTCGCGACCTCGCCGTCGTTGCCGACGCGGGCGACCGTCTCGGTCATGGCGCCGGCATCCTTGTCGACGGCAAAGACCTTCGCGCCCTCGCGCGCAAACGCCACCGCGGCGGCACGGCCATTGCCCCAGCCGGGCCCAATGCAGCCCGCCCCGGTGATCAGCGCGACTTTTCCGGCAACGCGTCCCGGCATGCTGCCTTGCCCTTTATCCTGGTGCCGGCCGAATGTTAGTGGAGCGGCGCGGGCTCCGCCAGCGCAGTTGACATAGCTTGCACAAGGTCCAGCCCTGAAAGGCTGGAGCTTTTTGACGAGGAGGCCGCATGCCAGCCACGGTTGAGCGATCCGCGAGCAAGATCCCCGAAGTCACGTTGGTCTTTTGGATCATCAAAATCGCGGCAACGACGCTCGGCGAGACCGGCGGCGACACCGTGACGATGACGCTGAATTGGGGATATCTCGCCGGAACGGCACTGTTTCTTTCGCTGCTGGTCGTCTTGGTGGTCTGCCAGATCGCGGCGAAGCGCTTTTATCCATGGCTGTACTGGGCCACGATCGTTGCTTCCACCACGGCCGGCACCACGATGGCCGATTTTGCCGACCGTTCTTTGGGCATCGGCTATGCCGGCGGGTCGGCGGTTTTATTCGCCTGCCTTATGGTCGCACTCGGCGCGTGGTATTGGTCGCAGGGTTCGATTTCGGTCGCAACCGTCAACAACCCAAAGGTGGAAGCGTTTTACTGGATCGCGATCACCTTCTCGCAGACTTTAGGAACAGCACTGGGCGATTGGATGGCGGACGATACCGGCCTTGGCTACGATGGCGGGGCGCTGCTTTTCACCGCCGGATTGTCAGTGCTGGCGGCAGCCTACGTCTTGACCAACGCGTCGCGGGTCTTCTTATTCTGGGCGGCGTTTATCCTGACGCGGCCGCTCGGCGCGACGGTCGGCGATTTCCTCGACAAGCCTGTGAGCGACGGCGGATTGGCTTTGAGCCGGCCCATCGCTTCGGCGGTTATCGGCGCTTTCCTCGTCGCCGGCATACTTATTCTGCCGCAACGGGCGGGCCGACATCCGGGGCGCGAAGCGGCGTGATGGCCGCGTGCGAACCTGGCCGGCGCGTCAGGCCACACGGGCACGATGTTCGTGCCAGTGCCACCACAGCACCGCGCCAATTGCGGCCACCACGCCGACCAGCAGCACGACGATCAAAGCGGAGTTTTCGATCCAGGCAATCGCCGGAATGCCAAGGGCCATGATCAGACCGAGCAGGCAGACCTGCCAGGACAGCACATGCACGCCGGCGCTGAACGTGCCCAGCGCCAATAATGTGAAAATGGCGAGCCCGGTGGCGTTGGCGTTGAAAATCCGTTGCACGCTCGGCAGCAACACCATGTTCATCACTAAAAGGAAGGCGAACCAGTGCAGCACTTGGGTCGCTAACAGACGAAATCGCGCGGAGCGGTCAGTCGCGCTTGGCCAGCCGGCGCCGATGCAAACAAGCGCGATCAGCGGCACCAGGAGCTCCCAGTAGACCGTGATCGGCTGTTTCGAAAAGCTGGTATAAGCAACGCCGATCGTCGTCAGGGCCAGCACCAAGCTAAAGGGCGCCTCCCTGATCCAGAAGTTCAGGTGAAAAAATTTATGCCTCGTGGCGGCCTGCGGCACGCTCGGCTGCACGGTCGGACTTGGGCCTGTCGGACTTGGGCCTGTCGGACCTGGGTCTATGGTGCTCATCGCGCCTGCTCCGCGCTGTCAATAAATTTCGCCAAGAGTAAAGCACATGGTGTGCCGACGCCATCCACGTGCCGCTCATGGCCCGATCCGCCGCACGCCGGTGACTTCGCTGCCGGCGGCGCGGATGCGGGCGATGGCGTCGGCGATCGGCTCGATGGCGACAGCCATATGGAAGGCGTTGGCATGAATAAGGGTCGCGTCATCGCGGGCAATGGCGACGTGGCCTTTCCAGAATATGAGGTCGCCGCGTTTGACAGCAGGCTTGCCGACCGGTTGCAACCGGTTTGCCCAGCGCCTGCTTCCTGCATGTCGCTGTCGCGCGGACAGGCGACGCCGCAGGCGGTGAGCGCGACCTGCACGAGACCCGAGCAGTCGAGCCCGAGCGCGGTCTTGCCGCCCCAAAGATAAGGAGCGCCCAAAAACCGCTCCGCCACCGCGACGAAGTCCGATTCATTTTCGCCGATCGGTTTGAGATGCGCCGCCGGCACGTAAGCGCCGCCTGCGTCACCGCCATGCGATCGGCGATGCGCGCGACGGCAATTCTGGCGCCGAGCGGCAACGCTTCGATCGGCGGCAATTTGATCGAAGGCCCGGGAAAGGCAAAAGTCCGCAGCGCCGCGACCTTGTGCGTCGGCGGCGGAACCGGGCGGCGCCAGCGCGCTCGCCGGCAGCCAGCCGACATAACGGTCGGCGGCGAGCTGACCCCAGGCCCAGCCTTCGGCATTGCTTTCGTAGACCGTGACGCGCTCGCCGCATGAGCGCTTCGGTGTCGAGCGGCGCGTCGGGCCGCGGCTCGTGGCGCAGCGGCGCCTGCGGCGCGATGACTTCCATGACGCGGCCCTCGACGTAACGCGCCGGCCGACACTTTACCCTCAAGCGCCTTCGCGGCGAGATCGGCGCGGGCCGGCGTGACGCGAGGATCGAAGGCGCGCATCGCTTATTCGGCTCAGCCGTAGCGCGCGGCGAGCATCGCGTAGAGCGCGCGCGCCGCTTGGCATTCGCCGCCCTCGGGCCGGCCGGCCTTGGCCGTCGGCGTCCAGGCAAACACGTCGATATGCACCCAGGATTTCGCCGTCACGAAGCGCCGCATGAACAAAGCCGCGGTGATGGCGCCGCCCTGGCTGCCGCCGACATTGTTGATGTCGGCGACCTTGGATTCGAGCATCGCCTCGTAAGGCCGCCACAGCGGCAGCCGCCACAGCGGATCGTTCTCGGTTGCTGGCGCAGCCCATCAGCTCGTCGGCAAGCTCATCGTCGTCGGTGAAGAACGGCGGCACGTCCGGGCCGAGCGCGACGCGGGCGGCGCCGGTCAGCGTGGCAAAATCGGCGACCAGATCGGGCTTGTCCTCGTCGGCGAGCGTGAGCGCATCGGCCAGGACGAGCCGGCCCTCGGCATCGGTATTGCCGATCTCGACGGTGATGCCCTTGCGCGAGGTGTAAATATCGCGCGGCCGGAAGCTCGAGCCGGCGATCGAATTCTCCACCGCCGGAATCAGCACGCGCAGCCGCACTTTCAGCCCGCGCGACATGATCATGTGCGCGAGCGCAAGCGCGGTCGCGGCGCCGCCCATGTCCTTCTTCATATTGAGCATGGAGGCGTCCGGCTTGATGTCGAGACCGCCGGTGTCGAAGCAGACGCCTTTGCCGACCAGCGTCACGCGCGGATGCTTGCTGTCGCCCCAAGCCATGTCGATCAGCCGCGGCGCGCCGTCGGCGGCGCGGCCGACGGCGTGGATCAGCGGAAAATTCTGCGCCAAGAGCTCGTCGCCGACGATGGCATTGATCGTGGCGCTGTGCCGCGCGGCGAGCTTGCGCGCGGCCTGCTCAAGCTGCGCCGGGCCCATATCGTTGGCCGGCGTATTGATGAGGTCGCGCGCCAGCGTCACCGCTTCCACAATATGCGTGAGTTCGTCGTGATCGACGCTTTGCGGCAGGTTGAGCTTGACCGCGCGCGCGTCGGCCTTGCGGTACCGCGTGAAACGGTAACAGCCGAGCGCGAAAGCGAGCGCCGCAAGCCGGGCATCGTGCGGCGCGTTGGCAAAGCGGTAAACCCCGTCCGGCAATTGCTGCGGCAGGCGGCCGGGAAGAAACAAATCCTTGGTTTCATCGGCGCCTTCGAGCCCGAACAGAACGCCGCCAAGCGCTTTCTTGCCCGGCAGCAGCAAGAGGCGGCCGGCTTTCGGCTCGAAGCCCGCGGCTTCGGCGAAGGCGGCCGCTTCGGCGTCCAGCGTCTTGCGGACATCCGGATAGCTCGCCGCGGTGACGAACCAAATCGGGATCGCATCCGCCGTCCCGCGCGCAATGAAAATCGAGTCCATCGCATAGCCTGCGCTTAAGGAGTAACGCCCTGCTACCACGCCAATCGGGAACCTGTCATGTCCTCTGCACGCGGCTATGGCGCCGGCCGTAAAGGCAAATACACGCCCATCCCGATCACGAGCCACGCGCCGAGCCGCAACCAGGTATCCAACGGCAACCCCACCATCAGGAAAAACGCCGACAGCGCACCGAGCGGCGCAACAACAAAGATCGCAGGCGCCTTGAACGAGCGCCGCAGATCCGGCTCCTTGATCCGCAACACCATGACGCCGAGGCACACGATGGCGAAAGCGAGCAGGGTGCCGATCGAAACCAATTCGCCGACGAGGCCGATCGGCAGGAGACCGGCGAGAACGGCGACGATGGTGCCGGTGATGATCGTCGTGACGTAGGGCGTACGGAAGCGGGGATGAATTTTCGCGGCGACCGGCGGAAAAAGACCGTCATGCGCCATCGCATAGAGGATACGCGGCTGGCCCAATAGCCCGACCAGGATAACCGAGGTCAGCCCGAGGATAATGCCGAGCTTGACGATGGGTGCGAGCCAATTAAGCCCGACGGCATCGATGCCCACCGCAATCGGATCGGCGACGTTGAGCTTGTCGTACGCAACAATCCCGGTCAGCACGAAACCGACGGCGATGTAGAGAACGGTGCAGATGGCAACGGGCGCGAGAATGGCGAGCGGCATGTCGCGCTTCGGATTGACCGCTTCCTGGGCCGCCGTCGAAACGGCGTCGAAGCCGAGATAGGCAAAGAAAATGACTGCGGCGCCGCGCACGATGCCGCTCAGCCCGAATTGATCGGGACCGAGACTCGGCGGGATGAACTGACCGGCCGGATTATTCGCCGTCACCCAATGCGCCGTCGAGACGAAGGGCGCGGTCGCCGCGAGGAACAGCACGACGATCACCAGCTTGACGACGACGATGACATTATTGACCCGCGCCGATTCCTGGATGCCGAGCACCAGCAGCGCCGCGATCAGGACGACGATGGCTGACGCCGGCACATTGATGATCGCGCCGGTCGTGTGCCACGCGTGCTGGGCAGCGTCGTAACTGAATGGCGACCCGGCAAAGTCAGCGGACACGACGATGCCAAAGTCTTTCAGAAAGCTTACGACGTAGCCCGACCAGCCGATCGCCACCGCGGTGGCGCCGAGCGCATATTCCAGGATCAAATCCCAGCCGATGATCCAGGCGACCAGCTCGCCCATCGTTGCATAGGCGTATGTGTAAGAGCTGCCCGCGATCGGCACCGCCGAGGCCAGTTCCGCGTAGCACAGGCCGGACAGGCCGCAGACCACGGCGCCAAGCACATAAGAGAGCGTGATGGCCGGGCCGGCATTCACTGCCGCGGCGTGGCCGGTGAGGACAAAAATCCCGGCGCCGATGATGTCGCCAATACCGAGCGCGATCAAATTGAGCACCGACAGACTGCGCTTGAGCTTTACGCCGCCCGCCAGCTTGTCCGCGTCATCGGCTTCCGCCTGTAACGTGGCAATTGATTTGCGGACGAAAAATTTCGTCATAATCCCTATAACGAACGTAGATCGTTCGGGTTTCAAGCCACGACTTTGCGCTTGTCATGCTCCGCGAATGCGGAGCATCCAGTAATCACCGCCGATGCGGTGTTTACTGGATCGTCCGCTTTCGCGGACGATGACACGCTTCAATGGTCGGTGCGACGTTGCTTACATCCACGGCATCAGCGAGGCGTGAATCACGTCCGGCACGCCCTCGCCGCCGACCGAGCGGATGGCGAGATCGACATCGTTCAAGCCAAAGCGGTGCGTGGTGACGAGCTCGAGCGGAAACCGCTTTGAAGCCAGTTGCGCCAGGCCAGTTCGCAGGCTTTGTAGCTGTGGCCGCGGGCGCTTTTCATGGTGATGAATTTCACCGTGAATTTCTCCAGCGGGAAATTCGGAAACTGCGCCATCTCGCCTTGAGCGACGATCACGCCGCCTTTGCGCTTGAGCGCCTCGATGCCGAGCAGGATCGGGATGGTGCCGGCGCCGGCAGTGCAGTCGAGCGCGACGTCGACGCCCTTGCCGCCGGTGATCTCCATGATGCGCGCCAGCGGGTCTTCCTTCTGCACGTCGATGACGTGATCGGCGCCGAGTTTTTTGGCGACGTCCAGGCGCGCTTTGTCCTTCGACGTGCCGGTGACGATGATCAGCGAAGCGCCGGCTTGCTTGCAGATCACCGTCTGCGACAGGCCTTGCTGGCCGGGGCCCTGGATCAGCACCGTCGAATTGTAACCGACGCCGCCGTCGAACAGCGACCACTCGACGCCGTTCGCCATCGGCGTAACCAGGCCGGCAAGCTCCGCCGATACGCCTTTCGGCACGTGATGCACGACGGCGTTCCACGGCAGATAGACATATTGCGCAAAGCCGCCCCACAGATGCGGCGCTTTCTCCGCCGACGTATAGCCGTAGCGGATGGCGTCGGGATTGGTGCGCCAGTTGGTGTTTTCGCAATGGCGGTATTGGCCGGCGTGGCACCACTCGCATTTGCCGCAACTGACATAGTGCTCGACAAAGACGAGGTCGCCTTCTTTGAAACCCTTTGCGGCTGATGAATTCGCGGCCGGCCTTGGCAATGATGCCGATATTCTCGTGGCCCATGATGACCGGCGCGCTGCGACGGCGGGTGCTTGTAAAGCTTGACGTCGGTGCCGCAGATGCCGCCGACCTCCATCTTCAGCAGCGCGGCATCCTCCGGAATATCCGGCATCGGATAGTCCCGGATTTCGGTCTTGCTCGGCGCCGGTCCGCACCGCCGCCAATACTGTTTCGGCCACGTAAGTTCACTCCGAATTCGTCACGGAGCCGACTTTAGGATGCATCCCAAGAGCGTCAAGCCCACGCGTCATTCCGGGGCGCGCGCAGCGCGAGCCCGGGATCCATAACCACCGACCTCGCAGAACTGGCGCCGAGTATCGATTATGTAGGATAGTGATTATGGATTCCGGGCTCCTCGCTTCGCTCGGCCCCGGAATGACGACGCTAAAGATGCGCTCGCTTAGCAAACGCCAATGTCATCGCGCAACGCTCGACCGTGTGCGCGACTGGACGCGAAGCGCGCTTTGCGCTTGCGGCCGACGCGACCGTTATGGTGTCGGAAATGACCTGCGCCGTCCCCGGCTGTCCGCCGATCGAAACCCATATCGTGTTCTGGACCGAGCTTGGACGGCATCACTTCAAAATCTTCAAGCCGCTTGCCGATGTAACCGAAGACGACCTGCCGCCGGCCTTCATGAAGAACGCGCTGGTCGCGCTCGAAGGCGTGGACTGCGATTGCTGCTGATGCTTCTTATTACAATCCCGCGTTCGCCAGCGCCGCCGCCTGCCGCTTGGCGACACGCTCCATCGAGAAATGCTCGATCGCCTCGTTGAACAAGCGATAGAAATTGAGCTCGGCGCGCAGGTGCAGGAACACCGCGCCGAGGCCGATCGCGGCGCGATCCATGAAGACGAATTCGCGCGGCACCGTCACCGGGCCTTTCTGCTTGAGCGCCTGATGCACGCGGAACGCCTCGCGGCGGCCGTATTCCGACGGCGCGACGCCGTCGGCGATGGTGCGCACGCGGTCGTCGAGCAGCGGCGCATAGATGAAGCGCGCCCAGATATTGAGCGTGTCGATGAGATCGCGCGACAGTTTGCGGAAGCCCCAGGTCTCGTAGGCGTGGACGACGAGATCGTCTTCGCCGCGCAGCAGCCCGTGATAAAGATCGACGACGCCGCGCACGAATTTCGGCGCGAAAATGCGGATGCAGCCGTAATCGAGCAGATTGATGCCGGCCGGCTCGCCGTCGCGCGCGAAGACCGTGTAATTGCCGAGATGCGGATCGCCGTGGATGACGCCGAAGCGGCTGAACGGAAACCACCAGGCGGTGAACATCGCGGTGGCCAGCGCATTGCGCGCGGCAAGCGGATCGTTCTTGTGCGCCAGCATCTGCGTGCCGTCGAGCCAGTCGAGCGTCAGCAGCCGGCCCGGTCGAAAGTTCGGGCCAGGCGCGCGGCACGCGCACGCATATCGACGCCGTCGAGCATTTCGCGGTAGAGCGCGGCGTGCTTGGCCTCGCGCCGGTAGTCGAGCTCTTCGCGCACGCGCGCGCCGATCTCCTTGCCGATCTCGGTGGTGTCGATCGCCGAATCGAGGCGGCGGCGGATCGCGAGCAGCCATTGCAGTTGCTGCAAGTCGGCTTCGACCGCCGACTGCATGTCCGGATATTGCAGCTTGCAGGCCAGCACCGCGCCGTCGAGCGAACGCGCGCGATGCACCTGGCCGAGCGACGCGGCCGCGGCGGGATGATGCTCGAAGCTTGCGAACTTCGTTCGCCCAGCCGGCGCCGAGCTCCGCCATCATGCGGCGCTTGACGAAGGCCCAGCCCATCGGCGGCGCTTCGCTCTGCAGCTTCTGCAATTCGGCGGCGTATTCGGGCGGCAGCAGATCGGGAATGGTCGCCATCAATTGCGCGACCTTCATCAGCGGCCCTTTGAGCCGGCCGAGCGCCGACGACAGCGCGCTGGCGTCGCCGGCGCGGTCGGGCTCGCCGCCGAGCAGCCGCCGCCCGGCATAGCGCGCCGCCACGCCGCCGACATTGGCGCCGACCCGCGCATAACGCGCCGCGCGGGCGGAGAAACGGTTTTTTTCGCGGTCGGGCTATTTCGCGCGTTCGGCCATGTGCGTAGACCTGTCAGCTCAGACCTTCCAGCTCCGCAATCATCCGCTCGATGACGCCGAGCCCGCCCTGCCAGAACGCCGGATCGCGGGCGTCGAGGCCGAACGGCGCGAGCAATTCGGAATGGTGCTTGGTGCCGCCGGCCGACAGCATGGCGAGATAGCGCTCGGCAAAACCGTCGGCCGCGTGCTCGTAGACGGCATAGAGCGAATTCACCAGGCAATCGCCGAACGCATAGGCGTAAACATAGAACGGCGAATGGACGAAATGCGGGATATAGGCCCAGAAAGTTCTCGTAGCCGGGCTTGAGTTCGATCGCCGGGCCGAGGCTTTCGCGCTGCACGTCGAGCCATAATTCGCCGATGCGCTCGGCGGTCAATTCGCCGTTCCTGCGCTCGGTGTGGACGGCGCGCTCGAACGTATAGAACGCGATCTGCCGCACCACCGTGTTGATCATGTCCTCGACCTTGGCGGCGAGCATGGCCTTGCGCTCTTTCTTGTCGCGGGTCGCGGCCAGCAGTTTCCGGAACGTCAGCATCTCGCCGAACACGCTCGCGGTCTCGGCGAGCGTCAGCGGCGTCGGCGCCATCAACGCGCCGTTCGGCGCGGCGAGCACCTGATGCACGCCGTGGCCGAGTTCATGCGCGAGCGTCATCACGTCGCGCGGCTTGCCCTGATAATTGAGCAGCACATAAGGATGCGCCGACGGCGTGGTCGGATGCGCGAAGGCGCCCGGCGCCTTGCCCGGCCGCACCGGCGCGTCGATCCAGCGCTCGGCAAAAAACCGCTCGGCGATCGCCGCCATCTTCGGCGAGAACGCGCCATAGGCTTCGAGCACCGTGTCCCTGGCCTCGGTCCAGCCGACGGTGCGCTTCGGCACCTGCGGCAGCGGCGCGTTGCGATCCCAATGCGGCAGCCGCTTCTTGCCGAACCATTTGGCCTTGAGCGCATAATAGCGGTGCGACAGCCGCGGATAGGCGGCGCGCACGGCCGCGACCAGCGCGTCGACCACTTCGCGCTCGACCCGGTTCGACAGATGCCGGTCGTCGGCGATGTCGGCAAAGCCGCGCCAGCGGTCGGAGATTTCCTTGTCCTTGGCGAGCGTATTGGTGATCAGCGCGAAGCGCTTGCACGTTGTCCTTGAACGTATGCGCCAGCGCCTGCGCCGCGGCCTTGCGCTTGGCCCCGGAACGGTCCTGCATCAAATTCAGCGTCGGCTCGATGGCGAGCGATTTGCCCGCAACCTTGAAACGCAGATTGGCGATCGTGGCGTCGAACTGCCGGTTCCAGGCCGAATAGCCCGTCACCGACTTTTCGTGAAACAGCTGCTCGACGCGATCCTCGAGCTGATAGGGCTGGTAGCGGCGCACGTCTTCGAGCCACGGCCGGTAATGGCCGAGCGCCGGATCGGCCATCGCGGCTTCCAGCAAGCGCGTCGTCGATGCGGTTGAGCTCGAGCGTGAAGAACAGCAGATGCGTCGAGGCCGCCGTCATGCGCTCCTGCACGTCGCCGTAGAATTTGGTGCGCGCCGGATCGACGGTGTTGCCGGCATGAACCAGCCCGGCATAGGAGCCGAGCCGGCCCATCAGATCGTCGATCGCCTCGTAGCGCCGCACCGCCTCGGCGAGCGCCGCGCCGGCCTGCGGCCGATCGCCGCCATGGCGGCGAGCTTGCCCTTATAGGCCTCCTCGAAGGCGACGCAGTCGGCGTCGGCCCGGTCGAGATCGCGCTTGATCGCCGGATCGTCGAGCCCGGAATAAAGGTCGGCGAGATTCCATTCGGGCAATTCGCCGAGTGCCGGCTGCCGGCCCGCGGCCGTGCCGCTGGCCGCTTGGCGGCAGTCTTTTTTGCGAGTTTTTGGGCATGGCTGCCTTGACCTGATTTGACCGGGACTTCATGTGGCGCAAGAGCTGTGGCGCCGCAAGGCCACGGCACATAAGCCTGCAGCCGGTGCACAAGTTTCGCGCATAATCGGCGCCATCCGTTATTATTTAGCGCGGCCATACCGGCGGGTCGGTGCCGAGCGGCACGCTCGGCCGCGCCCAACGCGGCGGCGTTTCCGACATCACCGCGGCATGGCGCACCGCGGTCAGCCGGCCGAACCCGGAGGCGACTCTCCTCCAGGCAATCGCGCACATCGTCGAAATCCGGGATCGGGGCATGCCATGCCATCGATGCGGCCGAGCTGGCGCAGCCAGTGGCCGGTTTGCGCCAGCGAAACGCGCACGTGCCACGAACCGCCCTCCTCGGCGCGGCGCACCAGCGCCGCCATCACCGCGAAGGCGAGCAGATAACCGGTGGCGTGGTCGAGCACCTGCGCCGGCAGCGGCTTTCGGCTCGCGCGAACCGAAAGCTTGCGCTTCGGCATCATTCAAGCCGCTCGCGGTTTGCACCAGCGAGTCAAAACCACGCCGTTCGCGCCCACGGTCCGTCCTGCCCGTAAGCGCACAGCGAGGCATAGACGATGCCAGGCCGCAGTCGCGCAACGTCTTGCGGACCAAAACCGCGCGCGGCGATCGCGCCGGGCCGATAGCCTTGCACGAAAATGTCGGCGTCGCGCAGCGAGCGCCGCGAGCGTTTCGCGGCCGCCGGCTCGCGCAAATCGACCGACGCCGACAATTTGCCGCGGCCGGTATCGATGACGAGCGGGCAGCATCGACGCGCAGATGCGACGCGGTGATCAAGCAGCACGTCGGCGCCATGCGCCGCCAGCGTGCGGCCGCACGACCGGGCCGGCAATGATGCGCGTGAGGTCGAGCACCTTGATGCCGGCGAGCGGGCGATCCGCCGGACCGAGTGATTGCGGCGGCGCGTCGCCGATTTTTTCGATGCTGAAGAGCGGCAGTTTTGCGACCGCGCTGCCTTGCGGATGACGGTCCCATTCGGCGAACGACCGGCACGCGGTCACGACGAGGCCGGCTGCGGCGGCCGCGGTCTCCAACGCTTCGGCCTGCCAGCCATCGAGCGCGCGTTGCACCGCCGCTTGTCGTGCGGTCACAGCCGAGCAGCTTGCAGGAGACCGCTGCAATGATGCGGCAGATTGGTGTGCAGCCGCACCCAGCGGCCGTCGCCGCAGCGATAAAGACCGGCAATGCCGTCGTGATGGTCCTCGGGCACCTTGCCGTCGACGCGCAGATAGCGCTCGCTGCGAAATTCGATCGCGCGCTGGCGCATCTCGACGCCGACGTGCTGCCGGCGGCCGGTGCGCAGCCGCCACAGTTCGGCGGCAGCGAGCGCCGCCGCGCCGATCGTCGCCTGCGCGGCCGTGCCGACCGCAAATGACGACGGCAGCACCGGCTCGGCGCCGGTGAACTCGATGTCGCGCAACGCCGCGTCGTCGCAGCCGGCGGCACGCCATAGGCGAGCGGAACGCTTTCATGGGCTTCCACGATATGGCCGCAAGCCCCGCGACCGGAATAGTCCCCTTAACACCCCCTTAAGCCTCCTGCCGCAAAGTGCCCCGAAACGGCACAGCGCGCCGAAACCGAGCCGCCGGAGACCGATGACCATTCTCATTGTCGATGACGATCCGGTGCAGTGCCGGCTGCTCGAAGGCATGCTGCACAAGTTCGAATACGAGACCGTCGACGCGCGACAACGGCGACGCGGCGCTGGCGCTGCTCGCCGGCCCCGACGGCGCGCGGATCGATTGCGTGATCCTCGATCTGGTGATGCCGAATCTCGACGGCCTCGGCGTGCTGGCCAAAATGCGCCAGGCCGCGATCAATGTGCCGGTGATCGTGCAGACCGCGCATGGCGGCATCGACAATGTCGTGTCCGCGATGCGCGCCGGCGCGGTCGATTTCGTGGTCAAGCCGGTCGGCGCCGAGCGGCTGCATGTCAGCCTGCGCAACGCGCTCAATGCCAGCGCGCTCGAAGGCGAACTCGCGCGCATCAAGAACAGCCGCTCCGGCACGCTCGGCTTCAACGACATCATCACCAAAAGCGCCGCCATGCACGCCGTGCTGCGCATGGCCGAGAAGGCCGCGGCCTCGACCATCCCGGTGCTGGTCTCGGGCGAATCCGGCGTCGGCAAGGAATTGATCGCGCGCGCCATCCACGGCTCCGGCGAACGGCGCAGCAAACCGTTCGTCGCGGTGAATTGCGGCGCGATGCCGGAAAACCTGGTCGAGTCGATCCTGTTCGGCCACGAGAAGGGCTCGTTCACCGGCGCCACCGAGCGCCATACCGGCAAATTCGTCGAGGCCTCGGGCGGCACGCTGTTCCTCGACGAGGTCGGCGAATTGCCGGCCGCGGCGCAGGTGAAGCTCCTGCGCGCCATCCAGGAAGGCGAAGTCGAGCCGGTCGGCGCGCGCAAGCCGGTCAAGGTCGACGTCCGGCTGATCTCCGCCACCAATCGCGACCTGATCGCCGACGTCAAAGCCGGCCGCTTCCGCGAAGACCTGTTCTACCGCCTGCATGTTTTTCCGATCACGGTGCCGCCGCTGCGCGAACGGCCCGCCGATATCCCGGCGCTGGCCCGGCATTTCCTGGCGCGCTTCGCCGCGGAAGAAGGCAAACGCATCCGCCTCGTCACGCCCGAGGCGCTGCGCGTGCTCACCGCGTTCCATTGGCCCGGCAATATCCGCCAGCTCGAAAACGCGGTGTTCCGCGCCGTGGTGCTGGCCGAGACCGACACGCGTCGGCGTCGACGAATTCCCGCAAGTCACGGCGCAAGTCAAAAGGTGCGGCAACCAGATGCCGGCCCATGCAGCGCCGCGGCTCGACGACGCGATCGGACCGGCCAGGCCGCGGCGATCATTGGAAGACGAGCCGGCCCTTATCCCGATCGCGTTCGAGGACGACGCCGCCCCGTCCCGCGGCTTGGCGGCCGCCGCTCGCGCCCGGGGATGCCCTGGCGCTGCTCGATGCCGAGGGCGAGGTACGGCCGCTGGATGAGATCGAGTCCGACCTCATCCGCTACGCCATTACCCATTACCGCGGACAGATGTCGGAAGTCGCGCGGCGGCTGCAAATCGGCCGCTCGACGCTGTACCGCAAGCTCGATGCGCTCGGCCTGAATAGCGAGCGCGGCGAAGCAGATAGCGAAGCGGCGATCCCGTGGCCGCAGAGCGACAGCCCTGAAAAATCGCTTGATTTGATCGAATTCACCCCGCTGAACACAGGGACAAATTTGGACGGCTCACGTAAGGTGCCGCCGACCGGCGCGCGCACTGTCTGCCGCGGCAATGCCATAATTGGGGACCATCTCGCCAAAGCTAAAGAGCTTTGCGGCCGTATGGCTGGCTCTGTAAATTCAGCTGGCTCTGAAGGAGAATTTGCAATGCCCGGGATTCGTGTCGATCGGTTTCTCGCTTCGACTGCCGTTGTACTCGTTGCTTTCGGCCGCCGCCGGCGGCGCGCTTGCGGACCCCAGAAGCCGGACAATGACAGCGCCGCCAGCTGCGACCACACTGCCGGTACCGGCAGCACCTGCGCCGACAAAGCGGCGATGCCGGCGCCCGCAGCGCCCGCGCCGAATCCGGACCAGCCGCCGACAGCCGCGACACCTGCCAGCGTCGGCTCCCGCCGCGGCCGCCAACCGGCTCGCGCACGCCTGCAGCCGGCCGCATCGGCCGCCCGCAGCCGCCGCCAGCCAACCGGCGCGACGCCTGCCGCGGCCGCAATGCGCCAGCGGCACCCGCCTGCGGCGGCACCCGCCGCGTTGCGCGCGCTGTCGGCCGCCGATGCGCCGATCGCCGACCAATTGCACGATCTCGCCAACGGCAAATTCGACCGCATCATCGGCAACAAGAAAGACCGCACCGCAGATCGACGCGTTCTATTCCGGCCGCAATTACGCGCCGCTCTGGATCACCGACGGCAAGGCGAATGCGCGCGCCAACGCGGCGATCGCCTATCTCGGCCATGTCGATGCCGACGGCCTCGATCCGGCCGATTATCCGGTGCCGAATTTCGCCGCGGCGACCACGCCGGCCGAGCTCGCCGACGCCGAGATCAAGCTGACGATGTCGGTCATCACCTATGCCCATCACGCCAGCATCGGCCGCGTGCACTGGTCGCGCGTCAGCGCCGACATCGAATACACCACGACCGCGCCGGAGCCGGCCGACGTGCTCGCGGCCATCGCCGGCGCGCAACGACATTGCCTGCCGCGCTCGACGCCTACGAGCCGCATACGCCGGGCTATCTCGCGCTCAAGGCCAAGCTCGCCGACATCCGCGCCGGCAAGGTCGACAAAGAGACACGGCGCCGATCGCCAAGCGGCCCGGTGCTCAAGATCGGCATGCAGGACGACCGCGTGCCGGCGATTGCGCGAGCGGCTCGGCGTGCTCGGCGACGGCGGCACCACCTACGACAAGGCGGTCGCCGAGGCGGTGAAGAAATTCCAGCAGGAGCACCAGATCGCGGCGACCGGCACGCTGACCGCCGCCACCGTCGAAGCGCTCAACGGCAAAACGCCCGATCACGGCGCCGATATCATCCTCGCCAATATGGAACGCTGGCGCTGGATGCCGCACCAGCTTCCCGGCGACCTATGTCATCGTCAATCTGCCGGATTTCACGCTGCGCGTGATGCACGACGGCAAGCTGGTCTGGATGACCAAGATCGTGATCGGCAAGCCGGACATGCCGACGCCGCTCATGACGGCGGACATGAAATACATCACCATCAATCCGACCTGGAACGTGCCGCCCTCGATCGTCAACCACGAATATCTGCCGGCGCTGGCGCAGGATCCGACGGTGCTCGACCGCATGGGACTGAAGGTCAGCCACAATCCCGACGGCACGGTCCACATCTCGCAGCCGCCGGGCGACAAGAACGCGCTCGGCCGCATCCGCTTCAATTTCCCCAACAAGTTCCTGGTCTATCAGCACGACACGCCGGACAAATACCTGTTCGCCTACGACAAGCGGGCGCTCAGCCACGGCTGCATGCGGGTGCAGGATCCGCAGCATTACGCCGAAGTGCTGCTGTCGCTGGTCCGCCCGAACGACGGCTACACCGAAGACCGCATCAAGAAGATGATCGCCGCAAGGCAGCGAAACCGATATCCAGTTCCCGACCTTCATCCCGGTCAACCTGACCTACCAGACCGCTTTCGTCGACGATGCCGGCAAGCTCGAATTCCGCGACGACATCTACGGCCGCGACAAGGCGCTGCTCGCCATCCTCAAGGGCGACGATACGCAAGGTTGCCGACATCCCGGTCGAGCACAAACGAGGACATTTCGCACCGCGAGGTCCTGGCGATGCCCGGATCAGCCGTCGCTGTTCGGCCAGCGCAGCATTTTCGGCGGCGGCGGCGCAGCCTACTACCCCAATGGCGGCGGCGCTTCCCGCGGCGTGGCGGCGGTGGCGATAACTTCTTCGCCGGCTGTTCGGCGGCTTTGCCGCGGCCCCGCCGCCCGGGCCGCACAAGGGTCGTCCACCCGCAAGAAAACTCAGCCGCTCGCGCGATACCGTCGAGCGCTAAAGGCCGGTTAACGCCCTTTCGAGGCGATTAACCACTTTTTTCGCCGCGCTCCACGGCCAAACCGGGCCTGGCGGCGGGTATTGCGGCCATATTTTGCCACACTGGGACGTTAGCCCTACTCCCGGTCGGGGGTGGGGTGGCGGCAACGTCTGCGTTAACCCTTCCCAAATTAACAATGCGTTAGCGTTATCCGGCGCGGCGGCGAGCCGTGGCGGGGATAGCGTCGTTAACGCGTCAATGCGGGATCGCCAGTGCACGTTGGTAACGCGCGCCTGAATGCTCGTCGATTGTCCGCGGCACGCGCCGGCTATTCGTGCGGCCTGGCGCTTCTTGCTTTTCCTGTTCGGTTCGAAAGCCCTGCAGAACGCGGTCGCCGAAGGCGACACGCGCACGATCTCGCTGCACCACATGCATACCGGCGAAGACATCACCATCACCTATAAGCGCGACGGCCGTTACGACGAGGCCGCGCTGGAAAAGCTCAACTGGTTCCTGCGCGATTGGCGGCGCAGCGAACAGACCCGCATGGACCCGCACCTGATCGATCTGGTGTGGGAAGTGCAGCGCGAGGCGGCGCCCAACACGCCGATCCAGGTCGTCTGCGGCTACCGCTCGCCGGAAACCAACGCCATGCTGCGGCATCGCAGCGCAGATCCGGGCGTCGCGCGTTTCAGCCAGCACATGCTCGGCCACGCCATGGACTTCTACATTCCCGGCGTGCCGCTCGAACAGCTTCGCGAGATCGGCTTGCGGCTGCAGCGCGGCGGCGTCGGCTTCTATCCGGAATCCGGCTCGCCCTTCGTGCACATGGATACCGGCGGCATCCGCATGTGGCCGCGCATGACGCACGAAGAGCTGGCGCGCGTGTTCCCCGACGGCCGCACCGTCCACATCCCGACCGACGGCCGGCCGCTCGTCCGGCTATGCGCTGGCGCTGGCCGATATCACAAAAGCGCGGCAGCGAGCCCTCGGACAATTCGATCGAGGCGGCGCGCAATGCCGGCGTCGACGTCGATACGCTGTTGGCGAGCAACGAGCGTCCGCGTCAATCCCTTCGCCAAGCTTTTGGGACTGGCGAAAGGACGAGGATGAGGAGGACGACGCGTCGGCTGCGTCAGCAATGCCGACCGCGCGCTGTCGGCACGCGGCCCGCGCGCCGAAGCAGCCCACAGTCGCTTAGCCGCGCTTGAGCATGGCGCACGGCGTAGCGAGAAGACGCGCGCCCGCCGGCAAGGCGACTGCCAAGGCCGCGGTCAAAGTCGCGGACGCCGCGTCGAAAGCTGAAGCTGATCCGCACCGCCTCGGCTGCAACCTGCCGCCGCGCGGCCGGCGCAACCGAGCGCCGCCAGCGGCAACGCGGCAGCTCGACGCCGAACCAGATCATCGTCGCCCGCGGCTTCTGGCAAGGCCCGGCCGACGGCACGGCCGTGGCCAATTCGCAGCCGCGTCGCGCGCCAGCGCTGCACCGCGATGGCGCGCCATACGCCGATCGCCACAGGCTCGATCAGCCCGCTTCGTCGCTCCGCACGACGATCACAGCGGTCCCGGACTGCGCTAGCCTATGCGCGAGCATGCCGGCGGCAACGCCGGCCGACGCGCCGACCGGCATCGCCGCCCTGCGCGCCGCGGCGCTGCCGGCGCAGCATGCCGCCCGAACGGAACGACCATCGCGGTGAAACGCGCCGCCAATCAGGTCGCTTCTGTCGATCATGACGGCCAGCGCGAGCGTCGCTGACTGTCATCAAGAGCCGACGCGCATCTCGCTAATCCGTGGCTGCGCGCCATCGTGCTGTCACCGAGCGTGCACCGTTTCCTCACCACCGTGGCGCTCGGCGCGCGCGACTTCCGCTCGCTCGCCGCGCTGATGGTCAAGCCGGCCAATTCGGTGATGATGACGTTCGCGGCCGATCCCAATCCCGGCCTCGACCACGAGCATTTCAGCGGCGCGGCGATCGTGTTCGTGTCGACCGTGAGCTATCCGACGCGCACGGCGTCGCTGCAGTAGGGCTCGTCATTCCGGGGCGCTGCGAAGCGGCGAGCCCGGAATCCATAATCACCGCCGCGTAAAGTCATACCCAGTGCCAGAACCGAAAGTTTCGTGGCTATGGATTTCGGGCTCGCGCCTTCGGCGCGCCCCGGAATGACGGCTATCCCAGCATCCCCAACGCGTGCAGGTAGGTCTCGAGAATGGCCTCCTGCTCCTTGCGCTCGTTGACGTCCTGCTTGCGCACCCGCACCACGACGCGCAGCGTCTTGACGTCGAAGCCGTTGCCTTTGGCCTCGGCATAGACGTCGCGAATATCGTCGGCGATCGCCTTTTTCTCTTCCTCGAGCCGCTCGACGCGTTCGACGAACGCCTTGAGCTGGTCCTTGGCAAAGCGGTGGGCGGGCTGGTCGTCCTTTTGATCGTCTTTGATGGTGGCTGCGGTAGCCATCAGGCACTCCTCACGATGAACGTGGACAGACGTTCGAAATCGCGAGGCTTAAGGTCAAGTCACGAGCCCGCTCATCCACGCTCTGCACAGGACGCCGCGACAAATTGCTGCGGCGTCAGTGCTTTTGGCTTGCTTTTTCGAATGCCGCCTTTTGACCGGGCGAGGCTTCCTTCTGGTGCTTGGCGCGCCATTCGTCGTAGGGCATGCCGTAGACGATTTCGCGGCTCTCGTCCTTGCTCATCGGCATGCCTTTGGCATCGGCGGCATCCTTCATCCAGTTGGACAGGCAGTTGCGGCAGAAGCCGGCCAAATTCATCAGATCGATATTCTGCACGTCGGGATGCGAGCGCAGGTGCTCGACCAGGCGGCGGTAGACGGCGGCTTCGAGTTCCGTGCGGGTCTTCTCGTCGGTAGCCATGATCGCCTCCGCGGTTTAGCTATGGGAGAGATAGCGGCGTGACCCGAATCTTTCCATAGCCAGTCTTGCCATACCCAGTCTTGCCATACCCAGTCTTGCCATACCCAGTCTTGCCATAAGCCTGTCTGAGAGAGCCGTCTTGGCGACGCAATCGCGCGAATTGCTCGAATCCTTATTCCGGACGGCGGTCAGCGCCGCACACCCGTCGCGCTGCTTGCCGCCGCATCTGCCGGAGCCGCCGTCGCACGGCCGGCTCGTGGTACTCGCAGCCGGCAAGGCGGCCGGCTCGTTCACGGAAGTGGCCGAGCAGCATTATTTGGCGCTATTGCCCGAGAGCCGACTCGACGGCATAGCCGTCACCCGCCACGGCTATGGGCGGCCAACCCGGCGCATTACCGTGATCGAGGCCGGGCATCCGGTGCCCGACGCAGCCGGCCTCGCCGGCACTGAGCGCGCGCTTATGCTTGCGGACGGCGCGGGTGAGCGGGACCTGGTGCTGGTTCTGCTATCCGGCGGCGCTTCGGCCAACTGGATCGCGCCCGCTGCCGGCATCTCGCTTGCCGCCAAGCAGGCAACGACGCGCGCGCTGCTCCGCAGCGGCGCCAATATCGGCGAGATCAACTGCGTCCGCAAACATCTATCCCGCATCAAGGGCGGTCGGCTGGCGCGGCGTGCCCATCCGGCGAAGGTCGTTACCCTTGCCATCTCCGACGTGCCCGGCGACGACCCTGCGGTCATTGGCTCGGGGCCGACGGTGCCGGACCCGACGACGCTGGGCGACGCGCGTGCGATTGTCGGCAAATACCGGCTGGACTTGCCTGAAATCGTGACCCGCGCGCTGGCCGATCCGGGCAACGAATTGCCAAAGCCGGACGACGGGATTTTTGCCGGAGCCAACTACCGGATCATCGCCCGCCCGGCGGACGCGCTCGCGGCCGCGCAGGCCCGGGTGCGGGCGGCCGGTTATGACTGCATGGTGCTCGGCGACCGGCTCCAAGGCGAGGCCCGCGAGGTCGCCGCGGAGCACGCCCGGCTGGCGCGCGAGATCAGCACGCAAGGCCGCCGCGTGGCGATCCTATCCGGCGGCGAACTCACGGTCACGCTGCGCGGTAACGGTCAAGGCGGCCCGAACCAGGAATATGCGCTCGCGCTCGCCTGCCATCTCGATGGCGCCAAGGGCATCGCGGCGCTGGCCGCCGATAGCGATGGAACCGACGGCGGCCGGGGCCGTCCGGACGACCCTGCTGGCGCCTTCATCGACGACACCACATTGGCCCGGGCTCGGGCGGCCGGCCTCGATCCCGCCGCGTTTCTCGCCGACAACGATTCCACGGGGTTCTTCAACGGCATCGGCGATTTGTTCACGCCCGGCCCGACGTTCACCAACGTCACCGACTTCCGCGCCATCCTCGTTGACAGACCGGCATTTTGACGCGGAATTTAAACCGGAAATGAGGCTTTCGACTTTTCCCAGAATAGCCGCTGGCGCGCTCCTGCTCGGCGCAATGGCGGCATTCGCGCTGGTCGCCTCGGCAGGTCCGGCTGCCGCGGATTTCCGCCTTTGCAACAATACTGCAAGCCGCGTCGGCCTCGCCGTGGGTTATAAGGACGCGGACGGCTGGACCACGGAAGGCTGGTGGAACCTGCCGGCACGCACTTGCGAAACCGTGCTCAAAGGCAATCTTGTCGCCCGTTATTATTATGTCTACGCCATCGATTACGATCGCGGCGGCGAATGGATGGGCCAAGCCTATATGTGCACGCGGGATAAGGAGTTCACGATCCGCGGCATCGGCGATTGCCTGGCGCGCGGCTACGACCGCACCGGCTTTTTCGAAGTCGATACCGGCGAGCAGCGCGCTTGGACCGTCCAGCTGACCGAATCCAGCGAGCAGCCGCAGCAGAAGCCGCCGACCGCATCTAATCCGCCTCCGCCCAGTGCGACCCCGGCCGCAGGCGGCGCCGCGGCGGTTCCGTCGAACGCCGCCACGCCGCCGCCGATACCATTGCCAAGCGGCCCCAAAACTCCGGGAGCCAAAGACTCCATGAAGAAGCCGCCGCCATGAGACGGCAAAGGCGCACCAAGGTCGTTGCGACGCTGGGGCCTGCCTCCTCGGATCGCGCCGTCATCAATCGGCTGTTCCAGGCCGGCGCCGACGTTTTCCGCATCAATATGAGCCACACCGACCATGAGCGGATGCGCGAACTGGTATCGACCATTCGCGCGGTCGAAGCCGAAAACAGCAGGCCGATCGGCATCCTGGTGGATTTGCAGGGGCCGAAGCTGCGGCTCGGCACCTTCAAGGACGGCGCGGCCGAGATCGACAAGGGCCAGGATTTTATCTTCGATGCCAACCCGGCGCCGGGCGACGCCAAGCGCGTGCAACTGCCGCATCCGGAAATCTTCGCCGCGATCAAGCCGGGCGACGCGCTGCTGATCGACGACGGCAAGCTGCGCCTGGTCGCAACCGCGGTCGATCCACAACGCATCGTGGCGCAGGTCGAAGTCGGCGGCAAAATATCGAACCGCAAAGGCGTCAGCCTGCCCGACACCGTCGTGCCGCTGGCGGCGCTGGCGACGAAGGATATCGCCGACCTGGAAGCGGCGCTGGATGCCGGCATCGATTGGATCGCGCTGTCGTTCATTCAGCGCCCGGAAGACATCGCCGAGGCCAAGAAGCTCACCCGCGGCCGCGCCGCGGTCATGGCCAAGATCGAGAAGCCGCAAGCGGTCGCCAGGCTTGGCGACATCCTCGAACTCGCCGATGCGCTGATGGTGGCGCGCGGCGATCTCGGCGTCGAAATGCCGTTGGAGAAAGTCCCCGGCGTGCAGAAGGAAATGACGCGCGCATGCCGCCGCGCCGGCAAGCCGGTAGTGGTCGCCACGCAGATGCTGGAGTCCATGATCGCGAGCCCGGTGCCGACCCGCGCCGAAGTTTCCGACGTTGCCACCGCCATTTTCGACGGCGCCGACGCCATCATGCTGTCGGCGGAATTGGCGTCCGGCCAATATCCGGTTGAAGCGGTCGCCACCATGAACCGCATCGCCGAGGAGGTCGAAGACGACATGATGTATCTGCCGTCGCTGCACGTATTGCATACCGAGCCGGAAGCAACCGGCGCCGATGCCATTGCCGCGGCGGCGCGGCAAGTGGCCGAGACGCTCGACCTCTCCGCCATCGTATGCTGGACCTCTTCCGGCTCGACCGGCATGCGGGTGTCGCGCGAACGGCCGAAATGCCCGATCGTCGCCATTTCGCCGATCGAGGGCGCGGGCCGGAGATTGTCGCTGGTCTGGGGCATCCATTGCGTCATCGACGAGGACGCCCACGATCAGGATGACATGGTCGAACGCGCCTGCCGGATCGCGCTCAAAGAACGGTTCGCCAAGGCCGGTCAGCGCATCATCGTCGTCGCCGGCGTCCCGCTCGGCACGCCCGGCGCCACCAATTTCATGCGCATCGCTTATGCCGGCGAGGGGCAAGCAGGCGAAGTGTGACGATGTGTGGGTGAAGCCACAACCCAACCCCATGCGCGCTTGATGTCTGGTTGAACTTTGGAGCGCCAGCTCAACCTACAGGCTTTCTGCAAAAATTTCGTCCAGGTCGCGCCGACCGTCCAGGACACGGACGATTTCAGCAATATCATCCTTCACGCGGTAAAAGACGACATGAGGGGGCGCTGCAATCGATCGAAGCCCTAGCCGCACTTCATCGCGAGCTCGGCCGGCGAACGGCTGGTCTTCGAGCAACCGGCACGCTTCCCCGATTTCACGCGCGATTTTGTCGGCGGTGCGCCGACTTGCGACATTGGCGTAGTACTTCCAGATTTCAGAGATATCGACGAGCGCGTCCGGGGACCATACGACCGATCGCCTACGATCGACCATGCCGCTCGTTCTCGCGCTTTAGAAAGGCTTCGATATCCAGCGGCTCGCCTTCGCCGGCATCGAGCGAGCGAATGCCCTTGTCGATATCCGCCCGCAACTGACGCAGTTTCTCGACATGCGACAACAGCCGCTGACCGATCTGTTCTTGATCCGCATCCGGCAGATTAGAGATTTCCGCGATCGCTTTTTCGAGTGTTTTCACCATGCTCTAATTATGGCACATCCTGTTATGTGTGCCGAGCCCTTCAATCGTATTGAGGTCAATGCCCTTCCAAGGCTAGAACGGATAAATCGGCTCATAGCGCTTCGCCGTTGAGCCAGCGCTTGCCTTGTGCGTACAGCGCATCGAGATCCGGCCCCTCCATCCCCGGCATGTCGGTTTTCACCTTATAGCCGATCTTGCTCTGCAAATAGGCGAGATGGCGGTAACCTTCTGGGAAGCGCTCGAGCAAATCCCGATCGAGGACGAGCTTGGCCGACGGATCGACCGGATCGAGCCGGTCCTTCTCATAGATCAGCCGGCGCAGCACCAATCCCCAACGCTCGTCGCGCTTCTCGAAGAAATCGTAGAAGCGGCCGGTGCAGACCACGTCGCAAATCACGCCGTCGACCGGCGCGCGCTGCGAAATCGTCATCTTGGTCTGCGCGATTGAGCGCTTGCCGGCTATCTCGATCGCACTGCCGCCGAGAAAATGCAGGATCCGCACGCCGCGCTTCCAGCCCTCGTCATTGGCCTTGATGAATTCCTCGAAGCTGCCCTGGAACCAAGTGGCCCACATGCGGCCCTCGGCATGCCACACGGTGCGGAATTTTTCCCACAGCCGGGCGTCGCGCCACACCGCCCAGTTTTCAACCAGCTCGCGGATCGTCACTTTATCGGCGGCGATTTCGGACATTTCACGCGTCTCCCGGTCTTGCACATCATTGCGCGCCAGCCGGGAATTATATCAGATATCGCGCCCCTCGACCTTGTCGGTCAGCGTCTTGACGGCGTCGGGGATGCTCTCCAGATGCGGATCGACCGCGAGCGCCTTGCGGTAGGCTTCGAGCGCATGCTTGTCGTCACCGATATCCTGCAGCATCATGCCAAGCCCGGCCAAGGCGCCGAAGTGGCGCGGCTCGCGCGCCAGCACCTGGGCAATATCGGCAATCGAATGGGCGTAATCCTGCTTCAAATAATACACTGTCGCGCGCCGATTCCAGGCTTCGACATAGTCCGGCTTGATGGCAATGACGGCACTCAGGAGCTTTAACGCGAGATCGTAATCCTTGTCGTCGGTCGCGTCCTTGACGCGGCTCATCAACAGATTGCAGGTGTCGCTGCCGGACGCGACCCATAACGCCCAGATGCGGTCCTCGATGGCCTTGGCGCTGGTCTCATTCGGCGCGATTTTCAGAGCACTGAACAACGTGTCGAGATTATAAGTCGGGTCGCCGCGCTGGGCGCGCGGCAGATCGTTGGGCGGCGACAGCCAGTCTTGCGGGCTTTGCGCCCAAACGGGCGTCGATAGTGGTGCCGTGATCAGTGCGGCACAAAGCAGGGCTCGGAATTGCTGCGTCATGCGCAAGAGTTTATTCCCTCGCCGCGGTGCGGCAAGCTGGAAAAGCGTTCAATCGCGCGTGAAGAATGCGGCGGAAATGGGCAACCGGATCAAGCGGCCAAATCAGCCTTTCCCAAATCAGCCTTGGCGCGCCTTGAAGCGGCGATGGGTCTTGTTGATGACGTAGACACGGCCCTTGCGGCGTACGATGCGATTGTCGCGATGGCGGCCACGCAGCGATTTCAACGAATTGCGGACTTTCATGGAGCTATTCCTCGGGCTTGGCGGTTGATTAAGGAGGCGCCATGCGCTTGTCAATGTTGGGCGGCCAGGGCGCAAATGGGGACTGAAAGGCGATGAGCAAAGCATCGGTGCGGCTCATTTCCGGCGTCGGGAAAAAGGCACCCGCGTGCTTTTTGCTCGAAGCGGGCGGCCGGCGGCTGTTGCTCGATCTGGGCGAAGGCCCGCCGCCGGGATGCCTACCGGACATCGCGGCTATCGGCCGCGTCGATGCGCTGGTTTTGAGTTACGGTCACAGGGACCATGTTGGCGGCCTGTCGCTCCTGCCGAAACTCGGCCATCCGCCGGTCTATGCAACCGAGATCGTCGCGCGCAGCCTGCCCGAAGGCATTACCGCGCGGCCGCTGCCGGTCTGCGGCAAAACCGGCATGCTTGGCATTGTGGTGCAAACCGGCCGCAACGGCCACGCGCCAGGCGGCATCTGGCTTCACTTCGCCGTCGGCGGCGGCTTTCTCTATACCGGCGATTATTCGACCGAATCGATCCTCTACGCCTACGACCCGCCATCAAACGCAGCAGCCACCGCGTTGATCGATTGCTCCTACGGCGATTACCAAAAGCCGCTCGCGACGTGCTGGGACGCGCTCGCGCCCTATCTGGATCGCAGGCCGCTTCTGCTGCCGGCGCCGGCCAATGGCCGCGGTCCGGAAATCGCGCTTGAACTCATGCGCCACGGCATTTCCGACATTTTCGTCGACGACGCCACCCAAAAAGCGCTGTCGCAACTTGGCGGGGCCGATCACGTTTCGCTCAATCCAGGCGCCGGCGAGGCCATCGCGCGGCTTTCGCAAACCGTCAAACCGATCGCGGGCGCGCGCGGGGTCATGATTGCGGGCTCGGCCGACGGCACTTCGGGCGCCACCAAAAAACTGTTCGCCGAATGGGAGCATCGATCGGAGCCTGCGATCTTGTTCACCGGCTACGTGAACCCAACCACGGCAGCCGACCGGCTGGTCAAGAGCGGCCGCGCGCAAACCATGCGTTGGAACGTGCATCCGCTGTTGTCCGACACCGTCGCGCTCGCCCGCGCGACGCAAGCGAAGACCGTGATTCCCGCCTTCTGCGATCGCGCGCAACTTGCCGCCCTGACCACCGCATTGGCGCCGGCGCGCGTCACCATGCACGCGTTGGTCGAGATGAGCTAAGCGGGACTACGCGGCGCCGACGCGTTCGGCATCGGCCGCGACATCCGGCGCACTCGCCAGCGGGTCGCTGGCTTCGGCCGGGCCACTGAGAATGGCGATGGCTTTCTTCCAGGCGCGCAGCGCAAATCCAAGCGGACGCGGCACGGTGTGCCGGCAGAAGGCTAATTTCCTCACGTCCTTGATCACATGCCAAAGACTGACACTGCCGGCAGGAAAAAATACCATGTCACCGGGGCCGAGCCGGCGGCTGTCGCCTTTTTCGTCGGTCACAACAATCTCGCCCGAAATGATGTGCAGAGTCTCGTCGACGTTGTAATGCCACCGAAAGCGGCCCGGCGTGCATGACCAAGCCATCACCGATGACGTGCCGTCGGCGCTCATCGCCAAGCGTTTGGAACGCGCCTGCGGCGCGCCTTCGATAATCCAGTGCGGAGGAATCGGCGCCGGCAGCAGTTCGACCTCGGCGGGGGCGGCGAAAATCACGGGCTGTGGCACGGCATGCTCCAGGCTTGGCGCCGCCATTACAACCGGCACTAACAAAGAAAGCGTAAATCCCTGGACCATTGAGGACGTTAGCGAACGGGCCTGTCCGCGGCCCGGCGCATGCCGGCAGGCCAATCGCGCCAAGTCCGCCGCAACCTCGGCCCCTGCGAAGGCAACGGCATCGCCCGCCGTTCGCTATGGCGTGCCGTCAGAAAGGCCGCCCACTTCGCATAGACGCCGATCGCGGCCGTGCGCCACGGACATGCGAGGCCCATTTCGAGAGCGCCTTTCGGGAAATCCGCGATCAGTTCAGGCGTCCGCTCGGCAAGCGCCCGGTCGCGGAAGGCGTCGGCCAGCGCCATTGCGGGGTCGTTGAAATAGCCAAGCGGCATGGCCGGGTAGTGCTCGCGCTCGCCGGCGAGGAAGCGCGCGGCGTCGCGGCGGTATTCACGCAACAGCGTGGCAGCCTCGTATTCGGGATGGCCCTGGAAGAACAAAAAGAAGCTGCCGTCCTGTTTGGCGAAAGTATCGACGCCGGCCACCGCCGAACGGGTGAGGATCTTATAGCCGCATGAGGTGAGCGCCCGCTCCGGCAAGTCGTTATAGCGCGAATGCGGCAGCCAGAGCGGGTCAGGAAAATTCTCCGTCATGGGATGCTCGGCCGTCAGCCGGCAATCGAACACGCCGAACCGCTTTTCCTTCAGCGCCACGCGTTCGATACCGTTGGCATGAAGAACCGCGGCATGAGCGGCAAGGCACGACCAGACGGTCGAGGCGGTATTGTCCCGCGCCCAGTCGACGATCTTGCTCAAGGTTTGCCAATACGGCTCGTCCTTCAAGCTTTTGGCGCGCGGTTCGGTGCCGGTGACGATCAGGCCGTCGAGCGGGGTATTCCAAAGCGCGGAAATGTCGCGGTAGCGTTCGGCAAGCTCGCGGCGCGTGGCATCGGCGCGCGGCATTTCCGGGATTGCGAACAATTTCAGGAGGACGACGGAATTCGGCGTTGCCGCGCGAATGAGATCGATGAATTGCCGTTCGGTCGCCGCGAATGCCGCATCGGGCATGTTGTTGATGAGCCCGATGGTGAGGCAATTGCCGGCGTTGAGATCGACAGCCGATCCCGAGCGACCTGAGTCCATAAAGACCGGCATCGGCGTTGCTCCTATTCGGCGGCGATCATGGCCGAGCGGCATGACTTCGACACCGCCAGCGCCTGATCGAGATCGGCGATGATGTCGTCGATATGCTCGATGCCGACGCTGAGCCGGATCATTTCCGGACGCACGCCGGCTTTGCGTTGCTCCTCGGCCGACATCTGCCGGTGTGTCGTCGAAGCCGGGTGGCAGGCGAGCGACTTGGCGTCGCCCATATTGACCAGCCGCTTGAACAGGTCCAGCGCGTCGTAGAAACTCTTGCCGGCGGCAAGACCGCCGGCAATGCCAAAGGTCAACAGTGAGCAGGCGCGGCCGCCGAAATATTTGCGCGCCAGCGCGTGATAGGGATTGTCGGCGAAGCCCGCATAATTGACCCACGCGACCTGCGGATGCTGCCGCAAGAATTCGGCAACGCGCCGTGCATTCTCGACATGGCGCTCGACGCGCAGCGCCACCGTCTCAATGCCTTGCAGCAGGAGAAACGCGGAAATCGGCGACAGCACGGCGCCGGTCGCGCGCTGATAGACGCTGCGGCAGCGCGCGATATAGGCGGCCGCGCCGAAATGATCGGTATAGACCAGCCCGTGATAGGACGCATCGGGCTCGTTGAACATCGGAAAGCGGCGGGCATGCGCCTTCCAAGGGAACTTGCCGCTGTCGACGATCGCGCCGCCGATGGTCGTGCCGTGGCCGCCCATGAACTTGGTCAGCGAATGCACGACGATGTCGGCGCCGTAATCGATCGGCCGCAGCAGGATCGGCGTCGCCACGGTGTTGTCGACGACGAGCGGAATGCCATGGCGTTCGCCGACCGCCGCCAGCGCCTCGATGTCGCAGATATTGCCCGCCGGATTGCCGACACTCTCGCAAAAGATCGCGCGCGTACCCTCGTCGATCAGCTTTTCGATCGCCTCCGGGCGGTCGGATTCGGCAAAGCGGACGGTGACGCCCTGGCTCGGCAGGATGTGGCGCAAACAGCGTATAGGTCGTGCCGTAAAGCTGCGGCACCGAAACGATGTTGGTGCCCATCGCCGTGAGGTTGAGAACCGCGTAATTGAGCGCCGCCTGGCCCGAGGCGACGCACAGCGCATCGACACCGCCTTCCAGCGCGGCGACGCGGCGTTCGAGCACCGCGGTCGTCGGGTTGCTGATCCGGCTGTAGCGATAAGCCCTCGACTTCGAGATTGAACAGCGCGGCGCCGTGATCGGCGCTGTCGAACTCGTAGGCGACCGTCTGGTAGATCGGCACCGCGACGGCCTTGGTCGTCGGATCGGATTCGTAGCCGCCGTGAACGGCTACCGTTTCGTTCTTCATGCTGTCCCGCCGCCTGTCAAAATATGCGCCACTTTAGGCGGATTGGGTTTCTTATCCGTGGCCGGGATGACCAACAACACGAGCGCGGCGAATTAGAAGGAATAACGTTAATTGTTTGCCATTGTTGCGCGCCGGCGGAACGCGGCGGCCGCGGTTTGCATTGGTAAATCTCTCAAATTTTATCGAATGGCGCAGCGAAAAATTCACTTTGTTGAACCATGTTCAAGCATGACCCTTCTCGAGCTGGAACGCGTAACGCCGGCAAGCCGCGGCAAGGACACTGCGCTGCGCGACTGGGTGCGCGCGCTCGCGGCGACGGCGCCGATCGCCAGTAGTCCACAGCGCGTGCTGCCTGATGTGATCGAGGAACTGGCGCAAAGCCAAGGCGAAGCCGCGGCGCTGATTTCCGCGCACGCGACCTTGACCTACCGCGGACTCGCGCAACGCGCCAACCGTTACGCACGCTGGGCGCTGTCGCAAAACCTCGCTAAAGGCGAGACCGTTTGCCTGATGATGCCCAATCGGCCGGAATACATGGCGATCTGGCTTGGCATCACCGCTGTCGGCGGCGTCGTTTCGCTCATCAACACGCAGCTCCGCGGCCCGTCGCTTGCGCATTGCATCGACATCGTCGTCCCAAAGCACGTGATTGTCGCCGCCGAATTGCTTGAGCAATTCGGTTCCGCCGAACTATCGTGCCGGCCGAAAATCTGGTTGCACGGCCGCTCTGAAAAGTCGACCGGCGACTTTTTTCGCATCGATTGCGAGGTCGAGCGATTTTCCGGCACGCCGTTGACGAATGCGGAGCGACGCGCGGCAACCATCGCCGACCGGGCGTTGACGATCTACACGTCCGGCACGACAGGACTGCCAAAAGCCGCCAATGTCAGCCACCACCGGCTGATGCGGTGGAGCTTTTGGTTTGCCGGTCTCATGGCCACCGGGCCTGAGGACCGTATGTACGATTGCCTGCCGATGTATCACTCGATCGGCGGTGTGGTCGCAACCGGCGCTTTGCTGGTAACGGGCGGATCGGTCGTGATCCGCGAAAAATTCTCTGTCGGCGAATTCTGGGACGACATCGTCACCTGGGATTGCACCCTGTTCCAATATATCGGTGAACTCTGCCGCTATCTCGTCAATGCGCCGACGCATCCGCGCGAGCGCGACCATTGCTTGAGATTGTGCTGCGGCAACGGACTGCGCGCCGATGTCTGGGATAAATTCCAGTCGCGTTTCGCGATTCCGCGAATTTTGGAATTTTATGCGTCGACCGAAGGCAATGTCTCGCTCTACAACGCCGAAGGCAAAGTCGGCGCAATCGGCCGCGTGCCGTCGTTCCTGGCGCACCGTTTTCCGCTGGCGCTCGTTCAATTCGATACCGGCACGGGCGAACCGCTGCGCGATGCCAACGGGCGCTGCCGCCGTTGCGGAACGGACGAAATCGGCGAGGCGATCGGCATGATCGGCAAAGACGGCGCAAGCGGCGAATTCGAGGGCTATAGCAGCGCCGCTGAGACAGCGCGCAAAATCCTGCGCAACGTATTCGAAGACGGCGATGCCTGGTATCGCACCGGCGATCTGATGCGCATCGATGCCGGCGGATTCTACTATTTTGTCGATCGGATCGGCGATACTTTTCGCTGGAAGGGCGAGAATGTCGCGACCTCGGAAGTTGCCGCGGCGCTCACAGCGTTCCCCGGCATCGCCGAGGCAACTGTTTACGGCGTGGCAGTTCCCGGCACCGAAGGCGCCGCCGGCATGGCGGCGCTCGTTGCCGAAGGCACCTTGGATTTGACGGATTTACGCAACCATCTGGCGCGCCGGCTGCCGGCATACGCCCGGCCATTGTTCCTGCGGCTCAAGGACCGCATCGACGCAACAGGTACGTTCAAGCACAACAAAACCGAGCTTGCCCGCGAAGGCTTTGATCTTGCGGCGATCCACGACCCGATTTATTTCGACGATCCGGCGCAGCAGGCCTACGTGCCGCTCGACGCCGCGCTCTATGAGCGCATCGGCGCCGGCAAGGTCCGGCTCTAGCTGCAAAATCTCGACTAAACCCTACGCCGTCGCGCCGGCATCGACGGTGAGCACCGTGCCGGAGATGCTTTTTGCCTTGTCGCTCAGCAAAAACTCGACCGCGTGCGCCACATCGTCAACGCTGGCGAGCCGGCGCAGCGCGCTGCGGCCCACGACTTTCTGACGCTGCTCGCCGGCGAGGCCATGCGTCATGTCGGTGTCGAGGAATCCTGGAGCCACCGCATTCACGGTAATGCCGAGCCGGCCGACCTCGCGCGCCAGTGAGCGGGTGAAGCCGAGCATCGAGGCCTTGGTCGCGGCATAGACGGAAAGCCCGCTATAACCGGTGAAGCCGACGATCGAGGCGACGTTGACGATGCGGCCGGCGCGCTCCGACATCATCGAGCGCACCACGTATTTGCTCAGGACAATGGGCGACAACGTGTTGAGGCGCACCAGCTCCTCGATCTGCGAATTATGCATCGTCGCCAGCACGCCATCGAATCCCGAGCGCGGCGTTGTTGACCAGACCGAACAACGGGCCGAATTCAGCGCGTATGTTTTTCACCAGATTCGGAATGTCATCGACCTTGCCGAGATCGAAGGTGATAAAGCGCAACGCGCCGCGTTGACCGCGCTTGGCTTCGGCGATGGCCGCGGTCAGGTCTTTGTTCTGCTGGCGCGCCACGGCGATGACGCTATAGCCGGCAGCAACGAGAGCGCGCGCGATGCCGAGCCCAAGACCGCGGCTGGCGCCCGTGATCAGGACATTGCGCGCGCGTGCGGCAGAAGCTCTAGCCATCGCGCCGCACCAGCTTGCCGGTCGTCGCGACATCGAGCGAAGGCACAACGCTGATCGCCGCGGGCACCTTGTAGACCGGCAGAGCGTCACGGCAAAACTGCAGAATATCGCTCTTGACCGCGCCAAGCGCCTCGCCCGGCCGGTCATTGCCGGATTTCAACACCACGTCGGCGATCACGATGGAGCCGGTGACGGGACTGCGCTTGGACCGCACCAGCGACATGCGGACCTGCGGGTGGCGGTTGATCACCGCCTCGATCTCTTCGGGATGGACTTTGAGACCGCCGATATTGATGATGCCGCCGCGCCGGCCGGCAAAGACATAACGATCGCCGTTCAATTCAACCATATCGCCGGTGTCGACGAAACCGTGCTCGTCGCGCAGCGCCGTTTCGGTGCCGATATAACGCGATGCCGTGCGCGGCGAACGAATATGCAGCGAGCCGTGGAGAATTTTCATCTCGACGCCGTTGCGGGAGCCTTTGACATAGTCGGCCGGAAAACCGGCCAGCCCATCGTCGACTTCGAAAGCGACGCCGGCCTCGGTCGACGCATAAGCATGGCCGATGCCCGCCTGCGGAAAAGTATTGCGCAGGCTGTCCAGCACCGCCTGATCTGCAACCTCTCCGGAGAGCCGAACATAGCGCGGCGATATTTTTTGGATCGCAGGCGACATCAAAGCGCGGCGCCAGTGCGACGGCGTGCCCGACAAATGCGTCACACCGCACCGGCCGAGGCGATCGAGGTGATCGGCAATCGGCTCGCCGGCGCTCGACAGCACAAGCGACGTGCCGCCAAGAATCGCACGCAGGAAAATCTGCAAGCCGCCATAACGGCGCATGTCGTAAAACGTGCCCCAGACGACCACCTCGCCGGCCGTCGTCCTGCCGATGGCCGCGGTCAGCCCGTCGCGGCTGTGCAGGACCATTTTCGGTACACCCGTAGTGCCGGAGGTGAGCAGCAGCCACTCGGTTTCGCACATCGGCGTGGGAAGCTCGCCAGCCGCGACCACCTCGGCCGCGCAAGTGACGCTGATGGAATGAGCGGGCAGATTCGGCGGCGAGCCGCGGTCGGCCACTACGGCGTCAATCTCGGCGCGCGCGGCCAAAGCTGCGAAATGGCCGGGATCGGCATCGGGCGGCAAAATGACGAGTCGGCGCGCGACGCCGTCGAGCTCGATCAGCGCCAGCGCCGTCGTCAGTTGGCTCGCGGTGGCGACGAGAACGGATTTTCCAGCGAGCTCTTGCAGCCGGCCGCCGAGACACGTTCCGCCAACAAGGTCTGCAATGCGCGCGCGCGCGGCGCGATCCCAGAGAAATCGCTCCGAAGAACCGTGCGCGAGGAATTGCCGCAGCGATCGCGCCTCAGTGCGCGCCATTTTCATAGACTTTCACGAAATCGCCGAAAGTCACCGGAAACAGCGCGTCGTCGGAAGCCGTGAACGGATCGACGCCCAGCCGGTCTTCGAGGCGGGCGACGAGTACGGCGAAGCCAAGTGAGTCGAGGCCCGAATCGAGGAGCACGAGCTCGTCGCACAACGGCGCCAGAATCTTGCCGTGCTCGCGCGCAATCTGCGCCATCTGCTCCATTATGGTTAATTTTACCGACATCGCTGCGAGACCTACGGTTTATTCACTTCGCACCGATATATTCCGCCAACAATTACGATCAAGTTCACGACGGCGAAGTGGTCAACGCGAATGGTTTCTTTTATGCCCGGTATCCGCTGCCGGCAGATCGGCGAAGACGATAACCCCGCCATTGTCGACCTGCTCACTCGCGGATTTCCGAATCGCGGCCATCAGTTCTGGGTCCGCGCACTGGACCAGCTGGCGAAGCGCGCGCCGCCGCCGGATTTGCCGAAATATGGTTACCTTCTGGAAGCCGATGGCGTGCTGGTCGGCGCGATCCTGGTCATTTGTTCGACGATGCGCGTCGGCGAGGCGCTCACGCCGCGCTGCAACCTTTCGAGCTGGTATGTCGAACCGGCCTACCGCGCCTACGCGCCGCTTCTGGTTTCGCATGCGCTGCGGCACAAAGGCGTAACCTATCTGAACGTCTCGGCAGCGCCGAATACTTGGCCGATCATCGAAGCCCAAGGTTTCTCGCGCTACAGCGACGGCATTTTCGTCTGCTTGCCTATGCTCAATGGCGCCTCGCGGCGCGAAAAAATCGATCTGCTCGACCCGCGACGCGGGGCGCCAATGGGCGCCGATCCGTTCGAGCAAGAGATGCTCGTTCAACACGCGGAACACGGCTGCGCCAGTCTGTGGTGCGTCACGGCTGACGGCGCTTACCCGTTCGTATTTCGTCGGCGTCTCGTCAAAGGCTTCGTGCCTTGCGCGCAACTGATTTACTGCCGCGATATAGCGGACTTCGAACGCTTCGCCGGGCCGCTGGGCCGGCATCTGGCGTGGCGTGGCAGACCGATTGTCATCGTAGATTCGAATGCCCCGATACCGGGCCTCGTCGGCATCTTCCGCCCCGGCAGCAAGCCGAAATATTTCAAGGGCCCGCAACGCCCGCGACTCGGCGATCTCGCCTATACCGAATACGCGATATTGGGCGTGTGACCGATACCAAGCGGCACATTGCTTCGATGATTCGCCGAATTATCATAAAGCGAGTTGGGACAGTTCGCTGACCAGCAATTTTCTATCAACGGCGCCTTCTTTTACCCGCCCTGCCATCGTCGCCGAGGAGCAATCGAGGCCCATGGCTACCCCCGCGACCACGATCGACATTCATCCGCACATTATCTCCCCCGACGTGAAGCGCTATCCCCGCGCGCCGCTGGGCGGCAAGCAATCGGATTGGTCGGCAACGCGGCCGGTTTCGCTCGAACAGTTGATGGCCGCAATGGACGGCGCGGGCGTTGCGAAAGCGGCAATCGTGCAGGCCTCCACCTGCTACGGTCACGACAACTCCTATGTTGCCGACGCCGTCGCCGCTCATCCCAAACAATTCACCGGCGTGTTCTCGCTCGACTTGCTGGCCGCGGATGCGCCGCAGCGTATGCGTTACTGGCTCGACCGGCAGCTCACGGGGATGCGTTTGTTCACTTTCGGCAGCACCATGAGCGAACAGGCCTCATGGCTCGACGATCCGAAATCCTACCCGGCATGGACCTATGCGGCGGAGCGCGGCTTGTCGATCTGCATGCAGATGTCGGCTATGGCGATCCCACAGCTCATCGGGATGATTGAGCGCTTTCCGAAGGTCAACGTCGTTCTCGATCACGCCGCGCGGCCATCGCTGGAGGACGGACCGCCCTATAACGCGGCGGCGAGCCTGTTCGGCCTCGCGCGCTACCCGAATGTGTTCCTCAAGTTGACGCAGCGCAATTTTCTGGAATCGCGCCGCGGCAACGCGACGCCCGAGACCTTCTTCCCGCGGCTCGTCGCCGAATTCGGCGCCGCGCGCCTTGCCTGGGGCTCGAACTATCCGTCGTCCGAAGGAACGCTGCCCGAAATCCTGGCCCTGGCGCGCGACACACTCGCCGTATTGGCGCAGGACAGCCTCGACTGGATTTTTGCCGGAACAGCGCAAATGCTTTACCCAGCGCTCGCCGGTGAGGAACGAAAGTCATGAATTTCGAAAAAACTACGCTGCAAACGATGCTGGGGACCTACCCCAATACTGCGGCGCTCAAGAGGAAAGAGCTAAAGTCGGTTTGACGAAAGAGACTCAGCCGCAGCAACAGATGCTCGTTCGGCGGACATTCCGCCACGGCATTAGATTCTGAGCGCCTGACGCACGCGCGCCGGCCACTGCGGCAACTCGACACCGTGCGTGGCGAATAATGCCAAAGCGAGGCGATCGATGCCGAAGGCGACGCAGCCGGTATGCGCCGTTTCGCCGGCGGCATTGGACAAATTCCACGCCACGCCGAAATGGTCCCGGTGATAGTTGAAGCTCATGCAGGCGGTCGGCTCCGCCTCCGAGTGCACCGGAATGAGCAACTCGAATTTCAGTGCCTGCTCGACCTGGCTCACTGCCATCAGCTTGCCGCCGCGGCCGAAGAACGGATCGCTGGCGTGATCGATGCGGTACGGAAGGCCGAGTTGGCCGGCGAAGGCCTCGGCCCGTTTCATCCAGCGGGCGCGGAAATCCTGAATCTGTTGCGGCGTGCCGATGCAGACATATTCGCGCATGCGGAAGGATTGCAGCCGGTCGAGCATTTTCGACGGTTCGCGGCGGAAGCAATCGCAGGCGACGTCGAAGATCAGCCCGCCGGCTGGCACATGGCCGCGGCTCGCAGCCATGGGGTAGATCGGATAGCAGGCGGCCGGGCTCAACACGAGATCGGCGGCAGCCAAGGCCGGCGTCCAATCTTCGCCGGCTTCGTAGCGCTCGACGCTCGCGTGGATATGCGCCTCGTCGCCGCCAAGGCAGCTCACGCAACCGAGAAAGTGCGGGAAGCTCTTCAAATAGCCGGATTTCTCCAATTGCCGACGGCTCATCACCGGCGGAAATCGCAGCACTTCGGTGTCCGGTTCGCGGTAACGCGAAATAAGCGCGGTAAGACCGTCGACGATTTGCTCGAAAATTTGCGTTCGCGCGTAAACGCCATCGATACCGGTCGGCAACAGCAACGCCTCGGCGATCGAATCGAGAGAACGGGTCGGCTTCGCGGATTGCTTGAATGCAACGTTCATATAATTCGCGCCTCGTTTACGAGTGTTTTTGTTGCCGAAGATTTCAGTCGCTGAGCGAATTAGGAGCACTGCCGAGCATCGACGCCGCGGCAATATTGGCGAGGATGCGATCGTTGCTGATCATGATGGGCGAAGAGAGAATATCGCGAAGATGCCGGCCGACGCTGAACTCGCCGTCATTGCGATAGCCCGACAATCCGCAGGTCTGCATGGCGCTCATGACGGCCGCGACGGCAAGCTCGGACGCATTCACCTTGAGCAGGTTCATGCCGGTCTGAAAGTCGACCGATTCGAGCGTGGCAGGATCGTTGCTGGCCGCTTCAAACCGCTGCAGCGACGCCGCGATCAAGCTGCGCATCGTCCGCAGCGTCGCGTTGGCGCGCGTCAGATGCGCCGCCGCCGGGGGCAGCGTGCCGCCTGAACGTTGCGCGGCCTTACGCACGAAAGCCCGAGCGCGGTCGACTGCGGCCGTGGCGATGCCGGCCCATGCGGCACTCCAAAGCAGGTGCGCCACCGGCATCATGGTCTGGACGTGGATTTTGTCGTAGCTCACCGGCAGGATTTGTTCGCTCGATCCCGAGGCCGAGAGTTTGAAGCCTTCGCTACACGTGCCGCGCATGCCGAATGCATCCCAACCCGCCACCGGTTCGAGCGTGTAGTCCTGCTTGAGAAATGCGACGAGCACCTGATCGGAGCTCGGTGCGTCGGCAGAACGCCGCGCGGTGGTGACGAGGCCGTCGGCGGCTTTGCCGTAGGAGATGACGGTGGCTTGCCGTTCCAGGCCGATGCGCGAACCGTCGCGCTCGATCGGCGCGGTGCTGTTGCGAACATCGCCGCCGCCCTGTCCTTCGGTCGTCGACGACGCCAGCAGCAATTGTTCGTTGCCAAGCCGGCGCAGCAACAGCTGATGCCAGGCGCTGGCTTTGCCATGGCGCACCAGGCAGGCGACCTTGGTCTGGTGCATGGCATAGATCATCGCCGCCGACGCGCAGGCGCGGCCGAGCGCGTAACAAACATCGACAATATCGGCGGTGCTGGCACCCTCGCCGCCGAGCTCCCGCGGTACCGCGATGCCCAAAAGCCGCTCGGCGCGCATCGCACCGATGGCTTCTTCCGGGAAACGCGATTCATGATCGACCGCCGCAGCATGATCCGCCGCGACCGTGACGGCCCTTTTTACGCGCGCCCTTAATTCCACTGCATCGGCGGCGTGCAAATTGCTCGCGGCGACAAGAATGCCGCGCGCGGCCTTGCGCGCCGCGTGAACGTCCTTATCGACCTCGAGAACCGTCGCCGTTCTGGCATTCATGAGGAGCGCCCGCGTTTGATTGACCGCCTGTCACGCTTTGATGCTCTTGTTATCGCATCACAGGTAGCGCAAAACTTACAAATCCTCGCGGCATTTGCTGGGAATTAGCGCGCTTCTTTGGCGTAAAGGTTACCAATCGCAAACCCATCGCGTGCTAACCATCCGGTTAGCAGGCCGTGCGATAATGGCTTGTCGAAAGCAGCTATTTTTCGTCTTCGAATTTGGGAACTATTCACCGTGCTTGACCGCAGCATTTCATCTCCGGTGGACCGCGTCACGGCGCTGGTGCGTGCGCTCTTGGCCAAACGATCCGTCAACCGGCCGGTCGGGAGCGATGAGGATTTAACCGAAGCCGGGCTGACCTCGCTCGACATGGTCAATCTCATGCTCGCCGTCGAGACCGAATTCGACCTCAAGATTCCGGATCGGGACATGACGCCGGCAAACTTTCGCACCGTCGCGCGGATCGACGCCCTCGTCGGCGCATTACTCGACAACGCATAGGCCGGTTTTTGGGTCGATTAACTCTTGGCCTCGGCATCTTTCCGGTGAGATGATGGCCGACAAGCGGCGGCCACCAGCGCTGACCAGATCCCATCGTAATCCATCGGGGAGTGAGCTCATCAAACCCAAGACCGTGTTCTACGCCAGCGTCGGGGCCGCGCTTACGCTTTACGACATCGACATCGAAGGCACCGCGCTGGTCAAGCGCGGTACGGTCACGCTGCCGGCCCGGATTCAATATGCGTGGCCGCACCCGTCGCGGCGATACCTCTACGTCGTGTCGAGCAATGGCGGCCCGGGGATTGCCGGCGACAAGCACTTCGCCAGTGCCCTCTCGATGGATCCGGCGACGGGGGCTTTGCGTCGGCACGGCGAGCCGGCAGCGCTGCCGTCGCGCCCGATCCATGCCAGCGTCGACGGCAGCGGCGAATATTTGCTGACCGCCTACAACGATCCGAGCAACGTCACGGTTCATCGTCTCAACGCCGACGGCACGATCGGCGCGCCGGTCACGCAATCGGCAAAACTCGATACCGGCATTTACGCCCATCAAGTCCTGGCAATGCCGGGAAACCGCAGCGTGACGCTAGTGACGCGTGGCAATAATGCCAGCGCCAGCAAACCGGAAGATCCCGGCGCGATCAAGACATTCAGTTTCGCGGACGGCGCGCTGACCAACCTGGCTTCGATCGCACCCGGCAATGGTCTCGGCTTCGGGCCGCGCCATCTCGATTTTCACCCTACCCGGCCGTGGGCGTTCGTTTCAATCGAGCGGCAGAACAAGCTCTACGTCTACAAGCGCGACGACGCGACCGCGCTCGCACGCGATCCGATGTTCATCAAAGACACGCTGTCCAATCCCGCCTCGCCGGCGCCGCAAGGCGCCGGCCCGATCCACGTCCATCCCAATGGCAAATTCGTCTACGTGACCAATCGCACTTTTCCGGCATCGGGCGCCGGCGCCAGGACGATTTCCGAGGGCGGCGAAAACAGTGTCGCGGTGTTCACCATCGATCAAACGACCGGCGAACCAAATCATATTCAAAGTATCGACGGGCGCGGCATCCAGTTGCGGACCTTCGGCATCGATCCAAGCGGGCGGCTGCTGGCCGTCGCCAGTATCATGGCGCTTGAAGATGGAACGCTGCCTGCCGGCATCACGGTCTTGCGGGTCGGCGGCGACGGCAAACTCGATTTCGCGCGGAAATACGAAATCGACACCAGCGATGGTCAGCAATTCTGGAGCGGAATGATCACGCTCAAGTGACGCGTTTGCTGCGGTTTGTTCGACGAAAAATCCGGTTTGGCCGAGCCAAACCGGACCTTCGACAATGCGACGCTTACTGCTTGTCGCCCTGACCCGGGCCACCCGGATTCGTACCCGGGCCGCGATTGTTGTTCTGGGCCTTGTCGGGATGACCGGAGACCGTGCCGGCGCCGCCACCGCCCGGACTATTGGTCGAGCTGGATTGTGCCAGCGCCAACTGCGAGGCGCCGAAAATCAGCACGGTGGCCAGCGCTAGGGTTTTAACTGTCGACATAGATCGCCTCCTTGGTTTGTCTTATCCAGAGAAACTCCGGCGCGTCATTGGGGTTCCTGCAGGGCTTAGGAAAATGCCGCGATAACGGGAACTTGGTCCGCATCAGGTGACGTTACGTGCGGTGGAGCAACAATACTTTCAAGACAACTTCGCGAAGTTCCAAGCAATCAAGTATCAGTGATGTGCCTTCTTGTTCTTGATGGGCGCCGCCCCATTTTTGCTGGCACGCCACCGCCACCGCAAAGGATAACGGCCATGTCCATTCGGCCTGTGAAAAGCATCGTCACGTCGAAGCCGACCATCGAGGGCGCCGGCGTGAAGCTCAATCGCGCCTTTGGCTTCGGCAATACCAGCGACTTCGATCCCTTCCTGTTGCTCGACGATTTCCGCAATGACCGGCCAGCCGATTACCGGGCGGGTTTTCCCTGGCATCCGCATCGCGGCATCGAGACAATTACCTATGTGCTGGCGGGCAGCGTCGAGCACGGCGACAGTCTCGGCAACCGCGGCAATCTCGAAGCCGGCGACGTGCAATGGATGACCGCCGGCCGAGGCATTCTGCATCAGGAAATGCCGCAAGGTGATGCGGCGGGCCGCATGCATGGTTTCCAGCTCTGGGCCAACCTGCCGTCGTCGCTGAAAATGACGGCGCCGCGCTATCAAGACGTCAAAGCCGCCGAAATTCCCGACATCGTCGATGACGACGGCACCCGCGTGCGGATCGTCTGCGGCGATTTCTGGGGTCGGCGCGGCCCGATCGAAGGCGTCGCCGCGGAGCCGCGCTATCTCGATATCGCGGTGCCGCCGGGACAGCGTAAGACGCTAAAGGTCGAGCTCGAACGACATGCTTTTGCCTATGTCTTCGAAGGCTCCGGCAATTTCCGCGCCGCGTCGCAGCCGTTCGGCGTGCTGACCGAGAAAACCAATGGCGGCAATGAGACCGTGGTGCGCGAGCAGACCGGCAATCGCTCGCTGGTCCTGTTCGACAGCGGCGACGAGGTGATCGTGCAGGCGGGCGAGAACGGAATTCGCTTTCTGCTGGTCTCCGGCAAGCCGATCGAGGAGCCGGTCGCCTGGCACGGCCCGATCGTGATGAACTCGCAAGCTGAACTGCAGCAGGCCTTCGCCGAGCTGCGCAGCGGCACGTTCATCAAGTAATTCCGGTCGCGCTCGCAGCATCAGGCCCGCCCTTCGGCCATTTTTGCGTGGCTCGCGGCGAATGTCGCGCCACGTCTCGCCCGCGCTAAATCTGCTATCTCCCGACCCTAAACAGCGTGCGGCGCCGCAAGGCCGACACGCCGGCAATCAATATTTGCGACAGCCAGGGAGGAACCGCGCATGAATAAGCTTGCTCTCATTTTCGTGGCCGTCGGGGCCGCTTTGTTCGGCACCGCGCTTCGCGCCGATGAATTTCCGTCGCGGCCGATCACTTTCGTTTCCGTGTTCGGTCCGGGCAGCGCCAGCGACACGATCTGCCGCATCATCGCCGACCCGCTTGGTGCCGCGCTCAAGCAGCCGGTGATCGTCGAAGATCGCCCGGGCGCCGACGGCGCCGTGGCCGCGCAATATGTCCAACACGCGACACCCGACGGCTACACGCTGATGATGGCGACCAATTCGCCGCTGTCCGCCGATCCGTTCCTGTTGCGGGACGTCAGCTACGATCCGGTCAAGGATTTTACGCCGGTGACGCGGGTAGGAAGCTTTACGCTGGCGCTGGTCGTCAATCCGGCCCTGCCGTTCCATTCGGTCAAGGACCTGGTCGCCTATGCCAAGGCCAATCCCGGCAAGCTGTCGTTTGCCAGCGGCAATACCGCGGGCATCGTCGGCGGCAAGACGCTGGCGCATTGGGCCGGCCTCGACATGCTCCACGTGCCGTACAAGAGCTCGCCGCCGGCCATCGAGGACGTCATCGCCGGACGCGTCTCCATGATGATCGTCGATTTCACGGTGGCGATGCCGCATATCGCGTCCGGACAAGTGCGCGCGCTGGCAGTGACCCGGCTCAAGCGCAGTCCGTTTTTCCCGGATCTGCCGACGCTCGACGAAGCCGGCATCGAGGGGTTCGAGCTTGATGCCTGGGCGGGCCTGGTCGCGCCGGCCGGCACGCCGCCCGCCATTGTCACCAAGCTCAACACCGCGCTGCGTCCGATCATCGACAGTCCCGGACGTCCAGGCCAAATTCAAGAATGTCGGCTTCCAGGGCTTTTCCTCCACGCCCGCCGAGTTCGGCGGTTTCATCAAGACCCAGCTCGGCAAGTGGCAGAAGATGGTCGCCGACGCCAACATCAAGGCGGAGTGAGAAAGCTTCCCTCACCGTGAAGACGGCAGGCGGATGAGTGCCGTCGTTCTCGCGGCGCGAATCCGCGCGAGTTTTGCAAGCCGCAATGTCAAACAGCCAACGATTCCTGTCGTCATTGCGAGGAGCCAACGGGTCCGGCCCGAAGTGGCCGGCCCGATGACAGGCTCCGCGACGAAGCAATCCAGAGCGGCACGGTAAAAAGCTGGATTGCTTCGCTTGCGCTCGCAATGACGAAAGCCCGTAGGATGGGTAGAGCGAAGCGAAACCCATTACTGTCGGGGCAAGCCACGGTGGGTTTCGCTGTCGCTCTACCCACCCTACAAACTAAGAAAATAAGGGAAGCGGAACGCCGACAGACGCAGTGTTTCATGTCCCGCACGCAAGCGGCGCGCGGGTCGCGCCACGGATAAGGCGGCTTGCGCCGCCCTCCCGCTTGCGGGCGCGCTCGCCTGTCGGCGTTCCACCTCGGCTCTCACCTTGGGAGTCATCGTCCCAAGGCTCAGCTCAGGCCAGGTTTCCTGGGACGTGGTCTGACGCATGATCCGGAAAAGTGGAAACCGGTTTTCCGAAAAGATCATGCGCAAGCAAAAACCGCTTGCGGGTGTTACCCGCCATCGCCTGTCCCAGTCCAGCGAAGCACCTCGCGCCCCGGTCCTAGTGCCGGGAGACTGATGCCCGAGCCGCCCGGGAGCGGAGGTGATGAAGCCCCGCCCGCGGGCACCGCACTCGCCCCTGCCGCCCGGCATCACCGGACGGCGTCCCTTAGGGCGAGGTTTGATTCTTTACAGTGTAACCAAAGCGGGGACTATTGTCAATGGAAATGTGACGTCATGATTCCCGTCATCTTGAGGCGCGAGCGAAGCGAGCCCCGAAGGATGCACGGCCCGGGCCGAACTCAGCGCCACCGCACGCGGGAGGTTTATTGAGCGGAAATAGCAGCTGCCGCACCAATCACTAGCACAGTCATGATCGAAAACACCGTGATGTTGGCGTCAAAGCCGATACGCTTGCCGAGAATAGTCTTGTAGATGGGAATATAGCCGTTCTTATCGTAGTTCGTTCCGCCGTAGAGTTTCATCGAAAACAGGGCGGCATGAAATCCGCCGTAGATGGCGACGGCCATACCAGTTGCGAGCCAGAGCCGCTCGATGGCGACCGGCCCCGGCCACCAGATCAGCGCTAGAACGATGGCGGCAATACCAAGGTAACTCAACACCTGCCAGACGACGTGAAAACGAGCATGGGGAGTCCAAAGGGGGTTTGTCGCGTGTGTCTTGTTGAAATCAGCTAGCGTCGGAATGGCGCTGTAGCCGAGTGTGACAAGAGTGAGAAGCAATTGCGCGAGAAGCATCATGACAAGCCTTCCATGTGCTGCGCCATTCAGGCCGATAAGTTGCAGGCCCATGACGGAGACTTCGGTACGTTCCGGGTGCGGCAGCTCTCAGGTCGAAAGCTATCCGACGGCCCACGTTCGAGAAAGGGGCTCGCGGCAGGAATTGGCCCTTCGCGGACGCGCGAGCACCGCCATTCGATGTCCGCTTTCTGCGGTAAACCGGACGTGGCGCGGAGATAACGCGATGTCCGCTAATGACCCAGAGCGGACGCGCGCTAGTCGGCGACAGCAGCAACAGCTCGCTTCTTGGAAAGCAGCATGGACGGAGAACGATCGAGCTCGCCGAAATGTGGCCTGAGCATGGAATCTAGAACTTCCAATTCGCTCCAGCACGAACAACGTTGAAACTCACCGTACTGAAATTCGCAGTAAATGAAGATGGTATGGATCCGGCGCCGGTGTTCAGTGCAACAGAATTTACGCCCACGGCATGACCAAGATTAATGTACAAATACTCAGCCCTCAATGTGATATTGCTCGAGATCGCATATTCACCGCCAGCTCCTGCGGTCCAACCAATAAGCGTTTGCGACGTGCTGCCTACAAAACAGTTGGGTCCCGCGACACAAAAATATCCAAATTGACCCACAGTGAACAAATTGGTTGTTGCCACAGAGTTGAGAGTGGCATTTTGATCGATGTGGCCGTAAGCTAAGCCCCCAGTGCCGTAGACCAATAAACTGTTCGTCGGTAGCCATCCAAGACGCGCTCTAATTGTTCCGAACCATTTAATCTCTTCGCTGGCCACGAAGCTCGAAGGTGCCGGCGTAAAACTACCTAAAATAAAACCCGACGTTCCCGTGCCTTTAATTCCGGACCGATCAAAATCGGCTTCGACGCCTGCGATCCACTGTTGATTGAGTTGCCAGTTGTATCCGGCCTGGATGCCGCCGAGGGCTCCGCCGATATTGAAAGATGCGGGCGGAATGCAGGTGCCGCCAAAAATACCGCCGCCACAGGTGCCGGCAAAAGCAATAGCGTCGTTGGGACTGTAGCTCACCGTTGGATCTTTCCAGCCGTAGCCGGCATTGCCGCCAACGTAAAATCCGGTCCAACTGAAAACAGGGGCGGGCGCAGCCATTGGCGGTGCCTTCACCGCCATGTCAGCAGCGAGCGCAGGTGCACCACAGAATGCAACAGCAGAAATGCATCCGACGATGAGCCCGTTCATCCGACTTTCCTCAGAATTGGACGGCTGGCCTTCGGCGCATCATCAGCATTTTCAAACGAGAAACAATGGAGAAGTAGTGTTTTCTAAGGTATTCTTTAGGGTGTATCCGAACTCCACAGCTAAAATGCACCTCAGCCAATGGCCGCGATCCTCGATGGCGTCACTTGGCAGTTCAACCTCTGAAATCTTGTCGGTGTTATAGCGATGCGAGTCCGTTTATGGCCCTTAGCGGACGCGCGAGCATCGCCATTCGATGTCCGCTTTTAGAGGTGGAGCGGACATCGGCCAAAGGCCGCCTGCCAACCTAGATTTATGAGTGCGCGCCCGAACCGTTTCCTCCCGCAAGCGGGAGACGGAGGCGCGATGACCTATTGCTGCGGGCGCCACGCAGCGGCGCCGGCTGCTCATTGAGCATTGCCTGGATCGCGAGCCGCGTGGTCTCAGCGTCTAGCCCGTGCTTCGTCACGAGGTCCTGGCAATCGGCCATAATCGCATCGGCGTCCTGCATGATCTTCAGCCGCTTGAAGCTGTCGTCGTAGTCGAGCCCCATGCTGATGCCGACGATCTCGTAGATATTCATGACGCGGAACGGCCGGTCGCGCTCGTGCGCGCATAATTCGCGGTGATCGGAATGATAGACCGCGACCAGCGCGTCGATGCCGGCCGCCTCGGCCGCGGCAAGCTCGGCCTCCTGCACTTCGCGGCGGTAGGCCGGATTGATGCGCAGGCTGTTGGATTGCAGGCCGACCGCCGGCTGGTGCAGATCGACGACCTCGATGCCGGGCACGGCCCACAAAATGTCTTCCGCCGCCTCGACCACGCCGCGGATGCCGGGATGCTTGTGCAGCGCCACCCGCATCGGCACCGGCTCGCGCAACAGCGGTCGCAGCCGGTCGAGATTATTGCGAATGAACATCGTGAACGGCGTCATTTCGAACGGCTTGGCGCCGCGTGTCTTCTCAACGGTCGGCAGCGTCTGTTCGGTGAAATTGACGTGGCAGGCCGGACACCACGACACCACCTGGCCAGTCTTGCTTTGCGCCATCTTGTCGAGCGTGGCTCTCGGCGACGCGGCCGAACGTGGCGGTGTCGCCTGAGCGCATCGGCTGCACGCCGCAGCAATGGGTCGGTCCACCCATCACCTCATAGCTGGCGCCGAGCGCATCCATGATGTCGAGCGCGAGCAGCGCAATATGCGGCGTCTTGAGCACGTTGCAGCCGGTATAGAAGACGAAATCGGGCGGTCTCTCCGCAGCGGGGTGGCGCGCGGCGCCCTGGCCCAGACGTTCGAGCAGCGCGTCGTCCATCTGAATGCGCGAAATATGCTTCACGTCGTGGGCGACGTGGCGGAAGCCTTCGACGCCGTTGCGGCGTTGCGTCGTGGCGTCGTCTTTGCCGCGCACCATGGCGACGCGCGCCATGTGAATAGGAAGCGCGGATTGACGCCGTAATCGCAGGCCGCGATGCAGTCGCCCGAAAGCAGACAGCCGGACGCCCATTTGCGCGCCGCGTCGTTGCCTTCGCCGCCGCGCAGGATGTCGATGACGCCGCCGATAACGGCAACCGGATTTTGCCGCTGTTCGTCGCTGAGCCCGGCGGCAACGGTCGTCGGGCAAACCTCGACGCATTTGCCGCAACGCGTGCAGGCGTCGGCCATGGCATCGGCGCGGGCCGATAAGGCCGCTTCGAATGTTTGTGCCGGCGTCTCGATCATGACGGCAGAGCCTAGCCCCAACGCGGTCCCGATTGAAGGGCCTGTAGAGTCGATGTAAGACCGTTCTCCCGCACTGCCGCCGGCTCAGTCGCAGGACTGGGCAAGCAAATCCATAAAACCGCGAGGACTCCGATGGGTGAATTCGCGATCGGCCAGCCGGTGCCCCGGTTCGAGGATCCGCGGCTGGTCAAGGGCGGCGGCCGCTATGTCGCCGATATGGTGTTTCCCGGAATGGCCTTCGGCTATGTGCTGCGCTCGCCGCACGCGCATGCGCGGATCCGTTCGATCGACACCGCCAAGGCCAAGGCCGCGCCCGGCGTGCTCGCAGTGCTCACCGGCGCCGACTACAAAGCCGCGGGATTTGGCGATCTGCCCGTCCCCGGCGGCCTCAAGCGCCGCGACGGCGGCCCCGGTTACCGGCCGCGCTATCCGGCGCTGGTGGAAGACCGGGTGCGGATGATCGGCGATTACGTCGCCTTCGTCGTCGCCGAAAATTATTACCAGGCGGTCGATGCCGCCGAACTGATTGAGGTCGATTACGAGGCGCTGCCGGCCACCGTCTCGACCGGCGAGGCGCCCAATCCCGGCGCGCCGCTGGTGTGGGACGATTGCCCGAACAATATCGGCTTCATCCAGGTCGAAGGCAGCAAGGAAGCGACCGACTCAGCTTTCGCGCGCGCCGCGCATGTCGTCAAACACCGCTTCGTCATCAATCGCGTCACCGCCGCGGCCATGGAGCCGCGCGGCTGCATCGGCTTGTTCGAGCCGATCGACGGCCGCTACACCATCTACACCACGTTGCAGCGGACCAATGTTTTCCAGACCGAGCTGTCGCAATATGTCCTGAAAGTCCCCGACAGCAAAATCCGCGTCGTTTGCGGCGACATCGGCGGCAGCTTCGGCATGAAGTCGGCGGTCTATAATGAAGTGCGCGCTGGTGCTGCTCGCCGCCAAGCTTATCGAACGGCCGGTCAAATGGGTGGCGACGCGCTCGGAATTGTTTCTGTGCGACGCGCAGGCGCGCGACAATGTCACCGAAGCCGAACTTGCGCTCGACAAGGACGGCACCTTCCTCGGCTTCCGCGCCAAGATCATCGCCGCGATCGGCGCTTATATGCAGATCGGCATGCCGGCCTTCACCGGCAATCTCGGCACGCTCGCCGGCGTCTATCGCACGCCTGCCTCGCATATCGACGTCACGGCCGTGTTCACCCACACCCAACCGGTGCGGCCCTATCGCGGCAATGGCCGGCCGGAAGCCGGCTATGTCATCGAGCGCATGGTCGATCTCGCCGCCGATCAGCTCGGGCATCGACCCGGCGGATTTGCGCCGCCGCAATACCATTCCAGCGAGTGCGATGCCGTTCAAGACCAGCGTGACCTTCATCTACGATTGCGGCGAGTTCGAGAAGAATATGGACATGGCGCTCGACGCCGCGGACAGGAAAGGTTTCGAAGCGCGCCGCGCAAAATCGCGCAAGAACGGCAAGCTGCGCGGCTTCGGCTTTTCCAACACCATCGAACGCTCGGCCGCGGCCGGCCTCGAAGGCGCCGAGATCAGGTTCGATCGCACCGGCTCGGTGTCGATTTTTTCCGGCAGCATCAATCAGGGCCAGGGCCACGAGACCGCGTTCAAGCAAGTCGTGTGCGACCGGCTCGGCCTCGATCCGAATGAAGTGACATATATCCAGGGCGACACCGACCAGGTGTTTTTCGCCGAAGGCACCGGAGGCTCGCGCTCGGCGGCTTTTTCCGGATCGGCTTTCACGCTGGCCGCCGGAAAAGATCGAAACCAAAGCCAAGGCGATCGCCGCCCACATGCTCAAGCTCGACGTCAGCCGATGTCAATTTCCACGAAGGCTTGTTCTCGAGCCAAAAGACCAACCAGACACTGACGATCAAAGAAATCGCCAAAGCTTCGCTCGATCCCAAAAACCTGCCGAATGGCATGGAACTGCGGCCTCATCGAAAAGGCGATCTATTCCGGCAAAGTCGCGGCCTATCCGAACGGCGTTCATGTCTGCGAACTCGAAATCGACGAAGAGACAGGCGAGGTCGAGATCGTCAACTACAATGTGGTTGACGACGTCGGCACGGTCATCAATCCGCTGCTGCTGCACGGCCAGATCGACGGCGGCATAGCGCAGGGCGTCGGCCAGATTCTGATGGAAGACATCAAATTCGACGCCGAGGGACAAATCCTCACCGGGTCGTTCATGGATTACGCCATGCCGCGCGCCAGCGATCTCACCGCGTTTCACGTCGACTTCAATCCGGTGCCGACCAAGACCAATCCGCTCGGCGTCAAAGGCGCCGGCGAAGCCGGTTGCGTCGGCGCCATGCCGGCGGTCGCCAATGCGCTGGTCGATGCGCTTTCGGTGCTCGGCATCAACCATGTCGCAATGCCGGCCACGCCGGAAGTGCTGTGGCGCGCGATCCATGAGGCGCGGCGTAAAAGTGCATAGATCGCCTAATCGGCATTATGGGCCGTTTCGCGCTAAACGCCCTTTTCATCATTCGCGCGATTTTTGACGGCACAGGCCATTAACCTAAAGCGTCGTTACTTCGCATTAATACAACCGCAATCGCTCTGTGCTATTGCCGCCGATGCAACAGACATTCAGAAACATCGCGCAAAACGCATTGGGCCATCATGGAACTGCATCGGCAAGCGGTCTGCGCGCGGCCACCGGGCCCGAGCCCATCGGCCGGGTCGTCGGCCATCACCGGATCGGCAGCCACCGTTGAGCTCACGGCGCGCGCGCCAGGCGGCGGCAATGCAACCGTCGGAAAATTCCTGGCCGTGATGACGGCTAAGAGCCTCATCGTCGGCTTGATCACCGAGATCGGCGAGCAGCCGCTGGCGCCGGCCGGCGCCGGACAAACATTCCGCAAGGTCGCGCAGATCGATCTGATCGGCGAGATCCGCGATCGGTCGGGCGTCGCGCGCTTCGAACGCGGCGTCTCCGAATATCCCGAATATCGGCGACGGCGCGATCCTTGTTGACCGAGGCCGAATTGCGCCTGATCTATGGCGCCGCCAACGCCGACCACGTCGATATCGGACGTCTGCAACAGAATCCCAACGTCCGCGTGCATATCGACATCGACCTTCTGGTCAGCCGGCATTTCGCCATCGTCGGCGCCACCGGCGTCGGCAAATCGAGCGGCGTCGCAATCATCCTGCAGAAGATTCTCGATACCCGACCGAACCTGCGCATCTTCCTGGTCGATCCCCATAACGAATACAGCCGCTGCTTCGGCGACAGGCGCAGGTGCTGACACCGCGAAACCTGCGCCTGCCGTTCTGGCTGTTCAATTTCGAAGAGATCGTCGACGCTTTTTTCGGCGGCCGGCCCGGCGTCGACGAAGAAGTGGAGATTCTTTCGGAAGTCATTCCCATGGCGAAAGCGGCCTATCTGCAATATCGCGCCAGCGCCGACCGCCCGATCACCAAGAAACGCGATCCCCGCGACACCGGCTTCACCGCCGACACGCCGGTGCCCTATCGCATCGAGGACCTGATCAATCTCCTCGACGAGCAGATGGGCAAGCTGGAAAACCGCTCGTCGCGCATGATCTATCACAAGCTGATCTCGCGGATTCAAACGATCCGCAATCATCCGCGCTACGCGCTTCATGTTCGAGAACGCCAATATCGGCGGCGACACGATGGCGGAGATTCTCTGCCAATTGTTCCGGCTGCCGCCGCAAGGCAAGCCGATGACCATCATGCAGCTCGCCGGCTTCCCGGCCGAGGTTGTCGATTCGGTGGTGTCGGTGCTCTGCCGCATGGCGTTCGACTTCGGTCTGTGGAGCGATGGCGTGGCCCCGCTGCTGTTCGTCTGCGAGGAAGCGCACCGCTACGCGCCCGCCGACAACAAGATCGGCTTCGGCCCGACGCGGCGCGCGCTGTCGCGCATCGCCAAAGAAGGCCGCAAATACGGCGTGTTCCTCGGGCTGGTCACGCAACGGCCGGCCGAGATCGACCCAACCATCATTTCGCAATGCTCGACACTGTTTGTCATGCGGCTGTCGAACGACCGCGACCAGGCCCTGATCCGCTCGGCGGCGTCGGACGCGGCGGCGAACCTGCTGTCGTTCATTCCTTCGCTCGGCACCCGCGAGACCTTTACCTTCGGCCCCGGCGTGGCGCTGCCGACGCGCATGAGCTTCGCCGAATTGCCGGCGGCGCAGCGGCCGAACAGCGAAGCCTCCGGCAACACCCGCTCGGAAGCCGGCGCCAATATCAGCCGCGATCTGATCCCGATGGTGATCGAACGGTGGCGCAGCGCGACCGCGCATCAGCGCTCGCGCGACTTCGAGATCGCAGAGCCTGGCCCAACGGCGGATATCCCGGCTCCGGCCATTCAACGCGAGGCAACGCCGCTGGCGCCCGCGCAAATGCCGCCGCTGCATTCGGCTTCCCGCGCCGAGCTGCTTCGTGCCAGCCTATTGAAGAAGCCGCTGGACTCTTCTAGCGCGGCGCCCGCCTATCCGCCAAGGACAAGATAAGACAAGCTGGCCGAGCGCCGCACCTCCGGGTGCCAGTTGCGATTTCCTCCGAAATCGGTTCGATTGCACGCTGCGAGGGCCAGTCCAGGTCTGCGCGCACGCGCGCAAATCAGCGAACCGGAGCAGTGCGAATGACAAGGACGCAGGACAGCGGGCACGGCACCCTGCCGCTCGCCGGCATTCGCGTTCTTGAATTCTGTCACACCATTATGGGCCCGACCGCGGGCCTCATCCTCGCCGATCTCGGCGCCGACGTGATCAAGATCGAGCCGGCCGACGGCGACGCGACACGGCGGCGCATCGGCTTTGCCGCCGGCTTCTTTCCGACCTTCAACCGCAACAAGCGTAGCCTCGCGCTCGATCTCAAGTCCGACGAGGGGCGCGCTTTGCTCTATCGTCTCGCCGCGACCGCCGACGCCGTCCTGGAAAACTATGCGCCCGGCACCATGGAGCGCCTCGGCTGCGGCTACGGCGATCTTTTGCAAAAAAATCCGCGGCTGATCTACTGCGCGCTGAAGGGATTTCTCAGCGGACCCTACGAGCATCGCCCGGCGCTCGACGAAGTGGTGCAGTTCATGGCCGGGCTTGCCTACATGACCGGCCCGCCCGGCCAGCCGCTGCGCGCCGGTTCTTCGGTCGTCGATATCATGGGCGGGATGTTCGCCGTGATCGGCCTCCAGGCCGCGTTGCGCGAGCGCGAGCGCACCGGCCGCGGGCAAATGGTCAAATCGGCACTGTTCGAATCCACGGCCTTTCTGATGATGCAGCACATGGCCGGCGAAGTGGTGACTGGCAAGCCCATGCCGCCGATGCCGGCGCGCGACGGCGCCTGGGCGATCTACGAGCCGTTTGTCACCGCCGACGGCGAGCAGATTTTTGTCGGACTGACCAGCGACGGCCAATGGCGCCGCTTCTGCGAGCATTTCGAGCGGTACGATCTTTTGCAAAACCCCGCCTACAAGACCAATGAAGACCGGGTGCGCCAGCGCCCGGCGCTGCGCCCCCTCGTCGGCCAGATCATCGCCCGGCATAAGCTTGGCGCGCTTGCCGAACTGTTCGATCGCATCGATATACCGTTTGCTCCGGTGGCAAAGCCCGGTGACCTGTTCGAGGATCCGCAACTCAATGTCGGCGGCCGCATGCTGGCGATCGACTTTCCCAACGGCGCTCGCGCCAAAATCCCGCGGCTGCCGATCGAAATCGGCGATCATGATTTTGCGCTGCGCAGGCAAGCGCCGACGCTCGGCCAGCACACCGCCGAGATTCTTGCCGAACTCGGCATTGCGCCGGGCGAGATCGCGGCGCTGCGTCAGCGCGGCATCGTGACAGCCGGAGGGCAATCATGAGCGACGTGCCGGCAGCGGTCCGCATCACCGAAGAAGGGCCGCGCGAGGGATTTCAAATCGAAAAAGGCGCGATCCCGACCGCGCGCAAAATCGCGTTGATCGACGCCTTGTCGCAGACCGGCCTCGATCACATCCAAATCGTCTCCTTCGTCAATCCCAAAGCGGTGCCCGGCATGGCGGACGCCGAGGAGGTGGTGCACGGGATCACGCCGCGGCGGGGCGTCGCCTACACCGCGTTGTGGCTCAACGAGAAAGGTTTTGAACGCGCGCTGCGGCAGGAGCGGCTGCACAACACCGGCACCATCCAGCTGTCGCGCGTCGGAGAAATTTTCGAAACGCAATCAAAACCGCGACGCTGCGCAACAACTCGCCGCGCAGCACACCATCGTCGAAATGTATAAGGCCGCGGGCATCCCGGTCGAGCGCGGCAGCATCATGGCGGCGTTCGGCTGTAATTTCGAAGGCGACATTCCGGTTTCGCGCCTTGTCACGCTGGTGGCGCAAATCCTTGACGTGGCGCAGCAGCACGGCGTCACCCTGAGCTATATCACGCTGGCCGACACGATGGCCTGGGCGACGCCGCTTGCGATCAAGCGCACGATCGGCGCCTTGCGCGAGCGCTGGCCCGACCTCGAATTCGCGCTGCATTTGCACGACACCCGCGGCATGGCGATCGCCAATGCGTTCGCCGGCCTCGAAATGGGCGTGACGCGCTTTGATGCCGCGGTGGCGGGATTAGGCGGCTGCCCGTTTGCCGGCCACAGCGGCGCCGCCGGCAACGTGTGCACGGAAGATCTCGTGTTCCTATGCAACGAATTGGGCACCCAAACCGGCATCGATCTCGATGCGCTGATCGAATGCGCCAAACTCGCCGAAGACATCGTCGGCCATCCGCTGCCCGGCGCGGTGATGAAAGGCGGTACGCTGGCGAAGTTTCGCGGCTGATTTTTCTCCGCTCGTCCCCGCGAAAGCGGGGACCCAGGAGCTGGATTGCCGCTTGCGCGGGAATGAGCGGTCGCTGAACCTCAGCTACCCCTCCCCTAGTATCTTCCAGATGCCGCTCGCCGCCGCGACAACGCGCGCGCCGACTTTCAGCTTCGATTCGATGAACAGCAGCGAGCGGGTCTTGCGCACGATCTCGCAATGCGCCTCGACGAATTCGCCAAGCTGCACGGCGCCGACGAATTGCATGCTGAGCTCGATCGTGGCATGCGGCTTTTCGCCGGTTGAGCGCCGCCCGGTCATCCCCATGGCCTGATCGGCAAAGCTCATCAGCATGCCGCCATGAACGATGCCGCGATGGTTGCGATGCTTTTCCACGGCGGCGATGCCGAACAGGCCGTCGCCGCGCCGCCAGACCGGCCCGATCAACTCGCCGAAATTATGGGCCTTCACGCGCTCCCAGCCGTGCGCCGCCGGGTCGAAGACTTGCCGTTCCGCATGGTCGTTCATGCGCGGACCTTGGCCGGGCTTAAATGCGCGGTGAGCCGGCGCTTGAGATCGGGAATGAGTTTTTCAGCATTGACGCCGCCGGCGATGGCGCGGCCCTTGCTGCCGAGGGCGCGCACCGCTTCGACATAGGCCGCGACCTCGGCGCCTTCGCGCACCGCTTGCGGATAGTCGGTAGCGAATACAAGCTGTGAGAAAGCGAGCTCCTCGAGGCCGCAGCGCACCCAGTCGGCGCCCCATTCGCCGGCATGATCCGGCCCGGCCCAGCCGGCGATGTCGTAAAACAGCCGATGATCGAGATAATGGTCGAACGCCTGGCGCGGCCTGCGGCCGTGGCGGGCGATCTCAGCCGTACCCCATTTGTCGCGCTGCTGAAAGCCGCGGATGCGGCCGAGATAACGGCCGATGCCGCCGGCGAAATGCGAGAAATGGATCTTGAGTGTCGGCAACGCATCGAGCAGGCCGGAATTGATGATGCGCACCGCCGCCGTCATCAGCGAGAATTCCCAGCCGAGCATGCGGCCGAGATCGTCGGCATCCATACGGGTCCAGCCGATGACGCGCGGCAGCGGATGGATGAAGACGTAAAGACCAAGATCGGCGCACGATTTCCAGAATGGCCGCAACTCCTCGCCGTCGAGCGGCTGATCCTGCAATTCCGAGCCGATGACGACGCCGGGAAAGCCAAGCTCGACGGCGCAGCGTTTCAATTCCATTGCCGCCTCGGCGGGCTTGAGCGCCGGGACATGCGCCAAGCCGATGAAGCGGCCGGGATAAGCAAGTTCGGCCTCTCGCATGCGGTCGTTGATGACGCGGCAGATCGCGAGATCGGGCTGATCGAAACCTGAGCCGCAACTGAGCACGCCGGCGTCGATACCGCCCGCATCCATGACCTGAACATGCGCGGCAAGGTCCGCAAGCAGCGGGTTGAGCAAATAACTCGGGTTGCCGTCGCGATCGAGATCGACCGTGGCTTTGCCGGGTTCGCCCTTGAGCAGCTCAGGCGGCGTGTAATGTTGCTGGAAATCGACGAGCATTCCGTCCTCACCCGTCATTCCGGATTGTCGCGAAGCGGCAAGTCCGGAATCCATACCCACAATCGGTCGAGAATAGCACCGCCGTGAGAATTACGAGAATACTGTGATTATGGATTCCGGGTTCCGAGCTTCGCTCGGCCCCGGAATGACGCGAAACGCGTCACATGATCGCAAATTCGGTGTTGCGGCGGTCGGTCACCAGCATGGCGCCCGGATAATGCGTGATGCAGAAGTCCGGCTTCACCGCCATGATCACCGATTGCGGCGTTACCCCGCAGGCCCAGAACACCGGAATTTCGTCGTCGTGGATCGGCACGGCGTCGCCCCAATCAGGCGCAGCGATATTCTTGATACCGATCGATTCCGGCTTGCCAAGATGCACCGGCGCGCCGTGCACGGACGGAAATCGGGTCGTGATCTGGATGGCGCGGATGGCATCGGCGGGCGTCATCGGCCGCATCGAAACGACAAGCGGCCCGTGAAACGGTCCCGCCGCCACCGTTTCGACCGCGGTGCGATACATCGGCACGGTGCAGTCGCAGGTGATGTGCCGCAGCTCGATGCCGTCTTCAATGAGCGCCTGTTCGAACGAGAACGAACAGCCGATGGCGAACGTGACGAGATCGTCGCGCCACCATTTGCGGACGTTGCCCGGCTCGTCGACCAGTTCTCCGTCACGCCAGACGCGATAGCGCGGCAAGTCGGTGCGGATGTCGAGATCGTCGCCCAAAGCCGGAATGTGGGGGTCGCCCACAGCCGAGACCCCGATCAACGGGCAGGGCTTGGGGTTACGCTGGCAGAATTGCAGGAAATCCTGCGCCAGGTTTTGCGGCAGAATGGCGAGATTGGCCTGCACGAAACCGGGAGCCAGACCCGATGTTGGGCCGGAATGGCCGTTGCGCCGGATCGCAAGCCGCGCCGCGCGGCTGGCCGGCAGCGCCTCCGGATTGTCCCGCCGCATCGTGGCCGTTGCCATCGCCGGCTCCTGTCCCGTCTTGGCGTGAAGCTCTATTTGCCCACTTTATCATCAAGTGAGCCGGGGAAAAGCCTAAGCCGCCGCGACGATCTTACGCGTCGGGCGGCCGCGCCGGGGCGTAATCGCAAGTGCGAATCCGATTGAAACTGTCAGCAAGATCGCGTTTGCTAACGGCATTCATCCCCGGCCCAAAACAGCCCAATAAGAGGCGCGGCACGGCGTTCGACAATTCCAGTTGGAGGACAGGCAATGACTGAGAAATGGCAACACGAAAAGTGGGCGCAAGACATCTGGTATAGCGGCAAGCTCACCCGCCGCAGCGTCATCGGCTGGGGCGGCGGCGCGATCGGCGCCATGATGCTGGTGCCGGCGCCTTGGAAAGCCGCCTTCGGCGCGGCCCAATCCTACAAAGTCGGTTCGGAACAACCCCTGTCGGGCGCCGGCGCCGCCGGCGGGCGGACTGCGGTGATCGGCTTGCAGATGGCGGCCGACCGCATCAACGCCCATAACGGCATCAATGGCCGTCCGGTCGAGCTCGTCATTGCCGATGATGAGAGTTCGCCGGCCGTCGCCCGGCAAAAGACCGCGAAAATGGTGGACGAGGACAATATCGACGTTCACGTCGGCGGCTTCCTCTCCAACATATGCCTCGCTTGCATGCCGGTCTGGCAGGACGCCAAAATCGTCAACATGATCAGCGTTTGCCTCGATACCACGCTGACCACGTCGGCCTGCAACCGCTATAGCTTCAGGCTTCATGACTACGCGCCGGCGCAAGCGGTCGCCTTTGCGCCCACGCTCACCAAGATGGGCAAGAAGTGGCACATCGCGCACAGCGATTATTCCTGGGGCCAGTCGACGCGTGACGCCTATATCGATCAAATCCAGAAGAACGGCGGCACGGTCGTCGGCACCACCGGCATTCCGCTCGGCACCGCCGACATGACGCCGTTCCTGTCGAAAATCTCCGGTGACTTCGACGGCCTGTTCGGCATTTTCTTCGGCAAGGATGGCGTCACCATCGCCAACCAGGCCTACGACCTCGGTCTGACCAAGAAATACAAATTCGCCGGCGACGGCTCGATCTCGGAATTGACCAATCTGCTTGCCGTCGGCAATAAGCTCGAAGGCTTCACCGGCATCAACCGCTATATTCCGGTGTTCGATGGGCCGCTGAACACGCCCTATCTGCATCGCTTCTACGACGAAGCCAAGGCACGGCTGCTCAAAATCGACCCGTCTGGACCGTCGCCTGACAAGTACGTGCAGTCGAACTACGAGGCGTTGAACGCCATGAAGGTCGCGATGGAGAAGTCGAAGTTCAACGGCCGCGACGACTCGCAAAAGCTGATTGAAGCGCTCGAAGGTCTCGAAGTGAAAGAAAGCGACGATTTCCCGCAAGGCGACAAAACACTGCGCAAGGAAGATCATCAGGCATTCCTGCGCGAATTTATCTTCAAGATCGGCAACGGCACCTATCACCTTCAACAGGTGGTGGATAAGGACAAGACGCTGGTCCCGCCGGCCTGTCACTTCCCGTCGGCGTAGCGCGCATTTCGAAAAAGACTGTGTGCGCGCAGCAGTCGGCCGAAATACGCTCCCCGGCGGATCGCCGGGGAGCGGATTCGGCGCCAATACTCAGGACCGAATTGTTATCCGTTCGGTTTGGCGGGCTCGCGGCGCTCTCGGAAGTCAATTTCGAGATTGCGCGCGACGAGGTGCGCGCCATCATCGGACCGAACGGGGCCGGCAAGAGCACGTTCTTCAACTGCCTGACCGGTGTGCTGCGGCCGACCAGCGGCAGCATCGTCTTCGACGGCGAGGACATCACCGGCCTGCCTTCCAATGCGATCTCGCAAAAGGGCATCGCGCGCTCGTATCAGATCACCAATATCCTGCCGAACGCCACCGCCCTCGAAAACGTGCGCATTGCCGCGCAATCGCGGCGACATGGCTGGAACATGCTGGCGCATCACAGCGCCTTCGCCGACATCAATAGGAAAGCGGAGGCTGCGCTGGATTCCGTTGGGCTTCTCGGCAAAGCCGACGAATTGGCGAGCAACCTGTCGCACGGCGAGCAACGCAATCTCGAAATCGGCATTGCGCTTGCGACCGAACCGAAACTTCTTTGCCTCGACGAGCCCACCGCCGGCATGAGTCAGGGCGAGACCGACGAAACCATGGAGTTGGTGAAGCGGATCGCCAAAGACCTCACCATCCTGATCGTCGAACACGACATGAACGTGGTGATGGAGCTTTGCGACCGGATCACCGTGCTGCACTACGGCGCCGTTCTCGCGGAGGGCACGCCCGAGGAAATCCAGAAAAATCCCAAGGTGCTGGAGGTCTATCTCAAGACATGAGCACCGCGGCCGACAACGCCGTTCCGCTCATCCTGGTCGAGGATGTGCATACCTATTACGGCAAGAGCCACATCTTGCACGGCGTTTCGATCGAGATCGGCCGCGGCGAAGTCGTCGGACTTCTCGGCCGCAACGGCGTGGGTAAGAGCACGACGCTCAAGACCATTATGGGCCTGGTGCAGCCGAGTCATGGCACGGTGCTGCTCGACGGCAACGCCGTCACCGGCTTGCCGCCGCACAAGCTCGCTCGTCTCGGCATCGGTTACGTGCCGGAAGATCGCCGCATCTTCCGGCTGCTCACGGTGATGGAGAATCTGCGCACCGGCCTGGACCGCGAAGGCATGACCGACGAACGGCGCCAGAACCTGCTCGACAAGGTGTTCACCTTCTTCCCGGTGCTCGCGGAGCGGCGCGGCCAAGCCGGCGGCACGCTCTCGGGCGGCGAGCAGCAGATGCTGGCGATCGCGCGCGCCATGATGCTGGAGCCGAAAATCATCCTGCTCGACGAGCCGACCGAAGGCCTGATGCCGCGCATGGTTTCGCAAATCCGCAACATCATCGAGTTTTTGCACAACGAAGGCGTCGCTATCCTGCTGGTGGAGCAGAACGTGCCGCTGACGCTCGAGGCGAGCCAGCGCGTCTACATCATGGAGAAAGGCAGCGTGCGTCACCATTGCGCGGCGTCCGAGATCGACGTGCACCATCCGGTCGTCAAACAGTATCTGGGGGTGTGAACAATGGACTCGATCGGTCAATTTTTTCAGGCCATTCCTCTCGACCTCATCATCATCCAGACGGTGAACGGCATCGTCACCGGGATGATCCTGGCGCTGGTCGCATCCGGCTTGACGCTGATCTTCGGCATCATGGACGTGGTGAACTTCGCGCATGGCGAACTGTTCATGTTCGGCGCCTATGTCGGCGTAGTCATCGTCGCCGCGACCGGCAACTTCTGGCTCGCTTTGGTCGGGGCGGCGCTGATCGTCGCCATTCTCGGCGCGGCGTTGCAGATCGCCACGTTGCGCCCGCTCATCGGCCGCGACCCGCTCAACACGATCCTCGTCACCTTCGGCATTTCGCTGGTCCTGCAGAATTTCGCGCTGTGGGCATTCGGCCCGACGTTGCGGCGCATTCCGGAGCCAATGAGCGGCGAATTCACGCTGTTCTACCTGCAATATCCCTGGTACCGCATTTTCATCGCAGCGCTGTCGGCCGTCATCATCGGCGGCTTTTGGCTGTTCCTGAAATACGGCAAATTCGGCATCTGGATCAGAGCCACCGCGCAGGACCGCGTGATGGCGCAAGCGATGGGTATACCGGTGCCCTTGGTTTACACCGGCGTGTTCGCCATCGGCTCCGCCATGGCGGCGGCGAGCGGCGTGCTGTTTGCGCCAACGACCGGCGTCGACCACAGCATGGGGCTCGATTGGGTGCTGCGTGCCTTCATCGTCGTTGTGGTCGGCGGCATGGGCAATCTCGGCGGCTCGATCGCCGCCGCCATCTTCATCAGCCTGCTTGAAGCCTATGCCGCGATCTGGCTCGACCCGTCGCAGGCGGTGATCGTCTCTTTCGTCGTGCTGATCCTGACGCTGCTGTTCCGTCCCACCGGCTTGTTCGTAGCAACACCGCGATGACCGTTGCACCGCTCGATAAAGCGATACCGCTCGACAAGATGAAGTTGAGCCACACCGCCGTTTTCTGGATCGGTTTTTGCGTGGTTATGGCGGTGCTGATCGCGGCGCCGCTCGTCCTGCCGGAATTCTGGCGCCGCTTCCTGACCGAGATTTTGATCTGGGGCCTGCTGGCGATGTCGTCCGATCTGTTGATCGGCTACACCGGCATGATCTCGTTTGGCCATTCGGCGTTTTTTGGGCTTGGCATGTACGGCGCCGCTGGCGCGCTGATCGCGGTCAGTCCGCCGAATTTGTGGCTCGCCATCCTGGCCGGACTTGCCGGCGCCGCCGGCGCCGCCTTGTTCGTGGCTTTTTTTTCCATCCGGCTGCGCGACATTTATTTCGCCATCACCACGCTGATCTTCAGCCAGATCTTCTACGTCATCATCTTCACCTGGACCAAGGTGACCGGCGGCGAGAACGGCCTGATCTTCACCCGCCCGCACTTGTCCATCCCGTTCCTCTACGACGCGCGATTTAACTCGACGACCATGCATTGGTTCGTGCTCGCGGTGGTGACGGCGTCCTACCTGATCCTGCGGCGCGTCACGCAATCGCCGTTCGGCAGGGTGCTGCAGTCGATCCGCGAAAATGAGGCGCGTACCCGCGCCATCGGCTATGCGGTCGAGCGATACAAGATGATGTCGGTGATGCTGTCGGGCCTGTTTGCCGGATTGGCCGGCGTGCTTTACGCCGTGCAGAACCAATTCGTCGCGCCTAACTTCGTCTACTTTCTGACGTCCGGCGATACCGTGATGTACAATGTCATCGGCGGCATCGGCACGCTGGTCGGGCCGATTGTCGGCGCCGGATTTTTCCAGCTCGCGCGCCAATTGCTGTCGCAAGTTTTCGGCGATCAGTTCCCGTACCTGATCCCGCTCGGCATCGTCTTTATCACGATAATCATTTTCCTGCCGCAGGGCTTACTCGGCTTCGCCCGAAGGTGGCTGAACCGGTAGCCGTCATTGCGAGCGGAGCGAAGCAATCCAGATCGGCGCCGCAACCTGGATTGCTTCGTCGCGGAACCTGGCATCGGGCCGGCCACTTCGGGCCGGACCCACTGACTCCTCGCAATGACGGTTACGAGCCCTTCCCCAGAAAAGCCGCCAGCGCGGCGGCGTCTTTCTTGTCGCCGTTCTCAAAATTCTCGGCGAATTTCTCATAGAAATCCGCCGCACCTTCATAGAGTTCGCGCGCCGCCGGATCGTCGCCGACGAAGCCGGCGATCTCATGCATTTCCGCAACCCAGCGGTAGGCCTTGGGCGGCATCATCGATAATTGCCGCTTGAGCCAGGGGAATAATTCCTTCTGACTCGATTGCAGCTCGGCAAACAGATCGTCGGCGTTGCCGGCGCGCGTCGCCGCCAGCATCATCGCCGCTCCGATCGCCTGCGTGCCCTTGGTGATGCCGGCGTAAGCCATTTTCAGCGCCGAGGCCGCGCTCAGCGCGCCGTCGAGCACGCGAACGTCGAGACCGTATTCGCGCAGGGCGGCAAAGCGCAGCGCAGCCGCGCCGGAGGCGTAGAAGCGCGGGCTGCCCCCCACCCTTCCCTCCCCCGCTTGCGGGGGAGGGTTAGGGTAGGGACTCGGCGGCTGGCCGATGATGCCGGCATCGACGAAGGGACATCCGGTCGGCGTGATCGCCGCCGCAACCCGCGCGACGGTTTTCGGATTGATGGCGTTGCAGTCGACATAGACCGGCTTGGCGTTGCTGGCGGTCAGCGCCGGCGCAAAGCGTTGCGCTAAAGCGAGCGCGTCGCCCGGCGGCAGGATGGAGAGGATGAAATCGGCGCCTGCGATCTCCTTGTCGCTCGCCGCCGCCATGCCCGCCGCCTTTGCCCGCGTGACGGTCTCCTGGCTGCGGTCCTGCAACGAAGTAAGAACTTTTACCCCGTTATCGAAAAGCCTTTTGCCGACGGCGGCGCCCATGGCACCGGGGGCGATCACTGCGACAACGGGAGTCATAGGCTTGCCTCATCCTTGTCATTCCGGGGCGCCGCGAAGCGGTGAGCCCGGAATCCATACCCCCAGAGCCGGGATTATGGATTCCGGACTTGCCGCTTCGCGGCAATCTGGAATGACGATCCTATACTGTTTCGCCCGACTTCGCAGCCGGTGCTTTCTGCGCCCGCCGCCGCAACGCCGACGCGCGGCCGTCGGCGCTCGGCTGATAGAACACGCTGTAGCGCCCAACCGATTCGGCGAACGCACGCGCATCGCCGGGTTTCTTCACGTCGAAGGAATTGAAGCCGGCGCGCACGAGAAAACCGAACTGATCGCGCAACACGTCGCCGGTCGCGCGCAACGTGCCGCCAAAGCCATAATGCTCGCGCAGCAGACGCGCCTGGCTATAGGCGCGGCCGTCACGAAATTTAGGGAACTGCAGCGCGATGAGCGCGATATGGCCGAGCCAGGGCTGCAATTCCGCAACCCGCCGATCGTTCGGCCACGCCACGCCAAGCGAGCCGTCGCGGCGGATCAGCTCATCGGCGTCCGCGAGGAAACGCTTCGCCGGCACGATGACCGGCACGCGCTCGGGGATCGATGCCTCGTCGTCGACGCGGACATAGCGGTCCTCGACGATCTTGCCGTTTTCAACGAGCGGCATAGACGCGCTCCCGAAACGGCTCGACGCCGGTCCGCTTGACGGTGTCGATGAACAACTCGTCCGGCCGCTGCCGCAGCTCGAGATAGGCGGCAGCGATGTCCTCGACCACATCGGCCACTTGCGCATAGGGCACCGCGGGGCCGAGCAGCACGCCGAGCGTCGCATTTTCGTCGGCCTTGCCACCGAGCGTGATCTGATAGAACTCTTCGCCGTTCTTCTCGACGCCGAGAATGCCGATATGGCCGACGTGATGATGGCCGCAGGCATTGATGCAACCGGAAATGTTGACGTGAAGCCGGCCGAGATCGCGCTGCAGATCGAGGTTGTGGAAGCGCCGCGTGATCTCCTGCGCGATCGGGATCGAGCGCGCATTGGCGAGGCTGCAATAATCCAGGCCGGGGCACGAGATGATGTCGGAGATGAAATTGACATTCGGGGTCGCGACGCCGACGGCGTCGAGTTCCCGCCACAGCGCCGGCAATTCGCGTTGCGCGACGTGGGGCAGGGTCAGGTTTTGCTCATGCCCGACGCGGATTTCGCCGAACGAATAACGGTCGGCGAGATCGGCGATTGCCGCCATTTGCGCGGCGGTAGCGTCGCCGGGCGTGCCGCCCTCCGGCTTGAGCGAAAGCGTCACGATGGCATAGCCGGCGACCTTGTGATTGGCCACCGAATTGCTCATCCAGGCGTCGAAACCACGGTCGCGGCGCGCCGCGGCAAGCTCCGGCGGATTGTCGTCGAGACGCTGGTAGGCCGGATAACGAAAGCGCGCGGCAATTTCACCGATCATGGCCGAATCCAGCGCCAGCGCGCCGTCCTTGATGCCTTGCCATTCGGCGTCGACTTCCTTGGCAAACGCCTCAGGTCCAAGCTCATGCACCAGGATCTTGATGCGCGCTTTGTAGATATTGTCGCGGCGGCCGAACTGATTATAGGTCCGCAATATCGCTTCGACGTAGCTCAGCACGTCGCGTTTCGCCAAAAACGGCTTGATCGTCTGGGCGAGGAACGGCGTGCGGCCAAGGCCGCCGCCAACCATGACCTCAAAACCCAATTCACCGGCATCGTTGCGATGCAGCCGCAGCGCCAAATCATGCGTGCGCAGCGCGGCACGATCATGACTGGAACTGCCCACCGCGATCTTGAATTTGCGCGGCATGAAAGAGAACTCGGGATGCAGCGTCACGTGCTGGCGAATGAGCTCCGCCCACAGCCGCGGATCCTCGATTTCGTCGGGAGCAACGCCCGCCCATTGATCGGTCGTGATATTGCGCACGCAATTGCCGCTGGTTTGCATGCCGTGCATGCCGACGCCGGCGAGATCGGCCATGGCGTCGGGCAGTTCGGCGAGCTTGATCCAGTGGTACTGAATATTCTGCCGGGTCGTGAAATGGCCGTAACCGCGATCGTATTTGCGCGCGACGTGCGCCAACATCCGCAATTGCTCCGACGACAGCGTACCGTAGGGGATGGCAGTGCGCAGCATATAGGCGTGAAGCTGGAGATAGACTCCATTCATCAGCCGCAACGGCTTGAATTCTTCCTCGGTCAGTTCACCGGCAAGGCGGCGCGCGACCTGATCGCGGAATTCGGCGACCCGCTCGGTGACCAGCGTGCGATCGAAAGCGTCATAGACGTACATGCGAGGGGCGCCTGCGCACTGACTGCTTTGTTTAAGCGTGTTGTTTTGCGTCGGCTGGCACGGCTGCCGCGAGGTCGCGCGGCAGTTCGATGGTCGGCCCACCGAGACGGATCAATTCACGCAGATTTCCAGGCCGCACATGGCCGCCCGGCAACAGCTTGACCGGCGCCACATAAGCGCCGACCGCGCCGAGATCGTCGGCGACCGCGGCTGTCATCAATTCCTGCGCCAGCGCGGCATTGGTGGCGATCGCGGCGGCTTCGAGCATCGTGGTCCAGCCACCATCGGCACGCCGGTAAACCACGGCGCCATCATCGGCGCGATTGGCGGTCACCACCACTGGGCCGGTGACCTTGATCTTTTTCTGTTCGAGCGGAGAGGTCATGGCACTCACGATCGGAATGGAGGACTAGGTCGCGCCGACAAATAGAATACTTTTCTATATATGAGGCTTCATTTCCCTGCAAACAGCAAAATATTTTGCTAAAGATTGCCTTTGTGGTGGCAAAATAGCTTAAAAATAGAGGTCAGTTCAGAACATCCGTAATCTCGCGCGCGGACCGCAAAACAAGTGTCCGCACCTTGAGATTTAGCCACAACAGAAGGCTAGCGCCTGCGGGAAGCAATTCATGCCGCGACCCCGGGCCGAATCAAATTCCATCAGGACAGTGCCCCGTTGCCACCGCCGCGATCGCGGCCGCATCTTCGGGCGCCGCATTGCCGCGCCAGACCACATGAACGTCCGGCCGCACCAGGATAAGATCATAGCCGTAGACTTCGCGCGCAGCGCGGTCCGGCAGATCGAGCACCGTCACCGGCGCGCCATGGGCGTGAATGGCGCGTTCAAGGCCGCTCGCATCGGCCCTGGTGCCGAGCTTGACGATCGTGAAGCCTTCGGCAATGCGGTCTTGCATCGGCGTGCCGTCTTCGAGCCAGACGTGTGGCAAGCGCGCGCCCGGCCAGGTGGTCGGCTGATAGTCGCGAAACAAATGCTCGGGCCCGCCCGGCACGTTGCAGATCACCGGCGAGTCGACATAGCGATAACCGAGTTCGGCGCCGGTCATCTCATTGCTCTTGCGTTGCTCGACGTCGGCGACCGCACGGAGATTTCTGCGGGTCTCGGCGCCGGCCGGCGAATTTTCACGGATATTCGCCCGCCACATCGAACGCCATTTGCGACGGCCGATCGTGGCATAGCGCGAGGCGCCGACATTGCGATCGCCAATCTGGCGGCGCTCGATGTCATAGGATTTAAGCAGCCGCGGCCCGCCCCAGCCGGCTAGCGTCGCGGCAAGCTTCCACGACAAATCGATCGCGTCGCCAACGCCGGAATTCATGCCAAGGCCGCCGGTCGGGATCACCAGATGCACCGCGTCGCCGGCGAGGAAGACGCGGCCGTCGCTATAACGATCGGCGAGCAGAAGATTTTGCCGCCACGGCGCGCACGATAGCATCTCATACTTGACCGGAATTCCGACGGTCCTCTCGAACGCCGCCTTCATCTCTTCGTCGCTGTCGACCATGGAATGCAGCGTCCAGTGCTTGGTCGAATCCTGCATGATCAGGAACGTCGCTTTGTCGTCAGCGACATGATAGTGCCGGCCGGTGCCGGGACCTTTGCCGATCGGCAAGCGGTCGAATAGTTCATCGCAACGGTAGAGCGCCTGGCGCAACCCCAGCAGATTGCCTTCGCCGGATAGCCCGATACCGAGTTCTTTGCGAACCAAACTACCGCCGCCGTCGCAGCCGACGAGATAGGCGGCGCGGATGTCCTGGGTGGCGCCATCGCTGGTTCGCACACGTGCGGTGACGCCTTCGGCATCCTGTCGCAGCGACAGGAACTCGCAGCCGAACTTTACCGTGATCGCAGGGATTGATTCAGCGATGGACTTCAAAAGCGGCTCAAGCGTGTATTGCGAGATGAGCTGATAAGGCTCCAGCGGCAACGTCCCGTCATTCACCGCTTGCGTATTGGCCTGCGCCTGCTCGACCGACGGATAGGCCAAATGCAAGAGCGGCGGCTCGTTGAGCGCGAGAATGATATAAACGTCCATGGGGCAATCGGGACGCAATCCGGCGGCGCGGATTTTGCGCGCGAGTCCCATGCGGCGATAGATTTCCATGCTGCGCGCATTGATGCGCTCCATCTTCGGCAAAAATGCCGGGCGCGGCTTTTGCTCGATGAGAGTGCACCGCACTCCCCGCCGGCCGAGATCGATGGCGAGCGTTAGCCCGGTCGGCCCGGCACCGACAATCAGAACATCGCTATCCATCATGCGTCATCTGTCGGCTGTGCTGTTCGTCAATTCGCCGATCACGGCACGGCGGCATCCAGCTCCTTGAACGGCTGATAGGCGGCGTCACCGCATTGTTCGGGAGTGGAATCGACGAACTGACTAATCATTCCGGCGAAATAAATCGCAACCTTATTGCTGATTTGACTATTACTGTTGAACTGCACGCAGACGATGTAGCGCTGACTGTCTCCGACCGATTTGAGCACCGGTTGAGAAATAACCGCGCCATGGTAAGCGGCGCGCGACGACAAGGATTGCCGGAGGAATTCCAAGATCTGGGTACGGTAATTTGCCGGATAGGCGTTGGGATCGGCGGTGGACAAGGCGCCACTTTTGGGGCTGCCAAAACCGCTGCATCCGGCAACGGCAACGGCCAGAAGCGCCGCCGCGACGCCGACGCCAAGATTCATAGTGGCTCCGCGCAACTCGGCCAATCCGCGTCCTCCTCTCAGCCCGCTATATTATACAAAACGTAGCCGTCTTGATCATACCGGAAACAGCGCAGGTTTTGGCGCGCTGGGCGCCGATCAGTCCTCGGTCACCGGCCCGCACCAGCCGGGCAGATAATCGGCAGCCCTGCTCTTGGCCAATTTTAGTGCCTTTGCGATAGCCCGGTCGAAGTCGCGCTCGACCTGCTTGCGCTTCATGCGCCGGCGCAGGAAATCTGCCCACAGAAACTCACTGAATGGCGTTGTTTCCTTGGAGAAACCGCCGGCCCGGCGCAGTGCACCCGCGAGCGAACGGAACGGGTCGTCGACGAGAGCGGTCACGGATTTAGGGATGTCTTTATAGTGCCGCCGCTTGCCCTTGGCGTCGAACGGATGCATCCAGGAACGATCGTCCATGACGGTCCAGAAAGCGTCGAGATCGAGTTTGCTCAAGTCGGCAATAACGGTCACGGCAGCCTTTTGTTGCCCTTCGTCATGGAGTGCGCGCGCCAGATGATGATGGTCGATGACATAGCTGCGCCCTTTCGGACCGCGCACCACCGGTATCATGTGCCTGCCCAGGAATTTCTCGTCCTTTTTCTTGCCGATCTCACGCCAGTGCTTGCGCTTGGCCATGACCTCACGCATGCCGACGGTGATTTGTGTCGGACGAAGATCGGTAACGGCGACCATAGTGAGCATGGGCTCGCGAACCATGTTCGGCTCCTCAAGTAAATATACCGATCGGGCATATCGACACGAAGGCCAATATAAGATCAATCCGCCCGGCCCGTACAATAGCGCAGACGAACCCGTGCAGCTTAATTCGATGACGTGCGGTCTCGGCGGCAGGACGGCCCGCGCCGCGCAAAGCGGCCGGTCCAAGTTCCGTGCTAAGAATGCGCGTGTCATGACCGCTCTGCAAAACACCCGAATGGCGATCTGCGCCATTCTCTCGATCATGCTCCTTGCCGTCGATCGGCATCCGGCGCCAGCCCAGGTGCCGGCGCCTGTCGCGGTAAAACCGGCAGCGGCAACCTGCGAGCGCGCGAAACTCCGCGTCGTCGTCGACGTCGGCCATACCCTCGATGCGCCCGGTGCGTTCAGCGCGCGCGGCATCCCCGAATACGCCTTCAATCTTCAGCTGGGCCAGGACGTTGACCGCGCGCTCGTCAATGCCGGTTTCGACAAAACCGAGCTTCTCGTTACCGCTACCGCTCCGTGGCTAGGCCTCGTCGAACGCGCTGCCCGCGCCAACAGCATGCACGCCGATCTCTTTATTTCCATTCATCACGATTCAGTACCCGAGAACCTGCTGCAGAGCTGGGAGTACGAGGGCAATGCGCTCAAATACAACGACGATTATCCGGGTTATGCGCTCTTCGTCTCGAACGACAATGCCGACCGGGCCGGGAGCCGGATGTTCGGCAGCCTGCTCGGTAACGAGCTTCAAGCGCGCGGTTTGCACTACACGCCACATTACACGTTAGCGCTGATGGGGCACCGTCGCCGCGAGCTGGTCGACGCGAAAGCGGGCGTCTATCGCTACGATCAACTGATCGTGCTGCGGGAAACACGCATGCCGGCGGTGCTCCTGGAAGCCGGATCGATCGTCAATCGGCAGGAGGAACTGGACCTGGCGACACCCGAGCGCCGCGCGCTCACCAGCGCGGCGATCGTCGGGGCAGTCGAAAAATTTTGCGAGGCGCGGGCGCATGCCGCCGCGGCAAAGACCGCGACGCCGGCGCACCGGGCGATTACGCCAGCGCCGTCCGGCTGCGCCGCAATGCAAGCGTGCCGATGACGATGAAATTCAAGATATTGACGCCCAAGCCGGTGGCGAAGGCCGGCGCGTAAAAGCCGAAATAATCATAGAGCAGTCCCGCCAGCCAGCCGCCCGCAGCCATTCCCCAGCCGCTGCACAAGAGCAGCGTCGGCATGCGCCAATACGATTCGCTGACCGGAAAAAGCTCGCGCGAGGCCAGCACGTTGGCGGGAACGAGACCGCTAAAGCCAAAGCCGAACAGCGCCGCGACGGTGAACAGTCCCGCTTCGTCCTGCGTGACGACGAATGCCGCCATACCGACCGCCTGACAGGCGGAGCCGATCAGCATGGTGTAGAGCCCACCGATCCGATCGGAGATGACGCCCCAAAGCTGCCTTGAGAAGAACGCGGCGCCGAGCAGCACCGACACCATCGCGGCGCCATGCGTAGCGCTGATGCCGAGATCGCTGCAAAACGCCACGAGATGCGCCTGCGGCATCGACATCGGGATGCAGCAGGTGAAGATCGCGCCCATCTGCAACGCAAAAATCAGATTGGGCGGCCAGCCCATGACGGACTCTTGCGCGCGCGGCATGTTCGTCATTTTTGCGTGATGCGGCGTATCCGGCGGCGGCGCCAACACCAGCACGGCGACGGGCACGATCACGAGAAGCTCGAACGCCGCGTAATACAGCATGGTGTGCCGCCAACCGGCATAGGCGATTGCAGGCGCGAAGATCGGCGGCCAAAGCGTCCCGGCAAGATAAGCGCCGCTCGAAATAAGCGCCAGCGCCGAGCCGCGGCGCCGGTCGAACCAGCGGCTGACATAAACGTAGAACGGCGCATTGATGCCGCCAATGCCGATCAAGCCGATGAACAGGCCATGTCCGACATAAAGCGGCCAAGAAGGACCCAAGCTCGACAGCATCAGTCCGACGGCAATCATCGCCGCGCCGAAAATGACAGTGAAGCGTATGCCGACGCGCTCGGCGACACGGCCCATGACAATGCCGCCGATACCGGAGCCGATCCACATCAGCGCGCTGGCGAAGGCCGGCACCGAACGTTCACCGCCGACTTCGGCGGCGATGTCCTTGAGCGCGACCACGGTGATCCACGGCGCGCCGAATGCGACCGCCATGATCACCAGCACGACGCCTGCGACCAGCCATGAGGTCCGCGTCTCGACCGACGGCAATGACGATGATGTCAGCATTGACTTCGCGTTGCTGGCGCGCCCGGCGGGGCTCACGGACAGGACGCTACGGTATAGCAGCGCGCCGCCCGCCACGCCCGTAAATTTTCTGCCGCGCCGGGAATAAACCCGGCTTTCGCCCGATCTCGTTTTCGCAAGCCGAAAAGCGGCCAAAGCGACGACTTTGGGTCATGGCCATCTTGAGGTCGTGAGCATCACAGGAGACAAGCAATGAGCGAATCCGATCGCGACGACGGCGTCAGCCGGCGCAAGGTGCTGGAATGCATGACCTGGGTCGGCACCGGCGTGCTGTGGACCATTTCCGGCGGCGTGCCCCATTCGCTTGGCATCATGGGCGAGGCGCAGGCGCAGGAGGCCAAAGGCCTCACCTTTATGCAGATCAGCGACAGCCATGTCGGCTTCGACAAGCCCGCCAATCCGAACGCGCTCGGCACGCTCGAAGAGGCCATCGCCAAGGTCAATGCGCTGCCCAAGAAGCCTGCCTTCATGATCCATACCGGCGACATCAGTCACTTGTCGCTGGAATCGCAATTCGACGACGCCGACCGGGTCATTTCGCAATCCCGCCTCGACGTGCATTACGTGCCCGGCGAGCATGATTTTCTCGACCCGGGTAGGAAATTTTACCAAAACCGTTATGGCAAGTCGGCCAAAGGCACCGGCTATTACAGCTTCGATGCCAACGGCGTGCACTTCATCGGCCTGGTCAACGTCCTGGATCTGAAAGCCGGCGGACTAGGCTTTCTTGGCGCCGACCAGCTCGCATGGCTCGAAGCCGACCTCAAAGGCCGGTCGGCTTCTACTCCCATCGTCGTGTTCGCCCACATCCCGCTGTGGACGATCTATCCGGATTGGGGCTGGGGCACCGACGACAGTGCCCAGGCGCTGTCATATCTCAAGCGCTTCGGCTCGGTAACGGTGCTCAACGGCCACATCCACCAGGTTATGCAAAAGGTGGAAGGCAACGTCACGTTCCACACCGCGCGCTCGACGGCCTTCCCGCAGCCCGCGCCCGGGACCGCGCCCTCGCCCGGCCCGATGAAGGTTCCGGACGATCAGTTGCGCAGCATGCTCGGCATCGCCAGCGTCACCTTCAAGCAGAACGAGCAGCGTCTCGCCATCGTCGACGCGCCGCTCAAGTCCTAAAGGAGGGCGTTATGCCGATCTCGAACACAATGAGAAGCGCAATTGTCGCCGCCACACTTGGCGCAGCAACCGCCACCGCGCTGGCCGCCCTCGTGCTGCCCGGTTCGGCGGATACCGCGCCGCAAGCGATCGCGGTATCGATCGACAATTTTACCTTCACGCCGCCAACCTTGACCGTGAAGGCTGGCACCACTGTCACCTGGACCAACAAAGACGACATCCCGCATGGCATTGCCGCCACCAACAATGCCTTCGCCAAATCGAGAGCACTCGATACCGACGACAGCTACTCGTTCACATTCACCGCGCCCGGGACCTATCAATACTTCTGCTACATTCACCCGCATATGGTGGGTACGATCGTGGTAGAAGCAGCCTCGGGAAGCGGCACCACGCAGTGACGCTCGATCCCCAGCTTTGCCTTCCCCGCATCGCAGGAACGGCAACGCCAAGCCAACGGCATTTTGGACCGCCGAGCGCGACACGATGACAGGTGATGCCAATGCCGAACCGGACACCGCGCGGCGTTTTCGCGACGCCACGCTGCCCTATCTCGACGATGTCTATGCGCTGGCCCGTTATCTCATGCGCAACTCAGCCGACGCCGAGGACGCGGTGCAAGAATGCTATTTGCGGGCGCTCCGCCATTTCGACAGCTATCGCGGGCCGGCGATGAAACCGTGGCTATTGACGATCTTGCGAAACGTCTGCAACGCCGAGTTTGCGCGGCGCGGCAAGCACGAGGTTGCGGCCGGTTCCGCCGAAGACACGGCGCAGGCCGAGGAGCTGCCGATGTGGCAGGAGCCGCAAGCCTCGCCTGAAACCGTGCTGTTGCGCGAACACGACGACGCCATGATCCGCCACCTCGTTGCCGAACTGCCGCAGCCGTTCCGCGAGGCCATTGTGCTGCGCGAAGTCAACGAGCTGTCCTACCAGGAAATCGCCGCGATTGCCGGCGTACCGGTCGGAACGGTGATGTCGCGGCTTGCGCGCGCACGCTCCATGTTGCGTTCGGCATGGAATGCCGGGAACGAACCGGCGACCCAAACGGCGACAGGAACGACGCCATGAACTGCGCCGAATGCGAAATCTTGCTTCATGCGCTCATCGACGGCGAACTCGACGCCGGTCACGCGCGCGACATCGAGGCGCATGTAACCACATGTGCGGCTTGCGCGGAAAAGCTCAAGGCGTTTCGGACCATGCGCCAAGCCATGGCGGCAGCCGACCTGAAGCAGTCCGCGCCGGCACGCCTGCGCAGCCGCATCGAAGCGGCGCTGCCCACACCTTCGGCGCAGGTTATCGCCCCGCCCCATTTTTTTCAGCCGTCCCGCCGATCATTCTTTGGTGGCTTTGCCGTCGGCTCGGCGCTATCGGCGGCGATTGCCGCGAGCCTTGTGCTGACCGTCTTTCGCAACGATCAGAATCAGCAGGTCGCGGACGAGGTCGTGTCGGCGCACATCCGCTCGCTCCAGGCCGGACACTTGATCGACGTGGAAACCAGCGACCAGCACACGATCAAACCATGGTTCAATGGCAGGGTCGACGTGGCGCCACCCGTTATCGACCTTACGGCCCAGGGCTTTACGCTGCTCGGCGGCCGTCTCGATTACATCGATGGCGAGCCGGTGGCTTCGGTCGTCTATCAACGCCGCAAACATGTGATCAACGTGTTCGTCGCGCAGCGATTGGGCGCCAAGCAAGCCGGCGCGATAGCGGAGACGATCCAAGGCTTCAATGTCCGGCATTGGCGGGAGGAAGGCCTCGACTTCTGGGCCGTCAGCGATCTCGCCGGGGACGAGCTCGACGAGTTCGTGCAAAAAGTCTCTGCTGCCGTGCAGCCATCCGGGCCATCCTGACTGGCCACCGCGGCCATTAAAGGATAAACAGACCGGGCCAAGCCGCAGGGGGCGATTTTGCAGCCCCGTACAATCCGCAACCTATTGGCGGGTCAAACGTTTAAGCGTCGATCATGGATCAACGCGTCGACAACGAGCGTCGCCCCGATTCCGAACGCCGCCGGGATTCCGAGCCTCGCCAGGATCCCATCATCGGCAGCGAAGACCAACCCGCCGGCCGCGAGCCGGCGAAGACGAAAATGGCGTGGCGCGAGACATTGCGCAGCCGTCGCGGTCTGGTGATCGCGATTGTCATTGGCGCCATCGTCGTGCTCCTGTTGCTTGTCCTATGGTGGTTGCACGCCAGGCGATACGAGAGCACCGACGACGCGTTTATCGACACCAGGACGGTACAGATCAGCGCCCAAGTCGCCGCCGCGATTGTCAATGTTCCGGTGACGGACAACCAAGTGGTCGATGCCGGCGCCGAATTGGCCCGGCTCGACGATCGCGATTACGTCGCGCAGCGCGACCAGGCGCAGGCGAGCGTCGACAATCTCACGGCGCAAATTGCCGCGCAGCAGGCGAAAATAGAGCAGGCCGACAAGCAGGTCGCGCAGGGACGGGCGGCGCTGACCTTCGCGCAACAGGAATCCGACCGTTATCGGGAGCTCGCGCAAAAAGGCACCGCGACGACCGAACAAGCCCAGCAATATTCGTCGAACCTTCTGCAAAGCCAAGCGTCCCTGGCGGCCGCGCAGGCCAATGCCGTTGCGATCGCGAAACAGGATCCTGTGCTCGAGGCGCAGTTGAAGACTTCGCAAGCACAGCTTGAGCAAGCAGATGCCAATCTGTCGCGCACCATAATCACCGCGCCGGTCGTCGGCCGCGTGACCAAGCTGACCGCAGCGAAAGGCGGTTATGCCGCCGTCGGCCAGGTCCTGATGATGTTCGTGCCGCGCGATATGTGGGTGACGGCGAATTTCAAGGAGACCCAACTCGACCTGATTCGGCCCGGACAGCCCGTCACAATTGAACTCGATTCTTTTCCCGGCCGGACGTTTCAAGGTCACATCGACAGCATTCAGTCCGGCAGCGGTACTGCGTTCAGTCTATTGCCGGCCGAGAACGCGACCGGCAATTACGTCAAGATCGTTCAGCGCGTTCCGGTGAAAATCGTCTTCGATCAACCGCCTGACGTGCAGCTCGGCCCGGGAATGTCGGCCGTCCCGACGGTCAAGGTACGATGAGCGATCAACCCGGAGGCTGGAATTCCAGCCGTTCGGCTGCGGGCGACAAAAATCCCTGGCTCGTCGCCATCGTGGTCTCGATCGCGACCTTCATGGTGGTGCTCGACACCGCGATCGCCAACGTTTCACTGCGCTACATCGCCGGCAGCCTTGCCGCCAGCGTCGACGAAAGCACTTGGGTGGTCACGACCTATCTGATCGCCAATGCGGTGATTCTGCCGGCGAGCGGCTGGCTGTCGAACGTGCTGGGCCGCAAGCGCTTCTACATGATCTGTGTGGCGCTGTTCACGGTGAGCTCGCTGTTCTGCGGGCTGGCGCCTAACCTCAGCTTGCTCATTGTCTTCCGCATTCTTCAGGGCCTGGGCGGCGGCGGCATGCCGACCAGCGAACAGGCCATCCTCGCCGATACTTTTCCGCCGGCAAAGCGCGGTCAGGCTTTCGCGCTCTACGGCATTGCCGTGATCGTCGCGCCGACGGTGGGACCGACGATCGGCGGCTGGATCACCGATAATTTCTCCTGGCACTGGATCTTTTTCATCAACGTCCCGATCGGCGTGGCTTCGCTCGCGCTGGTGCATTGGGCGGTTGATGAGCCGGAGATACTTGAGCGTGAGCGCGCCGAGCGCTTGGCCGGCGGGTTGAAGATCGACTGGGTGGGCTTCATCCTCATTGCAACGACGCTCGGCTGTCTCGAAGTGGTGCTCGATCGCGGGCAGATCGACGATTGGTTCAGATCAGGGACGATCATCACCTTCACGACTATCGCCGTGACAGCCTTCTTGGCGTTCATTCCGTGGGAGCTCAGTCAAGACGAACCCATTGTCGAGCTTCGGCTGCTGTTTCATCGGCAATTCGGCATGGCTTTTTTTGTGATGCTGATGATCGGCGCGATCCTGTTCGGCTCGAACCAGATCATGCCGCAGCTCCTGCAAACGAGCTTTCCCTACACCGCAATGTTATCGGGCCTCGCTATGATGCCGGGCGGGCTCGCCATGCTGGTGATCATGCCTATTGCCGGCATAGTGACCGGCCAATTCCAGGCCAAATATCTGATGGCGCTCGGCCTCAGCGGGATCGCGTTGTCGATGTGGTACTCGACCTCGCTCACACCCGATGCCAGCTTCGATTACTTCGCCTGGGTCCGCGTTTATCAGACCGTCGGATTGCCCTTCATGTTCATTCCAATCAATACCGTGGCCTACGACGGTTTGCCGGCCAACAAGACCAATCAAGCCTCCGCGCTGATGAATGTTGCCCGCAATCTTGGCGGCAGCATCGGCATCTCGCTGGCCAATGTCGTGCTGACGCAGCGCACCCAGTTCCATCAATCCCGCCTGGTCGAAAATACCGTTCCGTCATCGCCGTTCTTTCAATCCACCGTGCAGCACTTGACCAAATACTTCATGGCCCAAGGCGCCTCGGCCGGTGAAGCAAATGGGCAGGCCATGGGTCTCATCGGCCAGCTCGTCAACAGCCAAGCCACGATTTTGGCCTATATCGACGTGTTCCATGTCTGCGCCATTGTCGCGGCGTTGATGATTCCACTGGTGCTTATTCTGGTTCGCCGGGTGCAAACTCAGGGGCACGCGGTCGGACATTAAATATCGTTCATTCGCCAATAACCGGCGGACTTTTCACGCCAAACATGTGTTTGTGCAACGAGGCAAGCACTGCGGCCAAATCGCAGAACTTGTGCTCGACGGGGAACGTCGAGACCGGCGCCTACCGGGGGGATGGAACACATGATGCGCAATTTCATTGGCAATTTCGCAGCGCTGAGTTTGGCGATCATGCTTGGAGCGTGCCCCGGCGCAGCCGCGCCCGACCCCCTCACCGTGAACGTCACCATGCTCGACTACAAGTTCATGCCGGACCACCTCATCTTCCAGCATGACGTGCACTATCGCTTGCACCTGGAGAACCACGGCAAAGAAACCCACGAATTCACCGCGTCGATATTTTTTGCCACCGCGAAAATCGACAATCCCGACGCGCTCAATCGCGAGCGCACCGAGATCGTAGTACAGCCAGGCAACAGCAAGGATGTCTTCCTGACCCCGGGTAAAGCCGGCACCTACGATCTGCGATGCGCCGATCATGATTGGAATGGCATGGTGGGCGGCATCACCGTCCAATAGCGCTACAATCGCGCCGCAAGTCCGGCTTGGATGTTAGCTCCGCGCCCGCCTGCGTCGAAGGCACGCTGCTGAAAAATTCGCCTGCCCATTGGACTTATCGCCGGTCCGGGGGCAGACGCGCCTGGGGCGCAGATATCCAGTCATGGGCCAACGCCGCACACAATCTGCGCGCGCACGGAAATGTCCTGAGCGCGCCAAACTACGGCACCAATCTTGCTTGATGGTGTTGTGTCGAGGGGATTGTGGGGCTGACTAGCACAAGATCGATCTGGAAGAAAGAAGTCGCCAATGTGTGACTTTAGCCTTCAAAGTGTGCGGTCGAGACCGGCGAAAGTCGGTGACAAGCTCGTAACGCGTGACTTCGGGACGGGAACCCGCGGGTTCTCCGCCGCGGACGACCCGGGAATGGCAGTATGCATCCTGCCGGGCACCGAGCTGGCCTTCACCGGCGACGTCGCCTGCCTGCCGGCCGGATTGCTGGGCTGGACGACCAAGACCATCAACCACCAAACGGCCATCTTTCGCCAAGTGAACAAGGACAAGATGGCCGCGCATCACGATGCGCTCGAATTTCCGGACGGGCTCAGCGTGCTGTTGACGCTACTGTGCGAAGGCCAAGAGGCCACGGTACTGCAATTGCCGGTTCAGCCGCGGAATGATGAAGAGGCGCGGGAGCAAGAACGCGTCAATTACGTCGGCTGAAACCCGCTTCGCCATAACGCGCTTACGGAAAGATAACCGGCCGCCGGATCAGGCGGCCGGTGCTTTTTGTCAAACCATTCGAATTTATTAAGGCGGCGGCGATTTCGCGGAACGCCGCTCGCGCGCCGACGTTTTACGCCAAAGGTTGGCCCGGGCGGATACCCTATCCGCCTGGATTTTGCCGTGACTTGAACCTGCAAGAGGTGGAAAATCCCCTCGCCAAATCCCTCTCGGCCGAGGCCGCGTCCCCAGCCATCATGAAGCCCGCGTGACGAACCGCTCGCTAAAAGTCACACAATGAACGAAGCCTTGAAACAATCGGGGGCTGCCGAATCCGCGGCCCTCGAGTCGGCGGCAGCGTCCACGCCGGCTCCGGCACCCGCCGCAGCAGCGGGACCGGGCGCGGCGGCGCCTGAACTCGCGCCGCCCTCCTCCGGCTCGCAGTTCCTCACGGTCTTTCCCCCGATCATGCTGCCGATGTTTCTCGCGGTTGCGGATCAAACGATCGTCGCCACCGCGCTGCCGGCGATTGCTTCGTCGCTCGGCGAAATCGAACGCGCGTCTTGGGTGGTGGTTTCCTACCTGATCGCCAACACCATTGCCGCGCCGGTTTACGGCCGCCTCGGCGACACGTTCGGCCGGCGCTCGATGATGATGGTCGGACTCGGCATTTTCATGCTGGGGTCGCTGCTTTGCGCGCTCGCCCCGAACATCGAGCTTCTCACCGCCTTCCGGGTGCTGCAAGGCTTCGGCGGCGGCGGGTTGATGACACTGTCGCAAGCGTTGATCGGCGAATCGATCGCGCCGCGCGAACGCGGCCGTTACCAGGGATACCTCGCCGGCATCGCGGTCAGCTCCAATACTTTCGGCCCCGTCGCCGGCGGCTACCTCACGCAGGCGTTCGGCTGGCAATCGATCTTTCTGATCAATTTGCCGCTCGGGCTTATCGCCATGGCGTTCGTATTCCGCATTCCCGGACGCCAGGGCGACCGCCGCCGCACGACGTTCGATTCTCCCGGCTTGGTGCTCTTCATCTTTTTTGTCGGGCCGGTCATCCTGGCGCTGGAACAGGTGCAGCGCATGGCGCTGAGCGCGCTGCCGATGGCGCTGGGGCTTCTCGGTTTCGGATTGGTGTCGCTCGGCCTGCTGGCTTGGCAGGAACGCCTCACCACTTCGCCGCTCATTCCGCCCAAGCTTTTTCGACAGGCTTCGATCTGGCGCAGCGACGCCATGGCGGCTTGCCACGGCGCGGCGCTGGTGTCCTTGATCACGTTCCTGCCGATCTATTTGCGCGCCGTCCGCGGCGCCTCGCCCGCGCAAACCGGCCTGATCCTGCTGCCGCTGACGGCCGGCATCGGGATCGGCTCAATGATCACCGGGCAGATGGTGACGCGGACGGGATGCACCGCGGTATTTCCGACCTACGGATTGATGGCCGCGACCGCGGGCCTGTTATTTCTCGCCTTCTGGCTGCCGCATCTGAGCACCGGCGAGATGGCGTGGTCGTTCTGCATCATCGCGCTGTTCATGGGCACGGTCATGGGCGTCGTCCAGGTTACGGTGCAGGCGGTGTCCGGCCCGCGGCTTTTGGGCACTGGTGCTGCCATGGTGCAATTCTCCCGCTCGGTTGGCGCCGCATTCGGGACAGCGACCGTCGCCGCGATCCTGTTCTCAATTCTCACCGCGACCGACCGCGACACCGCGAATTTGTTCGGAACCATTATCGAGCGCGGACCCGAGGCGATCGCAACGCTGGCGCCGGCACGCCAGGCGATCGTCGAAGCGCAGATCGGCGATGCCTTCCGTGCCGCCTTCATCACCATCGCCACATTCACGGGCGTCGGCACTTTTTTGGCTTGGTCGCTGCCGCTGCGCCGCTTGTAGCGGAGAATGCGACGGCATTGCGGTGCGCCGCCCGGCGCGGCACAGTCCGGTTCCAGGCGACAAAATCCTGGAGGGAACATTGATCGTCGACGCTCAAGTTCATTTGTGGAAGGCGAACACGCCGGATCGGCCGTGGCTGCCCGATCGTATCGCTCAGCTTGCCGAGCCGTTCTTGATCGAAAAGCTGGTGCCGATGATGGATGAGGCCGGCGTCGATCGCGCCGTCATCGTGCCGCCGTCCTGGGAAGGCGATCGCAACGACTACGCGCTCGAAGCCGCGCGCCGCTATCCGGCGCGTTTTGCCGTCATGGGCCGCATTCCGGTCGACGATCCGAATTCCGCAAAGCTCCTGCCCGATTGGAAGAAGCAGCCCAATATGCTCGGCATCAGGCTGACTTTTCACCCGCCGCAATGGCATTGGCTGACCGGGGGCACCATCGATTGGTTCTGGCCGGCCGCCGAGAAGTACCATCTCCCGGTGATGTTTTACGGCGCACCGATGGCGCACTTTGCGCGCGTCGCCGAGCGCCATCCGCAGCTCACCATGATCGCCGATCATCTCGGCGTCACCGGCGAAGTCGCCAAATCCGGCAAGCTGCCGGAGGCGATCGCGGAGACGGCGGCGCTCGCCAAATATCCGAACGTCTCGGTCAAGCTTTCGACCACGCCGTTCTATTCGGCGGAGTCCTATCCGTTCCGTGACATGACCGTGCACATCCGCCGCCTGTTCGATGCGTTCGGTCCGCGCCGCTGCCATTGGGGCACCGATCTGACGAACTCATACAACAAGGCGACCTACAAACAGCGCATCACCCATTTCACCGAGACGCTCGATTTTCTCTCGGCCGAGGACAAAGACTGGATCATGGGTCGCGCGATTCTCGAACGGCTCGGCTGGAAATAGCCGCTTTGCATGACCAAAATCCTGCTGACCCGCCACGGCCATGTCGAAGGCATTAAGCCCGAACGGTTCCGTGGTCGCGCGCCGCTGGATTTGACCGCGCGCGGGCACGCCGAGGCGGCGGCCGTCGCCAAGCGCATCGCTACCGGCTGGCAGCCGAGCCATATCTATACGAGCCCGATGCGGCGGTGCATCGAGACCGCAACAACTATCGCCAAAGCCTGCGGCATCGTCGCCAAAACTTGCGACGATCTCAACGATATCGATTACGGGGCGTGGCAATTCAAAACCTTCGCCGAGGCCAAGGCGCTTAATCCCGGCTTGTTCGACGCGTGGTTTGCCAGCCCGCAACTCGTGCGCTTCCCAAACGGCGAAGCGCTGCAGGATTTGGTGGCAAGAACAGCCAACGCGTTGCGCATGGCGCTGGACCGCCATCTCGACGAGACAGTCGTGCTGGTCGGCCATGACAGCGTGAACCGCGCGCTTTTGCTTGAATTGCTCGACCAGCCGCTCTCCGCTTATTGGCGTCTCGTCCAGGATCCTTGCTGCCTCAACGAAATCGATATCAGCGGCAAGCGGATTTCCGTGCGGCGCGTCAACGAGACGCAACACCTCGACGCGATCGCCGCGGAGCAAAAACCGCAATGAACCATTCACATCGATCGGCCTGAACATTATGGCTTTCGTCGGTCGTTCGCTTCCGCGCCTCGAGGACCGGCCGCTTGTCACCGGCCAGGGACGTTTCGCCGCCGATGTTTCTTTCGCTCATCAATTGCACATGCGCGTGGTCCGCTCCGCGCATGCGCATGGCCGCATCGTATCGATCGACGCGCGGGCGGCGCTGGCCGCGCAGGGCGTGATCGCGGTGTGGACCGCAGCCAACGTCGCCGCTATTCCGCCGATCGATTTTCGCCTTACCCGCATCGAAGGGCTTGACCCCTATCGCCAGCCGATCCTGGCCACGGATCGGGTGCGTTATGTCGGCGAGCCGGTCGCGGTCGTCTTTGCCGCCGATCCCTACCAAGCCGAAGACGCCGCCGCCCTGGTGACGGTCGAGATCGAGGTGTTGCCGGAACTGCTGGCGGCCGATGCGCCGCCCGCCGAATTCGAGGCCGGCCACTCGACCGAAGCCGCCACGGTGCCCAAGGGCTACGGCGACGTGACGGCCGCCTTTGCCGCCGCGCATGCGATTGTCGCGCTCGACCTGAAAATCGGGCGGCACAGCGGCGTGCCGCTGGAAACGCGCGGCGCCATCGCGCGCCTTGATCGCGGACGCAATGTGCTTGAACTTTTCGGCGCCGCCAAAGTGCCGCACTGGAACCGCGATGCGCTCGCACGCATGCTCGGCCGCGCGTCTTCATCCGTGCATCTGCACGAGGGCCATACCGGCGGCGGCTTTGGCGTGCGCGGCGAACTCTATCCGGAGGACGTGCTCGCCTGCCTCGCGGCGCTACGGCTTGAGCGTCCGGTGAAATGGATCGAGGACCGCCACGAGCACCTGATCGCGACCAATCACTCGCGCCAGCAGCATTACCACGTTCGCGCCGCGGTCGACCAAGCCGGCCGGCTGCTCGCCATCGACGGCGAGTTTTTTCACGATCAGGGCGCCTATGTGCGCACCCACGCCGCGACCGTGCCCGATCTCGCCGCCACCATGCTGCTCGGCCCCTACCGCGTCGGCGCCTATCGCATGGTTGGCCGCATCCGGCTCACCAACAAGACGCCGTGCGGTACCTATCGCGCGCCCGGCCGCTTCGAAAGCACGTTCGTGCGCGAGCGGCTGATGGACGCCATCGCCGCGAAACTGCACATCGATCCAATCGAGATCCGCCGCCGTAATCTCATTGGCGCGGCCGAGATGCCGTTCGCGCGTCATCTCGACACGCTCGGCACCGAGATGACTTACGATTCCGGCGATTATGCTCGCCTGCTCGACAAGACGCTCGCAGCCATCGGCTGGCAAACCTTGCGCGAAGATTTGAAGCGCCGCCGCGCCGCCGGCGAAACTGTCGGTGCCGGGTTCGCGATGTTCGTCGAAAAAAGTGGCCTTGGGCCCTACGATGGCGTGCACGCCAGCGTCGATACCAGCGGCGCGGTTGAAATCGTGACCGGCGCCACCTCGGTCGGTCAGGGCATGGAGACCGTCATCGCGCAAATTTGCGCCGATGCGCTCGGCGTCGACTACCGGCGCGTGCGCGTGGTGCATGGCCAGACCGACCGGATCGATTACGGCATGGGCACATTCGCCTCGCGGGTCACGGTGATGACCGGCGAAGCAACCCGCATAGCGGCGGCAAAATTGCGCACCAAGGCGATCGTAGCGGCAGCCGGCCTTCTGCAATCCGCGCCGGAGTCGTTAGACGTGATCGACGGAAAGATCATGCGCAAGGACACTACGCAAGGACCTTCGGTGACGCTTGGCGAAGTCGCGCGCGCGCTCAACCCCGGCTCAAAGCTTCTTGGCGACGCCACGCCCGGTCTTGCCGCCGACGGCTGGTTCGAATCGCAGCACATGAATTATCCTTACGGCGTTCATTTCGCCGTGGTGCACGTCGACCGCGAGACCGGCGCGGTCGCGGTCGAACGCTACGTCGTTGGCTATGACATCGGCAAGGCGGTCAACCCGATGCTGGTCGATGGCCAGATTGCCGGCGGCGTGGCGCAGGGCCTCGGCGGCGCGCTGTTCGAAGAATTCCTCTATGACGCGCGTGGCGAGCCGCTTTGCGTCAGCTTCGCCGATTACCTGATGCCGACCGCGCGCGAAATTCCGCCGATCGAGGTGCTGATCACCGAAGACGCGCCAAGCCCGCTCAATCCGCTCGGCGTCAAAGGCGCCGGCGAAGGCGGCGCCAATGCCGTCGGCGCCGCCATCGCCGCGGCGATCGATGACGCGCTCGGCACGCCCGGCGCAGTGACGCAGCTTCCAGTCACGCCGCAGCGGTTGCGGGGGTTGATCCAGTCCGCCGCGGCGGGGAAAGCCAAACATTCCTTCTGAGAAATTCTGCAAAAAGGCAAAATCTGTTGCCCAGCGACCACAGCGCGCTACTTTCTGTGGTTTTCCCCAAATAGCTGGCTGTTTGATATTTATTTTTTCGCTGGGGCCGACCAAACTAACGGACCCACCAAGCTAAGCATGTTCCATGGCGGGTGCGACTATTGATTTTGCTGCAAATATTACAAAAGGGGTGGGTTTTGATCCGTTCAGGGGCGATTTTCATCATTGCCGGGGCTGTCAGCCTCGTTTCCGTTGCGGCGCACAGCGCTGATATGGCCACCAAGGCGTCGCCGTCGTCGGGTTGCGTGCAGGCGGTAGATGGTGTCAACGGCAAGCTTAGTGCCTATGGCGGTTCATTCGCCAAGGATGCTCTCTATGCCGGGACCGGATCGCTGGCGGTGCCGCTCGGCTGTGAGTTTGGCGCCCAGATCGACGCAACGGCTGCGAGCTTTGATAGCCGCACCCTCGGCGCCGTCGAAGGTCACATGTTCTGGCGCAATCCGTCCGAAGGCCTGCTCGGTATGTATGGTTCCTACACTTATTGGAATCAGGCCGGCGGCGTGAACGCCAACCACGTCGGGCCCGAAGCGGAATATTACTCCGGCCGATGGACGTTGCAGGGCGTGGCCGGCGTCGAGTTCGGCAACGACCGGTCGACCATCGTTAATGGGCTGACCCAGACCTATAACGTGAAAACCCGGTTCTTCGATCAGTTCAACGTCAACTATTACCTGCAGGACAATCTTAGCGTTTATGCCGGACATCGCTATCTCGGCGGCGAGCATGCGCTGGCGCTCGGCGGTGAATGGGGTGTGCCGATGCAGCACGGCGTCATGGCGGCGCTGTTTGCGGAAGGCCGTGTCGGCCAAGACAACTTCCGTGGCGCTTGGGGCGGCTTGAGGTTCTATTTCGGCCAGCATGACAAGACGCTGATCCGCCGCCACCGCGAGGACGATCCGATCGATTGGGGCGCCGGCGAGTTCGGCGGCACGTCCAATACCGGCAGCACGACACCAACGACCACGACGACGACAATTACAGTGCAATAGCGCGTCAAGTCGCGCCGAACGTGAGCGGCGTGGCATTATCGGATTACTGGCTTCCGCCTTCGCGCGTTGCGTGCAAAATTGCCTGTCTGGATTCGGCCTCAAAAATGGCGAGTGCACAGGAGCCTGAGCCGCCCGCGTGTTCCGAGGCAGTCCTAACTCCTGCAAATCGTGTTGCCGCTGAATTCGCTTGGCACAAAAGACGCCGGCGAAGGCGGTGCAATACCGTCGGCGCGCTGCCGTTGTGGCAGCGATTGACGATCTGCATTGCATCCCCATAAAGCGCCGGCAACGCCTTCAGCGCAGCCGTGTGTCGATGCTAACGTGCCGGGCGAGTCTCGGCGCGAGGTTTTCGATGCTTGGCGTACGGCTGACAGTTCGGGTCGATTTTGGCGCCGACCGGGCGCTGGGGCCCGGCAAAATCCGGCTTCTCGAAGCGATCGATAAATCAGGCTCGATCTCGCAAGCCGGCCGATCGCTTGGCATGTCTTACCGGCGGGCGTGGCTCCTGGTCGAGGATCTCAATCGCTGCTTTCGCGAGGACGTCGTCGCCAAAAAACCCGGTGGCGCGCAGGGTGGCGGCGCGGCGCTCACGCCGTTCGGGCGGGCCCTGATCGAAAAGTACCGGCGCATCGAAACGCAAGCGACCGCTGCCGCCGCAAGACAATTGCACGACCTGCAAACCGCGTTGCGTGGTTCGCGCCGGACGCGCAAGCGCCTGAAGAGATCGATCCGGGCCGCCGCGGCCCGGTGAGCGGCGAACGATGCAGATCCGCGCTCATCACATCAAATGGGGAGCACTTTTGCTCACGTCGGGCGGCGTGATCGTCGGGCTGTATTTTCTTTTGGCTTATATCGTGCTGCCCCTGACCTGGCGGCATTACGAGCATCAGCACGCCCTTGAAGGGCTGACCATGGTCACGCGCACGGCCAACGGCATTCCCGGCGATCCGATCAATGTCGGATTGGTCGGATCGCGCGGCGATGTCCTCTGTGCCATGAATGCCGCCGGCTGGTATCCGGCCGATCCGATCACGCTGCGATCGAGCGTCGAGATCGCCGGCAGCGTTCTGCTCGACCGGCCCTATCGCGACGCGCCGGTCAGCCATCTGTATTACAACGGCAAGCGCCAGGACCTGGCCTTCGAAAAGCCGGTCGGCGTCAGCGCGGACCGCCGGCATCATGTCCGCTTCTGGCGCGTGTTGGAGCACGGCCAGGAGGGCCGCGCGGTGTGGCTCGGCGCCGCCACGTTCGACCGCGGTGTCGGCTTCAGTCGTAACGACGCGCGCGTGACCCATCACATTGAGCCGGACATCGATGCCGAACGCGACTTGCTCACCGCCGATCTTGAGACCGCGCGGGTGGTGCAGACGATCTATGAGGCCACCGGCATCGGTCCGACGGCTGACGGCCACAACGGCGAGGGCGACGTCTATTACAGCGATGGCGACATCAAGATTTCGGTATTGGTTGCGGGATGCAATCAACGGAGCGAAAGTGTCGCCGTGCTCGACAATCCGCCTTTGGTGGCGATGAAGAACCTGGCGTGGGACGCGATTGCAAAGACTATATTGTCGGCAGCGATGCCAAGCGCGAAACAGTAGAAAACAAGCCGGGTTTTCGCGCTAAGCTTCGGCGGCGATGAAATGCGTCACCTTCGGCGGGCCGGCCAAGTTGAAGCGTTGCACGGCTTCTTGCACCAATCGATCGGCTTTGGTGACGCGCTCGTGCTGGCGCAGATGCTCCATCCAAGATTCGACCAGGAAGGTTTCGACGATGCGCCCCTCCTCCGCCGCGTCCTCGAACACGCCCCAGGCATAGGCGCCGTCGCGACGCCGGCCATGTTCCAATCCAGCAAGGGTATCGAGGAACGCTGCGCGATCCTGCGGCCGGATGTGGTACTCGACCGTCACCAAGACCGGCCCGCGATCGCGCTCGATAGTCTGCGCGGTCAGCGGCGCCGGCCAGTGCATCGACGGCGTCAAATCGATGCCGGCGCCGGTCTGTAATTTCCACCGCCAAGTCAGTGCGACGGCCGCAACGGCGCCGGCGGCGGCAAGAAAGTGCGCATCGGCCAGACCTGTGAGGCCCGCGATTTCACCCCAGGCCGCACTGCCGAGCGTCAGGCAGCCGAAAAATACGGTCGTGTAAAGCGCAAGGCCCCGCCCACGCACCCAATCCGGCAGCGCAACCTGCGCCGATACGCTCAGCGTCGCCAATGCGGCGATCCACGACGCCCCGGCAATCACGCTCGCGACCAACGCTGTCGCCGGTTCGCGGGCGATACCATAGAGCACCATGGCGAGCGCCTGCCCGAGCGCGCCCAGCGCCATCAAACGGTCCGGTCCGAGCTTGCCTTTCAGCCATGGCAGGAAAAACGCGCCAGCCACGGCGCCGATTCCGATAAAGCCGAGCAGCACGCCATAGAGGCCCGGGCCGCCCACGATCTGCTCGCGCGCGACCAGCGGCAGCAACGCCCAATAGGCGCTGGCGAACAGAAAGAAACCAGCCGCGCGGAACAGCGTCGCCCGCAAATGCGAATTATGCCTGGCATAGCGCAGCCCGGCCAAGATGGCTTGGCCAAAACGCTCGGACGGCAAAAGCGTGCCGCGCCCTTTCGCCGGGCGCCACCATAGCAATGAGCCGACGACGGCCAGATTGGAGATGGCGTTGAGCCAGAACGGCGCGACAATGCCATAGGCGGAAATCATCACGCCGCCGAGCGCTGGACCGAGCGCGCGGGAGATATTTACACCGACACTGTTGGCGGCAATCGCGGCCGGCAGGTCGTCCTTGGGCACGAGCTGCGGCACCACCGCCTGCCAAGCCGGAACCGTCAAGGCGCCGGCCGCCCCGATCAGGAACGTGAACAAGAGCAAATTGCCGGGCGTCGCCAAACCTAGACCGACAATCATCGCGTAGATCGCGGACACCGCCGTCGTCAGAACTTCGACGACGATCAAGTATTTTCGCTTATCGAAAATATCCGCGAGCGCGCCGGCTGGAATCGCGAACAGACAGATCGGGAGCGAACTCACCGCTGCCACCAGCGCAACCATCAACGGATCGGGATTAAGGCTCGTCATGAGCCAGCCGCAGGCGGCGCTGTACATCCAGCCGCCGACATTGGAGACCAATGTCGCCGTCCAAATCACGGCGAATGCCGGATGGCGAAACGGAGCAGCGAAAGCTACCGTTCGACGCGACGTTGTGCCGTCAGGCGCGCTCATCAGGCCGGCGGCTTATGTGCGAGCCACCGGCCATTCTCGGCGGCGGCGAAGAGCTCGGCCAGCGCGGTGTTAACCGCAGCCGGCTCCTCGCTGGTGATGGTGTGGCCCGAGCGTGGGACGACCAACAGCGCCGCGGTCGGCGCGGTGCGCTTGAGAAACACACTGCCGTCGAGACAGGTCTCGTCCTCGTCGCCGCAAACCACCAGAAGCGGCACCGAGAATGTCTTCAATTCCGCCTCCAGGTCCCACAGCGTCGGGCGCTTGCTTTGCAGCATCGTCATGGTCAGCGCGTGGCCTTGCGCCGAATGCTCGGCCAGCATCCGCGAGAATTCGGCATAGCCGCGCGGGTCTTTATGTTTTTGCGCTTGGCGCGTCGGGGTATCGGCGTAAATAGCCGCAGCCGCCGCGATGCCTTTCTCGGTGAACATCTTTGCCGTGTCCGCGGCTTGTGCGCGCATCGCCTCGCGCGCGATCGGATCGGGCAGCGAACCCCAACCGCAGCCCGCAGCAGTCACCGAGATGCACCGCTCGGGATGACGGATGCCGACATGGAGCGCCGTATAAGCACCCATGGAATGACCGACCACATGGGCCTTCTTGATGCCGAGCCCGTCCATGACGGCAATGACGTTGCCGCGCGCGATATCCTGGCCATAGCGCGCCGGATCGTTCGGCACGTCGGACGGCGGATAACCGCGCTGACTATAGGTGACGCAACGATGCGACCGCGTGAAGCGCCGCATCTGCGGCTCCCAGGTGCGGTAATCGCCGGCAAATTCGTGCACAAAGACAACCGGCGTCCCCGCACCGGCCTCTTCGTAATAGAGCTGCACGCCGTCGGCGGTTTTGATCTTGGGCATTGAGGCGCCTTCCTTCTCCCGGCGGCCGCCGTTGCGCCCGCTTGGTATTGCGGCATGCTACCTAAATTACCAAAGCGGCCGCAAACGCGCCGAATAAAAGAATAGGCCGCCCGTCTCCGGGCGACCCATCCGCGTGGCCTGACAGGTTGCGGGGTAACCAATCGTGGCGGTCACGCCATCCAGAATGGCTTTTGCAGCTCGCGATGTGCGTCGCAACGGGTCATTCCGATGTCGCGCAAGGTGGCGTCGCTGAGGCATTCCAGTTCGTGGCGCGACCGCGATCGGCGCTGCCACTCGGCGATGCGGCCCGTGAGGCGTTGCCACTGGGACAGCTGAGAGGTGCGGAAGTTGGTCATTGTCATCGTGCTCATGGCTCGCTCCATCTCCGGCTAGTGATCGTGGGTTCAACCTAGGCCTGGTTTGCGGTGCGGGATGTGATCGCCAGCACAATCCGGCTGGTTTGTATTTAAACTATTGATACACAAAGTCTTTTACGAAACATGGGCGGCTGTTGCAGTGCTTCTAAAGCCTTCGGGCGCCTCTTCAAGCGGCATCGGCGCTTGGTTGCCCGGAAATTTCGCACATGCGGGTCACCGGCTCCGGCAAAATCGCTTCCGTCTTGTCGTAGCCTACCACTCTGAGAAGTCCGGACGCCGGGCACATGGCAACCGCAAGCCGCGTATAAGGATTGAGCACTGGCTCGCGCACCCAATCGAAAGCCGGCGCCGCCAAGACGCCATCCCAAGCCTTGAGCGCATCCCGGCGCGCACGGCTATAGCTTGCGGCATCGGCAAGCGAACTCGACAAAAATCGGCGCGTTCCGATGCGGCCCTCCCATCCGGGCCGGCGCGGTAGCCAGTCGTTAGCCGCACAAGTTTCGTCCTCGCGGGTGACGAAAGCGGTCTCTGTGCGCTCGATCACACACCGTTCGTTCGGCGCGCAGCCGACCAGTGTATAGATGACCGGGCGCGCCACCGGCGTCGTTTCCAGCATGCGCCGCGCGGCGCGATAATCGTCGCACAGTTCGAGCGCCCGGCGCAGCAACTGATCCGACGGCATGAGATCGTCCGATCGCCAAATCGCCAAGGCATTCGCGGCAAAATCATAAGCGCGAAGATAGCGATGCTCCGTGCGCCGGCGCAGCGGCGCCTGATTGACGCTTGCCGCGAAGCGCAGCGGCGCCATCGCGGTGAGCGCGCCGACATAGCCCGGCCAGGTGACGTTGAAGAAATCGCCGCCGGCACCCTGCATATGGGCCACTTCGGCATAGCGACCGAGACCGGGAAAAGGCCAATCCAGCGTCCGGATCAGCCAAGGTAAGCCGTTCTGTTCGCGAGCAAGCGACGTGCAGCCCCATTGATAGGACGCATTGAGCAGCCACACGCCGGAGAAACCGAGCGTATCGGCAATCTGGGCGATCTCCGGCAGATACGGCGAGTTGGACCGCGCCAGCCAATGCCGCGAGATGCAATCGAGCGCCGGCACCAGCGGCAATATTGCGCGCGGCAAAAAACCAAGACAGGCGTCACGCAAAGCACGCGCTTTATGGGCGCTTTGCCGCGCGTGGCGCAGCGGCCCGCCGTCGCGCAGATCGATAACGGGGATGTCCTGCAGCGTCGTCATAAGGAGCCCGCAAACGAGGCAAAGGAAATCGCAGGCGATTGCATCGCCGTTCCGGTTTTGCGCTTTTGCCAAGGCGAGCATAATTGTCTAATGCGCTCGGCAATAGCAAGTCAGCGGAGGACGTGACCATGGAGCTGAAATCGACGCGCCGGATCGTGACCGGGCATGACGCCAAAGGCAAAGCGATCGTATTGTTCGACGTTCCGCTGCAAGCCAAGCAACGCAACGCCGGCGGCAACGGCATGACTATGCTGTGGCGCACGACCGAGTTTCCCGTCGACGCAGCCGCCTCAACCGATCAGGCCCAAGGCCAGGTCGGCGTGCCGCCAACCGCGAACGGCACGGTATTTCGCATCGTCGATTTCGCACCGACGCCAGCCCATGCCGGCCCGGTCGATCATCATCAGATCCTGACCGCAATGGGCATCGATCCGGCGACGCAAGGCTATCCGCGCCACGCCAATACCCACCGGACCAGGACCGTCGACTACGCGCTGGTGCTCGACGGCGAGATCGATATGCTGCTCGATGACAGCGAGATCCATGTCAAGGCCGGCGATGTCCTGGTGCAGCAGGGCACCAATCATGCCTGGGTCAATAACGGCACCAAGCCGTGCCGCATCGCTTTCATTCTGATCGACAGCAAAGTGCCGCCAGCCTGGCAGCGAGGCTGGAAACCGTGACGCGAAACTACGGACATACTGCGTCTTAGATCCGGATAAGGAGAATCATTCCGCCGCCTCCTGGTGCCGGTGCAGCAGCGGCAAAATGCGCGCGCGCTCGCCGGCGCACGCCACCACGACGTGGTTTTCCGGCACCGCGACCCAGTTTTTGTGATCCTCGTCGAGCGGCTCGGAAACGATCACGATGCCGCGTTCCGATTCCCGATAATAGAGCGTGTTGGCGCGGTCGTTGACCGCATAGCGGAAAGCGTAAAGGTCGCGCCCATTTGCCAGCGCCGCGGTGAAACGGAAACGATCTCCCGACTTGGCCTGATTGACGAGATCGGTGAGCGTCGCCAGCGTCCGCTCCGCCGCCAAGAGCGGCTTCTCCATGCCGGCGCCCATCATGGCCAGGAAGATTGCTTCCGAATCGGTCGTGCCGATGCGCGACGGATAAAGCTCATCGGAAATGAGCCCTTCGACTTGACGGCGTAAACGGCTCCAATTGCCGAGGAAGCCATTATGCATGAACATCCACCTGCCGGAGGCAAACGGATGGCAATTCACACGGGTGATGGCGGTGCCGGTTGCGGAGCGGACATGGGCAAAGAACAGATGCGATTGCAAATGGCGGCATAAATACCGCAGGTTTTCGTCCGCCCAGGCGGGTCTGATCTCACGGTAAAGTCCAGGCTCAGGATGCTGACCGTACCAGCCAAGCCCGAAGCCATCGCCATTGGTGCTGGCGGTCGACTCAAGCGCGTGGAGGCTTTGCGAGACCAAAGAATGCGACGGCTCAGTCACATAGTGTTCGAGCGCAGTGGTTTCCCCACGATATGCGATCCAGCGGCACATAAAACTGCCTTCGCTCCACCCGTCGATCACGCCACCAGCGTGACGTCCTTAATCCATTGAGTCACCTTATGTAAGGCAATATCGGCGCCTTCGTGTCTATTTTCAGTAAAGATGCGTATTTGCGCGTCGGCCGAAGTCCCTTCCAGGATGATCGTGCGGCAGCGTTCGACCTGTTCGACGCAATTGAGCGCTTCGGCATCCCTCGGAATGAGCTCCAGGACGCGGCCAAGCATCTCGCTGACGGCAACTCCGCCTGAGCGCGTGACGAAGGTGCCCTGCACGCCGTAACGCTGGGCGCGCCATTTGTTCTCAACGGCAAGGGCGCGGTCGACGACGTCGATGCCCGCATTGTGCTCGGGATGGCCGTAGAGAAAGCGAGCCAGCACGCGATAGAGCGCCGCAATCGCGATCGTATCGTCAAGGCGCGTACAGCAGTCCGGGGCGCGCAGCTCCAAAGTCGGATATTTTTGCGAGGGTCGGATCGCCCACCATAGATGGCTGGCGTCCTCCATTCCCGCCGAGCGCACCATGGCATCGACATAGGCATCATAGTCCGCGTTGGTGCGGAACAATTCCGGCAAGCCGGTGCGCGGCAGTTCGTCATAGGCAGCGAGGCGATAGCCCTTCAAGCCGGTCGCCCGGCGCTGCCAGAACGGCGACGAGGTCGCCAATGCGATGAACAGCGGCAGGTAAGGCAGCATCCGCGCCATCACCTCGACGCGACGCGCCGGATCGGGAAACTCGACATGGACGTGCATCCCGCACAACATGTTGCGCTGACCGATCATCTGCAGGTCGTGCATGACCTTGGTGTAGCGATCCTTCGGGCTCTGCACCGAGTCCCGCCATGACGCCAGCGGATGCGTTCCGCATGCCAAGACGGCGAGCCCGTGTTCCGCCGCGGCGGCGGCGGCGTTCAGGCGCAATTGGCGAAGCTCGATCCGCGCGTCGTTAGCGACGCTATGCGGCTCGGTCGCGACCTCGATCTGGGCTTGCAAGAACTCCCGTCCAATATGGCCCGACGCGCCAAAATCCGCCGTATGAAAAAGCGCATCCGGCGTCTCCGCCGGCGCATGAAGTGTTTGCGCATCCGACAAAAAATATTCCTCCTCGATGCCAAACTGAAAGCGGTCGTCGGGCGCAAAAGTGCGCGCTTGCTGCCCCGGAGGGTTCAAGGTCCGGATACGGAGGATTCGATCGTGCGGGTCGAACCTGAAATCCATGCTTTCAAACTCCGGCTTCAAATTCCTGGTTAAAGTCCCGGCTTAAAGTCCTGGTTAGATTCCTTGGGTTTGCAGCCAACACTCCAACAACGCGACTTGCCACAGCTTCGCGTGGCCCTTTGGCGTCAGTTCGCCCTCGGGATTGGCGAGCAGACGATCGATATAGGCGGCGGTTGAACAGACCGCGCTGCCGCGCCTGCGGCGTGTCGAGTACGTCGCGGACGAACGTCGTAGAATGCACCGCGGATGTATTTGAGCGCCGGCACCGGGAAGTAGCCTTTCGGCCGATCGATCACTTCGTCGGGAACCAGGCCGCGTGCGGCTTCCTTGAGAATATATTTGCCGCCCTCGCGAACCTTGAGCTCGGCCGGCATGCGCGCCGCAAGCTCCACCACGTCGTGATCGAGAAACGGCACACGGGTTTCGAGGCCCCAGGCCATCGCCATGTTGTCGACGCGCTTGACCGGATCGTCGACCAGCATGATCTGGGTATCGAGCTGTAACGTCTTATCGATCGGATCGGCGCTGCGGCAGGCACGAAAAACTCGTCGACGAATTCGCGGCTGTAGTCGCCATTCATCAGCGCGGGTGCGAGCGTCTGCGCCATCTCATCGTGGTCGCGGTCGAAATAAACCCGCGCATAATCCGCCGCCGGATCGTTCGAGCGCCGCAGCGCCTGATACCAGTGATAGCCACCGAAAATCTCGTCGGCGCCCTGCCCGCTCTGCGCCACCTTCACGTATTTCGAAACTTCCTGGGACAGCATGTAGAAGCCGACGGCATCGTGGCTCATCATCGGCTCCGACATGGCGGCGACCATTCCAGGCAGCGCATCGATCGTCGCGCGACGCGTCCACCTTGATGCGATGATGATCGGTGCGAAAGCGCTGCGCGACCAGATCGGAATAGCGAAACTCGTCGCCTTCGACATCGCCGACTTTCTCGAATCCAACGGAAAACGTTTTGAGATCGTTTTGTCCCTGCGCGGCGAGCATCGCGACCAGAATCGAGCTATCCAGTCCGCCGGACAGCAGGACCCCGACCGGCACGTCCGCGACCCGGCGGCGTTCGACTGCTTTGCCGAGATTGAGCCGGATCGCCTCGCGCCAATCGGCCTCGGTGAGGCGGCGGTCCTCGGCTCGCGGACCGACTTCGATCCGCCAATAGACTTCCTCGCGGCGGCGGCCGTCCGGCTCGATGATGCAAATCGTGGCGGGGGCGAGCTTGCGCACGCCCTTGATGATCGTCATCGGCGCCGGCACGACGGCGTGCCAGCTCATGTAATGATGCAGCGCGACGGGATCGATGGTGGCGTCGATATCGCCCGCAGCCAGCAGCGCCGGCAAGCTTGAGGCGAAGCGAAAGCGGCCCGGCTGTTCCGCATAATAAAGCGGCTTGATGCCGAGGCGATCGCGCGCCAGCACGACACGCCCGGAATTGCGCTCCCAAAGCGCGAAGGCAAACATGCCGTAGAACCGCTCGACGCAGCGCGGTCCCCACTCCGCATAGGCCTTGAGAATGACTTCGGTATCGCCCTGCGAGAAGAACCGATAGCCCTTCGCCGTCAAGCGCGCTGCGCAGCTCGCGAAAATTGTAAATGCAGCCGTTGAAAACGATCGCGAGCCCGAGCTCGGGATCGATCATCGGCTGTTGCGACGCGGCGGCAAGATCGATGATGCTGAGCCGGCGATGGCCAAACGCGATGCGGTCCTGCGAATAGGCGCCGCCCGCATCCGGACCGCGTGGCCGCATGATCTCAGTCATCGCCGCAAGGGAATGACCGGCAGCGACACCATTGAAGGTCACCTCACCGCAAATGCCGCACATCTCATCCAATCCAGGATTGAATCCCACCGCTCCGCACTAACGCTTGGGGGGCGAGCCGAGTTCCGGCAAGCCTGCGCGCGCGCCGTATGTGATTGGCGTACCGCGTTTTGCGCGGTGATGAATTTACGCCAGCAAGCGGCGGACGGCCGATCTCCAGCCCGCTAGTTTTCGCTCGCGTGTCGCGGCATCCATCTGCGGCGAAAAACGGCGCTCCAATTGCCAAAGATCCAAAAACCGATCCGGCTCCGGAAAGAAACCGGCGTGCAAACCAGCCAAATAGGCGGCGCCAAGCGCCGTCGTTTCCTTGATCTGCGGACGGTCGACGGTACTGGCAAGCAAGTCGGCCAGCCGCTGCATCGTCCAGTCGGAATTCGCCATGCCGCCGTCGACCCGTAAGCGTCTTCAGCGTGTTTTCGGCCTCGGCCCAATCGGCCTTCATCGCGGCGAGCAGATCGGCTGTTTGAAAACACACGCTCTCGAGCGCGGCTTGCGCCAATTCCCGCGGTCCGGTCGCCCGTGTCAAACCAAACAGCGCGCCGCGCGCATCGGGCCGCCAATAGGGAGCGCCCAGTCCGACAAAGGCCGGGACTAAAATAACCTCCTGCGTCGGATCGGCCGCTTGCGCGAGCTCGCCGGTTTCCTCCGCGCTCTTGCACCACGTGCAAGCTGTCGCGCAGCCATTGCACCGCGGCACCGGCGACGAAGATCGAGCCCTCGAGCGCGTAGCTGCGTTTGCCGTCCAGTTGATAGGCAATGGTCGTGAGGAGCTTGTTTTTAGATGCCACCGGCGTTGCGCCGGTATTAAGAAGCGCGAAACAGCCGGTGCCGTATGTGGCCTTGAGCATGCCCGGCGCAAAACAAGCCTGCCCGATCAGCGCGGCCTGCTGATCGCCGGCGATGCCGTAAATCGGGATCGCGGCGCCGAATAGTTCAGGATCGGTCATGCCGAATGCGGCGGATGAATCCAAGACTTGCGGCAATACGGCTTTCGGCACGCCGAGGAGATTGCAGCAATTCGTCATCCCAACGGCCGCGGTGGATATCGAACAGAAGCGTGCGCGATGCATTAGTCGCATCGGTGGCGTGGACTTTGCCACCGGTCAGCCGCCACAGGAGATACGTGTCCACGGTGCCGAAAGCGAGTTCGCCGCGCGCGGCTCGCTCGCCGATCTCGGCGCGTTCGGCTCAACAGCCAAGCAAGCTTGGTGCCGGAGAAATACGGATCGAGCAAAAGTCCGGTCTTGGCAGCGAATAATGCCTCATGGCCGGTGTTCTTAAGCCGTGCGCACAAATCCGCAGTGCGCCGATCCTGCCAGACGATGGCGCGATGGACCGCACGCCCCGTGGCGCGATCCCACAACAGCGTGGTCTCGCGCTGATTGGTGATGCCGATGGCGACAATATCCTTGGCGTGGCGCCGGCCTGGCGCAAAGCGCGCTGCGGCAGGTCGCGACGGTGGTCGCCCATAAATCCTCGGGCTCGTGCTCGACCTCGCCGTCGGCCGGAAAATGCTGCGGGAACTCCTGCTGGGCAACACACGCAATCGACGTGTCGGCGCGGAACAGAATGGCCCGAGTCGACGTAGTCCCTTGGTCAATGGCTAGAACATAGGTGGTCACGATGCCATTCCGCCTTGCTCCCGTCCCACCGCTACCGTTCCGGCGCTCGTCCGGAAGTACTCACCTGGAGGTTTCAATCAAAACGAGTAAAGTGCATTAATCTCGATATAACCCATTATTAGGCAATTCGGCACTGAGGAGCGAATTTTCATGGGCTCTCGATCGCGATCGACATCGGCGGCACGTTCACGGACCTGACTGCATTCGATCCCGTCTCGGATGGGTCATGAGGGGCAGGCAATCAAAACGAGGCGACCAGTATACCGGCAACGGCGAAGATATCTTACCGTGGTCGGAAAGCGTCGCCTTTCAATTGCGCGACACCCACAAGGCCTTCGCGCAAATTCTCAAGAGGGAACTCGATCGCCAAGACGTAAATTTCGGCGGCTGGTCCTACCTGCGCGTACTTTGGCGCGAGGACGGACTGACGCAGCGTGAGCTCACGAATCGTTCGGGTCTGATGCAGCCCAATACCAATGCGGCACTCAAGCAGCTTTCCAAGCGCGGCTTGATAATTCAGAGAAAGGATCAAGACGACCGACGCCGCATCAACATCTATCTGACCCCGCAGGGCCGCGCGATCGGCCGGCGCCTGGTGCCGTTCGCCCTACGGATTCGCGGGCGCGCCCTCAACGGCATCAGCCGAAACGAATTTGCGCTTTTGCTTGATTTGCTGGCGAGGATAAGGAGCAATCTCGACGCTAGGGATCCGATCGATACCGGCGGCAGAACCCGGCCACGAAAATCGAAATCGACAAAAGGCACGGAACGCTCCCGAGCGTTTCGTGAGCGGCGAGCCGCGCGCTAACAAGTGCCATGGCGGTCGAACAACAAAGTGCCACGACCCGCGATATCGCCGCCAGCATTCAGACCGCCGCCGGACACACCGCAAGCGCCTCGACCGAAATCCTTTCGGTCGAGGCAGCCGCCGGGCGCAGCGCCAAGGTTTTTTGCGAAATCGCGGATTTGACGGCGCTCGTGTCCGGCCGTGCCGACGAGCTTCAATCCAACGTGGCCGAATTCTTCAATCGTGTGCGGGCCGCTTAGCAGGAAACCGTTGGCACACGTTCCATATTCACGCCCGAGGAGCAGATCGAATACGCCTCGCATATCATCACCATCGAGAGCGGCGACATTTTCAGCTGCGGGACTTGCGGCGGCGGCCGAGGCACCAACAGCTTTCTCAATGTCGGCAAGGTGATGGAGACCGAGATCGAGCTCTCGGGCAAAATGCGCAATCGGTTGATCGCAGCCGGGGCGTGACCGCGCCATTGCGCCAATGCGACGCAATGGACTCAATACCCATTAACCACTGCACTAAAAAGGTAAACTCCCGCACTGCCCAACCACCGGCATTGCCAGCAACTGGAGGCGGGAGCTAACCGAAGACGGACATGCTTACGAGAGCCGTCCGACAGCCAAAAGGATGTCAGGACCGGCCCAAGAACTGGTTAGGTCGGGCAGCTATCCAAGCCGGAGCAGAATGAAAGCGTGAAGCTTCCAACCTTGTCCCGCAGCGCAGCAGCGGCCGACTTAAGTGCCTCGTCGGAAACTTCGCAGGTGAGGATCTCGTTTTCAGTCTCGGAAATGGTCTTGTTAGTCATTTGGTTGATCCCATCGTTCGCCACATCGCCGGCAGTCAGGGCAGATCATTGGTGCCCCTTCCCCGGCTATACACGTAGTAGAGCATCGGCTGCGTGCTGTGTAAATACCCGCCCTCCGGCGTCGTAAACGACCAGTTAGACGATCCGAGCCCTAGGATAAGGTCGTGCTGCGACACTAATGTGGGCGGACGCTGCGGTGTCATAATCCGCCCGACAGTGCCGTAGCTGCCGAGCTTGGTACGGCAGCAGCAGCAGCCGCGCCTCCGGGCGCCGCCGGAGCAGGTTGAGGCGGTGCAAAAGCCCCGGGCTCTGCCGGGGCTTTTTTATGCCGATGTGTCATCCGCTCCGCGCCGCGCCCCCGCTCCAAGTCAAGCGCGGCGAGATAGTGCCGCCGGTGCAGCCAAATCCGATCCGCGGCGGTAAGTCGGCTTGTTGTTAGCGCGGATTGGGAGAGCCAATCGTTTGCGTTTTTTCCGGAAGCGGGATGAATTCGATTTCGTCGCCGGGGACCTTGCCGAAATGCCCGGCTTTCCATTCCGCCTTGGCCTGCTCGATGCGCTCCTTGCGCGAGGACACGAAATTCCACCAAATGTGGCGCGGGCCATCCATGGCCGCACCGCCCAGAATGACAAAGCGGGCATCGCGCTTCGCCGTTACTTGGACGGCGTCGCCTGTGCGCAGCACCAGCAATCGGCCGGACTCGAAACTATCGCCTGCGATCTCGATGGCGCCTTCCATCACATAAAGCGCGCGCTCCTCGTAGCCGGCTTCGATCGGGAGCGCCGTGCCGGCTCGCAGCGTCACATCGCCGAAAACGGTTTCCGACGTGGTCTGTGCCGGCGAGCGGGCGCCATAAAGCGAGCCAATCACGACGCGTACGCGCTTGCCGTTTTCCTCGATCACGGGAAACTCCGTCACGTCGTGATGGATGAAGCCGGCTTCCATCTCCTCTTTCGCGGCCGGCAGCGCCACCCACATCTGCAGCCCGTGAATGGGGCTGCCGGTCTGGCGCAGCGCGGCACCCGTGCGTTCGGAGTGCACGATGCCCCGTCCGGCCGTCATCCAGTTGACCTCGCCCGGCTTGATCGCCACCGCGGTGCCGAGGCTGTCGCGATGCACGATTTCACCGTCGAACAGGTAGGTGACGGTGGCAAGCCCGATATGCGGATGCGGCCGCACATCGATGCCTTGGCCGGCGCGAAACTCCGCCGGTCCGAAATGGTCGAAGAAAATAAACGGCCCCACCATGCGCGAATGCGCCGAAGGCAGCGCGCGGCGCACAGTCATGTCGCCGAGATCGACCGTCCGCGGCACGATGATCGCGGCGAGAGCGTCACATTGATTGGCGTTGCCCGCCGCCGGGTCCTGGCCTGGAAAAAAACTCATCTTCTGTTCCTCAATAGTTGGGCTCGGCAACAAACAGGCGAACCGGGGCGCGAGGTCATCGAAACCGGATCCAGGTAAGCTTCATGAATTTCCTGGCGGCGTCCACCGGGAAGCGCCCAGGGAACGCCGGCGACGATGGCGCATGCCGAATTAGACATGTAGGCTGGAGAGGACGGTTGGCAATCGCTACCCTCCAGTTTGATCGCCTTGGTAAACGACCCAGACAGCAAGGATTGCCATGCCCGACTTATCCGCGAAGCCGTCGGACGCCGCCGAGGTCCTACCGACATCGGAGCCCGCGATCCGCACCATCGCGATGCCCGCCGACACCAATCCGCACGGCGACATTTTTGGCGGCTGGCTTTTGTGCCAGATGGATCTTGCAGGTGCGACCGTCGCGACCCGCCGCGCCGGCGGCCGCGTCGTGACCGTCGCCATCACGGCCATGGCGTTTCGCCGCCCGGTGCTGGTCGGCGACGAGGTCACGTGCTTCTGCAATGTCGAGAAGATCGGAAATACCTCGATTGCTGTGAAGATCGAGAGCTGGGCGCGGCGCGGAACCGGCGACACGCCGATTAAGGTCACGGAGGGCCTTTTCACTTACGTCCTGGTCGGAGACGACGGACGGCCGCAACCGGTTCCCGCCGAAACTGCATAGCAGCGCCGATCCCCGTCATTCGGGCTGCTGTCCCGAATTCGCCGCCGTGAGAGCCGGCGGACCCCATTCTACGGTGCGATAGTCAAACCCGGCGGCGATGGTGGGTTTGATGATGGAGAAAAACGGCGAAATATCGAAGTCCCGTGGCGTATAGAGCCCGTGCTTGCGGATATGCTCGCTTTCGCTCGTCACATAAGGCGCAACGCCATAGGCCTTGCCGTTGATCGAGACGCTTTCCGGTAGGATAGGATAGTGGATCGACGCAAACGCTTCCGCGATCAGCGTGGAACAGATCGCCTTGGTCGGATCGCCGCTGCCGATGGACAGCATCCGGCGGCGAAACCAAACCGGCACCGGCGGGTAAGGGAAGAGATAGCGTGCCAGATCGACGATCTGTCTGGAATTGTATTGTTTGCCGATCCGCGCGAGCGCATAGCCGATGACCTTATTCTTGCTCTCGGCATCGAGGCCCACGGCACGGCAGATCCGCATGTTGAAACCGATATATTTCGACAGCGGGACGGTCACGACGCCGGTGTCGGCTTCGGCCTCCAAGAGGACGTTCGGCTCGCCGCTCGGCGCCAAATCCCCCGGCCGCGCTCCGACATAGAGCGCGGCATGCGACCAGGTCGATTGGGTCAAGAACTTGATGATGGCGCTGAGCCGGCTGTTGCCCTCGACCAGAACGATGTCGCCGGGCTCGATCGCGCCGCGAACCACGGCGGGGTCGGGCGCGAAAAACGGCGCGTACCGGAACGTGGGCTGCGCGAGAAACCGCAGGATTTCAGCGCTTATATACGCTTTGAGGCTGTCGAACATGGTAAAGTGTAACATCCGAGGCCGTATAACTATATCTTACAGGCAATCATCCCAACCGAAACGGCTCCGGCCGTAGCCGTTTGCAAGCCCGGGTCACATCCGATGCCCCATTCATCCTTTTCATCCTTCAGGCGCGACTGGATCACCAAACCGATCTTTGGCCTGGCGCAGCACGCGCTGCCTCGTCTCTCCGATACCGAGCGCGAAGCCATCGAAGCCGGCGACGTTTGGTGGGACGCCGATCTGTTCACCGGCAATCCCGATTGGAACAAGCTCCTGGCTTATGCCCCTGCCCGGCTGTCGGCGGAGGAACAGCAATTCCTTGCCGGCCCGGTCGAAGAGCTCTGCCGCATGATCGACGACTGGAAGATCAACTGGGAATGGCATGACCTGCCGCCCCAGGTCTGGGACTATTTGAAGGCTCAGAAATTCTTCGCGATGATCATTCCGAAATCGTATGGCGGCCTCGGCTTCTCTGCCTACGCCCACTCGGAAGTCATTCGCAAATTGTCGTCCTGCTCGATCTGTGCCGCTGTCACCGCGATGGTGCCGAACTCGCTCGGTCCGGGCGAATTGCTGCTGCAATTCGGCACCAAGGCGCAGCAGGACTATTGGCTGCCGCGTTTGGCGCGTGGCGAGGAGATTCCTTGCTTTGGTCTGACCAGCCCGGAAGCGGGATCGGATGCCGCGTCCATGATCGATTTCGGCGTTGTCTGCCGCGGCACGTTCGAGGGGCGCGAGGTGCTCGGCATTCGCCTCAATTGGCACAAGCGCTACATCACGCTCGGGCCGATCGCGACCGTGCTCGGCCTCGCCTTCAAACTGCGCGATCCCGACCACCTGATCGGCGACCGCGACGATATCGGCATCACGCTTGCGCTGGTGCCGACGCATCTGCCGGGCGTCAGCATCGGACGGCGTCATCTGCCGGCGCTGCAGGTGTTTCAGAATGGGCCGAACTGGGGCCACGATGTCCTCATTCCCCTGGATAATGTCATTGGCGGCGTCGAGCAGGTCGGCAAGGGTTGGAAGATGCTGATGAGTGCGCTGGCGGCAGGGCGCGGCATTTCGCTGCCTTCACTGTCGGCGGCGGGGGCGGCTTACAGCGCCAACGTGACCGGTGCCTATGCCCGCATCCGCGAGCAATTTCATGTCGCGATCGCGAAATTCGAAGCGATCCAGGAGCGGCTTGGCCGTATCGCGGCGACCGCCTATCTGCTCGACGCCGCCCGCCGCATGACCTGCGCGGCGCTCGACGACGGGCACCATCCGGCCGTCGTCACCGCCATCATGAAGGCCCAGGCGACCGAACGCCTGCGGGTATCGGTCAACGACGCCATGGACGTCCACGGCGGCAAAGCCATCATCGAAGGTCCGTTGAACTATCTCGGCAGCCTCTATCGCGGCGTACCGATCGCGATCACCGTGGAAGGCGCCAATATCGTCACTCGCAGCCTGATTCAGTTCGGTCAGGGCGCGATCCGCTGCCATCCGTATTTGCTCAAGGAGATGCAGGCGCTCGAAGACGCCGACCGTTCGCGCGGCCTCGACGCCTTCGACCAGGTTCTTTGGACCCATGTCGGTCACAGTCTCGCCAATGCGATGCGCGCATGGGGCCGCGCCTGGACCGGCGGACTGTTCGCGCCGGCTGCGGATGCCGGTGCGGCTACCCCATTTTACCGTCAGCTCAGCCGCCATGCCGCCGCCTTCGCGCTTGCCGTCGATCTTTCACTGCTCACACTTGGCGGCGCGCTCAAGCGCAAGGAAATGTTGTCGGCGCGTTTCGGCGACATCCTGTCGGAGCTTTATCTGTCGAGCGCCGCGCTCAAGCGCTGGAACGACGAAGGCCGCCAGCAGGATGACCTCCCTCTGCTCGAATGGTGCATACAGGCGAGTCTTTCGACCATCGAAACCCGTTTCGACGAGATCATCGCGAATTTTCCCGTCCGGCCGGTCGCCTGGCTCCTGCGTTTCCTCATCCAACCGATCGGTCCGCGCCGCCGCGGTCCTTCCGATCGTGTCACCGACCGCTGCGCCGAGATCATCACCAATCCAAGCGTGGCGCGCGATCGCCTCACGGTGGACCTATTCCATCCAACCGGCACCGCGGGTTCCAAAGGCATCGCGCTGCTCGAGCGTGCCTTTGCCATGACAGTCGCTGTGCAGCCGATCCGCGACCGCATGCACGCGGCACGCGCTCGCGACATCGATCAGGCGGTGCAGCAGGGTACGGTGACTGCGGATGAGGCCGCGCAACTCAAGGCCGCGGCGGAAGCAGTAAGCGCCGCCATCGCGGTCGACGATTTCGCCCCGGAAGAGCTGACTTCCCGCGGCGCATCCAACAAAGGAGATGTGTCATCGCAAGCGACATTGCAGGCAATGCCCCAACCGACGTCGGACCAGCCGCCATTGCACGAGGTCCCGTCGCTGGCGCCACCGGCAGCAGCGGCGGAGTAGCGCGGCGTCCGGTCTATATCGTCGACGGCAGCCGCACGCCGTTCATCAAGGCGCGCGGCAAGCCCGGCCCGTTCACGCCGGTCGACCTCGCGGTGCAATGCGGAAGGCCGCTGCTGCTGCGCCAGCCATTCGCGCCGGATGCCTTCGACCAGGTGATCCTCGGCTGCGTCAATGTGATCGCCGATGAGATGAATCCGGCGCGGGTCGCGGCGTTGCGGCTCGGCATGGGCGAGGCGATGACGGCATTTACCGTGCAGATCAATTGCGGCTCCGGCATGCAGTCGATCGACACGGCATACCGTTACATCCGTGAAGGCGTGTCTGACCTGGTGCTGGCCGGCGGCGCGGAATCGCTCAGCCATGCCCCGCTCATCTTCAGCAACCGCGCGGTCAACTGGTACGCGCAACTGTTTGCCGCCCGCAGCATCGGTGCCAAGCTCGCGGCATTTCTGGCCTTTCGTCCATCGCTTTTTAAGCCGGTGATTGGGCTCGAACGCGGGCTCACCGATCCTATCACCGACCTCAATATGGGCCAGACCGCCGAACTCGTCGGCCACCTGTTTCATATTTCGCGGCGGCAAGCCGATGAATATGCCGCCGAGAGCCAGCAACGATTGGCGGCAGCGCAGAAGAACGGCGTCTTCGCCGACGAGATCGAAACCGCCTTCGCGCGTGACGGCACGGTTTTCGATCACGATGATGGCGTGCGGCCCGACAGCACCGCCGACGACCTTGCCAAGCTCAAGCCCGCCTTCGAGCGGCCGTGGGGCCAAGTCACCCCGGGCAACAGCTCGCAAATCACCGACGGCGCATCTTGGGTCATTCTGGCCTCGGAAGACGCGGTGAAGGAACACAAGCTCAAACCAAAAGCCGTGATCGTCGACAGCGAATGGTCGGCGCTCGATCCTTCGGTCATGGGTCTCGGGCCGGTCTATTGCGCGACCGCGATCCTCAAACGCCACCGGTTGGCGCTCGGCGACATCGAATTGTGGGAGTTGAACGAAGCCTTCGCCGCGCAGGTTTTGGGCTGCCTCGCGGCCTGGGATGACGCCGAGTTCTGCCGCAACGCGCTCGGTCTCGACAGCGCGGCCGGACAGATCCCGCGCGACCGGCTCAACGTCGACGGCGGCGCCATCGGAGTCGGCCATCCCGTCGGCGCCAGCGGCAATCGCATCGTGCTGCATCTCGTCAATGCGATGAAACGGCTCGGCTACAAGCGCGGCATCGCCACCGAATGCATCGGTGGCGGCCAAGGCGGCGCCATGTTGATTGAAGCGATCTAAGGGGCCGCGCATGAACAAATCACCTGCCGCAAAACCCGCTTTGTCCATACTCGGCAAGCGCGATCTTGAGCTTGGCCCGTTCGCAATCGACCAAACGCCCCAAACCGCGGGACCCTGGGCAAATTGGCGGCTGCGAACCGATGAGGATGGTATCGCTTGGCTGCTGTTCGACAAAAAGGACGCCAGCGCCAATACGCTGGGGGCGGACGTACTCACCGAACTCGATGCCGTCCTTGAAAAGCTCGAACAGGACCGTCCGCGCGGCTTGGTGATCCGCTCGGCAAAGCGCGGCGGCTTCATCGCGGGCGCCGACATCGCGCAATTTCCCGGCGTCACCGATCCCGCCCCAATCGAAGCACTGCTCACCCGCGGCCATGCCATACTCGATCGGCTCGACCGTTTGCCGCTGCCGACTGTTGCGGTCATCCACGGCTATTGCCTCGGCGGCGGCCTGGAAGTGGCGCTCGCCTGCGACTACCGCATCGCCATCGATGACGCGAGCTTTGGCTTCCCTGAAGTGCTGCTGGGGCTGCATCCCGGCCTCGGCGGCACATTGCGATTGCCTCATCTGATCAATCCGATGCAGGCGATGACCATGATGCTGACCGGCAAGACCGAACGCGCGCGTCAGGCCAAGCGCCTCGGCCTGGTCGATGCCGTCACGCAGGAGCGCCATGTGCGCGCTGCGGTGAAATCTGCCGTCAGCGGCGAGCTGACGCCGGCAAAACAGAGCCTGCTCGGCTCGCTGATGAATGTCGGTCCGGTGCGCAGCCTGCTCGCCTCCCGTATGCGCAGTGAGACCGCCAAGAAAGCGCCGCGCGAGCATTATCCTGCGCCTTATGCGCTGATCGATCTGTGGGCCACCTATGGCGGCGATCGTGACGCCAGGCAGAAGGCCGAGGTTTCGTCCTTCGCCAAACTGCTGATCACCGACACCGCGCAAAATCTCGTCCGCGTGTTCTTCCTGCGCGAAAACCTCAAGAGCCTCGCCGACGGCAACTGGGATGGTCGCCGGGTGCACGTGATCGGCGCCGGCGCCATGGGCGGCGACATCGCCGCGTGGTGTGCGTGGCACGGATTTACCGTCAGCCTTGGCGATACCAAACCGGAGCCGATCGCCGGCGCGATCAAGCGCGCCGCCGATCTTTACCGCATCATCGGCCGGGACAATTCGCGGCGGGTTCGCGACTCGCTCGACCGCTTGATCCCCGACCTCAAGAGTGAGGGAGTGGCCGCGGCAGATCTCATCATCGAGGCGGTGCCGGAAATTCTCGACCTCAAACGGAAAATATTTTCCGGCATCGAGCCGAAGATGAAGCCCAACGCGATCCTCGCCACCAACACGTCGAGCATTCCGCTCGAGCAATTGCGCGAAGGACTGCCCCGTCCCGAGCGGCTCGTCGGCATACACTTTTTCAATCCGGTATCGCGCATGCAGCTCGTCGAGGTCGTTAGCCACGACAAGGTTGCCGACGAAGTGCTTGCGGCTGCGCGCGCCTTCCTCGGTCGCATCGATCGGCTGCCGGCGCCGGTGAAGAGCGCGCCGGGTTTTTTGGTGAACCGCGCGCTGACGCCGTATCTCCTTGAAGCGCTGGTGATGCTCGACGCCGGCATGAAGAAAGAGACCATCGACAAAGCGGCGGAAGATTTCGGCATGCCGATGGGGCCGATCGAATTGGCCGATGAAGTCGGCCTCGACATCTGCCTGCACGTCGCCGAGATGCTGCGGGGCAGCGTCAACCGTGAAATGCCCGATCCGCCGCAATGGCTCAAGGACAAAGTCGCGAAAGGCGAGCTTGGCAAAAAAACCGGCAAGGGACTTTATGATTGGAAGGACGGCCACGCGGTCAAGTCCTCTGGCGATGCCGCTACGCCCCCGCCAGATACGATAGACAGGCTGATCCTGCCCATGCTCAACGTCTGCATGACCTGCCTGCGCGAGGGCATCGTCGCCGACGAGAAGATCGTTGACGGCGCGATGATCTTCGCGACGGGATTTGCGCCGTTCCGCGGCGGCCCGATGCACTATGCGAGGACGCGGGGGGCGGCCGACGTGCGCGATACGCTCAAACGTCTCGCCGAGAAATACGGACCGCGCTTCCAGCCTGATCCGGGCTGGGACACCCTGAAATGAACCGTTCGGGAGCGAGTCCGGCTCGTTTCGACGATCCGGCGCGGCTTGCCGATGCTATCGTCGAGAAAACCGGCAAGACGATCGTGCTGGCTTTGCCGCTCGGTCTCGGCAAGGCCAATCATGTCGTCAACGCGCTTTATGCCAAGGCCGTGGCCGACAGCTCGATCCGGCTGACCATTTTCACGGCATTGACGCTGGAGGCGCCGCGCGCCAGGAGCGAGTTGGAGCGCCGCTTTCTCGATCCGATCGCGCAGCGCGTGTTCGCCGGCTATCCGGCACTCGACTACGCGGCGGCGATCCATGCCGGTCGGGTGCCGCCCAACATCCAGATCAACGAATTCTTCTTCGAGGCCGGGCAATGGCTCGGCTCGCCCTACGCACAGCAGAATTACATATCCGCGAACTACACCCATGCGCTGCGCTACGTGCTCGACCGCGGCGTCAACGTCGTCGGACAATTGGTCGCGCACCGCGCCGCGGAGGCGCCGCATCCGTACAGCCTGAGCTGCAATCCAGACCTGACGCTCGATCTTTTGGCGCTCCGCCGCGACGGCCAGGTCGATTTTCTGCTCGCCGGACAGACCAATTCCGAATTGCCGTTTATGCTCGGCGATGCGGCGATTGCCGCCGAGGAATTCGATTTTCTTCTTGATAATCCGAAGACGGACTTTCCGTTATTTGCACCGCCGCGAGAACCGGTTTCGCTCGCGGATTACGCAGCCGGAATGCATGCCGCGAGCATCGTGCCGGACGGCGGCACCTTGCAGATCGGTATTGGCTCGCTGGGCGATGCCGTCGTGCAAGCGCTAATCATGCGGCAACGCAAGAACGATGACTTCTGCAAGCTGCTGTCACGTTTGGGATACAACGCCGCGCTGGACGCCGCCATTCATACCGAGCTTTTCGAGACCGGCCTGTACGGCTGTTCGGAAATGTTCGTCGAGGGAATGCTCGATCTGTTCCGCGCCGGAATCCTCAAACGTGAAGTCGATGGGATCGTGCTGCATGCCGGCTTCTTCGTCGGCTCGCGCGCCTTCTACCGCGCACTCCGCGACATGCCGCGCGACGTGGTGTCGAAGTTCGCCATGACCTCGATCGCCTATGTCAACGAATTGTACCATGATGAGGACGCCAAGCGCCGCGCCCGCGTCAAGGCGCGTTTCCTCAACGACGCGATGATGGCGACCGTGCTCGGCGACGTGATTTCGGACGGTCTCGAAGACGGCCGCATCGTCAGTGGCGTCGGCGGCCAATATAATTTCGTCGCACAAGGCTTTGCGCTGGACGGCGCGCGCTCGGTCATCATACTGCCGGCGATCCGAAGGGAAAAAGGCAAGGACCGATCGAATATCCGCTGGCGCTATGGCCACACCACCATCCCGCGCCATCTGCGCGACATGATCGTGACGGAATACGGCATCGCCGACATTCGCGGCAAAACCGATCGCGATGTCATCGCCGCGATGCTGGCGATCACAGATTCGCGCTTTCAGGACGAATTGCTCCGCCAGGCCAAGGATGCCGGCAAGATCGAGCGGTCATTCGAGCTGGCACGGGCTTCGCGTGACAACACCCCGGATGCGGTCGAACGCGCGCTTAAACCGGCCGCCGATGCCGGCCTGCTGCCGGCATTCCCATTCGGTACCGATTTCACCGCAGTCGAACAGCGCCTCATTCCCGCGCTCGAAGCTTTGAAGTCCGCGTCGCCGGTGCAGCGCGCGGCGCTGTTCCTTCAAGGCCTGCTGTCTCGCTCCGAGCATAGCGACTGCCTCGGTCGGCTGGGACTGGCGCAGCCAAGCAGCTTTTTACAGTGGCTTTACGCCGCTCTCGTGCGTGGCGCGCTCAGCGCCCGTTGATGACGACAGTTTTACTCCGCTTGGGAACTTTCCCTGGACTGTGCATGCATAGTGGGCCCGGCAGGTCTGTGAAAGCGGGGTTTCCAATGGAACTTTTGTTTGATGGAACTTCTGTTTGAGGATGGACCTTTGCGAGCGTCTGTACCGGTGCCATGAACCGTCAGTCTTGGTCGAGCGACCCAACTGCGTGGGCTGGAAATATCTTGTAGGAGGTTTCCATGACAACGCTTGTGACAAAGACTGGGCCAGAACAGAGGCAACGAACCCGGTTCGTTGCGGCACTTGCAAACCCGGATCTTCTTGCCGTCCTCGCATTCTGTGTCATCGGCCTATTGGTGGCCCTCAATTTGATCCTCCGGTCTTCGGATTTTGGCGCGGTGATCGAGCAATACAATCTGTTCTGACGTAGGTACGCGGGTCAGCAAGCAGGGTGGGACTAGTGCAGTCCTTATGACCGTTTGGGGTCATTAGCTGCCGCGCAAACCGGACAGGGGCGCGGCAGCTTTAGCCCCGAAAGCTGCCGGCGCAATCGCTGCCCGGTGTGTCCGCTTTAGCCCATGAACCGTCTCATGCCAGTGCTCACATATTGCCGTGGCCGCGCTTGATGGTCTGGCGGATCACCGGCGCCGTGACCTGATCCGAGATCTGGATGTTCCAGATTTCGCTTTCGCCCTGCGCGGCGAAGTCGGCGAACAGCTTCGGGATGACCGACACATCGCGTATCTCGTGGCCGCGCAGGCCGAAGCCGCGCGCGATGTTTTCGAGCGCGGGCCGGCCGAACACAGCCAAGCTGTCGTCGATGCCGTCGGCGCGCAGCTTGTGAAACTCCGAGCCGTATCCGCCGTCGTTCATCGCGCAGATCAGGATGCGAAATCCTTGACGCTTGAGCGTCTCGAGTTCCTGGATATGGAACAGGAGCCCGCCGTCGCCTTCGAACAGCACGATCTTGCCCTCGCGGCCCTGCCGGCGCGCGGCCGCAACCCCGAGCGCATACGACAGGCCGTTGCCGACCGCGCCGAATTCACGGACCGTCGTGTAGCGCTCCGCCGGCCGGCCGCGCATCTGGGTGTTGAAATAGGCCTGATGGCCGCCGCCGACGACGATGTCCCAATCCTTTGGAATGACCGCGTCGATGGCCCGGATCACCTCGCGCGGATCCAGCACCCCAGGCGCGATGTCGAACGGCATCGAGTCCGCCGGCTCGGTCGCGATGCGATGCGCGAGCTCTTTCGAGCGTATCGCCGCCGCCGTCGGTTTGCCGACGCCCAGCTTCTTGTCGAGGCCGGCAAGGATTGCCTCGACGCCGGCGAGCGCATCCGATCTGACGTAGATGTCGGCGGCCTTCTGCCCGTCGCGCAAGCCGCGCGGGGCATCGTCCAACTGGATCTTGCAGGCCTTGCCCCAGTAGTGCCCGCCGCCGACGTAGTAGGACAGGCTCGTGCCGACCGCGAGCACGACGTCCGCGGACTCGTACATCTCCCTGCCCAACGACGTGAAGTAGCTGCCGGTGGTGCCGAGCCCGAACGGATGGTCGTGGAAAAGACCGCGCGCCGGCAGCGTGTTGGAGAGCAAGCGCGCCGCAGCGATCGGCGAGCTTGATCACCGCATCGCGCGCGCCGGACCACAGCACGCCACGGCCACCGAGGATGATCGGCCGCTTTGCCGCGGCCAGCCGCTCGACGGCCTCGGCCACGACCTCGGGATCGGGCTGCATGCGCCCGACCTTGGGCTGGTACATCGCCGAGGTCTCGTAGGGCTGGTTGGCCATGTGTTCGACCTTCTGCAGGTCGTAGGGAATGCCCAGCACCACCGGACAGCCGCTCGTACTTGGCGATGTGGAAGGCCTCGCGCACGTAGTCCATCATGCGCGGCACGCTATGCGCGGCGATGTAATGCGCCCCGGTCGCCGTCACCAGCGGCGCCTGGTCGATGTACTGATTGTAGAACTTGGCGTTGATCGGCGACTCGCCGGCGAACACCACCATCGGCAGGCGGGCGCGAACCGCGGCCGGCAGCGCCGTCATCAACTGGGTCACGCCGGGGCCGCAGGTGACCGAGGCAACGGCGACCTTGCCGGTCGCGACGTTGTAGGCTGTCGCCGCCGCGACGGTGACGTGCTCGTGCCTGACGTGGACGGTATGCACGCCCGGCAGTTTGGCAAAGGCGGTGGACCAGTGCATGTTGCCGTCGCCCATCAGGACGAACTGCGTGTCGACTCCCTCCGCAAGGAACGCTTCTGCGAGGGCTTCGTAGAGTTTGGGCATGGGCGCGGTACCACTTGGATTATGAGGTGATCTGGTACGCAACAAGCATGCCCGGCGACGCCCCGTCAATTCCATCCGATGAGATTGCGCGCGGCATCGATGCTAGGTGTCGGAAGCAGGTAGGGTTTGAGTCCGTTTTCGTGCGGCGGGACTAAAAATGACTGGTGGGCCCGGGAGGACTCGAACCTCCAACCAAGCGGTTATGAGCCGCTAGCTCTGACCATTGAGCTACGGGCCCGCGCCGACCCATTCGGCGCGAGCGAAGGTGACGCCAATCGACATTATATAGCAGAAACCCCTTCAGCTCTGCCGGCTCAGCAAGAACACCGCCTGCTCGCCGAACAGATTCCAGAACCACCACGGCATTTTCAGCCGCATCCGGCCGCCCCAGGCGTTGAGCGCCACGGCCTGCTCCATCTTGGCGCCGACCGCGTGGCAGAGCTCGCGAAAATCCTTGATGCTGCAGAAGTGGATGTTCGGCGTTTCCCACCACGCATAGGGCAGATTGTCGGTGTGCGGCATGTGGCCGCCGAAGAATAGTCTGCAGCCGGATGCGCCAGTGGCCGAAATTCGGAAACGACACGATGCCGTGGCGGCCGATGCGCAGCATGTGCTCGAGCACGACGCGCGGCTGGCGCGTCGCCTGCAGCGTCTGCGACAGGATGACGAAATCGAAGGCGTCGTCGGGATAGTCTTCAAGATCGGTGTCGGCGTCGCCCTGCACCACGGCGAGACCCTTGGCGACGCATTCGTTCACGCCCTCGCGCGACAGCTCGATGCCGCGGCCGTCGACGCCGCGCGTCTCAAGAAGGCGCAGCAACTCGCCGTCGCCGCAGCCGACGTCGAGCACGCGCGCGCCGTGCTCCACCATGTCGGCGACGACCAGCAAGTCGACGCGCGAGCCGCCCGGGCCGCGCGCGGCCTCCGCCATGGTGAGATCGTATTTGAGCCGCGACAGCATCGTCACCTCGCCGGCAGGCCGCGCGCCTTCGCGGCGCCTTCCAGAAAACCGCGCACGATCGCGAACAATTCCGGCTCGTCGAGCAGGAACGCGTCGTGGCCCTTGTCGGTCGTGATCTCGGCGAACGAGACGCGCGCGCCCGCGGCATTGAGCGCATGCACGATGGCGCGCGATTCCGACGTCGGGAACAGCCAGTCGCTGGTGAACGAGATGACGCAGAACCGCGTCGGCGCGCCGCGAAACGCATTGGCCACCACGCCGTCATAGTCGCCGGCGAGATCGAAATAATCCATCGCGCGCGTCAGGTAGAGATAGGAATTGGCGTCGAAGCGCTCGACGAAGGTGATGCCCTGGTGCCGCAGATAGGATTCGACCTGAAAGTCGGCATCGAACGAGAATGTCGGATTGTCGCGATCCTGGAAGCGGCGGCCGAATTTGCGATGCAGCGCGGCGTCGGACAGATAAGTGATGTGCGCGCCCATGCGCGCGACCGCGAGCCCGCGCCGCGGATTGGTGCCCTCGGCAAAATAGCGCCCGCCGCGCCAATCCGGATCGGCCATCACCGCCTGGCGGCCGACTTCGTGGAAGGCGATGTTTTGCGCCGAATGCCGCGTCGACGCCGCGATCGGCAGCGCCGCGAACACGCGGTGCGGATAGCTCGCCGCCCATTGCAGCACCTGCATGCCGCCCATCGAGCCGCCGGCCACCGCGAACAGCGAGTTCGATGCCGAGATGGTCGAGCAGCATCGCCTGCGCGCGCACCATGTCGCGCACGGTGATGACCGGGAAATTCGAGGCCCCAGGGCATGCCGGTCGCCGGATTGGTCGAGGCCGGGCCGGAAGAGCCCATGCAGCCGCCGACGACATTGGGGCAGATGACGAAATAGCGCTCGGTATCGATCGGCCGGCCGGGGCCGACCATGGTCTCCCACCAGCCGGGCTTGCCGGTCACCGGATGATCGTTGACGACGTGCTGATCGCCGGTCAGCGCATGGCAGACCAGCACGGCATTGCTGCGCTCGGCGTTGAGCGCGCCGTAGGTCTGATAGGCGATCTGCAACGGCGCGAAATCGACGCCGGCATCGAGCCGCAGCGGATTATTCGCGGCAAAACGCACCACCGGCGAATGCGGATGGTCCGCTTCGCGCGTGCGGTCGGCGAGATCGAGCGTGGCGCTGACGTCGGCCATCGGTCTATCCCAGAACGCCGCGCTTCCCGGCGTGGTTCGGCCGCCAGTCGAAGGCGGTCAAAAGGGCGTAAATAGGCCCCTGCGCGCCGGAGTCAACGTTTTCTTTGATTTCCGGCCTTAACGGCACCTATCAATCGGGCCGATTGCCGGGACCGAGCCATGCCGAAACCACCGCGCCAACAGGACCTCTCGCTCGCCGATCTGCGGCGCGAGATCGATCGCATCGACGAGACGATGCACGCGCTCCTGATCGAGCGCGGCGAGATCATCGACCGCCTGATCGCGGTGAAGAAGACGCAGGAAACCGGCTCCGCCTTCCGCCCGGCGCGCGAGGCCGACATGATGCGCCGGCTGGTCGAGCGCCATCACGGCAACCTGCCGCTCGACACCGCCGAGAGCATCTGGCGCGTCATCATCTCGACCTTCACCTATGTGCAGGCGCCGTTCTCGGTGCATGCCGATCTGTCCGCCGGCGATGCGCTGATGCGCGATTCCGCGCGATTTCATTTCGGCTTCACGGTGCCGTTCGTGCCGCATATGGGCGCGGCGAGCGTCGTCGAAGCGGTCTCGCGCATCGAAAGGCGATCTCGGCCTCGTTCCGGCCTTCGCGACCGCCGGCGCCGGCCCGTGGTGGACGGCGCTCGAATTCGACGCCGCGCCCAAAATCATCGCGCGGCTGCCGTTCGTCGAGCGCGCCGATCATCCGGCCGCCATGCCGGTCTTCGTGGTCTCCCGCGTCGCCGCCGACGCCATGGTGACCGAGACCGAAGTGTGGAGCATGCGGGTCTCCGGCTGGAGCGCGGCGGCGGTCAACAGCGTCGCGGCGCTCGCCGACGTCATCGCGGTGCCCGACAGCGCCTTCGACGGCGCCGCTTTGCTGGTCTCGGTCGAGCGCGGCGGCATCGGACGCCGTCTCCGAGGCCCTTCTCAAGGTCGGCGCCTCGATCCGTTCGTCGGCCCTCGTCGGCAGTCACGCGACCCGCTATACGGTCCCGGCGCAATGACGACGCTCCTCGCCCTGGCGGCAGCGAAAGCGCGGGTTCGAGTGAGAGGCTCGGAGAATAGAGCAATGACTGCGATGCGTCCCCAGCCGCGGCCCGGCGTGCTCGATATCGAGGCCTATGTGCCCGGCAAGAGCAGCGCGCCGGGCGTGGCCAAGGTGTTCAAGCTGTCGTCGAACGAGACGCCGCTCGGGCCGAGCCCGCGCGCGATCGCGGCCTACAAGGCCTGCGCCGATCATCTTGAGGATTATCCGGACGGCTCGGCGAGCGAGCTGCGCGAGGCGATCGGACGCGCGTTCGGGCTCGATCCCGACCGCATCGTCTGCGGCGCCGGCTCCGACGATCTGCTGCATCTGCTGGCGCACGCCTATCTCGCCGACGGCGACGAGGCGATCCACACCACGCACGGCTTTCTGATCTATCCGATCGTGACGCTCGGCACCGGCGCGAAGCCGGTGGTCGCGCCGGAGAAGAACTTCACCGCCGATGTCGACGCGATCCTCGCCGCGGTGACGAAGAAGACCAAGATCGTCTTCCTCGCCAATCCGAACAATCCGACCGGCACCTGCCTGTCGTTCGACGAGGTCAAGCGGCTGCACCGCGGCCTGCCGCCGCATGTGCTGCTGGTGCTCGATGCCGCTTACGCCGAATATGTCCGGCGCAACGATTACGAAGCCGGCATCGAGCTCGTCGCCACGTCCGAAAATGTCGTGATGTGCCGCACGTTCTCGAAAATCCACGGCCTCGCGGCGCTGCGGCTCGGCTGGATGTTCGGCCCCGCGCACATCGTCGATGCGGTCAACCGCATTCGCGGTCCGTTCAACCTCACCGGGCCGGCGATCGCCGCCGGCATCGCCGCGATCGAGGATCTCGAGCACCAGGAGCGCTCGCGCGAGCACAATACGCGCTGGCTCAGCTGGCTGACGCAGGAGATCGGCAAGCTCGGGCTGAAGGTGACGCCGAGCGTCGCCAATTTCGTGCTGATCCATTTTCCGGAAACCAAAGGCCGCACCGCCAAGGACGCCGACGCCTTCCTCACCGCGCGCGGCCTCATCCTGCGCCAGACCACGGCCTACAAGCTGCCGAACGCGCTGCGCATGAGCGTCGGCACCGAGGAAGCAAACCGCCTCGTCGTCGCGGCGCTCAAGGAATTTCTGGCGAAAGCGGCGTGATGCTGTGACGAAACCCGCACCGCTCTTCAACCGCCTCGCGCTGATCGGCGTCGGCCTGATCGGCTCCTCGATCGCGCGCGCGGCGCGCGCGCAGGGCGCGGTGCGCGAGATCGTGGCGAGCGCGCGCTCCGCCGCGACGCGCCGGCGCGTCGCCGAACTCGGGCTCGCCGACCAGGTGGTCGAGACCAATGCCGCCGCCGTCGCGGGCGCCGATCTCGTCATCGTCTGCGCCCCGGTCGGCGCCTGCGGCGAGATCGCCAAGGAGATCGCGCCGCATCTCGCAGCCGGGCGCGATCGTTTCCGATGTCGGCTCGGTCAAGGGCGCCATCGTGCGCGACATGGCTCCCGCATTTGCCCGCCGGCGTGCATTTCGTCCCGGCGCATCCGGTCGCCGGCACCGAGCATTCGGGCCCCGATGCCGGCTTTGCCGAACTGTTCGTCGGAGCGCTGGTGCATCCTCACGCCGCCCGACGGATCCGATCCGGCGGCGGTCGAAAAACTCGCGGCGTTCTGGCGCGCGCTCGGCGCCAATGTCGAGATCCATGCCGGCCGAGCATCACGACCTGGTGCTGGCGATCACCAGCCACCTGCCGCATCTCATCGCCTACACGATCGTCGGCACCGCCGACGAGCTTGCCGAGGTGACGCGCTCCGAAGTGCTCAAATTCTCCGCCGGCGGCTTTCGCGATTTCACCCGCATCGCCGCTTCCGATCCGACCATGTGGCGCGACGTGTTCCTCGCCAACAAGGAGGCGGTGCTGGAAATGCTCGGCACCTTCAACGAAGACCTTGCGCAATTGACGCGCGCGATCCGCCGCGGCGACGGCGAGGCTTTGTTCGATCATTTCACGCGAACGCGCGCGATCCGCCGCGGCATCGTCGAAATCGGCCAAGATTTGCCGGCGCCCGATTTCGGCCGCGCGCATCCCGACCTGCCGGTCGAGCCGCTGCCGCGGCCTTATGCCGCCTCGGATGAGGACTGAGCTTGGCGCATTCAGCGTGCGTTGACCGTCAGCGCCTCGTTCACCGCGCCGCGCAGCACGGCGAGCGTGAACGGCTTGGCGATGACATCGTGGACCAGTGCGTCGAGGCCGTGGGCGCGCTCGCGCTGATCGGCATAGCCGGTCATCAACAGAATGGTGAGTTCGGGATAGTCGCGCGCCGCCGCGAGCGACAGCGCGATGCCATCCATGATCGGCATGCGGATATCGGTGAGGAGAAGATCGAACCGGCCGCCTTCGCGCTTGAGCAATTCGAGCGCGTCACTGCCGTCGCATGCGGTCTTGACCTCGTGGCCGACCATCGTGAGCGCTCGGGCGCACATGGCGCACAATGCTTCCTCGTCTTCGGCGATCAGGATGCGGGCCATAGTCAATGGGGACCTGTCAGAATGTCGTAGCGGTTGACGAAGCGCACCAGCACGTCATGGGCGTCGGGCGGCGGCGATGCGAGCCGGGTGTGGAACGCAACCGCTTCGCCCGCCGGCAACGTCAGTCGAGACGGAACGGCGGTCCATGAATAGATTTCCTGCCGCGCGGCATTGCGGACCGCGAATCGCAGATGCGGCACGGTCGGTGGTCCGGTTCGCGTCATTGACGACGTTGCCTTCCACCACGAGGATCGGCACGCCCTCATGCTGCTCGGTGGCGGTAGCGAGGCCGTCGAAATCGAGCCCGCGCAAATTCACCGGCATGCCGATCGCAGGCGTAGAACGACGCAGTCTGCGGCATGGCGCGCACGAAATCGCTGCGCCAGCCAACAATGATCGCATCGACAATGATCAGCGTCAGGATGGCCGACTGCAGGTGCGACAGCGGCCAATCCAACCGTTTGCGCCTAACGGGACGCGCGAAACGCCACGCGGCGACGCCCTCGACGTGCTCGACGTCGTCGATGTCCTGGACCGTTTCGGCGTCAGCCGCCTCACTCTGGTCCGCTATTTCGTCTGCAGCCGCGATCGCATCGAGATCGACAGGCGCGATGGGCGGGGATTCCATCGCGACGGAAAAGTCGGCTCGGCGGGCTCGGTATTGGCGCTGTCGAATGCCTCGGCTAGCGGGCTATCGAGCGGCGCATCCTCAGGCTCTTCGGCAGGAGTATCCGCCGCCGGGGCAAAATACCCGGCGGGTGGTTCAACCGGCGGCGCCTCGCTGCGCGGCTTCCGCCACGGCTTCGACCGCGCGGCGCACCGGCGCCAATTCCTCGGCCGCGGCCATGAGCCGCTCGGCGTGGGACAGCTTCGCCTGCCAAACCGTGCGGCAGCGCACGCAGCGCACCCGCCGGCCATTCGGCCGCAGGCTTGCCACCTCGACATCGTAAGATGTAGCGCAGTTCGGGCAGACGATCAGCATTGGCGAATCAGGGGCGCGGCAACTTTGAGCCGATCCTAGCAGGCGATCCGTTAACGAATTGGAAACCATGCCAGGCCCGCACCCCCGCGCCGGCGGCGGTGTTAGATTTGCCGCACGGGCGAATCAGACCCCATCGATAGGCCTTTTCGGAGGACCGCGTGATCCGATTCGAGAATGTCGGCTTGCGCTACGGGCTCGGCCCGGAGGTCCTGCGCGACCTCAGTTTCCAAGTCGACAGCCATTCGTTCCAGTTCCTCACCGGACCGTCCGGCGCCGGCAAGACCTCGCTGCTGCGCATGCTGTTTCTGTCGCTCAAGCCGACCCGCGGCCTGATCTCCATGTTCGACCACGATACCGCGACGCTGACCAAGGACGGCCGCGCGACGCTGCGCCGCCGTATCGGCATCGTATTCCAGGACTTCCGGCTGCTCGACCACTTGACCACCTACGAGAACGTCGCGCTGCCATTGCGCGTGCTCGGCAAGGACGAGGCGTCATATCGCGCCGAGGTCGTCGAACTCCTGCAATGGGTGGGTCTTGGCGAGCGCATGGCGGCTCTGCCGCCGGTGCTCTCCGGCGGCGAAAAGCAACGCGCGGCTATCGCCCGCGCCGTGATCGCGCGGCCGCAGCTTCTGCTCGCCGACGAGCCGACCGGCAACGTCGATCCCAATCTCGGCCAGCGCTTGCTGCGCCTTTTCATCGAGCTCAACAAATCGGGCACCTCGGTCGTCATCGCCACCCACGACATCGCCCTGATGGACGAATACGACGCGCGCCGTCTGGTCCTGCATGAAGGACGACTGCATGTCTACGATTGAGCCGCCGGAGACCATGGCGGAGCCGTGGGACCCGGGCGGCCCGGCAGCCCCGGGCATGTCCGCGCACCAGACATCGGCGCCATCGTGCCGAGCGGCTCGATCGCCGGACGCTCGCTGACCGCGGTCGTCGCCATCATGACCTTCCTCGCTGCGCTGACGACCGGAGCCGTGATGATGGTGGTCAGCTCCGCGAGCGACTGGCAATCGGATGTCGGCCGCGAAATCACCATCCAAGTCCGGCCGGTTTCCGGGCGCGACATCGAGGCCGACGTGCGCGGCGCAATCGATATCGCGCGCGCCACTCCCGGCATCGCCGATGTGCGCGCCTATACCAAAGAAGAATCCGCAAAACTCATCGAACCGTGGCTCGGCTCCGGCCTCGCGCTCGGCGAGTTGCCAATTCCGCGCATGATCGTCGTCAAGCTGGGCTCCGGCGCGGCGCCGGATTTCGCGGCTTTGCGCGATGCCCTTGCCGCGCAGGTGCCGAGCGCCAGCCTCGACGATCATCGCGGCTGGATCGATCGCATGCGCACCATGGCGGAGACGGCGGTCGCCGCCGGCATCGCGATCCTTGCGCTGGTCCTCGCCGTGACGGTGCTTTCGGTCACCTTCGCGACCCGCGGCGCCATGGCGACCAACCGGCCGATCGTCGAAGTGCTGCATTATGTCGGCGCGACCGACGGCTTTGTCGCCAGCCAATTCCAGCGCCATTTTCTCATCCTCGGCTTCAAGGGCGGCGCGATCGGCGGCGGCGCGGCGATCGCGCTGTTCGGCATTCTGGGGGCGGTCAATGCCTGGCTCGCCGGAACGGCCGGCGGCGACGAGGCGGCGGCCCTGTTCGGCAGCTTTTCCATCGGGATCGGCGGCTATATCGCCATCCTCGTCCAGATCGTGCTCATGGCCGTGGTGACGGCGTTGACCTCGCGCCGTACCGTCAACCAGACCCTGGCAAGCATCGATTGAAGTCGATCAACAAAATCAAATTGCCGCCGGAATTGCGGCTATAATTCCGGCGCTTGGACGCCGATTCTCTTTTGATTCGGCGCGAGGGGACGCGCGCGGCGATGCTCAGCCTAAGGACCGCGGTCAAAACGCGGCGCATCAGGTCGGTCGGCCTGAAGCTTGCTGCGCTGTGTGCGCATTTTGCTCGCTGGCCGGCTTTGGCTGTTTCATCTGGTTCCTGCCGGACCAGGAAGTTGCGCTCGACCGCAATGCCGACGGCATCGTGGTGCTGACCGGCGGCACCTCACGCGTCGCCGATGCGCTTGAGCTTCTTGTCTTCCGGCCGCGGCAAGCGGCTTGCTCATCACCGGCGTCAATCCCGGCACCACGACCGGCGACATCGCGCGGCGGGTCGTCAACTACGATCGGCTCTTGGCCTGCTGCGTCGACCTCGACTATTCCGCCCTCAACACGCTGGGCAATGCGGTGCAGGCGCGGCGCTGGGCGCTGCGAACACAGCTTCCATTCGCTGATCGTCGTCACCTCGGCCTATCACATGCCGCGCGCGCTCGCCGAACTGTCGCACCAGCTTCCCGACGTCGCGCTGATTCCCTATCCGGTCGTCTCCGATCGTCTGCGCATCGAGCCTTGGTGGTCGAACGGCGCGACGACCAGGCTGGTGCTGTCGGAATATCTCAAATACCTTGCCGCCAAAGTGCGCATGCGGTTCGACACGCTTGCGGCGACGAGCGAATTGCCGGCGCGCGCAATCGGTCTAGGCTGACCCGAAAAGCCGGCGGCTTGTTTCGGAAACCTTCGCACAGGTCCTCCGTGCCTCGATCATATCTCAATTGTCGCCCGTTCGATTCTGTTCAACGCATTGTTCTATGTGAACCTGATCGCACATTTGATCGTGGCGCTGCCGACATTTGCGTTGCCTTATCCGTGTCTGCGCGTCTTCATCCGCTCCTATGCGATGACGAGCCTGTGGCTGCTGCGCGTTGTTTGCGGCACCAAGGTCGAATGGCGCGGCGCCGAGAAGATCCCGAAAGGCGCCGTGCATCGTCGCCTGCAAGCATCAATCGGTATGGGAGACATTCTCGCTTTACGCCATCCTCAACGATCCGGTCTACATGCTCAAGCGCGAGTTGATGTGGATTCCGCTGTTCGGCTGGTACATGAGGAAAGCCGGACTTATCCCGATCGACCGCAGCGCCGGAATGGCGGCGCTGGCGCGCATGACAGGACGGGCGCGCAACGCGCTCGCCGCAGGCGATCGCCAGATCATCATCTTTCCCGAAGGCACGCGGCGGCCGCCGGGCGCCGAGCCGGACTACAAACCCGGCATCGTTTATCTGTACGGCAAGGCTGGCGTTCCCTGCGTGCCGATCGCGCTCAATTCCGGCCTGTATTGGCCGCGACGATCGTTGCTTCGCCTGCCCGGCACCATTGTCGTCGAAATCTTCGATCCGATTGCGCCCGGCCTCGACAAAGACGCCTTCTTCACCCGGCTGCAAAGCGGCCTCGAAGACGGCGAGCGCGCGCTTGCTGGCGGAAGCGGGGATCAAGAGTCAGGACTTCAGGAAGCTGAGACCTGACTGCCGATTCCGTGACTCCTCGAGCTCCTTCGGCGAGCAAATGCAGATCGGTCTCGCGATAGCCGAGCGCCTCGAGCGCCCGCACGGTTTCAAGCACGTAATCGCGATTGGGGCCGGATCGGCCATGACCCTGGCGCACGTGATGCAGGCTTTCAGCGAGCGTCAGCCGGCCGGCATATTGCACATGGCCGCGATCGACGGTGTAGCACAGCGCGCGCACGCGCCGTTTGGCTGTGTCCTCAAGCTCAATCTGCCGCATGGTCTCGAGATAAACCGACGTGACCTGCTCGCGCGCACGCAGATAGTCGATGGTATCGGCACGCGCCGCAGCGGCGACGCGATAGGCGATGCCGCGGCACATGCCGCCGCGATCGAGCCCGAGCACCAGACCGGGCCGCTCCGGCGTGCCGCGATGGACGAATGAAAAGACGCAAAGCGCCCGGTGCAGCCCAATGAGCCGGGCGGATACCCGTTCGAGATAAGGCAAAGCCCGGCCGCCACATCAGCGAGCCATAGCCAAAAACCCAAAGGTCCCCGGTTTCGTGCTCGGCGCTCGTATTCATCGATCCTCGACGCTAACCTCGGCCTTGCTTGGCTCGCCTAACAGGACGACAAAGGCGGCACAATGGCGCCCTCTTTGACTGGCCATAAGACGAAGATGTCCGGCGAATCTCCGCTCGAGCATGATGCAAGCCGCGCCGCGGCCGTGCACAAGCGCCCGCGCCCCGCGCCGCCGCGCCGGCTGCGGACCTTTTTGGTGCTGCTTGCCCTCGCCATCGTCGTCGCCCTCGGCTGGACCTGGGGCTGGTACTACGCCGCCTCGATCGCCGATCGCACGCTGTCCGGCTGGATCGATCGCGAGGCCGCGCTGGGCCGGGTCTATGCCTGCGGCACGCAGAGCATCGGCGGCTTTCCATTTCGTATCGTCATCGCGCTGCGACAAGGCCGCGGCCAGGTTCAACAGCAACCATCCGCCATTCGACGTGCAAGCGACCGACATCACCTTTTCGGCGCAGCTCTACCGTCCGACGTTGCTGAACGGCGAAATCACCGGGCCGGTCACGCTCGCGGATCCGGGCCAAGCGCCGATCTTCGTCACCAATTGGTCGCGCGCGCAATTAAGCCTGCTCGGGCTGCCGCCGCAGCCGGAGCGGATTTCCGTCGCGCTACGCCAGCCGCGCCTCGACCGCGTCGCCGGTCCCGGCGCCGGCATGATTTTCCAAGCCGACAGCGCCGACGTCGACGGCCGCATCATCGCCGGCTCGGCGCGTCAGAATCCGGTGATCGAGGTCACCGGACATTTTGCGGCGGCGATCGCGCCGACTTTTCATCCACTGCTCGCCGAACCGCTGCAAGGCGACATCGACGCGGTATTGCGCGGTTTTAAGGATTTCTCGCCAAAGCCTTGGCCGGTGCTGTTCCGCGATATGCAGGCCTCCGGCGGCGGCATCGAGATCAAATCGCTGCGCATCGAGCGCACCGACGCCGTCATCGTCGGCACCGGCACGCTCACCGTGAACGAGCACGGCAAGCTCGACGGCGTTGTCAACGTCGCCGTCGCCGGCATCGAGACTATCGTGCCGCTTCTGGGCATCGATCAATTGATCGGCCAAGGCATCGACCGGCTCACCGGCGGCAGCGGCTCGCCCGCGCAAGGGCTTGGCGCGCTCGACCGGCTGGTGCCGGGCCTGAGCGGCGTGGTGCGCGACCAGACCAATTCGGGCTTGGTCGACAACATCAAGAAGATGGGTCAGCCGACCGAAATCGACAAGAAGCCGGCGGTGGCCCTGCCGCTGCGCGTCGCCGACGGCGTGATCTATCTCGGCATCGATTCCGCTTGGCGTGGTGCCGCCGCTGTTTTGAAGTTCAGCGCTCGCGGCTCGCATGCCAGCCGACCGAGCGCGTCCGGCACGGAATCCGTCGAGGCAAAATACGGCTTGATGTCGATCAGCGGCGTGTTGTCGAGGCAATCGAGCCCGACCACCGACAGCTTGTTGCCGTCGATGCGGACAAGCCGCGCCACCGACGACCGCGATCGGATTGGGCCGCGCCGGCGAGCGCAACGCGAAAGTGCCGCGATGCTCGGCATAATGGCGCGGCGATTGCAGCACGAGATCGCGCCGCGCCTGGTCCATCCAATAAAGCAGGATCACGTGGCTGACGGTCTCGAGCCCGGCGAGGCCCGTCGGCCCAGCGCGGATCGAGCTCGACGGTGCAAACCGCGTCCGAGCTCGCGCGCGTTCTTTGGACATTCCTCGCGCCGTCGTCCACGGCGTGCGGATGCGGCCGATGTAATAGAGCGAGGCGTCGAACCTGCGCCGGCAATTCGACGGCGATCTCGCCCTCGCGCAGCCCATAGGGCTCGTCGCTCGGGGCGCTGTCGCATGCCGGATTCGTCGGGTTTTGCCGTTCGCGCCATGCCGGCGCAAATTGGCACGCTGCGAGCCATCGCCGCCAGCGGCCGGCGGCACCTGGACACGCCCGATGGGGCACACGTCCCACTATTGGGCGCTTGCCCCACTCTATTTAATCATATAAAGATATCTTTATATCGATGGCCTAATCAGAAATAGCGCGATGAATATTGAACACCTGACCTTTGCCGGGCTGACCGCGACGCTCAAAGCCGCCGGCGAAGCGACCCGGCTGCGCATTCTGGCGCTGCTCGCCGAGGCCGAACTGACGGTCTCCGACCTCACCGAAATCCTGCGCCAGTCGCAGCCGCGGCTGTCGCGCCATTTGCGGCTCTTGGCCGAGGCGCGGCTGGTCGAGCGCTTCCGCGAAGGCGCCTGGGCCTTTTTCCGGCTCGGCGAGCACGGCGGCACCGCCGACATCGCCCGCACGCTGATCGGCGGCTCGACCCCGACGACCCGATCATCGCCCGCGACCGCGAGCGGCTTGCCGCGGTGCGCGCCGCCCGCGCCGCCGCCGCCCAGAATTATTTCCGGCGCCATGCCGCGCGAATGGGACCGTATCCGCAAGCTGCATGTCGCCGACGCGGCGGTCGAAGATGCGATCCGCGCGCGCGCTCGCCGACAAGCCGATCCGCGCGCTGCTCGATCTCGGCACCGGCACCGGCCGCATGCTCGAACTGTTCGCAGGCGATATCGAGCGCGGCCTCGGCCTCGATCTGTCGCTCGATATGCTGGCGCTGGCGCGGGCGCGGCTCGACCGCGCCGGGCTGAAACATTGCAGCGTGCGCCATGGCGATATCTACGACCTCGCGCTGCCGCGGGACTCCTTCGACGTCGTCATCATCCATCAGGTCCTGCACTTTCTCGACGACAGCGCCAGCGCCATCCGCGAGGCAGCGCGCGTGCTGCGGCCGGGTGGCCGGCTCCTGGTCATCGACTTCGCGCCGCACGATCTTGAATTCCTGCGCGAGGAGCATGCCCATCGCCGGCTCGGCTTTGCCGCCGGAGACCGTGGCGCAATGGCTCGAAGCCGCCGGCCTCGACGTGCTGCGGCAGCAGACCTTCCCGCCCGGGCCGGAAGGCAAGATCGCGGTATCGCTGTGGCTGGCGCGCGATCCGCGCATCGTGCTGGCGCAGCCTGCGGCGCGTGAGGTGGCATGATGGATATTCCGCGCCCAAGCCGTTTCGTGCAAAGCCGGCGCGCGGCCCGACTTGCGCGTCTCGTTCGAATTTTTCCCGCCCAAAACTCCCGAGATGGAGCAATCGCTCTGGGAATCGATTGGGCGGCTCGCACCGCTGCAGCCGAATTTCGTCTCGGTGACCTATGGCGCTGGCGGCTCGACGCGCGAGCGCACCCACGCGACGGTGAAACGGATCCTGGCCGAGACGCTGCTGACGCCGGCGGCGCATCTGACTTGCGTCGCCGCGACCCGCACCGATATCGATGCGGTGATCGAAGCTTATGCGCAAGCGGGCGTGCGCCACATCGTGGCGCTGCGCGGCGATCCGCTCGGCGGCATCGGCGAGCGTTACACGCCGCATCCGGCGGCTACCGCAATGCCGCCGATCTTGTCGCCGGCATCAAGCGATTGGTCGACATCAAAGGTTTGGCCGATATCGAGGTGTCGGTGTCGGCCTATCCGGAAAAACATCCGGATAGCGCGTCGATCGCAGCCGACATCGATATGCTCAAGGCCAAGGTCGACGCCGGCGCGACGCGCGCAATGACGCAGTTCTTTTTCGAGAACAGCTTTTATTTCCGCTATCTCGATCGCGTGCGGGCGAGCGGCATCGATATTCCGATCGTGCCCGGCATCCTGCCGGTGCAGAATTTCAAGCAAACCAGGAATTTCGCCGCGCGCGCCGGAGCCTCGATTCCGGCCTGGCTCGCCGCGCGCTTCGACGGTCTCGATGACGATCCGGCAACGCGCAAACTGATCGCCGCCGCGGTCGCCGCCGAGCAAGTCTTCGATCTCGTCGATCATGGCGTCACCGACTTTCACTTTTATACCATGAATCGCGCCGATCTTGTTTACGCGATTTGCCATCTGCTCGGTCTGCGACCAGCGAACAAAAAGGCGGCCTGATGAAGCAAGCGCCCCATATAAGGATCATCTGCGGCCGCGCAGCTTTCGCCGCGGCGTTCTGCCTCGCCGCGACACCGTCGCAAGCCGCCGATCCGGCGGCTCACACGTTGGATGCACCACCGCAATCGGCTGATTTGGGCCACTGCCCGGCCAAGGCCGCGAACGGCGCCGGCATCGTCGAGATGACGCTTATGTTCTCTGTATCGAATCCGAAACAGGACGTGGTGTGTCGCTATTCCGACGGTTCGGGCGCCTCTTTCCAGGTCGATCAGGGCTGCGATGTCGAACCAACCGGCATCATACTCGACGGCATGCCTTCAGGCGGTGCTGCATTCACATTCGGGCAACATGAATGTCACGAAAGCAACCCCGGCGCCGGCGAGTGTCACATCGTGTGTGCACGAAAATAGTGCAGTCAGATGGCAGTCCGTACGACCAATCAGATCGCGACATCGACGGCGGAGACCACGCTGCGCCGCATGGCGGCCGAGCGCATCCTCGTGCTCGACGGCGCCATGGGCACGATGATCCAAGCGCTCGGGCTCGACGAGGAAGGCTTTCGCGGCGCGCGCTTCGACGCCTGGAACCGGGAGGTTCGCGGCAACAACGACCTCCTCAATCTCAGCCGGCCGGACGCCGTGCGGAGCATCCATCTCGCCTATTTCCGTGCCGGCGCCGACATCGTCTCGACCAACACATTCTCCTCGACGCGCATCGCGCAGGCCGATTACGGCATGACCGAGATCGCCTATGAATTGAACGCCGAGGGCGCGCGGCTGGCGCGGCTGGCGGCGCGGCTGGCGCAAGAGGAAGATGGCCGCGAACGCTTCGTCACCGGCGCGATCGGCCCGACCAATCGCACCGCTTCGATCTCGCCGGACGTCTCCAATCCCGGTTTTCGCGCCATCACCTTCGATGAGCTGCGGATCGCTTATACCGAGCAAGTCCGCGGCTTGCTTGACGGCGGCGTCGACGCGTTCCTGGTCGAGACCATTTTCGACACGCTCAATGCCAAGGCCGCGATCTACGCCATCGCCGAGGAACTGGCAGCGCGCGGGCTTGCCGTGCCGACGATGATTTCAGGCACGATCACCGACCGATCGGGACGGCTGTTGTCCGGGCAGACACCGGAAGCGTTCTGGAACTCGATTGCGCATGCGGCGCCGCTGTCGGTCGGGCTGAACTGCGCGCTCGGCGCCAAGGAGATGCGCGCGCATATCGCCGAACTGTCCCGCGTCGCCGACACTTTGATCTGCGCCTATCCCAATGCCGGACTGCCCAACGAATTCGGCTATTACGACGAAGGCCCCGATGCCATGGCGGCGCTGATCGATGAATTCGCCGCGTCAGGCCTCATTAATATCGTCGGCGGCTGCTGCGGCACCACGCCGGAGCACATCGGCGCCATCGCGCGCGCCGTCGCCGGCAAGACACCGCGCAAGATTCCGCAGATCGCGCCGCGGCTGCGGCTATCGGGCCTCGAAGCCTTCACGCTGACGCCCGAGATTCCGTTCGTCAATGTCGGCGAGCGCACCAATGTCACCGGCTCGGCGCGGTTCCGCAAACTGGTCACCGCCGGCGATTATCCGGCGGCGCTTGCGGTCGCCCGCGACCAGGTCGAAAACGGCGCGCAGATCATCGACATCAATATGGACGAAGGTTTGCTCGACTCCGAGCAGGCGATGGTCACTTTCCTCAACCTGATCGCGGCCGAGCCCGACATCGCGCGCGTGCCGGTGATGATCGATTCGTCGAAATTCTCCGTGATCGAGGCCGGGCTGAAATGCGTGCAGGGCAAGGCGGTGGTGAATTCGATCTCGCTCAAGGAGGGCGAAGACGCTTTCATCCGCCACGCGCAACTGGTGCGCCGTTACGGCGCAGCCGTCGTGGTCATGGCGTTCGACGAAGCGGGCCAGGCCGACACGCTGGAGAAGAAAATCGCGATCGCCAAGCGCGCCTACGACATTCTGGTGGACCGCGTCGGCTTTCCGCCCCAGGACATCATTTTCGATCCCAACATTTTCGCCGTCGCGACCGGCATCGAGGAGCATAACGGCTACGGCGTCGCTTTCATCGAGGCGGCGCGCTGGATCAGGCAAAACCTGCCGCATGCCCACGTCTCCGGCGGCGTTTCGAATTTTTCGTTCGCGTTCCGCGGCAACGAGGCGGTCCGCGAGGCGATGCATGCGGTGTTCCTCTATCACGCCATCGCCGCCGGCATGGACATGGGCATCGTCAATGCCGGCCAAATGGCGGTTTACGACGACCTCGATGCCGAACTGCGCGAGGCTTGCGAGGATGTGACGCTCAACGGCCGTCCCGACGCGGCGGAGCGGCTGCTGGCGGTCGCCGAACGCCATCGCGGGACGGCCAGGGAAAAGAAGGAGGCCGATCTCTCCTGGCGCGAATGGCCGGTGGAAAAACGGCTCTCCCACGCGCTGGTTCACGGCGTCACCGATTTCATCGAGACCGATGTCGAGGAGGCCCGCCGCAAGGCGCCGCGTCCGCTCGCCGTGATCGAAGGCCCGCTGATGGACGGCATGAACATCGTCGGCGATCTGTTCGGCTCGGGCCGCATGTTCCTGCCGCAGGTGGTGAAGTCGGCGCGGGTGATGAAGCAGGCCGTCGCCTATCTCTTGCCCTATATGGAGCAAGACAAGGACGGCCGCGAACATGCCTCCTCGAACGGTAAGATCGTGCTCGCCACGGTCAAGGGCGACGTGCACGATATCGGCAAGAACATCGTCGGCGTCGTGCTTCAGTGCAACAATTACGATGTCGTCGATCTCGGCGTGATGGTGCCGGCGGAAAAAATTCTTAAAGCCGCGATCGAGGAGCAGGCCGACATCGTCGGGCTGTCCGGCCTGATTACGCCCTCGCTCGACGAAATGTGCCATGTCGCGGCGGAGTTCGAGCGGCAAGGTTTCGACATGCCGCTGCTCATCGGCGGCGCCACCACGAGCCGCGTGCATACGGCGGTGAAAATCCATCCGCATTACCGGCGCGGCCAGGCCGTCTATGTCACCGACGCCAGCCGTGCGGTCGGCGTGGTCTCGGCGCTGTTGTCGCGCGACGCGCGCGCCCGCACGGTCGCTGACGTGCGCGCCGAATACACCCGGATCGCTGCGGCCCATGCGCGCGGCGAGGAGAACAAGCAGCGGCTTTCGCTTGCCGATGCGCGCGCCAATGCGCTCAAGCTCGATTGGTCCGGCAGCTATAGGCCGCCGGTGCCACGCTTTCTCGGCACCCGGACTTTTGCCGATGTCCCGGTCGGCGATTTGACCGAATACATCGACTGGTCGCCGTTCTTCACCACCTGGGAGCTCAAGGGCAAATATCCGGCGATCCTCGACGACAAGAAAGTCGGCGAAGCCGCGCGCAGCCTGTTTGCCGACGCGCAAGATATGCTGCGGCAAATGACCGCCGAGAACTGGTTTCGCGCCAACGCCGTGATCGGATTCTGGCCGGCGAACAGCGACCGCGACGATATCCTGGTGTTCGGCGACGAGGCGCGATGTAACCCAATCGCGACGCTGCATACGCTGCGGCAACAACTCGCGCGCCGCGAAGGCCGCGCCAATGTCGCGCTCGCCGATTTTATCGCGCCATGCGGCAGCGGGCTCGCCGACTATATCGGCGCCTTCGCGGTCACCACCGGCATCGGCGAGGACGCCGTGACCGAGCGCTTCAAGCGCGCCCACGACGATTATTCCGGCATTCTGGCCAAGGCGCTCGCCGACCGCCTTGCCGAAGCGCTCGCCGAATGCACGCATCAGCGCGTGCGCCGTGAATTCTGGGCCTATGCGCCGGATGAAACGCTGCGCAGCCACGAACTGATCGCGGAGCATATCGCGGCATCCGGCCGGCGCCCGGTTATCCGGCGCAACCCGACCACACCGAGAAGGCAACGTTATTCAAGCTCTTGGACGGCGAGAATGCGATCGGCGTCACGCTCACCGAAAGCTTTGCCATGTGGCCCGGCGCGTCGGTGAGCGGGCTCTATTTCAGCCATCCCGAAAGCTATTATTTCGGCGTCGGCAAGATCGAGCGCGATCAGGTCGCCGACTACGCCAAGCGCAAAGGCCTGACGCTGGCCGAGGCGGAAAAATGGCTGGCGCCGATGCTCAATTACGATCCAGTGGCGATGGTGCGGAGCGCGGCGGAGTAGCGCTCGCCCCACGATCGCGAGCGACGGACGAGCGCAATCGTTCTCGCGATGCGATTGCATCCGAGTTGTGCCACGCTATTTCAAGAACGCCCCCTAAAAGCCAGGGGGAATGGAGCGCCGGGAGGCGCCAAAGTCGTGGGCCGCGCCACGCGAACGGATGTTACCACCCGCCCGCGCTTCGGGCGCGGCGCGCGCCACAGGATGGTCCGCTTGCGCGAACCGCCTGCTTCGGGCGCGCGGCGCCTCCCGGCGCTCCACCACGGTTTTGCGCTTCAGGCGTCCGGACCGCCCCTCGCGCAGAACCGCACTCGCCCCTGCCGCCCGGCGTCTCACCGGGCGGTGTCCCTCGGGACGAGGTTTGATTCTTTGCAAGCGTAACTGAAATAGGACTATGAACGGAAATGCGACGATGTCGTATTTGGGGCGCGCCGAAGGCGCGAGCCCGGAATCCATAACCCCGGCGCCGAGGTGTCGATTCCGGACTTGCCGCTTCGCGGCGATTGCCGGAATAACGAGCGCGCCTTACACGCCGATCTTGCGTGCGATCGCCTGCTCCACCAAACAGCGCAGCTTCGAGCATGGCGAGGTCACGCCCGAAGCGGCCGACGATTTGCACGCCGAGCGGCAAGCCGTTGTCGCTCAAGCCGGCAACGTTGACGCACGGGCTGCCCATCAGCGTCCATAGCCGGTTGAA
>CAWAPT010000012.1:250000-277218 GCA_963784005.1 uncultured Alphaproteobacteria bacterium | reverse complement strand
CAATCCGGATCTGATGGACGGCCAGCACATCGTGCTGGAGAAGGACCGCGTCCACATCCTGCGCACGATCTTCCTGTGGCGCGGCACCGCCTATCAGCGGCTCGGCGTGCGCAATTACGGCGACAGCGCCGTCGACCTGCAGCTCACGATCCTGTTCGAGAACGATTTCGCCGATCTGTTCGAAGTCCGCGGCACGCATCGCGACCGGCGCGGCACGGCGACGGCGAAGCTTCACGGCGACGATCGGGTGCTGCTGATCTACGATGGTCTCGACGGCAAAATGCGGCGCACCGCGCTGAACTTCGATCCGCCGCCGGACCGGCTGACGACCGAACGCCGCGGTCTACGACCTGCATCTCGAGCCCGGCGAAATGCGGCCGATCTTTCTCGCGGTGAGCTGCGATCCGACCGACTCGCTGCCGCTGCCGTTCCTGCGCGGTCTGCATCGCCGCGCGCCGCGAAATGCGCGAGCAAACCCGCGAGCGCACCTCGGTCGAAACCTCGAACGACCGCTTCAACGAGATCCTGTGCCGCTCGGCCGCCGATCTGGCGATGCTGATGACCGATACGCCGCAGGGCCGCTATCCTTATGCCGGCATCCCCTGGTATCTCGACGACGTTCGGCCGCGACGGCCTGATCACCGCGCTGCAGATGCTGTGGTGGAGCCCGGAAGTGGCGCGCGGCGTGTTGCGCCGGCTTGCGGCCTATCAGGCCAAGACCACCGATCCGCTCGCCGACGCCGCAGCCCGGAAAAATCCTGCACGAGATGCGCGGCGGCGAAATGGCGGCGCTGCGCGAAGTGCCGTTCGGCCTTTATTACGGCAGCGTCGATTCGACGCCGCTGTTCGTGCTGCTCGCCGGCCTTTATGCCGAGCGCACCGGCGACATCGACACCATCGTCGAACTGTGGCCGGCGATCGAAGCGGCCTTGGCTGGATCGACGGGCCGGGCGATCCCGACGGCGACGGCTTCGTCGAATACCAGCGCGCCAACGAGCAAGGTCTCGCCAATCAGGGCTGGAAGGATTCGCACGACGCGATCTTCCACGCCGACGGCCGCCTGGCGGAAGGCGCGATCGCGCTGGTCGAAGTGCAAGGCTATGTCTATGCCGCCAAGCGCATGGCGGCGCGCTGCGCGCGGCGGCTCGGACGCGACGCCGCTGGCGCGACAAGCTCGATGCCGAAGCGAGCCGCCTCGCCGAGCGCTTCGAAGCGGCATTCTGGTGCCCGGAGATCGGGACCTACGCGCTGGCGCTCGACGGCGCGAAAAAGCCGTGCCGGGTGCGCACGTCGAATGCCGGGCAAGTGTTGTTCACCGGCATCGCCGCGCCCGATCGCGCCGCGCGCGTCGCCAAGGATCTGCTGCGGCCGCACTTCTTCTCCGGCTGGGGCATCCGCACCGTGGCGCGCGGCGAAGCGCGCTACAATCCGATGTCGTATCACAACGGCTCGATCTGGCCGCACGACAATGCGCTGATCGCGCTCGGCCTGGCGCGCTACGAACGCAAGCGGGCGGTCGAGACGCTGTTCGCCGGCCTGTTCAGCGCCGCCACCTATATGGATCACCGCCGCTTGCCGGAACTGTTCTGCGGCTTTCAGCGCCAGCGCGGCCATGGGCCGACGCTCTATCCGGTCGCCTGCTCGCCGCAGGCCTGGGCCAGCGCCACGCCGTTCACGCTGCTTGAAGCCTCGCTCGGCCTCGAATTCGATCCGTTCAACGGCGAAATCCGGCTGCGCAATCCGCGGCTGCCGGCGTTCCTCGACGAAGTGACGTTGCGCGATTTGCGGCTTTCGTCATCGAGCGTCGATCTGCGCGTGCGCCGGCACGGCGATACCGTTTCGCTCGATACGCCCCGGATCAGCGGCGATATCCGGGTTTCGATCGTTTTTTCCTCCTGAGCGCTGTGGAACTTCGCTTCAAGCGGCCCAATTTTTCGGCAAGTCGCCGGGCCGTCCCCGGTCCTGCATGGAACCAGCAGGACTGCCTCGGCTTAGTGGATTGAGTTCCAGCGGCAGGGCGCGACCAAACCCGGAGCGAAGATGCGCGGCAAAAAGCTCACAATCGTGGGAATAGCAATGGCAGGCGATTGCGGCGCTGGCGCTGACCGTCGCCATCGCGGCCGCGTCGGCGGCAAATGTGCAGGCGCCGGCGCCACAGCGAGCCGCCCGCGGACCATCCGGCAACGGCGCCGGACGCGCCGCCGTCGGTGACCATCCTCAACAACCACGAGGTCGAAGGCATTCTCGGCCGCGAGGTGGTCAGCGCCGCCGACGAGAATATGGGCCGCATCGTCGACGTGCTGGTCGACCGCAGCGGACAGGTGCGCGCCGCGATCATCGATTTCGGCGGCTTCCTCGGCGTCGGCAGCCGCAAGATCGCGGTCGACTGGAGCGCGCTGCATTTTCCGCCGCCGGCCAAGCCCGACGCCGAAAGTCACGCTCGATCTCACGCGCGATCAAGTGAAAGCCGCGCCCGAATATCAGGAGGGTAAACCGGTCGTCGTTCTCGGCGCGCTCGGCAAGCTCGAGCCGCTGCCGTTCGAATAACCCGGCGATTTCGGGAAAAACGCCCGCCAACTCTAACGCCAGTGCTGGAGACATATCCTGCCCGCAAATCCGTTACGGCGCATACGCGACCGGCCGGATCCGTACGACGCGAGCACGCCGCAAGTCTGACGCCGCCGGCAGCGGACGAGCCGGAAGGGACGGAGCCGCCGTTGCTGCCGTCGCGGCACAGCCTGCGCGGGCTCGACTGGTTCATTTTCTTTGTCGCCGACGTGCAGACCGGCTTCGGCCCGTTCGTCTCGGTTTATCTCACCACGCAAAGATGGACGCAGGTCGATATCGGGCTCGTCCTGTCCGCGGCCGGCTTCGTTTCGCTGATCGGCCAAATGCCGGGCGGCGCGCTGGTCGATGCCGCGCGTTCGGAGCGCTTCGTCGCCGGCGTCGCCGTCGTGGCGATCTGCGTCAGCGCCTTGACCTATGCGGCGCTGCCGATCTTTCCGATGGTGCTGGCGGGTTCGGTGCTGCATGCGCTGGCGAGTTGCGTGCTCGGCCCGGCCATGGCCGCGATCAGCCTCGGCCTGGTCGGCCATGCGGCGATCGGCGAGCGGCTCGGCCGCAATGCGCGCTTCGCCTCGGTCGGCAACGGCTTGGCCGCGGCGGCGATGGGCGCGTGCGGTTATCTGCTTTCGGCGCGCGCGGTCTTCATCGTCACGGTGCTGTTGCTGGTGCCGGCGCTCTTGGCGCTGCGCACGATCGCCGGCAAGGAGATCGATCCGGAGCGCGCGCATGGCGCGCCGCCGCGGCGGACGGCGAATAAGCCGCCGATCAGGCCGGGCGCGCTGATGCAAAATCGGCCGCTGCTCATTTTCGCCGGCTGTCTGCTTGCTGTTTCACCTGGCCAATTCGGCCATGCTGCCGCTGATGGGCAGCGTCGTCACCATGCGCTCGGCGCACTGGGCGACGGTCATCATCGCGGCCTGCATCGTCGTGCCGCAGCTTGTGGTCGCGGCATTGTCGCCGTGGGTCGGCAGGCGCGCGGACATCTGGGGACGCCGGCCGCTGCTGCTGATCGGATTCGCCGCGCTGCCGATTCGCGGCCTGCTGTTTGCCGTGGTGACCGATCCTTCGCTGCTGCTCGCGGTGCAGCTTCTCGACGGCATCACCGCTGCGGTATTCGCCGTCATGGTGCCGCTGGTGGTCGCCGATCTCACGCGCGGCACCGGCCATTTCAATCTCGGGCAGGGCATCCTCGGCACGGCGACCGGCATCGGCGCATCGCTTTAAGCGCGACGCTCGCCGGCTATGTGACCGATCACTTCGGCAGCCGACCGGCCTTCGCGGCGCTCGCCGTGATCGCGTTCGCTCGGGTTTACCGTGCTGTGGTTCTTGATGCCGGAGACGCGGCCGGCGGAGGAAGTGGAATAAGTTTATCCGCGTGCGCTTCCCCGCTGTCGCGGGGCAGGATCGAACCTACAATGCCGGGGCGTCGTCGGCGACCAGGCGCAGATGCGGCGCAACGCTGTCCGTCAGGCTGCGGTAGACGCGCAAGATAATCCTGCGCCATGCGGCGCGCAGTGAAGCGCTCCTCGAAGCGCCGCCGGATTTTCTCGCGCGACAGATGACCGAGCCGGTCGACGGCGCCGATCGCGCCATTGATGTCTTCGACGATGAAGCCGGTCAGCCCGTCCTCGATGATTTCCGGCACCGAGCCGCGATTGAACGCGATGACCGGCGTGCCGCAGGCCATCGCCTCGATCATCACCAGGCCGAACGGCTCCGGCCAGTCGATCGGAACCAGCAGCGCGATGGCGCCGCTCAGGAATTCCGATTTGTCCTTGTCGGCGATCTCGCCGATGAATTCGACATTGCCAGCCTTCATCAGCGGCGCGATCTGCTCGTCGTAATAATCCTGATCGGCCTTGTCGACTTTGGCGGCGACCTTGAGCGGCATGCCGCAATGCTGCGCGATGCGGATGGCGCGATCGATGCCCTTTTCCGGCGCGATGCGGCCGAGGAAGGCGAAATAGCTCGGCTTGATCGGCTTCGGCTCGAGCAGCCGCACCGGCAGGCCGTGATGGACGGTGCGCACCCAATTGGCCTGCGGCAACGGCCGCCGCTGCGAATCCGAGATCGACACCACCGGCACCGACGAAAACGTGTCGAACACCGGCTGATGCTCCGGCAAATCGAGCCGGCCGTGCAGCGTCGTCACGAACGGCGTCGCCTGCCGCGAGAACAGCGAGAACGGATAATAGTCGAGATGGAAATGCAGGAAATCGAAGTCGCCGGCGCGCCGATAAACCCGCTCCAGCATCATCATGTGCAGCGCGTTGGGATCGCGCACCGCGCCGTCCAGCCGTAACGCGCGCGGCCATGCCGCTTCGAGCTTCGCCGAGGTGACGGAGTCGCCGCTTGCGAACAGCGTCACCTCGTGGCCGAGCGCAATCAACTCCTCCGTCAGCCAGGACACCACCCGCTCGGTGCCGCCATAAAGCTTGGGCGGGATAGCCTCGGTCAGCGGCGCAACCTGTGCGATGTGCATCGAAAGTCCTCTATTGTGGTTTGAAGTTCCAACCCCGGCGACAACCGACAACGCCGCAGAGGCGAAATATTTCAAATCATGAAGGGAACTTAATTTTCCGCTCCGCGTGGAACTTTTCCGCGATTGCCGCGTCAACATGAATATCCGCGCTATGAGGTTCACGAAGGGTCGGCGGCAACCGCCACAGAGCGCCAAAAGTGATGGGCGCGCTGCCGTACGACAGGGAACATGACGGGTGCCGGCTCGTTCCATTGACGGCTCCTCGAAAAGACTGCAGCCCGGAGGACCGTCAGCAGCTAGATGAATACGCGCATGGCCGAACTTACGAGTTACGCCGGCTCTCCCCTGGCCTTCATTTTTCGCTACATTCGGCTGCGGCCGGCTGCGCACGCGGTCATTCTCGCGGCAGTGCTCGTGCGCCGTGGTCTGCTCGGTCGGCACGCAATACGGCGTCAAATTTCTGGTCGATACGCTTTCGAGCGGCGCCGATGCGGCGGTATGGACGGCGTTTTGCCTCCTTGGTTCGCTGATCGCCGCCGATAATCTGCTTTGGCGCATCGCGTCCTGGATCGCCAATTTCGCTTTTGTCGGCGTCACCGGCGATTTGCGGCGCGATCTGTTCCGCCACCTGACGGGCCATTCGCCGACTTATTTTGCCGACCGCCTGCCCGGCATGCTGACCAGCCGCGTCACCGCCACGTCGAACGCGGTCTTCACCGCCGAAAACATGTTCATCTGGAACGTGCTGCCGCCGTTCGTGGCGACGGTCGCGGCGATTGCGCTGGTATTTCACCATCAGCGTGCCGATGGCCTGCGCGCTCGCGCTGTATCGCCGGCGTCATGGTGCTGCTTGATGTTTCGCCTCGCCGCGGCCGGCCGGCCGCTGCATCACGACTTCGCCAACAAGGCCGCGACCGTCGACGGCGAGATGGTCGACGTCGTCAGCAATATGCCGCTGGTGCGGGCGTTCGGCGGCATTTTTCGCGAGCACCGCCGCTTCGAGGCGACGGTCGATCGCGAAATGGACGCGCGGCGGCGGAGCCTGCTCTATCTGGAGAAGCTGCGCATCTTTCATGCCGTCGTGACGGTCGCTCTTGACGCTCGGCTTGCTGTGCTGGGCGATCATGCTGTGGCAGCAAGGCGCGGCCACCACCGGCGACGTCGTGCTGGCCTGCACGCTCGCGATCTCGGTGCTCAGCGCCACGCGCGACCTTGCGGTGGCGCTGGTCGACATTACCCAGCACATCGCGCGGCTGTCGGAAGCGGTGGCGACGCTTGTTGGTGCCGCATGAGCTGCGCGACCATCCCGAAGCGGAGCCGCTGGTGCGGCGCGGCGCCAGCGTCAAGTTCGAGCATGTCGATTTCCGCTATCCGGACGGCCAGCGGATTTTCGAGGACTTTACGTTCAGCTTCCGGCCGGGCGAGCGCGTCGGCCTGGTCGGCCATTCCGGCGGCGGCAAGTCGACGTTGTTCGCGCTGCTGCAACGTTTCTACGATGTGCAGGTCGGCCGGATCCTGATCGACGGCCAGGACATCGCGCGGGTCACCCAGGAGAGCTTGCGCGAGGCCATCGGCGTCGTGCCGCAGGACATTTCGCTGTTCCATCGCTCGGTGATGGAGAACATCCGCTATGGCCGGCCGGAGGCGACCGACGACGAAGTGCTCGGACGCGGCATTCGCCGCGCGCTGCGACTTCATCGAGGCTCTGCCGCAAGGCATGCGCACCATCGTCGGCGAACGCGGCGTGAAACTGTCCGGCGGCCAGCGCCAGCGCATCGCCATTGCGCGCGCCTTCCTCAAAGACGCGCCGCTGCTGTTGCTCGACGAAGCGACCTCCGCGCTCGACGGCGAATCCGAGGAAGCGATCCGCGAAGCCCTGGGCCGGCTGATGAACGGCCGCACCGTCATCGCCATCGCGCACCGGCTGTCCACGGTGCGCAATTTCGACCGCATCGTCGTGCTGCAGGCCGGCCGCGTCGTGCAGGACGGCGCGCCGGATTTGCTGATGCGCCGCGACGGCCTCTACCGCCAGCTCGTGCAGCGCGAGATGGACCGCCTTGCCAGCAGGCGGCGTAAGTAACTCTCCAGATTCCACGACGACTTTCCCAGACTGCCGCGTAGACGGCTGCAAGGCTGCCCATTTCGGGGCAAAACATTCTTTCCTCCCGCGGCGAGTCCGAAGCGAAATCATTCGCCCAACCTGTCAGCCCTCAAACAAGAACTCTCTTATTTTTGTTGGCTGCATTGACTTTCCGCCACGCGATGGTGAGATCGATCATCCGGTCATTTTACGGTCGGATCGCGGGATTTGAGGAGCAGCTTGCGCCGCGAAAAAACGCTAAAGCGCCATGAACGCAAGCGCGTCTTCGTGGGCTCCCTAACCATGGAGATGGATCAATGACGCTGAGATTTTGCGTTGTCGCTCAGACGCTGAGCAATGACCGGCGCGCGAGCGCGCCATTCGCATCAACAATCGTTCATTGAAAGTCACTGCAGGGAGCGCTGGCTCGCGCCGGCGAGATGGATCGACATGTCCAACGCTACCTGACCGACATCCGTCCGCTGACAGCGCCGCACGAGTACCGCCGCCCGCCTCAACGAAGATTGGCTCGCCGTCATTCTCGGGCTTTTCGATTTTCGTGCTGGCTTTGGCCGCGCTGGTCCATGTCGACCTGATCGGCTGGGTCGTCAACACGTCGGTCTGGAGCAATTTCGGCCAGGCGCTCGGGCCGGCCTCGAAAAACTACGCCTCGCTCGGCGGCATCGGCGCGCTGATTGCGACCTATGCCGCGCTGACCGTCGTGCTCAGCGCCGGCGCCGCCGCGCTCAAGAGCGATGTGAAAGCGATTCGCGCTCGCCTTTACCGCCGTATTCTGGATCGCCTATGCCAGCTGGATCATCGGCAATTACGCGAACTTCGCCGCGGTGACGCCGGCCGAGCAGCAGAAATTCGGCATCATCGTGGTCGCTCAAGCTCACCAATGAAGGCGCCTATATCTTCGCGCTGCTTGCCGGGCTGATCATTGCCAATTTCCTGCCGCGCTTTGCCGAGGCGATCAAGGACGCGGTGCGGCCGGAACTCTACATCAAGATCGCCATCGTCATTCTCGGCGGATTTTTCGCGGTGACCGCGGCCGGGCAAACTGAGCTTCGCCAGCTCGCTGCTTGTTGCGCGGCGTCGCCGCCATCGTCGAAGCCTATCTGATCTATTGGGCGGTGGTTTATTTCATCGCGCGCAAATGGTTCGGCTTTTCGCGCGAATGGTCGGCGCCGCTGGCCGCCGGCATTTCGATCTGCGGCGTCTCGGCGGCGATCGCCATCGGCGGCGCCATCCGCGCGCGGCCGGTGGTGCCGGTGCTGGTGTCGTCGCTGGTCCTGGTGTTCGCCGTCATCGAGGTGCTGATCCTGCCGTTCGTGGCGCAGACCTTCCTCGCGCATGAGCCGCTGGTCGCCGGCGCCTGGATGGGGCTTGCGGTGAAGACCGACGGCGCCGCCGTGGCGGCCGGCGGCATCACCGAGTCGCTGATTCTCGCCAAGAACGCCGCCGAAGGCATGCACTATCAGCCGGGCTGGATCCTCGGCACCGCGGCGACGATCAAGGTGTTCATCGACATCTTCATCGGCGTCTGGGCCTTCGTGCTCGGCTATATCTGGACCAACCACATCAATGTCACGCCGCGACGCGGACAAGGCCAAAGCGCGGGAAATCTGGCAGCGCTTTCCCAAATTCATCATCGGCTTCGTGATCACGTTCATCGTCGGGCTCTATCTCGCGCTCGGCACGCCGGCCGACGTCGCCAAGAACGTGCCGGCGGCGATCGGCGAAGCCAATACGTTCCGCGTCATCTTCTTCATCCTGACCTTCTTCTCGATCGGCGTGCTCTCGAACTTCAGGACGCTGTGGCAGGAAGGCTTCGGCAAGCTCGCCGCCGTCTATGTCGTCAGCATGTTCGGCTTCGTGATCTGGGTCGGACTGTTGATCTCGTGGATTTTCTTCCACGGCGTCACGCCGCCGCTCGCCGAGCTGAACATCGCAACGATCCTCAATCACAATCACAGGAGATAACCATGTCAGACTTCACATCATCCAATCCGGAACTGCGCAGAAGAATTGCGCACCGCGCCCGTCGAGCCGCTGCTGCCGATCGAGAAAAAGCTGATCGGCTGGAGCCTGGCATCGGCCTCATGCTGCTCGTCGTGCTGGCGGCGATCAATCACTTCTTCCCGGTGGGGCCGTGAGGCGAACGCGGTTCAAGATCGGGCCTGAATCGATTGCCGGGGTAGGATTTGAACATTTCTGTTCCGCCGGAGCGGCTCCCGCCGTTGTCGACCCCAGTTAGGTTCATGCACCACACCCCCACCAAAACGTCAAAGGGGCACCGCTTCGCAGCGGGCCCCTTTGAATTTGGTTGCGGGGATAGGATTTGAACCTACGACCTTCAGGTTATGAGCCTGACGAGCTACCGGGCTGCTCCACCCCGCGTCAAAGGCGTTTGATTTGTCGAGGGTCATGTAGCAAGCGCCCCCTGATAAGGGAAGTGCGGCAGCCGAAATTCGCCATATTGCCGATATTTCGCCATACTGATCGGTCTTGAACCGCTTCAAACCGTCATGCACGCACCCCTAGAAGCCAATATGGGCGACAAACCGGCCTTGCAGCCCAATGCGGCGATCGGGCCGGCCGTGCGCGCCATCGCCGGCCACATTCTGGCCAAGGCCCGCACCGCGATCCTCGATCCGGAGCGCTCGAACCAGGACGCCGTGCACGACTTCCGCCGCGCCATGAAGGAATGGCGGGCGCTGATGCGGCTGCTGGCGCCGTTCATCCCCGATGCCGCGCGCTGGCGCAACGAGGCGCGCGACCATGCCCGCTCGCTGGCGCATGCGCGCGACGGCGCGGCGGCGCTCAACGCCTTCGACGATCTGCTCGACAAGGGCATGGTGCTGTCCGAGCGCTCGACCGCGACCATCCGCGGCCGCATCGAGGCGCTGCGCGGCAGCGAGGAGCAGGCGGTGCTGACGCCGGCGCTGCGCGACGCCATCGTCGCCTGGCTCGATACTGCGGCGGCGGCGGTCGAGCTGTGGCCGCTCGATCCGTTCGATTTCTCTTCGATCGCGGCGCAACTGGCCGACAGCTACCGCAGCGCGCGCAACCGCATTCCGGCCGATTGGTCGCTGGCCGACGCGGAAGACCTGCACGCGTTGCGCCAGCGCGTCGTCGATCTGCGCTATCAGATGGAATTGATCGAGCCGCTATGGCCGCGCTTCGGCCGCATGTGGACCGAGGAAGCCGAGCGGCTGCGCGGCCGGCTCGGCCAATGCCAGGATCTCGAAGTGCTCAAGCGGCTCACCGCGCCGCATCAGCCGCTGGCGCATTGGCGCTCGCGCTTGACGCCGCCCTGCGCCGAACGTTCGGCGGCAGCTGGCGCAACGCGCCGCGCGCATCGCGCACCGGCTGTTCGCCGAAAAGCCGAAGGCGTTCCGCCATCGGCTCGAAATGCTGTGGGAGCACGGGCGGTAATTCACTCGTCCCGTTCCGGGAGAGGCAAGCCGTTATAGGGTGGCCGACGCCCGCGCTCATGCCCAGATAAATCTCCCGCACCTGCTCGTTGCGCTCGAGCTCGCGCGCCGGGCCTTCGAGCGCGATGCGGCCGGTCTGCAGCACATAGGCATAATCGGCGATGCCGAGCGCCAGCGGGATCGACTGCTCGGCCAGCAACAGCGTGAGGCCTTGGCGGTGCAGCGCGCCAAGCGTGTCGTAAAGCTGTCTCGACCACGGCGGGCGCAAGGCCGAGGCTCGGCTCGTCGAGCATCAGCAGTTGCGGCTCGCTCATCAGCGCGCGGCCGAGCGCCAGCATCTGCCGCTCGCCGCCCGACAGCGTGCCGGCGAGTTGGCGGCGCCGCTCGGCAAGCCGCGGGAACAACGCATAGACGCGCTCGAACAAAGCATCGATGCGCGAGCGGTCGGCAAGCGCGGTGGCGCCGAGCCGCAGATTCTGCTCGACGGTCTGCGCCGACGAACAAACGCCAGCCTTCCGGCGACAGCGCCAATCCCTTGCTGACGATCGCATAGGCCGGCTGCCCGAAAATCTCTTCGCCGCGCCATTCGATGCGGCCGCGCGTCGGGCGCGCACCAAGCCGGCAATGGCATTGAGCGTCGTCGTCTTGCCGGCGCCGTTGGAGCCGAGCAGCGCCACGATCTGTCCGGCCTTCGACCTTGCAGCGAAATATCGGCGACGCCGACGAGATCGCCGTAACGCACTTCGAGATGCTCGACCGTCAAGCTCAGTCATGTCGATACCGCTCATTCCCGCGTAAGCGGAATCCTAGCCGTCTTGCCGCCTGCGATGCGCGCGGCCGAGATAGGCCTCGATCACCGCCTCTTCCCGGACCACGGCTTCCGGCGTGCCGCTGGCGATGACGTGGCCTTGATTGAAGACCAGCACGCGCTTGGTCAGCGTCATGATCACTTCCATGATGTGCTCGACGATGACGATGGTGATGCCCATGTCGTGAATGCGGCGCACCAGCGCGATCGCCTCCTGCAATTCGGTCGGCGTCAGGCCGGCGAGCGACTCGTCGAGCAACAACAGCCGCGGCTCGGTGGCAAGCACGCGCGCGATTTCCAGGCGCTTGCGTCCCGGCGTGCCGAGCGAGCGCGCCGGCTGATCCGGCCGCAAGCCGGTCAATTCGACGATGCGGCGGGCATGTTCGCGCGCGTCGTTGCGATGCGGATGGCGCAGGAACGCGCCGACCATGACGTTGTGCAGCACGCTCATGTCCTCGAACGTGGTCGGCACCTGGAAGGTGCGGCCGATGCCGGCGCGGGCGTGGGCTTCCGGCGAAGCGCGCGTCACGTCCTCGCCGTCGAACACGATCCGGCCGGTGGTCGGCATGGTTTCGCCGGCGAGGCAATTGAAGAAGGTCGATTTGCCGGCGCCGTTCGGCCCGATCAGGCCGATGATCTCGCCCTCCGCCACGGCCAGATCGGCGCCCGCGCACGGCGCAGAAACTCGCCGAACGCCTTGGAGACGTTGGTCGCCTCAAGCAGCATGGGCGCGCTCTCCGCAGTTCGCGGCGCCAGGCGATGCCACAGATCGAGCAAGCCGCCCGGCTCGAAGCGCGCGATCAAGACGATGATGCCGCCATAGAGAATGTAGGTCAGCCCCGAGCCGCCGCCGCCGAACCAGGCTATTGGTCGCGGTCTGCAGCGGGATCAGGATCAGCGCGCCGAGCAGCGGCCCGAACAGCGTGCCGGCGCCGCCCAGCGCCGCGACGATCACCATCTGCACCGAGATGAGAATGCCGAAGCCGCTGTCGGGATCGATGAAGCCGGTCTTGATGACATAGAGCGAGCCGGCGACCGAAGTGAACGCGGCGCTGACAGCGCCAGCGCCTGCATTTTCGTTTGCCGCACCGGCACGCCGAGGCTGCGCGCGGCGCGTTCGCTCGCCTTGATGGCGCGCAGATAAAAGCCGAAGCGGCGGCGCTCGATCGCGGCCGTGGTCAAGCAGCACGACGCCGAGCACGGCGAGGAAGATGTAGTAATACGGCAGCTCGCTGCGGAATGTGAGATCCCACCAGCCGCGCGCCGTCGCCGGTCCCTGCAAGCCGATCGCGGCGCCGACCAAATCCCAGGTGCCGAAGAAAATCCGGATCAGTTCGGCGACCGCGATGGTCGCCATGCTGAAATAATGTCCGGTCAGCCGGAACGTCGGCATGCCGATGACGACGGCGAGCACGATCGCTGAGCGCGATGCCGACCGGAATGCCGGCGATCGGCGGCCAGCCCCACAGCGTGTAGAACAGCAGCGGCGCATAGGCGCCGAGCCCGAAGAACATGCTGTGGCCGACCGAAACCTGGCCGGCATAGCCGCCGACGATATTCCACGCCGACGCCGAAATCGCCGCGAGCAGAAACGTGACGCCGATATCGCGATAGAACGGGCCGGGCAGAACGAGCGGATAGAGCAGCAGCCCCGCGGCGAGCAGACAACAGCCGACGCGCGGGGACAGCATCTGCTTCACGCTTTACCCATCAGGCCCTTGCGGCCGCAGCCAGAGCAGCGCGACGAACAGGCCATAGACGACGATGTCCTTATAGATCGCGCCGAGCCAAAACGCCGACATCGCCTGGATCAGCCCGATGATCAGCCCGGCATAGAGCGAGCCGAGCACGCTGCCGAAGCCGCCGAGCGCCACCACCACGAAAGCGATGAGGCCGAAGGTTTCGCCGACCGACGGCGACCACGGATAGGCCGTCGCCATCAAGGCGCCGGCAATGCCGGCCGCGCCCGCCGACAGGCCCCAGGCCAGCGCCTGCATGCGGTCCGGCCGGATCCCCATCAGCATCGCGGCGGCGCGGTCTTCGGCCACCGCCAAAAGCTTGCTGCCGACGGTCGTGCGGGTCAGCAGCAAATGCAGCGCAAGCGTCAGCACGATGGCGACGGCGCCGGCGACGAGCTGCGCCACCGGCAGAAAAATCCCGCCGAGCTTGATGGTGCCGGCGAGCGAAGTCTGCGGCAGCGATACGAAATTCGCCGAGAAAATCCAGAACGCGGTGTAGCGCAGCAAGCAGCGCCAGCCCGAACGTCGAGAGGATCTGCGACAACATCGGCCCGCGGATGACGTGGCGGATCAGCGAGAAATAAATGCCGACGCCGAGCACGAACAAGCGCCAGCGCCGCGGCAATGGCGAAGACCGCGCGGGCCGCCGCCGCAGCCAGACCACGACCAGCAGCGCCACATACATGCCGAGCATGACGAATTCGCCATGGGCGAAATTGATGAAATTCATCATGCCCCAGATCAGCGTCAGACCCGAGGAAAACAGCGCGTAGATGGCCCCCAGCAGAAGGCCACCGACGATCACTTGCACAATCACCATAGACAATGCGCCCAGACCCTTATTCGCCCGAGTAACCCCAGCGGCGCCAAGCCTATTGCGCCGCGCCGCTCATCGGCCACTGCAATTTGGCGGTGGCCGCCGTCTCCGGCCAGACCAGCTCGTAGTGCGCGCCGTGCAACTGGATCAAATAGGTCGCGGCCAGGATGTTCTGCCCGGTCTCGTCGAATTTGACGCCCTGATAGCCCATCATCAGCTGGTCGGGCTTGAGATCGGTCTTGCTCAGCGCGTCGCGGATTTTTTCCGGATCGGTCGAGCCGGCCGCGGTTGATCGCGTCGGCCAGCGCGAAAAAGCCCTGCATATTGCGCGCCGAGGTATCGTCGAGATCGCGGCCGGTCTTGGCCTTGTACATTTCGTTGATCTTGTCGGTGGTCGAGCCGGGCTTGCCGATCGCCCAGGCGCTGCGGTTCATCACGCCCTGGGCGATATCGTTCACCGCCGGAATGAACGACGGATCGGAAAAGCCGCTAGTCGTCGCCGAGCACCATCGGCGGCTTGTAGTCGAGGCTCTTCATCGTCTTCATGTAGAGGATCGAATCCGCCGTGTAGCTGATGAAGATGACGACGTCCGGCTGCTTGTCCTTGAGCTGCAGGACCTGCGCGGACACGTCGGTCGAGCTCGCACTGTATAGGGAATGCGGATCGCGACCGGAATATTGGCCTTCTTGCGCCTCGGCCTCGATGGCGTCGCCGACCGAAGTGCCGTAATCGGTGTTTTCGTTGACGATGGCGATCGAGTCGATCTTTTTGCCCTGGCTCTTCATGTCGGCGAAGAAGCGCATATAGGTGCGGGCATAATCGGTCGCGATCGGCGTGGCGCGGAACACAAATTTGAAGTCCGCGGGTGGTGATATTCAGCGCCGCCGAATTCGCCGACCATGAACGGCACGCCGTAGCGTTCCGCGACGGCGTCGCGGTAAAGCTGCACGACGATTGGTAGGCGCCCATCAGCGCATTGACTTTGTCTTGGGTGATGAGCCGCGTCGCCAGTTGCTGCGCCAGTCGCCGGATTGCCCTCGTGATCGACGAAGATCACATCGAGCTTGGCGCCGCCGAGATTGGGCAGGCCGGCGGTCGCGGCGAGCGGCAGATTGCCGAGTTCGGGATGGGCGTTGTTGATGATATCGAGCGCGACTTCGATCGCCGCCTTGGAGGCTTGGCCGGCGGCAGCGGCATTGCCGGTGAGCGGCCACAGAATGCCGATCTTTACGGCATCGGCGGCGCGACCGCCGGCGCGAAGCCGAACGCTGCCACGACCATGGCGAGTGCAACCAGAATAGCGATTTCCGATAGTCTTCTCACAGTTTCCTCCCGTCGTATTTTTCGAGCGCCGGCCGCGTCGCGATTGTCCGGCGCGGCGTTGTCCCCTAATGTGATTGAGGTCCGCGGCCACGGTATGGACGCCCGGCCGACCTGTCAACCACGCCTGGCCTGAACAAAAGGAAGATCAAGGTGGCCGAGCACTACGATGTAACAATTCTCGCGGTGCGGCCCGGCACGCATCCGCAGGCGCTTGCCGTGCTCGGCAAAGCCGACGACCCGGCGCTTCTGGCGTGTTGGTATTCGGACATCGGCGCCGTCAATCAGATCCTGCTCATTCGCAAAATCGCAGATGCGGCGGCCGATCTCGAACGCCGCCTCGCTGTGCTCGGATCGCAAAATCCGTTCGGCATCGGCGACTTCATCACCGGCATGGCGATGGACACTTATGTATCATTCGATTTCATCGCGCCGCTGCAGCCGGGCAGCTTCGGCCCGTGTTACGAAGTGCGCACCTACCTGCTCAAGCCCGGCGGGCTTTCGCCGACACGAGAGCTTTGGCGCAAGGCCGTACCGGGCCGTGCAACGGTATCGCCGCTTCTCGCCGCGATGACCTCGGTGACCGGCGCGGTGACCCGCTTTCTGCACATCTGGCCTTATAAGAGCTTCGACGAACGGGCGCGGCTGCGCGACAAAGCGGTCGCCGACGGCGTCTGGCCGCCGCCCGGGGGTCCTGGTCATCTCCTGTCGCAGCAGGTGGATATTTATCTGCCGGCGGCGTTCTCACCGATAAAGTGACGGCGCAGGAAGATGGGTGGGGCGCGGCGAAGCCACCATCTTTCTGCAGACGCATCCGCGCTAGAAACGATAATTTACACCTAACCGGGCGACGTTGATGCCGTCACGGTTGAAGCCAGCTTCGAGGCTTGCTGGTAGATTGCCAAAGAGGAACGCCGCCGGTGCCATGAGTGCTTGGGCTTGCAAGCTGACATAAAGATATTCGGCCTTAACTGTCCATCTTTGCGAAAATGCGTATTCAAGTCCGGCACCTAATGTCCATCCAATGGATGTGTTCTTCTGTGACCCGACAAAGCACGACGCGCCAGGAATAGTTGAAAGGAAACCAGTAATAGTGCTACAGGCGGCGCCGATCCCGTTCACAGCAATTGCCTGCCCAAGGCCTGGTGTTGTGTAGAAGAAGTCGGACTTGTCTTCGATTTGTCCATAAGCAAATCCGCCGGTCGCGAAAATCAATAGATTATTGGTTGTCAGATATCCGAACCGGGCTCTGGCCGTCCCGAACCAGTTGGTCTTTTCGTCGAGCGGCGCGATGGGTGCGCCGACGACGGCAGGATTGGAACTTGCTGCCGACCCTTGGATGCCAGACCCCTGGAAGTCGGTTTCAAAACCGAGAACCCATTTGGGACTGAACTGCCAATTGTAGCCAAATTGCAGGCCGCCGAGGACGCCCGAAGAAAGGAAAGACACACTGGGCATTCCCCCCCCCAATGGTCAGGAACAACACCGTGGCCGGGTCATTGGGAGCAAGACTGGCGTTGTTTCCAGACCAACCGCCACCCAGGTTCGCACCAATATAGAAGCCAGTCCAATTGGAGGAGGCGCCGACCGGCGCCGCCGCCGACGCGATCTGTGCAGATGCGATCGAACAACAGGCGGCTGCTGCGACGGCAAAGGCTTTCAAAGGTCACCCCCAATGAAGAACGTCCAAGGGATATCACAATAGGAATTCAAAAAATTGGCCCGGAGCCAGTCCACAACTTTTTTCCGTATCGTGGCCCCACGGCCACATGATGCGCTAACCCATTGTGTCAATGAGCGTCTCTGCTCCTTCGTGTTGATTTTCGGCCGGAGTTAGGCGCGGTGCTCGATATTGGCAGGGAGATGGATGGCAAATTCAGTTCCCGGCTCAAGCCGGTTGATTGTCAGTGTGCCGCCAAGCTCACGCACAGTTGACGCGATAACCTTCATTCCCAAAGAAGAAGATTTATTGTCTATCTTAAAATCGCGTGGCAGTCCCCGTCCACGGTCGGAGATGCGAAGATCGAGACTACGGTCCTTTTTATGCTTCAATGTGACCTTGATGGATCCCGATTTACTTTCCGAATAGGCATGCTTAAGCGCATTCGTTATTAATTCATGGGTCAACATGCCAAGCGAAATAGCATGTGCTCCCGAAAGCTCAAGCGGCTCGGCGTCGACTTTAATAGACGGCCTATTTTTTCCGACATACGCAATCTCACTCGTATTGCAGATCGTATTCAGAAATTCGCTGAATTCGACATATTCAAAGGCATGGGTCTGATAAAGGTGACGATAAACCGTTCCCATCGCGATGACCCGGTCTCGTGCGTTGGCAAGGCGTTCCTTCGCCGCGGGATTGGCGATGGATCGCCTTTGCATTTCCAGGAGGCCTGAAAGTATATTTAGGCTGTTCATCACGCGATGTTGAAGCTCACGTAACAGAAGATCTTTTTGCTTAAGTAGCTCATCGATCCGGTCTGACATTCGGGTCAATGCCGCGCTCAGCTGTCCAAATTCGTCCGAAAACCGGAATTTTGGAAACTGCGCCGACGAATCGCCTGCCTCCCGTCTGCGCGCACTCTTGATAATCGCATGGACAGGACGATCGATCATAATGTAGGCAGCCAACCATACGCCAATGACAGCAAGAATTATGGCGAGAGAATCGAATTCAATGCCGCGCACGTTGATAATAGAGGTCTCTGCCAAGGCCGAATCGCGATCAAGAGTAACCGCCGTGAATAGACCTTCAGTCGCGCCAGTAGGCGCGGCAAACCCGACGATCAAAGAGCGGCCATTTGAATCTTTAATATCGATCGTTCCGGAAGTCGCGTAGGCAATTTGCGGGGTGATAAGTTTGGCAATGGCACTCGCTTCTTCAAAAGTTTTTGTTGGAAGTGTGAGCGCTACCGACCCGCCACCGTCTAGAATGACGAGTTGATGCTCCGATCGCCATGGATATGCCGGAAGACTTTTCGCCAATTTTTCCGGATCTAATGCGAGGATAATCGCTCCTTTTGTCGAACCGGCGGCATCTTTGTATGGCATCGACAGATGAATTGACGTTGAACGCGTTACGCGACCCTGAGTGATCGTGCCAACGGTGAATGTGCCTGGTTTCAAATGTTCGTAAAAATAGTCGAGCTCTCCGGCGTCGAGCGCCTCGGTGCGCTGAATGGTAGAACAATGAAACTTACCATCGGTATCGATGATCGCGGCTTCGCGAAAAATCGGACTATCGGCAATGACGGATTTGAAATACGAGGTGCATTCCTCATTATTATCCAGGGTTATCGGGTATTTGGTCAGCGCCATCATGAGTTGACGGCTGCTATTAATGATTTGCTCAAATGCGGCATAAGTTATGCGTGCCTCGGAAAGCGCCGCAGTGCGTGTTTCGTCTTCAAGAAATATTCTCCAACGTGCGGCATTATAGGCCGTTAGCAGCAATGACGGTGCTAAGGCGATCGCGACCAGGATGGAGAGCCGACGGCGAAGTCTCATAAGCGTTCCCCAACCGGGTCAATTCTCATAATATAATCGAGCGATCTCTGTGGAAGGCCCGCGATTGACATGCGTAACGTTATGTCTCGATCCAATGGGCTTAGATGAACTCAAGATTTAGGCAGTTATGGGGAGGTCAAACCAGGAGGGAACGTGGCGGTACGTCAATCCGGCACGGCAACGCCAAGCATCCATGTCCGCGGCTCTGCGAAATGCCCGCTTTACCTCCGACAATAGCCATTGCATACGCGTTTATGAGTCCGCACTTTAGGCGGCGCACCGTCGCTCGACCCAACATTGGATAGCACCGGATGAAACAACTCACGATTGGCGACGTCACCATTACCAGCATCATCGAGCGCGATGGGCCGTGGCGGAAGCCGGAGGATATGTTCCCTGCCTATGATCCGAGGTCGGCAAGCGCCATCTCGCCGAACTCGACCCGGAAGTTTTCGATCCGGTGTCCGGGCGCATGGTCATCACCTACCAGACCTATGTGGTGCGAACGCCCAAGCACACAATCCTGATCGACACCTGCACCGGCGAGGACAAGGGCTATCGCGGCGCCGATGGATTTCCCGAAGCAGCCTTGGCTCGACGGCTTTACCGCGTCCGGCCTGCGTTTCGAGGACATCGACTATGTATTCTGTACGCACCTGCACATCGACCATACCGGCTGGAACACGATGCTGCGCAACGGCAGATGGGTGCCGACCTTCCCGAAGGCAAAATACATTTTCCACAAGCGCGAATATGCGGCGTGGGAGGAAGAGGCCAAACGCGGCGGCAACCGGCCCGGCGGCGGCGGCAATGTGTGGGGATACAATTGCGAACCGGTGGTCGCGGCCGGCCAGGCGCTGCTGGTCGACGACGACTATCAGCTTGACGACACGTTTTGGCTGACGCCGACGCCTGGCCATTCGCCGTGCCATTGCTGCGTCAATATCCGCTCGCGCGGCCAGCACGCCATCGTCGTCGGCGACCTGATGCATCACGCATTGCAATGCCGCGAGCCGGACTGGTCGACGGTGTTCGACTGGGACCCGGCAGAAGCGGCGCGGTCGCGCCGCAAATTTCTCAGTGCGACCGCCGGCACCGGCAGGTTCGTGCTGCCGATCCATTTTCCGCCTCCCGACCACGGGCTTATCGAGGCCGACGGCGAGCGGTTTCGCTACAGAGTTCGTGCGCTAGAGCCGCGAAGATGTTGAGGATGCCGTAAACTGCCTCAGCTCGGCGGCGACGCGGGCGATCACGCCGTCCCAATCGCCAAGCGCGGTCTGCCGGAACAACCGCGCCGTCGGATACCACGGCGTGGTGTCGCCTTCGAGGGTCCAGCGCCAATCGGGCGTGAACGGCAGCAGCACCCAAACCGGCCGGCCCATGGCGCCGGCGAGATGCGCGACCGCGGTGTCCACCGCGATCACCAGATCGCACAGCGCGAGCGCCGCCGCGGTGTCGGCGAAACTGTCCAGCTCGCCACCGATATGCGGTGACGCGCTTTTCGGCGGCGAGCGCGGCCGTGTCCTCAGCGCGAACTTCGCGCTGGAGGCTGATAAAGCTTGCCGGGACTGGAGAACAACGGCACAAGCCGCGTGAACGCCATCGAGCGATTTCGATCGTTGAGATGGTTGGCATTGCCCGACCATGCGATCGCGATGCGCGGCCGATCGAGTCGCGGCGAACCGCCCAGACCATTTGGCCAGGTGGCATCATCGGCCGAGAGATAAGGTACGTCGCGCCGGCACGGTTGACGGCTCGGTCTTGAACGCAAGCGGCAGGCTGCCCAGCGGGCAATGCACGTCGAACGGCGGCGGCGGCGTCGCCGCGCGCGATGACGGTCGTTGTCACCTTCGAGCCGCGCCATCAGCCGGTTCAGTTCCGGCTGCACTTCGAGCACGACCTCGGCGCCGCTTGCGGCGAGAAGCGGCACATAGCGCGCAAACTGGATGGTGTCGCCAAGCCCTTGCTCGGCGTGCAGCAGAACGGTCTTGCGCGCCAGCGGATATTCGCCGAGCCACAGCGGCCGGCCGCGGCTTTTCTCGCGGCGTCATGCCGGTGCGGCGCCAGCGCGCATTCGTATTTCTCAAAACCGCGGCGATAGTCGCCGAGCGTCAGCAGCGCCAGCGCCCGGTTGAAATGCGCGTCGGCGAAATCCTTGCGCAGCGCGATCGCCTTGCCGTAGCTCGTCGACCGCCTCGTCGAAGCGGGCAAGCCGCGCCAGCGCCTTGCCGCGATTGAGCCAGGCATTGGCATGATCGGGCACAGCCGCGAGCACGCTGTCGTTGGCGGCGACCGCCTCGGCGTAGCGCCCAAGCCCGATCAGCGCGACGCCGCGGTTGTACTGCACGACCGGATGGCCGGGCGCGAGCGCCAGCGCGGCATCGAATTCGGCCAGCGCCAATTCCGGAAAGCCGAGCGCGGCATGCGCCAGCCCGCTATTGAGGCGCGCCTCGACGTGATGCGGCACGCGCGCGAGCACCGCTTGGAATTCCGCCAGCGCATCGGCCGGGCGGCCGAGGCTCAACAGCACATTGGCGTGCTGGTTGAGAATGTTGACATCGTCGGGCGCAAGCGCGCGCGCCTTGTCGAGGCATTCGAGCGCTTCCGCCGGACGCTTGAGCCCATACAAGGCCTGCCCGAGATTGCTCCAGCCTTGCGGCGCGCGCGGATTGGCTTTGACCGCCGCGCGGAATAGCCGCTCGGCTTCGCCAAGCCGCCGCTGCTGCAGCTTGACCCCGCCGAGAAGATTAAGCGCGTCGAAATTATCCGGCGCGGCTTTGAGCACGCGGGTATAGATTTTCTCGGCATCGCGCAGCTGGCCCTGCCGGTGCAGCGTCACCGCCTCTTGCAGCGATGCACCAGGATCGAACGGACCGGGTGTCGCGCTCATAGCCGGTTGATCTGCGCAATACGCCGCGTCACATCCACCGGCGTCGCGTTGTCGGCCGCGTCTTTGAGCGCGAGCGCAACGCGCGCGGCCGGCCGGTCGAGACAGCGCTTAAGCCAAGCCTCGAGGTTCGGCACCGCCGACAAGTCCATGTCGATGGCGCGACTGATGACGGCGGCGACGTTGAGATCGGCGACGGTGAAAGCGTCGCCCAGGAGATACCGGCTCTTGGCCAAGGCCGCGTCGAGCACCTGGAAAGGCGGAGCGATGACTTGCAGCGCCTCCGCGCGCAAGGCGGCGTTGCGCTCGTCAGGCGGCAGGCGCACTGCGTGCAGCGACCAGATATTGACGCCGCGGTCGACCTCGGAGATCGCCCAAAAGCTCCATTGCCAGGCCAGCGCCTCGCCTTCGAGCGAGCCGGGATAGAGCTTGCCGGCCGAATGTTTCTTGGCGAGGTAGAGCGTGATCGCCATCGACTCGAACAGCACGAAATTGCCGTCGGCGATGAACGGCAGCCGGCCGTTGGGATTGAGCGCGGCAAATTCCGGCGCGCGGGCGCCGGCTGTGCCGATCTCGATCGGCAGATGCTCGTAGGGTAGCTTAAGCTCCTGCGCCATCCACAGCGCGCGAAAGGCGCGGGTGCGGGCGACGCCGTAGATGCGAAGCTGTGCCGTCATGGTTCGCGGAATAGGCGAAGTCGCAGACGCGTTGTCAAGCCGCCGGCAGGGTCGTAGAACCGGATGTCAGAATTGAGTTGCGCGAGATTTATTCCGTCATCCTGAGGTGGCCGCGAAGCGGCCCTCGAAGGAGTTGGCCGAGGCGCCTGGGCCGTCGCCCTTCGAGGCTCGCTTCGCTCGCACCTCAGGGTGACGGAAAAGGACTGGAAATGGAATTCGGAATTTTCTCGAACGGCTTTCGCCCGCATACCACCGCGGCGCAGACTTACGACGAAGACCTTGCCGAGATCGTGCTCGCCGATCAGCTCGGCTATCGCTACGTCTTTATCAGCGAACATCACGGCGAGCCGATCTATATCGACAAAGCTGACATTCTGCCGGTGCCGGAACTGCTGATGTGCAAGGCGGCCGGTCTCACCAAGCAGATCCGCATGGGCGCGGCGGTCAAGCTCATCCACCTCACGCATCCTGTCGATACTGCCATGCAGGCGGCGGTGGCCGATCATGTGATCGGCGGCGGGCGCTTTATCTTCGGCTTTGGCTCCGGCTTTCCCAGCCCGCTTTTCGCCAACGAGCGCGGCCTGTCGTTCGAGGACCGTCACGAGCGACTGCGCGAGGCGCTCGACCTGATCCTCAAATGCTGGACGGCGAAGGAGCCTTTCGACTGGGGCGGCAAGCACTGGCGCGGCAAGGGCATCGTCGCCTTACCGCAGCCGCTTGATGCGGCGCATATGCCGATGGCGACGGCGACCGACACGCCGGCCATGCTCGAAATCGCCGGCGCCCGCGGCTACACACTGCTGACGGCGCAGCTTGAACCGGCGACGTTGATCCGGCGGCGGGCCGACATCTACCTGCGCGCCGCCAAGGCCGCCGGCCGCGCCACGCCGCTTAAGTCGATCGCGGTCGCGCGCTACGTCTATCTCGCCGACAGCCGCCGCGAGGCGATGGATGATCTGCGCGCCGACGTCAATTACGAGCTTGGCTTTCAGATCAAACGCGGCCTGCTGCGCGTCATCACGTCGAGTTACGGTATCAAGCTCAAGAACGAAAATACGGTCACCTTCGACGAGCTTGCCGAGGCTGGCTTTTACCATCTCGGCGATCCCGATACGGTCGCGCGCGAAATTCGCGCGCACTATGAGGCCTGCGGCGGTTTTGGCACGCTTCTGATCGTTGCCGGAAAGAAGTGGGCGACGCGCGAAAAAATCTTTCGCTCGATGCGGCTGTTCATGGAACACGTGGCGCCGCAGCTGCGTGACTTGGTGCCGGCGCGCGATCCCGATACTGTCGCTGCGTGAGATAAAGCGGAGAAGCCTCAAATGCGTCTCGGGATGTTCATGATGCCGGTGCACCCGCCGGCGCGTTCGTTCACCGACACGCTCGCCGAAGACGAGGAGAAGTCGCTCTATGCCGACAAGCTCGGCTTCGACGAGCTATGGCTCGGAGAGCATTTCTCGGCGACCACCGAGCCGATCCCGTCACCGCTGATGTTCATGGCGAGCCTTGTTCCGCGCACCAAGAATTTGAGTTTTGGCACGGCGGTGATCTGCCTGCCGAACCATCACCCGGTAAAGGTCGCGGCCGAAGTCGCGCAATTCGATCACATGAGCCGCGGCCGCTTCATGTTCGGCATCGGGGTCGGCGGGTTGTTTTCCGATTTTGAGCTGTTCGACAATGCCGACCGCGCGGTGCGTGGGCGCAAAGCGATGGAAGCCCTCGCCATGATCCGGCGCATCTGGTCGCAGGATCCGCCCTACGAATTCAAGGGCGAATTCTGGACCGTCAGCCTCAAGGACGCGATCATCCCCGAGCTCGGCATCGGCTTTATGCCGAAACCGTTCCGCAAATCGGGGCCGCCGATCTTCATGTCGGTCAGCAGCCGCGACTCGCCGACCGCGCGCGTTGCCGGGAAGAACGGCTGGGGCATTATTTCCGCCAACAATATACCGAGCGATGCCATTGGCTCGCATTGGCAGACCTATGTCAAAGCCTGCAGCGCGGCGGGGCGGCCGGCGGTTGGCGCCAATTGGCGGGTGGCGCGCAATATCATGGTGGCGCCGGGCGATGCGGAGGCCCGCGACCGCGTCTTCTGTGCGGAAGGCTCCAACCGCTATTTTTACACTTACATGCGCGAAGTGCTGTCGCGGGTCGGCCTGCTCTCGGCGCTCAAGCCGCGCGTCGACATGCCGGATGACGAAGCCACGGTCGAGGCCATCACCGAGGGCAGCGCGATCTACGGCTCGCCGAAGACCGTGCTCGACAAGCTCATCGCGTTTCGCGACCAAGCCGGTCCGTTCGGCAGCTTGCTCGTCACCGGGCTCGATTGGAGCGGCCCCAACGCGGTGTGGGAGCGCGAATCCATGCGGCTTTTGGCGCAGGACGTGATGCCGAAGTTCCGCCAGCACGCGGATCAGGAATCAGGGGTCAGAAGTCAGGCATCGGTCAATTAGGGGCCCCGACCGATCCGCTGACGCCAAAGATCGGCCTGTTCGCCCCTTACCCGGTTACGAATACGGTTCGCGCCGCGGCGCTGTTCATCGCCCAATGACTGGCGACATCGGCTAGCGGAACGGCCGCCGTCGCGATCGCGAAGCGGTTCGTCACCGTCGCCGCAAACAGCTCCGCGATCGCGTGACGCATGCGGTCGAGCGGCACGCTGCCGATGCCGCTGCCGATCAGCTCCAGCGTTGATGAGCGAATGGTGGTCGCGGCAAGCGGGATCGTTTGCCCGCTGATGGAGCCGATCTGCGCGAACCGCATCGGAGTTTCTTTGCCGGATTTGGCCGCCGCGCGCAGCAGCCGCTCCGCGCTCGGCCCCCACAGATAATCGAGAACAATGTCCACGCCGTCGCCGCCGAATTGCTCCTGGAAGACGGCGTCCAGCGTAACGTCGTCTTGCAGGAGTGAGATGGCGAGGTCGGCGCCCAGCGCCGCCAGTGATTTGAGAACGCCGCTATCGCGGCCCGTCGCGATGATTTTTTTTGCGCCGAGATGGCGCGCGATTTGCAGCGCGAGGCGGCCGGAGCTTCCGGTCGCGCCGTTCACCAGCACAGTTTCGCCCGGCCGCAATCTGGCGCGCTCTTTGAGCGCGGCCCATGATGACATGCCGGGATTGGCAATGGCGGCGGCCGTTACATCATCCAATGCGTCGGGCACTGAAACGCAATGCGAGGCATTGACCACGGTCCGCTCGCCCATGCCCCCGAACGGCGCGCGCGGCAACAGAAAATAAAATCTGGCGCCGTCTTGCCGCCGCCCGACACCGTCGAGCCCCGCTACAAACGGATAGACCTGCGATGAACTGTAATGGGTGCCCGCGGCCCGCGCCTTGGTGACATGACTGAGCGCCGCAGCGGTGACATCGATCGCGACCTCGCCTGGCGCGGCCTGTGGCGCTGCGAAATCGGCGTAAACAGGCGGCTTGCCGGCGCCCGTTACGATGGCGGCTTTCATGGCGGGGTCTCGTATTACGCCAGCGCGTCCGCGACCGCCTTGCCGCAGGCTGCGGTGCCGGCCGGACCGCCGAGGTCGCGGGTGCGCAGCTTCTGCTCGGCCAAGACCTTCTCGATCGCCTTGACGATCGCGGCCGCGGCGTCGGTCTCGCCGAGGTGCTCGAGCATCATCGCCCCCGACCAGATCTGGCCGATCGGATTGGCGATGCCCTGGCCTGCGATATCCGGCGCAGAGCCGTGCACAGGCTCGAACACGGAGGGGTATTTGCGCTCCGGATTGATGTTGCCGGACGGCGCGATGCCGATGGTGCCGGTGCAGGCCGGGCCGAGGTCGGAGAGAATGTCGCCGAACAGGTTCGACGCCACCACGACATTGAAGCGGTCGGGCTTGAGCACGAACAACGCCGACAGAATGTCGATGTGATACTTGTCCCATTTGATGTCGGGAAAATTCTTCGCCATCGCCTCGACCCGCTCGTCCCAGTACGGCATGGTGATGGCGATGCCGTTCGATTTGGTGGCCGAGGTGAGATGCTTTTTCGGCGTCTTGCGGGCAAGCTCGAAGGCGAATTTCAGCACCCGGTCGACGCCGATGCGCGACATCACGGTTTCCTGCACCACCACTTCGCGCTCGGTACCGGCGAACATGCGGCCGCCGATGGCGGAATACTCGCCTTCGGTGTTCTCGCGCACCACCCAAAAGTCGATCTCGCCCGGCTTGCGATTGGCCAGCGGCGACGGCACGCCCGGCATCAGCCGCACCGGGCGCAGATTGACGTATTGATCGAACTCGCGGCGGAACAGGATGAGCGAGCCCCACAGCGAAATGTGGTCCGGGATTTTGGCCGGCCAGCCGACCGCGCCGAAGAAAATCGCATCGTGGCCGCCGATCTTCTCCTTCCAGTCCTCCGGCATCATGCGCTGATGCTTTTCGTAATAGTCGTAGGAGGCAAAGTCGAAATGATCCTGCCGCAATTCGAAGCCGAACTTTTTCGCCGCGGCTTCGAGCACGCGCACGCCCTCGGGTACGACCTCCTTGCCGATGCCGTCACCGGGAATGACGGCAACGCGATGGACGCGATTGGTGGGCATGGGACAATCCTCCGGCGTGGCTTGGAGATGAAACTATTGCAAAAGCACTGAATGACGCAATGTGATATGGGGTAGCGTCCCGAGTGCATAATTGGAGCAAGCGGATGTTCGTCGGCCACTATGGCGTCGCGTTCGGAATCAGGCCAGCCACTCGATCCGTCCCGCTATGGGTCTATTTCATCGCCGTGCAGTGGCTCGATGTGGTCTGGTCGATCCTCGTGCTGCTGGGCGTCGAGAAGCTGCGCATCGTTCCCGGCTTTACGGAGGCAAATGCGCTCGACCTCTATTACATGCCCTATACCCATGGCTTGCCGGGCGCGATTGCGCTGTCACTTATCCTCGGCGCCA
>CAWAPT010000012.1:0-245000 GCA_963784005.1 uncultured Alphaproteobacteria bacterium | reverse complement strand
CGATCGGCGGAAACGCCAAGCTTTGACGATGAATTTCGAGCGACATTCGATACGCTCGCTGAAAGACTTCTAAGTCTTCGAACGAAACAACTCGCTTGCGCCGCTCGGTCTTCATCCGTCCTCTGTCGTCTGTCTTCCGTCCTCCGAATCCTAAGCTTCGGCTCGTGGCTTGAGCCCCGTTACATTTTCGGCGCAGGAACCCTTGTTTAGACCAGTGAGCTGTTACGCTTTCTTTAAAGGATGGCTGCTTCTAAGCCAACCTCCTGGTTGTTTTGGGATTCCCACATCCTTCCACACTTAGCCACGAATTAGGGGCCTTAGCTGTAGGTCAGGGTTTTTTCCCTCTCCACGACGGACGTTAGCACCCGCCGTGTGTCTCCCGGATAGTACTTGTGGGTATTCGGAGTTTGGTTGGATTTGGTAAGACGGTAAGTCCCCCTAGTCCATCCAGTGCTCTACCCCCCACAGTATTCGTCCGAGGCGCTACCTAAATAGCTTTCGCGGAGAACCAGCTATTTCCCAGTTTGATTAGCCTTTCACCCCTAGCCACAACTCATCCGAGGCTTTTTCAACAGACACCGGTTCGGCCCTCCAGCAGGTGTTACCCTGCCTTCAGCCTGGTCATGGCTAGATCACTAGGTTTCGGGTCTAATCCGACGAACTTGAACGCCCTGTTCAAACTCGCTTTCGCTGCGCCTACGCCTATCGGCTTAAGCTTGCTCGTCAGATTAAGTCGCTGGCCCATTATACAAAAGGTACGACGTCACCCAGGACGAACCTTGGGCTCCGTCTGTTTGTAGGCATTCGGTTTCAGGTCTCTTTCACTCCCCTCGTCGGGGTGCTTTTCACCTTTCCCTCACGGTACTTGTTCGCTATCGGTCGCTGAGGAGTACTTAGGCTTGGAGGGTGGTCCCCCCACGTTCAGACAGGATTGCACGTGTCCCGCCTTACTCAAGGACGATCCTTCGCATTACCCGTACGGGGCTGTCACCCACTAAGGCACGTTTTTCCAAACGCTTCCGGTTGTCTCTGGATCGTCACTGGCCTGGTCCGCGTTCGCTCGCCACTACTAACGGAGTCTCGGTTGATGTCCTTTCCTCCGGGTACTGAGATGTTTCAGTTCCCCGGGTTAGCTTAAAACCTCCTATTTTATTCGGAGATCTTATCCCTTCATTTGATAGTGGAAATCCGAAACCAAGCGCCGCGTTAGCGACGCGCAGTCCTCGGCCTAGTCCCGAGAACGCGCGCGGCCAGGTTTGTGCACCCGGCAACACATGCTCTCGGAATTCCACTATCGAAGGTGGGTTTCCCCATTCGGAAATCCGCGGATCAAAGCTCCTTCGCAGCTCCTCGCGGCTTATCGCAGCGTAGTACGTCCTTCATCGCCTCTCAGCGCCAAGGCATCCACCAAATGCCCTTAAATCACTTGATCGCTCTCATTATCAATGCCCATCCATCTCGGCGATGGCCGCAACGAACATCGCAACTAGAGTTGTTGCGAGTTCGCAGCGGATAGACACTGATTAGAAAGACCAGCTTGCTTCATAAGATCGAACCGACGGCATTGCGGTCAAGCTTTGCCGACATTTCAGGTCTCAGGCATCAGATGTCAGGTATCAGAACGTCGTCCTGATTCCTGATCGCCTGATTACTGTTTCCTGAATGGAGTAGCGCGCCGCTCACAGCTTCACAGCCGTGCGCAGCACTCGGGTCGATCTCCTCTTCACGATGTCAGATAACACGCGCACCCCCGAACAAATGTCGAGAGCGCGCGAATTCATTATTCTCACGAACGAGATCGGAAAGCTCACAGATGTCGATGATAATGTCTGGTGGAGCCAGACGGGATCGAACCGACGACCTCCTGCTTGCAAAGCAGGCGCTCTCCCAACTGAGCTATGGCCCCGTCAGAGGACAGTGGGCGGACGACGGAGGACAGATATAAAGCGCATCCGTCTTCTGTCGTCTGTATTCCGTCGTCTGATGTTGGTGGGCCTGGGAAGACTTGAACTTCCGACCTCACGCTTATCAAGCGCGCGCTCTAACCAACTGAGCTACAAGCCCGGTTCAGAAGACAGAGGACGGACGATAGAGAACAGACGTTGATTTTTCATCTGTCGTCTGTCGTCCGATGTCTGTCCTCCGAATCCAGCTCGTTCGTGAAGAAAGAGAAATGAAGACGGCGGTGTCCCGCGAATAGGCATTTCGATCCGAAAACCGATCTGCCCTGATGTTTCCAAGAGATCCGATAAAGACGAGCGAGTTCCGAAGATCATCGGCGTCTCTGAAGGATCATCCTTAGAAAGGAGGTGATCCAGCCGCAGGTTCCCCTACGGCTACCTTGTTACGACTTCACCCCAGTCGCTGACCCTACCGTGGCCGGCTGCTTCCTTGCGGTTAGCGCACCGTCTTCAGGTAAATCCAACTCCCATGGTGTGACGGGCGGTGTGTACAAGGCCCGGGAACGTATTCACCGCAGCGTGCTGATCTGCGATTACTAGCGATTCCAACTTCATGTGCTCGAGTTGCAGAGCACAATCCGAACTGAGACGGCTTTTTGAGATTTGCGCAGGATTACTCCATTGCGTCCCATTGTCACCGCCATTGTAGCACGTGTGTAGCCCAGCCTGTAAGGGCCATGAGGACTTGACGTCATCCCCACCTTCCTCGCGGCTTATCACCGGCAGTCCCCTTAGAGTGCCCAACTAAATGATGGCAACTAAGGGCGAGGGTTGCGCTCGTTGCGGGACTTAACCCAACATCTCACGACACGAGCTGACGACAGCCATGCAGCACCTGTGTTCCGGCCCCTTGCGGGAAGGAAGTCATCTCTGACGACCATACCGGACATGTCAAAGGCTGGTAAGGTTCTTCGCGTTGCTTCGAATTGAACCACATGCTCCACCGCTTGTGCGGGCCCCCGTCAATTCCTTTGAGTTTTAATCTTGCGACCGTACTCCCCAGGCGGGATGCTTAATGCGTTAGCTGCGCCACTGACGAGTAAACCCGACAACGGCTAGCATCCATCGTTTACGGCGTGGACTACCAGGGTATCTAATCCTGTTTGCTCCCCACGCTTTCGCACCTCAGCGTCAGTACCGGGCCAGTGAGCCGCCTTCGCCACTGGTGTTCTTGCGAATATCTACGAATTTCACCTCTACACTCGCAGTTCCACTCACCTCTCCCGGACTCGAGCTCCTCAGTATCAAAGGCAGTTCTGGAGTTGAGCTCCAGGATTTCACCTCTGACTTAAAAAGCCGCCTACGTGCGCTTTACGCCCAGTGATTCCGAGCAACGCTAGCCCCCTTCGTATTACCGCGGCTGCTGGCACGAAGTTAGCCGGGGCTTCTTCTGCGGGTACCGTCATTATCTTCCCCGCCGAAAGGGCTTTACAACCCTAGGGCCTTCATCACCCACGCGGCATGGCTGGATCAGGCTTGCGCCCATTGTCCAATATTCCCCACTGCTGCCTCCCGTAGGAGTCTGGGCCGTGTCTCAGTCCCAGTGAGGCTGATCATCCTCTCAGACCAGCTACTGATCGTAGCCTTGGTGAGCCGTTACCTCACCAACAAGCTAATCAGACGCGGGCCGATCCTTCAGCGATAAATCTTTCTCCTTACGGACGTATTCGGTATTAGCCCAAGTTTCCCTGGGTTGTTCCGAACTGAAGGGTACGTTCCCACGTGTTACTCTCCCGTCTGCCGCTCCCCTTGCGGGGCGCTCGACTTGCATGTGTTAGGCCTGCCGCCAGCGTTCGCTCTGAGCCAGGATCAAACTCTCAAGTTGGATGAGAACTTTTTCCCGGCAAGTCACAACGTTTTGACGAGGTCCCACTTTTGTTTCCCGCGAAACCGAAGTCGCGCGAGAGCCAATAGTGTTACCTTAAACGTCGACCGCCGAAGTCTCTTCCATGACCGCCCTCTTCGCGAAAAAGCCCAAACCTTTTACGGCCAAGCTTTTCCGTTCAGGGAGGCGGCCCGCAAGGACTCCGCCGTCCACGTTTCTCTTTCTTCCGATTCACTTTTCAAACAACCCGGAACCTTGCGGCTCCGTCTCAATGACGCCAAAGAACCATGACGCCAAGAACCGTGACGCCAAAAAACCCCCTGATCGGACGCGGCGACGCGAACATGGCCATAAAGAGCATGGCCGGATGCTCGGTCACCGTGTGAACAGTGAGGGGCTTCGCAGACGCGCCATCGCGCTAGGCGGCGGCGCGCCCAAGAGGAGGTATATAGTGGCTGGCCGTCGATAATGTCAACCGGCCAGCAGCGAAAAGAAGCGCTGGCGCGGGAAAAAACGGCCCATTTTGCCGGCTTGGCGCGGCGGCCGGGAGGGCGGCGCAAACCGGCTTTGGCAGGGCCGTTTAGCACTGCAGAATCCGCGCCATGCTGCGCCGCACTGCGGCCACATTCCTCCGTCGTTCTTTGCATAATCGTGTCTGGGATGTCGCAATGCGGGGTCGGCGACAGCGTCCTATAAAATTTCAGCCTTGCAGCGTTCGACCTTGGCGCGGGCCGCGTTCGGGGACGTGGCTACAAGGCACGGCTTGAAGTAAGACGCGGTTGGTCAGACGGTAGCTCAGACGTAGCCAGGGGATTTGGCTTTGGATCAAGCTAGGCTGCGCGGCACGAGGGACGCTCACCACCGTCGGTTTTATGCCGAAGCCATCGAGCTTGGCAACGAACCGCCGCTGTCGGTGGATGGCGCCGGCAGCCTGGTCGATCGCCGCCGGCTCTCGGTGCAATGGCTTTCAGGAACGATCCTGACCGGACTGTGCGGCGCGGCTCTCATGGGCGGCGCCGTTTTTGCGTCGCTCGACGGGCAAACCAATTTCGCCAGCGCTCCCGAGCAAGTCGAGTCCGCGTTGCGCGGCGCGATCACCGGCATCGGCGACCGCATCGGTCTGCACAAGACCGATCGGCTTCCGGCGCTGAGCGAACCGAGCGTGGCGCGGCAAATCTTGCGCGTGCCAACCTCGACGCATGTGCGCGATCGCGAAATGGTGCGGGTGCGGCCCTATGTGCGTGTCACCGGCAATCTATCGCTGACGGTGACCGATCTCTCCGCCAACATCCCCCCCTACAATCCGCAAAAACTGCTCACCGACTCGGTCGGCGGCGACGATCAGACACCGGCGGCGGAACCCGACGCCGAAGTGACTTTCGTCAATTGCGATCTGGCCTCGTCCGCTGCACGCGCCAAAGCGCCGGTGCCGGTCGCGGCGGCGGTGACGCCCGCGGTTTGCGACCTCAACTCGCTGCTGGCCAAGGTCAAGACGTCGACGCTGTTGCCGCTCGACGACGTGCTGACGCGCGTGCATGACGTCGCGTCCAGCGCCGAGACCACCACAGCCCTCCTGGTCAATCCCGACGGCACGCCAAACCTCAGATTGAATTACGCGCCCGACAACGACCCCGAGACGTTTTTGGGTTTCCAGCCGCGCGTCGTGCCCGAGAATGTCACTTTGATGCCGAAGACCACGGTGCAAATCACCGGCGGCGGCGATTGGAGCGAGCGCATGATCGTCGCCAAAAAGGGCGAAACGATCGGCTCCATCTTGCGCGAGCTCGGCGCCGCGCCCGACGACATCAAGAGCATCCTGGCGCAGATCGCACCGGCCGCGGGCGAGGGCGCGTTGAAGGAAGGTCAGCGGCTGCGCGTGCTCATGACGCCGGCAGGCCTCGGCCACGTGCAGCCGCTGCGCGTCATCGTCGCCGGCGACAGCGGCATCGTGGCCGCCGTCGCGCTGTCCGATCTCGGCCGCTATGTGCCGGTCGATATCGACAACATCGACACCGATATTGCCGAAGGCAATGCCGGCGAGGACGTCCACGACGACGGCACCGGGGTTCGGTTCTACCAAAGTCTCTACGAGACCGCGCTGCGCAACAACGTCCCGAACTCGGTGATCGAGGACCTGATCCGCATCTATTCCTACGACGTCGACTTCGAGCGCAAAGTGCAGCCCGGCGACAGTTTCGACGTGCTGTACGCCGACGACGAGACCGGCGAAGGCAAGAGCGAGGTGCGCTACGCCGCGCTGACCGTCGGCGGCGAGACCAAGAAATACTATCGCTACCAGACCACCGATGACGGCGTTTACGACTACTATGACGAGACCGGCAAGAGCGCCAAGAAATTCCTGGTGCGCAAACCGGTTTCGATCGGGATGGAGACCTCGCCGTTCGGCTGGCGCACCCATCCGCTGCTCCATATCAGCGAGTTGCATACCGGTGTCGATTGGGGCGCGCCGTTCGGCACGCCGATCTTTGCCGCCGGCAACGGCGATATCGAGGAGATCGGGCTCAAGGGCGGCTACGGCAAATACGTGCGCATCCGCCATGCCAACGGTTACGAAACCGCCTACGGCCACATGACGGCCTTTGCCAAGGGCCTCGATGTCGGCTCGAAGGTGCGTCAGGGCCAGGTCATTGGCTTTGTCGGCTCGTCGGGGCTGTCGACCGGCTCGCACGTGCATTTCGAGATCGTCGTCAATGGCCGCTTCGTCGATCCGATGCGCATCAAGCTGCCACGCGGCCGCGTGCTCGACGGCGACGCGCTCAACACGTTCGATAAAGACCGCGACCAGCTCGATGCCGTGCTGTCGCACGCGCCGGCGCCGGCGCCGCCACACGTCGCGCAAGGCCAAAACAATAATCAAGGACAGAGCAATAATAATGTCGCCGATACCGTCGCGCAGGCGCACTAGTTAAATGGCCGCCGCCGATCCCATCGCCGTCAGCTCGAGCCGGTACTGGGCGCTGTTTCATTGCAATGTCACCCGCCTGCTGTTTCCCGCCCGCATGGTCGCCGACGGCGCCGGGGTTTCCACCAACATCATCGATTTCTGGCTGACGCCGTGGCGGCGCGTCGACGAGCATTTGCCGCTCTCCCATATCGCCGAAGTCACCCACAACCGCGGCTTCTTCTGGGACGCGATCAGCGTCGAGAGTTCGGGCGGGCTCAATCCGCTCAGCGTCGGCGGCCTGCCGAAATCGCAGGCGCGCACTTTCGTCGAGCAGGTGCGCGCGCGGTTGAATGTTGCCGTTGCGCCGCCGCGCTGAATCTAACCGTCATCCTGAGGTGCGAGCGAAGCGAGCCTCGAAGGATAGACGGCCGAGGCGCTCGGGCCGTCGCCCTTCGAGGGCCGCGCAACGCGCGGCCACCTCAGGGTGACGGAAATTACGCCGCCGCCGCCACCGCCGCGCCGTTGAAATGCAGGCCGTCGCGGCCGGCGGTGATCTTCACCTTCTCGCCGTCCTTGATCTTGCCGGCGAGGATCAGCTCGGCGAGCGGATCCTGCACCGACTTCTGGATGGTGCGTTTCAACGGCCGCGCGCCGTAGGCCGGATCGTAGCCTTTCTCGGCAAGCCACTCGCGCGCCTTGGCATCGAGCGTGAGGGCGATCTTGCGGTCTTCGAGCAGCTTCTGCAGCCGCTCGATCTGGATATCGACGATGCGGCCCATATGCTCGCGCTTGAGGCGGTGGAACAGAATGATCTCGTCGACGCGGTTTAAGAATTCCGGCCGGAAATGCGCGCGCACCTCCGCCATGACCTGATCGCGCACTTTGTCGCTGTCCTCGCCTTCAGCCTGGGCGACCAGATATTCGGCGCCGAGATTGGAGGTCATGACAATCAGCGTGTTGCGGAAATCGACGGTGCGGCCCTGGCTATCGGTCAGCCGGCCGTCGTCGAGCACTTGCAAGAGCACGTTGAAGACGTCCGGATGCGCCTTCTCGATCTCGTCGAACAGCACCACCTGATAGGGCCGCCGCCGCACCGCTTCGGTGAGCGCGCCGCCTTCGTCGTAGCCGACATAGCCGGGCGGCGCGCCAATGAGCCGCGCGACCGAATGCTTCTCCATATATTCCGACATGTCGATGCGGATCAGCGCGTGCTCGTCGTCGAACAGATATTGCGCCAAGGCCTTGGTCAGCTCGGTCTTGCCGACGCCGGTGGGGCCTAGGAACATGAATGAGCCGATCGGCCGGTTCGGATCCTGCAAGCCGGCGCGCGACCGGCGCACCGCGGTCGAGACCGACTTCACCGCTTCGGCCTGGCCGACCACGCGCTTGGCAAGTTCGTCTTCCATCTTGAGCAGCTTCTCGCGCTCGCCTTCGAGCATGCGGTCGACCGGAATGCCGGTCCAGCGCGACACCACCTGCGCGATATGGTTCGCCGTCACCGCTTCCTCGGCGACCACGTTCGACAGCGCGCCCGCCGCATCGCTCTTCTTCAGCTTGGCTTCGAGCTGCGGAATGGTCGAGTACTGCAATTCGCCGGCGCGCTGATAATCGCCGCGGCGGATGGCGTCGGCGAGGTCGTTTTTGGCCTTGTCGAGCGCTTTCTGCAAATCAGCGTCGGACGAAAGCTTGTCCTTCTCGGCCTTCCATCTTGCCGTGAGTGCATCGGCCTGTTCCTGCAAGCTGGCGAGATCTTTCTCCAGCCGCTTGAGCCGGTCCTTCGAGGCTGCGTCTTTTTCTTTCTTGAGCGCCTCCTGCTCGATCTTCAGCCGCACGATTTCGCGGTCGAGATTGTCGAGCTCTTCCGGCTTGGAATCGATCTGCATGCGTAAGCGCGCCGCCGCCTCATCGACCAGATCGATCGCCTTGTCGGGCAGGAAACGGTCGGTGATGTAGCGGTGCGACAGGGTCGCCGCCGCCACCAGCGCGCCGTCGGTGATCCGCACCTTGTGGTGGGCTTCGTATTTTTCCTTCAAGCCGCGCAGGATCGAGATCGTATCCTCGACCGAGGGCTCATCGACATAAACCGGCTGGAAGCGCCGCGCCAAAGCGGCGTCCTTCTCGACGTGCTTTTTATATTCGTCCAGGGTGGTGGCGCCGATGCAATGCAACTCGCCGCGCGCCAAAGCGGGTTTCAGCAGGTTCGACGCATCCATCGCGCCGTCGGCCTTGCCGGCGCCGATGATGGTGTGCATCTCATCGATGAACAGCACGTAAGCGCCGGCCGAGCCGGTGACTTCGGACAGCACGGCCTTGAGCCGCTCTTCGAACTCGCCGCGATATTTTGCTCCGGCAATCAGCGCGCCCATGTCGAGCGCGAGCAGCTTCTTGTCCTGCAAGCTCTCCGGCACATCGCCGTTGACGATGCGCAGCGCCAAGCCCTCGACGATCGCGGTCTTGCCGACGCCGGGCTCGCCGATCAGCACCGGATTGTTCTTGGTGCGGCGCGATAGAACTTGAATCGTCCTGCGGATTTCCTCGTCGCGGCCGATCACCGGATCGAGCTTGCCATCGCGCGCAGCCTGAGTGAGATCACGCGCGTATTTCTTTAGCGCGTCGTAAGCGTTCTCGGCCGTGGCGCTATCGGCGGTGCGGCCCTTGCGCAACGCTTCGATCGCGCCATTGAGGCTTTGCGGCGTGACGCCGGCATTGGCCAAGATCTTGCCCGCCTCGCTGCTCTTATCGAGGGCGAGAGCGACCAAAAGACGTTCAACGGTCACGTAGCTGTCGCCGGCCTTTTCACCGGCCTTTTGCGCAGCATCGAACACCCGCGCCAAAGCCGGATCGAGATAGACCTGCCCCGCCCCGCCGCCGGACACGCTCGGCCGCTTGGCCAGCGCCGCCTCGACGGCCGCAAGCGCCGCGCGCGAATTGCCGCCGGCGCGATCGATCAGCCCCGCCGCGAGCCCTTCCGGGTCGTCGAGCAGAACTTTCAGCAGATGTTCGGGCGCGAATTGCTGATGCCCCTCGCGCTGGGCAAGCGACTGAGCCGCCTGCACAAAGCCGCGGCTGCGTTCGGTATATTTCTCAAAGTCCATGGACAAACTCCCTCGGCCTGCCCTACCCGCCCCGAAGGCGCGACTAAGACATCGTCATTGGGTTGAATTTGCTGGCTTTCTCTTGAGGCAAATCAAGCAAAGCCGACACCCGTGGCGGACCCCGTGACGGCGGTTCGCCGGGAGTAAATATGGGGCGGAAATGGGCGGGGGAAAGGGCCAGTAAAGGCCGGCCGGGAAAAATTCCGCGCGCCAACGTCATCCTGAGTTGGCCGCGCAACGGCTCTCGAAGGATGGCGGCCGAGCCGCTAATAATGTGTCGCGTAGCCTGCGCCCCTCCGATAAAGGCCGATGGCATGAAAGTGCGGGAAGTCGTCCGTCTTATCGAACAAGACGGCTGGTTTTTGGTTGTCACGCGAGGCTCGCATCGACAATACAAGCATCCAATAAAGCCCGGCCGTGTTACCATTGCCGGAAAGCCGTCCGACGATATGGCGCCCGGCACGCTCAACAGCGTACTGAAGCAGTCCGGACTGAAGGAGCAGAAGTGATGCGCTACGCAATAGTCATCGAAAAGGCGGCGGGCAATTATTCCGCTTACGTCCCCGACCTGCCCGGCTGCGTCGCGACCGCCGCCACGGTGTCCGCAGTGGAATCGGAAATCCGCGAAGCGATCCGATTTCACATCGACGGCCTTAAAGCGGATGGCGCGACCGTCCCGGCACCGACCAGCATCGCGGAATATATCGAGGCCTAGATTGCTGGTGCCCCTCGCGCTGGGCAAGCGACTGCGCCGCCTGCACAAAGCCGCGGCTGCGTTCGGTATATTTCTCAAAGTCCATGGACAAACTCCCTCGGCCTGACCTACCCGCCCCGAAGGCGCGGCTAAGACATCGTCATTGGTTGAATTTGCTGGCTTTATCTTGAGGCAAATCAAGCAAAGCCGGCACCCGTGGCGGACCCCGCAATGGCGATCCGCCGAGAGTAAATATGGGGGCGGGATTGGGCGGGGAAAAGAGCCGCGGCGGGAGAAATTCGGAGCGATTTGCTCGCTTAATCCGTCACTGTCGGACTTGGCCCGGCAATCCATGCGTACCGAAAAGCCCAGCTAAATAAGCAGCTTTTCCTTCAAAACCAGCAAATCCTCAAATAGCGAGGGTTGGAGCTTCTTGTAGGCGGTCTGCAATACTTTCACATAAGCCCACGGCTCGCCAGCAAGCTTCGTCGTGTTTTCACACCAAAGTTGTGCTGCCCGATCCTTATTCGGGACGTTAATGTCTTCCAGCCCTTTAGTTTCAGCAATGTAGTGGATGCCGTCGCTTGTAAGCACCACGAAATCCGGCTCGTAATAGCGCAAATTTCCGACGTTATCGGTGTACTCAATCGCGAAACCGAACTGCTCTGGAAGCTTGGCGAAACGCTGCACATCATTCGCCTTCTGCAAGAACAGCGCAAATTCCTTTTCATACTCGTTGTCGCACGGCACGAGATTGAAGATCGACTTGTCGGCCGCCAAGGTCGCCCGCGACCAAGGAAACGGCGCGGTTTCTGACAACGGCCTCCCCGCATGCAGAAGCTGCGGCTCCAACTCCGAAATGACGAGCTTTCGCAGCGCCTCGACGAACGTCTTCACAGTCACGTATTGAGCCACATTGCTGCTGATCGCCTTGATCATTGCAGGTTCATTCAGCTCCACGGCGGCGCCAAACGCCTTGGTTTCAAGAAACTCCCTGACCTTCGGAGCCAGCGCAGCAAACTGTGAAGGAAGTTTCACGTCCTGCGCGATCCGGCGCGCGTAGTAACCGATCACCTCTTCCGCAGTCTGCGGCTCGGGAATGCTGTAGTCCCGCTCAACCAGCTTTTGCAACGTGATGATATCGTAGCCTTCGTAATGGAATGTCTTGGCCACAGCGTCGTCCTGCTTGCGCGGCAGCACGGGGCAATCGAAACCCTTCACGTCCAGTTCGCCGATTTCCTCGGCCAGCGATTTCTTGCGCGTCAGGATCGGGCTCAGGACCGGGATCAAGATGTCCTTGTCCTTCTTCTTCGGATCGGGCGCGATGGTGATGATGCTGACCTTCTCTTTGAGATTGAAGGTCTCAAGCTGGATATCTTCCTCGCGCTCCAATTGCTCGACGAATTCGATGAATGTCTTGTTGCCGATCACGTCAACCCGCTCGATGTAGCCCGAGCCGGCGTCGAAACATCAGCCGCAACCCGCGACCGACAGTCTGCTCAGGAAGGATGTTCGCCTTTGACGTATAGGGCCGCAGGCCAACAATGACCGTGACGCTTTGCACGTCCCAGCCTTCGCGCAGCATCATCACGCTGACAACGCAATTGATCGGGCTTTTCTCATCATCGATTTCGCGGGACGCCTTTCTCGCCGCATCCAGATCCTTCTTGGATACTTCGCCGGATTTGTCAGTGTGAATGATCAGCAGCTTCTCGCCGCCGAACTCCGACGGATATTTCTTGCGTAGCCAGTCACCGACCTCGTCGGCCTCGGCCGTATCATTCATCATCACGAACAGGACCGGCTTCTTGCCGAGCGGCGTTAACTGGTCGCGATATTCCTTCCAACGCTCGACGCCTGCCGCCAGATAAGCCTCATAGCGGGTGCTGGCGATGTCCGACCGGGCTTCGTTAATCCCCTGCGCAATCCCCTTCAGCGGCCGCTTGACCACATTGTCGATGATCGCTTGCTTGAGCGGATAGTCGAACACCGTCCAGGAGAACAGTTGCCCTTTGCTGTGGCGCGGCGTGGCCGTGAAGTCGAACTGAGCCGCCAGTCCGGCCGGGACGCTCGCATGCAGCGCGCGGATGATTCTTGTTCCATTCGCTGTCCTCATCGTGCGTGTGGTGGGCTTCGTCATTGAGCACGGCGACGGGCCCGCCGCGGTCGCTAATCCGCTTATCAAAATCTTCGATCGTTGAGGTCTGCGCCGGTGGCTTTCGGCCAAGCACGGCCGTCAATTCCTCCGGCTCGTTACCTCGCTGCTCCGCCGCTCATAGAACTGCTGGATGTTGGTCAGATAGAGCGCGCCGAGCGAACTTGCCCGCTCGCCCTCGCCACGCATGTAACACTGGAAATCGTTCCAGTAGATTTGCAGCTCGGGCGGGATGACGGGTCGCCGCGAAAGATGCGGCCGCCTTCGAAATCGGTCCGCAATCGCTCGAACACAATTACGTTCGGCGCAATGATCAGAAACGTTTTGGCAAAATCGTCGCGCGCCTCCGCCACGGCGTTGAAAAATTGCCAAGCGATGGCCAGCGACATAACTTTCGTCTTGCCGCTGCCCGTCGCCATCTTCACGGCGTAGCGGGCGAAATCGTCGTATTGCAGCAGGCGCAGATCGCTGCGCGTGGCGAAGGTCTCCACCAGGCTCTTGTGCCGCCGGACTTTGGCGACCTCATAGAGATAGATCAGCGTCTCGATCGCTTCGCGCTGAAAAGAGTGATATTTGAACTTGCGGCCGTCCGGCAGCCTGTGATCGGTGTAGAACCAATAGTTCAGCAGGATTCGCGTGGTGTCGCTGACGCCCTTGTAGCCATCCTCGCGCCAAGCCTTTGACCTTGTCGCGAATGCCCGGAACGCAAGGCGCGGTGGCGACTTTCGCTTCGAGCAAGTCGGGCTGATCGGTGCTCTGTTTGCGCTTCCGCGCCATGGCTTCCCTGTTTTCTGACCGGGTACTAACCTTTCACCGTCATGCCCGGCCTGGTGCCGGGCATCCACGACTTCATTTGCGTCGGAAGACAAAGACGTGGATGGCCGGGACAAGCCCGGCCATGACGCCGTAAGCTACCCGACCTTCACCTTCACCGTCTTGTCGTGTCATTGCCGAGGATGTCGATGACCTTCACCACGATCGTGTATTCGCCCGGATCGGCATAGGGGTGTGTGATCTCAAGCTGGAGCGATTTGTCCTTGCGCGTGCGATAGGTCTGCCACTCGTTATGGAATGTGTCGCTCCTGTTGTCCCAATCGACCGCCCAATAGTCGATCCATTGCGACCAGTGCTTGACCGCCTTGCGCGCCTCCTCCGGCACGTCGTCAGGCGGGATGATGAAATCCTTGAGCTTCAGGAACACGTTGCGCTTATTGGTCTTCACCTCGACCGACAGCGCCGCCAGCTCGAAGAACTTGATGTCGCCCTGCTCGACCGCGCGCTTGTCCATCACGTCGCGCGGAATGCGCAGGAACCGCATCTGGATGTTGGCCGCCGCCGCTTGCTGCTTGGCGACTTCGTTCAGCTCGAACGCAAAATCCCAGCCGAGCACATCGACGCCATTGGTCTTTGGCGCGTCCTTTCCGGTACCGATGGCGCGCTTGAACTCGGCCGCGATCTGCGTCACGTCGCCGACGCTGACCGGCGCATCGACAGCGCCGACATGGACCATGCGGCCGGCCTTGATGCCATGCAGCCAAGTGTAGCCGTTTAACGGAGCGGCTTGGGCCAGCTTCAGGATGAATTCGATGTAGGCGCGCTGGCGCTCGCCGCCTTGGCTTCTCGCCGAACTCGGCCACTGCCCATGCTTGCCGTTCGTACTTGCCGAGATTTTGAACGACGAACGGACGGACGTTCGGCAATGGAAAGGAGCCGTTTGCGCGTTGTGTGGATGGCGAAACGTCCCAGGTCGCACGCAATCCACCGGCGCCCTAGTTTCTCTGCGGCTGCGGCCGTTGTGCCGCTGCCGACAAAACAATCAAGCACCAGATCGCCTTCTTTGCTGCTAGCCTTGATGATCCGGTCTAGGATTTCGCTGGGCTTTTGCGTTGGACATCCGGTACGTTCAGCGGCAACTTGATTGAGCTGTGGGATGTCATCCCAGTAATCTGAACAAAATGTTCCATCTTTCATGTAATAACGAAACGCCAGCTCAGGGTTGGTCTTTTCCCATTCCGGTGAACATCTTTTCGGTGGCCTCTGATAGGACTTCCCCTTAAGAAATCTGCCCATCAAGCGATATTTGCCTTTTTCATCCTCATATTTGTATCGAGCCTATTGTTCGGCATCGAGAGGCTTCATTATCGCTTCAAAATTGAAGACCCAATTATCCGATTTTGTATAAAAATAGTATCGTGTCATGTCGACGACCATACGCAACTTTGGGCACCCGGCCTCCGACATAGCACCACACAATTTCATTCTGCATTCTTTCGCGACCGAAAACTTCATCGAGAATCAATCTGATGGAACTATTAATTCTCGGATCGCAGTGCACGTACATGCTACCCGTCTCATTCAATAATTCATGTAAGAATCACTGCTGTGTCGTAAAACCAAGAAAGAAATGAGTTTAAGCCGCGACCCCAAGTGTCGCGATATGCTTTTTGTTCGATAATGCTGGGCTCTTTGATAAACGTTAGCGAGTCGTCATCCTGCGACTCTGGATCATCCGGCACTGTCGCCGTGAATGAAAAATTCGCACCCGTGTCGAACGGTGGATCGATATAGATCAGGTTCACCTTGCCCGCGAATTCCGGCAGTAGTGACGGCAACACGTATTTCTTGTCGCCCCAGATCAGCCGGTTGCGCCATGCCTCCTCGCGAAAGCCTGCGCCGAACTGAAAGCCCTTCTGGCGGTCCTGCACCGACTCGTTGATAGTCTCCACGGTCTGGAACGGCAGCGCTACCCGCAGCGGCGCAACGCGCTTGCCCTGCGCATCGTATTTTCCGTCCCAGACCAACTCCGCACGGGCGGCACGCGGCTGCGATTTTGTCGGCGCCTTGCTCGCGGACTCGCGTTCGAGGGCTTTTTCGCCGCCGTTCGTTTTTCCCACTTTTTCTTGTGAACTCATTTGCAGACTCCGGAGTCTCCTGACGGCTCTCTCATAAGTAGAACCATCGTTGACGGCACTGACCCCTAGGTCAAGTCCCGCTCTGAGGTGGCGAATGATCGACCCGGCGTCCCGACCAAACGCGTCCTTTTGAGCCATCACGCTTTCCGATTCAGTTCAACATCGTTAGGTTGCAACGCTTGGCGGGATGACTTAGATTCGGATCGCGGGCCGGTCACTGCGTCGCGGGGACAGGCCCGTTTCGACTCCACCGCTGCCCGTTATGATGCCGCCATGAGCGACAGCCCCAGGAGAAGCACCGCGAGCGACCGGGATACCGCAGCCTACACGCTGGCCGAAGCCGCACGCTATTTGCGCCTGCCGTCGGCGACGCTGCGGTCATGGGTCCTGGGCCGCGACTATCCGACTGTCGAAGGCGGCGGTAAATTCCCGCCGTTGATCCGGCCGGCGTCCAAGCGCCCTCCTCTCCTCTCGTTTCCCAACCTGATCGAGGCGCATGTCTTGCGATCGCTGCGGACCGAGCATGGCGTGCCGGTCAAGGCGCTGCGCGAGCGCGCTTGCCTACGCCGAAAAGACCCTCGGCATCGAGCGGCTGTTGCTCCGGCCGGAGTTGCGGACAACCGCCGGCAAAGTTTTCCTCGACCGCTATGGCGAATTGATCGATCTGTCGGCGTCGGGCCAGCTCGCCATGCGCCAGCTCTTCAACGAGCATCTCAAACGTATTGAATGGGACACGTCGAACTTTCCGGTGCGGCTCTATCCGTTTCTGTCCGCCCTACGAGCGGAGAGCGGCCGATCGTCATCGATCCGCAGCATTGCATTCGGGCGTCCCGTGGTGGAGCGCAAAGGCGTTTCAACGTCGGCGATCGTCGAACGCATCGATGCCGGCGAAAGCGTTGAAGATGTCGCCAACGACTACGATCTCGGCAAAACCGAGATCGAGCAGGCGATCCTCTACGAGCGGGCGGCTTGAGCTTTGTCTACTTCACCGATCGCGACCTCGGCAAACGATTCCCTGAGATTCTGAGATCCGGCGGACTGACGGTCGAACGGCACGCTGATCATTTTGCCCACGATACGCCCGACGAGACATGGCTGGAGGACATCGGAAAGCGCGGCTGGATCGCGCTCACGCACGACCGCCGCATCCGCTATAAGCCGAACGAACTCAATGCCGTCGTGCAGCACCGCGTCGCCTTGCTGGTAATCGTCGGCAAGGCGCCGTTTCCCGACCTCGCCCGCACCTTCGTGACCAGTCTGCCAATCGTCGAAAATTTCCTTCGCCGCCACAAGCCGCCCTTCATTGCCAAAGTCTATCGGCCTTCGCCGGCCGAAACCGCGCGGCGCGGCACGGCACCGGGCCGTGTTGAACTTTGGTATTCGTAGAGCCTGTCACAACTGTGCACTCGGCATCTCTGGCGCCGTCGCAATCTCTGTCCCTTTTTCATTGACATCGGTCCCTATTTCAGTTACACATCAAAGAATCACGCCCACGACGGGACGTTACCGGTGACGGCCGACTGACGGGGCGGGTGCGGTTCCTGCGGGCGGGGCTCGTAACCCCGCTCCCGGGCGGTCCCGGGCATCGGGTCGGCCGGCATTATGACCGGTCTGCGAGGTGCCTCGCTGGACTGGGACAGCGCACGGCGGGTAACGCCCGCTTCGCGCACGTCCCAGGAAACACGGCCTGGGCTGAGCGGTGGCATTAATTTGCGCCGCAAGCGCCCCGCGGTGGAGCGCCGAGAGGCGAGCGTGCCCCCTCCCTACCCTCCCCCGCAGGCGGGGGAGGAGGAGAAAGGGCGCGCTGCCGCGCCCGAAGCACTTTGAGGCGGCAACGCCTGAAAGTGTGGTGCGGCCAATGGCTGGATGCGCCTGTCGGCGCTCTGCCTCCCTTCTTTGGGAGGCATTGGAAGGGCTTGCTTGGGACTAGCGTGGCAAAGCTCGGATGCAGATGCATCGCGAGAACGATGACTTTATTCGTCACCCTGAGGTGCCCGCGCGGAGCGCGGGCCTCGAAGGGCGACGCCCCGGCGCCTCGGCCGCACCCTTCGAGGGCCGCTGCGCGGCCGCCTCAGGGTGACGGAACTGGCGCCAGCGAGATGCGAGGTGGAAGATGATGACGCAAATTTTACCCTCCCCTGCATGAGGAGGTGAAGATAGATGCGGGAGGTGAATAGGAATGCGAGATTTACTTGCCCCCGCCATCCGTCATTCCGGGGCGGCCCCAACGGGTCCGGCCTTCCGCCGGCCCGATGACAGGCTCCGCGCCGAGCCCGGAATCCATAGCCACGGTTTGTGCAGAATATTCGCCGGCCGGGGTTATGGATTCCGGGCTCGCGCCTTTGGCGCGCCCCGGAATGACGCTTCACATCTTCAACAGCCGCTTGGCGTTGCCGGAGAGGATCTTGGCTTTGTCCTCGTCGCACAGCGGCACCGATGCCATCCATTGCGTGCCGGGCGGGTTCGGCACGAACGGCCAATCCACGGCAAACAGGATGCGGTCGATGCCCATTTCCATGACGCAGCAGAGCAGCGCTGGGTTGGAAAAATTGCCGCTCGTGGTGACATAGAAATTGTTGCAGAAAATGTCGCGAAAGCGCGCGTCCTTGCCGCCGGGCCGCTTCAGAGTCATGTCGATGCGCCACACCAGAAACGGCAGCGTCTCGCCGAGATGGCCGAGGATGATTTTCAGCTTGGGATATTTGTCGAACACGCCCGACAGCACGAGCCTGATCGCCAGCGTCGCGGTCTCCACCGTATAGCCCCAGGTGGCGCGGGTGATCATCGGGAAGTCTTTGACGTAATCCTCGTAATAGGTCGCGATCACGCTCGGGTGCGGCAGCGACGGATGCATGTAGAGCGGCAGATCGAGCTTTTCGGCGCGGGCATAGATCGGCCAGAATTTTTTGTCGTCGAGGAAGCTGCCGCCGGCAAGGCCGTGCAGCATGGCGCCTTTGAAACCCAGCGCGGCTGTGCGTTCCAGTTCGTCGGCGGCGGCGTCCGGCACCGCGGTCGGCAGCGCCGCGAAGGCTGCGAAGCGGGACGGATGCGCGGCGACGATTTTGTGCAGCCGGTCGTTGACGCCGCGGGTGACGGCGGCCGCGGTGGCGGCGGGCAGCTTTTGCGTCGACGGCGCGCCGTGGGAGAGCACCTGGATGTCGATGCCGGCGTCGTCCATTTCCTTGAGCCGCAGCGCGCCGGTGTCGAACAGCCGGGTGAGCTGCTCGCCGGGCCGGCCGGCTTCGCCGCCGGTGTAGGTTTTCGAAGCTCCTCGTCCCAATAATGCTCCTCGAGCGCGATCACCGGGCAATGCGGTTTATCGAACATTTATCCCCCTTTCCGCGTTTGGCCGGGCGTGTCGTAGCACGCGCCGAACCGGGAGCGGATGGCGCCGATCATAGCCGGCGCCGTCTGCACTTTGCCGCCAGCCGTGGCGGCCCGGCGGCGTGGTTTCGGCACGATTCTCTGTATGGTTATCGGCGAGGAGTTAGGCGATGACGGCTTGGATCACGGCTTGGACGAGGACGATTTGGGCCGGACTGGCTGCGTTTGCGACAGAGTGTTGTTTGGCGGTTGCGGAAGGGATTTTGCCGGCTGCGCGGCAGCCACTCGCCCCTTGCAAAGCTGCCCTGCTGCGGCGCACCATGACGAAACATTGAGTTGGTTGTTTAATTAACAGGTCGGGGGAGGGTGCGCGGAAGCGTGGGCAGATCAAGACTGCCAAAGGACGACTATTATGGCTCATCGTATGGCCCATTTCGCCGACAAGGCCCATCTCGACCGGGCGACGCTCGGACGGGTGAATTCGGCCGCTGATGCTCGGCCTGATCGGCAGCGGACTTTCGGCCTGCGCCGTCGGCGCCCTCATCTATGACTTCGGCCGCTGGTTTTCGGCCTGGTGAAGCGGCCGCGAAACTGAGCATTCCCGGCGCATTGCTGCAGCACGCCTCCGGCCCCTCCGGTAAGGCGGCATTAATCGGCGCGGCCGTAATCTTCTCGCTCGCGCGGGTTGTGTGGTCGAGATGGGCGAGCGCCGCAATTCCAGACGGTCGAAAAGCTTCCTGCACGGCTTTGTCTATATCAGCCGCAAGCGCGGCGCGATCGCCTGCCTCATCCGCGACCTGTCCGCGACTGGCGCGCGCATCATCTTTTCCGATCAGGTGACGCTGCCCGACGTGGTCGAGCTCTACATTCCGCGGCGCGAGCGGACGCTGCGCGCGCGGGTGAGCTGGCGCAAAAACGACGAGATCGGTCTTTCCTTTGTCGAAGCCGAGCGCGCGGCGGAAACCGCTGCGCCGAGCGGCGGGAGAAATCGTGCAGCGCGTCGCGCTCTTGGAAGCCGAGATCGCGTCGCTGCGCGCCGCGCTCAAGCGGCTGCGGGCCGAAGTCGTCGACAAAGAAGCAGCGGCTTAACGTCCAAGCTAGCGCGAAAGACTTAGTCGAAAATCTTGTCACCCTGCAGGTCGACGATCTGGCGCGCTTTGGCAAGCGTGAAAGTCACCGCATCGTCGTAGCCGGCATAGGCGTCGGCGCGGATGAAGCGGTGCTCCTTGCGCACGCCGCCGATCTCGCGCTCGATCGTGCCCGCGGTCTGATAATGGCCGTCGTTCTGATACGGCGCGGCGCGGATGACAAAGCCTTTATATTCGACCGGCTCCGCGGCCTTTGCGATTTTGGCGCCAAAACCGCGGCGCAGCAGCGCGCGCAGAAACGACAGCATCGGCCTTCTCGGGTTGGTTGCGGCTTTTATCCGAAAGCGCCAAATGATACTCCTTGCTGTTCGCGTCCGCATCCCCGTCACGGAGTAATGCCACAATGCCGAAAGCCTATTGGGTCACCTGCTACCGCTCGATTTCCGATCCGCAAAAAGTCGCCGCCTATGCCAAGCTTGCGCCGGCCGGCGACCGCGCCGTTCGGCGCCCGCTATATCGCGCGCGGTTCGGCCGTGCACGCCTTCGAATCCGGGCAGAAGGAGCGCACCGTGATCGCGGAATTTCCCTATCCGCCGAGAAAGCGATCGCCGCCTATAACAGCCCCGCTTACAAGAAGCGCTCGATGCGCTCGGCGACGGCGCGGTGCGCGATATCCGTATCATCGAAGCGCTGGAATAGTGCCGGAACGCCATAACGCGATCGGACGCCGGCTCCGCGCCGGCGTTCCAGCGCGCCTGTCGCGCAGTGAATGGTTAATTATGGCGGGAAATACCCGCTAATCCGGCGCTTCCGGCCCGGCGCGCCGGGCCCAAGGCGATTGCAGAACCGCCAAAGCGCCTTTATATAGGCGCCATTCGCGATTTAGCCTGCCTTGCCTCGCTCGCCTGAAGAGCTTTTCCCAAGACAACGCAAAATCCGGATTTGGACCGCGCGAATAGTTCGCGCGGCCGCAAAAACGCATGATGCGTTTTCCAAAGGAGGGCCACATGGCTCAAGGTACCGTTAAGTTTTTCAACGCCCAAAAAGGCTACGGCTTCATCGTTCAAGACGCCGGCGGCCCGGATGTGTTCGTTCACATCTCCGCCGTCGAGCGCGCCGGCATGAGCAACGCTGGTCGAAGGCCAGAAGCTTTCGTTCGACATCGAGGCCGACCGCCGCAGCGGCAAGTCCGCCGCGACCAATCTGCAAGCGGCGTAACAAATACCGCTATATGAAGCGCCGGCGTCATAATGGCGCCGGCGTTTTCGTTTTAGACGCATGGCGCAGCAACAGAATCGTCGAATAAGAAGAACGGAGAACAACCATGCCGAGAAAACCGGGACAAAACTCCGAATTCGTCATGTTCGACGTCGTCTATGAGGACGGCACGCAGCGCTCGAACCGCAAGGTGCCGCGCGAACTGACCGGCGGCATCGACGGCGACAAGCCGGCGCACGGCTTCCTGATCGAGCAGGACCGCGACATCGCGGAAAAATCCGGCAATGCCGCGCGGCAAGATCAAGAGCATCACGCGCTCGGGCGCGAAGAAGAAAGCGCGCGACCTGCGGAGTGGGGCGAACGCGCACAGCTAGCTTCGCTAATACGCAACGCGTCCGTTGCCGACCGGCGAAATGCTTGCGCATCAGCGCGACATTGCGGCGATTGGCGCGGAAGAACACGTCGAACGCATCGCCGGCAAACGGCACGGCGCCGACCAGGCCTTCCAGCATCACGTTGCCGAGCATGCGTACCAAAAGCGTGCCGCGGCACGCCGAGCCGGCGCGCTTCGTACAGCAAATAGCACGACAACGCCGAGGCCAGCGCATCGCCGATGCCGGGCACCAACCGCAGCAGCGACTCCACGCCGAAGCGCACATTGGTGCCGGGCAAAATGAAAGCCGTATCGAACGCCGTGGCGAGCATGTCGAGCCGGTCGAGCGCCGCGCGGCGGGACGCAGCGTCGTACGGATGGCCGTCGGCGAACTGGAAGGCAGCAAATCCTTCGGCGCGTGAGAAGTTCATGGCTGGTCCATCCTCCGTCGCTTACCCAGCGCGACAGATAGGAACGCCCCGGTCAAGTGCAAGTGCGCTTGCGTCATCCCCGCGAAGATCGGGGAATCCATAACCCCGTCTACTCAAACCACCGCCGGAGCCAGCCCAATGCCCAGCATCCAAATTCTCAATCCCGACAGCCTCGGCAAGCCGCTCGGGCAATATTCGCAAATAACGCGGGTCAAAGCGTCGGAGTTTTTGTTCATTTCCGGCCAAGTCGGCACGGACAAGGACGGCAAAGCGCCGGCCGACTTCGATGCGCAATGCGCCCTGGTCTTCGCCAATATCGGCGCCGCGCTTACGTCGCAGAGCGCGAGCTTCGCCAATCTCGTCGAGTTCACGACCTATCTGGTGCACTCGCAGGACATCCCGAAATTCATGGCCTACCGCACGCGCGAATTCCCGAAGCTGTTCACAGACCGGCGCCTATCCGCCCAACACCCTGCTCGATCATCGACCGGCTGGTGCAGGAGCAGTTTCTGATCGAGGTGAGCGCGGTCGCGGCGTTGTAACGCCAAAGCGCTGCCCTGCGATGGCGTGAGATCGGCTCTCCAAGCAACGCCGGACTCAGGCCTGCCGTCGAGCGGCTTTGCGTAAACGCCATCATCGCGACGCGCAGGGCGACGACAGCAGCCTCCGCCGCGTTCATCCTTTCTTAAGGTTCGAGGCAAGAAAGCGGCGGTCCGGCTGCGCGCGCGCTGCATTTTGGCGAGGACGCCGCCGATTGTGGCTTTGTGACGTTTATATTGCAGCGCAATGCATGAGTTCAGACGCATAGAATCCATGCAGGACAAGCGCTTGCGGTACATCCCTCCCGGCATATATTGCAATGCAACAAGAACAAGAACGCGTCGGAAACGCCCTGGGTCCTCGCGGCCACGAACCGGAGATGACACCATGGCCTACGCTCGCATTGCCGATCCATTGCACCATTTCGTTGCCGACACCCCCAAGCCGAAAAACCGGCTCGGTTTCTTCCGCCGCGCATTCGATGCGATGGCGGACGGGCGCCGGCGCAGCGCCGAACGCGAAATCGCGGCCTACCTCGAAGGCAGCGGCAAAATTCCTGACCGACGAGGCCGAACGCCAGATCGACCGCATCCTGTCTTCATCGGCGCACTTTTAAAGCCGGCGCGCCCGGCAATCCGCACGTTTTCCGAAAGACAAGCCATCATGACGACTTTCCCTCTCGCCGCCGGATATGCAGCGCCCGCATGGGACGGATTTATCCCGCATCATTGCCGCCGTGACGGCTGCTTTCGATCAGGTATTCGAAGTGTTCGCCGAAGCCGAGCAGCAATCCTCGGCGGCGCGCAGCCGTTATCCGCTCGCCGATTGACGCTGACGCGGCAACGCCTGCCGCGCATAAGCGGCCCCACGATCAACCGGCAACCGCCAGCCCGAGCCCGTTGCGGATCGCGGCAATGAAACGCGCGAAAGCCGCAGCGTCGCCGGCGCGCGGTGGACCAAAGCCCCAGACCGGCTTCGGCCACAGCGGATCGGTCTTCCAACGCGCGACGATGTGGACGTGAAGCTGCGGCACCACATTGCCGATGGCGGCGATGTTGAGCTTGTCGCAACGCGTCACGTCCTTGAGCAGGCGCGACACTTGCGCGATTTCAGCCATCAACAGGCTGGCGTCGGCGCCGAGATCGGCGATCTCGGTGACGCCCGTGCGCCGCGGCACCAGGATGAGCCAGGGATAGTCGGCGTCATCGATCGAGAGCACGCGGGACAAAGCGAGATCGCCGACCGGCACGGTGTCGTGTTCAAGCTGAGAGTGGAGCGACCAGTTGGAAGCGGGCATTGGTGTGATCCGTCATCCTGAGGTGCGAGCGTAGCGAGCCTCGAAGGATGCCGGCCCCGGTGCCTGGGCCGTCGCCCTTCGAGGGCCGCTTCGCGGCCACCTCAGGGTGACGGGTGAGAGGCTTTTTCTATTCCGCCGCTTCGCGGGTCAACTCGCCGGCGGCTTCCATCTCACGGCGCAGCCATTCCGGCGCAATATCGAAGCCGTTCGGCCAAGTCGGCGCGCCGAATTCCAGGAAGACCCGCGCGAAATAGACCTCTTCCCGTAACGGTTCGAGCATCGGCCCCGGTTCACTCACCAGCAACCCGAAATCGTGCACACCCCTGCTGCCGTCAGTGAAACTGACGCGCAACCGGAAGCCGCCGAGTTTTTCCAGACGTGTGACCTTAACCAGCATCGAGACCTGCTATTCTTTCAAGCGGAAGTTTCAAGCACGGGCGCGATCCCTGCCCGTCATGGCCGGGCTTGTCCCGGCCATCTCGATTTACTGGGCATTGCTTGCCAGTTTAAACGAGATCGCCGGGACAAGCCCGGCGATGACGTTCTGAGCTGGCCAGCCATCGCATGAGCGGTCAGTTATCCAAAAAGCTCCGCAGCTTCCGGCTCCGCGACGGATGCTTCAGCTTCCGCAGCGCCTTGGCCTCGATCTGCCGGATGCGCTCGCGGGTCACCGAGAACTGCTGGCCGACTTCTTCCAGCGTGTGGTCGGTGTTCATGCCGATGCCGAAGCGCATGCGCAGCACGCGCTCTTCGCGCGGCGTGAGCGAGGCGAGCACGCGCGTCGTGGTCTCGCGCAGGTTCGACTGGATCGCGGCGTCGATCGGCAGGATGGCGTTCTTGTCCTCGATGAAATCGCCGAGATGCGAATCCTCTTCGTCGCCGATCGGGCGTTTCCAGCGACAGCGGCTCCTTGGCGATTTTCAGGACCTTGCGCACCTTTTCCAGCGGCATGCCGAGCTTTTCGGCCAGTTCCTCCGGCGTCGGCTCGCGGCCGATCTCGTTGAGCATCTGGCGCGAGGTGCGCACGATCTTGTTGATGGTCTCGATCATGTGCACCGGGATGCGGATGGTGCGCGCCTGATCGGCAATCGAGCGGGTGATCGCCTGGCGGATCCACCAGGTCGCATAGGTCGAGAATTTGTAGCCGCGGCGGTATTCGAATTTATCGACCGCCTTCATCAGCCCGATATTGCCTTCCTGGATGAGGTCGAGGAATTGCAGGCCGCGATTGGTGTATTTCTTGGCGATGGAGATGACGAGGCGGAGGTTGGCCTCGACCATTTCCTTCTTGGCCTGGCGCGCCTCGCGCTCGCCCTTCTGCACCATGTGCACGAGCTTGCGGAATTCGCCGATTTCGAGCCCGGTCTCGGAGGCCAGCGCGTGGATATGGCGTGCGCAGTTCCTTGATGCGGTCCTTGTCGCGGGCGACGAAATTCTTCCAGCCTTTTGCCGAAAGTTTCGAGACGCGGTTGAGCCAGCGCGGATCGAGCTCGGAGCCCTGATACTTGCTTGCAGGAAGTCCTCGCGGCTGACGCCATGGCTTTCGGCGAGCCGCATCAGCCGGCCTTCGTGGCCGACCAGCCGCTTGTTGATGTCGTAGAGCTGCTCGACCAGTGCATCGATGCGCGCCTGATTGAGCCGCAGCGACTTGACCTCCTGGATGATCTCTTCCTTGAGCTTCTTGTATTTGCGCTCCTGATTGGGCGACAGCTTGTCGTTGGCTGACAGCTTGTTCTGGATGTCGATCTCTTGCAGGCGGCGCAGCCGCTTGAACGAATCGGCGATGTTGTCGAAGGTCTCGAGCACCTTGGGCTTGAGCTCGGCCTCGATCGCGGCAAGCGACATCGAATTTTCGAGATCGTCCTCGTCGAGGTCGGCGTCGGCCATGGCGGCTTCTTCGCCGCCTTCCTCGCCGCTGCCGGCCGTCGCCGGGCACCGGTCTGCGGCTTGAACGGCGTGGCGCCGGGCGGCGCCGACGGCGGCGCCACCGCTTGCACCGGCTGCGGCACGAAACCCGGCGTCGCCGGGCATCGCGCCGGGTATGGCGCCGGAACATGCCGGGCCGCCATCGGCTCCAGGCGCGACCGCGGGCGCCACCTGCTTGGCGTCGGGGCCGGCATAGGTCGCTTCGAGGTCGATGATGTCGCGGAGGAAGACTTTCCCCTCGTTCAATTCGTCGCGCCAGATGATGACGGCCTGGAACGACAGCGGGCTTTCGCACAGCCCGGCGATCATGGCCTCGCGGCCGGCCTCGATGCGCTTGGCGATGGCGATTTCGCCCTCGCGGGACAAAAGCTCCACCGAACCCATTTCGCGCAGATACATCCGCACCGGGTCGTCGGTGCGCTCGGCCGGCTCCTTGGCTTCGGATTTGGCCGGCGTCTTGGGGGTGACTGTGACGATTTCGCCGGACTCGGCCTCCTCTTCCTCGGGCTCGTCGGCGGCTTCCTCGCCCTCGCCGTCGGCCTCGGCCTCCTCGGTCTCGACGACGTTGATGCCCATCTCGTTCATCATCGCCAGCACGTCCTCGATCTTCTCGGAGGTGACCTCCTCGGACGGCATGACGGCGTTGAGCTGCTCATAGGTGACGTAGCCGCGCTTCTTGGCCTGCTTGATCATCTTCTTGACGGCGGCGTCGGAGAGATCGAGCACCGGCAGCGGGGCATCGGGCGTTTCCGGGGTGTCCTTCTCCGGGGCGTCGGAATCCTTCGGCGGGGCCGCCTTGGGCTTGGTCGCGACGGTCTTGGTGGCCACGCTCTTGGATGCCATGCTCTTCTCCAACCGGGCGCGTCGTTCAGCGTCCCCTACCCTATGGTGTGAGTCTCACACCGCGGGCGGAGCCGGACGCCGGGACCAGGGCCGCTAGCCCTTTATCCCCTTGTTATTGGGCCGCCGGCTGCCTGCCAACGGCCAAAAAGGGCAGCGGCAGCCGGAAATCCCGGCGCGCGCCACCCAAATCGAGGCCGAATCTGTCGGAACTCCGTTAAGCTCCGACTAACCACAACCACGAGGGCGGCCTTTTATTCCCTCGCTTAGTCCCGCGCTGCGTTGCCCCCAAAAAGGGCAGGCACATTACAGCGACCGCGAAACCCGGCCGGATGACGCGCCGAAGCCCTCGATCAGGGCCTCGGTTCCCTCGAGCGAGGACAGCCGGGCTTTGACGTCGCGCAAGCCGGCGTAGTTGGCTTCCGTATTGTCCTGGCCGAGCGCCGCTTCCGCGTCCTTCAGTTCCCTAGTTAGGGAATGCCATTGCCGATGCAAGGCGACAAGCTGTTTCCAGGTCTGCAAAACGTCGTCATGGGCGGCTTGCGGCTGGCAGCCCCAGACCGACAGCGTGGTGATGGCGCGCGCGATGCGGGACGAGCAAGTCGGCAAACCCGCGGCGGCCGAGCTCGGCCGCGAGCGCCGTGCGCTCGCGCTGACCGGCATGACCGGTTTCATTTTCAGTTTCTTTTGCAGCTTCTTTTGCAGCTTCTTGGGCAAAATCCTCGGCGAAATGATGGGCGAAGACGTCGATCAGGGCGCTTTTGAGCTTTTGCGTATCGGCATGGCGGAACTCGGCCTCGGCAAGTTCCTCAAGGTGGTCATGAAGCAGCCATGGATGGTTCATCGCCGCTTGCAGGATCAGCGCCTCCCGGAGCGGAATCGCCGCGCGGTGGCCGCGATGCAACGGGCTTGCCGCCAATTGCGCGCTCGCCGCCACATAGGCTTCGTCGCGGTTCAAAATCGGCACCACGAAGCGATCGGCGTCACTGCCGCGGCGCGGCCTGCCGTCGAAGCCCTTATCGCCGAAATTGCGCCGGCGTGCCGCATTGTCTTTCGCGGCGAACCGTTGCGGCGCGAACATTTGGCGCAAGCGTGCGGAAAAATCCTGCTTGTAGTAGCGGCGCACGGCTTCGTCGGCGATGGCTCCCGTCACCTCGCCGATGCGCGCCTCGAGCGCGGCGCGCCGCTCCGGCGTATCGAGGGCCCGGCTTCGCTCTCGCGCGCCCACAGCATCTGCGCGAGCGGCCGTGCCGCTGCGAGCACGTCCTCGATCGCCTCGCGGCCGCCGGAACGCGCGAGATCGTCGGGATCCTGGCCGTCCGGCAGCGCGGCGAATTTGAGGCTCTTGCCGGGCTTGAGCAGCGGCAAGGCGATATCGATCGCGCGGTAAGCCGCTCGCCTGCCGGCATCGTCGCCGTCAAAGCACAGGATCGGCTCGTCGGCCATCCGCCACATCAATGCCAGCTGGTCGGCGGTGAGCGCGGTGCCGAGCGGCGCGACGGTGGCCTCGAAACCCGCCGTCACCATGGCGATGACGTCGATATAGCCTTCGACGGCGATGAGGCGCGAAAGTCCGGCGCCGACTCGGATTATGCGCCGCCTTGCGCGCGCTGGCGATGTTGTAAAGCGTCGCACCTTTGTGGAACAGCGGCGTCTCCGGCGAATTGAGATACTTCGCCGACACATCCTTTTCCAGCGCACGGCCGCCAAAGGCGATGACGCGGCCGCGCCAATCGCTGATCGGAAACATCACGCGGTCGCGGAACCGGTCGTAGGGCACCGGAATGTCTTCGCCGGAGACGACCAGCCCGGCTTCGATCATGTCCTCGACCGGGATTTTCGCCGCGCCGAGATGCTCCTTGAGCGCGTATTGCTCGCCCGGCGCATAGCCGATGCGGAATTTGAGCTGCGTCGCGGCATGCAGGCCGCGGTCGAGCAGATAGCCGCGGCCGCGGGCGCCGTTACGCGACGCCAGCGTAGCTTCGAAAAACTTCGCGGCAAGCTCGACGACGTCGTGCAACGTCTTGCGCCGCTCTTCGTGCGCTGCCGCCTCGCGCGTCATCACCGGCAGCGGCACGCCGGCCTGCGCCGCCAGCCGCTCGACCGCTTCGGGAAAGCTCACCCCTTCGGTGAGCATGAGAAAATCGAAAATATTGCCGTTCTTGCCCGACGAGAAGTCGAACCACATCGCCTTCTGGTCATTGACGAAGAACGACGGCGTCTTCTCCTGGTTGAACGGCGACAGCCCCTTCCATTCCCGCCCGGCTTTGCGCAATTTCACGCGCTTGCCCACGACTTCCGAAACCGGAAGCCGCGCGCGCAGCTCGTCGAGGAATTGCGGGGTAAAGCGCATGGTGATTCGCCAGCGTAACGCGGATGTGGCGCGAAGATAGGGCGAAGGGGCTGCGCGGCAAAGCCGCGCGGGCTTGTCCTAGTTATCCACAGGGGATGCAAATCAAACTGCCCATTGACGTTGTGCAAATACATCTGTATATACATCTCGTCGAGATACGGTCGAAGGAAGGCTCTGATCCGGGTCGACGCGCTTGGGAAACGCGCCGCAGAAAATCGGGCAGAGTCCGTGGTTAGCTCTTCGAATCCGTCATAGCGAATTCTCGGCGGTACGGAACGTATCGCAACCTCTTCTTGAGGAAGCTTCGCTATGACGGACCAGGACAACGTTGTCCGACGGCTATTCGATCGCATTCGAGCGGTTGAATGGAACGAAGAAAAAGCAGCGAGCAATCGCCATAAACATGGCATCGACTTCGACGAAGCGATCGAAATTTTCTACGGGCCGAGTTTGCTTCGCCGCTCGAATCGAAACACAGAGGAGCGCTGGCTAGCGATTGGTGAAACGGAAGGCCGCGTCGTGACCGTCGTCTTCACATGGCGCGGTGATGCGCTCCGAATCATCTCGGCACGCCGCGCGCGAAGAAATGAGAAGCGAGCGTATTATCAGGAGAAAATGGAGCGAACGCCGGAAGGGCAAGACTGACTGGCCCGCCGTCGATGCATTGACGGATAAGGAGATTGAGGGGGCGGTTCGCAACGATCCGGACGCGGTCCCGCTCGATGTTGATTGGTCCGAAGCCGTCCTCGTCATCCCGCCAAAGAAGAAAGCAATCTCCATCCGCGTCGACGAGGATGTACTCGACTATTTCAGGAAGGAAGGCGCGGGCTACCAGCGGCGCATGAACGCAGTGCTGCGTTCCTTCATGCAGCAGAAGCGCAAGAAGCGCGCCTGATCACTCCGGCCCCATACCGGCCGCTTTGACCACCTGCTCCGCCACGACGCGGTCGTCGGCGATCTGCTTGGCGAACGCGTCAGGCGTGTCGGTGGCGCCGACGAGGCTCTTATCCTTCAATTGCGTCTTGGCAAAATCCGGATCGGCGACGATGGCGGCGACCTCCGCGGCGATGCGGTCGACGATCGGCCGCGGCGTGCCGGCCGGCGCGAACAGGCCGTACCAGCCGCGCGACGGCGGGCCGTTATAGCCGATCTGCGCCAAAGTCGGCGTCGCCGGAAAGTTCGGCGAACGGATGTTGTTCATCATCACCAACGGCGTCATGGTGCCCGCCTTGATCTGACCGATGACATTGCCTTCGCCGATCAAGCCGATTGGCGTCGAGCCCGAGAGGATCGCGGTCACGGCTTCGCCGCCGCCCTTGAACGGCACGCGCACCCAATCGGCGCCGCGGTCTTTTTTCAGCGTCTCCATATAGAGCACCATCGGCGCGCCGGGGGTGACATAGGACAGCGTGCCGGGTTGCGCTTTCGACAGCGCGATCAACTCGTCGACGGTCTTCACTTTCAGATTGGAATTCACCACCAAGACGTGGATCAAGTCGAACAGTTTGGTGATCGGCTGCAAGCCATGCACCGGATCGAACGGCATCTCCTTGATCAGGAACTGGTTGTAGATCATCGGGTCGGCATTGATGATACAGATCGTGTAGCCGTCGGGCGCGGAATCCTGACAGGCCCGGGCGCCGATATTCTGCATGCCGCCGGGCCGGTTCTCGACCACGATCGGCCGTCCGAGCCGGGCGCCGAGTTTATCGCCGAGCGCGCGCATGAATACGTCGCTGATGCCGCCGGGGCTCGCGGTGGTGAGCGCCCGGATCGGGCGGGTGGGCCAAGATTCCTGCGCCGCGGCGCCCAAAGTGAGCGTTGCGGACGCAAGGAGCGTTGCGATCAAGAACACATATGAGCGGCCGGCGCACGGACATTCTCCCCGGTGGTGGCGTTCAGGCGAGACGGTCGCCGTCGGCGGTGAAGCCGAACAGCCGCTGCACGCGATAATAGCGCGCCGAGCGCGGCTGCGTGACGCCCCATTGATCGGAGCGGTTAGGCGGAAATTTCCAGTAGTCCGAAGAGCGCGGCTGGTAGGTGTCGTCGATCTGCGTCACTTCGGCGGTGTATTCCAGCGGCACCTCGTCGGGGCCGCAAAAATAACCGAAGACATTGTTGCCGGCGCCGTGGCGGCCCGGCCCCCATTCGATCGGATAGCCGTTGTCTTTCATACGGCCGATTCCGCGCATGACCGAATCGAAGTCCGGCAGATCGAAGGCCACGTGATTGAGTGTCGGCAACCCGGTCTTGGCGAAGACGATCGAGTGGTGATCGGTGTTGGCGCAGTGCAGGAACCAGAGCGGCGCATTGTCGTCGATGAGGCGGAATCCCAGAACATCAGTGAAGAAGGCCAGGCTTGCATCGAAGTCGCGGACGTTGAGATTGACGTGGGTGATTTTGCGCGGCCGATCGGGCTTGTCCTCGCCGCCGGCATGATCGGCAACCTCGCAGACGAAAGCGAGGTTGCGTCCCTCCGGATCCTTGCAGCCGAAACCATAGCCGCCGCCGGGCGTGCTCAGTTTTGCCGTCGCGCCGGGCTTGGCACCGGATGCCGAAATTTTCCGGTGCAGCGCATCGACCGATTGCCGGTCGGCGACATCGAAGACGATGCGAATAATCGCAGGCGGCGAACCGCAATGCAGCCCAAGCAAATGGTGATAGCGCGACGTGCCGCGAAAATAACGGGAATTGTTTCGCGCCTCGACGGGCGCGAGGCCCCATACGCCTTCGTAAAAGCGGCTCGCCTCTTCGAGATTGGTGGCGACAAGCTCGACACTGCGCAAGCCGCGCACAAGGGACGACGACATGAGCGTTACCCGCCGCCGAGCAGCTTCTTGACGTGCGCGCCGGCCTTGCCGAAATCCATTTGCCCGGCGAAGCGCTGCTTGAGCGCCGCCATGGTGCGGCCCATGTCCTTGAGCGTCTCGGCTTTGATCTCCTTGATCAGCGTCGAAATCGCGCCGGCGGCTTCGAAGTCGGACATTTGCTTGGGCAGATAGGCCGAGATGATCCCGATCTCTTCGCGCTCCTGGGCGGCAAGCTCGGCGCGGCCGGCCTTTTCATAAATCTCAAGCGATTCCTGACGCTGCTTGATCATCTTGCCCATCGTGTCGAGGATTTCGGCATCGCTCAGCGTGAGGCGCGAGGCGCCGCTGGTCTCGCGCTGGAGAACGGCGGCATTGATGAGCCGAAGCGTCGAGACGCGGCGCGCCTGGCCGGCTTTCATCGCTTCTTTCAGGGCGCTGTTGATATCGTCGCGCAACACGGCTAAGGCCTCTCACGATTGCGGGATCGGCCGGTCCCGTGGGGCCGGCGCAGGACTAACAAGACCAAATAGTGCGCATGATGTAGGCCCTTGCCGATGCCGACACAACCGAAGACTCCGCAGACCAAAGCCCTCTGGGACGACCCCAAACCGACCGCGCTTCTCGTGCTCGCCGACGGCACCGTGCTCGAAGGCATCGGCTTCGGCGCCACTGGCCGCGCTGTCGGTGAGGTCTGCTTCAACACGGCAATGACCGGCTATCAGGAGATCCTCACCGATCCGTCTTATGCCGGGCAGATCATCACCTTCACTTTTCCCCACATCGGCAATGTCGGCACCAACGACGAAGATATCGAAACCGTCAACCTCGCGGCGACGCCCGGCGCCCGCGGCGTCGTGCTGCATTGCGCGATCACGCAGCCGTCGAACTACCGCGCCACGCGAAATCTCGATGCCTGGTTGAAAAGCCGCGGCGTCATCGGCCTTGCCGGCCTCGATACCCGCGCGCTCACAGCCCTGATCCGCGAGAAGGGCATGCCGAACGCGATGGTCGCGCACGAGCCGTCGGGCCGTTTCGATCTCGACACGCTCAAGCGCGAGGCGAAGGCATGGCCCGGACTTCGTCGGCATGGATCTGGTGCCGATGGTGACGACCGGCCAGCGTTTCACCTGGGATGAAACGCCATGGCGCTGGGGCGAAGGTTACGGCCGTCAAGATCGCGCTGAGTTCAACGTCGTCGCCATCGATTACGGTATCAAGCGCAACATCCTGCGCCAGCTCGCCGGCAAGGCCTGCAAAGTGACGGTGGTGCCGGCGACGACGTCGGCCGGCGACATTCTGGCGCTCAATCCCGACGGAATTTTTCTGTCCAATGGACCGGGCGATCCGGCCGCGACCGGCGAATATGCCGTGCCGGTGATCCGCACCCTGATGGACAAGAAGCCAGTCTTCGGCATTTGTCTCGGCCACCAGATGCTCGGCCTCGCGGTCGGCGCCAAGACCATGAAAATGCGTCAAGGCCATCACGGCGCCAATCATCCGGTGAAGGACCTTTTAACCGGCAAGGTCGAGATCACCTCGATGAACCACGGCTTCGCCGTCGACCGCACGACGCTGCCGGGCAATGCCGTGGAGACGCACGTCTCGTTGTTCGATGGCTCCAATTGCGGGCTGGCGCTCAACGATCGTCCGGTGTTCTCTGTGCAATACCACCCCGAAGCATCGCCCGGCCCAAGCGACAGCCATTATCTGTTCGAGCGGTTTATCGGGATGATGCGCGAGGCAAAGCGGGCGTGATCACGGCTTGATTTGCAAATGGAACTCGTCGACGACCTTCGTGTAGCGCGCCAAATCTTCCTGCATGAACTTGGCATAGGCCGCGGTGCCGTTTTCGGCCATGTGAATGCCGAGCGTTTTCAGGCGCTCGGCGATCTCAGGCTCGCGCAAAACCTTCGCGACGGCGGATTGCAGCTTGGCGACGATCGCCGGGGGCACGCCCGCGGACGATTGCAGACCCAGTGTCGTGGCGACATCGAAGCCTTTGTAACCGAGTTCGTCGCAGGTCGGCACGTCGGGTAGCGATTCGTCTCGCTGCAACACGCTGATGCAAAGCGCTCGCAATTTCCCGGTCTTGATCAGCGACACGACGTTCGGAATACCCGACCATCCGGAATCGACTTCGCCAGTGAGCAGCGCATTCACGAGACCCGTGCCGCCGCGATAAGGCACGTGAAGAAGCTGGATGCCCGCCTGCTGCTCGAAAATGATCATTGTCATTTGATGGATCGAGCCGATGCCCGCCGAGCCGAAGCTCATCGCGCCGGGCTTCGATTTGGCAAGCGCCACGAATTGCGAAAGTGTGTTGGCCGGGATTGACGGTTTGATCACCAGAACGGTCGGCAAGGTCGCAAGCGCAGTGATCGGCGTGAAGTCCTTGAGCCGATAATCGACATCCGGATTCATCGCGATGCTGATACCTAGCGAACCCGAATCGTTTAGGCCCAGCGTATAGCCGTCGGGCGGCGCGGCCATCGTCTGTTTGGCGGCGATCACGCCGCCGACGCCCGGCACATCCTCGACGACGAACGGATTGTTGAATATTTCGCTTAACCGAGCCGAGAGCAGCCGCGCCAGAACATCGGGATTTCCTCCCGCCGCCGACGCCGCAAGCATCCGAACCGGATGCGACGGATAATTCGCGTCTTGCGCCGAGGCCGACGCCGACAGCAAGGACAAAGCAACCGCGATCGCGCCGGATAGCCGGCAAATAGTTGCTCGCCTCATCGTTTCCTCAACATTTGTTGGGTCTCATTCTTCTACGTCTCGCCCCAGATCTCGCGCGCCAGATCGCATACCAGCGCAAGCTTGCGCTGTTGTGCTTCCGCGCTCACCGGATTGCCGGTGTCGACGCTGGCAAAGCCGCATTGCGGGCTGATGGCGAGGCGATCCAGCGCCACAAATTTTGCCGCATCGTCGAGCCGGCACCGCAACGCCGCTTTGTCCTCAAGCTCCGGCACTTTCGTCGAGACCAGGCCCAGCACCACCGACTTATGCTTTGGCACGAAGCGAAGCGGCGTGAAATTGCCCGCTCGCGGGCTGTCGTATTCAAGAAAATAGAACGGGATCTCCAGCGCGTTGAACAACCGATCCGCGACGTCCTCGTAGCTGCCTTCGGCATGCCAATGGCCACCGCGATTGCCGCGGCACAGGTGCATACCGATATGCATATCCGGCGGCGCCGCGTGCAAAATGCGATTGGTCACGTCGATATATTTGTCGATCAACGCGCCCCAATCGTCGCCGCGTTTGGCGAGCATGGTCTGAACGTCGGGGTCGCCGAATTTAGCAAACGCCGTCTCGTCGATCTGCACGTAATGGCAACCGGCATCGTCGAGCGCGCGCAGCTCTTTGGTGAAAGCGTCGACGATGTCCGACCAGAACTGCTCCACGTCTTGGTACGCGCTCGCGGTCACGGCGGCGTCGCCACCGCGAAAGTGCAGCGCGCACGGGCCCGGAATCGTGATCTTCGGCAGCGCTTGCGAATTCGCCTTGAGAAAGGCGGCATCGCCGGCATTGATCGGATGCGTCCACTGCACGCGACTGCCGATCACCGCCATCGGCTGCGCGCCGCGTTCGCCGCCGTGCTTTTCGCCTTTCTCGGTGGCGACCGCGTCGGTTCCGCCGATCGTGTCGATACGCAGCTTGCCAAGCTCGCCGTAGAAAAAGCTGTGATAGGAACGGCGGCGGAATTCGCCGTCAGTGGCGAACTTGAATCCGAGTTGCTCTTGAAGCCGGATCGCGCCGCGAATGGCGTTGTCTTCCGCGGCGCTCAGGCCGGCTTGGCCGATCTCGCCGCGCGCGAACCGGGCGCGCTCCGTCATCAGCTCCGCTGGACGCAATAGACTGCCGATGTGTTCCGCGCGGAACGGCGGCTTGGAGACCAGCCTGGCGGCGGCGACATTGGCGCGGACATTCACGGCGTCGCTCCCCCAATCGTGTTTATGCCCACTCTCAACCGGCTGTCCGAGAAGTCAATCCGGGGAGGGCCCCGCGGCAATGAAACGGCCGTAACTCAGGTCGGCGCTAGGCATCCAATACTTGCCGTATCGTCGCGGCAAGCTGCGCGCCGGTGAGTGGTTTTTGGATGAGTTCGACGCCGGGGTCGAGACGGCCCTGATGCACGATGGCATTGCGGGAATATCCCGTCATGAAGACGACCTTCAGTTCGGGCCGGCGCTGCTTGGCTTCGTCGGAGAGCTTGCGGCCGTTCATGCCCGGCATGACGACATCGGTCAGGAGAAGCCTGACGGCTTTGTGGTCATCGAGCAGACGAAGCGCCTCGGCGCCGCCCGGCGCTTCCAGCACGTCATAGCCAAGCCCAACCAGAGTTTCGACCACATAGGCGCGCACCTCGGTGTCGTCTTCGACCACGAGAATGCATTCATCCGGGCGGCCGCGCTTAAGCTCGCTCTTGATTTCCGGCGGCGGTGAATATTTTCCGGTGAAACGCCGTAAATAGATTTTGACGGTCGTGCCTTCGCCGAGTTCGCTGTAGATTTTCACGTGCCCGCCGGACTGCCGCACGAAACCGTAAACCTGGCTAAGGCCGAGTCCGGTACCCTGGCCGGACTGTTTGGTGGTGAAGAACGGCTCGAAAGCACGCTCGATGGTCTCCGCCGCCATGCCGGTGCCGGTGTCGGTCACCGCGATCTGCACGTATTGGCCGGCATGGGCATCGGGATTTTGCCGGCAATACGCTTCATCGATATAGGAGTTGCTCGCCTCGACGGTCAATTTGCCGCCGTCGTACATCGCGTCGCGCGCATTGACCGCGAGATTGAGAATTGCGGTTTCGAGTTCGCCGGGATCGGCCTCCACCGGCCACAGCCCGCCGCCGCCGACGATTTCGAGCGATATTTCCTCCCCGAGCGCGCGCCGCAGGAAATCGGAAAGACCGTTGAGCAGCCGGTTGATGTCGAGCGCTGCGGGATTGAGTGGCTGCTGGCGCGAAAACGCCAATAGGCGCCTGGTGAGCGTCGCGGCCCGCTGCGCGCCATGCATCGCATTGTCAAGCCGCTTACCGAGCTTGACCTGGGCGCCCTCGGTCCATGACTTCAATTGGCGCTGCGCGATTTCAATATTGCCGAGGATGATTGTGAGCAGATTGTTGAAGTCGTGGGCGACACCACCGGTCAGATGCCCGATCGCGTCCAGCTTTTGCGACTGCCGCATGGCGGCTTCCGCAGCCTCGCGGCGATCCTGTTCTTCATAAAGCCGCCGCGTTCGCTGCAACACGACAATGAGAGCGCCGCATAAAAGCGCCGTCGCCGGTATGCCGAATATCAGGTAAGAAGCCATGCCGCCGAGCCATTCCCTTCTGATTTCGGCGGTTTCGATCGCGGCGACTGCATAAATGGGAAAGCCGGAAATGCGGCGCACACCGACCAGGCGCCGCACGTTATCGACTTCCGAGGTCGCCGTGTAAAACCCGCCGGCCCGATTGGCCGCGATGGTCCGGCGGAAGCCGCTTTGCTCGTCAAGCTGGATTTCGCCGGGGGCCGGCGGAAACCGCGCCAGCATCACGCCATCGTCCCGCACCAGCGCGAATTGCAGGCCGGGAGTGCTGACAAGCTGGGAATAGAATCGGCTGAAGTCGCTTGGCAAAAGCGACATCTCAATGACGCCGGCAAACTTGCCGTCGGCGCCGCGACGCGCCCGGTCGAAGGAGAAGTAAGGCTGCCCGCCGGTCACGGACTGGTGGGTGGTGCCGATATAAACGCCCGCCGGCCCGTCGCGAGGCACCAAGAAATAATCTTGCCCGCTGAAATCCTGCGACACCGGCGCTGGCGACTCGCGCGTTATCACTTGCGGATGTCCGTCGGGTCCGAATATCCAGATGGACTGGACTTCCGGCAGCGCCGCCTGAAACTGCCGCAGCCGGTCATGCAACTGCGGTTCGTCGGCGGCGATCTCGGATGCGGAACGGTTCGCAACCAGATTGTCGATGGCGTCGAGCGCAAGGTTCATCGACTGGAATGCCTTGAGCGCCTCCTCCTGCATCACGTCCAGCGAGCGGCCGATTCGCTCGTTGGCGAGCGCCTGCGTTGACCGATAGCTCACCCAGCCCGCAAATATGAAAAACAGCAGCGGAATTAGAACGGCGGCAGCAACCAACACCTGCAGGAGGCGAACGGTAGCGGCGCGCGCCTGGATTCCCTTCGAAAGCCTGGTGGCAAAATTGTCAGTCCCGGCAGCGTCGGACATGCTCAATATCGTCGCGCTATTCCCGTCCCCGCTTGAGCCCTGCGCCAGCTTAACCCGAGGCCGGTGGCGGCCATAGCGCAGAATGCGTTTTTCCTCGCATTGGAACCGCGTTGGGCCAAACGGAGAACGATGCCCGGGCCAGCCTTCCCTCACCGCCGAATCTGGTCTAAGACCCCGCTCGCGCGGGGCCGAGCCCCGGCGCCGGCGCGCGATCTGCGCGCTCTTTTTTTGTGCGAAACAATGCGGAAGCGATGCCCAGACGGACCGACATTTCCTCGATCCTGATTATTGGCGCGGGTCCGATCGTCATCGGCCAGGCGTGCGAGTTCGATTATTCCGGAACGCAAGCCTGCAAGGCGCTCAAGGAAGAGGGCTATCGCGTCGTCCTGGTCAATTCCAATCCGGCGACCATCATGACCGATCCGGATTTGGCGGACGCGACCTATATCGAGCCGATCACGCCGGAAATCGTCGCCAAGATCATCGAGAAGGAACGCCCGGACGCTCTGTTGCCGACCATGGGCGGCCAGACCGCGCTCAACACCGCGCTGTCACTGCGCAAAATGGGCGTGCTGGAGAAATTCGGCGTGCAGATGATCGGCGCCACCGCCGACGCCATCGACAAGGCCGAGGATCGCAAGCTGTTTCGCGATGCGATGACCAAGATCGGCTTGGCGACGCCGCGCTCGCACCAGATCAAGACGCTGATCCAGGCGCTCGAAGCGCTCGACGATATCGGGCTGCCGGCGATCATCCGACCTTCGTTCACGCTCGGCGGCACCGGCGGCGGCATTGCCTATAACAAGGCCGAGTTCATCGAGATCGTCGAAGGCGGCCTCGATGCGTCGCCGACCAGCGAAGTGCTGATCGAGGAGTTGGTGCTCGGCTGGAAAGAATTCGAGATGGAGGTGGTGCGCGACAAGAACGACAATTGCATCATTATCTGCTCGATCGAAAACATCGATCCGATGGGCGTGCATACCGGCGATTCGATCACGATAGCGCCGGCGCTCACGCTCACCGACAAGGAATATCAAATCATGCGCGACGCCTCGATCGCGGTGTTGCGCGAGATCGGCGTTGAGACCGGCGGCTCGAACGTGCAGTTCGCCGTCAATCCGGCGGACGGACGGTTGGTCATTATCGAGATGAACCCGCGGGTGTCGCGCTCGTCTGCCTTGGCGTCGAAGGCGACCGGGTTTCCCATCGCCAAGGTCGCCGCAAAGCTTGCCGTAGGCTATACGCTCGACGAGATCGCCAACGACATTACCGGGGGCGCCACGCCGGCTTCGTTCGAGCCGACGATCGATTACATCGTCACCAAAATTCCGCGCTTTGCCTTCGAGAAATTTCCCGGCGCCGAGCCGGTGCTCACCACCTCGATGAAATCGGTCGGCGAAGTGATGGCGATCGGCCGCACGTTCGCGGAAAGCCTGCAGAAGGCGCTGCGCTCGCTGGAAACCGGCCTCACCGGATTGGATGAGATCGCCATCCCGGGGCTCGATCAGGGCGACGACAAGAACGCCATCCGCGCCGCGCTCGGCACGCCCTCGCCCGACGGACTATTGAAAGTGGCGCAGGCGATGCGGCTCGGCGTGAGCGATGCCGACATTCACAACGCCTGCCGGATCGATCCGTGGTTCCTTGGGCAAATCCGCGCCATCGTCGAGATGGAAGTTGAGATCCGCGACAAGGGCTTGCCGACAACGGCGCCCGCACTGCGGCGGCTCAAGGCGATGGGTTTTTCCGACGCGCGGCTCGGCAAGCTCACCGCGCTTGCTGTTGAGGACGTTTCGCAACGCCGCCGCAAGCTCGGCGTGCGGCCGATCTTCAAGCGCATCGACACCTGCGCCGCCGAATTCGCTTCGCCCACGGCTTACATGTATTCGACCTACGAGGCGCCGTTCGCCGGCCGCGCCGCCGATGAGGCCGCGCCTTCGGACAAGAAAAAAGTCATCATCCTCGGCGGCGGCCCAAACCGCATCGGCCAAGGCATTGAATTCGATTATTGCTGCTGCCATGCCTGCTTCGCGCTCAAGGACGTGGGCTACGAAACCATCATGATCAATTGCAATCCGGAAACGGTGTCGACGGATTACGACACGTCCGATCGCCTGTATTTCGAGCCGCTCACCGCCGAGGACGTGATCGAGATCATCGACACCGAGCGCCGCAACGGAACGCTGCATGGCGTGATCGTGCAATTCGGCGGCCAAACGCCGCTTAAGCTCGCCGAATCCTTGGAAAAAGCCAATGTGCCGATTCTCGGCACCTCACCCGACGCCATCGACCTTGCCGAGGACCGCGACCGCTTCAAGAAGCTGCTTGATCGGCTCAAGCTGCGCCAGCCCAAGAGCGGCATCGCCACCTCGCCGGAAAAGGCCCGCGCCATCGCCGAATTGATCGGCTACCCGATCGTGATCCGGCCGTCCTATGTGCTCGGCGGCCGCGCCATGGAGATCGTGCACGATACCCCTCAGCTCGAGCGCTATGTCGCGCGACTGGCCGCCGATCTCGACCGGCCGTCGGAATTCGCGGTGTCGGAGAAGCGGCCGCTTCTGATCGACCGTTATCTCACCGATGCCGTGGAGGTCGACGTTGATTGCCTGGCCGACGGCAAGGACAGCTACATCGCCGGCATCATGGAGCACATCGAGGAGGCCGGCATCCATTCCGGCGATAGCGCCTGCTCGCTGCCGCCGCACAATCTCTCGGCTGAGGTGATCGCCGAGCTCGACCGGCAGACCCGCGCGCTGGCGCTGGCGCTCAAGGTCGGTGGCCTGATGAACGCGCAATACGCCATCAAGGACGGCGACATCTATGTGCTTGAGGTCAATCCGCGCGCGTCGCGCACCGTGCCGTTTGTCGCCAAGGTGGTCGGCCTCCCGGCCGCCAAGATCGCGGCGCGGATCATGGCGGGAGAATCCCTTGCGAGCTTTAAACTCAAGCCGCAGCGCTTTGAGCCCGGCGCCGCAACACATGTCGGCGTCAAGGAAGCGGTATTCCCGTTCGCGCGCTTCGGCGCTGCGGTCGATACCGTGCTCGGTCCGGAAATGAAATCGACCGGCGAAGTGATGGGGATCGACCGCGACTACAATATCGCCTTCGTCAAAAGCCAGCTCGGCGGCGGCTCGCGTTTACCGAAAACCGGGACGGTCTTTGTTTCCGTCAAAGACATCGACAAGCCGCGCATCCTTGACGCGATCCGGCTGCTCGCCGGCCTGGGCTTTCGGATCCTGGCGACCTCGGGAACCCAACGCTACCTGGCCGGGCAGGGGGTTGCGGCGGCCACCATCAACAAAGTCGCCGAGGGCCGCCCGCATATCGTCGACGCCATCAAAAACGGCGAGGTTCAACTGGTTTTCAACACCACGGAAGGGGCCACGGCGCTGGCCGACAGCCGCTCGCTCCGGCGTGCAGCCCTCTTGCATAAAGTGCCGTATTACACCACTCTTTCGGGTGCTGTCGCCGCAGCGCAGGGCATTAGAGCCTATATCGGGGGCGACCTCGAAGTGTGTGCGCTGCAAAGTTATTTCGGGGCCGGGTCTGATCGAGCATCGGGGCAGCCACAGCGCCGGCGCGTGTAGAGCCAGTTTTTCCTGTCGCGTGCCGTGCGATGCTTCGGCCCGCGACCGGATTTTTTGACTCTGCTGCTACGTATTTGGAGATTTGAGACCGATGGACAAGATTCCGATGACTGCAGAGGGCTACTCGGCGATCGAGTCCGAGCTCAAGCACTGCCAGCAGGTGGAGCGGCCGCGGATCATTCAACAGATCACCGATGCGCGCACCCACGGCGACCTTTCGGAGAACGCCGAATATCACGCGGCGAAGGAATCCCAGTCGCTCAACGAAGGCCGCATCGCCGAGCTTGAGGATAAGCTCGCGCGCGCTGAAGTGATCGACGTGTCGAAACTGTCCGGCGACACCATTACCTTTGGCGCCACCGTGACGCTGATCGATGAGGACACCGACAAAAAGGCGGTGTGGCAGATCGTCGGCGAGCCCGAAGCGGATGCCAAGAAGGGCAAGATTTCAATCACCTCGCCCTTGGCCCGCGCGCTGGTGGGCAAGAAGAAAGGCGCGCAGATCGAGGTGGTCACACCCGGCGGCGCCAAAGCCTATGAAGTCATGAAGGTGGAGTGGCGGTAACCGCTGCGCCTAAGCGGCATTCGCTCACGTGTTATGGCCGGCCTAGTCGGGCGGAAGGACGACGTTGCTTCGCTCCCCGGCCATCTCGTCTAGCAGCGCTCCGTTCATCACTGCGGAATATTTGGCACGTCGCCGATCGCGACAATTGAGATGCCTTTTCCCTTGTGAGTATGGGGGGTTGCGTATCTTGCATGGCTCGCCAGAATCCCTACATAAACGGCTTCGTTCGCTGGGATTTTGGGCGGTTCCGTCCGCCATAGCCTGCCCATATAGGTCGAGAAAAGCCGGTGCCAGACACCACCCACGCCAAGGTCGTGATCATCGGATCTGGACCTGCGGGCTATACGGCGGCGATCTATGCCGCCCGCGCCATGCTCGATCCAATCCTGATCCAGGGCATCGCGCCCGGCGGCCAGCTTACCGTCACCACCGACGTGGAAAACTATCCGGGCTTCGCCGAGGTGATCCAGGGCCCTTGGCTCATGGAGCAGATGCAAAAGCAGGCGGCCCATGTCGGCACCAAGCTTGTCGCCGATCATGTCAACACGCTCGACCTTAAGCGGCGTCCGTTCCGGCTCGAATGCGATTCCGGCGACGTCTACATCGCCGACGCGCTCATTCTCGCAACCGGGGCCCAGGCGCGCTGGCTCGATTTGCCCGGCGAGCAGAAATTCCGCGGTTATGGCGTTTCCGCCTGCGCCACCTGCGACGGCTTTTTTTATCGCAACAAGGAAGTCCTGGTGATCGGCGGCGGCAACACCGCGGTCGAGGAAGCGCTGTTCCTCACCAATTTCGCGTCCAAGGTCACGGTCGTGCATCGGCGCGACACCTTTCGCGCCGAGCGCATCTTGCAGGAGCGGCTCTACCAGAACCCGAAAATCTCGGTGCTCTGGCACACTGTCCTTCACGACATTACCGGCGACGAAAATCCGCTTAAGGTCAAAACCGCGGTGCTGCGCAACGTCAAGACCGATGAGATCACCGCGCGGCCGATCGACGGCATATTCATCGCCATCGGCCATTCACCGGCAACGGAGCTGGTTGCTGGCCAAGTTGAGATGAAGCCATCGGGCTACATCAAGACCGCACCGCATTCGACTGCAACATCGGTGCCCGGCTTGTTCGCGGCCGGCGACGTTGCCGACGACGTTTATCGGCAGGCGGTCACAGCCGCTGGCCTTGGCTGCATGGCGGCGCTCGAAGCCGAAAAGTTTCTCGCGGCGCACGGCGAGGCCGAGCCGCGCTTGGCGGCGGAGTAATTTTCACCTCTCGCCATGGGCTGGCGGAGGCAGAAGGCAAGCAAATGGATTGGGACAAGCTCAAAGTGTTTCACGCCGCCGCTGAAGCGGGCAGCTTCACGCATGCCGGCGAGCAGCTCGGGCTGTCGCAATCCGCCGTGTCCCGCCAAGTGAGCGCGCTCGAACAAGAACTGACGGTTTCGCTGTTTCATCGGCACGCCCGCGGCCTGATCCTGACCGAGCAGGGCGAAATGCTTTATCGCACCGCCCATGAAGTGTTCATGAAGCTGGAGGCGGCGCGCGCCAAACTCACCGACAGCCGGGACCGGCCGAACGGCGATCTGCGGGTGACGACGACGCCCGGCATCGGCGTGCACTGGCTCACCCCGCGGCTCGGCGAATTCGCCGATCTTTATCCCGATATCCATATCACGCTGCTCACCACCGATGAGGAGCTCGATCTCGCCATGCGCGAGGCCGACGTCGCTATCCGCCTGCGGCAGCCGACCCAGCCCGACCTTATTCAGCGCAAGCTGTTCTCGGTGCACTTCCATGTTTATGCCTCGCCGGAATATCTCAAGCGCTTCGGCACGCCGCGGACATTCGAGGATCTCGACAGCCACCGCATCCTGGTGCTCGGTGGCAGCATACCGTCATACCTGCAACGCTCGCGCTGGCTGATCGAGGTCGCGCGTGACGGTAAGGGGCCACGCGTGCCGCACCTCGTCATCAACAATATTCTCGGCATTTTGCGCGCCTGCCAGCGCGGCATCGGTATCGCGATGCTGCCGGATTATCTAGTCGAGGAGAATGGCGGCCTGGTGCCGCTGTTCGGCGAGGCCGATGCCATCGCGCTCGATGCTTATTTCGTCTATCCCGAAGAGCTTAAGGCCGTCGCCCGCGTGCAGGCCTTTCGCGATTTTCTCGTCGCCAATGCGCAGCGCTGGAATTTTTAGCTGCGCGCAAACGTCGCGTCTTGCCCCTACCGCATGGCTGACATGCCCGTCGCCGCGTTGTGAGTGCGGAATCAGAATCGCATACTCTGCGATGCTGCAGGGCAAACGGTCGCCGCCATCCTCCCAGAGAGGCGGCCGCGATGCCGGCAGCTGTACCCCTCTGGAAGATGTCGCCGGCGCCCCCACGCCGGCGCACTGAACCGGGCCCGCAAGGGCCCGGTTTTCTTATGATGCGCGTACGCCCCCGGTAATCGCGTTCGCGCGCCAGGCCTTATCCGTAGAGCGACATATAGACATATCAGCTATATGACTTGACATATGATCGAACGAACCACGGTCCGATTGCCAGGTGACCTGCTGAGCCGCGCCAAGCGCAAGGCGGTTGCCGAGCGCCGCACGCTTACGTCTCTCATCGAGGAGGGGCTGCGGCTGGTGGTCAGCGATAATAAAAAGTCCGCAAAATCCAAACGGATATTGCCGCGCTATAGCGATGCTGTCGGCCCTCCGCTGCCGGGGATCGATATTTCCGATTCCGCGGCGCTCCAGGAGATGGATGACCTGGAATACGTCGAGCGCATGAAGCGCTTCAAATGATTTTACCGGACGTCAATGTCCTCATCTATGCCTTTCGTAAGGAAGTACCTCAACACATGGCCTGCCGCACTTGGCTCGACAATGTCGTGCGGGGTGATGGACGGTTCGGCGTTTCACCATTGGCCTTGGCCGCTGTGGTTCACGTCACAACGAACCGTCGCGTTTACGTCACACCGAGTTCGTTCGAAAAGGCATTTGGGTTCTGCGAAGACTTGCGCGGCCAACCGCATTGCCAGGTCGTCGAGGCACGCGAGCGGCACTGGGACATTTTCAAGCGCCTATGCATCGAGACCGATACGCACGGTCCGCGCGTCACCGACGCCTGGTACGCTGCTCTGGCGATCGAATGGGGCTGTGAATGGATCACGCTCGACCGGGACTACGCACGCTTTCCCGGTCTGCGCTGGCGCGTGCCGGCTATGCCGACCTAGGTTGTTTGCACTGACACGTATCGGGCGATTAGGCGCGGCTCATGAAAATCTCGATCCTCGACGACTATCACGACACGCTGCGCACGCTGCCCTGCTTCGATAAGCTCAACGGCCACAGACGTCACGATCTGGAACGATCATGTGCAGGACGTCGACACCCTAGCAGAGCGGCTCAAGGACGCCGAAGTCCTCGTCCTGTTCCGCGAACGCAGCCAAATCCGCGCGCCTCTGCTGGAGCGCCTGCCAAAGCTCAGGCTCATCAGCCAGCGCAGCGTTTATCCGCATATCAACGTCAACGCCTGCACGCGGCTCGGCGTGATCCTATCGTCGAGTCAGCATCCCGGCACGCCGTCATTCGCCACCGCAGAAATGACCTGGGGCCTGATTCTCGCGGCGATGCGTCAAATTCCGCAGCAGGCGGCGGCGCTCAAGGCTGGACAATGGCAGATCGCCATCGGCACAACGTTGCGCGGCAAGACGCTCGGCATCTATGGCTATGGCCGAATCGGCGGCGCCATCGCCGGTTACGGCCGTGCGTTCGGCATGAACGTGCTGGTCTGGGCCCGGCCGGCAACGCTTGGCGCCGCCCGCGCCGACGGTTACGCGACCGCAGCCAGCAAAGAAGCGTTCTTCGCCGACTGTGACGTCGTCTCGCTGCACATGCGCTTGGTCGAGGCGACACGGCACATCGTCAAGGCCGCCGATCTGGCGCGCATGAAGCCGACCGCGCTTCTGGTCAATACCAGCCGCGCGGCGCTGATCGAGCCCGGCGCACTGGTCGATGCGCTGCGACTAGGCCGTCCCGGCATGGCCGCTGTCGATGTCTACGAGCAAGAGCCCTTGCTCGATCCGGGCCATCCGTTACTCAGCATGCCGAATGTCATTTGCACGCCACATATCGGCTACGTGACGCGCGAGGAATACGAAACGCAGTTCGCCGACATTTTCGATCAGATCAACGCCTACGCGGCCGGCGCGCCGATCAATGTGATCAATCTTGACGTGCTGAACGGCCGGAAGATTTAGAGCGTAGGGTGGGTTAGCGTAGCGTAACCCACCAAACAGCGCCACGGTGGGTTACGGGCTTCCGCCCTAACCCACCCTACGCCGCCTCCAAACCCTTCGCCTCGATCACGCTTTTGGCGAGCGGCGCGGTTAGAAACTCGATCAGCAAGCGGCCGGCGCCGGCGTGGCTCGCGTTGATCGGAATTGCTGCGGTGAATGTCGTAACGCTTTGCAATTCCGGCGGCAGCGGGCCGAGCACTTCAATGCCGGGCACCGCCAACAGCTCGGCCATCTGCTGAATGCCGATTTCGGCTTCGCCGCGCAGCACGACGAGGCCGGCGAGACCGGCGGCGCCGCCGGCGCCGTATTTCGCCTTGGCCGCCATCGCCTCGGCAATGCCGAGCTGTTCGAACACCTTGGCCAAATGCGCGCCGCTTTGGCCGCCGCCGACCGGCTTGCTGCAAGCGATCGACTTGGCCGCCAGCATGGCGCGCTTAAAACCTTCGGCCGTGGCAATGTCGGGTTTTGGCGCGCCCTTTGGCACCGCAACGCCGATCGACGAGCGCGCGATGTCGGCGAGACTGCCGGCGGCAAGCACGCCGCGCGCGACCAAATTCTTGGCGCCCGCGCTGGTGACGATCGCGACATCGGCCGCCTCGCCTTCGCCAAGCCGCTTCTCGAGCTGCGCCGATGGGCCGAGGCTGACGGCAAGCCGGTGGCCGGTCTCGCGCTCGAACTGCGGCGCAAGCTCGTCGAACACCAATTTCATGGCGGTGGTGCTTAAGACCTTGATCTCGATTGGCGCGGCCACGCGATTCCCCTGTTTTCTCCGGCGCAGAATAAAGGCCGGACGCCGGCCGGGATAGCCGGCGGTGGCGCACACGCTCTCAGGTATCGCTCATCAACTCTGTGTGACTATTTCGCTCTCCGCCATCAAATCGCGCGAGAGCCCGTCATTTCCGTGGGCAATTGCAGTACAGTGGCGGCAAATCAATTCGGCGGCCGGCGAATCTCCAGCTAATGGCGCCGAATGCGGTTGAGGAGGGACGACGCATGTTCACACGCAGACATGTCTTCTACGCCGGCGCTGCGGGTCTCGGGCTCGCCGCGCTCCGCCTGGCACGGCCGCATGCCGCGGCGGCGGCCACCCACCCTTACGAAATCACCCATAGCGACGACGAGTGGCGCAAGCTGCTCACGCCCGCGCAATACGATGTGCTGCGCGAAGCAGGCACCGAGCGGCCGTTCACCAGCGCGCTCCTCGACGAGCATCGCAACGGCACCTTCAGCTGCGCCGGCTGCGACCTGCCGCTCTATTCATCGAAGACCAAATTCGAAAGCGGCACCGGCTGGCCGAGTTTCTGGGCGCCGCTCGACGGCGCCGTCGATGAAGTCGAAGACCGCACGTTCGGCATGACGCGCACCGCCGTCTCGTGCCACCGCTGCGGCGGCCATCTCGGCCACGTGTTCAACGACGGCCCCAAGCCCACCGGCCTGCGCTATTGCATGAACGGCGTGGCATTGAAATTCGCGCCGGCGCCGGCGGGTTCGAGCTAGACTTCGGCTGCGCTTTTCGGGACGGTCCAATCAGAGTAGGCTTAGTCAGGCCCGCTCAGGGCCCAATCCAAGGGCAGGTCGATGAGCTACGACACCATCACTGTCACGCCCTCGACTCCGCATGTCGGGGCCGAGATCGGCAATATCGACCTGACGAGGCCGCTCAGCAATCGGCAGGTGGAGGAGGTGTATGACGCCATCATCACCCACGGCGTCGTGTTCCTGCGCGACCAGAAAATCGACTTCGCTTCGCACGAGCGCTTCGTGCGCTATTTCGGCGAACCCCACATTCATGTCGGCGGCAAAGGCACCGCGTCGAAGGGCGTGCCCGGCCATCCCGCAATCCGGCATCAGTATTTCGACGCCAATTCCAAGCGTGTCTCAGGCGAGGAATGGCACTCGGATCAGAGCTGCGCCGAGATCCCGCCGATGTACAGCGTGCTGTACCAGGAGATTATTCCGCCGAACGGCGGCGGCGACACCATGTTTGCCTCCGCCTGCAAAGCCTATGACGAACTCAGCGACGGCATGAAAACCTATCTCGACGGCAAGACCGCGACGCATGACGGCGCCCGCGCCTTTGACAAGAAGGCCGACGTCTATCCGGTTTCGGTCCATCCCGTCGTCGTCCGCCATCCCGAAAGCGGCCGCAAGCTGCTTTTCGTCAATCGCGAATTCACCAGTCACATAAACGATGTGCCGGCGGCGGAAAGCCGCGGCGTGCTGGAATTCCTCTACGAGCACATCGCGCGGCCGCATTGGAGCATGCGATTCCACTGGAGCGAGCATGCGATCGCGTTTTGGGACAACCGCTGCGTCCAGCATTATGCGATCTGGGACTATTGGCCGAACGTACGCTCAGGCTACCGGATGTTCGTGAAGGGCACCGAGCGGCCAATCGCCGGCTGATCGAAGCCACCTCCGCGCGGGAGCAGCTAGCTCCCGACCTTAAGCTCGGCAACGAGCCCGCGCAGCGCCGCGACCACGCTCAACGGCACGATGCGGCCGGTACGCGGATTTTCCGACGGAATGCCTTCGATCGTCATCGAAAAGCGCGCGGTGTCGGCATCGACCTCGATGCGATGGGTGTTGCGATCGAGGGCCGGATCGGCCCAGATTTCGAGCCGCGTCCGGTCTGGGCCGACGCCGGCGAGGCTGAGCGCTGCGGCGACATTGACGTTGGCGGGAAAGCCACGCGCGCCGTCACGGGCATTGCCGTCGAACACTTTGCGAGGCGCCTTGAGATCTTTGAGCGAAATGCCGCGCTCGACCAGGTAAGGTGCGCCCTCGAGACCGCTTGGCGGCTTGCGCGTGATCATGGTGACCGAATGGATGGTGCCCTCGGCGGCGGCGCGCACCGCGTCGAGGCCGATCAGCGCGCCGGTCGGCGCCAAGATGCGCGCGCCGGTTTCCTTGGCGCGCGCGACCAGATCCCAGTTCTCCAGAAGCTGGGCGACGCTCAGCGGCATGAAGATCTTACCGGTCTCGATCGCCGAAGACGCCACGCCGCGAAACAGTTGCGGCGGCAAGCATTCGACGATCACGTCGCACGATTGCGCCAGCGTCTCGGCGGCAACAATCGGAATGCGGCCGCCGACTTGCGGCAGATTGCGCCGCGCCTTGTCCTGGTCGCGCACCGCGACGGCCGCCAGGACGAGGCCGGGAATGCCGGCCTCGAGCCGGCGCGCGACGCCCAACCCGACGGCGCCGAGCCCGGCCAAACCTACCTTAAGAGGCTCTCGCGCCACGTTTTCCCCGCTATGGCAGCGCCGGGCGCGGCCCGATAGATTGTCTAGGCGCCGATCCAGACCCGCGCAACCGGCCGGACCATCCTCGCATGCCAGATCTAAGCAAGAGATTATTTATGACCAACATCAATCCGAATGCCTTCACCACGCGGCCGGAGCTCGAAGGCACATTCGGGGTGGTGACCTCGACGCACTGGATCGCCACCGCCGTCGGCATGGGCGTTCTGGAAAAAGGCGGCAATGCCTTCGATGCCGCGGTCGCGACCGCGTTCACGCTGCAAGTGGTCGAGCCGCATTTGAACGGTCCGGGCGGCGATGTCCCGGTCATTCTCCACGACGTGCAGCGCGGCAAGACCGAGGTGATCTGCGGCCAAGGCGTGGCGCCGGCCGGCGCGACCATCGCGCATTACCGCAACGAAGGGCTCGATCTCGTGCCCGGGACCGGCCTGCTCGCCGCCGTCGTGCCGGGCACGTTCGAGACCTGGATGCTGCTGCTGCGCGATTACGGCACCATGCCGCTTGCCGAAGTGCTGGCGCCGGCGATCGGCTATGCGCAGAACGGTTACCCGCTCCTGGAGCGCGCCAGCGCCACGATCGGCACGGTGGCCGAACTGTTCCGCGAGTATTGGCCGACCTCGGCCGCGGTCTACTTGCCAGACAACAAAGTACCGGCGACCGGAGCGCTGTTCGCCAATCCGGCGTTGGCGTCCAGCTATCGCCGCATCGTCAAGGAAGCCGAAAGCGCCGGCGGAGACCGCGTCGCGCAGATCGAGCGCGCCCGCAAGGCGTGGAGCCACGGATTTGTCGCCGAAGCCATCGACCGTTTCTGCCGTAGCCAGGAGATCATGGACACCAGCGGCGCGCGGCATCGCGGCGTGCTGACCGCCGACGACATGGCGCGCTGGACGCCGCATAGGGAAGCGCCGCTCACTTACGACTATAGCCGCTACACGGTGTGCAAGACCGGCCCTTGGGGCCAAGGCCCGGTGACGCTGCAGCAGCTCGCGCTGCTCAAAGGTTTCGATCTCGACGGCCTCGATCCCATGGGTGCGGATTTCATCCACCTCCTCGTCGAATGCTCCAAGCTCGCTTATGCCGACCGCGAGGCGTTCTATGGCGATCCCGACTTTGTCCAGGTGCCGATGGCGACGCTGCTGTCGGACGCCTACAATTCCGTCCGCCGCGAGCTTGTGACGGAGCAGGCGTCGCTCGAGTTGCGTCCCGGGTCGATCGAAGGCTTTGGCGCCGTGGTCAAGCTGCGCCGCGAGACAGGGCCCAAAAACGCAGCGATGGCGGCAGGCGCCGGCGAGCCGACCGTGGGGCGGCTCGGCAGCATGCGCGGCGATACCGTGCATTTCGATATTGTCGATCAAGCCGGCAACATGATTTCCTCTACGCCATCGGGCGGCTGGCTGCATTCCTCGCCCGTTATTCCCGAGCTTGGATTCTGTCTCGGCACGCGCGCGCAAATGTTCTGGCTCGAAGCGGACCATCCGGCCGCGCTCGCGCCCGGCAAGCGGCCGCGCACCACGCTGTCGCCGACGCTGGCGCTGCGCGACGGCGAGCCTTATCTCGCTTGGGGCTCGCCCGGCGGCGACGGTCAGGATCAATGGATCACGCAACTCTTCCTGCGGCACATTCATGCCGGCATGAATCTGCAAGAGTCGATCGACGCACCGGCGTGGCATTCCGAGCATTTTCCGAGCTCGTTCTGGCCGCGCACGGCGCGGCCTGGCGTGCTGGTCGTCGAAAACCGGGTGCCGAAAAAGACCGTCGACGAGCTTAAGCGGCGCGGCCATATCGTCGAAGTCGGCCCGGAATGGTCGGAAGGCCGGCTCACCGCCGCGTCACGCGACGGCCGCCGCCGCCGCGCCGCCGCCAATGCGCGCGGCATGCAGGGTTATGCGGCGGGGCGGTAGGCGAACGGGCCTGCTGGGCGATGGCGCACGTTGCAGGATTTCGATTGCGGGCGATGCTAATTGATGCCTTGTGGTTATTCCTGGGTCACGGTCGTTCACGCTTCCGACACTTTTCTGACCGCACTATTCACTTCGCCTCGGGGAATTATCGATGAACCGGCCAACTGTTGCGTTGCTCGTCGGCGGCGCCGCGATGAGCATTGCCGCGCTGTTAGGTTGCACCGAAAACAATCCGCCGCCCGGCCAGCCAAGCTTTTATCGCGACCTCGCACAACCCGATGCCGCACTGGACGCCGATGTGGCGCAATCGATGATTTCCGGCTACCGCGGCAATAACGGGCTGGGACCGGTGACGCTCGATCCCGAACTGATGCGGCTCGCGGGCGAGCAGGCGCAGGCCATGGCCGCGCGTGACAAGCTCGATCACGATGCCGCCCATCCTTTCCAGGAGCGCATCCGCAAATCCGGCGTCGATGCGAGCGTGGCGGTCGAGAACATCGGCGCCGGCTACCATACGCTTGCCGAGGCGTTCTCCGGCTGGCGCGATTTGCCGCCGCACCGCGCCAATATGCTCAACAGCGGCGTGACCCGGATGGGCATCGCCGCCGTCTACACGGCAAAGTCCAAATATAAAGTATATTGGACGCTGATCCTCGCCGCGCCCGACGCGCATCACGGCTGATCCCGAAAGCCGCAATCCGATTTTCACAGCGGATCATGCTCGAACGGAAAAACTAGACCATATCGAACATCGTCTCACCGTAGGTCCTGCGGGCGTCCTTGAGCAGCGGCGCGACAGCCTCGCGGAATTGCGCGTGTTCGTCCGCGGTCAGCGTCGTGATCTCACAGCCCGCGGCTTCGATTGCGGCCCGCGCTTCGCGGTCTTCCTCAATGGCGAGATCGCGTTGGAACGCGACCGCGTGTTCGACGGCGTCACGCATGGCGCGCTGCAAATCCTCCGGCCAGGCATCGAATTGCGTGCGATTGAGGAAGATCGGCCGCGATATATAAAAGTGGTTGGTGACCGTGTGAAAATGGTGAAATTTATGAACGCCGTAGGTCACGGTGTTGGCGAAGGGATTTTCCTGCGCGTCGAGCGTGCCGGCCTTGATGCCGGCAATCGCCTCGGTCAAATCGCATCGCACCGGCGTGGCGCCGAGAAGCGCGAAGGTCCGCGCCTGCACGTCGCTCGGCAACACACGGATGCGCATGCCTTTGAGATCGGCCGGTCCGCGCACCGGCCGCAGCCGGTTGGAAATATGCCGAAAGCCGTTCTCGAACCAGCCGAGGATGCGATAATTCACGCGCCGCTCGATGCTTGCGGCGATGAATTCCCCGAGCGCGCCGTCGATGGCGGCACGCGCTTTGTCGCGTTCATTGAACAAAAACGGCAGATCGACAAAGCCGAGCTCCGGCACGCGGTCGGTCAGGTAGCTCGACGATTGATAACCGAGCGAGAGCACGCCGTCCTCGACCAGCCACAGGATGTCCTCGGCGCGATAGCCGAAATCCATGATGTTCCAGACGTACTTCACGTCGATGCGGTCGCCGAACGCGGCCTGCAAGGTGTCGCCGATCAATTTGAGCGAACGTGAGAACGACGTGGTCGGCGGCCCGTAACCGCCCATGCGGATTGTGATCGGATTGGCCATCGTGGGTTTTCCGTGATCGAGGAGCTACGCGGGAAACGGCCGCGAAAGTCAACGTTGCGTGCGAAACCGGTTGCGGATCGATTTGGCTGCGGCGCCGGCAGCGCCGCGCAGCATTTCCAGCCGGCAAGCGCGCGCAAACGGCGCCTCCGGCCGAACCGCGATCAGGCGGTCGCACAGCGTCAGGCGCTCGCCCCAGATATAATCCAGTATCGAATTGGATCCAGCGCAGGAATTGGTGCGGGCGATCGCCGGATTCTCGGCAAGCTCTTCGGTCAGCGCCGCAGTGAGCAAAATGCCCGGCGCATAGCGCGCGAACGTCTCGTCATAGGCGATCTTCCAATACCAGGCGGTGTCGCCGCTGCGCAGCGTGATCGCGGCGGCGATGGCGCGGCCGTCAAGGAGCAAGCGGTTGATCGCGGCTTTGCCTTCCGCGGCGAGGCCAGACAATGCCGTCGTGACGAAACCGCGCAAATTCGTCGTGGCCGGCCGCCGCGGTTCCGGCCCTGCCCTTCCAGCCGCTCGCCTCGAGCGCAAAAAAATCCTCGATCGCGGCGGCGATTGCGGGCGCTTTGGTGGCTGCGGTGAACAACGGCGCACCCAGATCGGTCAAGCGCCGTCCGGTCCGGCGCAGTTCGCCTTGCCGATGCGTCGAGAGCGTATTCTCGACGTAATGCGTGCGATCGCGTTGCGGCTCGAGCAAGGCGCGGTGATGGCGGGCAAAATCGGCGCATGGCAGCTGGGTGCGGCTTAAGATCGTGCCGAGTGTTGCCGCGAATGGGCCGCCCTCGGCCATGAATGGCAGCAGCAGCAATCCCGGCAGCGACGGATCGGCGGCAATATGCGCGAGCCATGCGGCGATGACCGGCTCGGCGGCTTCGGGCTCGACCAGCGGCGTGCCAAGGGGCGCATAGGGATGGGTCCATCCGACCAGGACCGGCAGCGTGACGCCATAGCGGCGCGGCGTGACGCGCGCCGGAAAAAAACCGAGAAGCTTGCGCGGCTGCGTTCCCGACCAGACCAGCACGGCGCCAACGTCGCCGCCGTAGACGGCCGCGGCCGCAAGCGCGAAGGCCGGTTCATAAAAGACGTTGGGCTCGAGCGCGTGCGCCGCAAGCTCGCGCCATTCGTCGACGACGGATATGAGCTCCGCGAACCATCGCCACTCGACCGTCAGCGAGCCGGTCGCATAGCGATCGGCGAGCACCGCGCGCCGGGCGCTGGCAATGGCCGAAGCGGTGCGCTCAAGCGCGACACGCGGCGCGTAGTGCGAACCGATCGATGCCACAACGACCTCTGGGCCGCCTCATAAGTGTTTTGGGCGAGCGAGGCGGCAGCTTTAGCAAGGAGGCGTTAAGAATGGGTTGGAATAAATTAACGAATGTGGCGGCGACGCCGTGCCAGCCGCGTGACCTTCAGCGGCCGGTCTTGTGCAGCGCCAGCGCGTCGGCCCATACTTTGTCGCGGTCGTCGTCGAAAACCACCGCCGGATTTTCCGGCACCGCGATCCAAGCACCGCTCGCGATCTCGTCTTCCAGCTGCGCCGGCGCCCAGCCGGCATAGCCCAACGCGACCAGGCTCTTGCCCGGTCCCTTGCCGAGGCCGATGTCGCGCAGAACTTCGGCCGCGTCGGTCATCGCGACACGGCCGTCGATATCCACGGTGTCGCCGCGGCGATAGTCGGCACTGTGAATGACGAAGGCGATATTGGGATTGACCGGACCGCCGAGAAAGACGCGCACGCTGTTCTTGATGCCGCTCACATCGGCACCGAGCGCTTTGAGAATCGTCGGCGATGGGCCGGCTGTCGATCGGATGGTTGATGACGATGCCGAGCGCGCCGTCGCGGCTATGCTGCGCCATCAAGATAACGGCGTGATCGAACGGCTCGCGCATCCGCGGCGAGGCGATCAGAAGCTGACCGGCAAGCGAATTCGGGGCGCCGAGACATCCGGCGGCTCGGTCGATAGCGCGGCATGCAGCACGGTCGCCGGCAAAACGATCGCCGCGGCCGCCAAAATCCAACGCCTGCAAGTCCCAAGAGGCCAGAACCGAGACCATAGCCGACACCGCGCCTGATGTCGCCCGCCGCCATGATCGCGCCACGGCGAGCGATGTTCAATACGCCCGTTAGCGTCAGACGAATTGCACCGCGATGCCGCCGAGGTTGCCGAAATCCGCATGCAGCGTGTCGCCCTTGCGCGCATGCACGACACGCGTGAACGATCCGGCAAGCACGAGGTGGCCGACTTCCAGCGTCACGCCGTGTTGGCCGAGCTTGTTGGCGAGCCAGGCGACGCCGAGCGCGGGATGGCCGAGTACGCCGGCAGCGACGCCGGTCTCCTCGATCTCCGCGTTGCGGTACATGATGCCGCCGACCCAGCGCAGATCGACCTCCAACGGACCGACCGGCCGGCCGCCGACGACGATGCCGGCCGCGGCGCCGTTGTCGGACACGGTGTCGAATATTTTGCGCGGATCTTGCAGCCGCGCGTCCACGATTTCGATGGCGGGCACGACATATTCGGTGGCGCGCAAAACATCGGTCAATCCGACGCCGGGGCCGCGCAACGGCTTGCCGAGGACAAACGCCAGTTCGACCTCGACGCGGGGCAGACAATAATTCTCGTGCGCAACACGGGCGCCGTCGGCGATCATCATGTTGTCGAGGAGGTGGCCGTAGTCCGGTTCATCGATCTGCGAGGACCGTTGCATCGCCTTCGAGGTCAGACCCGACCTTGTGCCCGATGAGCTTGGCGCCGGCCGCGATTTTCCGGCTGGCGACCTCGGTCGAGATCGCATAGGCGTCCGCCATGGTGATGTCGGGCCAGGTCTTGGTGAGTTGCACCGCCTGTTGACGCTCTTTTTCGGCGGCGAGAAGGATATCGGCGGCTTTGCTGCGATCGGCGGCGGACATCATGGCGGCTGGGCTCCCCCGTTTTTTATGGCGAGAGATTTAGCACATTTGCCAAGGAGCGAAGCGACCCGTTGCCCATGGAGCGAAGCGACGCCGGCTGGCATGGAGCGAAGCGACGCTCGCAGCGGCGCGGTTTACTGGCAGGCGGCGCGCAGCACGACCGTTTCGACCGGACATTCGGCGGTCGCCGGATTTTGACCCGACACCCACAGCGAGGCCGAGCATTTCTCCGCCGTGCGAACATCGAGCGGCTGCCCGGTATTGAATCCCTTGCCCTTGCACGCCGTCGTCGCTGCAACCGCGCAGTCGGCCGCGCCGTTACCCGCAAGCGGACAAGTCTCCTGGACCTCGATCACGTGCGAGAGCGGCAGTCCTATGGCGGCGGCGGCATTTTTCATCGCCTGCCCGGTTGCGGTGGCGGCATTCTCGGCTGCGCCCTTGGCGGCATCGGCCGATTGCTTGTTCATCGTGTCGAGCTTGGTTTGCTGCTCCTGCCACTTGGCCTTGAAGTCGGCGACGGAGTTGTCCCACCACTGTCCGAAATTGTTCAAAAAGCCGCGCTTCTCGTTCGGCGGCGGCGGTTGCGGCGGAAGAACCAGCCCAGGCGACTGGGACGGCGATTGTGCGGGCGGTTGCTGGGACGGCGCCGCACCGGCGGGCGGCGCCTGGCTGTTCTGGGCGAGCGCAATGCCCGCTGTCGCGGCTGTCAGCGCAGCCGCGACCAGGCAGCGGACGGCCGATGCTTGGACCGCTCTCCGATATTTTCTCGGCGTGTCGTTGTTTGGTGTCACGGCCACCCCGTCCATGGCCAAATTCCGATGGCTACCCTGCCACGGCCCTTCGCCGCCGCTCATTCGCAGGCGCACTCAAGACCTTGGCCACCGAATTTGGCGCTAACAAGGTCACAATAGGCGCACCACGACGACAAAGCCAAGCACAAGAGCAACCAGGAAAATGGTGGCCCAGAGCCCCAGCCGCCTTTCAATAATGTGGCGCGCCCGGTCGCCATAGCGGTTGAGCAGGAAGGCGAGCAAATAAAACCGCACGCCGCGGGTGATGACCGACAGAACGATGAACAACCCGATGTTGAAGCCGGCAAAACCCGACGTGATAGTGACGATCTTATAGGGGATCGGCGTCAGCCCCTTGAGCAGAATGATCCAGGCGCCGTAATGCGCATAGGCTTGGCGGAACGTCTCGACCTTATCGCCATAGCCATAAAGGCTGATGAGCCACTGCCCCAGCGTGGCGTAAAGCTCTGCGCCGATGAAATAGCCGAGCAGCCCGCCGGCAACGGAAGCGATGGTGCAGACCGTGGCGAAGAAAAAAGCGCGGTCGGGCCGCGCCAGCGCCATCGGGATCAGCATCGCGTCCGGCGGTACGGGAAAGAAGGAGCTTTCGGCGAAGGAGACGCAGCCAAGCAGCCAGGCGGCATGGCGTTTGCCCGCTGCATCGATGCACCAATCATACAGGCGGCGGAGCATGGCAGCTAATTAGCGGCGCGTGACAAGGCTGTCCACCGAACGAGAGCAGACTTCAGCGCCGCTTGCGCGAGCGGCGGCCCTCAAGCATGACGACTTTGCGGCGCGGAAAATCTTCTTCCGGCAGCTTCTTGGGGACCTTCTCGGCGATGCCCAGCAACCGCTCGCGCCGATCCATTTCTTTCCAGACGTCCTCCGGGCGGATGCCGGTGGCGACCCAGAGCACGACGAGATTATAAATGAGGTCGGCGCTTTCCCTGACCACCGCATCGCGATCGCCGTGCATGGCGTCGATCACGACCTCGACGGCCTCTTCGGCAAGCTTCTTCGCCATCTTGCTGCGGCCCGAGCGCAACAGCCGCGCCGTCCGCGAGGTCGACGGATCGTCGTGCCGGCAGGCATGGGCAGCCTGGTAAAGCCTTGAAATCGAATCAGCCATGGTCCATCACAATACCGCGATCTTGTCGCGATTGTGTTAATTCCCATGTCCGGCCAACGGTTTCAACCCGGTTACCGGCCCCTCGCGATCGTTTATTCGTCCTCGGCCAACAGGCCGGCATTGCCTCCGGCCGCCGCCGTATTGACCGTAACGACTTGTTCGGTCGCAAAACGGCGCAGGTAGTTGGGGCCCCCGGCCTTCGGGCCGGTGCCGGACAGGTGCGTGCCGCCGAACGGCTGGGTGCCGACCACGGCGCCGATCATATTGCGATTGACGTAGATATTGCCGTGCGGAAGCCGCGCGACGATGCGGTCGATGGTCAAATCAATGCGCGAATGCACGCCAAGCGTCAGCGCAGTGCCGTTGGCCGCGATCTCGTCGAGGAGCGTACCCAAGTCCTCGGCCTGCCAGCGCACGACATGCAGCACCGGGCCAAAGACTTCCCGGTCGAGATCGCTCGCACGATCAAGCTCAATAATGGCCGGCGCGACATAGGTCCCTACGCCGGGTAATCGGCCATGCCGGTCCCAGCGGAAACGCACGCGGCCAGCCCGCTCGTTTGCCGCGATCCAGCTTTCGAGCTTGGCCTTTGCCTCGACGTTGATCACCGGACCGACATGGGTCGCGATCTCGCGCGGGTCGCCGACTTTCAGCTCTCGCGCCGCGCCGATCAGCATGTCGAGCATGCGGCCGGCGACGTCGTCTTGCAGGCAGAGCAGCCGCAGCGCCGAACAGCGCTGGCCGGCGGAGCGGAACGCGGATGCGATCACGTCGTCGATGACTTGCTCGGGCAGAGCGGTGGCATCGACGACCATGGCATTGATGCCGCCGGTCTCGGCGATGAGCGGGGTGATCGGTCCGTCTTTCGCCGCGAGCGCGCGGTTGATGGAAAGGGCCACTTCGGCCGAGCCGGTAAAGCAGACGCCGGCAACGCGAGGATCTGCAGCCAAGCTTGCGCCAACATCGCCATCGCCGGGAACCAGGCGCAGTGCAGCGGCCGGCACACCCGCGTCATGCAGAATTGCAACGGCGAGCGCTGCGATAAGCGGCGCCTGCTCGGCCGGTTTGGCGACGACCGTATTGCCCGCCACGAGTGCGGCAACGACCTGGCCGAGGAAAATTGCGAGCGGAAAATTCCACGGCGAAATACAAACAAACACCCCGCGGCCGCGATAGCGCAGTTCATTGCTTTCGCCGGTCGGACCCGGCATCGATTGCGGCGCCAGTACAACACGCGCCCGCGCGGCATAATAGCGGCAGTAATCGACCGCCTCGCGCAGCTCCGCGAGCGCATCGTCGAGCGTCTTTCCCGCCTCGCTCTGCAACAACGCCAGAAACGGGCCGCGCTTTGATTTCAAGCCGATCGGCGGCGCGGTCCAACACCGCCGCGCGCCGCGCGACCGGCAGCGCCGCCCACGCCGTAAAGCCTGCCGCGGCGGCGCCGACCGCCGATCGTGCGAGCGCCGCATCGGCGTCGCGCACGCTGCCGATGGCGGCGCCATCGATCGGCGAATGCACCGTACGCTCGCCGCCCGACAGCGCGATGGCAGCGACAACCGGTGCATCTTTCGCCTGCGCCGCCGCGGCGTCGGCGACTTCGTGCAGTAGCGCATCGAGGCTTGCGCGGTCGCCGAATTCGACACCGGCCGAGTTTTGCCGCTCCGGCCGATAGAGATCCCGCGGCAAGGGAATTTTCCGGCTGCGCGCCGCCCTCGCGTTCTCGACCCAACTCTGCGGCCGGCGCAGGATATCCGCAATCGGCACGGCCGGGTCGGCGGCAACCGACACGAACGACGAATTCGCGCCGTTTTCCAGAAGACGGCGAACCAGATAAGCGAGCAAATCGCGATGCCCGCCGACCGGCGCATAGATCCGGCAAGCGGCTGCGGGAAATTCCGCAACCAGCGCGCCGTAGAGCGCTTCGCCCATGCCATAGAGCCGCTGGAACTCGAAACCGTCGATGCTGCCGGCATCCTCGATCACGCTCGCCACGGTAAGCGCATTGTGGGTGGCGAATTGCGGAAACAGACGATTGCGCGCGGCGAGAAGTTTTTTCACGCAGGCCATGTAACAGAGGTCGGTCATGGCCTTGCGCGTGAACACGGGATAATCGGGCAATCCGCGCTCCTGGGCGCGCTTGATCTCGGTGTCCCAATAGGCGCCCTTGACCAGCCGCACCGTCAGGCGGCGATTTTTGGCTGCGGCCATGTCCTCGACCCAGCCGATCACGTGCAAGGCGCGCTTCTGATAGGCCTGAACCGCGAGACCGAATCCGTCCCAGTCCGCAAGCGACGGATCGTCGAGCACGGCACCGATGAGCTCCAGCGACAGTTCGAGCCGGTCTGCTTCCTCGGCATCGACGGTGAATTGAAGGTCGTGCGCCTTGGCCAAGCGCGCCAGCTCGGCGAGCCGCGGCGTCAGTTCGTTTCGCACGCGGTCGCGGGAGATCGCCTCGTAGCGCGGATGCAGCGCCGAAAGCTTTACCGAAATGCCGGGACGGGACGGAAGTTCGGCTTTGCCGGCGCTGCCGCCGATCGCGGCGATCGCCGCGGCGTAAGCGTCAAAGTATTTCCCGGCGTCCGCTGCCGTGCGCGCACCCTCGCCGAGCATATCGAACGAATAGCGGAATCCCGCTTGGGTGCGGGCCAGGGCCTCTTCGATGGTCTGACCCATGACGAAATGCGAGCCGAGGAGCCGCATGGCTTGCCGCGTCGCCGTCCGCATCGCCGGCAGGCCGAGGCGGCGCGCGACCGTGTCGAGGATGGTGTCCGGCGTTTCGCCGGGATGAATGATGCGCGCCGCCAAGCCAAGGGTCCAAGCCGACGCCGACACCAGGATCGCCGACGATTTCACGTCGCTGTCGAGCCAGCGGCCGGCGGCCAGCTTGTCCTCGATCAACCGGTCGGCGGTCGCGGCATCGGGCACCCGCAACAGCGCCTCGGCCAGCACCATCAGCGCCAGGCCTTCCTTGGTCGAGAGCGCGTAGGCATGAAGAAAGTCGTCGACGCCGCCGAGCGCCCCGCGTTGCGCCCGGATGGCTTCGATCAGCCGCGCCGCGCGGGCGTCGATGCGGGTTTCCGCAGCGCGGTCACGGCCGGCGCCGGCAAGAAAGTCCGCGGCCAGTTCGGCATCGGGTTGAGCGAACGGCGCCTTGAAAATCAGGAGCCCTGCATCGGGCGTGCTCATCAGGCAATTCTAGCACACGCACCGGACTATTGCCGCGCCGAGTTAGCCTGACAGCAGCGCCTGGAGTTTGTCGATGCTCATGGTCCAGCCCATCTCCATGCCCTGCAGGTATTTCACGGCGATGTCGGCAATCGCGACGCCGCGCGTGTGCAAGGTGAGCTTGGTCTTGCCGCCGCCTGTTTCCTCGAAGATGACGGTGGTGAAGCCTTCGATGATGCGGTTGCCGTCGCCATCCAGCGCGTTGTTGGTGAAGACGAGGCGTTCCGGCGGCACGATCTCGCGGACCTCGCCGTCCATCGGATAAATCGCGCCGTCGGGCGCACGCATATGAATACGGATGGCGCCACCGACGCGCGGGTCGAGTTCGCAGACCGGGTTGGTGAAGCCCTTTGGACCCCACCATTTTGCGATCTCTTTGGCATCGGTCCAGGCCTTGAATACCACCGCGCGCGGTGCGTCGAAGATGCGCGTGATGGTGATTTCACGTTCGGCGAAGACTTTGCTCGGTGCAGCGGCGACCATTTTCGCGACTCCTTACTGCGCGACGAGGACCATCCAGCCGACGCCGAATTTATCGGCGAGCATGCCAAATCGCGGCGAGAAAAAAGTCTTGGCGAGCGGCATCGTCACTTGGCCGCCATCGGAAAGCGCGGTGAATATCTTGTCCGCCTCGGCCTCGGTCTTCGCCGAAATTGTGAGTGCAAAACCCTGGAAGTTCGGTTTGCCGGTGCAGCGGCCGTCCGACATCAGCACCGTAGTGTCACCGATTTGGACCTGCGCGTGCATGACTTTATTTTCCGCGCCGGGCATGATCATCGACTTGTCGGGTGCATCCTTAAAGCGCATCAGCATTGTGGCCTTGGCGCCAATCGCCTTGGTGTAGAAGTCCAGTGCCTCTTCGCAGCGGCCGTCGAAAAATACATACGGTTGCAAGTTCATGACAAACTCCTTGCGAGGGTTCGATTTGCCGTCCCTGCCGTGGCGAAATCGATGCTATTTTTTGCCGCCGTCATCGGCGCTCTTTATCTTCGCATCCTTGGTCTGCAGCGTCTTCAGGTAGTCGTCGAGGCGATCGAAACTCTCGTCGAAAAAGCGGCGGTAGTGTTGCAGCCAGTCGTCGATGTCCTTGAGCGCGCGGACATCGATGCGGCAAGGCCGCCATTGCGCTTCGCGCCCGCGCGCAATCAGGCCGGCTCGTTCCAACACCTTGAGATGCTTGGACACCGCCGGCAGGCTCATGGCGAAAGGTTTCGCCAATTCCGTCACCGACGTTTCGCCCAGCGCCAGCCGCGCTAGAATGGCGCGGCGGGTTGGATCGGATAGGGCGGAGAAGGCGGCATCGAGCGACATTTTACTGTCAAGTTAAATAACTAGATGGTTTAATACTAGCGGCTTTCCGGCTTGTCAAGGCTGCGCCTGAGGTCGTCATTGCGAGGAGCGGAGCGACGAAGCCATCCAGAGCGGCGGCGCAGTACTGGATTGCTTCGCTCCGCTCGCAATGACGGAATTTGCTGCTAGAAACCTGTGATGTCGTTCATCCGCATCTATTTTCGTGTGCTCGGCCTGTTGCGCGCCGATGCGCGGCTTGTCCTGCTGCTGGCGCTCGCCAATATCGGGCTCGCCGGGCGCAATTCGTCGAGCCGGTGCTGTTCGGCCGTATCGTCGATGCCCTGTCCGGCGCGCTGCCGCCGGTCGGGCCGCGGCGCGGACGCTGGCGCCGCTGATCGGCGCCTGGGTCGGCATTCGGCCTGTTCATCATCATCGCCGGCACGCTGGTCGCCTGGTTCGCCGACCGGCTGGCGCATCAGCGGCGCAACATGGTGCTCGCCGATTATTTCGAGCACGTGCTGCAACTGCCGCTCGCCTATCATTCCGGCGCGCATTCCGGCCGCCAGATGAAAGTCATGCTGACCGGCACCGATACGCTGTGGTGGCTGTGGGTGTCGTTCTTCCGCGAGCATTTCGCCGCCTTCGTTTTCATCGTCGCTGCTGCTGCCGGCTTCGCTGATCCTCAATTGGCGGCTCGCTTTGCCGCTGATCGTGCTGTGCGTCGCCTTCACCGCGCTCACCGTCATTGTCATGCACCGCGCCTATGCCATGCAGCGCGAGGTCGAGCGGCATTATTCCGACCTCGCCGAGACCGCCGCCGACGCGCTCGGCAATGTCGCGCTGGTGCAAAGCTATGCCCGCGTCGAGATCGAAGTCTCGGGCCTCAAGACCCTGGTGAACTCGCTGCTGCGCGCGCAGATGCCGGTGCTGTCGTGGTGGGCGGTCGCCGCGGTGCTGACGCGGGCCGGCACCACGCTCACGCTGCTTGTGATCCTTCTGGTCGGCACTTATCTCAAGCTCGTCGGTCTCGCCTCGGTCGGCCAGATCGTCAGCTTCATGAGCATCGCCGCGCTCCTGATCACCCGGCTCGAACAGGCCGTCAGCTTCGCCAACCGGCTGTTCATCGATGCGCCGAGACTCGTCCGACTTCTTCGGCGTGCTCGATACCGTGCCGGCCGTGCGCGACCGGCCGGATGCGATCGATCCGGGCCGCGTGCGCGGCCTCGTCGAATTCAACGACGTTTCGTTTTCCTATGACGGCAAGCGTTCCGCCGTCGCCGATCTGAACTTCACGGCGTTGCCGGGCGACCGCGTGGCTCTTGGTCGGCCCGACCGGCAGCGGCAAGATCGACGGCGCTGGCGCTGCTGCACCGCGCCTTCGATCCGCAGTCGGGCTCCATCAAGGTCGACGGCATGGATATTCGCGACCTCACCCTTACTGGGCTGCGCCGCAATATCGGCGTCGTGTTCCAGGAGACGCTGCTGTTCAACCGCTCGATCGCGGAGAATTTGCGCGTCGGCAAACCGGACGCCAGCGACGACGAGATGCGCGAAGCGGCGGCGCGCGCGCAGGCGCTCGACTTCATCGACCGCAATCCCGAAGGCTTCGAAGCGCGCATCGGCGAGCGCGGCCGGCTGCTGTCCGGCGGCGAGCGTCAGCGGCTCGCCATCGCGCGGGCTTTGCTCAAAGACCCGCCGATCCTGATCCTCGATGAGGCAACGAGCGCGCTCGATCCGGTGACCGAGGCGCGGGTCAGTCTCGCGCTCGACGAAGTGATGAAGGGCCGCACCACTTTCGTGATCGCGCACCGGCTCGCCACCGTGCGCAACGCCACCCGCATCTTGGTGTTTGCAACAACGGCCGCATCGTCGAGACCGGCACGTTCGACGAGTTGCAGCGGGCGCGGCGGCTTTTTTGCCGAGCTGGTGGCGGCACAGTTCGGGCCGGAAACACCACTGTCATCATCCGCGACGGCGGATGATCCAGTAACCTCGCTGGCGCAGGGTGGGCGGTGATGACTGGATGCTCCGCCTTCGCGGAGCATGACAGAGTTCACCGCAGCCGCTCCAGAATGCTCACGTAATTGGCGACCGCCGCGCCGCCCATGTTGAAAATGCCGCCGAGCTTGGCGTTTTTGACCTGCATGTCGCCGGCGGTGCCGGTGAGCTGCATCGCGGCGATCGCATGCATCGACACGCCGGTGGCGCCGATCGGATGGCCCTTGCCTTTAAGCCCGCCGGACGGGTTGATCGGCAGCGCGCCGTCCTTGGCGACGGTGCCGTCGGCGATGACGCGCGCGCCCTGCCCTTCCGGCGCCAGGCCCATGGCTTCGTATTCGATCAGTTCGGCGATGGTGAAACAGTCATGCACTTCGGCGAACGATAAATCCTGCAAGCTCGATGCCGGCCTGCGCCAGCGCGCGCTGCCAAGCCAGCGCGCAGCCTTCGAACTTGAGCATGTCGCGCCGCGACATCGGCAAGAAATCCTGCACGTGCTGCGCGGCGCGGAACACGATCGCCTTGTCGAGCTTCGAGCGCGGTCTCGACATCGGCCAGCACCACAGCCGCGGCGCCGTCGGACACCAGCGAACAATCGGTGCGCTTGAGCGGGCCGGCGACCAGCGGATTCTTCTCGCTTTCGGCGCGGCAGAAATCGTAGCCGAGATCCTTGCGCATCTGCGCATAGGGATTGCCGACGCCGTTCTTGTGGTTCTTGGCGGCGATGCGCGCCAGCGCATCCGACTGATCGCCCCAGCGCTGGAAATAAAGTCCGGCGATCTGGCCGAAAATACCGGCGAAGCCGCCGTCGATATCGGCTTCCTCGCGCACATAAGACGCTTTGAGGAGATTGCGGCCGATCTCGGCGGCTGGCGTCGTCGTCATCTGCTCGACGCCGACCACAAGCACGATTCGCGCCGATCGCGCCGCGATCGATTGCAAACCCTGGTGCACGGCGGCGGAGCCGGTGGCGCAGGCGTTCTCGACGCGCGTCGCGCGCTTGAAGCGCAGATCGGGCGACGCTTGGAGCACCAGCGAGGCGGTGAAATCCTGCGCCGAGAAGCCGGCGTTGAAGTGGCCGAGCACGATCTCGTCGACGTCCTTTGCCGCAATCGCGGCGTCCGCCAGCGCCTGTGTGGCGACCCGCACGATGAGGCTTTCGACGGTTTCGCCGGCAAGCTTGCCGAAGGGCGTATGCGCCCACCCCACGATGCAGGCGGTCATGGTTCCTCCCAAATTCCCACAATGCCGAATTTTCGTCGCTTTTCCTTGGCTTACCGCTGTTGCACCGTCCACACGTGGGTTCAGGATACCGGTATTCGGCTTTGCCTTCGAGCCCGGCTTGGGTTTAGATAGTGACGCACCCAAGCTTCGTGAACCTGCCGTAACACCTCGCGGCCCTATGGGCCCGAACAACCGAACGGACCGCGACACGTGCATTGTAAGAATTCTCTCCGGGCGCCGCTGCTCGGTCTTGCCTTCGGCTCCATCGCGGTAGCGCTCATTGCCCTCGGGCCCATCGTATCGGCAACGCCGGCACGGTCCGAGGCGCTTATCCTGGTCGACGCCGAATTGGGCAAGGTCCTGCGCGCGGAGAACGCGACTTATCCGTGGTATCCGGCCTCGGTGACCAAGCTCATGACGCTCTACATGACGCTGCGGCCGTCCGTGACCATCGCATCACATTCGACACTTTGTTCACGGTGTCGCCCAATGCGTCGGCGCAGTCGCCGACCAAGATGGGTTTCCCGGTCGGCACCCAAGTCACCGTCGATAATGCGATCAAGATGATGATGGTCAAGTCGGCCAACGACATGGCCGTCCTGCTCGCCGAAGGCATCGGCGGCTCGATCGACGACTTTGCCCAGCAAATGACGGACACCGCGCATCACCTCGGCATGACGGAATCGAATTTCGTCAATCCGAACGGCCTGCCGGCCGACGGTCAGATCATGTCGGCGCGCGACCTCGCCATTCTCGCCCGCGCGCTGATCCACGAATTTCCCGAATACAGTTTCTACTGGCATATTCCGGCGATCAAATTCGGCCGGCGCGTCGTGCGCAATTACAATCCGCTGCTCGGCCGCTATCCCGGCGCCGACGGCATGAAGACCGGATTCATCTGCGCGTCGGGCTTCAACCTCGTCGCCACCGCCACGCGCGGCAACAAGCAGCTCATCGCAGTCGTGCTCGGCGCGCCGTCATCCGCGGCGCGCGCCGTGAAGGCGGCGGAGATGCTGGAGAATGGATTTACGCAAAATCCGCTGTCCTGGCTGACGCCGTCGCTGGGCGCGGTGGATGCACTCGTTCCGATCGACGCGTCGCCGCCAAATCTCAAGGATGCGATGTGCGGGTCGCATCGTCACCGGCAGGCGACGGAAGAGGACGATCCGGATGCCCCGGCCGATAACGGCGGCGCCTCTGCGGCCGGCGGCGATAACACTCCGCAATTCTCCGTGCTGCTGTCGGCCCTGCGCGCGCCGACGCCGAAGAATCTGCTGTCCGATGCCGGGCCGGCGATACCGACCGTCGTCTATACCGGCCCGACACGCTCGCCGTCGCAATTGGCCACGCTTGCGGCGGAACCGGAGGAGGCCGATCCGGCCAAGAAGAAAACCAAGCATAGGCCGGCAACCGCAAAGGCAGGGAACGGCAAGAAAGCAGACGCCGAGCCCGCCGACGGCAAAGCGGCAGCCGCCGCGATCCCAGGTAAAACGGCCAAAGACGGCGTCGCGAAAGACGGCAACGTTAAAGACAGCAAGGCTAAAGACGGCAAAGCCGTAGCCGCCGCCGGGCCATGGACGCCGATGTCGTCTTCGGCACTCGCGGCGAGCCCGCCCCCCGATCTGAAAGCCAATGCCATTGCCCCAGGGCAGAAGCCGGCGGCAAAGCCCAAGCCCGCGGAATTCGCGCAATAGCCGTCTCGTCGCCTTCGACGCCCGCTAAGCCTATCCTCAGGCCGGCCAAAAGCCGGACCGGCTGATTTGCGCCGCGAGATGACGGATCGAGAGCGCCGATACGCCATCCTTGATATAATCGGTTGTTGGCCAAGTCCGCGGCCAAGTTCGCCACCGAGGCAGCATGGACGCCAAGATGACGATTGCCGCGCTTCAGCGATGAAGCGCGACGGACGAAAGAGCGTTGGCGTCGTCGCTTGGGATTATCAGATCGCGCGCATCGCCGATCGCGCTGGCTTTGATTTCATCTCTGTCGGCGACTCGGTCGGCGTCAATTTGTGGGGCCGGGCCGATGTGCTCGACGTGACCCTCGACGAAATGCTGATCTGCTGCAAGGCGGTGCGCCGCGGCGTCGCGCGCGCGCTCGTGAGTTGCGACATGCCCTATGGTCCGGTGCAACACGGCATCGACAGCGCACGCGCCGCGGCATTCCGCCTGGTCGAGGACGGCGGCGCGGACATGATCAAAATCGATGCCGCCGCCGATTTTCCCGACGTGGTGCGCGCGCTGGTCCGCGACGGCATCGCCGTATTCGCGCAATTCGGGCTGACGCCGCAGACCGCGGGCAAATACGGCATTCCCTACAGCGCGCAGAATTCGCCGCGGCGCAGGCGAACAGCGAGGCGACGGCAAAGCTCGTCGACGCGGCAATGGGTCTCGAAGCAGCCGGCGCCTGTCTCCTCGATTTCACCAATTCCGGTCCGCTTGCCGGTGCCGCCGTGGTCGAAGGCGGTGAAAATCCCGGTGGTCGGCGGCTTCGGCGGCGGACCGTGGCTCGACGGCCGGGTCCGGCTCGCCCACACTGCCATCGGCTATGGCGAGAAGTGGCTCGACAGCACGACCGACACCTATTTCAATACCGCCAAAGGTGCGCGCGATGCTTTTGCGGCGCTGATTGCCGACGCGCGCGCCGGCCGGCAGATCAAGGGCTGATCGATGGCGGGGCAGCGCGCCCTGCCGCGCGGATTATTGGGGCGCGCCGGTGGAGCACCAGACTGAAGGCGCGACCAACGCGCGCCTGCGGGAATTCTTGCATAAGATCGTCGCGTAGCGAGACCATACCGATGGTTGATTATTATTCGGCGCTTTTGCGTGCTGTGACCGCGCCAGGCGCCGGCGATGAAGACTGGCGGCGTGGTGTCTATGGCCGCGCCGCGATCTGCTGGCGGCGGGGCTGGCCAAGCGGCATCCGCCGGCTGTCGCCGGCCGAGACTGCCGCCGAACAAGCAGCGCTCGACGCCGCCATCGAACGGGTCGAAGCCGACATGTCGTGGACCGAGCACGGCATGATCGCTCCCGACCGCGGGCCGATTGCGCCGCCGTCGCGAATTGGCCGCGCAATTTGGCTTGTGCTCGCCATCATTATCGCCGCGCTCGGCGCCGGCGGCGCCATCTATTGGACGCAGACGACACAAAAACCGGCACCGGCAGCGGTCGCCAGCCACGCGCCGCCGCCGCAGCCGGCGCGTGCCGCGGCGAACGGCGAACTCGCCCCCGGCATCGACGGCGGCTCCAACGATGCCGACATGCCCTATGTGTTTCGGCGCCAGCCGACCTTTTATCGAACGCTGCAGCCGGCCGGCACCGTCATCGTCGATAAGCTGCAGCATTTTTTGTACTTGATTCAAGCCCAACAATGTCGCGCTGCGCTACGGCATCGCGGTCGGCACACAATGCACCGATCTTGCCGGGCTGCGGCACATTGCGAGCATGACGGAGTGGCCGGCCTGGCAGCCGCCGCCGGGAATGCTCAATCACGATCCGGGCACGATGCCCGGCGGGCCCGGCAACCCGCTCGGCGCGCGGCTATTGCAACTCGACGACGCCAAGTCGCGCATCCACGGCACCAACGCGCCGAAGACCATCGGCAATGCCGTCGTCTTCGGATGCATCCGCCTGGTCAACGACGACATTGTCGACTTGTTCAGTCGCGTGCAGGTGTCGACGCCGGTGATCGTCAACTAGCTGCCGTTAAGCTGTGGCTATTTCGGCGCTGCGGTCGAGCAGCTCGATCGACACGCCCTCCGGCGCGCGGATGAAGCAAATGCGCACGCCTGGGCGAACGGTCGTCGGTTCCTGGGTGAATTCCACGCCTTTCGACTTGAGATCGGCGGCGATCGCATCGATGCCGCTCACCGCCAGGCCGAAATGATCGAGGCCGCGATACGGTATGGCCGGGGCGGAATTCGTTCCGTCGCCGGCCGCTACCGGCGCGATGAAGATATTGGCGCCGCCGAGCTTCAGATCGATCCGCGGCTTGCCCTCCTGCATGGTGCGCAGCACCTCGGCACCGAGCATCTTTTCGAACCACTGCGCCATCGCCTCGGGATTGGTGGTGCGAAGATGAATGTGATCCCAATGGAACTTGGACATAAGGCGCATTCTCCCTGTTGAATTACGTATGTAAAAATTTAGACGGAAGTTAAAAGCATGCCGATCGAGGACGCCATCGGCATTTTAAGGTCAGTGGCGCACAGGCTTCGGATCGGCCGCTGGGGCGATCAGGTCGGCTTGAGGCTTGGCCTGTGGCACCAGCCAGCCGGTCTTGGCAACCTCTGCTTGCAGCATCTGCAAGATGCGCTGCAGCTCGTCGCGCTTGAGCATTCCGGCAGCCCCTTCTTCACTGGTCCGCACAACTCCAGCCGAAATCCGTCGCCGTGTTGCGAAATCGTCAGCCGGTCGGCAAGCTCGGCCACGGTTGCGCTGGTTTGCAGAACAGCGGCCGGAGTGATCGACATGGCAGGCGCGGTGGTGGCGATCGCGGCGTCGCGTTCGAACGCGATCGCCTCGCCGCGAAACTGCGCCGGGGCGCGTTGCGCCAGGCCGGATCGGCTCGCCAGATATTCGTTAGCGCGATCGAGTACCGCAAGTGCCAGCCGCCGCGTCAGCCAGCACGACCAGGCGTCGGGATGGCCCGGATTGACGGCGGCCATGATGCGGTCTTCTCGCGGCACATAGACGAATGTGATCGATGTCAACCCTCGCACGCCTGGCTCCGCGGCTCTCGTTCTCGTTCCGTCACGCCATGTGCAATGGCGCGTCGGTCACTTTCTGCAACGCATCGAGCGTCAGCCCGGGCACCATTTCGCGCACGGTAAAACCTTCTGCCGCGACATCGAGCACGGCGAGATTGGTATAGACGCGCGTGACCGCGCCGATCGCGGTGAGCGGATAGGTGCAGCGGCGCACCAGCCGGCTGTCGCCGGATTTGGTCACGTGCTCCATGAGCACCCAGAGCCGCCGGGCGCCGGCGGCGAGATCCATGGCGCCGCCGACCGCGGGCGTCGTGTCGTTCTCCGAAGTCGCCCAATTGGCGATATCGCCGTTCTCGGCGACCTGAAAGGCGCCGAGCACGCACAGGTCGAGATGGCCGCCGCGGATGAGCGCGAAACTGTCGGCGTGATGCATGTACGATCCACCCGTGCGCAGGGTGACATAAAGCTTGCTGGCATTGATCAGCCAGCGATTGATCTTGTCCTCCTCCGGCGCCGGGCCCATGCCGAGGATGCCGTTCTCGGAGTGGATGATCGCTTCGCGGTCCTCGGGAATATAGTCGGCAATGAGGACCGGGATACCGATGCCGAGATTGACGTACCAGCCTTCGGGGATATCGCGGGCGACACGCGCGGCCATCTCCTTGCGCGTGCGCGGCTTGCAGGTGTCCAGCACGTTCACCGCTTTGCTCCTCACGTCACCGTCGGCTCGCCATAAGGCACATGCAACACGCGGTCGACATAGATGCCGGGCGTGACGATCTCTTCCGGATCGAGCGCGCCGAGATCGACGATGTGCTGGGCTTGGGCAATGGTCAACTTCGCCGCCATCGCCATGACCGGATTGAAATTACGCGCGGACGACCGATAGGTAAGATTGCCCCAGCGGTCGGCCTGCCACGCCTCCACCAACGCGACATCGCCGGCAAGCGCCTCCTCCAGCAAATATTGACGTCCGCCGAATTCGCGCTGCTCCTTACCGGCGGCGAGGCGGGTGCCCACCGCGGTCGCCGTGAAGAACGCCGGGATGCCGGCGCCGGCTGCGCGCATGCGCTCGGCCATGGTGCCCTGCGGCACCACCTCGAGCTCGATGCGGCCCGTGCGATAAAGCTCCTCGAAGACCACGGGATCGACGGTACGCGGGTATGAGCAGATAATCTTGCGCACCCGCCCGGTTTCCAGAAGCGCCGCCAAGCCGACATGGCCGACCCCGGAATTGTTCGCGACCACCGTCAAATCTTTCGCACCCTGCTCGATCAATCCGTCGATCAGAGCATTGGGCTGGCCGATGCTGCCAAAGCCGCCGACCAGGACGACCGCACCGTCGCGGATCCCGGCCATTGCCGCGGCGATGCTTGGCACGATTTTGTTGATCATCGCAGCCGCGCTTTACACGACGACGCGCATCCGGGAGTTGCCGGCGAACGCCGGCATCACTTCGCGGGCAAAGCGGCGCAGACTGTCTTGCGCCGGCCCGCCGCCGTTGAGCAGCACATAGCCGACGCCGTGCTGGCGCAGATTTTCGAGTTTCCGCGCTATCTCGTCGGGCGTGCCATAGAGCGCGCTCTCCTCGCTCGCCTCACGCGTATCGGAGAACGCCATGATGCTCGCTTTGCTCTTGGTGCCGTCTGGCGCATTCGAGACCGCGGCCAGGCGGTGCTGCGCTTCGAGCCGGCGTTCAAGCGCCGCTTCCTTGTCAGCGGCATCCTTGGCGACGTAGTAAGCGCGCGCGACGCCGACATCCATCGGATCGAACACGCGGCCGCGCCCTTCCACTTCGGCCTTGAAGATCGCGATGCGTTCGGCGACCGTTTCGAACGAGGCGAACTGATCGAGCAACAGATTATAGCCGCGCACGGCAACCTGACGGATCGAGTCCGGGCTGCCGGCGCCCATCCATATCGGCGGGTGCGGCTTTTGCGCGGTCGGCGGCTCGACGATGATGTCCTCGAAGCGCCAATATTTGCCGCGATGCGAGAAGCGCTGCTTCGAGGTCCAGGATTTGACAATCACGTCGAGCGATTTATTAAAGCGCCCGTCGGCTTCCTCGATCGGCATGCAGAAACCGGCAAACTCGTTGTGGCGGTAGCCTTTACCGACGCCGAAATCGAGCCGGCCGCCCGACAGAAGATCGATCGTCGCCGCCTGCTCCGCAACCAGGACCGGATTGTGCCACGGCAGTACCAGGACCGCGGTGCCAAGGCGCAGCGTCTTGGTTTTCGCCGCCACCCAGGTGAGCAGCGACAGGCTCGCGGAAACCTGGCCAAAGCCGGTGAAATGATGCTCCACCAGGAAGGTCGAATGATACCCGAGCGCTTCGGCCTCGATATTGTATTCGACGAACTGCTTGTAGCCCTGGCCGGAATTGACATCCGGCCCGCCATGGCGGGCTGTCGCACTGCCGAATAGACCGAACCGCATGACAGACGCTCCCTGCCTTGTCCGCCAATGTAGCGCATGGCCTGCGGGCGGAGCTATAGTGACGGGCGCGGGGGGAATCATGATGCACCGGGTTGTTTTCGCAGGTTTTGCGGTCATTGTGGCGATCGCGGCATTCGCCGCTGCGCCGTTCGCTCAGGCCTTCGCACAAGATTACCCGGCTAGGCCGATCACGATGATCGTGCCGTATCCAGCCGGCGGCGGCGTCGATGCGATGGGACGCATCGTCGGACAAAAGCTGTCGGTGGCGCTCGGCCAGCAGGTGATTATTGAAAATCATGGCGGCGCCGGCGGCATGATCGGCACCCGCGACGCCGCGCGCGCCGCTCCGGACGGCTACACCATCGTGATGCTGCTCACCGGCATTAGCCTCGGCGCCAATACCGGCTACGACGTGAATAAGGATTTCGCGCCGATCGGGCTCGTCGCTTCGACGCCGATCATCGTCGTGTCACATCCGTCGTTTCCGGCGAACTCGCTGACCGACGTGATCGCGCTGGCGAAGAAGGATCCGGGAAAATATTCCGCCGGCACGCCGCCGGCGCCGACGATCAACTACTTTGCTGCGCTGTTGTTCAACATGATGGCGGGTGTCGACATCACGGTCGTCACTTACAAGGGCACGGGGCCGCTGACCACCGATCTGCTCGGCAACCATGTGCCGCTCGGCTTTAATACGATCCCCGCCTCGGTGAGCAATATCCAGGCGGGCCAATTGCACGCAATCGCGGTGACCTCGGCCGTGCGATCAGCCGCGCTTCCAGAAGTGCCGACCTCCGCGGAGTCCGGTTTGCCGGGCTTCGAGGCGATGCAGTTTTACGGGCTAGCCGCGCCGGCGGGCACGCCGCGGCCGATCATCGATCGGCTCAACAGCGAATTGCAGGCCATCTTGAAGTCCGACGACATGAAGAAACGCCTGGTCGCCGACGGCAGCGAACCGACGCCCGGGACGCCCGAAGACTATGCGGCCAATATCCAGCGCGAAGAAGGCAAGTGGGCGGCGCTGATCGAGAAGCTCGGCCTAAAGCTCGAGTAAGCCACCGCAGGATTTTACCAGGACTTGGGCTCGAAAATCGCTTCCCGTCATATCGCGCGTCGAAGCCCTAGTCACTGGTTGGCGAGTGCCGCGCTGAAATCAGCGCTGAACTTTGAGGTTTTCCGCCGACGTTTTGCCCTTATTCGCGACTTCTTCGAATTCGACGACTTGCCCCTCATTGAGGCTGCTGAGACCGGCTCTCTCGACCGCCGAGATGTGGACGAAAACATCCTTGCCGCCAGCCTCCGGCTGAATAAATCCATACCCCTTTTGGGAATTGAACCACTTAACGGTACCTCTAGCCATTTATCCGCTCCTAACGAATTAGTGCCCATTGCCACGCACCGGGGCGTCTGCCCAGTTCGCTGACATAGCCTTTTTATATCCACACGCTGAGAATGAATAGATAGATTGTTGCCGTTTTTGACAAATGATGTCCGTAAAACCCTGGGGTAGACCGGCCTGACCATCGGCACCGGCGGCCCGTCTTCAGTCACCTCGAACACGCCTTTGACCGGCTGGCTGACGCGGAGCGCGGCGAAATCGCAATCGGCGATGCGCGCCGGCCGTAACCCGGATTGAGCAGCGGCGAAATCCGGCTACAACAGGCGCCGCTAACGAGGGAGCCGGGGATGGAGCTGGGATTGAAGGGCAAGGTCGCGCTGGTGACCGGATCGAGCCGCGGCATTGGCCGCGGCGTTGCGCTGGCGCTGGCGGCGGCAGGCTGCGATCTGATGCTGACCGGCCGCGATGGAGCGGCGCTCCAAGAGGGCGCGAAAGCAATCCGCGCCGAGGGGCATCGCGCCGCCATAGCGGGCCTCGACCTGCGCCAAAAGGATGCTCCCGAGCAGCTGATCGAACAGGTGAAACGCGAGTTCGGCGGCCTCGATATCCTCGTTAACAATGCCGGCGCCACAAAACGCGGCGACTTCCTGGACCTGACCGACGCCGATTGGGAGGATGGCTACGCGTTGAAATTCTTTGGCCATGTGCGGCTTGCGCGCGCCGCCTGGCCGCTGCTCAAGGAGCGGCGCGGCTCGCTGGTCTCGATCGGCGGCACCGGCGCCCGCAAGCCGACCGCTGAGTTCACCATCGGCAGTTCGGTCAATGCCGCGGTCGCCGCCTTTTCCAAGTGCCTCGCCGATCGCGGCAAGGAAGACGGCGTGCAGGTGAACTGCATCCATCCAAGCATGGTCGAAACCGACCGGCTATGGCGGCGGATCAAGGCCGAGATGGAACGCACCGGCTGGCCGGAGGAAAAGGCCCGTGAGGAAATGTGCCGCGGCTTCGGCATCACCCGCTTCGGTACGGTCGAAGACGTGGCCGATTTCATCGTCTTCATGGTCTCCTCACGCGCGACCTGGCTGCACGGCGCCACCATCGATCTCGACGGCGGCGAGATTCCGGTATTGTGACCAACCTCCTATTTACGCCCGCGCGCATCGGGCCGGTCGAAATCAAGAACCGCATCGTCATGCCGCCGATGACGACGCGCAAGGCGGACGAGGAAGGTTTTATCACCGACGACTCGATCGCCTATTACATGGCGCGGGTACGCGGCGGCACCGGTCTCATCACCGTCGAGATGGCGTCGCCGGAAAAGGCCGGGCGGCATCGGCGCCGCGAGGTCGGCATCTACGACGATCGCTTCATTCCCGGCTTGACGCGGCTCGTCCGCGAAATCCATTGCGGTGGCGCTAAGGCTTCGATCCAGCTCGGCCATGGCGGCGGCCACACCCGCATCGACATCTGCGGCGAGACGCCGATCGCGCCGTCGGCCATTCCGCATGCGGTCTACGAGACGACGTTCGAAATCATCGTTCCGCGGGAAATGAGCAAGCCGCGGATAGCGCAATGCATTGCCGCGCATGTCTCCGCCGCACGACGCGCGCAAAAGGCCGGTTTCGATTGCGTCGAAATCCACGCCGCGCACGGCTACCTGATCTCGCAATTCCACGCGCCGTTCGAAAATCGGCGCACCGACGAATACGGCGGTAGTCTTGAAAATCGCGCCCGCTTCGGCCTCGACGTCTTACGCGCGGTGAAAGCGGCGCTACCGGATATGGGTGTCATCTACCGGCTGTCGGTTGAGGATTTTTTCCCCGGCGGGCTGCCTTATACCGAAGGCCGGCGGATCGCGATCTGGGCCGTCAGCGCCGGCGCCGATGCGTTGCACGTCACCGCGGGCCATTACCGCTCGCTGCCGTCGGCGCAAATCGTACTGCCGCCGATGAGCTTTCCCGACGCCACCTTTCTCGATTTCGCCGCCGACGTGAAGAAACACGTCGGCGTGCCGGTGATCGCGGTCGGCCGGCTCGGCGATCCGGCAACGGCGGAAGCCGCTGTCGCGGACGGCAAGGCCGATTTCGTCGCGCTCGGCCGCACGCTGGTCGCCGATCCGCAATGGGTCGAGAAAGTGCAACGCGGCGAACCGATCCGCCGCTGCCTTGCATGCAATACCTGCATCAACGAAATGCGCGGCGGCGCCGGCATCGGCTGCGTCGTCAACGGCGCCGCCGGCCGCGAGGCTTTGTTCGCAGATCCGCAAGCGCCATGTGGCGAGCGCATCGCCGTGATTGGCGCCGGACCGGCTGGCCTGACTTATGCGTCGCTTGTCGCCGAGGGCAATACTGTGACGATATTCGAAAGCAATTCGCGCGCCGGCGGCAGCTTTCGCTATGTCGGCAAGGCGCCGCTGTTCCAAGACGTCGAGGCCAACGAGCAAAGCTTCGAACGGTATATCGCCGATATGCAGGCCGCGTGCGAAATGAAAGGCGTAACGTTTCGCTACGCCACCGACGTCACGGCGTCGCCGGATGTTCTGGCGCCATTCGACCACATCGTCATCGCCAGCGGTGCCGAATATCGCTTCGGTCTCGGCCGGCTGGCCACTTGGCTGCTCGACCTAAACTTCGCGCGCGCGCCCGGCCTGGCGCGGCTGTTGTCGTCGCCGGCATTGCGCAACTGGTTTTATTACAAGGCGCGGCGCGGCACGGCACGCCGCTTTGCGTCCTTGGCGCAGCCGGGGCAGACGGTGACAGCGATCGGCGACGCGGTACACGCCGGCAAGAGCAAACAGGCGATCGCCAGCGCCTTCGACGCCGCGTTGCTGCGCTCGGCCACGGCGCGTGCGCCTACTTGAGCGCCGTCTGGATCGTCGAGAAGGTAGTTTTCACTTTGCTGCCGAGGCCTGTGATCACTGGAATGATCGCCAAGGCAATGCCGGTGGCGATTAGGCCGTACTCGATCGCTGTCGCGGCGCTCTCGTCCTTTAAGAACTTGATGATCAGACGCATGGCATGCTCCATAAACGCGTCCGAAAGATATGTTTTGAATCTTATCAGGGGCTTAAAAGCACCAGAAAAAGGCGCGGGTGACACGGCAGTGTCGCGACGCGCTAAGCAACGCTTTACCATAAAATGTACAACGACGACTTGTAGAATTCGCTGCGCTACGCCCGTCCGACGATCTGGCGCGCCTTATCGAGATGGCCGAAATTCTGCACCGGCGCGCACATCAGGAAGCGATAGCCTTCCGCGACGACACGCTCCACATTGTGCTGCTCGACATGCGGGTGGCCGACAACCACATTGTGCTTCTTGCAGGCATCGACGACGCGCTTCATCCATTCCAATACAACTTTGTGCTCGTACTGCCGCGGATAACCGAGTTCCTGCGACAAGTCGCCTTCGCCGATCAATATGCAACCGATCCCCGGCACGTTTTTCAGCATGTCATCGAGATTGTCGACGCCGCGCGTATCTTCGATCTGCAGAATGCAGAAAATCTCGCCCCGCGGATTAAGCGGCCAAACGTCCGCTTTTTGGTAATAGTCCTGTTGACTCAAACCCCAATAGCGCGCCGCTGCAGTCGGTCCGTCGCCGCGGATACCGGCGGGGGCATAATGCGCTGCGCTCTTGAGTCGGGGATAGCGGCAGGCGCCGACCGCGTTCGCGGCCTCCTCGACGGTCGAAATATGCGGGAACACGATGCCGTAGCAGCCCATGTCGAGCGCCTGCTTAGCCTGCCACTGCGCCATCTCAACGCCATTCACCGGGATGCGGACCATCGGAGTCACGCCGGGCACGACCGAGGCGGCTTTGGCGATCTGGGCGCGGTTGAGCATGTATTGCAGGCAGTCGCGCAACAGCCGGCCATCCCACGGTTGATGCTCCATCTCGAACACGCAGCCGTCGAATTTCGAAGTGCTCATGCCGATCGCGGAATTGAGTTCGGCCGGTGAAAAACAGGTTAGCGCGTGCTGGCCCGCTTCCAGCGCGCGAATAACGCCGTTGAGCCGTGGTAGTTCAGCCATTCTCGGGTCTCCTAGATGCAGCCGATATTCTATCAGAACGCCGGGCTGGTTTGACAATCGCGCCGTGCGCCCTAGCATCCAGCCTTTATAACCCCCTCGCCATCTATGGTACCGCTCTCATGATCATCGATTGCCACGGCCACTACACCACCGAGCCCAAGGACCTGCAGCGCTTCCGCAAGGAACAGACCGCGGCGGCAAATTCTGCGGCAAAAATCGCGATGCCGTCGCGCGCCACGCTGAAAATGTCCGACGACGAAATCCGTGACAGCATCGAGCAGAACCAGCTTAAATTGCAGCGCGAGCGCGGCACCGACCTGACGATCTTCTCGCCGCGCGCGTCGGGCATGGGGCACCACATCGGCGATGAGAGCGTGAGTCTCGAATGGTCGCAGATCTGCAACGATCTGATCGCTCGCGTGGTCTCGCTTTTCCCGCAAAACTTCATCGGCGTGTGCCAATTGCCGCAATCGCCGGGCGCCGACCCGAAGAACTCGACCGCCGAGCTCGAGCGCTGCGTGAAGATGGGCTTCATCGGCTGCAACCTCAATCCCGATCCGTCCGGCGGCTATTTCAATTCACCGCCGATGACCGACAAATCATGGTTCCCGCTCTACGAGAAGATGATCGAGCTCGACGTGCCATGCATGATTCACGTCTCCGGCTGTTGCAATCCGGCGATGCACACCACCGGTTCGTATTATCTCAATGCCGACACTATGGTGTTCATGCAGGTCTTGCTGTCAGATCTGTTCAAGACCTTTCCCAAGCTGAAATTCGTCATTCCCCATGGCGGCGGCGCGGTACCGTTCCATTGGGGCCGCTTCCGCGGCATCGCGCTCAATAACGGCAAGCCTGAGCTTGCCGAGATCATGGGCCCCAACATTTTCTTCGATACCTGCGTCTATCATCAGCCGGGCATCGATCTGCTCGCCCAGGTGGTGCCGATCGACAACATTCTGTTTGCGTCGGAAATGGTCGGCGCGGTGAAGGGCAACGACCCCAGGACCGGCTTCGGCTTCGACGACACCAAGCGCTACGTCGATAAGGCGCCGATCAGCGACGCCGACCGCAAGAAGATTTTCGAGGGCAATGCGCGCCGCGTGTATCCGAGGCTCAAGACCGCGGCGAAGGCGACGGCATAAGGCTGGTCGGCATTGGCGAAGACTCCGAAAAAGACCGAGTCACGACGGCAGCGCAAGACTCATATCGTCCGGCTCGGTTCGCGCGAAATCGAGACCCGCGGCCTGGCTCAAGGCTTTTGGACCGATCTTTATCACCGCTCGATGAGCGTGTATTGGCCGGTGTTCTTCGGCACCGCCGCGGCGATCTTCGTCTTTCTCAACGCCATATTTGCTTTTGTGTATTGGCTCGGCGATCAGGCGATCGCCAATGTGTCGCCCGATCTGCCGCTGCCGCTGAGCATGTTCTATTTCTCGATCGAGACGCTGGCGACGGTCGGCTACGGCGACATGCATCCGCAAACCAATTACGGCCATCTCGTCGCCACCGTCGAGATCTTCACCGGCATGAGTTTCCTTGCGGTCATGACCGGGCTGATTTTCGCCCGCTTTTCGCGACCCCGCGCGCGTTTCATCTTCGCCAGGCATCCAGTGGTGAGCGTGCATCAAGGTCAACCGACGCTGATGGTCCGCGTCGCCAACGCGCGCAACAATACGATCTCGCAGGCGACTGCGCGGCTATGGCTATTTCGTGTTGAGACAACCGTCGAAGGCCATCAGCTGCGGCGTTATCACGAATTGTCGTTGGATCGCCGTGAACACCCGATGTTCTCGCTAAGCTGGACAATTTTCCATGCGATCGACGAGACGAGCCCGCTCTATCGGATGACTGCGCACGAACTTGCGCGCCATCGATGCCGCGCTTGTGCTCAATGTCGGAGGCGTCGACGATAGTTCGGCGCAGCAGCTCTATGCCCGGCAACTTTATTCGCATCACGACATCAAGTGGCAGCATCGCTATCGCGACATTACCAGCACCTCGGCCGCACGGCCGGCTCTAATCGACTACAGCCTGTTCCACGACCTGGTACCGGAGGAGGCGTGAGACTTCAGGCCGGAGCTTAACCCGCCCTGCGCGCCGGGCCATGCGCGACACGGCCGAGCAATCTGCCAACCGCCTTGACGAATGTGTCCTTGACGGCCTTGTCATGGCCGCGAGCGGAAAGCTTCGATTTCTCGCGCACGGATTTTCTCACCGCATCGATCGCGATCGGCCCGACATGGGTAAGAAAGACCTTTTCATGCGGACGGTTCAGTGCGTCGATCGCTTCGCGCAACGGCAGCCATTTCACCGCTTTAACGTCGTCCATCAGCTCGCGCACCGGCGCGCCGGCGGCGCGCATCAGCCAAAACTGCACGATCTTGATCCTGCCTTCGACCGCGTACGACATCGAGCCGAGGAATTTGTGGACCGATACGTCGTATCCGGTCTCCTCCAGCACTTCGCGCTTGGCGGCATCGCGCGGATGCTCGCGCGGCATGAGCTTACCCTTGGGCAGGACCCACGCCTTTTCCCGTCGCAGCCGCACGACGGCGAAGCGCGGCTTTGTCTTGCCGCGCAGTACAATGCCGCCCGCGGCCAAAATCGGCGCGCGGCGTTTCGCCGAATCAGTCATGCCGAATTTATGGCGGACGGTTTCGTGCCCCGCAAGCCACGAATCGCGCGATGCGGCGTGCGTCGAATCGGTTCGGCGACGCTTCTTTTTCTTCTTCATGAAACGACGATCACGACCTTGCCGAAATGCTTGTTGGCATGCATCAGCGAAAGCGCCGCGGCGATGTCGGCCAGTGGATAAGTCTTGTAGATCGGCAGCGACAGCTTGCCGGACTTCGATCGCCGGCCACAGGTCGGCGCGCATCAGGCGGTTGATCTCGCGAACTTCGTCGATGCGTGCGGGTGCGGAAGGTCACGCCGATATAGTCGATGCGCTTGAGCGCGTGGAGGTCGAAGTCGAACTCGCCCTTCATGCCGCCGAGCCGGCCGACATTGACGATACGGCCGAGCAGCGCCGCCGCTTCGAGGTTCTGGTTCATGACGCCGCCGGAGATGAGATCGACGATCAGATCGACGCCCTTGTCGCCGGTCGCCTTTTTGACCTCCTTCGGCCAGTTCGGATCGCTTGAATCGAGCGCGACATCGCAGCCGAATTCCTTGAGCCGCGCGCGGCGCTCCGGATTGGTCGAGGTGCCCAGCACCAGCGACGCGCCCATGAGCTTGCCGATCTGCATGCCCATCAGGCCGACGCCCGTGCTGGCGCCCTGCATCAACAGCGTTTCGCCGCGCTGCAACCGCCCGGCGGTCACCACCGCATTGTGCATGGTCTGCAACGCGACCGGGAAGCACGCTGCCTGCTCATAGCTCATATTGTTGCCGGGAATGCGATGAATCCGGCCGGCGTCGGTGACGACATATTCGGCGAAGCCGCCCGGCGCCGAAGCCATGACGCGATCGCCCACCTTGAAATCCTTCACCGCGGCGCCGACCGCCTCGACCTCGCCTGAGCATTCCAGGCCGATCCGCGCGCCGACACCGCCGATGCTGCCATGCTGATGACCCAGCGCCACCAGCAGATCGGCGCGATTAAGGCTCGACGCCTTGACGCGGATCAAAACTTCATTCGGCTTCGGCGCGGGCTTCGGCAGCTCGCGGACCTCGACCCCGTTGTCACCGAGTACGGCGGCTTGCATCGTGTTCCCTCTCCTGGTGCGGCTGCTCTTTAACGCCGTTGCAAGATATATGTTGCGGGCGCGCGCCGTCCATCGCGCTCTGTCGTTGTCGTTGCGCTGGTTATCGATCTGAACGTCCGGGCGAAACTGTCGGGCGGCAAGGGTGGTTAGCCGGTCGGGATTGGGCTAAGATAACAACGCAATGAATCAGCTCGTCCGCCCTCGCATTGCCGCTTCGGCCTGCCCGCACGACTGCCCGTCGACCTGCGCGCTTGAGGTCGAGGTGTTCGATGGACAGACCATCGGCCGCGTGCGCGGCGCACCCGACAATGCCTACACCGCGGGTGTGATCTGCGCCAAGGTCGCGCGTTACGCCGAGCGGGTGCATCATCCCGACCGGCTCAAGCATCCGCTGCGCCGCACTGGGCCCAAAGGCAGCGGACAATTCGCTCCGATCTCATGGGACGATGCGCTCGATTTGGTCGCCGAAAAATTTCTGCGCGCCGAGGAGAAGCATGGCTCCGAGGCGGTTTGGCCGTATCTCTACGCCGGCACGATGGGCTACGTGATGCGCGACGGCATCCATCGCCTGCGCCACGCCAAGAAATATTCCGGCTTTTTCTCCACCATCTGCGTCAATCCGGCCTGGACCGGTTTCATCGCCGGCACCGGCAAGCTCGCCGGCACCGATCCGCGCGAAATGGCAAAGTCGGATCTGGTCGTGATCTGGGGCACCAATGCGGTGAACACCCAGGTCAACGTGATGACGCATGCGACGCGCGCCCGCAAAGAGCGCGGCGCCAAGATCGTTGCCGTCGATGTCTACATGAACTCGACGATGCAGCAAGCCGATCTGCCGGTGCTGATCCGGCCCGGCACCGACGGCGCGCTCGCCTGCGCGGTGATGCATTGCCTGTTCCGCGACGGCAAGGCCGATTGGGACTATCTGCGCCGCTACACCGATGCGCCCGACGAACTCGCCGAACATCTGCGCGCGCGCGACCCGGCATGGGCAGCGAAGGTCACCGGCTGCCCGATCGAAACGATCGAAACCTTCGCCCGCCTCGCCGGCGAAAGAAAGCGCGCTTATTTCCGGCTCGGTTACGGTTTCTCGCGCTCGCGCAACGGCGCCATCAATATGCATGCGGCAAGCTGCATCGCCGCCGTCACCGGCGCCTGGCAGCTCGAAGGCGGCGGCGCCTTTCACAACAACGGCGCGATCTTCCATTTGGACACCAGCCTGATCGATGGCGGCGACGTGTGCGATCCGGCCATTCGCATGCTCGACCAATCGCGCATCGGCGCGATCCTGACCGGCGACGCGGAAGCGCTGCAGCAGGGCCCGCCGGTGACGGCGATGCTGATTCAGAACACCAACCCGCTCTCGGTCGCGCCCGATCAGAACGTGGTCAAGCGCGGCTTTGCCCGCGACGACCTGTTCGTTTGCGTGCACGAGCAGTTCATGACCGACACCACCAAGGTCGCGGACATCGTGTTGCCGGCCACGATGTTCGTCGAGCACGACGACATCTATACGGCCGGCGGCAGCCAATACATCCTGCTCGGACCGAAGCTGATCGAGCCGCCCGGCGAGTGCCGCACCAATCATGAGGTGATTTGCGGTCTTGGTAAAAGGCTCGGCGCGGAGCATCCGGGTTTTGCCATGACGCCGCGGGAATTGATCGACGGCACGCTACGCAAATCCGGCTGGGGCACGCTGGCCGACATCGAGAGGGACCGCTGGATCGATTGCCAGACGGATTTCGCCACCGCGCATTATCTCAACGGTTTCGCTTATCCCGACGGTAAATTCCGCCTCAAGCCGGACTGGCCTAACGTGCCGTTCCGCCGCTGGCACCGTCACGTGCCGTCGCGCCCGATCACGAGTTTGCCCGACCACTGGGAGGTGATCGAGGAAGCGGACGCCGAACATCCGTTCCGCCTCGCCACCGCGCCGGCGCGCGGCTTCCTCAATTCGAGCTTCACCGAAACGCCGACTTCGCTTACCGCCGAGCGGCGGCCCGAGGTCATGATCCATCCGGCCGACGCGGCGGCGCTCGGCATTACGGGCGGCGACGAAGTCACGCTCGGCAATCGTCGAGGCGAAGTGCGGCTGCATGCCAAACTATTCGACGGCGTGCGCCGCGGCGTGCTGATCGCGGAATCGATCTGGCCCAATTCGGCTTACCGCGACGGCTGCGGCATCAATACGCTTACCGGCGCCGACTCGATCGCGCCGTTCGGCGGCGCCGCATTCCACGACAACAAGGTGTGGCTGCGGAAAGTGGCGGCTTAAGTCCGCGACCGCGGAAACCGCAGCGAGGTATTGTCCGCCGGAACAATGACTTTGCCGATCGGCCACAGCGCGATACCGGCAAGCTTCAAATGCGCCCAGGCGAAGGGGATGCCGACGACGGTGACGGCAAGCGCGATCGCCGTGAGCAGATGGCCGAGCGCCAGCCACCAGCCAGCCAGCACGAGCCAGATGATATTGCCGAGCAGGCCGAACGGTCCGGTGCCGATATCATGGCGGCCGGACTGTTGCGCGCGCGATACAGCCTTCCTGCCGAACGGCAGCAGCGTATAGGACGCGATATTGAAGGCCGCCCAGGCCCAGGGCAGGCCGATAATGGTGATGGCCATGATGACGCCGGCAATGACCCAGGCCACAGCCATCCAGAGACCGCCGAAGACGATCCACAGCACATTCATCAGGAAGGCCAAAGCCGGCATCGGCTGACTCCTTGGATTCGAACAGAACCCTATTGGTCAGATCGCCCCCTTTAGCATCATATTTCAACGTGCATAGTCGTAAAGTTCGATGAATGTTTTCCGCCGATCCGGCGCCCGCTGTTTCCGCGAATAGCGAATTGACATGTCCTACAAGTTGTAATTTGATTCTATCTGAGGGTTGTGTGAGGCGGGGCGTGCGCAATGTCGAAATACGTACGAGACCCTAAGACGATCTGGAAATTGATCGATGCTCAGTGCCATCAGTTAAGCGACGCTGTTGCAGCAGCGCGAGTGCCCTTTCTACTGTCGCTGTTATGGGCTTTCATCTGGGCATGGTCGCTCTACTCGGCAGAATTTGGATACCTTGCAAGCTTTTATCGACATCGGCTTGCTGCTTCAGTGTCCTATGCCGACGCGTCGAAATCGCCGGAGGCGCTGCAGTTCAAAATAGATTGCAACCGGGTTACGGCCGGAAGCTTATCCGACATCGTGAAAGCCGCCGAAGCGGTTCCTGCAAGCCAACAGGCCGACCTGACAAAAGATCAGATGGCGCGCTGCAAAACAGCCCTGAGCAACCGACTTGATTGGGCCGAGAAGACATATCTCTCATCGACGGTAATGTCCTTCCCTGGCGGCCTTCCGTCGATCGAGGAATCGGATCTAGGCGTGATCGGTCAAGCGGGGTTGCTCCTTATTTTGATTTGGCTGTTTTATGCGATGAGGCGGGAGCATCATGCCATCCGCACCTTCGTCGATATAGACAGGAATACCCGCGACTCAGGCGTCCTATTTCCCAAATCGTTCATTCTCGAGCCGCAAGAAAGCTTCTTTTCGGCAGAGCACTTGGCATACGCCTACCATGCCGTATCGCAGCGCTTCGTATTCATATTCTCGAAGTACGACCGCCCGTTGCTAGGGGTAACAGTGCTCCTGATCTCCATCCCCAGCATCGTCGCTTCGCTCCACGTGTTCTCTGACTTATTCGATGTCATAGATTATGACTGGGCCGCCGCGCTCTCGGTCAGGCTTTTGGTCGAATGCGTAATGCTGATACTTGTTTGGTATGTGACGATTGGAATTATGCACCACGTACTTAAATCCAATACCCTTCTGCACGGCTGGTTTCTTGCCTCAAAGCATGTTTGGATCGACGAGTGGGATGAGACAAACGACGATCCTGCATCGCGGGTTCGTGTCGATATGCCCCATCAAACGACGAAAATGCCTTCTGGATGGAAGGATCACGCCGTTGCCAAGAATACTCCACAGCCGATCCCTGTTACAGATAGTACCTAATCGAACAGCGCCACTGCACGCGTCCAGCCGGCGGAGCCCGCTTTAACCTTGTACGGGAAACAGGCCACGATGAAGCCGTGGTCGGGAAGCTGTTCGAGGTTGCACAGCTTCTCCATGTGACAGTACGGAATCTCGCGGCCCGCCTTGTGACCTTCCCAGATGATCGACGGGTCGTGGGTCTCGAGCCAGCGATTGCGGATGTGCGTGAACGGCGCGTCCCACCCCCAGGCGTCGATACCGGCGACGCGCACGCCGCGCGAAGTGAGGTAAAGCGTAGCTTCGCGGCCCATGCCGCAGCCGGCGGTGAGATATTCTTCGGTGCCGATGCAGCGCGATGCGCGGGTATTGACCAAAACAATGTCGAACGGCTTCAGTGTGTGGCCGATGCGCTCGAGCTCGGCCGCGACCTCCGCCGCGGTGACGACATGGCCGTCCGGTACTTTGCGGAAATCGAGCTTGACGCCCGGCCGGAAGAACCAATCGAGCGGCACCTGATCGATCGTCATCATCGATTTGCCGTCGATCGATTGCGACTGGAAATGATACGGCGCGTCCATATGCGTGCCGTTATGCGTGCTGATCTGCACCTGCTCGAAGGCCCAGCCTTCGCCCTCCGGCAGGTCCTCCCGCCGCAGGCCGGGGAACTGCTCGCAGAGCATCGGCGCGGTATCGGCGCCCGTGAGGTACTCGATCTTCGGCCGCATGAACGGGTGATCGTACACCGTCTCGTTTTCGAGCGGCGACGACAGATCGATCATGCGGCCGGGCAGCTTCATCGTTGCGCCTTGCAGGGAACCTTACGGCTTCGCGCCCTTCGCCGGATTTTGCGTGTAAAGGCCAAGCACTTCGCCCTGCGCCACGATCTTGCCCTTCATGGCGTCCATCGCCCCGGGTCCGTCGAAGTCCTTCGGAAGACCGAGCGAACTCACGCTCAGCGCGTAGACGGTGAAATGATAGTGATGAACGTTGTCGTCGTTCCACGGCGGGCAGGGACCGTCATAGCCGTAATACTGGCCCTTCATCGCGTCGTTCGAAGCCGTCACTTTGGTATAGTCGTTGAGGCCGCGCAGCCCCGCCGCGGACGGCGTCGCCGGCTTGCCGTGGACCACGCGAGCGCTGGAGTTGGCGCCCTCCTTAATTGAAGTCACGGTCGGCGGAATGTCGGCCAGGATCCAGTGGAAGAAGTTCTTCCGCGGTATATCGGCGGTCATCGTGACGCCTTCCTTATTCATCTTCTCGCGCTGTTCGGCCGGCGAGTTGGTATCGTAAAGAATGACGGCATAGGACTTGGTGCCGGACGGGCCTTTCGACCACGAAATGCTCGGGTTGATATTGGAGCCGGCAGTCGTATGCCCCTGCGCCGCCGGCGCGCAAAATGCGTATTTATTCGCTATCGTGCCGCCTTCCTTTATGGAATTGACGGTCACCTTGAGTGTAGTGGCGGACGCCGGCCTTGCCGCAAGCCCTGCAGCCACCCCCGCCGCGAGCGTTGCAATGACGATTGTCTTGATCGTAGCCATGTTCCCCTCCCCTTAGTTCGGCCCTGACGGCCGATTTACACCAAGTCCAATTTCGCGCTTGGTTGCAGCGAAGCTTATCGAGCCGGGCGCCGTTGGGCAATCTGCGCAGACGGTGGCAAGGCCGCGCTAGAATTGCGACTTTCGACATTTGACTCCGCATCTGGCAAAAGCGGCGCAGGTCATGTCCGGGCAGCACAACGAAATGATCTTGATCACCGGTGCCAGCGGCTTCTTGGGCTCTGCCGTCGCCAGATGTCTGGTCACCGCCGGGCATGACGTCCGCGCGCTGGTCCGTCCGACCAGCCCGCGGCTCAATCTCGCCGAGCGGCGGCTTGAGATCGTCGAAGGCGATCTGCGCGATGCCAATTCGCTCGCCCGCGCCATGGCGGGCATACGCTATCTGTTCCATGTCGCCGCGGATTACCGGCTGTGGGCGCGCAATCCCCAAGACATCGTCGAGACCAATGTCGAAGGAACACGCATGCTGATGGAAGCGGCGCAGCGCGCCGGCGTCGAACGGATCGTCTATACCAGCAGCGTCGCCACTTTGCTGCCGCGGCCGGATGGAACGCCGAGTGATGAAACCTTTCCTCTCGGATGCAGACCATGCGATCGGCGCCTACAAATACAGCAAGCTTGTCGCCGAGCGCCTGGTCGAGGACATGGTGGCGAAGCAAAACTTGCCGGCCGTCATCGTCAATCCGTCGACCCCGATCGGACCGGGCGACGTGCGGCCGACGCCGACCGGACGCATCATCATCGAGGCGGCATCGGGCCGCATGCCGGCCTATGTCGATACCGGTCTCAATCTGGTTCATGTCGACGATTGCGCCGCCGGACACGTGGCGGCACTCCACAAGGGCCGCATCGGCGAGCGCTATATCCTCGGCGGGCAAAATGTTCTGCTCGGCGACATGCTGCGCGACATCGCGCTGCTCGTCGGCCGCTCGCCACCGAAACTGCGCCTGCCGCGGGCGCTGATATTTCCCATTGCCTACGGCGCCGAGGCGGTGGCGCATTTCACCGGCCGTGAGCCGTTTGTGACCACGATCGGATTGAAGCTGGCAAAGGATCGGATGTTCTTCAGTTCCGGCAAAGCGGAACGCGAACTCGGCTATCGCGCGCGGCCCTATGGCGAGGCCATCACGGACGCGATCGCGTGGTTCCGCGACAACGGCTATCTCAAACACTGAATAGCGGCTCAGTGGGCGGTTTCGCTCCGCTGGCGCAGGAAGTGGAAGAACTCGACGCCCTCACGCAGGCGGCGCATCAGCATGTCACGGCTGGTCAGCATCTCGCGAAGAATCTCCGCCATCTTGGAGGGGCGGAAATAAAACTTCTTGTAGAACTCCTCCACCGACTCAAAAATCTCGGTGTGGCCGAGATGCGGATAATTGAGCGGCGCGATCTGCGTGCCGTCGTCCGTGAGGAGGTCGACGTCGGAGGCGAACCAGCCGTTCTCCTTCGCCTGCTTGTAGAGGAAGGTGCCCGGATAGGGCGCGGCCAGCGATACCTGCAGCGTCCGCGGGTTCACGTCCTTGGCGAACTGGAGCGTCTCCTGGATCGTCTCGCGTGTCTCGCCCGGCAGGCCGAGAATGAACGTGCCGTGCACGATGATGCCGAGTTCGCGGCAGTCCCTGGAGAAGCGGCGCGCCACGTCAACGAGCACGCCTTTTTTGATATTGTGCAGGATCTTCTGGTTGCCGGATTCGTAGCCGACGAGGAGGAGGCGCAGACCATTGGCCTTCATCACTTCGAGCGTCCCGCGCGGCACGTTGGCCTTGGCGTTGCACGACCAGGTGACGCCGAGCGGACCCAGTACGCGGGCGAGCGCCTCGACGCGTGAATGATCGTCAGTCAGCGTGTCGTCATCGAAGAAGATCTCCTGCACCTGCGGAAATTCCTTCATGACGTATTTCACGTCGTCAACCACGCGGTCGATCGACGCGGCGCGATATTTGTGCCCGCCGATGGTCTGTGGCCACAGGCAGAAGGTGCAGCGCGATTTGCAGCCGCGGCCGGTATACCAGCTCATATAGGGGTGCTTGAGATAGCCGCCGAAGTAGTTCTCGACCTTAAGCTGCTTATAGACCGGGAGCACGGAGGGAAGTTGGTCCATGTCCATCAGGATTTCGCGCTCGGGGTTGTGCACGATCCGGCCGTCCGACCCGCGATAGGAGAGGCCCTTGATGGTCGACCAGTCGACACCTTCGGCAAGCTCCTTGATGGTGAACTCGTATTCATTGCGGCAGACGAAATCGATCGCCAGCGCAGCTTCAAGGCTTTCCTGCGGCTCGACCGCGACCTTGGCGCCGATGAAGCCGATCTTGGCCGCCGGGTTGAGCGCGCGGATCATGCCGGCCGTCTTCACGTCGGACTTGAAGCTCGGCGTCGAGGTATGGATCACGATGAAGTCATGCGACTTCACGTCTTCTGCGATATCCTCGAAGGCCAACCCGTGCGGCGGCGCGTCAATGATCTTGGAGCCGGGCACCATGGCGGCGGCCTGCGCCAGCCAGGTCGGGAACCAGAACGACTTCACCTCGCGCTTCATCTGATAGCGCGCGCCAGCCCCGCCGTCGAAGCCGTCGAATGAAGGCGCTTGAAGGAACAAAGTCCGCATTACGATTTAACCTTGCCGTAATACAAAAGCGAACTATCGGCCTGCACGACATAGCGATGGCCGCGCCATTCGACGGCGCTGCCGAAGAAGCTGGCGACAAACACCACGAACGACACGACATCGCGAAGCGGCCCCGGCCAGAACACATCGTCGCGCAGACGGAAGGCGCGGTCGAGTTCGACCTGAAGCATGAAGCGGCAAGCGAGCGCGGCGACCACCATAATCCCGGCCGGCGTGACGCCGCCCAGCACCATGCCGAGCAAGGCGAGCGGCAAGGCGTGGGTAATCACGGAACCGACAAAGCCGAACGGGTCCACGGACCGGATTGTCCGCGCCCAGCGTACCTCGTGGCGGAACAGGTCACCTGCCGATCGTTGGGCGCAGACATGGGTGACGCTCGTCGCCGAAATTGCCACCTTCAGGCCGGCGCGGCGCACCCGCGCGCCAAGCGCATAGTCATCCGCGAGCTGATCGGCGACGGATTCAAGACCGCCGATCATGGCGAGCGTATTCTTGCGGATGGCTATCGTCGCGCCAAAGCAGGGCGCCGCAAGGCCGAGCTTGAGACCGACAAGGACGCTCGGCAGGAAGTGATAATCGATCGCCGCGGCGGCGAGCTGCGCCCACCCGCTGGAAATCGCCGTCCCGCGATAGAGGCAGGTCACAAGGCCGACGCCCGGCTCATCAAGGCCCCCGACAACGCTTTTGAGATAATCGCTACCGACAACGATATCGCTGTCCGAGATCACCAAGACCTCGTGCCGCGCTTCGGCGACCATATTGATCAGGTTCGACACCTTGCGGTTGGTGCCATGACGGCGCGAATTGACCACGAGCTTAATATCAAGATCGGGAAAAGCGGCGATGGCGCGGCGAGCGACCTCGACCGCCAGATCGGCGGGATCATCGACCCCGAATACGATCTGCACCGGCCCGGCATAATCCTGATCGCAGAAGCGGAACAGATTGGCGCACAAATCCGGCTCCGCGCCATGCAGCGGCTTCAAAATCGTTACTGCGGGATGGCTCCTGGCCGGCTCAAGGCTCGATTGAACGAAGCCGCGAGCGGCCCACGCCGCGAAAAGCGCGTAGAGGCAGCCGACTGCCGCAGCCGCATAACAAACCGCCGACGCCCAGTCGGTGGCGCTTACGAAAAACTCGCCCACTCTCGCCCCGCTTTCGAGCTTCAATTATACCGGCATAGTTCTCGCCATGCACGTAAAACAAGCGGTAATATTGACGCGGAGCTTTGGGCGGCTTGCCGCAGCGCAATATTTACTCGCGTAGCAGCCGGCGGCCTTCCAGGGTCTGCCAAACCAACAAGCTAGGTATGCCAAAAACGAGATCGGGAACTCTCTTCATCAGCGCCATCGCCAGCGCTGCCTCGGCCGGAATTCCAAATATGGCTGATGCCGCGACGAGCGCGCCGTCCTGCACACCCAGCCCCGCCGGCAGGATGAAGGCGGCTGCGCGACTGCCTTGGCCAAGGGCTTCAATGGCGATCGCCTCGGCGGGAGTGACCGCGTGGCCCATGAAGAAAAGCGCGATCCAGACTTCACTTGCACCCAGGAAAACCCCCGCGAGGTGAACCAGGAACGAGGCCGAGAGGCCGCGATGGTTGCCCCAAATCAGCTGCAACCGGCCGCCCAGATCGGCGGCGTGGCTAAACGGCGCCCATCGGCGCTTTTCACCGAATTCGACCAGCCAACGAACTGCAGGTTCAAAGGCGCCAAAGTTCAACACGAGAAAGAACCCGGCTACTGCCGGCACTGCCAGCGTCAGCACGACAAACGTCACAGCGCTGAACGGCCGGCTGCCCGCGATCTCAAGGACAATGCCGATTCCGGCGAGCACGAATATGAAGAGGCACACGACCTGGACAAAGATATCGACCAGAACGCTGGCGATAGCCGAACTGGTGGCTATGCCGAATTGGGCAAGAAGCCTTGCACCAATGACGTTGCCGCCGACCACGGCCAACGGAAGCAGCGCATTGATGGCCTCGCGAATAAAGCGGATGCCGACGAATGCCAGGAGTCCGCGCCCCGGCGTCAGCAGACACCACCAGCCGACGCCGGCCGCCGCAATTGCCACGGCTCTGGCGAAGGCGACGAGCGCTGTCCCCCAGTGCGAACTGGCGATGGCCGCAAAAACCGAAGCAAAGCCATAGTAGGCGAGAAGGCCGGTCAGCAGCGCTAGGCCGAAAATCCCGGCAATAGGGGCCAATATCCGCATTGAACGTTCGCATTTGCCTTCACATTGAGGGAAGAGATAACGGAATTCCCGGCCAAAATACCCGGTATGCAAGATAGCTGCTTCCAATCGCGTGTTCAGTGTGTCTTTTCTGCACTAGTGAAGGCTCTGCATCTTTTTTATTCTTCGTTTGCTGGGTTCTGATTCGAGTGCTCGTAGGGCGACGATCGTGATCTGGATGCTATCGTCGCATGGCAGTTGCGCGGTGCGGAAACTGCCGATAGCACTCGCAGGCAATCTTGGGTTGCCGCGGATGGGGACCACGTGATTATCGTCGTCGGACTGGCTTTTGAAGCGCGCATAGCCGCCGGGCCAGGGGTCCATGTCATATGCAGCGGCGATGGCCGCAATCTGGCTGCCAAGCTCACGGCGGCGATCCTCGAATCGCGTACCCTGGTAAACGGCTGCCCGGGGGTCATCAGCTTCGGTGTTGCCGGCGGCCTCGCGCCGGACCTGCATCCAGGGACCTGCGTCGTCGGGTCCGCCGTCGTTTCCGGTTCCGACCGGATGCCGACCAGCCCCCAATGGTCACAGAAATTGCTCCAGACGATCCCAGATTCGGTTTCCGGCATATTGCTCGGCGTGCCGAAGCCGATCGCCCATCCGGGCGAGAAGCGCGCACTTTACCTCAAGACCGGCGCGATCGCGGTCGACATGGAATCGCACATCGTCGCCTCGGTAGCGCTCGCCCACGACGTGCCGGTGGCTGCGATCCGCGTCATCACCGATCCGGCCAAGCGCGCCTTGCCGGAGTCGGCGGTCGCGGCAATGCGCGCAAACGGCACCACCGATATTGGAGCTATGCTGCGTTCGGTGCTGAAGCAACCGCGCCAGCTACCCGCTTTGCTGCAAACGGCACTCGACGCTCGCGCTGCGCGTGCTACGCTCGTGCGTGGCCGGCATTTGCTCGGACCAGCTTTCACGTTGCCACAAACGACTTAAGAGTTGCGTGCCATGTTCGAGTCAGTCCCAGAAGAAATCGGGCATTGGGCGGAACGCTGCCACGTTTGGGCGCAGGGCGCACGAACCAAGGAACAGCGGTCGATGCTGCAAAACCTGGAACGGCTTTTGAGCCAAGCCGCAGCGGACGCGCAACGGGATTTGGAACTGAGCACTCCGATCGCGCCTAGCAAGTGCTGACGGCGCGGTTATTGCCGCGCCGGCGGTGATCAGCGGCTCTTGCCGTCGGGCATTTCAACCGCCCCATCGTCGGTGTAAAAATCCCCGGTGTCAAAATCATCAGTGTAAAGTCATCCGCGCAAAAGGATGGCAACGAGGCGGCTATGGCCCCGCAAGTTCCAGCTCCGCAAGCCTTGGGTTATGTCGGCATCCGCGCCAAGGATTTGGGCGACTGGGCAGGCTACGGCGCGGGACTCCTCGGCTTGCAGCGCGTCGATAAATCCCGGTCGAGCCTCGCCTTCCGCATGGACGACCGCAAACAGCGCATCATTGTCAATGCCGACGGCGGCGAGGGCATCGGCTTTTTCGGCTGGGAAGCGGCCGACGCGGCGGCGCTGGACGCGCTCGCAGCGCATCTGGACAACAACGAAGTCAAAGTTGCGCGCGGCGCCCGCACGCTTGCCGACGAGCGGCACGTCAAGGATTTGATCGTGCTGAGCGATCCGGTCGGCAACCGGCTCGAAATCTTCCACGGCGCCGAAACCGCGGCGGAGCCGTTCCGACCCGGCCGCTCGATCTCCGGCTTTCGAACCGGTCCGCTGGGCTTGGGCCACGTCGTACTCAATGTCGACACGCCGGCGACGATCGACCGCCTTATGGCGTTTTATCGCGACACGCTCGGGTTCCGGCTGACCGATTATTATTCGCATCCCTTCGTGGCGCGCTTTCTCCATCTCAATCCGCGCCATCACAGCCTCGCCTTCATCCAGACCGGCAAGAACGCGGTGCATCACGTCATGATGGAGCTATTCAGCTTCGACGATGTCGGCCAAGGCTACGATCTTGCGCTCGCCGAGGACGGCCGCGTCGCCACGACACTTGGGCGTCACACCAGCGACTTCATCACCTCGTTCTACACCTGGACGCCGTCGGCCTTCATGATCGAATACGGTTGGGGCGCGCGCTCTATCGACGTTGACCGCTGGCAGGCCTACGAACGCAAGGAGGGTCCGAGCATGTGGGGCCACGACCGCTCCTGGCTCTCGGCCGAAGACAACGCCAAGGCCCGCGCGCTGCGGCTTAAGAACGCGGCCGACGGCTTTCGCCGGCCGATGCAGGTGATCGACGGCAATTACGAGCTCATGTCCGGCGTCTGTCCGTGGTGGGACAGCGTCAAGTCGCGCTCCACCGTGCGATAGGCCGTCACGACGGCATAACCGTCCGAACGACGGCGTCGTTTCGCTCGCCTATGTCGTCCGGGCCGGCTCGTTATGCGCAGCTAGCTGTCACGCATCGCTTTGAGATGCTTCACGACCTTGGCGCGGAGCGCCGCCTGCTCCTCGGCGCCCCATTTCCTAAAACCTTCGCCCGATTTGAACCCGAGCTTGCCGCCGGCGACAAGCTTTTTCAGATAAGGTGACGAGCGCGGCCGACTTTCGATCTTCGGCAGCACCATTTTGTGGATGGCAAGCGTCAGGTCGGTGCCGATCAGGTCGGCATTCTCGAGCGGCCCGAGCACCGGCAGCCTGCGCCCGAACGATGCCTTGATCACGGCATCGACCGTCTCGGCATCGCAGATGCCGTTCTCGACCAGCGAGATTGCCTCGCGCCACAGCGCATGCTGCAGCCGGTTGCCGATGAATCCCGGTACATCCTTTTTGACATGCGCGGGCCTCTTGCCGGCGGCTTGGTGCAACGCCATGGTCCACGCGATCGCTTGCGGCGAGGTCCACTTAGTCGCGATGACTTCGACGAGCGGCACCAGGAACGGCGGATTCCACCAATGGGTGCCGAGCGCACGCTCGCGCTTTTTCAGACCCCGCATGATCGAGGTGATCGGAATGACCGACGTATTGCTGGCAAGGATCGCATCGGGCCGCACGTGACGTTCAATATCCGCGAACAGCTTTTGCTTGAGCGGCAAATCTTCCAGCACCGCCTCGACCACGTAATCGGCGCCGTGCACCGCCTCGGCAAGATCGAAGCATGACCGCACGCGCGAAACTGCGTTTTCATCATCGCCGAGGTCGCGCAAATTGCCGGCGATGCGCGATGCCACAGTATCGAGATTTTTCATCACCGTGTCGGTGATGGTCACCTCATGCCCGGCAACGGCAAACACTTGCGCGATGCCGTGACCCATCAGTCCGGCGCCGACCACGCAAACTTTCGCCTTGGTCATGAAAAATCCCGCACTTGAACGCACGCCGAATTCACCCTGCCCGTCCCCGTGCGAGAACGAGAAGCGAGATTAGCCCGCCGTGTAGCCGCCGTCGGCGTAAAGGATATGGCCGGTATAGAAGTCGGATGCTTGCGACGCCAGAAACAAAAGCGGCCCGGCGAGATCGGACGGTTCGCCGAGGCGGCCCTTAGGCACCCGTGTCAAGAAGCCGGCGCGGACGGTCTTGCCGCGCTCGTCATCGGCGAACATCCATTCGGTCAGCGGCGAGCGGAAGACGGTCGGGCCGAGCGCGTTGACGGTGATGCCGGCCGGGCCGAGTTCGCAGCCGAGCGCCTTGGTGATGCCGTCGACCGCCGACTTCGAGGCGCAATAAGCGGTGTAACCGGCCGGGTGACCGAGCAAGCCGCGCGCCGAAGACATGAGAACGATCTTGCCGCCGCGCCCCTGCTTGATCATCTGCCGCGCGCAGGCGCGCGCCATCAACCAGGATTGGGTGACATTGGCATCCATCACGTCGAGGAAGTCCTCCGGCTTTTGATCGACGATCTTCGAGACTTTGTTCTGGCCCGAGGCCACGACCAGGATGTCGACGCCGCCGAGCTTCTCGACCGCCGCCGCGACAATGGCGTCGCAATTCGCTTCCGAGTTCGGACGCTTGGCTACGATTTCTGCTTTGTCGCCGAGCTTGGCGCATTCCGCGGCGATCTTTTTCAACCCTTCCGCATTGCTTGCGCTGAGCACGACACCGGCGCCAGCCGCCGCCAAGGTCTTGGCCGCGATGGCGCCAAATGCGCCGGTCGCGCCGGTCACGATTGCGGCCTTGCCACGAACATCGAACAGCGAAGCTGGATTTTTCAAGAAGTCTTCGGACATGGCACTCCTCTTCTCCTTCTCCCCGCGTGCGGGGAGAAGATCGGGATGAGGGGCCTCTCCGCTGGGCTCAGAATCGCGGCGGCGCCCCTTACCCTCGCTTCGCTCGACCTCTCCCCGCACGCGGGGAGAGGTGAATTATTTCACCGGCGCGATGGCGACCAGGATGGTGCAAACCTCGCTGCCGCGGTTGACGATTTCGCGGTGCTCGTTCGGCCCGATGACGCAGGAATCGTTTTTCTTCAGCACGGTCTCCTTACCGCCGACGATCACCGTTAATTCGCCCGCGAGCACGAAATAAACCTTCTCTGGCGGCGAAGCGTCAGGCCCGGCGCCGCCACCCGGCTGGAAATGCGACACACCGACGATCAGCGTCTGCGTGCCGCCGGCTTCCACCCCGAACAAGCGCAGCGGCGTGCAGCCGCGATGATTGGGCGCCTCATAAGGCTTGGCATCGGATAACCGTTTAATATGCATCAGAACTTCTCCCCTTTCTCGATCCGATAAGCGCCCTTCGGATCGGCGATCGCCACCAGCCGGATGATACAGCCGTCGCCGCGATCCCAGTTCCACGGAAAGAACGCGAAAGTGCAGCGCCGGCCGGTGACCTTGTCGATATCGCCGCCGACATTCTCGATGCCGAGAATGCCGGCCTTGAACAGGATGCGGTGGACCGGCTCCCAATCGGGAAAGTCGGCTTTCCAGTCACGGCCGCCGGACCATTCCTTGTATTCGGCGGCGAGATGCGGATGCAGCGGCCCGTTGCGCTGCGGGCCGATAGCGGTCGCCAGCGGATGATCGTTGGCTTGCGTGTCGTGGCCGACGACTTTCACCTGCTTCTCGACGAACCAGTGGCCCGCCGAGGCGACGAAGCCCGGCGAATAACAGAAATAATCTTCGCTATCTTCGTATTTCTCGTGCCAGCCGGTATTGACGATCACCACATCGCGCGGCCGCACGATCCTGCCGGCGGCCTTTTCCAGATCGTCGTAAGTAATCTGCTCCCATTTCTTCTTCTGCAGTGAGACGACGATGCCGGAGCCGAAGAAATGCGGCAGCGGCACCTCGTCGATGAACGGCGTGCCCTGCACGACATGCGCCGGCGCATCGATATGCGTGGTATTGTGCATCGAGGTCGTGATGCGCTGCGACAGCACGCCCGATTTGGCCATGTAATGGATGCGCTCGATCTTGACGTCTTCGAAATAGGGCCAATTCGGCGACTGATAGCCAAATCGATGCGACAAATTGTAGAATTCAAGTCCCATCGCGTTGTTGAGGTTTTCCTCAAACGTCACCCCGCGAATTTTTTGCGTCACGGGCGTTCCTCCACGCTATAAAAGCAACTGTGTTGTGCTTCCGTGATTTGTAGCGAATATTGACAATAAGGTACAGAGAGCCGCGGTGCGCTTTGACGGCGAAAATACCCGATAATTCGAGGGAGGCATGGTCAAAAAAATCGCGCTCGAAGAACATTTCCTGTGTCCCGGATTCGAAGACTATTGGAAAACCACGGTGGGCGATGTCGATCCGCATATTATCGGCGGCGTGATTGCCCGGCTGAACGACTTCGGCGAGCAGCGGCTCGAGGCCATGTACCGCGGCGGCATCGAGCGGGCCGTGCTGTCGCTTACCGGACCCGGCGTACAGATCGAGCACGACACCGCGACCGCAATCCGCAAGGCGCGCGAGTGCAACGACTACTTGGCGCGCGAAATCCAGAAACGTCCCAATCAGTATTCCGGTTTTGCGCATCTGGCGATGCAGGACGCCAAGGCCGCCGCCGATGAGCTCCAGCGCTGCGTGAAGGAGCTCAAATTCTCAGGCGCCATGATCAACGGCCATACCAACGGCCAATATCTCGACGACCCGTCGCTGCATCCGTTCTGGACCCGGGTGGAAGAACTGGGGACGACCATTTATCTTCACCCGGCCGATCCAGTCGTGCCCGCGCCGGTCCTGGAGGGACACAGCGGACTACGCCGCGCCACTTGGGAATGGGGGTTCGAAACCGGCTCCCATGCTTTACGTCTCATTTTCGGTGGCCATTTCGACCGGTTTCCGAAAGCCAAACTCGCGCTCGGTCACATGGGCGAGACATTGCCCTACCTGCTGTGGCGCTTCGACAGCCGCGCCAAGCTTTACGGCATCAAGCTCGCCAAGCTGCCCTCGGACTACATTCGCGAGAACATCATGGTGACCACGTCGGGCATGTGCTCGGCTGAGCCGCTCAACTGCACAATCGCAGCGCTCGGGCATCCGCGTGTGATGTTCTCCGCCGATTATCCGTTCGAGTCCATCGATGTGGCGGCGGAATTCATCGACCACGTGCACCTTTCCGACCACGTCCGCGAGGACATCTGTTTCAACAACGCCGCGACATCTCCTGGGTCTGCCAAGGACATGAGCAAAATTCTCGTTGTTGACATTCACGCCGAGATGTATCGCGACCGCCTGCTGGCAGGATTTCCTGACTTGCAGTTTGTTCTTTTCCACAACGCTTCTGAAGTCAGCGGCAAGCTCGACGACATCGACGTGATGATCATGTTCGGCATCGAGATACGGGACTACATGCTCAAGAGTGCGCCGCTCTTGAAGTGGATCCAGTCGCTGGCGACCGGCGTCGATCATTTCCTGCGCTGTCCTTCGCTCAAGCCCGACGTGCTCATCACCAGCGGGCGCGGCATCCATGGCCCGCCGATGCGCGAGCAAGTCGTCTATATGATGATGGCGGTCAGCCGCAACGTCACGCGCCAGATCGAAGATTATCAGCACCGCATTTGGCAGCGCCGGCTGTGGAGCACGCTGCACGGCAAGACCGCGGTCGTCGTCGGCACCGGCGTGGTCGGCGCCGCGATCGGGGAATTGCTTAAAGCATTCGGCATGCATGTTATCGGCGTCACCCGCACGCCGAGGACGGCCGCCGGATTCGACGAGATGATGCCGGGCGACCGGTTGCCGGAGGCCGCAGCCAAAGCCGACTACCTCATCAATATCCTGCCGGCGAGCACGGGAAACATCGCACTGTTCGACGCCAAAGTGTTCGCGGCGATGAAGCCATCCGCCTATTACATCAGCGCCGGCCGCGGCCAGACGGTCGATGAGACGGCCCTCGCCTCAGCCTTGCGCGAACACCGCATCGCCGGCGCCGCTTTCGACGTGTTCCAAACCGAGCCGCTGCCGCCCGACAGCGCGTTCTGGAGCCTGCCGAATGTTTTCCTCACGCCGCATGTCGGCGGCTACATCGTCGAATATGAAGACTTTGTCATGCCGCTGATCGTCGACAATATGCGGCTGTTCCTCGCCGGACGGCCAAGCGAGATGCGCAACATTATAGCACGTTGAACGCAATATGAGGCCGCCCGCCCAGGGATGGCTTAGAGAGTTTCCAAAGCAGCGGAATTATTGCAGAATATCCAGTCATTCCGGGTGAATTGAGGAGACGGCCATGGCGATGGCGACGCTCAAATTCCCGATCATCCTGTTCGGCGCGGCGCAGCTTCTGAAGTGGGCGGCAAGACGGCATCCGGAGCTTAAAGCGCGCGTCAAAGAGCACAATTTCGTCGCCCAGATCATGGCACGCGACGAGGGCATCGGCCGCTGGTTCAAATTCAAGAACGGCGCGATCGCCTCACGGGCCGGTCTGCACGCCAAGCCCGACATCAAACTGATGTTCAAGAACGCAAAAAGCGGCGCCGCGCTGCTGATGCCGCCGATCGATTGGCTCGATCAGATCAATGCGCAGAAGGATTTCGTGCTCACTGTCGATGGGCCCGATTATCTCACCAACTGGTTCGCGCAGACCTTGATGATGAGCCAGTCGGCCGGTCTCAAATACGGCACCGCGTTGGGCCGCGGCGTCACGCGCTATTGCAACATGACCAATGGCGGGCCGGTCTTTGTTTACGTCAAGGCCGGCAAGATTTTGCGCATGACGCCGATCGATCTCGCGGCCGAGGACGGCGCGTCGTGGACGATCGAAGCGAGGGGACAGAAACTGACGCCGCCGCGCAAGACGACGCTCGCGCCGCACGGGCAAAACGCCAAATCAATCGTCTATTCACCCGACCGCCTGCTCTACCCGATGAAGCGCGTCGACTTCGATCCGAGCGGCAAGCGCAATCCGGGCAATCGCGGCAAGTCCGGCTATGTGCGCGTTTCATGGGACGAGGCGATCAAGCTCGTCACCGACGAGATCAAACGGCAGAAGCGGGAATACGGTCCCGGCGCCATCACATTCTCGCACGGCTCGCATCACACCTGGGGCAATATCGGTTACTACCTCTCCGCTTTGTTCCGCTTCGCCAATGCGGTCGGCATGACGCGCATCCATCACAATCCGGATTCGTGGGAAGGCTGGTACTGGGGCGCGGTGCATCACTGGGGCCACACGCTGCGCGTCGGCCAATCGGAAACCTACGGCACCGTCGAGGACTGCTTGCAGAACTGCGACATGATCGTGTCGTGGGCCGCGGACCCGGAATCGACATCAGGCTCCTACGGCGCGCAGGAAGGCACCATTCGGCGGCAGTGGCTGAAAAACCGGAAGCTCGGCATCAAAATCGTCCACGTCGATCCGTATTACAACGCCACGGCGCAATTCCTGCCGGGCAAATGGTTCGCGCCGAAGCCGACCACCTCGGTCGCGATGGCAATGGCGATCGCTTACGTCTGGATCAAGGAAGATCTCTACGACAAGGAATACGTCGCGACCCACACCGTCGGCTTCGACAAATGGCAGGCCTATCTGCTCGGCGAGGACGACGGCATTGCGAAAACGCCGGAGTGGCAGGAGAAGGAAACCGGCGTTCCGGCAAAAGACGTGCGCGCGCTGGCCCGCGAGTGGGGCAAGAAGCGCGTCTATCTCGCGCCCGGCGGCTGGGGCAACGGCCATGGCGGCGCCTGCCGCAACCAGACCGGCATTCCGTGGGCGCGCGTCATGGTGTGCCTCGTCGCCATGCAGGGCCTCGGCAAGCCCGGCATCAATATGGGCAATCTGCAATGGGGCACGCCGATCGATTTTAATTTCTATTTCCCGGGCTACGCCGATGGCGGCATGTCGGGCGATCTGGAAAACACCGCGATGCCGGTCGAGCTCTACCAGCGCATGCCGCAACTGCCGACCATGAACTCGAACAATCAGCGCATTCCGCGCATCTTCGTGCCGGAGGCGATCCTCGACGGCAAAGCCGAGGGCTATCCGTGGGTCGGCAAGTCGATCGAGCACCAATTTCCGAAGTTCACCTATCCGGCGGCCGGCCATTCGCCGGTGCACATGCTCTACAAATACGGCGGCTCGATCCTTTCGACCATGAACAACACCAACCGCTGGGTACGGATGTATCAGTCGCCGAACCTCGAATTCGTCGTCAACCAGTCGATCTGGTTCGAGGGCGAAGCGAAATTCGCCGACGTGATCTTGCCGGCTTGCACCAATTTCGAGCGCACCGACATCAGCGAATGGGCCGGTCTGGGCGGTTACGGACATCACGGCCAGCAGCAGCTCAATCACCGCGTCATCGTGTTCCAGGCGCCGGCGCTCAAGCCGCTCGGCGAATCGAAGTCGGATTTCTGGATTTTCAACGAGCTGTGCAAGCCGCTCGGCTTGGCCAACTATTTTTCAGAAGGCTGCAACGAGATCGACTGGGTCAAGCGGGTCTATCTCGCCTCCGACATGCCGAAAATGATGTCGTGGCGGAAATTCCTTAAGCGCGGCTATTTCGTCGTGCCAGCCGAGAAGGAAAAGCTGCGCGCGCCGGTGTCGTTCCGCTGGTTCTTCGAGAACCGCAAGAAGGACGTGCCGGAGGCGCAACCGCTGCCGTCCGACTACACCGAAGAATTCCTGCGCGGCTTGCAAACTCAATCCGGCAAGCTTGAATTTGAGTGCAACTCTTTGAAAAGGTTCAACGATCCGGAACGGCCACCAATCGTCAAATACCAGCCGTCATGGGAAGGCGCGCATTCCGGCGAATTGTTCGAACGCTATCCGCTGCAGCTTCTCACGCCGCATTCGAAATTTTCGTTCCACACCCAGGGCGACGGCAAGGACTCGTTCCTGCTCAACATCGAGGACCACCGCGTCAAGGTCGACGGCTATTACTACTGGATCGTGCGTATCAATGCCGAGGACGCGGAGGCGCGCGGCATCGGCAAGCACGATCTGGTCAAGGTGTTCAACGATCGCGGCGCGGTGATCTGCGCGGCGCTGCCGACGCAGCGGCTGCCGCGCGGCGTCGCGCATGGTTACGAATCCTCGGCGATCTACGATCCGATGGGCGAACCCGGCAAGTCGGTCGACCGCGGCGGCTGCCTCAATCTGCTCACGCCCGAACGCACGCAAACCAAGAGCACACATTCGCTCGCCGGCGCCAATGCGCTGGTTCAGATCGAGCCGTGGGACGGCCGCACCGAGCATATGTCGGCCGCCTTCGCAACCATGGAGCAGGACAAGAAGATCAAGCGCGCGCTTAAGGCGGCGCGTCTGGTGCCGGCAAAATGACACCCTGTCATCGTCCGCGCAGGCGGACGATCCAGTAATCACCGACGCCGGAGTATTTGCCGCCGTACTGGCGGCTACTGGATGCTCCGCCTTCGCGGAGCGTGACAGAAGCGGATAAGAGCATAACGATGAAGAAATGGAATCTCATCATCGACGTGGCCGAGTGCACCAATTGCAATTTGTGCACGCTCGCCGCCATGGACGAATATATCGGCAACGACTGGCCCGGCTATTCGGCGCCGATGCCGAAACATGGCCACAAGTGGATCAACATTCTGCAAAAAGAACGCGGCCAGATCCCGATGATCGACATCGCCTATGTTCCGACCATGTGCAACCATTGCGACGACGCCCCGTGCATGAAGGCCGCGCCGGACGGCGCCATTAAAAAGCGCAAGGACGGCATCGTCATTATCGATCCGGTGAAGGCCAAAGGCCAAAGGCAGCTGGTCGAGGCCTGTCCTTACGGTCACATCTGGTGGAACGAAGACCTGGAGCTGCCGCAGGCTTGGCCCTTCGACGCGCATCTTATCGATCAAGGCTGGACGAAAACGCGCGGCGACCAATCGTGTCCGACCGGCGCCATGCGCGCCATCAAGGTCGAGGACGATGAGATGGCGCATATGGCGCGCGAGCAAGATCTCGAAGTGATAAAGCCCGAACTCGGCGCAAAACCGCGCGTCTATTACCGCAATCTGTGGCGCTATTCCAAATGCTTCATCGGCGGCTCGGTCGCCGAGGACAAGAACGGCGCGGTCGATTGCGTCGAAGGCGCGAGCGTGCGGCTCGTCAAGGACGGCGCATCCGTCGCGGCGGCCATCACCGACAATTACGGCGACTTCAAATTCGACAAACTCGAGGAAGGTTCCGGCCGCTACACCGTGCAAATCTCCGCCGGCGGGCGCTCCAAGGCCGCCGAGGCCAATCTCGGCGCCAGCATCAATCTCGGCGAGATCAGATTATAAGTCGTCATACGCGCCGATCACTCCGGCGGCGTGCCGTTGGCGGCCAACACTTCGCCGGCAAGATAAAGCGAGCCGGTAATCAAGATGCGCGGCGCGGGGTGAAGATCGAGCTTGCCGGCAAGCTCGATCGCGCTTTCGAGATGGTCGCGCGCGAGCGCCGGAATGCCGACGCTGCCTGCGAGTTCGGCCAATTCGGTTGCCGCAACCGCCTTGTCCTGATGGATCGGCACGGTAATGACGCGTCGCGCCAGCCCGGAAAAATTCTTCAAAAAGCCAGCGCAGTCCTTGGTCGACAGCATGCCGACAATGAGCACGAGCGGCCGCGACACGCGTTCCTCGAGATCGGCAAGAGCTGCGGCAATGGCCTGGCCGCCATCGGCGTTGTGGCCGCCGTCGAGCCAGAGCTCGCTGTCCGGCGGCGCCAAATCCGCAAGCCGCCCGTGCGATAATCGCTGCATGCGCGCCGGCCAATCGACGCGCATCATGCCGGCCTCGAATGCGGTTGCGGGAAGCTTAAGCCCGCTGACGCGCAGAGCCGCGACCGCCGCGCCGGCATTTTCGAATTGGTGGCGTCCATAGAGTTTCGGCGCCGGCAGATCCAACAGCCCCTCGCCGTCCTGATAGACGAGCCGGCCGTGTTCTTCCGTGGCGGTCCAGTCCTCGCCGGCGATTTTGAGCGGCGCGCGGATTCGCGCCGCCTGCCGCTCGATGACCGCCAGTGCCTCGCGCGCCTGGCTGGTGACGATGGCCGGCACATCGCGCTTGAGTATTCCGGCCTTTTCGGCCGCGATCTCGACCAGCGTGTCGCCGAGAAACTCGCGGTGGTCGAGCGACAGGCGGGTGATCACGCTGGCGAGCGGGCGAGCGACGACATTGGTGGCATCGAGCCGGCCGCCGAGTCCGACTTCAAGCAAAAGCACATCCGCCGGACGGCGCGAGAACAGGACAAACGCCGCCGCGGTCTCGATCTCGAACACCGTGATCGGCGCGTCGCCGTTTTTCGCTTCACATTCGGCGAGCGCTTCGCCGAGCGCGGCATCGCCGACCAGTTTACCCCCGTCCGCGCGGCCGATGCGGAAGCGTTCGTTGAGGCGAACCAGATTGGGCGAGGTGTAGACGTGCACGATTTTGCCGGCCGCTTCGAGCACGGCGCGCATAAAGGCAATCGTCGAGCCCTTGCCGTTGGTGCCCGCGACGTGGATCACCGGCGGCAACCGCCGTTCCGGATGATCGAGCGCGGCCAGAAGCCGCTCAATCCGGTCGAGCGAAAGATCGATGCGCTTGGGGTGCAGCGCGAGGAGCCGCGCCAGCATGGCATCGATCGGTGCGGCGTTGGCGCGCCGAGCGCTCACGTGACCGCAGGTTCGGGCGCCGGAGCTGGCAGGACACGCGGCTGCGGCGCGCCGGCGGGCGCCTTGGTGAGAAGCCGGCACAGCCGCGCAATAGTCGCGCGCAACTGGTGGCGATGCACCACCATGTCGACCATGCCGTGGTCGCGCAGATATTCGGCTTTCTGAAAACCCTCCGGCAACTTCTCGCGGATGGTCTGCTCGATGACGCGCGGACCGGCAAAACCGATCAAAGCGCCCGGCTCGGCAATTTGCACGTCGCCGAGCATGGCATAGGACGCGGTGACGCCGCCGGTCGTCGGATTGGTGAGCACGACGATATAGGGGTGGCGCGCCTCGCGCAGGCGCTGCACCGCAATGGTGGTGCGCGGCATCTGCATCAGCGACAGGATGCCCTCCTGCATGCGCGCGCCGCCGGAGGCGGCAAACAGAACGAACGGGCAGCCCTTCTCTAGCGCAGTCTCGAAGCCCGTGATGACCGCCTCGCCGGCCGCCATGCCGAGCGAGCCGCCCATGAAATCAAAATCCTGCACGCCGATGACGGCTGGGAAACCGTCGAGCTTGCCGTAGCCGAGCTTGACCGCGTCTTGCATCCCGGTTTTGCTGCGCGCGTCCTTGAGCCGGTCCGCGTAACGACGCTCGTCGCGGAATTTCAAGGGATCGACCGGCACTTCCGGCACGGCAATGTCGAACCAGGTCTGATTATCGAACATCAATTTGAGCCGCGCCGCAGCCGACATGCGCATGTGATAGTTGGAGCCCGGAATGACAAACTGGTTGGACTCGACGTCCTTGTAGAACACGAGCTGGCCGGTTTCCGGACATTTGATCCACAAATTCTCCGGCACTTCGCGCCGGAGAATGTTGCGGATTTTCGGCCGCACGACATTAGAGATCCAATTCATTGCATGCCTGATCCGGTTACGAGCATCTGCAAGCTTGAGCGGCGTCTATTATACCATGTCCCGGAGCCGAGACGAATCCGGCCGCAGGCAAGATCTCCGCTTCGCGATCATATTGTGGCGGATCCTTACCGGAACAATGGGCATCGGCGGTGCCTTCCGCGCGAGCGGAGCATCTAGCGTGTCACCAACGCGACGCCGAGTGCGACCAGAGCGGCGGCAATCCCTTTCTGCAAGAGCTCGCGGCCGGACAGGGTCTCGCGGCCGAACCTCGGCCAGACCAGGCTCAACACGACGCCGAAGGCGAAGACGAACAGCGTCGTCGTCGAGCCGATCGCCTGCACGATGCTCAGCGGCGCGAACATCAGCGCGTAGCGATTGCCCAAGCCCCCGCCGAGATTGATAAGTTCGTTGGTACCGTTGATTGACACCAGGGCAACGGTATTGGCGCGCAGCACCGCCATGAATTGCCTGCGGTAGGACGGCATCAGCAGCAGCGCACAGCCGAACAGCGCTTCGCCGACGAACATCCAAAACGTGGTGGTCCAGAATTCGACCGCGATGGCGAATACCTTGAAGATCAATCCGCTCAGCGCCATGGCAAAGCCGCAAGTCAGCATCAGCACGGCCAGACGCGCTTTGAACGCCCTGCCGTCTCCTCCCCAGCCGGAGCGGCAAGGCTCGAACGGGGCGAAGCGCACCGACACGATCGCAGCGCCGATGACAATTATGACGCCGCCCGCCATTTGGCGTCCGGACAGAGTTTCGCCGAGCACAAGATAAGCAAGCCCATAGCCGAACAGCGGTCCGGCCTGGAAATACGGCGCCACGACCGATGCTTCTTCGCGTTGCAGCGCCTGCAGATAGAGCAGCATCGCGCTCATGTAGAGGATACCGGCAAAACCGATGAGCGCCATGTTGCCGAAACTCGGCGCGGTCACCGACGGCACGAACAACCAGATGAACGGCAACAGCAGCAGGCCGACGAAGGCAGTGAACAGCAACATCACCGCGACGTTGGTCTGCTTGAAAAACCGCTCGACGAGATACTTGTCGAGATGGACGGAGATCGCCCACAGGACCGGCCCGCAAAACGCATACACGACCCAGGACACCCGCCCTCCCGATCCTTCCGAGTTCCCTTGTACGACCGAAGCTATGCTTATTTGCGCCTGTCCGCGCGGCCTTTGCCGCCCCGGTGGCGCCCTCATGCCGGCACAATTTTGCCTTTCTGGTCAACCAAGTAGCAAGGGGGACGGCGGCGCCTTGGCTTTACCCTGGCGATTAAGCCCGGAGTAACGAAGTTATGCGTAAAGTCGTCACCGCGAACGGCGTGGGTCACGGCGCCGGCGCCAGTGAGGCCGAGGAGTCCCATGATCAAGAAAATTATCGCCGGATGCGTCGCTATCGGCGCGCTCTTTACGGCGCAATGCGCAGCCGCGGCCGATCTGTCGGTCGCGCCGCTCTATAAGGCGCCGCCTTCGGAATTGACGCAGGCTTACAACTGGAGCGGCTTCTATGTCGGCGCCAATGGCGGCGGCGGTTGGGGCCATTCCTGGTGGCAGGGCGCCGCGACCGGCGTCGGGCTTTCCGGCGGCCAGGCCGGCGGCACGGCCGGCTACAATTGGCAATATGGCAACGCGGTGATTGGGCTCGAAGGCGACCTCGATTGGTCGAACTTAAGCGGCACCAGCAATGCGACGCTCTGCCCAGGTTGCAGCACCAGCGACAGCTGGCTTTCGACCGTGCGCGGCCGCGCCGGCTACGCGTTCGGCGGCATCATGCCCTACCTCACCGGCGGTCTCGCGGTCGGCGATATCCGCGCCAGTGCGCCGGGTTTCGCCGGCGACAGCACCACGAATGCCGGCTGGACCGCCGGCGCCGGACTTGAAGTCGCGCTGCCCGGCAATTGGAGCGCCAAGGCGGAATACCTGCACGTCAATCTCGGCCACTTCAATTGCGGCACCGCCTGCGGCCTTGCCTCGACCCGACAACGTATCGATGCACGACGACGTCGTGCGCGCCGGCCTGAACTACCACTTCGGTTGGGGCAGGTAGCGCCACAGGCCGCGGTTCATCGCGGCCAGCGACGGCGACGCGCTTGATGCTATACCCAGCTGCTATTCCATAATCATGGCGCCGGAAGCGTGCGCCTGGGGCATGATCCCGAAAAGTGGATCCGGTTTTCGGAAAAGACCACGCTCAATCAAAAAGCTAGAGCCTTATCGATTTTGATAAAATCAAAACCGATAAGGCTCTAGTGCTATCAATCGACCAATTCAATTTAGTTCACTATGCTGGCGCATTCGTTCGAGCGCGCTGGCGGCCGTGCTCTTTTCAAGAGGATTCTGATGAGACCGATGCGTGTCTTGTGCGTTGCACTTGCCGGTTTCTCGGCAATTGCGGCCGGCACACCGGCTATGGCGCAGCAATGGCCGGCCCATCAGATCCTGGTGGTGAGCCCGTTTGGCGCTGGCACCACCAACGACCTCGTTGCTCACACCGTGCTCGACCCGGCTGGACAGCAGATCGACCAGTCCTTTGTTCTGGATAACCGTCCTGGCGGTGGCGGGACCGTCGGCGTCGCCGCGGTGGTGAAAGCCAAACCTGACGGCTACACCGTCCTGCTGACTTCGTCGGCCATGAGCACCGCCGCTATCCTGCACAAGTCGCTGCCTTATGACATGCTGCACGATCTCGAGCCGGTAGCGATGTTCGGCGGCGAGCCAAGCATGTTGGTCGCGGCGCCCGGGAAGGGCTTTACCAATGTGGCCAGTCTCGTGGCGGCGGCCAAGGCAAATCCCGGCGGGCTCAAGTTCGCCTCCGTCGGCATCGGCTCCGCGTCGCACATCGCCGGCGAGCGCTTTCGTCTGGCGGCGGGATTGAACGTCCAGCACATCGCTTATACCGGCCCGGATAAGGCGCTGGCCGACCTGACCGCGGGACGCGTCGATTTTTATTTCATACCGGTCACACCGGCACTTCCCTTGATCACGGAAGGCAGGGTGGTGCCGATCGCGGTCAGCACGCCCCAGCGCTTGCAGTCGCTGCCCGGTTTGCAAACGCTCGCGGAAGCGGGCTATCCGGTGGCCGGCTATCTGACCTGGTGTGGGCTCTCGGTGCCGGCCAATACGCCGCGCGACATCGTCGATAGACTGAACGGGGCGATCGGTAAGGCGCTCGCGATTCCGGCGGTCCGCGGCAAAATGCTGCGGATCGGTTTTGAACCGGATCCGATGAGCCCGGAGCAATTTGGCAAATTCTTCGCCGAGGACGTGACGGCAACGATCAAGCTCGCCAAGGACGCGAACATCGAGCCGTCGCAGTAGAGGGCGGCCGAGCTTGCCGCCAGCATTTGCCGCTCTCTATCCTCGAAGGACCACGTCGGCGCGGTCAAGCAATGTCGGCGGAAAATTGAGACCGAGCGAATGAGCGGTCTTGAGATTGACGATGAATTCGTTTCTGGTGGATTGATAAACCGGCAGGTTGGCTGCTTTTGCACCCTTGAGAATGAGGCCGCTATAAGCTCCGACTTGATGATAAGTTTCGGCGACATTGCTGCCGAAGCTCATCAAACCGCCGGCCGTGACGAATTCGCGATGCTGAAAGACGGTAGGCACGCCGCTGCGGAGCGCCAACGCGGCGAGTTGGGCGCTTTGGCTGACAAATAATTCATCCTCGCCGATCGCCAGCCCGCCGGCGTGCATGGCGGCCAACGCCGCGAACACGGCGTCGAAGTCCGTTTGCGCTTTGGCCGCGAGCATATTGACTTGCAGCCCCATCTTGCCGGCCGCCGTCAGCGCCTCTCGCGCTTGGCTCGCGGCGGCGGGATTAGTGGGATTGACCAGCAGCGCAAAGACCGTCGCCGTGGGTATTACCTCATGCAGCAACGCAATCAGCTTCTGCTCCCGGTCCACGGCGATAGCAGTCACGCCGGTGATGTTGCCGCCGGGCCGGCTTAGATTGGTGATAAGTCCAGCTTCAATTGGATCGGCCGCTAGCGCAAAAACGATCGGAATGGTCGAGGTCGCGGCCTTGGCGGCAAGCGCCGCGGGGACGCCGGCGGCGGCAATCACCGTCGCGTTGCGATTGACCAAGGCAGCCGCCAGCCCAGGCAGCCGGCCATAATCGCCTGCCACCGATTGGTATTCGACCGCCACGTTGCGGTCCGTGGCAAAACCTTCGGTCTTGAGACCGGCATAAAACGCGGCGAGTTTCGCCGCTGTTTCAACCGAAGCGTCGAGAAACCCGATGGTTGGCAGCGCCGGCTGCTGCGCGCGCAACGCGAGCGGCCGGTCAAGTGCCACGCCGCCGATGAGCGCGATGAATTCGCGCCGCCGCAATGGACTTTCCCGCTGTCGGAGGATCGTGCCGAGCCGCCGGCACTTATCGCATTTCAGAATGACCGGATGGTGGACGCCGCTCAGTGCAGCAGGACGTGGCCGGCCAGGATGACCTGCTGCAATTGCGGCGCGGTGACATTGGCGAGCGTAATACTATCGTTGTGGCCGAGCGCGATCACCGCGTCGCCATGCGCGTCGGTGGTGATGAGCGTCTGCAATTCTTGAACGGTCTGCACGTTGGCGAAGTGATCGAGCTCGAGCGTGTCCTGCTGCGGATTGAAATTGGTGATAGTGTCGGCGCCGACGCCGGGCGCGAACACGAAATTGTCGTTGCCGGGCCCGCCGACCGTCACCGCGACGGTCTGGCTGATATTCGCTGCCGGATTTTGCGAATCGGCAACGCTGATATTGTAGGACTGCGTCAGGATCTCACCGGGCGTCAGATTCATCTGGTCGTTATTGGCCATGAAATCAAAGCCGACCGACACATGACCCTTGCTTTCGGTGGGCTGGTCGAGCGTGAAGCTGCCGATGTAATTGGTGCCGTCCGGCGTGACGCTGGCGCTGAGTGTATCCCCGGAATGAGCGTCCGCGAACGAGAGACTGCCATTGACGCTGTCGCCCGTCGTGGTCGCAGTCGCCGCGGTCAGCACCGACGGGTCGGTGGCGGAGCCGGTCGAGGGATCGAAGATGTCGGTCCCAGAACCGTCAGCCGCAAAATTGAAAGTCCCGGTGAAATCGACAAAGCTGAGCGTCACGGTGTGGATTTCCATCGGTGACGGTCAACAGACCCGTGGTCGGATCGTAAGTATCGGAAAAGCCCATGCCAGGATCGTAATTTATCCCCGTCAGATCGATTACATCCGAATCGGCAGCGTCCGGTGCCGTTCCCGTAAATCCGGCAATTTCCGCGCCGGAGCCAGTGTAAGTCAGCGTGCCAGTGCCGTCTGTGAACAGCACCATTTGCGCGCCCGAGGCTGAGGCACCAGCGCTACTCACCGGAACATCCGGATCAACCACCAGCGTGCCGTAATTGCCATTGTTAAACTGGCCGTCGCTCAAGACGTACCAGTTCGTGTTGTAGCCGGTGCCATCGATCGCGATGTTCGCGGTATGCGTCATATCAGTAACGGTCAGATCGGCGCCATTGAGCATGGCCAACGTCTGCCCGTTTATGAAATTGATGTCGGACAAGTCGAGGACGGCGGCATCCGAATAGCCCGAGATCGTCCCGGTGTATTGCTGTGACTGCGCAAGCTCGAGAATACCGAAGCCGGCAAATGCGACGTTTTGATCGAAGGCGCCGACGAAATCGTCAAAACCACCGGTAGCGATTTGGAATATCACCGTCGGCCTGATGTACGCGGCGTTACTGCCTGTGGCCTCCGCCTCGATGATGAAGCTCGGCGCCGTCGCGGTGCCATCCTGGACGAATTCAACGTCCCCATCCGCAATCTGCGCGGTGGTGAAGCCGTCTGCCGGCGCCGCCACCCAGTTGGTGCCGTTGAAGATCTCGAATTCACCGCCGGTGACATTATTATTCACCACCGAGTAGAGGAAGTTCGTGACGCCCGGATCGGTAACGCCGAAATCGCTGTTCGTCAGCGGCGTCGTGCCGCCTTGAGAGACGGTCAGCATCATATCGGTAAACATCAGCCCCGTATTGCCGCCGGTTACTGTACCAGCGTATTCCGTGGTTGCATCGCCATCGGCCGTGTCGGTGATGACCACAGACAGCAGATGACCTTCGTCCGAAACCGCGGGCGTGTAGCTCGCGGTGGTCTGGCCGGAAATCGGAGTCGAATTGTCGATTTGCCATTGATAGGTCAGATCGGCCGAAAGTACCGCAACGCCAGCCTCGGTCACCGCCGCCACGCTAACGGCTTGGCCTTCAGACGGTGAACCAGAATTGCCGTTGAATAAACCGCTCAGCGTCACCGCAAGATCGGTCACCGTGCCGACGGACTCCGTGGTGTGATCGCCATTGACCGTGTCGATGACGGCCACCAAAAGCTGATGCCCTTCGTCCGACGTTAGCGGCGTGTAGCTCGCCGTCGTCTGACCGGAGATCGGATTGTTGTCGAGTTCCCATTGATAGACGAGGTCAGACGAAGCAACCGCAACACCAGCCTCGGTCACCGTCGCCACGGTCACGGGCTGGCCAGGGGTCGAGGTGATGTCGCTCGTCACCCCGCTCAGCGTCACCGCAAGATCGGTCACCGTGCCGGCGTACTGCGTGGTTGCATCGCCATCTGCCGTGTCGGTGACCAACACCGACAGCTGATGACCTTCCTCCGAAGTCAGCGGCGCGTAGCTCGCAGTCGTCGCATTGGCGATCAGACTGTTGTCGAGTTCCCATTGATAGGTCAGACCAGAAATAACCGCAGTGCCCGCTTCGGTCACCGTCGCCACGGTCACGGGCTGGCCGGGGGTCGAGTTGCCGTTATTCGACTCGCCGCTGAGCGTCACCGCGAGTTCGGTCACCGTGCCGGCGTACTGCGTGGTTGCATCGCCGTCTGCCGTGTCGGTGACCAGCACCGACAGCTGATGACCTTCCTCCGGCGTCAGCGGCGTGTAGCTCGCAGTCGTCTGCCCGGAGATCGGATTGTTGTCGAGTTCCCATTGATAGGTCAGACCAGAAGTAACCGCAACGCCCGCTTCGGTCACCGTCGCCACGGTCACGGGTTGGCCGGGAGTCGAGGTGCCGTTATTCGTCACCCCGCTCAGCGTCACCGCAAGCTCGGTCACCTCGCCGGCGTATTCCGTGGTCACATCGCCATCGGCCGTGTCGGTGACCAGCACCGACAGCTGATGACCTTCCTCCGGCGTCAGCGGCGTGTAGCTCGCAGTCGTCTGCCCGGAGATCGGATTGTTGTCGAGTTCCCATTGATAGGTCAGACCAGAAGTAACCGCAGTACCAGCCTCGGTCACCGTCACCACGGTCACGGGTTGGCCAGGGGTCGTGTTGCCATCGTTCGACACGCCGCTCAGCGTCACCACAAGATCGGTCACGGTGCCGGCGTACTGCGTGGTTGCGTCGCCGTCGACCGTATCGGTGACCAGCACCGACAGCTGATGACCTTCCTCCGGCGTCAGCGGCGTGTAGCTCGCCATCGTCGCATTGGCGATCGGATTGTTGTCGAGTTCCCATTGATAGGTCAGACCAGAAGTAACCGCAACGCCCGCTTCGGTCACCGTCGCCACGCTCACGGGTTGGCCGACGGCCGAGTTGCCGTTATTGGTCTCCCCGCTCAGCGTTACCGTAAGATCGACCACCGTTCCGGCGTTTTGCGTGGCCGCATCGCCATCGGAACTGTCGGTGACCAGCACCGACAGTTGATGACCTTCGTCCGACATCTGGGGCGTGTAACTCGAAGCCGTCTGCCCGGAGATCGGATTGTTGTCGAGTTCCCATTGATAGGTCAGACCGGAAGTAACCGCGACGCCCGCTTCGGTCACCGTCGCCACGCTCACGGGTTGGCCAAGGATAGAGTTGCCGTCGTTCGTCACCCCGCTCAGCGTCACCGCAAGATTGTTCACCTCGATGTCGACCGTCGTGGTGACAGCGGGGCTGGAGTGATTGTTGCTGTCTGTTATCTCCCAGGTCACCGTCCGGGCGGCGTCGGTGCCGCCGTCGGTGGGATCGCTGTTGCTTGTGGAATATTGGATACCTTGCTCGGCGCCGACAAAATCGCCGATTGTGGGCGTGCCGGATCCCACCGACAGCGTCATGACACCATTGTAGTAATTGTAAGCGATGGTGCTGCCGTCGTTGGTATTTGTGAGAGTGCCGGTCTGCGCTCCATTAATGGTGAGCGTGTCGCCGGTCCGGGCCCCCGCTGAAATGGTGGCGGTGAGGCCGGTGATCGTGGCCGAATCCGAAATAGTGAGAGACTGGTCGAGCGTGACCGGCGTTCCGGTGTAGGTGACCGTATTGCCGGCGTTGTTGATCGTCGGGTTGTTGTTGCCGCCACCACTGTCGATGAATTCTGAGCCATTGAGCGCAGTAAATTCCGACTGCGTGACGCCCTGCAGCGTCAGCACATCGTCGACGCCGTTGGTGTTGATGCCGGCGTCGTTGAGATCGAGTACGGTATTGCCGTTGGCATACGAGACAGTGGGATTGGTGGTGAAGCCACTGACTTCAATTTGATCGCTCTCGGCGGCGTTGAAACTGCCGCTGCCCTGATCGAAGTCGGTAATCGTGAGCGCACCATATCCCGCACTGAACATAAAGGTGTTGCTTCCGGCGCCGCCGGTCAGCGTGTCGTGTTGACCGCTCGGGGCGCCAGCACCGTCGAGGATGTCGCTGCCTGAACCGCCGATAATGACATCGGCATTGTTGCTGCCCATAAAATTGAGGGGAGCGGTGGCAAGGCTGCCATCAAAATCAAAAGCGACATTGGTAGTCAAACTATTGATGGGACCGAAGTTGTTAGTATTGGCGGCGGTCTGTGCATCGGCAATGAAGGCGGCGGCGGCGATCGATACTCCGGTGAAGTTGGCAATGGCGGTGGGCGAAGCGTCGTTGGTGAGTTCCTGCCAGCCTGTAATTGTGCCGGCGGTGACGGTAATCGGGCCGCCGCTGCTGTCATACATTAAGCCATTGCCATCGAAAACGAACTGTACATCGGCGGCGGTGTCGACGATCGTGAAACCTGTCATGGTGCCGCCACCCTGGACTGTGCCGGCCCCAATCTCCGGGATCACATCTTGTTGGAAGCCGCTGGGTGCTTCGACCGTAATCGTCAGAGTTTGCGTTTCCGGATCGACCGCGACCGCAAAACCCGCCGAAGCGGCACTGGTCGAGTTCGCGCTGTCGGTCTCGGTCGCCGTCAAGGTGTAGTTGCCGTCCGGGAAGGTCGCGGTCGTGGTGATGTCGAACGCGCCGCCCACTACGGTACCGGTGCCGACCACCGTGGCGCCGTTGTAAAGCGTGACGGTGTCGCCGCTCTCGCCGCTGCCCTGCACCTCGATGGCGTCGCCGTCCACCGGCTGGCCCACCAGCGTGGTGATGACCGGCGCTGCCGGATCGACCGCGACCGCAAAACCCGCCGAAGTGGCGCTGGTCGAGTTCGCGCTGTCGGTCTCGGTCGCCGTCAGGGTGTAGTTGCCGTCCGAGAAGGTCGCGGTCGTGGTGATGTCGAACGCGCCGCCAACTACGGTATCGGTGCCGACCACCGTGGCGCCGTTATAAAGCGTGACGGTGTCGCCGTTCTCGCCGCTGCCCTGTACCTCGATGGCGTCGCCGTTCACAGGCTGGCCCACCAGCGTGGTGATGATCGGCGCCGCCGGATCGACTACCCCGGCTAACGCCGTCATCTGCTCGGCAGTGCCGTTGTCGGTGAAGCTAATGACGACATCGAGCGTATCGCCTTGATCGCCGGTCGGCATGAAGCTGTGGCCGGTCTGTCCCGAAATCACTTGGCCGTTGTCCAGCCACGTGTAGGTGATGCCGGTCGCATTCAAATCGGTCAGGCTAGCCGTAACGGCCTCGCCGTCGACCGCGTTACCGGCGCTATCGAGGCCCGCGAGCGACGCCTGCGCCGGGCTCCATACCACATCGGTGCCGGGCGTGCCGGAGCCGCCATCGCTGGTCAGCGCAAAATCGTTCTGGGTGTACGAGCTCGCAAAAGTCAGCGTCGCGGTATGCGTTCCGTTGGTGATCGTCAGCGTGTCGTTACCGCCGTTCCAGACGTTGGTCTCGCCCGATGCGTAGCCGATATCCTTCAGATCGATGGTGTCGCCCGACGCGAACCCGGTCAGGGTACCGCCAAAATATTGCGAATGATCGAGCTGGAGCGCGCCGCTTCCGGAGAAAGTGGCGTTCAGATCGAGCGGCTGACCGGAGGAGCCGCCAGCGAACTCGGCCATCCCGCCATTGGTGATGGTGACCGACGGGTTGCTGCCGGTAATGTCGGCGTCGCTGGCGATAACGAGAGTGCCGCCGTTGGCTTCCAGCGTGCCAGAATTGTGGACGCTGCCATCGATTGTCAGCGCGCCGCCGGTTACCTCCAGCGTACCACCGTTGTTGACTGTCGTGCCGGTGGCAATGTCATTGTTGCCCGAGGTCGCCGCGATCGTGCCGTGGTTGCTGATGCTGCCGCCCGACAGCGTGCCGCCGACAAGATCGAGCGTCGCCGCAGCCCCGATCGTGATCGTCGAGGTGTTGGCCAGGTCGCCCGCCAGCGTGTCGCTGCCCGTCAACTTCAGCGCCCCGGTATTGCTGAGGATGCCGGTCGCGGTGTTGATCACATCAACCCCGGAGAACGTGTTGGCGCCCAGCGTCAGCGTCCCGGTCGCAACCGTCAGCTTGCCGCCGGTCAGCGTCGCATCGTCGATCGCGCTGGTGCCGGTCGTGTCGATCGTGCCGTGGTTGGTGATGCTGCCGCCCGACAGCGTGCCGCTGACAAGATCGAGCGTCGCCGCAGCTCCGATCGTGATCGTCGAGGTGTTGGCCAGGTCGCCCGCCAGCGTGTCGCTGCCCGTCAACTTCAGCGCCCCGGTATTGCTGAGGATGCCGGTCGCGGTGTTGATCACATCAACCCCGGAGAACGTGTTGGCGCCCAGCGTCAGCGTCCCGGTCGCAACCGTCAGCTTGCCGCCGGTCAGCGTCGCATCGTCGATCGCGCTGGTGCCGGTCGTGTCGATCGTGCCGTGGTTGCTGATGCTGCCGCCCGACAGCGTGCCGCCGACAAGATCGAGCGTCGCCGCAGCCCCGATCGTGATCGTCGAGGTGTTGGCCAGGTCGCCCGCCAGCGTGTCGCTGCCCGTCAACTTCAGCGCCCCGGTATTGCTGAGGATGCCGGTCGCGGTGTTGATCACATCAACCCCGGAGAACGTGTTGGCGCCCAGCGTCAGCGTCCCGGTCGCAACCGTCAGCTTGCCGCCGGTCAGCGTCGCATCGTCGATCGCGCTGGTGCCGGTCGTGTCGATCGTGCCGTGGTTGGTGATGCTGCCGCCCGACAGCGTGCCGCCGACAAGATCGAGCGTCGCCGCAGCTCCGATCGTGATCGTCGAGGTGTTGGCCAGGTCGCCCGCCAGCGTGTCGCTGCCCGTCAACTTCAGCGCCCCGGTATTGCTGAGGATGCCGGTCGCGGTGTTGATCACATCAACCCCGGAGAACGTGTTGGCGCCCAGCGTCAGCGTCCCGGTCGCAACCGTCAGCTTGCCGCCGGTCAGCGTCGCATCGTCGATCGCGCTGGTGCCGGTCGTGTCGATCGTGCCGTGGTTGCTGATGCTGCCGCCCGACAGCGTGCCGCCGACAAGATCGAGCGTCGCCGCAGCCCCGATCGTGATCGTCGAGGTGTTGGCCAGGTCGCCCGCCAGCGTGTCGCTGCCCGTCAACTTCAGCGCCCCGGTATTGCTGAGGATGCCGGTCGCGGTGTTGATCACATCAACCCCGGAGAACGTGTTGGCGCCCAGCGTCAGCGTCCCGGTCGCAACCGTCAGCTTGCCGCCGGTCAGCGTCGCATCGTCGATCGCGCTGGTGCCGGTCGTGTCGATCGTGCCGTGGTTGGTGATGCTGCCGCCCGACAGCGTGCCGCCCACAAGATCGAGCGTCGCCGCGGCCCCGATCGTGATCGTGTTGCTGTTGTTAAGCTCGCCGGTCAGCGTGTCGATGCCCTTGAGCGTCAGCGCCCCGGCATTGCTCAGGCTGCCGCCGGTCTGCTGGTCGAGCGTCACATGGGTCAGCGTGTCGGCCGACAGCGTCAGCGTGCCGCCCGTCACCGTCACCCCGCCATCGGTGATGGCGGCGCCGTCGATCGCGCTCGTGCCGCTGCTCTCGATCGTGCCGTGGTTGCTGATGCTGCCGCCCGACAGCGTGCCGCCCACAAGATCGAGCGTCGCCGCGGCCCCGATCGTGATCGTGTTGCTGTTGTTAAGCTCGCCGGTCAGCGTGTCGATGCCCTTGAGCGTCAGCGCCCCGGCATTGCTCAGGCTGCCGCCGGTCTGCTGGTCGAGCGTCACATGGGTCAGCGTGTCGGCCGACAGCGTCAGCGTGCCGCCCGTCACCGTCACCCCGCCATCGGTGATGGCGGCGCCGTCGATCGCGCTCGTGCCGCTGCTCTCGATCGTGCCGTGATTGGTGATGCTGCCGCCCGACAGCGTGCCGCCCACAAGATCGAGCGTCGCCGCGGCCCCGATCGTGATCGTGTTGCTGTTGTTAAGCTCGCCGGTCAGCGTGTCGATGCCCTTGAGCGTCAGCGCCCCGGCATTGCTCAGGCTGCCGCCGGTCTGCTGGTCGAGCGTCACATGGGTCAGCGTGTCGGCCGACAGCGTCAGCGTGCCGCCCGTCACCGTCACCCCGCCATCGGTGATGGCGGCGCCGTCGATCGCGCTCGTGCCGCTGCTCTCGATCGTGCCGTGATTGGTGATGCTGCCGCCCGACAGCGTGCCGCCCACAAGATCGAGCGTCGCCGCGGCCCCGATCGTGATCGTGTTGCTGTTGTTAAGCTCGCCGGTCAGCGTGTCGATGCCCTTGAGCGTCAGCGCCCCGGCATTGCTCAGGCTGCCGCCGGTCTGCTGGTCGAGCGTCACATGGGTCAGCGTGTCGGCCGACAGCGTCAGCGTGCCGCCCGTCACCGTCACCCCGCCATCGGTGATGGCGGCGCCGTCGATCGCGCTCGTGCCGCTGCTCTCGATCGTGCCGTGGTTGCTGATGCTGCCGCCCGACAGCGTGCCGCCCACAAGATCGAGCGTCGCCGCGGCCCCGATCGTGATCGTGTTGCTGTTGTTAAGCTCGCCGGTCAGCGTGTCGATGCCCTTGAGCGTCAGCGCCCCGGCATTGCTCAGGCTGCCGCCGTCGCTGACCGTGACCCCGGACAGCGTGTTGGTGCTGCCCAGCGTCAGCGTGTCGCTTTGCACCGTCAGCTTGCCGCCGGTGATGGTGGCGCCGTCGATCGCGCTGCTGCCGTTGCTGTCGATGGTGCCGTGATTGCTGATCGCGCCGCCCGACAGCGTGCCGCTGACAAGATCGAGCACCGCCGCGGCCCCGATCGTGATCGTCCCGCTATTGGCGAGGTCGCCCGACAGCGTGTCGCTGCCCTTGAACGTCAGCGTCCCGGCATTGCTCAGGCTGCCGCCGTCGCTGACCGTGACCCCGGACAGCGTGTTGGTGCTGCCCAGCGTCAGCGTGTCGCTTTGCACCGTCAGCTTGCCGCCGGTGATGGTGGCGCCGTCGATCGCGCTCGTGCCGCTGCTCTCGATCGTGCCGTGGTTGCTGATGCTGCCGCCCGACAGCGTGCCGCCCACAAGATCGAGCGTCGCCGCGGCCCCGATCGTGATCGTGTTGCTGTTGTTAAGCTCGCCGGTCAGCGTGTCGATGCCCTTGAGCGTCAGCGCCCCGGCATTGCTCAGGCTGCCGCCGGTCTGCTGGTCGAGCGTCACATGGGTCAGCGTGTCGGCCGACAGCGTCAGCGTGCCGCCCGTCACCGTCACCCCGCCATCGGTGATGGCGGCGCCGTCGATCGCGCTCGTGCCGCTGCTCTCGATCGTGCCGTGATTGGTGATGCTGCCGCCCGACAGCGTGCCGCCCACAAGATCGAGCGTCGCCGCATGAGCGATGGTTATCGTGCCGCCGATATTGCTGATAGTGGTGCCCGATAGCGTCAGCGTGTCGGTATTAGTCCCGTCACCGACCACAATCTTGCCGCCGGCCGAGTTGGTCACCGTCTCATTGTCGAAGCTGACGGCGCCGTCGGCATTAATCGTGCCGCTATTGCTCAGCGTCCCGCCACCGGTGATGCTGTCGGTTCCGGTCAGCGTCAGTATCGCGGCATGATCGACGGTGATCGACCCGGTCCCGGTCACCGTGTCGCCGTTCAGCGTCAGCTCATCGGCATTGCTACCATCGCCGACCGTAATGGCGCCCGCATTGGTGACTTGCACATCATCAAGAGTAACGGTGCTGACGGCAACGGACGGGTCGAAAATATTGATCGTGCCCAGGTTGACCAGATTACCGCCGGTGATCGTGGCCGTGCCGCCGAAATCGGACGTGGTGCCGCTGTCGACCTTTACCGTGCCTGCGGTGAGGCCCGTGCCCTTATTAGTGACGGTGGCGATGAGCAATGAGTGGTCGACCACGAGCGTTTGCCCGGTATCGACCGTGATCATACCGCTGATGGTCTTGTCGACACCGTCGATTTTGCTGTCGCCGGTAATATTAATTATGGCGCCTGTATCCGACAGGATGACGCCATTGATCGTCGTATTATTCAGATCGAGCGTGGCGCCGCTGGCCACCGTCAGATGACCGCCGGTAAAGGTGACGTTGGTCAGCGTCAGCGTGTCGGGGCCGCCAACGGTGAAGGTGCCGCCGGTATTGGTCACCGTCTCGTTCTTGAGTGTGAAATCGCCATTGTCGGTGATAGTGCCGGTATTGGTGATGCTGCCCTGATTGCTCGCGCTGGCGCCGACGATCATGTCGGTGCCGGTCGCCGTCAGCGTCGCCGCCATCTTCACCGTGATGCTGCCGGTCCCGGTCACCGTAGTGCCGCTCAGCGTCAGCGTGTCGGCAATGATGCCGTCGCCGATGGTGATGGCGCCGGTATTGGTGACCTGGATGCCGCTCGACAATGTCAGCGCGCCGAGGTCGGTAACGCTGCCGGAATTGACGAGTTTACCGTTCGCGATCGAGTTGATGCCGGTCAGGGTCAGAAACGAACCGGTATCCACCTCAACGGTCCCGCTGCCGTTGGTGACAACCTCACTGTCGAGCGCGACGGTGCCGCCGCCGGTCGCCAGCAACGTGCCGGTGTTGGTCACCGGAACATCAGTGATCTTAAGCGTGGCACTGACACCATCGGCTCCGAGCGTGCTGGAATTGTCGATCGCGGCCGGCGCGGCGGTCGGATCGATGGTAAGCGTGCCCGTGGTCGCCTCGATACTGCCCATATTAGTGATGCTGGCGAAGCCTGAGCCGATCTCGCCCTGGCCCATAATAGTGTTGTCGTTGGTGAGCGTGTAGGTGCCAGAAGGTGCTGTCGGGCCGACATCGATATCTGAGCCCGCGGCCATCGTTACCGCGCCTGTGTCGTCGAGGGCTGCGGCGGTCTGGTCAAAATAAAGGTGCGAATTCGCGCCGAGCGCGATCAATCCGGAATTGTCGACGGTGACTTCATCCGTGAGCGTCAGGGCAATGCTGGCGCCGACATCGATCTCGCCTGCGGCATAGGAGAGAGATTTCGCGTCGGTCGAGATCGTACCGCCGGTGACGGTGACACTGGCGTCGACCGAGAGCGCACCGCCAGCCTCCATATGGATAAGGCCCGGGCCGGCCGAATTATCGATGTTGTCGTACAGCGCGATCGTGCCGCCGGTGAGCGCCTGTATCGTGCCCAAATTGGCCACAACCTTGCCAGTCTGGATGATCACGGCGCCGCCGTTCTGCGCCTCGATCACGCCAGTGGCTTCGTTCGTCAGCGTCGCCGCGCCGAACGTTATTGCGCCACCGGCAGTGGCGCTGGTGCCGGCGGAGATAGTACTGGAATTGTCGACAATGATGCCGAGATCGAACGTGATCGTGCCGCCGCTTTCCGTCTCGACGGTGCCGCTATTGTGAATGCTGCTGCCCGCGCCGCCATCGAACGTGATCTTACCGCCGCTTTGCCCGACGATCAGACCGCCTGCTTCATTCTTCGTGGTCGCTTGCTCGAACCAAATGGCCGCACCGGTATCGATGGCGGCAATCTTGCCGGAATTGTCGACCGTATAGGTGCCGGGAGGCGGAGATGTCGTGTCTGAGAAAAATATCGATGCGCCGCTATTAATCGCTTCGATCGTGCCGTGAGTCCCGACAATCACGGGACCTTGAACCGTAAGTGTCGCGCCCGCGTCATTGACCTCGACTGTTCCAAAGACGTTGAGAGTATTTAGAACCAACAGCGATCCGCCGTTGACAATCTCAAGGGTCGCGCCCGCATTCATAGTTAGATCGTTGACCTCGGTCGCGGACGGACCGGAATTCTTCATCGCCGCTATCGATGGTCACAACGAACGGGGAACCAATGGTTAAGTCTTGCCAAGAAAGCGGCGCGTAACTATCGGTCCAATTGGCGGGGTCGCCCCAGTTCTTGCCGTCGCCCTCGCCGTTCCAGGACGCAGTCGGCGTCGGTTGGGGCCCGCTGCCACCAGAACCGCCTGACGACCCTGACCCGCCAGCGGCGCCGGATCCGCCGTGAAGGCCGCCGACATTGCCGCCGGGGTTGACGGTGTTCTGCTGCCCTGCATTGAAGCTGTTGTTCTGGAAGAGATATGCATATTCCGTCGAGCTGCCATTGCCGCCGGGATTCGACTGCGGCTGCGCGTTGGCGTGCTGCCATTGCTGAAAAAAAGGATCTTGCAAACCCTGCGAATAAGCCGAGAAGGCGTTCGCATAAGCGCTTTGTAATTGCGCCATCTGCGCCGGCGTATTCTCCTCAAAGGAGGCCGATCCCCCTTTGTGCACGACAAGCGTTTTGGTCGGGTCACTGACGATGACGACCGATGGCAGAATCCCCTTACTGGGATCGCCGTAAAGGTGGAGCTCGAAAATCCCGTACTTGAGGTCTTTGTAGTCGATCGTCCCATAATCGATGAAGGAAATGTCGGCGCTGTCGGCTTTCAATTCGCGAACCAGCGCGAACGTGAAGACGCCGAAGGCCACACTGCCGAAGCCGGCCGCCAACGTCTTATTCCGCACTTGCCCGAATGGCGTATCGATAAAAACGCGGCCGCTGGCGGCAAGCTTACCGGCAATAAAGCCGAACAGTCCTCTGACGACCCGAAGCGGCGCGGAAATCGCAGATTTCTTTACGCCGCAATCGCCTTCGGCCAGTTCCACGCGTCCGTCGGCGTAAAGGTGGAATGCCGTGCCGTCTGCGAACGCGATCGCAACCAAACCGTCATTGCCGGTCTCGATGACGTCGCCTTCATAAACAGGGTCGCCGATAGCGCTCTCGGCCAGTATCAGGCCGGCGCGGGTGATGGTGACGGACCCGGTTATCGCTCGCAGTTTGCCGATAGCAGGTGCGCTTATCCCACCACCAGAGCCAAGCCCACGGCTATCCTGTTCAGCGGTCTCGCTGCGAGACATACGCCACTGCCTCTCCCGTCCGGAACTGCCCCTCCCGCCCCTCTAAGGCTGGCAGGTGCGCGACATCCGAAAAAAGCCCGTTTAGGTAATGGTTTTTATGTCGGAGCCGCCGCCCCGAAGCTGCTAATATGTTAACGACTTTTTTATGCCTCTTGTAAAGAAATCGACAGAGAAAACGGTGTTTTAAGTTACCAGCGGCCCCCGGTTCCGCCTGGGTCTGCCGCTCCATCCATGCCATCGTCACTAGCGGTCGCGACCGGCTCGAGTTTCCGGCAAACTCGGAAGCCGCCGGTGGTGGGTACTTGAATGCGGCTTACCGATTGATTTACGACAATAAAATAGGTACATGACTGGGTAATTCAGAAAATTTCCCCTGGGCTAGCGCCGAGGAAGCCATGAGTGTCCGTGGGATCGGCCTAGCGGCCGCCCTATTTTTAACTGTGCTCCCTAGCCTGGCCTGGGGTCAGAGCGGTTCTAAACCGCCGCCCGAGCTTGACGCGAACCCGATCGGCAAGGTCGTGACCGTGGTCGGCGCCGCCGCCATCGAACATCCGGCCGCAATTCTTGTTCAAGCCAATTTGCCGACCACCGGTAACGGGCCGACCAAGATCGGCGACCTGGTCTATCGCGGCGATGTCATCCAGACCGGAGCAGATGGTGCGCTCAGCATTACATTCGCCGACGGATCGTCATTCAACGTCTCCAAAAATGCCAAAATGGAAGTGAATGAATTTGTCTATGATCCTAACGGCCACTCGAATTCGAGCCTGATGAGTCTGACCAAAGGGACGTTCACTTTTATCGCCGGCAACGTCGCGCATACCGGCGACATGAAAGTCGACACGCCGGTTGGAACGATGGGAATTAGAGGAACAGCACCGCGCGTCGAAATCTCCGATGACGGCACGACCAAGTTTTCCACGCTGATCGAGCAAAAGTAGAGCGCCATAAAAGCATAGAATCGCGCTGGCCGTTCGCCGGGGTGCTTGACTATGATGCGGTTCGATTGCCAGGACCATAAGAGTGCGCAGCAGAACAATACCGAGGCCGATTTGGTCTGCGTCGGTGCGCCGCAACGCGACGGGTACCTGGTATGAGACGTGATGGACCGCGGCGCTTTTGGCACGGCATTGCATCTGTCCTCGTGCTGATGGCGTTCATAACGCTCGCGGCGGCGGCGGACTCGGACTTAAGCGACGTCGACCTTTGCAACGGCAAAAATAAACCGTCACTCGATTTGCAAATCCAAGGCTGTACGGCGCTGTTAAAATCCGCGGAAAATCCAACGGCGCTGGCGATCGTCTATAACAATCGCGGCAACGCGTATATCAGCAAGGGGCAATACGACCTCGCCATCAAGGACTATGACGAAGCGATCAAAGCCAATCCCGGTTACACCAGAGCGCTCAACAACAGGGGGGTCGCTTACCAAAAAAATGGCGACTACGATCGGGCAATACAGGATTTGAGCGCGGCAATTAGCGCCGATTCCAATTATGCGAGTGCTTTTGCCAACCGCGCTGAGACTTATGAGAAAAAGGGCGACTATGTGAGCGCCTTGAAAGATTTTGACGACGCAATCCGTCTCCAGCCGGCGATGAGTGCGCTGCTGAACGAACGGTGCTGGGCGCACGCTGTAATCGGCGAGCTCCCGGCGGCACTGACCGATTGCAATGGGGCAATTCAAATGACGCCGAACGACGCCGCGTCATTTGATTCTCGCGGACTGACCTATCTAAAAATGAAGCAATGGGAATTGGCGATCGCGGATTATAACTCCGCGTTACGGATCGATCCCAAATCGCCATCCGCGTTGTATGGCCGCGGATTGGCGAAGCTCAAAAAGGGCGATCTCGCCGGCGGCAATGCCGACATCGCCGCAGCGAAAACCGCCGAACCGAATATTGCCGGAGAATTTTCCCATTACGGGCTTCGATAAGTGCGTGCTGGTCACGGGGCAAACTTCGTCGCTGCGTTCCGTTGCGGTTCACGCGCGCAGTCCGGATTAAGACGATTGGGGCGCGGCGGTCTCGCAACGACCTCGAATCGGATACCGCGGCCACGCGGATGCCGTTACCTGATGTCCCTATATAGAGTGTATCGTCAACCTCCGCGCCGCCGTGGAGGAATGTTTGGTGCTTATCTCGTATTCTCCGAGCCCGCGAGACCGCCGCAATGGAAGAAAAATGGAAGAAATCAGTCCGCTGCTGACGGACCTCTATCAGATCAACATGATCCAGGCCTATCTGGACAGTGGCACGACGAAGCCGGCCGTTTTTGAACTCTTCGTCCGCGCGCTCCCGGCAAGGCGCGGATTTTTGTTGGCGGCTGGGCTGCATCAGGCGCTCGACTTCTTGGAGAACCTTCGCTTCTCGGCCGCGGATATCGCCTGGCTCAAGAGCACCGGCCGGTTCGGCAGAAACCTCCTCGACTATCTCGCCCAATTCCGCTTCACCGGCGACGTCCATGCCATGCCCGAAGGCACGGCGTTTTTCGCGGGCGAACCGATCCTGCGGGTGACGGCGCCATTGCCGCAGGCGCAACTGGTCGAATCCCGCCTCATCAATATTCTTCATTTCCAGTCGCTGATCGCCGCCAAAGCGGCGCGCTGCATGCTCGCCGCGCCGGGTAAATTGCTGGTCGATTTCGGTATGCGGCGCGCGCATGGCGCCGAGGCCGCATTGATGGCGGCGCGGGCAAGCTACATCGCGGGCTTCGCCGGCACTGCCACGGTGCTGGCCGGAGAGCGTTTCGGCATCCCGCTCTATGGCACCATGGCGCATTCCTTTATCGAGGCGTTCGACGACGAGGCGGCGGCGTTCGAGAGTTTTGCCCGCGCGCGACCGGACAATGTTGTGTTGCTGCTCGACACCTACGATACCGAAGCCGCAGCGCACAAAGTCGTTGCGCTGGCGCCGCGGCTCAAGGCGGCAGGGATCGCGATCCGCGGGGTACGTCTGGATTTGGGCGATCTGATCGCCTTGGCGAAAAGCGTGCGTGGTATCCTCGACGCCGGCGGACTGCAAGAAGTGACGATTTTTGTCAGCGGCGGGCTCGATGAAGATTCGCTTGCCGCATTCGTCCGCGCCGATGCGCCGATCGACGGCATCGGCATCGGCACCAGCATGACGACCTCCGCGGACGCACCATCGATCGACTGCGTTTACAAATTGCAGGACTATGCCGGGTTGCCGCGGCGCAAACGCTCGCAAAACAAGGCGACCTGGCCGGGCCGCAAGCAAGTGTGGCGGCGCTACGACGCAAACGGCAAGATCTCCGGCGATCTGTTGTCGCTCGACGATGCAGCCCAAACCTCCGCCGCGCGCGGCGAGGAACCGCTGATCCATCCGGTCATGCAAGACGGCCGGCGATTGGCGCCATCGCCGTCGCTCGACGCGATCAGGCAGCGCGCCAAGCGCGAGCTGGAACGGCTGCCGGATGCGCTGCAGCGGCTCACTCCCGGCGCGACGATTGCGATCGAGGTCGCCGGTGATCTGGTCACGCTTGCCGCGGAGGTCGACGCGCGCTTGCAGAAATAGGCTTTGCCGGAAGACCAAAGTGAATGAGCGAAGTTTCGGCAATTGGCGAAGCATTCCTCGCATTGCCGCGCCGTAAAGCCAGGCCGGAACAATGCCCTTCAGGCGATTATCCTTAACGATTGCCGCGATGCAACGCGGTTGTGTGCAATGCACAATTTTCTTGACTCTCGAATGAAACAGGCAGGTAATTCACAAAATAGACATTTTAGGCTCGAATTGGGCTCGAATTCAGGTCACTTCATGCGCCAAGCGGCAGTACCCGCGTCAGGTCTTCCCTCGCTGATGATGCCTTGCCCGGTCTGCGCAGGCCGCATGGTCTATCACGGCCGCCGTCCCATCGCCGCCGATATTGAAGACACGATCTATGCCTGCCGGCGCTGTGGCGCTGAGCTGATCCGCACCTCGGTGCGCGCCGAAACGGCCTCGGCAGCAGCCTGAAGAAGCGGCCCGAGACTTACGATCCATGGCCCCAGTTTTGCACAAAACCTTCGGGCCAATTTCAAACTGGCTGTGATTATGGATTCCGGGCTCTCGCTTCGCGCGACCCGGAATGTCGTTCCAACAGTCCCATCTGCCCAAGCATGGCGCGGCACAGAAGGCCGTAGGGATTGGCCAGCGTTTCCAGCATTTCGAAATGATTATAGCCCTCGGCGACCAGGAGCTCGACCGGCTTGCCGGCGGCTTTGACCGCGGTGGCGAAATCGCGCGTCTGGCGCTTGAATTCCGGCGTTTCGTAGGTGCCGTAAGCGAGAACAAGCGGCGTATGCAGCGTGTCGAGATGGCGAATGGCGGAGAGCTCGCTCTCCATCGTGTCGGTGAAGTTCACGTACTTTGAGCGCTTCGACAGCCGCACCGGTTTGAGATCGTACATGCCGCTCGACAGCACGGCGGATTTGAGAATGTCGCGCGGCAGGCCTGCCTTCGCCCAATCGTGGGTGACCACGCAGCCGGCCAGATGCGAACCCGACGAATGCGAAACCAGATGCAGCCGGTCGGGATCGCCGGAAAACGCCGCGGCATTGCGATAGACCCAACCGACCGCGCGGCGCACCTGCTCGACCATCGGGAATAAACTGCCGCCGGCGGCGTCGACATTGGTAAAGTCGAGCACCACGAAATGGGCGCCGGCGTGCACGAACGGTTCGGCCAAAAACGTGAACTCGGATGCAGCGCCGGCGCGCCACGCGCCGCCGTGAATGAAAATCGCGACCGGCGCGCGCGCTCTCCCGCCGGCGAGGATTTGGGTGCGATACACGTCCAGCCCCTCGATCGGCGTCGGCCCATAGGCAAAACGCGACGGTTCGCCGATCCGCGCCCGCGCCGCCGCGCTGTTGGCAATCCGGCGCTTGGCGATCTGGTCGCGATTGGGCGCGTAGACGTTCTGGTCATAGGCGTCGTCGAGCGCCTGCTGATCCATATCGAGCCAGACGATCGGCCCTTTGGTTCCCGCGGTCGCGGCAGTCGCGGCAATTGAGTTCATTGCGAATCCTTACTTGCCGTATTTCGCCGCCATCACGGCGAAAAAGCCGTTGTTCCTCAGCGCATCGACCAGGCTGGTATCGACATAGTCGCCGACATTTTGGCGATCGCCGGGAAAGAACTTAAGCACATTTTGCACGCTTTGCGCCGACGGCTCGAGATTCTGCGGCGATTGGGCCTTGAAGTCGTTATAGGTGCCGTCGAGGATTTTGCTGTTGGTGATTTTCAGCTCTTTGGCCAGGACCTGTTTGGCGCGACCGCTATCGGTCAGCGCGATGTAATTGCCCTCGATGGTTGCCCTGAGAAAGCGTGTCAGCCAGTCGCGGCGCGCCGCGATATCGGCGCGGCGCACGACGATGCCGGCGAACAGCCACGGCATCTGCTCCGGCGCGAGATCGAGCAGAACATTCATGCCGTCCTGGCGCGCCAGCGACGCGGTCGGCTCGTCGAGCAGCGTCGCCTTGATCGCGCCCGACTTCAACGCCGCCAGGCGGCGCGCAGCGACGCCGTATTCCCTGATGACAACGTCGTCGCGCGTAAGCCCGAGCCGCTGCAACGCCAGCGTCACCGCGGTATCGCTTTCCGAGCCGAGCGCGCTGACGCCGATGGTGCCGCCCTTCAGCTCGGCTGCGCTTTTCACCCCGGGCACGGCGAAGAAGGTGAACGGCATGACATTGGCGAGCGCGCCGATGACGCGCAGATCGCCGCCGGAGCGGTTGACATGGACCACCGACGACAATCCGACATTCATGATGTCGATTTGGCCGGCCTGCAATTCCTCGGCGCCGCGGCTGCCGCCGTTCATGTCGAGGATATCGACCCACATGCCTTGCGCGGTGTAGAGCCCAGCTGCGCTCGCCATGTACCAGGACAGCACCGAGTCGGTCGGGCCGGCGATGCCGGCCTTGAATATCAGCGGCAACGGCAACAGCGCCGCCGACGCGGCATACGCCGCGGCGAACAGAGCGAGGATGACGGACAAGACTTGAACCGACAAGGCCCGGATGGAATGACTTTTCACGGCGGTCTGCACCCGGCCACTTTATCCCAGGTTCAGGTCCTTGAAAAAGTCGTTGCCTTTGTCGTCGATGACGATGAAGGCCGGGAAATCCACCACCTCGATGCGCCAGATCGCCTCCATGCCGAGCTCGGGATATTCCACGGTCTCGACCTTCTTGATGCAATTCTCGGCGAGGTTCGCCGCCGCGCCGCCGATCGAGGCGAGGTAGAAGCCGCCGTGCTTCTTGCAGGCGTCGCGCACCACGGCAGCGCGGTTGCCCTTCGCCAGCATCACCATCGAGCCGCCGGCGGCTTGGAAATCGTCGACGAAGCTGTCCATGCGGCCGGCCGTGGTCGGCCCGAATGCGCCCGAGGCGTAGCCTTGCGGCGTCTTCGCCGGCCCCGCGTAATAGACCGGATGGTTCTTGAAATAATCCGGCAAACCCTGGCCTTTTTCCAGCCGTTCACGCAATTTTGCGTGCGCCAGATCGCGCGCGACGATCATCGGGCCGGTGAGCGACAGCCGCGTCTTGATCGGATGCTTGGCGAGCTGCGCCAAAATCTCTTTCATCGGCTTGGTCAGATCGATCTTCACGACCGCGCCGCCCAGTTTCGTGGTATCGATGTCGGGCAGATATTTCGCCGGATTGTGCTCGAGTTCTTCCAGGAACACGCCGTCCTTGGTGATCTTGCCGAGCGCCTGGCGGTCGGCCGAGCACGACACACCCAATCCAATGGGAAGTGAGGCGCCATGGCGCGGCAGCCGGATCACGCGCACGTCATGGCAGAAATATTTGCCGCCGAATTGCGCGCCGACGCCGAGCGACTGCGTCATCTTCTGAATCTCTTGCTCCATCTCCTTGTCGCGGAAGGCATGGCCGTCCTCGGAGCCGCGATCGGGCAGCGCGTCGTAATATTTGCAACTGGCAAGTTTGACCGTCTTCATCGTCAGTTCGGCCGACGTGCCGCCGATGACGATGGCGAGGTGGTAGGGCGGGCACGCCGCGGTGCCGAGCGTCAGCACTTTTTCCTTTAAGAAGGCGAGCATGCGCTCGCGGGTGAGGATCGACGGCGTCGCCTGGAACAAAAACGCCTTGTTGGCCGAGCCGCCGCCCTTGGCGATGAACAGGAATTTATAAGCCGCATCCGCCTCGCCCGCGCTCTCGGCATAAATCTCGACCTGCGCCGGCATGTTCGAGCGCGTGTTCTTTTCCTCGAACATGGAGAGCGGCGCCAGCTGCGAATAGCGCAAGTTGCGTTTGAGATAAGCGTCGCGCGCGCCCTCGGCGAGCGCCGCCTCGTCATCGCCGCCGCCGGTCCAGATGAGCCGGCCCTTCTTTCCCATGATGATCGCAGTGCCGGTGTCCTGGCACATCGGCAGCACGCCGCCGGCCGAGATATTGGCGTTCTTGAGAAAATCGTAAGCGACGAATTTGTCGTTATCCGACGCCTCCGCGTCTTCGACGATGGCCTTGAGCGACGCCAGATGCGCGGGGCGGAGCAGATGATTGATGTCGGTGAAGGCTGCTTCCGAGAGAGCGCGGAGCGCTTCGCGTGGCACCACCAGCACCTCCTCGCCCATGACCTTTTCGACGCGGATGCCATCGGCGGAGATTTTGCGGTAGGGCGTGGTGTCCTTGCCGAGCGGGAAGAGTGGGGAGTGCTTGTAGGGGGGTGTTGGGTGGGTGGAGAGGGGGGCGTTCATGGGGGGCTATCTCTAATTTCGATACGTAATGTGATGTGATGGAACTTGATGCTTTTAGCATTTTCATCGCAGCGAGCGTAGGGTAGGCAAAGCGAAGCCTGCCCACGTGACAATAGGGCGATTCGGAAAATCAATCGTCTTGTTCACGCAGCGTGGGCACGGCGCTATTGCGCCTTTGCCCACCCTACATTTTGCGCAACAACGGCCATTCCCGCAACGCGAGCGCGCGAGTTCTGCCAGCCATAATGTCAAACAGCCCACGATTCCGGCCGTCATTGCGAGGAGCCAACGGGCCCGAAGTGGCCGGCCCGATGACAGGCTCCGCGACGAAGCAATCCAGAGCGGCACGGTAAAAAGCTGGATTGCTTCGCTTACGCTCGCAATGACGAAAGCCCGTAGGATGGGTAGAGCGAAGCGAAACCCATCACTGTCGGCGCAAGCCACGGTGGGTTTCGCTGTCGCTCTACCCACCCTACAAACTAAGAAAATAAGGGAAGCGGAACGCCGACAGACGCAGTGTTTCATGTCCCGCACGCAAGCGGCGCGCGGGTCGCGCCACGGATAAGGCGGCTTGCGCCGCCCTCCCGCTTGCGGGCGCGCTCGCCTGTCGGCGTTCCACCTCGGCTCTCACCTTGGGAGTCATCGTCCCAAGGCTCAGCTCAGGCCAGGTTTCCTGGGACGCGGTCTGACGCATGAAAACTCATGCGCAAGCAAAAAACCGCTTGCGGGTGTTACCCGCCATCGCCTGTCCCAGTCCAGCGAAGCACCTCGCGCCCCGGTCCTAGTGCCGGGAGACTGATGCCCGAGCCGCCCGGGAGCGGGGTTGATGAGACCCCGCCCGCGGGCACCGCACTCGCCCCTGCCGCCCGGCATCACCGGATGGCGTCCCTTAGGGCGAGATTTGATTCGTGCCGAATGTACCTGAAACAGTGACCAATGTCAATGGAAATGTGACGGCCAATTCCCGTCATCCTGAGGTGCGAGCGAAGCGAGCCTCGAAGGATGCACGGCCCGGGCCGTCGCCCTTCGAGGGCCGCTGCGCGGCCACCTCAGGGTGACGGATCGGGCTCGCGATCGCAGCAACCGTAGCCTCGACTAAGCAAACGCAAACAGGAAAGCATGCCCGTATTACCTCCAACTTTACCCAATCTCACGCCGGGGCGTTAGCGCGATGTCGATAATGTTCCATCCACGGTGCCAATCCGGCACAGCAAAGGATGTTCACGTGGAATTCGGCAAGCGCTTTTCGGCTCACAACGGCCGCGCCGCCCCGGTCGCCCAGCAAACCTGCGTGCGCTGCTCCGGCACCGGCCGCATCCGCGAGCGCGGGAACCGCATCATCTGCAAAACCTGCGCCGGAACGGGTCGGCTCACCATCATAAAAGATCGCGCGTCCTGATCGCACTGGCCGCAAACGGTGGCCAGAAATTTTACAACCCGAACAGCTTCTCCGCATTGCCGTGCGCGATGCGCGCGCGGTCGGCGTCGCTGACCGGGATTTGCTCCAGGAACGCGCGGGCCTGCGCCATCGACTGATACGGATGGTCGGCCGAGAACATGATGCGGTCGACGCCGACTTCCAGCAGAAGATCGAGGAACGCCGCGGGATAATTGAAGCCTGAGACACTGTAATGCACGTTGTGACGCAGATAGTCGGTGATCGGGCGCTGCAGCTTGGTCATCGCCGGCGTCATGATGTCGAACCGCGGGAACAGCGACATCAGGCCTTCGCCGAGATGGCCGATCGCGAATTGCAATTTCGGATAGCGGTCGAAGGTGCCGCCGATAACGATGCGAAGAATGTGTAAGGCAGTTTCGATGTGCCAGCCCCAGCCCGGACCGGCCAGCATGTGGGTCATGAACGGCGAAAAGCCGCCATAGGACGCCGCGATCACCGCCTGCGGCGGCCGCGTCGGATGCAGATAGATCGGCACGCCAAGCGCTTCGGCGCGCTCGAAGATCGGCCAGAAGAATTTATCGTCGAGATAACGGCCGCGATGGTGGCCGTTGATGACCGCGCCCTTGAAGCCGTCCTGGCGGACGCGGCGTTCCAGCTCTTGCGCGGCTGCCTGCGGATCGCCGACCGCCAAGGCGGCAAGGCCGGCGAAACGCTTCGGATGCTTCTTCACCGCCGCCGCGAGATAGTCGTTGCTTTCGCGGGCAACAGCGAGCGCCTCGGCGGTTGCCGCTTGCTCGAGACCAGGCGCAGTCAGCGACAGCACTTGCATGTCGATGCCGGCGGCATCCATCGCCGCCAATCGGCCGTCGCCGAGATCGCATAGCTGATCGGCGATTTTGCCAAAACGGCCGCCCATCTTCGCCTCGTCTTTGACTTCGCGGCCGGGCCCGTCGAGGAATCCGGGGCTGGCAAAATGTTCTTCGACGGTGACGGTGCGCATGATCGCGGTTTCCTCCAGCGGTCTTTTATCTGACGTTTCTCACTCTCGATCACAGTAACGTAAGAAATTCAGCTACCGTTAGTCCTGACTGTGCGACGATCGCCCGCAGCGTGCCACGCTTGAGATCGCCGCTGCGCACCGGCACCGTGACCTTGCGCAGGATTTGTTGCGTGAATGAGCCGGCAATGGCTACCCGAAGTCCGTGATACGACAAAGCCCGCGCGCCCGAGCGCGCGGATAACGTCACGCGCCGTCAAAGCCGGCAACCGTTCGTTCATGCCGCAAGCGTGACCGTGATTTCCCGGATGCGCGGAGGCTCTCCGGTGGGGACCGGCTCGCCGCGCGCGGTGCAATCGGCAATCACAAGCCGGATAGCATCCTCGGCCATATCCAGCGCCTCGCGCTCGTCCTTGCCATAGGTGATGATTTCCGGGAACGCCGGAACACGCACGGCGAATCCGCCCTCGTCCTCGGGTTCAAGCACCACGGCAAAGGTTCGCTTTTCAGCCACGGCGAAATCCTCGATAGCTTGCAGCAGTGTACCATGCCTTGCGCAGAATGCGTAGGTCCCCACGCTACGATGCAACGCGCTTTCTGCTCATGGCGCTGCGCCCGCCGCGCAGTTTCGCTCACGCAATCTGCGTGCTTCTGATTTGGCTGCGGCCCCAGTCGAAATCCTTGGCGCGGCCTTCGACGATGTCATAGACGCGCGCGGTGGTGGCGTTCAGTCGCGATTCGACGGTGCGGCGGGCGTCTTCCACGGCTTCGTCGTCGGCATCGGCCGCGACCCGGATCGGGTCGCCGACGGCGATGGCGAAGCGGCCGAACGGCAGGTTGAAGACGGAGCGGTCCCAGCTCTTGAGCTCGACATAGCGGCTCGTCGCCACCGCGACCGGATAAATCGGCCGCCCCGAAGCGCGCGCCAGTTGCACGATGCCGCGCCCGGCCACGCGCGAGATTTTCGGCACGTCGGCGGTCAGCGCGACATTGTAGCCGCGCGCCAGCGCCTCCATCATCTGTTTGAAACCCGCGACGCCGCCCTTCTTGAGAAAATCGCGGCCGGTCGTTCCCGAACCGCGGATCGCCTCGACGCCGAGGCGCCGGGCGGCGATGGCGTTGATCTCGCCGTCGCGGTGACGCGAAATCAGCACTTTGACGCGATGTTCCTTGCGCTTGAAGAACGGCATCATGAAATGCTGGCCGTGCCACATCGCGATAATGGCCGGCAGATCCGGGCGCACGCGCTCATAAATGTCCGCGGGATCGATGCCGAAATGATTGGTGTGCCAGACGAAACGCAAATATTCCGCGGCCGCCACGCCGATGGACTTCTGTACCCACGGAGAACCTACCAAACGCCTGAGTGACATCAGCGGCTGCCGGGTTGCCCGATATTAGCGCCGGGCCGTGTGGTCGGGGGCGCGACCGATATCCCGGCCGCGACATGAAATCGATATTGGCCGCTTTACGATTTTACCGCAAGCCAGCGCGGGCGCAGCCCGGTCGGGGGCAGCAAACTTACTTCATCATCTCATCGCTCGGCATAATGCCCCACAGATTGGAGGCCGATGGATCCTTGGCCCAGACCTTTGGGCGCTGCGGGGTGTCGCGATGCCACGGCCGCGGCTCGAAATAGCCGAGCTCCTCGTTCATCCGGTCGAGCTCGCAGAACGTCTCGGTGATCAAGCCGTTCGGCGCGCGGTGATAGGCGAAAAGATTGTGGCCGATGCCGTGGCGGCCCGGCCCCCACAGCAGTTTGTAGCCATGGAGGCTGAGGAAATCGCAAGCCTCGTGCATGTGGCCCCAATCGCGCAATTCGAAGGCGGTGTGGAAGTGCCGGTTCGAGCCGGTGCCCATCAGGTTGATGGTGTGATGATCGGGACCGCAGCGCAGGAACGAGAAGAAATCGGCCATCCAGTCGGATTCGCGAAAGCCCAGCACGTCGATATAGAACTTGGTGACCTCTTTGACATCGGCGCAATGGAAGGCGACGTGACCGAGCTTGTGCGGCACGATGCCTTTCTGCTGGAATTTCTGGTGCGAGAAGGCGCCGCGCTTGAACACCTCCATCGCCGTGCCCTTGGGGTCGGCGAACACCAGCATGTCCGAGATCGACGGCTCCGGGTCTTGCTTGCGCTCGGTCTTGACGCCGTGGGCGGCGACTTGCTTTTCGAAATCGCCGAGATCGGCATCGGCGGGAATCTGGAACGCCACGCGCACGCATTGCGCCTGCGGCCCTTGGCGCAGCACGATCGAATGATGATCCACGGTGGAGGCGAGATAGACCGTGTCCTTTTCCTTGGCCGCGACCGACAGCCCGAGGATATCGGTATAATATTCGGTCTGCTGATCGAGATCGGGCGTCTCGTAGCTGGCATGGGCGATCTTGCTGACGCGGATCATGCGAATTCTCCTCCTTTGCTTTCTACTTGCGCGGCAGCGAACCGATCACATCGACCATGGCGGCGACGTCTTGGTCGCCCAGTCCCATCGCCATGAAGCGGTCGTAGAGCGGCACGACGCAATCGAGCAGCGGCGTCGCCACGCCGACGCTGTCGGCGAAGTCCTCGATCATGCCGAAATAGTGCTGCAAACCCGGCACGCTGCCCTGCACCGGCTGGAAGCGGCGCTCCGCCATCCACGGCGCGCGAATGCCGAACTGGGTCGAGCCGCCGCTGCCGGTGGCAATCGCCTTGATCATCAGCGGCACATCGACGCCGGCCTTCAGCCCGAGCGCCACCGCTTCCGCCGCGGCGGCGATGTTGATGGCGACGAGAAGATTGTTGACGAGCTTGACGCGGCTGGCGGCGCCGAACTCGCCGAAATAGAGGCACGAGTTGGCGAAGCCGGCGACCACGTCTTCGAGCTTTTTGCAAGCCGCGGCGTCGCCGGCGAGATAAATCACGCCCTTGCGCGCCGACACCATGCCCGGCGTGCCGGACACTTCGCCGTCGATGAAAATCGCGCCGTTCTTCGCCAGCGGCGCGATCTGGCGCTTTTTGTCGGCGACCGGGTGCGAGCCAAGCTCGACGACGATTTGACCGGGCCGCGCCGAATGAACGAGCCCGTGCGGACCGTGCACGACCTCATCGAGCGCCGCCGTCGATGGCAAACAGGACAAAACGATATCGGCTTGCGCGCCGACGTCGGCCGCGGAGTGCGCGGCAATGCCGCCGATTTTCTCGAACGCGGCAAGCGAAGACCGGCGAAAGCCGACAACGCGGTGGCCGCTTTTGATCAGATTCTCCGAGATCGGCATGCCGATCTTGCCGACGCCGATAAATCCAATCGTTTCCATGAACGCTGCCCTGGTTTTTTTTTGGCGTTGCCGGCTTACAGTACCGCGACTCGTCATGCCACCTCGATGGATTGATCGGACAGATTGACGCGCAGGCCGAGCGTGCCTTCCATCAGCGTCCATTCCTTCAGCTCGAAGCTGCGCAGCCCATTGACGAAGAACGGATCGCCTTCGCCCAGAGCGCGGGCTTCATTGGCATCCTTGACCCGAAAGACCGTCATGCCGTGGCCGGTCGGCGGACCGTCGCCGCCGTCGGACAACGGTCCGGATGCGAATAACAGGCCGCGTTGCTCCAGCCCGATCATGTATTCCAGATGCGCCGACAGGAACGGCTTTAAGTTTTCCGGCGGCACGATCGGTTTTGCGATCAGCACAAAGAGCTTCTTGCGAAGCATTTTGCCCATCAGTTCGGTAACACGCTCTTGAAAAAACATGGTTCAGGTTCCGGTGGCGGCCGGATGGTCGGCTGTCCCGGTGCGCGGTGTCAACAGCGGCCGTTTGTTGCGGTTAAGCCGCACCGCCGGCACCCTTCTGTCGGAATTGCGCAACATCGGCCGATTGAACGGCCGGAGCGGCACCGGCGACCAACTGTCGAGTTGTAGAACGATGTCTATGGGCCGCATGAGGGGTGCGATGCACACAGTCCGCGCATTATCGATAGCAGGCGGCCTATTCGCCGTCCTTTGCCTGCTGGCGTCCTACCCGGCAATCGCTGACGATCAGCAACGCGACACCGAATTCGCCAAGCGCATGTTCGCGGGCAATTTGCCTGCGCCGAAAGCCTTTGCCTGCTTTGTGCGCCGCTACGATTCCGCGCACCTGGCGCAACATCCGCTGCAAAAGGTCAGCGTGATGAAGCTTCTCATCAGTACCGAAAAGAACCCGGACTTTCCCGTCTTCCAATATGCATTCCGGCTCGGCGTCAATTTTCGCGGCCGCCCCGGCGACTTCGATTCCAGCGGCGATTGCGGCCACGCTCCCACCATAATCGATCCGGACAATTCCGACATACCGCCGCAGGATCGCGTGACCAAACCCGCCGGCATCGATTTCGAATGCGCCGTCGATTGTGACGGCGGCGGCGTCAATGTCACCCTTGCCAACAATGACAATTCGGTCGTCGTCACGCTCGATCACATCCGCATCTGGAAAGGCAATACGCCGGACGCCAGAGAGGCGGGCGCGTTGCAGGCCGGCGCCGACGACAAGATTTTCAAGCTCGACCGCACCAGCCCGAACGAGTGCACGTCGCTGGTCGCCGACCGCAAGGAACTCGCCGCGATGCGGCATAAGTGACCAACGCAGTTGGTCATTCCGGGGCGCCACGAAGTGTCGAGCCCGGAATCCATATGCGCAGACCGGTGATTATGGATTCCGGACTTGCCGCTTCGCGGCAATCCGGAATGACAAGTAGAAAAAGTGGAGCCAATCATGCGCCGACGTAATTTGCTGCAGCTCGCCTGCGCCATAATGCCCTTTTCAATTTTGGCGACACGCGCCAGCGCCGCGACGCCCGATATTGCAAAGGTCGTCTATCATCTCGCCGATCTCGACAAAGTCGATTTCGTGTTCGGCAACATCAACAATCACTTCAAGGGCATGGGCGGCCCCGACAAGGTCACGATCGCGCTCGTGGTTCACGGCCCGGCGCTCAAAGCGTTTCATGCAGCGAACGCAACACCCGACTTGTCGCAGCGCACCGGCGAATTGTCGAAATCCGGCGTCGCAGCTCAATGCCTGCATCAACACCATGCGGGCGCAAAATGTCACGCTGAAGGATTTGCTGCCGGGCTTCGTCGTCGCCGACAAGGGCGGCGTGGTGCGGCTCGCGCAATTGCAGGGCGCAGGGCTACGCCTATTTGCGGCCGTAGCGCCAACGAGATTATTCCTCCCCGACCAGGTCGCGCCGCCGGCCTTCCAGCGCCGCCGAATAGCGGCGCAGCACATAGGCTTCGGTGAGAAGCCCGACGACGCGCCGGTCGAGAAAGGAATCGACCACCGCCAGCGCTTCCGCTTCGGCACGATCGAAGGCCAGGACCGCCTCCTTCACCGCCATGCCGGGAGCAGCATGTCCTCGCGATGGCGCAACAGATCTTTGACCGATTTATCCGATGCCGCCTCGGCGGCGTGGGCGTCCGCCACCTGCACCAAGCCGACATAGCGATCGACCTCGTCGACGGCGATCACCTGGCCGTGGAACCGAGCGGGAACATCTCGCGGAATTCGGCGATGGTCGAACCGACATAGACCGTCTGTACGTCCTGGCGCATCATTTTCTCGACGGTGAGATCGCGCATCCAGCCGATATCGGCGGCGCTGCGGATCGTTTCGCCGCGCAGATGGAAGCGCCATGTCGCGAACGAATAGCCGAACACTTCGCGCGTCACCTGCGCCGAAATGATCACGGCGACCAGCACCGCCGTCGTCAGCCACAGGTCGCCGGTCGTTTCCAGCGCGATGAAGATCATGGTCAGCGGACCGCCGATGACGGCGGCCGACAGCGCGCTCATGCCGATCACGGCATAGGCGTTCGGATCGAAATAGACGGTCGGCCAGACCATCGTCAGCGCCACGGCGAGCATATGACCGCCAAGCGCGCCGATCAGAAGCGACGAAAAAAACATTCCGCCGCGAAAGCCGGAACCCAGCGAGGCGATCGACGCCACGATCTTGAGCACGAACAGCAGCGCGACGGCGCGGAACGACAAATCCAGCATCCCGGCGACGCGTAACGCGCCATGGCCCGACGACATGATCTGCGGCGACACGATCGCCAGCAATCCGACGACCAGGCCGCCGGCCATGGTGCGCAGCGCCGGCCGCAACCGCAGCCGCGCGAACATATTCTCGCTGATCGCGACACCGCGCATGAGAACAATGCCGAGCCCCGCCGAGAGCAGGCCGAGCGTTGCCGCGAGCACCAGATCGTGGACCGCGATGGTCGTCTTTTCGGGGGCGACGATGCCGAGTTCGGCCGGCGCCAGCGAGCGCGCGACCAGATAGCCGATCAGCGCCGAGATGCCGACCGGCGCAAGACCGCTCGGCGAATAGCTGCCGATGATCAGTTCGAAGCCGTAAAAGGCGCCGGCGAGCGGCGCGCCGAACGCGCCGGCAATTCCGGCGGCAGCGCCGCAACCGACCAGAATACGCAGGTCGCCGCGGCGCAAGCGAAACGCATTACCGATGCGCGAGGCGATGCCGCTGGCAAGCTGCGTATAGCCGGCTTCGAGGCCGACCGAGGCGCCGACCCCGCTCGACCATACCGTCTGCGCCGCGACGATGATGCTGCCGAGCAGCGACATGCGGCCGCCATGCAGCGCATTGGCTTCGATCGGATCGATTTCCCGCTCCGGCCGCCAGCGCTTGATGATTTCGCTGGCTATGCCGAAAATTATGCCGCCGACGAGCGGCACCGAGAGCGCCAGAACTGGATTAAGCGTAAGCCGCGCCGAGAGCCGCTCGCCATGCTGCAAATTGAAAAGCACTTCGTGGAGGAGATCGACGGCGCCGCCCATGGCGGCGACGACCAGACCCGCGATCACGCCGACCAGCGCCGCAAGCGCGATCAGGCTCGATTCCCGCGCCCGCACGACGGCGCGCAGGCGCCGCGGGATTTCGAGCTTTGTCGCAATTCTAACGATCAAGGTGCGTCACCGGCATGACAGATGTAATGTAGAATGCGTGCAGCGCCGGAACAGAACAGCCGGGGCACAAGGTTAATGATTGCCGCGGAACCCGAAGCCGCACCGCGTCGTTTCCTCGTCGAGCTTTGCCAGGAGCACGCCATGCGCCGCCCAATCCGTGCCATCATTGCCTGGTCCGTCACTGCAATGGTTTCCGTCACAGCAATTGTTTCCGTCGCAGGAATCGTTTCACTCGCCGCGATCCCGCTGCTCGCGCAATCGGGGTCCGGTCTTCTCCAAGGCACGGCCGCATTTGGCGACTGGCACACCGACCGCCCGGGGACGCAGCGGCTGATCAGGCCGCAAGATTTACCGGCACCGGATCTGGCCCAATCGGCACGGAATCCCGTCAGAACAGTGCATCGCACCGACCAAAAGCCAATCGTCCCAAACGGCTTTGAAGTCAACCTGTTTGCTTCGGGTCTGGCGGGCCCGCGCATCATCCGCACCGCGCCGAATGGCGATATATTCGTCGCCGAGAGCGAAGCCGGCCGCATCAGCGTGTTGCGGGCGAATGGCAGCGGCGGCGGCGCAGTCTTCGGTGTTCGCCGCCGGGCTGACTTATCCGTTCGGCATTGCTTTCTATCCGCCCGGCCCGAATCCGCAATGGGTCTATGTCGGCGACACCGATTCGGTTCGTCCGCTTCCCTTATCGCAACGGCGATCTCACCGCGCGCGGCGCCGCCGAGACCGTCGTGCCGCATCTGCCGGTCGGCGGCCACCACACGCGCGACGTGGTGTTCTCGCCGGACGGCAAGATCATGTATGTATCGGTCGGATCCGGCTCCAACGTCGCCGACGGCATGGGCAAGCTCTCAGGCGGACGAACTGCAAAGCTTCGTATCCAGTCACCCGCTCGGCGCCACCTGGGGCAACGAAGCCGACCGCGCCGATGTTTTGGCGTTCGATCCCGACGGCAAGAACGAGCGCATTTTTGCGACCGGCATCCGCAATTGCGTCGGCATGGCGATCGCGCCGTCGAGCGGCACGGTATGGTGCTCGACCAACGAGCGCGACGGGCTCGGCGATGATGTGCCGCCCGATTACATCACGCGCGTGCACGAAGGCGCGTTCTACGGCTGGCCCTGGTATTACATCGGCGCCAACGAAGATCCGCGCCACAGCGGCGAGCGGCCGGATCTCAAAGACAAAATCACCATTCCCGACGTGCTGATCCAGCCCCACTCGGCATCGCTCGGCATGACGTTCTATGACGGCGCGCAATTTCCGGCGGAGTATCGCGGCAGCATTTTCGCCGCCGAACACGGCTCGTGGAATCGCTCGAAGCGCACCGGCTACAAAATCATCCGCGCGATCGTGAAGGACGGCGTGCCGACCGGCGACTATGAGGACTTCGCCACCGGATTCGTGATCAACGATGCCGAGGTCTGGGGCCGGCCCGTCGGCGTCACCGTGGACAAGGATGGCGCGCTGCTCATTTCCGAGGATGCCAGCGGAACCATCTGGCGCATTTCCTATACCGGCAAAGCCGCCCAGGCGCAGTGACGCCGCCGAATTTGCAGCCGCGATAGCGGACTGGAACACTCGACCGAACAAGGCGTTAGGCCCCTAGAGGCGCGGGCTTGGCGGCATTTCGCTATGGTTTCATCCGCAGGCGACGTATTTCCGCGTTTTGTTCCAACTTGCCCCGGCTCGCGCCCGCCCCGGCAACAGGGAGCCGGGCCGCGCTGCCGCTGCGCCTGCCGCAACCAGGCACCATTATTGAAACCGATATTCCGGCGCGGCTCGACGCGCTTGCCGTTCGGGCGCTTTCACCTCTTGGTGATCGTGGCGCTGGGCATCACCTGGATTCTCGATGGCCTGGAAGTGACGCTCGCCGGCGCGCTTTCCGGCGAACTCAAGGACAGCGCCGCCTTGGGATTGAGCAATGCGCAAGTCGGCCTTGCCGGGAGCTGTTACCTCGCCGGCGCGGTGCTCGGTGCCTTCTTTTTCGGCTGGCTGACCGACCGTCTCGGGCGCAAGAAGCTGTTCACGATCACGCTTGCCGTCTATCTCGCTGGCGACCGCCGCCACCGGGCTGTCATGGGATGCGTGGAGTTTCGTACTGTTCCGTTTCCTCACCGGCGCCGGCATCGGCGGCGAATACACCGCCATCAATTCGACAATCCAGGAGCTTATCCCGGCACGGTTCCGCGGTTGGACCGACCTCCTCATTAACGGCAGCTTCTGGGTCGGCGCGGCAATGGGCGCGGGCGGCTCGCTTATTCTGCTCGATCCTTCCGTCATCGATCCGGCTATCGGCTGGCGGCTTGCGTTCCTGATCGGAGCTACAATCGGACTTGTGATTCTCGTGATGCGAATTTGGATTCCGGAAAGTCCGCGCTGGCTGGTGACGCATGGCTTGCGGCAGGCCGCCGAAGCGGTCGTGCGCGGCATCGAAGCGCAATTCGGCTCGACCGGTTCCGCCACCGGCCAAGAAAGTGCGGCTGCGCATCCGCAGTCACACGCCGCTGACGCGAAGTCGCGCGCGCGCTGTTCATGACTTATCGCCAGCGCACGCTGGTAGGTTTGAGCCTGATGGCGGCGCAAGCCTTCTTCTACAATGCGATCTTCTTCACCTATGCGCTGATCCTGACCGATTTCTATCACACGCCCGCCGATCAGGTCGGCTGGTACATCCTGCCGTTCGCGGCCGGCAATGTGCTCGGGCCGATTTTGCTCGGCCGGCTGTTCGACACGATCGGGCGCAAGGTGATGATCGCAGTCGACCTATGCGATTTCGGGGATCCTGCTCGCCGTCACCGCACATCTGTTCAGCCACGATCTGCTCTCCGCGCAGACACTGACGATCGCCTGGATGCTGCGTGTTCTTCTTCGCTTCGGCGGCGGCAAGCTCGGCCTATCTCACCGTGAGCGAGACTTTTCCGCTCGAGATTCGCGCGCTGGCGATCGCGTTCTTCTATGCCATCGGCACCGGCGTCGGCGGCATCGCCGGGCCGCTCTTGTTCGGCGTGCTGATCAATACCGGCTCGCGCGGCAGCGTCGCCGTCGGCTATTATGCGGGCGCGGTCTTGATGATCGGCGCCGCGTTGCTCGAAGCTTTTTGGGGTGTCGCCGCCGAACGCAAACCGCTCGAAACGGTGTGCGCGGCCGCTTGCGCTCGTCGACTGAACAACAGATATCGAACTTGCAGGTAGGCTAGAAATGGGCTTGGATAACGGCTCGACATTCTCGGATCTCGACATGGAGCTTGCAGAAACCTCGCTGGTTCCCGATTTGCGTAAATGCGCGATCCTGCTCGATATCGACGGCACCATCCTCGATCTCGCGCCGTCGCCGCAGCAGGTCTGGGTGCCGACGGATTTGCGGCAGACGCTGGCGCGGCTCGACGAACTGACCGGCGGCGCCGTGGCGCTGGTCTCCGGCCGCTCGCTCAACGATATCGATCTGATTTTTTCGCCGCTGGAGCTCGCCGCGATCGGCGGCCACGGCGCCGAGCTGCGCGCCGTTGCCGGCGGCGAGAGCCGGTGCAACGCGCGCGCCGCTCGACGCCGCTTTGAAGCGCAAGCTCGCCGCCGTCACCGAACTCGGCCCCGGCATTCTCGCCGAGGACAAGGGCTATTCGCTTGCGCTGCACTATCGGCTGGCGCCCGAAAAAGGCGCGGCGGTGCGCGCCGCGGTCGACCGAATTTGCGCCGAGTGTCGCCTCGGCACAGTCGAGATCCTGCCCGGCAAGTTGGTCGTGGAGATCAAGGCGGTCGGCGTCAGCAAGGCCAATGCGGTGTGTGAATTGATGAATCTGCGCCGCCGTTCGCCCACCGCAATCCGATCTTCATCGGCGACGACACGACCGACGAACCGGTATTCGGCATCATCTCGCAATTCGGCGGCCTGGGCTTTTCCGTCGGCCGGATCGTCGCCCGACGTCAACGGTCATTTCGAGAAACCGGAATCGGTCCGCGCCTGGCTGGCACGCGATATGCAGCGCGCCGGCGAGCAGAGCACGGCAGGATGATAGATCACGGGCTTGATCTGGCGGTCATCGGCAATGGCCGCACCGCGGCACTGGTCGATCCATGCTCGCGCATCGTGTGGTGGTGCTATCCGCGTTTCGACGGCGATCCGATCTTCTGCCGGCTGGTTGCCGGCAAGGAGGAAAAAGGATTCTCCGACGTCGTGCTCGACGACATGGCGGATTACCAATCGCGAATATGTGCGCAATACCGCGATCGTCTCGACCGTGCTCACCGACAGACATGGCGGCAAAGTGCGGATCACCGATTTCGCGCCGCGCTTCCGCCAATTCGGCCGCGTGTTCCGGCCGCCGCAGCTTTATCGCATCATCGAGCCGATCGCCGGCTTGCCGCGCATCACCATCCGGATGCGGCCGACCTGCGATTACGGCAAGCCGCTGCCGCGACGCTCGCTCGGCAGCAATCATATTCGTTATTCCGACGACAGCACCGTCATCCGCCTGACGACCGACGCGCCGCTGTCGCTGATCGATGGCGAAGCGCCCTTCGTGCTGACGCCGCCCGATGCATCTGGTGTTCGGCCCGGACGAGCCGTTCACCGGCGATCTGGAAAAGACCTGCCGGGATTTCATCGACCGCACCCGCGATTATTGGCTGGAATGGGTGCGGCGGCTGTCGATCTCCTACGATTGGCAGGAAGCCATCATCCGCGCCGCGATCACGCTAAAGCTCTCCAATTTCGACGAGACCGGCGCCATCATCGCCGCGCATACCACGTCGATCCCGGAAGCGCCGTCGTCCGGCCGCACCTGGGACTACCGCTATTGCTGGCTGCGGGACGCCTATTTCGTGGTCCAGGCGCTCAACCGCATCGGCGCGACGCGCACCATGGAAGAATTCATCTCGTTCACGCTCTCGATCGCGTCGAAGCCGGAGGAAGAGCTGCGGCCGCTCTATAGCGTTGTGCCGACCACCGATGCTCGACGAGCGCACCGCGCCCGATCTCGAAGGCTATCGCGGCGACGGCCCGGTTCGCATCGGCAATGCCGCGGTCAATCAGGTGCAGCACGACACCTATGGCAGCGTCATCCTCGCCGCCATGCCGATGTTCTTCGACCGCCGTCTGCCGCGGCCGGGCGACGAGGGCCTGTTTCATCTTCTCGAATCGCTCGGCAACCGCGCCGCCACCAAGGCCTTCGAGCCCGATGCCGGCATCTGGGAATATCGCGGCCGCCAGCGCATCCACACCCATTCGGCGGCGATGTGCTGGGCCGGCTGTCAGCGGCTCGCCGCGATCGCCACGCGGCTTGGCCTCGACGCAGCGCGCCAAGCATTGGAATTCGATCGCCGAACCGATGCATGCGGCGCTGCTCGAACACGCCTGGAATCAGAAGCGCGGCGCCTTTACCGCGGCTTTCGGCTCCGACGATCTCGACGCCAGCGTGCTGCTGCTTGCCGATCTCGGCGTCGTCGAAGTCGACGACCCGCGCTTTATCTCCACCGTCGCCGCCATGGAGCGCGAACTGGTGCGCGAGAAGCACGTCATGCGCTATGCCAGCGAAGACGATTTCGGCATGCCGGTAACGGCGTTCCTGATCTGCCGGTTCTGGCTGATCGACGCCTTGTGGTCGCTCGGCCGGCGCGAGGCGGCGCACGACCTGTTCGCCGACGCCATGCAGCACCGCAACCGCTACGGCCTGCTCTCCGAAGACGTCGATCCGCAGACCGGCGCGCTGTGGGGCAATTTTCCGCAGACCTATTCGATGGCCGGTCTGATCCTCTCGGCGATGCGGCTGTCGCGGAGCTGGGAAGACCGCTACTGGCGCGGCTGATTACCGGCGATCTACGGCGTCTGAAAGCCCGTCCCGGGCCGGAACGATTTCGCCATGCGCGCGACGATCGGATCGTAGATCCGCTTTAAGGCCGCCGGATAGGAGACGTATAAAATTCTTCGGTCATTTGCGCTGCCGTGCGACAGCAAATGCCGCTCGTAAAAAACGTTGGCGCCCTTCGTTCCGGAAACGACGAACCAGTTGTCGCCGCGCGCCTCGATAGGTGACGACCGCGCCGGGAGCGAGACCTTCTCGACGATGAAATCGCGGAATTTGGCGACGGTCGAAGTCGAGCGCATTGTAGGACGCGGAAACGGCAAAATCCGCCCCGTCGGCGGTTTTGAATTTCAGGCCGTCGTCATTGTCGGGCGGCGGCTGGGCCTTGAAAATGTTCGGATAGTCGATTGTCGTGCCGTAGCGGTCGTTTTGATAGATGAGCCAATTATCGGCGTAGGCGACCGTCGCAAACGATGTCGCCGCCAGCACACTCAGAATAAAAATACATGACAATTTATGCCGCATGAGCGAAATCCTTCCGCCACCGGCTAATATCATAATGCCACAAGCTGAAATCGATCCGGCAAAATCATACCGGCAAACGAAGATTATCATTTGCCGACGCGGCTGGCGTCACTCCGCCGGCACCGTACCCGATTCCGGCACCGCAAGCGCTTCGAGCGGAGCGTGCTCGTCGTGGGCGCGCTGGTGCACCGGCTTGCGCGCGCGCGTCAGATTATAGGCGCTGTTGACCAGCGCGAGATGCGAGAAGGCCTGCGGGAAATTGCCGACCAGGCGCTTGAGACGCGGATCGTATTCTTCGCTCAACAGGCCGACGTCGTTGCACAGCCCGACCAGCCGCCGAAACAGCGTCTCGGCTTCGTCGAAGCGCCCCTGCAAAATGTAAACGTCGACCAGCCAGAAGCTGCAGGCCAGAAACGCGCCTTCGCCCGGCGGCAGCGCGTCCTCGACCTCATCGGTGCTGTAGCGCATGACAAAGCCGTCGCGCAGCAGACGCTGCTCGATGGCCGCGATGGTGCCGTCGATGCGCGGATCGGTCGACCGGCAGAAAACCGACGCAGGGCAACAGCAACAGATTGGCGTCGAGCTGATCCGATCCGTAGGCCTGCACGAAGGTGCCGAGCTTCTTGTTGAAGCCGCGCTCGCACACCTCCGTCGCAGATCTCGTCGCGCAGCTTGCGCCACTCGTCGAGCGGCCCTTCGAGGCCGAACGTCTCCGCGCTCTTGATGGCGCGGTCGAAGGCGACCCAGGCCATGACCTTGGAATAGGTGAAATGCTGCGCCGGCCCGCGCATTTCCCAGATGCCCTGGTCCGGGCTGCGCCAGATCTTCGTCAGATGTTCGAGGAATTTGATTTGCACGTCCCAGCCGGATTCGTTGGTCGACAAGCCCGCCAGCGCCGCGCCTGGTGATGAGCGTCCATGATCTCGCCGAACACGTCGAGCTGCAGCTGGGTATGCGCCGCATTGCCGATGCGCACCGGCGCGGATTTCTCGTAGCCGGGCAACCAATCCGCGGTCCATTCGGCGAGCCGCCGTTCGCCGCCGATGCCGTACATGATCTGCAGTTGATCGGGACTGCCGGCGACGGCGCGGAGCAGCCATTCGCGCCAAGCCTGCGCCTCCTCGTAATAGCCGGCATGCATGGCGCCGAGCAGCGTGAGCGTCGCGTCGCGCAGCCAGCAATAGCGGTAATCCCAATTGCGCTCGCCGCCGAGCTGCTCCGGCAGCGACGTGGTCGGCGCGGCGACGATGCCGCCGGTCGGCCCATAAGTCAGCGCCTTGAGCGTGATCATCGAGCGGCGCACCGCGTCCGACCACTCGCCGGCCGGCCGGCATTTTGCCGACCATTCGGTCCAGAATTTTTCGGTCGCCTCCAGCGACGCCGTTGGGATCGATTGCTTCGCGGCAGTGCCTTATGCGAGCGCGTATAGGTCAGCGACAAACGGAATGGTCTCGCCGCGGCCGACGGTGAATTCGCCGACCGTCGTCATGTCCTTGCCTTTGAGATGCACCGGCGTGCGCAGCACCATCATATCCGGACCGGCGATGGCGCGCAGCGCGCCGTTTTCCAGCCGCGTCACCCACGGCACGACGGCGCCGTAGCCGAAGCGCAATACCAGCTCGGTACGCATTTTCAGCTTGCCGCGCGTGCCGATGACAAGACGCACGATCTCGGAATGGTCGCTGCGGAACGGCATGAAATCGACCAGCGTCGCCGCGCCGTCTCGTCGGTTTCGAAATGGTTTCGAGGATGAGCGTGCCCGGCCGGTAGCGGCGCGTGATGCGTCGCTTGTCGCGCGGCGCCACCAGCCAGCGGCCGTGATCGGGCGTGCCGAGAAGCGCGGCAAAGCACGCGTCCGAATCGAAGCGCGGCCAGCACAGCCAGTCGATCGAGCCGTCGCGCGACACCAGCGCCGCGCTCTTGCAATCGCCGATCAGGGCATAATCTTCGATGGGAATGGACATGCTGGGCATGGATTTGGCTCCGGCAATGGTCAGGAAAAATCGACGACGACTTTGATGTCGTCCGGCTGTTGGGCGAGCGATTGCGTCCATTGCTCGGCCGGCACGCGGCGGGTGATCAGCCGGCCGAGCCAATTCTTGTCCGCGCGCTGCAGCGCGGCGACGGCGTCCTCATAATGCTTGCGGTTGGCATTGACGGTGCCGAACACGGTGTCGTTGTCGAGCACCATGGTGCGATTGACCTTGCCGATGTCGACGTCGAGATCGTGGCCCGGCGCGGAGACGCCGACCAGGCAGACGATGCCGCCGGACGCGGTGCGGCCGAACGCGTCGCGCACCACGCGCGGCGCGCCGGTACATTCCATGATGATGTCCGGTTTGAGGTCCGAGATCGGCGAGGCTGCCGAGATGAAAAGTGCCGCCGAGTTCGCGCACGATCGCCTTCTTTGTCCGCGCTCATTGATGATCGAGCACGTGCACATCGAGCCCGCGCTGGGCGCCGATCATCGCGGCAAGCAGGCCGATCGGGCCGGCGCCGGTCACCAAGCATGTCTTCGGCGCCCAGGCGCGCGAGCGGCGGCCGATGCTGCTCGGTCTGATCCCAGGCCTTGGCGACGACGCTGGTCGGCTCGACCAACACGCCGTTCAGCGCCGAGCGACGGGTCGAGCTTGACCAGAAAGTCCGGCTCGATGCGGAAAAAATCCGAGCCGTAGCCGTTGCGCTCCTTGATGCCGCGCTCGGTGTAGCGGCCGTTGCGGCACATATCCCATTCGCCGACCGCGCAGCACGGGCACGGCACCGGATCGGGCCGGCGCACGATGCCGACGACAAGATCGCCGGATTTGAAACCGGAATCGGCCGGCGCCTCCTGAACTTTGCCCAGCGATTCGTGGCCGATGACCAAGCGCTTTTGGCCGGGCGGCGCCCAGCCATATTCGCCGGACACGATTTCGCGGTCGGTGCCGCAGACGCCGAGCGCCAGCGTGCGCACCAGCACCGAGCCATCCGATGCCGGCGGCTCGGGCACGTCTTCGAGCTTGCGCTGAATTGGCGATGCCGGGCGCAACGGTGAGGGCGCGCATTGTTTATGTCCGCAATTGATCATGCCCGCGCAATAAAAAGACGGGCCTATGCGGCCCGGCGCCCGGTTGGAAACGAGGAAATGCGGCCCGGCGCCCGGTTGGAAACGAGGAAATCATGAAAAAGTTCCACCAATGGAACTGATCGTCGGACCTGCCGTTACATTACCTCGCCCTCACCAAACAGCGGTGCAACGATCATGGAAGCTCTCGGACGCAGGCGCTGGGCCATCGCCGAAGGTTGGATTCCCTCGCAGGGCTCGTTCTCCGATCCGGCTTTAATGTCGCATGAGACCGCGTGCATCCTCAATGCCGGGGACAGAACAGCGCAGGTGTGCATCACCGTATTCTTCGCCGATCGTGACCCTGTCAGCTATCGGGTCGCGGTTGCCGCCAAACGCACGCTGCATCAGCGCTTCAACGATCTCGAAGACCCGCCGGTGCCGCGCGACACCGCCTATTCGACTGTGTTCGAATCTGACGTGCCGATCGTTGTGCAGCACACCCGGCTCGACTCGCGGCGGCCAGAAGTGAGCCTGCTCTCGACCATTGCGTATGCGGAAGGGTGAGCGAGTTGTCTCGGTAATACGCGGCAAACTCAGGCCCGCGGCAATTTACCACAACAAAATGCTCAATTCTTGAGCAGTTCCGCTGCGTTGCAACAAAATCGCGGAACTAACGGCCGGCATAACGGTTACATTCAACACCGCTATGGAGGTGTTCTCGTGAATGTGGTCGTCGTTTCCAACCGGGTGGCGCGGGCAAAACCCGATGAGCCGTTGGCGGGCGGATTGGCGGCGGCGCTCCTGCCGATGGTACGCGATTCTGGCGCGATCTGGGTCGGCTCCAGCGGCCAGCCCAACATAACGCAAGCGCACGATTCATTCGCGCGGATCGAGGCGCTGGGCACAGGCGCGCTGGCGACCGTCGACATGCCGGCAAAGCATTATCGCGGGTATTATGAGGGCTTTGCCAATTCGGCGCTGTGGCCCGCGCTGCACTCACGTCCCGATCTTATCCATGTCAGCGCCGACGATTACGCGTCATACCGCGAGATCAATACGTTCATGGCGCGAGCGCTAGTGCGCTTCAACACGCCCGAGGCGGTATTCTGGATCCAGGATTATCATTTTCTGGCGCTCGGCGCCGACATGCGCCAGCTCGGCATCGAGCGCCCGCTCGGATTCTTTCTGCACACGCCGTGGGCGGATCGCCGCACCATGGCTGCAGTGCCGCATTGCGCCGATCTCGCCGACGCGATGCTGGCCTACGATCTTGTCGGCTTCCAGACCGTCGAGGACCGGCAGAATTTCGAGAACTATCTGCAAATCGAGCTTGGCCTCAACATCGTCGACGGCACCGTGGCGTCGAACTGGGGATTGACCCAGCTCGCAACCTTTCCAATCGGTATCGATGTCGACGAATTCTCCGCGCGCGCCACCAAGGCGGTCAGCCGCGTTGACGTCACCCGGCTGCGCGAGAGCCTGCACGGCGTCAAGCTCGTGCTCGGCGTCGATCGTCTCGATTACTCCAAGGGCCTGGCCAACAGAGTGCGCGCGTTCGACCGCATGCTCGAGATCGAACCGAGCTTGAAACGCGCGGTATCGCTGCTTCAAATCGCGGTGCCGTCACGCGGCAACATCAAGGCCTATCGCGAGCTCAAGACTGAGCTCGGCTCCTTGGTCGGCGAGATCAACGGCCGCCACGGCGAAGTCGACTGGATGCCGATCCGTTATCTCAACAAGGGCTTTTCGCAGCTCACGCTTGCCGGCTTCTATCGTTTGGCGAATGTCGGCCTGGTCACGCCGTTGCATGACGGCATGAATCTCGTCGCCAAGGAGTATGTCGCGGCGCAGAATCCTATCGATCCCGGCGTGCTGGTGCTCTCGTCATTTGCCGGCGCCGCCAAGGAGCTCGATGCCGCGCTCCTGATCAATCCGCACGATATCGACGGCATGGCGCGGCAGATCGCAGTGGCGCTGTCGATGCGCGTCGAGGAGCGGCGCGAGCGGTGGCAATCCATGGTGCGCAAGCTCAAGGCGGCGTCGGTGCAGAACTGGTTCGCCGACTTCCTGCACACGCTTGCCGGCGTACGCCGCACGCCATTGCAAGCGGCGACGCGGCCGATCGTGCTGGAGCTTGCCAGGCGAAGAGCGGCGAATACCTGAATCCGGGGCAAAGCGCGATGGGTATCGTCTCACGCCATCTCGGCTGACGCCGTGACAAGGAATTTTTTACCCAGTTCCGCCATAGTTCCGCTCATAGTGCTGTGTGGCGTTGCGTGGAGTGGTGCGATGTCGGGCGCCTTTCGTTCCCTGGCAAGAAAATCACGTCGCTTGGCCCAGCCGGTGCGGCCCGGCCGGCGCCGGCTGTTCGCCGGCGCGGCGTTCGCCGTGCTCCTCGTGCTTGCTCCCGCCGCGCAGAGCGCGGCCAAGTTCGCCGGTAGCGAGGCGGCCATGTCACGGCCGCATGTCTATTTGATGCGGGGGCTCCTCAACATTTTCTCACTCGGCATGGATCAGCTTGCCGCGCAGATCGCGCGCCACGGCATCGAGGCCAGCGTCTACAATCACACCTTTGCAGAGGCGATTGTCGGCGAAATCGTGCAAAAATACCGCGCCGGCGATCACGGGCCTTACATCCTGGTCGGTCATTCGCTCGGTGCCGACGCGGTGATGACGATGGCGCAGCAACTGAACGCGCAAGGCGTGCCGGTCGCGCTGGTGATTCCGTTTGACGGCACCGGCTCCTTTTTGGCGCCGCGCAATGTCGCCTGCATCGTCAATCTGACGCAGCGGAAATATGCCTATGTGCGGCCCGGCGCGGGTTTTCATGGCACGTTATCGAATGTCGACGTGTCCAACGATGCCAGCATCGATCATTTCACCATCGACAAATCGCCGCGCCTCCAGGCCATTGCGCTCAATGACGTCCTGCAGGCCGCGCACTTGGAATCGTGCCGCCCTGGGGTCACCGGCCCGGTCGAGGCAAGGTCAAAGGAAACGCCGACGGCGGCCGCGCCCGAGCCCGCCAAGAGCGCGTCGCCGATGCTGCGGCCCGGCTACCAGGGCTAAAGCCGCGGCGGCGCCAAGCGCCGAAGGCGCGCCGGCACCGAGATAACCGAGGCCTGTTATGCCTTGTCGCGCGATTTAGCCGCGCCTGACAAGTCCGGTTTTTTCAGGCGCGGCTATGTCTCTCATCATCATTGCATGCAAAATTGCGACCCAATAAAAAGTAAGCGCTCCCCGACCGTGAGCGAGTTGAATGCATGACCGACATGACGATTAAAGCTGTCCGCACCACCATGCTGCGGGTGCCGTGGCCGCAGACGCCGTGGCTCAAGGGCCACGCCTTTGGCGACGCCCGCAACATTTTGGTGCTCGAGGTCGAGACCAAAGGCGGCATTACCGGCCTGGGCTACCTGTTGCTGTTCCGGCTCGGCATAAAGTCGATCATAGCCTGCCTCGAAGAATCGATCATTCCCCGCGTCATCGGCAAGGACGCGAGCGCTGTCGAGGCGATCTGGCAAGATCTGTGGCGCGCGACCATCACCTACGGCCGTGGCGGCATCGCCACCATGGCGATGTCGGCGCTCGACATTGCGCTGTGGGACGCGCTCGGCAAGGCCGCCAAGCTGCCACTGCACCGGCTGTGGGGGCATTATCGCGCGCAGTTACCGGCTTACGGCTCGGGCTGCTTTCGCGGCTCGGGCGGCGACGGCATGATCGCCAAGGCGCTGCACTATAAGGAGCGCGGCTATAAGGCGATCAAAATGCAGGTCGCGCACGTCGCCGATCTCGCCACCGATCTCGATAACGTCAAGCGGATGCGCCAGGCGGTGGGACCGGACATCGACATCATGATCGACGTCAATATGGGCTGGACCGCCGACGTCGCCATCCAGATGGGCCGCAAGTTTCAGGACTACGACGTGTATTGGCTGGAAGAGCCCGTGGTGCCGGACGACTTCGCCGGTTATCTGCGCATCGCCGCGGCACTCGATCTGCGCATTGTCGGCGGCGAAACGCATTTCACGCGCTTCGATCTCAAGCCGTTTTTCGAAAATCCGGGCCTGCCGATTTTGCAGCCCGACCCAATGCGCGGCGGCTTGACCGAATTGCGCAAGATCGCGACCGTCGCCGACACTTGGGGCATGACGCTGGCGCCGCATCTGTTCCCGGAACTGAACGTGCAACTCCTCGCCTCGATTCCGAACGGGCTTTGGATCGAGGACATGGGGCTATCGGACGATCTGTGGATCGATCCGGTGCCGGTGGTCCAAGGGTTTATCACCGCGCCGGAACGGCCCGGCCACGGGCTCGCATTCAAGCCCGAGATTTTACGCGATTACGCGGTGAAGGATTGAGTTACTGCGGAGCTGCGTATTTTTCGCGTAGGAGGCGTTGCATGGGCAATAAATTGCGCAGGGAGCGCGACCGACCGCGCTATTTATTGGTGACGAGTTCAGTGGCGGCGTTACTAATCGGCGCCGTTGTGCCGTCGGCGCTTGCCCGCACTCACTGGGCCCGTCGGTTCGATGCACGGCACGATATCAGTCGCTCGCAACGTGGCGACACCAGGCTACACCCATGAAGGCATCATCAACGATCGCGACATGCAGGCGCGCATCGTCGCGGCCGCTCGCTTTTAGTGAGACTTCGCTATCGATGATGCGGGAGCAAAAAGTTAGGACCTGTGTCGAGCAAGCCCTGATTTATTGGTAGCGGAGGACGGACTTGAACCGCCGACATGCGGATTATGATGCAGTCGCTCATTTCGGAAAATCAAATCGATATTTCAGCGCGGATTGTCAAACCCACCTTCGAAGATCAAAGACTTGGAGCGGCTTTGTCAAACCGCTGGTGGGCGCTCTCGCCGCATGACGGCGCGCAATTTCTTTCGATTAGCAAGCGCAACCTGTCGCGGTTGATTACCGCCAAGACGATCCGGCGCATGCTGATCGGGCTGGAGATTTTCGAGAAGACGCGGTGATTCAAAAGGTACGGTCAGGTCATCTTACTTTTTCGATATTCCGTTGGCCGCGCGAACCATCGTCGACTTTTGTCTTTACGAGCCCGCCCTCGACACGCTTGGCGAACTTAGTCGTCACGCCAGCAGCGAGTTCCTTGGCCTGCTTGACCCATTTTTCACGCCTGATGCGGCCGCGAAATGCAAGATAGCTGCCAACCCAATTGATGTTGTCTGGCGTCCATGCGGCAATCTGATCGAAGTGCCAAACGCCAAGCCCATGCAGCCTTCCTTCGTTCTGGTGGCCGATCCCCCTGATCAGCTTGAGATCGTCCGGCGTGCGGCCACGCGCGTGTGCAAAACCTGGCGGACGCGATCCTTTGTGTTTGTCTTCGCCAGGCAATCGCGGCGCCGGCGGTGGGATGGATGTCTTGCGCCGCACGGCCGTCTTTTCGGTTTTGAGGATCAGTTGCAACCATCCGCCAACAAAGCAACCAAAGATGTAGGCGATGAATAACAGAATCGCTGTCTCAAGCCACAATCCCCAACGGCCGGGAAGAATTCGCAATAGCGCTGCTACGAGGCCAATGCCAAACGCGGCCGCGCCCCATTTGGCCCAGCCCGCGAACCAACTGCGACGCTTTTTATTCGACCACGTCTGCCAACCGATAATCGAGCCCATAATGAGGGCCGCGAGAAGCCAGGGCCAGAAAACCTCACCCACATAGAGCATGATTCAGTCCCCAATTTATTTGACGGTGAATTCAATACGGCGGTTCTGCGCCTTGCCTTCGTCGGTATTGTTCGCGGCAATGGGACGGGTGTCACCATAACCGACGGCCGAAATTCGCGTGGGGTCGATGCCGTTCTTAACGAGATAATCAACAACGGCCTGTGCTCGCATCTTTGACAGGGTCATGTTGTAGGTTGCATCGCCGGATGAATCCGTGTGGCCCGCCACTGCGATGGCGTCTGACGTGCAGCGTTTGGCGACAGCGACGACCTGCGTCAAAACCGGCGTCGAAGCGTTGTCGAGGTCTGCGCTTCCCGTTGCAAATCGGATCATGTCTTTGCTCAGAACAGCGGCGAATTCGGATTGGCAGGCCGAGACATTGAGCGGCGCAGTGGATGGCGGCCTGGGTGCAGTCTCTTCGATCACTTTGCGCACGCCGAAGGTGGCGTCGGCCCGGACACTTGCCTGTTGCGTAAATCCCAGATCCGAGAGCGTGACGTTGCGCCCGGCAACCGAGACAGTCGGCTTGCCGGGCAAATCAGCGGAATTTCCTGCAATCGCCGCTGCTGCGCGATGGGCGAGATCGGCCTCGATGGCGCCCGTATGGACAAGATTTGCGATGGCCCAAAGCAGCGCCAGTGGAACAAGCCCCCTCCACCAATTGATCGGTTGGTGCATCCGGTGTGTCTCCTCAAAAACGGGAAATCGCGATCTCAGCTAGTTACCGTAGTCGTATTGGACCGCTTGTCATCTCTAACCCGAGTGCCACCTTGTCGGCTAGTGACCAACATCATTATTGACGCCAAGGTCAAAGCCATTCAAAAGCGATCATCCCAACCGCCGGTCATATTCCAGCACCGCGTTGAGCAGCACCTGCGCGCCGGCGGCGCATTCCTCGATGCTCGAGGATTCCGCTTCGTTATGCGAAATGCCGCCGCGGCAGGGCACGAAGGTAGGTTGGTAGCGGAGGACGGATTTGAACCGCCGACACGCGGATTATGATTCCGCTGCTCTAACCAACTGAGCTACTCCGCCAACCTCAACGCGCCAGGCACTTAGCCCACCCCATGCTAGGTCGCGGGGGCGGAACCGTTCGTGGCTGCGCTGAGAGCGCACATTTATGACACCCAAGCCGCCTTTCCAAGCGGGATTCTCATTGCCGACCCGGCTTGCACCTTGGCGAGAAGGTGTTGTTATGCTGCTGCCGGGGGGAGGGGTTAAAAGCCTCCACAAACGTTAATTTTACGAGGCGGACAGGTGCAGTTCTACCGGGTTTCCGGGCTTTCGGTTGCCAGCGAGATCGATCTGCCGGGCCTGATCGCGGGCGCGCCAGAGCGCGTGCCGCAGGTGACGATTCGGCGCGGGCCGGTGCCGGAGAACCTGCCGGAGCCGAGCGCTTCGGGGCCGACCTGGCAGATCGCCGGCAAGCAGTTTCTGTTCCACATCCCCGACATCGCGCGCTTCATGCTCAATGACGGCAGCGAGATCGTGGTCGCGCCGGAGACGGAGGCGGGCGCCGCCGATATCCCGATCTTTATTCTGGGCACGGTGTTCGGCATTTTATTGCACCAGCGCGAGCAGATCGTGCTCCACGCCAGCGCGGTGCGGGTGAACGGCAAGGCGGTGCTGTTCTGCGGCGCCTCCGGCGCCGGCAAATCGACGCTGGCCGCGGCCCTGGCGCAGCGCGGCTATCCGCTGGTAACCGACGATGTCTGTACGCTGACCGCCGAAGGACCCGGCGCGCCACTGGTGCATCCGGACGGCCGGCAATTAAAACTGTGGGCGCAGGCCATCGAGCGGCTCGATCTGGCCCAGCAACGCGGCGAGCGCGTGCGCGCAAGCCTGGAGAAATTCTACGTTGAGCCGGGCGAAGTGTTCACCGAGCCGCTCGCGCTCGGCGCCGTCTATGCCTTGCGCGAGGCGCGGCCACCGCACCAGCCGGGAATCGAACGGCCGAACGTGGTCGACGCGGCGCTGTTGTTGCGCCGCAACGCTTATCGGCCCCTGCTGGTGCGGCGCATGGACCAGAAAGCGAATTATTTCCATGCCGCAACGACGATCGCCAATGCCGCCGGGATTTTTTATCTGACCAGAACGCTCGACTTTGCCAAAATGGCGGATGTCATCACTGCACTGGAGGCGCATTGGCAGGATATGCGCTTGATGGAGAAGGCGGCGTGATGCGCACCATCTGGCTCGCCTCTTATCCGAAATCCGGCAACACCTGGTTCCGCATGCTGGTGGCGAATCTTTCCGCCAAAGACGGCAAGCCGGTCGACATCAACGATCTGCCGGAGCGCGGCGGCATCGCCAGCGCGCGTGGTCCGTTCGATTACCTGTCGCTGATCAATTCCGGGCTGCTGACACACGACGAGATCGATTGCCTGCGCCCGCGCGTTTACGAGCAGCTGGCGAGCGGTGTCGCAGGATGATGAATACGACAAGCCGGAAGCTGCACCGCCGGTCCGCTTCGTCAAAGTTCACGACGCCTATACGCTGACGCAAAAGGGCGAGCCTTTGCTTGCTGGCCGGCGCGGCGCCAACGGCGCAATCGTGATCGTGCGCGACCCGCGCGACGTGGCGCCTTCGATCGCCAACCACAATCGCACCAGTATCGACGACGCGATCACGCTCATGAACGACCCGCAGGGCGCTTACTGCGCCAAGCCAAGGCGTTTGGACCAGCAGTTGCGGCAAAAGGTGCCAGGCTGGAGCGGCCATTTGGCGAGCTGGCTCGACCAGACCGACATTCCCGTGCACCTGATCCGTTATGAGGACATGAAGGCCGACACCGTCGGCACTTTTCGCCGCGCGCTCGATTTTGCCGGCCGCCCGGCGAGCGACGAGGACATCCGGCGCGCTGTGGGCTACGCCGATTTTACCGAGTTGCGGCGGCAGGAACAGGGCAAAGGCTTCAGTGAGACGCCGCGCGGCCGGGCGGAGCTGTTCTTCCGCCGCGGCGAGGTCGGCGCCTGGCGCGACGAACTGACGCCGAGCAGGTGGCGCGGATCGAGGCCGCGCATGCGCCGATGATGCGGCGGCTGGGCTATGAACTGGCGGGCGCGATGCCGCTTCGCGCGCACGCTCAGGATGACGCGGATAGAAAGCCGGTGATGGAAACGGAACACATGATGGTCCGCAAACAAGGCGACTGGCTGGCGGCGAAGGTCGGCGACGAGCTGGTGATGATGAGCGCCGAAAAAGGCAATTATATCGGCTTGAGCGAAATCGGCGCCCGCATCTGGGAACTGATCGAAACGCCACGAGACGTCGATGCGGTCTGCGCGCAATTGCAAGACGAGTTTGAAGTCGCGCCTGAGGTCTGCCGCGCCGAAGTCGAGACTTTCCTCAACGAACTGGTGAAGCATGGTGCGATTGCGCTTGATCCGCCGCCTGCTGCTTAGGTTTCGGCAGATCGACCATCACAGCCGCGCGTTGCTGGTCGAGGCGGTGGCGTGCCTGCTCGCGGCGCGGCTCGCGCTGATCTTCATTCCGTTTCCGCGGCTGGCGCGCCATCTCGGCAGTTTCGTGCCGCCGGCCGAGGCGCGGGCCTTCGCGGCGCGAACGCAAACAGAGCCGGAGCAGTCGCGGCTCGCCGAAGAGATCGGCTGGGCGGTGACGCGCGCGGCGCGGTATGTACCGTTCAAGGCGGTCTGCCTGCCGCAGGCCATGGCGGCGCGGGTAATGCTCAAACGCCGCGGCGTCAAAAGCGTCATGCATTTTGGCGCAGCGAAGGGAAAAGAGAAACCGCTCGACGCCCACGCCTGGCTCGACGCCGCCGGCGTCGAGGTGACGGGCTATCCGGTGGCGGAAAATTTCGTCGAGATCGCGTGTTTTGTGTGAGCTGAGGTAAGGCATTGTCCGACGCACCGCCGCAAACCGGTAAAACAACCGGAGACTCTCCGATGCGGAGCCTGATGCCGCCTCATCTCGTTCTGCGCGATTTCCTGAAGGAAGACACCGTCACGGCTCTACTCGACTATACGCTCGCTCGCGAACAAGCATTTCAACCGACCAAGGTGGGGCGCTTTGAGGAAGGCAAGGCTGATCCCGCAGTCCGCATCTCGCATGGAACGCGCGACCTCGGGGAGTTCAAGCCGCTGCTGAAGGCGAAAATATTGGCGCTGGTGCCGGACCTGGTCGCCAAGCTGGGAGCGACCACTGTCGAAGCAACCAAGGTCGAGCTGGAACTCGTGGCGCATAACGACGGTGCGTTTTACAAGCGGCATATCGATACCCAGACGGCGTCGGAGCGGATGCACATTCGCGTGCTGAGCGGCGTCTATTATTTTTATGGCAAGCCCAAAGCCTTCTCGGGCGGAGCGCTCCGGCTCTATGCGATCGGCGATCCGGCCATGCAAACCTTTATCGACATCGAACCGGACCATAATACCCTGCTGGTCTTTCCGGCCTGGGCGCCGCACGAAGTCATGCCGGTGGCTTGTCCGTCGAAGCGGTTCGTCGATTCACGCTTCGCGATCAATTGCTGGGTGCATCGCAGGAAGGCCGACGCTGCACGCTGACGGTTAGATTGCGGCGATTGGCCCGCTCAGGCGTTGCCGCCTTCGACCCAGCGGATGAACTGGCCGACATGCACCGCACGGTCCAGTCCGTGACGATACTCTTTGAACCGGGCTTCGGCGGCGACCGCATCGTTGGGCCACTCCGCGATCAGGCGCTTGAGCCGCGGAATATCGATCAGCTGGCTCGCCAGCCGGGACGCTTCGAGCCGCTCGACCGTTTCGATGATGACCGGCTTGCGGGCGTTAAGCGACTTAAACCAGTTCGGCGCCTGCTCGCCGCGGCCGGTTTCTTCGAGAATTTCGCGCGGCAGCCGGTCGGCGAAGAGCTGCCGCGCGAAGAAGCGCCCGACGCCATTGCGGCGATAAAGCGTTTCCGGCACCGTCAGGCAGAATTCGACCAGTTCGCGGTCGGCATAGGGATCGCGCGCTTCGAAACCACCGGCATCGAAGCGCAGCCCCACCATGTCGCGCGATAATTGAAGTTGATCGAAAATCTGATGGGCGCGCAGCCGGGCGCTGGTGCCGCGTGCCCGATAGGTCGGATCGAAGCCATCGGCACGCCATTGCCGCCGCAAATCGAGCTCATCGATGATTTCGGAGCGCAGCAGAGAGAAGCCGCTCACGTCTTGCGGCAAGCGTCCGCGAATTCGCCCGACCGCGCGCTGCGCCGCCGCCGGCAGCAAAGGCATTATCGCTTCACTGGCGAGCACCCGTGCCATGCTGCGGCCACTGGCGCGGGAGAGCGTTCGCGACTCCGCCAGCAGGTTCAGCCAGCGGCCCTCGCTCAGCATCGCGGCGAGAAAAAACCGTCCGTCCCAGCTCGTCGTCATGTTGCCCCGCCCGCCGTGCAGAACGACGTGGTGGCCATCCGCGGCCATCGCTTCGTCGAGCTGCGCGAACCAGCCGAGATTGCACAGATTGCGATGCGCCAGCGGCATGCCGGGAAAGTAACGCGCCGGATCGGACTGGCGCAGATGCGCGCCGCGCGGGGTGACGAAAGTCACGCGCAAGGATGGATGCAGGCGCGCCAGCGCCTCGACTTTCGCGCGCTCGTCGAGATACCGGCCCGGCCGCGGCGACCGTTCGAGGTCGGGCGGCGGCAGGCCGGTATAGCAGGCGATTTCGCCGCTTCGCAGCCGCGCGGCGGTCGCCGCGACGGCACTGGAATCGAAGCCGCCGCTGAGCGAGATCGCGACGCGCGGCGTATTGCGCAGTGTCCGCCCGACAGCGCGGTCGAACAGTTCGCGGCCGCGCGCGATGTAGTCCTGGTCGCGGGCAAACGGCGGCGCCGCCGCGAAATTCGGGCTCCAGTAGGGATGCTGCTCGACGCCGTCGCGGGTGATGCGCACCACATGGCGCGACGGCACGCGGCAGATGCCGCGATAAAACGTGGTTTCGCGCTCGCGATGATTGAGCGCGAGGAAGTTGGCGAGCATCCGTTCGTCGAGCTGGCGCGGCACGTCGGGCAAGGCCAGAAGTGCCGCCAGGTTCGCGGCAAACGCCACGAAGCCGTCGCCGGCGTGATAGAACAACGAACGCTGCCCGATACAGTCGCGCGCCAGCGTCAATGTGCCGGCGCTTTCGTCCCAGTGGGCGAAAGCAAAGGCGCCGAGAAGCTGCGCAATGCCGGGCTCACCGCGCGCCGCGAAAATGCGGCGGATGAGTCCGGCTTCGTCCACCGACGCATCGGCGCCGGTCGCGGCGGCAATGTCCGCGCCGTTGTCGAGCCGGCTCGATGACGCAAAGAGGATGCCTTCGCGGCCAACTGGCGGATGTCCCAGTTGCGCGAACAAGCCATGGGAGGTGCGCTGCGTGGAAACCCGCTGCGATTTATTGCGGGCGACGGCCGCGGCTAAGGCCGCTTCATGCCGCCGCGAAACCGGTATGTTGCCGAAGACAATCAAGCCTGCGAATGAAGCCACCGGATCAGCAAGGTCCGAAGGGTTGAGTCTAAGCAATGGATCCGCTTACTTAACGACGAAAAGGCCGCCATCGAGATCTGGACGCTAGGAGCCGTGGGTGCCGGACCCGCCGTCGGACGAGTTGCCGCCGCTGCCTTCGGTATCGGCAAAATCGCTCAAAATGACGCGCGGCGTCGCCCAAGCGGTTTTCTGCCTCGGTTCAACAGCCTGTTCGACTTCCAGGCCACCAACCGGACCGTCAGCCATTGCGATTATCCCCCGAAATAGCCAGCCGACTCTAAACTTTTGAAGATAGGGCGAATCACAAAGACAATATGGCCTTTCATGAAAGCAAGCAATTGACGCACCATAGGGAGCCAAGCCCTCCACGGGCGTAATCGGTACGCTATGATCCGATGACGGGCGTCTACCCGGCCGCAGCCTGCGCGCAAGCGCCCGAATCAATCCGCCTCGCCAGCGCCCCAGCGCGAGCGCGCGCCGAATTGACATCGGCGCTCCCTTTGCCACAGCTACCCGCGAATGCCATCGCAAACGGTCCGCATGTCCGACGCTGCAATGTCTGACGCTGCGATCTCCGACACTGCAATCTCCCGCGGTGCGATTTTGCACGCCGGTCTCCACCAGCAGGCGCTGCACTTCGTGCGCGACTTTGCCCGCTTCGCGCGCGGCGAAGGCTTATGGGCCGCGGGCCTTGCCGTGGCCGCGGCGGTGTTCGAGGGCGTCGGCCTCGTACTCCTGGTGCCGCTCCTTGCCATCGTGACGTCGAGCGAGACGCGCCCGGGATGGATTGGCAAAACGGCGGTGCGCGCGCTCGACCTCGTCGGCGCCGAAACGCGCACCGCGCGGCTATCGGTCCTGCTCGGCATTTTCGCGGCGCTGCTTGTGGTGCGCGCGCTGGTCTCGGCGCGTCGCGACACGACGCTGGCCGATCTGCGCATGCGCTTTGTCGAGCAAGTCCGCGCGCAGGTCGCGCGCCGGCTTGCCGCAGCGCCCTGGCCCGTCGTCTCCCGGCTGCAACATGCGCGCGTGACGCACGCGATGAGCGGCGACATCCAGCGCATCGGCAGTGCCGCAAATTTCATGGTGCAATTTCTCGCCGCCATGGTGCTGATGATATTTCAACTCGCCATTGCCATCCTGCTGGCGCCGGCGCTGACCGGCATCGCCGTTGTCTTGATCGTGATCGGCGCCTTCGCCAGCTTGGCGATGCTCGGCCGCGCGCATAATCTCGGCGCCCAGCTCAGCCGCACCGGCATCGCGCTGACGCACGAAACCACGCAATTTCTCGGCGCCCTGAAGCTCGCCGCCGGCCAGAACCGCCAGGCAAGTTTCGTCAACGAATTCGAGGCGAGCCTCGCGGAGCTTAAGCGCCAGCAGTTCGCCTTCATCCGCCAGCAAAGCCGCAGCCGGCTCGCCGCCACGATCATTTCCGGCCTGGTCGGCGCCCTCATCGCTTTTATCGGCTTGGCGGTGTTCGACACCCCGCCGGCGATCCTGATCACGATGCTTCTGGTCTTGGCGCGAATCTCAGCGCCGGTGATGCAGATATCGCAAGCCGCGCAGCAGTTCGCACACACGCTGCCTGCTTATGCCGAAGTCCGTCAGCTCGAATTGGATCTGTTGGCGCCGGAGGAAACGAGACCGCGCCAAGCGGCGGCGCTGACGCCGGGGCGCGTCGTTTTTCGCGACGTGAGCTTTCGCTACGAACCATCGCGACATCCCGGCGGCGCCATCGCCGGCCTCAACCTGACGATCGAGCCGGGAGCGTCCTTAGGCGTGAGCGGACCGACCGGAGCTGGCAAAACAACGTTTGCCGACCTCCTCATCGGCCTCCTGCAACCGCAATCGGGGACCATCACAGTGGGCGGCACGCCGCTTGACGGGACAACCGCCGTCAGCTGGCGCGACCATGTCAGCTATGTCGCCCAGGAGCCGTATCTGTTCCGCGACACGATCCGCCGCAATCTTTTGTGGGCCAACCCGCAGGCAGACGAGGCCGCGCTCTGGGATGCGCTGGCGGTCGCGGGCGCGGACGATCTGGTCTCCGGCATGACGGCCGGTCTCGATACGGTGCTCGGCGAGCGCGGTACGCTGGTGTCCGGCGGCGAGCGGCAACGGCTCTGCCTGGCGCGTGCGGTGCTGCGCCAGCCGTGGCTTTTGGTGCTCGACGAAGCGACCAGCGCGATCGATGTGCCGATGGAACGTAAAATCCTCACGGCGATTGTCGGCCTGAAGCCGCGGCCGGCCATCGTGATGATCGCGCATCGCGACGAGAGCCTGTCATTCTGCGATCGTATTGTCCGCCTGCAAAACGGCAGGACGGTCGCCGATGACGGCATTCGCGCCGTGAGTGGAATTGGTTGAGCGTAGATATATATACATATAGAGAAAGCACCCTGAGCGCGGGCCGCCGCGCCAACCGGAGGTTTACATGATTTTGAAGAGCCGCAGCTTTACGATCGCCGGCTTGATCGCTCTCTTGCTGGGAGGAGCGTTGTGGACCGTACCGGCAGCGACGGCGAAAACGCCGTTCGACGGCGATTGGAGCGTCCTGATCGTGACCGATTCCGGCGACTGCGACCGCGCCTATCGCTATGCGGTCCGTATCGCCGATGGCAATGTCAGTTACCCCGATCAGTCCGTCGATATTTCCGGGCACATCAACCCGCGCGGCCAGGTCTCCGTCAGCGTAAAGGCCGGCGATCAATATGCCAGCGGCTCCGGCCAAATCTCCGGCGATTCCGGCAGCGGCAACTGGAACGGATATTCGTTGACCTCGCGATGCTCCGGACATTGGCAAGCGCAACGACGCGGCTAAGTTTTCGCCGCCGGCGCTGTGCCAGCGCGGGCAAATCTGATTAGCGAAAAATGTCCGAGCGGCGGCATCGGCCGCCGTTCGACGACGCGAACGCCGCCGTGCCGCGCCGCCCATTGCTCCAACCGGCCCCAGCGGAATTCCGGCTGCCAGCCCAGCCGGCGCGCCAGCGGCGCAAACCATCCTTCGAAAGTCGCGCGCCATCCTTGTTCGGCGCCGAGATGATTCACCAGAATGATCTCGCCGCCAGGCTTGACGACGCGGGCGAACTCATCGAGCGTCATCTCCGCGTCCGGCACCGCGGTGATGACATATTGCGCGACGACGACATCGAACACCGCATCCTGGAAGCCGAGATGCTGCGCGTCCATCACCGCGAGCCCGTCGACATTGGTCAGCGCGATGCTGCGCGACGCGCGCTTGCGCCTTGCGCAGCATCGGCGCCGATAGATCGACGCCGATCAGCCGGCTCGTTGACGAATAATCGGGTAGCGACAAACCGGTGCCGACGCCGACTTCAAGGATACGGCCGCCGACGCGCTCGGCCGCCGCGGTCGCCGCCTTACGGCCGCGGTCGAACACGGCGCCGAACACAACGTCGTAGATCGGCGCCCAGCGCGCATAGGCTCTGGCAATGCCGGCATTGTCGAGTTCAGCACCCATACCGACGCTGCCAAATGTCAGCGCGCGGTGGCGAGATCGGCGGCGATCGGCGTCTTCGCGCGCGGCGCGGCCACGGTGCTGGCAATGATGCCGCCGCCGAGAACGCGCGACCTGGCCTTCGGCCGCGTCGTAGAACACGCAAGCTTGGCCCGGCGAAACGCCATCCTCGCCGCCGATCAGTTCGACCTCGAGGCCGCCGGCCGCGCCGGTGCGCAGCCATGCCGGCTTGCGGCGGCCGCGTCGAACGAACTTTCACGAACACTTCGGGGCGATGCGTTCAGCGCTTCGTCGATGCTGCCGTCGCCGAGCCAATTGATATCGCGCAAGCGGATGCGGCTGGTGCGGAGCGCTTCGCGCGGACCGACGACGACGCGGCGCGAGGCGGCGTCGAGCCGCACGACATAAAGCGGCGAGCCGGTGGCGATGCCAAGCCCGCGGCGCTGGCCGACGGTGAAATGGATGATGCCGTCATGATGGCCGAGCACGCGGCCGTCGAGATCGACGATCTCGCCCGGGCCGGCGGCGCCCGGCCGCAGCCGCTCGATGATATCCGCATAATGCCCGGTCGGCACGAAGCAGATGTCCTGGCTGTCCTGCTTGTCGGCGACGGCAAGCCCGAAGTGGCGCGCCAGTTCGCGCGTCTCCGCCTTGGTGCGATCGCCGAGCGGGAAGCGCAACAGATCGAGCTGCGCGCGCGTGGTGGCAAACAAAAAATAGCTCTGGTCGCGCTCGGCTTCGCGCGCGCGATAAAGCGCGCGGCCGCCGCCCGGCAACGCGCGCGAGGCGACGTAATGGCCGGTCGCCAGCACCGCGGCGCCGAGATCGCGCGCGGTATCGAGAAGATCGCGGAATTTGATCGATTGATTGCATTCCACGCAGGGCACCGGCGTCTCGCCGGCGACATAGCTCTCGGCGAAACGATCGATCACGGCTGCCTTGAAGCGGTCCTCGTAGTCGAGGACGTAATGCGGAATGCCGATGCGCTCGGCCACCGCGCGCGCGTCGTGGATATCGCGGCCGGCGCAGCAGGCGCCCTTGCGATGGGTCGCGGCGCCATGATCGTAAAGCTGCAGCGTGATGCCGACGACGTCATAGCCGGCATCGGCCAGAAGCGCCGCGGTCACCGAGGAATCGACGCCGCCCGACATGGCGACGACGACGCGCGTGGCGGACGGCCGTCCCTCGATATCGAATTTGTTCGATGCCATCGCGTTCAAGTCATTGCGTTCAGAAGTCATGGCGTTCAAAGTCATGGCGATTATTATAAGCGCCGCCGTCCGGCTTCGCCATGGCAGCCAAGGGCGGCCCTTTTTACCCACGGGCGGCAAAAACTGCCGAGCACATGCCGCCAATGCCCTCTTTCGCTTCCAGCCTGGACAACTAAACCATTGAACTACCAAGAGTTACCGCGCGCGGCACGGCAGTCTGGCGGCGGCGGGCAGACGACGGCGTCTTCGGAGCTTGGCTCGACGCCAGCACGTCGGCGGCGCCGGAAAATATGCGCGCGAACACCTGACAGTTCGACATTGACCGCGCCAGCGCTGGCGGAACGTGTCGCCGAGTAACGGCGTCACCTCACCCGCCGGCCAGTACACTTTGGCGATCAGCGCGACCAACGCCAAAGGCCAAGCGATCATCACAGCCAATATCATGCCCGTCAGGGGGTCTCGTTACCGCACCGAACGGAAAATACCGGCAATTGCCGTCAAATGAGCCTTTCGCTTAGGCAAATTTTAAGTGGCGCTGCGTAAAGTCAGCCTCTGTGAGTGGTCGAGTAGGTGAGAGTTGATATGACTGAACCCCATCGCCCGAGGGTTAAATACGTCATCGGGCCGGACGGCTCCCCCCTGACGATCGCCGATTTGCCGGCTCCGGGGACCAAGCGCTGGGTCATCCGCCGCAAAGCGGAGGTGGTCGCAGCCGTGCGCGGCGGCTTGCTGTCGCTTGAAGAGGCATGCAGCCGCTATACGCTCACCGTCGAGGAATTCCTATCCTGGCAATATTCGATCGATCAGCACGGTCTGGCTGGATTACGCACGACGCGCATCCAGCAATATCGCCAGTAACATCCGCTTAATCGGTGTTACCGATTTGGCAACGCCGGCCCTTCAGGCCGGCGTTTTGATTTTTCGAACGCGTTGCGGATTGCGCTGTCATTCCCGAGCAAGCGTGAATCCAAGTTTTGCGCGCGCACGCCGCCCATTGTTAACGCGACGCTAACCATAAACCGGGCAAATCTTGCCGGGTGCGATGCCTTGCGCATCGCCCGGTGAGGGAAGGCTCTGTGGTGATCGCCAAATCGAACGTGCTCGAACTCGACCGCAAGGCGGGCGAGATCGACATCTACGTCAACAACCGCCTGATGGTCCGCGGCGAGGTCGTGCTGGCGGAGAAAAAGTTCGACGTGACGTGCTGATGGCACACGGCGAGAAAATCGAACCCGAAGCGATCCTCATGCCCGACGGCACCAGGATCGACCAGCAGCACAGCACGCCGGCCGTGGCGCACGCGGCTTTCGCCGCCGAGCAAGTGTCGCGCGGGCTTGTCGGCCGCACCATTGCCCAAGTCGAGCGCGATCTCATCCTGGAAACGCTGAAACATTGTCTCGGCAACCGCACGCATGCCGCCAATGTGCTTGGCATTTCGATCCGCACGCTGCGCAACAAGCTCAACGAATATGCCGCCGACGGCGCGCCGGTGCTGCCGCCGGGCGGCGGCGAGCCGCGCGTGGCGGCCTAGTCATTTGGTCGCTTCGCCACCCTCGACCATGATGGTCTCGACCTCGCCCGCGCCGTTGCGGCGGAACGCCGCCGCCTCGTCGTATTCCTTCGAGGTGAAGCAGGCGACGCCCTGCGCAAAGCTGGGAAACTCGATCACGACGAAGCGCTGAAATTTGTGCGGCCCCTCCATAACCTCAAACCGCCCGCCGCGCGCCAAAACCTTGCCGCCGTATTTGGCGATAATCGCCGGGACGCGATCGGTGTACTTCTTATACTCGACCGGATCGTTGATCTTAGAGCGCGCGACCCAATAGGCTGGCATTAAAGGTTCTCCATTTTCTGTCATTCCGGATTGCCGCGCAGCGGCAAGTCCGGAATCCATAACCACTGTCCGTGATTATGGATTTCGGGCTCCTCGCTACGCTCGGCCCCGGAATGACGAAAATTACTCCGCCGCCCGCCGCGCGGCGATGATTTGGTCGGCGGTGCGGCCCGTGAGTTCCGCCATATGGTCGAACTTGAACGTGAACGAGCCGGCGCCGGCGGTTGCGGAGCGTATCTCGACGATGAGATCGCCGATCTCTACCTCGGGCATTTTGGCACGCACCACGTCCCAGCCATCCCATCCTTCGCGCGTATCGAAGCCGAGAATGTGGCCGCGCCGTCCCGCCATCAGCGCGTTGATCTTGGCCGTGGCCTCGGTGGGGCAGACGATCTCGACCAGATGGATCGGTTCGAGCAGCACCGGCTGGCACTGCGGCAGGCCCTCGACAACACCAATGCGGCCGGCGGCCCGAAACGCCATGTCCGAAGAATCGACGGTATGGTAGGAGCCGTCGATCAAGGCCACGGCAAGGTCGACCACCGGGAAGCCGAGCGGACCGTGCGAAAGCGCGTCGACAACGCCTTCCTCCACGGACGGAATATAATTGCGCGGCACCACGCCACCGGTGATTTTTTCCTCGAACGAGAAGCCTGAGCCGCGCGGCATCGGCTTGATTTCAAGCACGACATCGCCGTACTGGCCGTGGCCTCCGGACTGCTTCTTGTGTCGGCCGCGCTGCACGATAGCTTTGCGGATGGTTTCGCGGTAGCCGACGCGCGGCGCGCGCCGCTCGATGGCGACGCCGAAACGGTCGCTTAGCCGCTCGGTAGCGACGCGCAGGTGCATCTCGCCTTGACCCCACAGCACCACTTCGTGGGTCTCGGCATTGTGCACGATGGTGATCGAAGGATCTTCCTCAACCAGCTTGTTGAGCGCCAAGCCCAGCTTGACGTTGTCCTTGCGTTCCTTGGCCGATATAGCGACGGCGAGCACCGGCGGATGGGGCTCGGCCTTGGCGAGCGCGGCATGGCTCTGCTTGCCCGCCGACAACGTGTCGCCGGTTTTGGCCTTCTCCAGCTTGGCAAAAGCCACCGTCTCGCCGAGGGCGGCGGCTCCGCGTTTTTCGCTCGATTGTCCGACCAGCTTGAACACGCCGGCGACGCGGCCGGCTTCATCGCCGCCCGACAAGAACGTCGTGCCGTCGCCGGCCTGCCCCGCGAGCATCCGCACCACCGACATTTTGCCGCCATGCGCGGTGTTTTGCGTCTTGAGCACATAGGCGATAGCGTCATCTTGGGCGGCGGCATCTTTGCCGGCTTTGACGCCGAGCCGCTTCGCCGTCTCGGCAATGCCCGGCGATTCATGCCGCAGCGCTTTGAGCACCCGCAATACGCCATTGGCGCGCGTGGCGGTGCCCATCAGCACCGGACAGACCAAGCCCTCGCGCAATTCCTGGCGCAGATCGTCGAACACTTTGTCGCGCGGCGGCTGAATGTCCTCGAGCAATTGCTCCATCAGCTCGTCGTCATGATCGGCGAGCGTTTCCAGCATCGAGAACCGCGCCGTCTTTTCCAGATCGGCGGCATCGCCTTCGAGCGGCACGACTTCCGAGGGCGCGTGCTCCTTGTAGACAAAGGCGCGCTCCAGCGCGAGGTCGACGAAGCCGCTGATAAGGTCGCCGGAAAAAGTCGGAATTTGCCGCAAGATCAGCTTGGTGCGTGACGCCGGCTGCAGCAATTTCAAAACGTCGTGGACGCCGGCATCGGCCTTGTCGATCTTGTTGACGAACAGGACGCGGGGAATTTTCTGGTCTTCAAGCTCGCGCAGGATGAGTTGCAGCTGCGGAATTTTCTTCTCGTCCAACTCGCACACCACGATCGCCGCGTCGATCGCCGGCAGCACCGCGCGCATGTCATGGGCAAATTCAACGGAACCGGGGCAGTCGAGGAAGGAATAAGCGTCGCCCATGAAACTCGTGGTGGCGACGGTGAGTTCGACGCTCATGCGGTGATGGCGCGCCTCCTTGCTGGCGTCGCCGACCGTATTGCCGGCTTCAACGGTGCCTTGGCGCTGCATCGCTCCGGTGCGGGCGAGAATGGCTTCAAGCAGCGTCGTCTTGCCGCTCTGGAAGGGACCGACCAGCGCGACGCAGCGTGGACCCGCCGCGCGCGTGCCGTGACCGCCACTCGTCGTCATCATCGCCTCCCGCAACAGCCTCCGGCAGCGGGCCCGTCGTTCCGGCGCGGGCCGCGCGCAGCTATCGTTTCAGGCGTCGCCGGGGGTGGTCAAGAGGCGGGGGCGCTAGATCACCGCGCGAGATGCAGTTCCAGTGAGCCGATGCCGGCGGCGACATTAAGTCCGGTCTGCCCCTGCACGGAAAGCGGCTGCAGTGCCACCGAGCGGTTCGAGCCGCCGATCAGCGCATTGGCGCCGACACCGGCGCCGACGGTCGCTTCGGCCTGCGCTCCGGTATAGGTGCCGGACAGCATGCCGACATAGCGATTGGTCCCGGTAAATACCGCCCAAATAATTGCGCTGCCGGTGGTGAAGCCGACATCGAGGCCGAGCTTGGTCATGGTGCCGACATAGGCTTCCGGCGGGCCGTTGTCCGGCTGGAAGGTGCAACTCACGTTGCGTTGGGAGCCCACGATCATGCCGATGCCGGACGACAGCGAGCAGGCGAGCTGGCCCACTTGCACGCGGCTCTGTTGGGCGTCGGCAGGCAGCGTCGCCGCCAGTGTCCCCGCCGCCACGAGCACCGCTGCAAAACCTTTAGCAGTCATAGACTTACTCCCCTCACCCGGCCCGCCCTTGGGGCCTATTGCCGCGGATTGTAAGCGAGATCAAAGCCCGCGTCTTGCGTCGTTTCGATCATCTTTATCCTGCCGCGAACGTGTGGCGGATGAATTGATTCGTTCTCGCGATGCAATCGCGCTCGAGTTTCCGGCGGTCGTCACCCCGATAACCTCATAACCGAGGCAGCCGAGACTTACGATCCATAGCCATCGCACCCGCAATTTGGCGGGCGCAGAATTCAAGCCGCTAGAACTGTGATTATGGATTTCGGGCTTGGCCCTTTGGGCCACCCCCGGAACGACGAGCTACGCTGCGCTGGCTGAGGTCTGCGCCGATGTGTTTGTGGCTTTGGCTGCCTTTTCGCGCGCCTCATTGGCGCGCATTTGCGACAGCGTCAGCTGGACTTGGCTGTCGAACACGTATTGCGCCGGCCGCTGCTCGTCCATGGCGATTTCCGGCGCCATCGGACCTTCGGTCTTGATACCGCGCCAGGCGATCATGGCGGCCTTGAGCGGATGCTTCATCATGGCATCGGCCGCGGTCGGCTCGTAGCCGCAATGCGCCATGCAGTTTGCGCATTTTTCGTAACGGCCGGTGCCGTAGAGGTCCCAGTCGGTCGTGTCCATCAGCTCATCGAACGTCTTGGCGTAGCCTTCGCCGAGCAAGTAGCACGGCTTTTGCCAGCCGAAGATATTGCGCGTCGGCATGCCCCACGGCGTGCAGTGGAATTCCTGATTGCCGGCGAGGAAGTCGAGGAACATGCTGGAATGCGTCAAGTTCCAGTTCTTGTCCTTGCCGCGCGCGAAGATATCGCGGAACAGTTCCTTGGTTTTGCGGCGGCTGAGGAAGTGCTCCTGATCGGGCGCCCGCTCATAGGCGTAACCGGGCGAGATCGAAACGCCGACGCCAAGCTGTTCGGTGAGATCGAGGAATTTCGCGATGTCCTCGGCCGGATGACCATCGAACACCGTGCAGTTGACGTTGACGGCAAAACCTTTGGCCTTGGCGGCCTTGATCGCGGACACCGCTTTTTCGAAGCCGCCGTCCATGCATACCGACTTGTCGTGATGCTCCTTGATGCCGTCGAGATGCACCGAGAAGAACAGATAAGGCGACGGCTCGAACAGATGCAGCTTCTTTTCCAAGAGCAGCGCATTGGTGCACAGCGACACAAATTTCTTGCGCGCAACGATGCCTTTGACGATCTCGCCGATCTCCTTGTGGATCAGCGGCTCACCGCCGGGAATGGCGACCATCGGCGCACCGCATTCGTCGACGGCGTCGAGGCATTCCTTGACCGAAAGGCGCTTGTTGAGGATGGCGTCAGGGTAATCGATCTTGCCGCAGCCGGTGCAGGCCAGATTGCAGCGAAACAGCGGCTCCAGCATCAGCACCAGCGGGTAGCGTTTGCGTCCCGCCAAGCGCTGACGCATGACATAGGCGCCGACTTTTGCCTTCTGACGTAGAGATACACCCACGACCGATATCCTTCTTTAGTTAGTTTGTGTGGTCGCCGCGCGCCGACATCAACTCGGAATTTGCAATTTTAGACTTTTGCGGTCGCGCGACCGGCGGTGAGGCCGTCCGTCAATTCGGGCGGCAAACGGAACTCGATGGTCTCGTGACGGCCGTTGAGCTGGCTGACATCGACCGTATTGAGCCGGCGCAGCGCCTCGATCACGTCCTCGACCAGCACTTCCGGCGCCGACGCGCCGGCCGTGATGCCGACAGTCGCGGCGTTGGTGAACCAATCCGGATTGAGCTCGCTGCCGTCGGCTATCAGATAGCTCGGCGTGCCGGCCTCCGCGCCGATCTCGCGCAACCGGTTGGAATTGGAACTGTTCTTGGCGCCAACTACCAGAATAACGTCGACCAGCTTGGCAAGTTCCCGCACCGCGGTTTGCCGGTTCTGCGTCGCGTAGCAGATGTCGCGGGTCTCCGGGCCGACGATGTCGGTGAAGCGGTTATGCAGCGCGGCGATGATGCCGCGGGTGTCGTCGACGCTCAGCGTGGTCTGCGTCACATAGGCGACCGGCGTATCCTCCGGAATGTCGAGCTTGGCGACGTCGCTTTCGGTCTGCACCAGCGTCACCGGCTGGGAGATCTGGCCCATCGTGCCCTCGACCTCCGGATGCCCGGCATGGCCGATGAGAATGAGTTTGCGGCCCTGACCGACATAGCGCTTGCCCTGGTTATGCACCTTGGTGACCAGCGGGCAGGTGGCGTTGAGCACCGGCAAATTGCGCGAGGCGGCTTCTTCCTCGACGCTTTTGGCGACGCCATGCGCACTGAAAATGGTGACGGCATTGGCGGGCACTTCGGAAAGGTCCTCGACAAAGCGCGCGCCCTTGGCCTTGAGGCTCTCCACCACATGCTTATTGTGCACGATTTCATGGCGGACATAGACCGGCGGGCCGAATTTCTGCAACGCCCGTTCGACGATCTCGATGGCGCGCACGACGCCGGCGCAAAAGCCACGAGGCTGGGCGAGGATCACTTTCATCAAAACCTCCCGGTCGATGCCGGTTTACGTTCTTGGTTCACTCGGAACTGCGGCCATGCGCCGCAAGCCGGAGAATGGTGCTGGGTTAGGTGCTTACTTGGCTGCCAAACCGCTACAATCAAGCCCGGACCTGTTTCTTAAGCCTTTGTCGCCGGGCCGGGCAAGCCGGATCAATGACCCCTTACAGAGGCACCTTTGAGCGGAAATGAGGCGTTATGTCCAGCGCGCAGGGCCAGGACAAGGTTCTGAAGGTGATTCTGCCGTTTTGTCACGCCTTTCTATCATGGCCGCGCGACCGTCCCGAGGGAATCTATAGGTCTCTCCCGCGGACCGGTAGTTGTTCGTAAGAAACCGGCCGTTCTTTCTAAGAGAACCCGCAGTTCTTTCAAAGAAAAACGGTAGGTCTCCTACCGTTCCAGCGGCAATGTGTTACTTCTACAACCAGTTCGGGGCGATATCGATTGGTGGTAACGTGTTAACGCGAGGTGCGGCGGTGTTAACGCATCGCCTAAAGACTTCGTTTTGCTACGAAGACAAAGATCGGCGAACGGCGTAGGAAAATATCCACGAATTCACTTTTGCCGCCATTCAGGGCATCTAGGCCCGCTTAACTGGATCGATCTGCCGCTATTTTGCCTATCTTGACGCCTCAAACGCCGGTTCATTCGTTGATCTCCAGACCCCGCCGAACATCACACTCCGCTTCCCTCATGAAAAGCATCACCGCGTTCGTCGTTCGTGCCATCGGCTTTTGCGCGCAAAATGCCTGGCCGGTGATCGCGGTTTCGATTCTCCTTGCGCTGCTGTCGTCCTGGTATGCGGCAACGCATTTCGCCATGACGACCGACGTCGATCGGCTCATTTCCCCGAACATCGCGTGGCGGCAACGCGAAGCCACGCTGGAAAAGGCCTTTCCACAATACGAAACGATCGTCGCGGTGGTCGATGCGCCGACGCCCGAACTGGTCGACCAGGCGATCGGCGCCTTGGTGCAGCGGCTATCGCAGCAGAAGAACCTGTTTTATTCCATCGAACAGCCGAAAGGCGGCAGCTTCTTCGCGCAGAACGGTCTGTTGTTCGAACCGGCCAGCGAGCTCGCCCCGCAGATGAAAATGCTGACCCAGGCGCAGCGCCTGGTCCAGGTGCTGGCGGGCGATCCGACGCTACGCGGCGTCATTCAAGTCTTGCAGTTCGGACTTCTCGGCGTGCAGGGCGGCCAGATCACGCTCGACCAGACGGCCTGGCCGATGACGCTTGCGGCCGATGCGATCGAGAAAGTGAATGCCGGGCAACCGGCAAGCTTTTCGTGGCACGAATTGGTCGAGGGCCACGCCCTGCCCGACGAGCGTCTTAAATTCCTGGAGATCCACGCGGCACTCGATTACTCCGAGCTCGAGCCCGGCGAGCAGGCAACCGACGCTATCCGCCAAGCCGCAGCCGACCTCGACTTCACGGCCAAATACCAGGCGCGCCTGCGCCTGACCGGTCCGGTGCCGATGGCCGACGAGGAATTCGGCACCATCAAGGAAAATGCCGCCCTCAATGCCACCGTGACGATCGCGGTCGTGCTTTTCATTCTGTGGCTGGCGCTGCGCTGGGTGCGCATCATTTTCGCCGTGTTCGCCTGCCTTGTGGTCGGGCTTTCCATCACCGCCGCACTCGGCCTTTTGATGGTCGGCACGCTCAATTTGATCTCGGTGTATTTCGCGGTGCTGTTTGTCGGGCTGGGCGTCGATTTCGGGCTGCAGTTCAGCGTCCGCTACCGGGCCGAACGGCATGAGGTCGACGATGTGCGCGGGGCCTTGTTGCAGGCCGGTGCGCGTGCCGGCGCCCCGCTGACGCTTGCCGCCTTGGCGACTGCGGCCGGCTTTTTTTCGTTCCTGCCGACGGTCTATCGGGGGGTATCCGAGCTCGGCCTGATTGCCGGCGTCGGCATGCTGATTGCGTTCACCACCAGCATCACGCTGCTGCCGGCGCTGTTGCAGCTGCTCAACCCGCCGCGCGAGCCTGAGCAGCTCGGCTATGCCATCCTGGCGCCGGTCGACACCTTCCTCGCCCGGCATCGGATTCCGATACTCATCACGACTCTCGCCGTCGTCGCTTGCGGGCTGCCGCTGCTGCACTGGCTGCGTTTCGATTTCAACCCGATCAACTTGCGCAGCACCAAAACCGAGGCGGTGGCAACCTATCTCGATCTCATAAGAGATCCCGACAGCGGCGCCAACGACATCCAGGTGCTGGAGCCGTCGTTGACCGAGGCAGACCGTGTCGCCGCCAAGCTGCGGGCGCTACCGCAAGTCGCGCGCGCGATCACTTTGACGAGCTTCATTCCGCCCGACCAGCAGCAAAAACTGCCGCTGATCCAGGACGCGGCAAAGACCTTGCTTCCGGCGCTCAATCCGTCCGCCCCGAGCGCACCGCCCGACGACGCGCAAAACGTCAGCATGTTGAATTCCACGGCCGATTTTCTCAACCGGCTGGCGGGAAATGGCGGCGGCAAGGGCGCGGCTGCGGCGCGGCGTCTGGCGAGCGCGATGACAGCGCTCGCCAAAGCCGATACGCCGGTGCGGCAACGCGCGCAAGCGGTGCTGGTGCAGCCGTTGCACTCCGCGCTCGACGATCTGCGCAATCTGTTCAAGGCCCAGGAGATCACCCGCGCCAACCTCCCGCCCCAACTGGCGCGCCAATGGGTGACGCCGGATGGCCAGGCGCGCATCGATGTCGCGCCGAAGGGCGATTCCAACGACAATGCCGTGTTACGGCAATTCGCGCGCTCGGTTCAGTCTGTCGCGCCTGATGCGACCGAGGGGCCGATTTCGATTTTGGAGGCGCGCGGCGCCATCGTCACCGCCTTTATCGAGGCCGGGGCTTGCGCGCTGATCTCCATCGGAATCATTCTTTGGCTGACGCTGCGCCGGTTCGGCGACGTATTGCTGACGCTGGTGCCGCTGCTCTTGGCCGGCGTGGTCACGCTGGAGATTTGCGTGCTGGTCGATCTGCCGTTGAACTTCGCCAACATCATCGCGCTGCCGCTGCTGTTGGGCGTCGGCGTGGCGTTCAAGATCTATTACATCATGGCGTGGCGCGAGGGTCAGACCAATCTGTTGCAGTCCGTGCTGACGCGCGCGGTGACGTTTTCGGCCTGCACGACCGCGACCGCTTTCGGCAGCCTGTGGTTTTCCAGCCACCCCGGAACGTCCAGCATGGGAAAATTGCTGGCGATCTCCCTGCTTACGACGATGGCCGCGGCGGCGTTGTTCCAGCCGGTGCTGATGGGCAAACCGCGCGAGGAAGAGCCGAGCCGCGCGAGGAAGAGCCGCGCGCATACTTAAATGTCATGGCTTCAGCGGCACGAGCTCTGATTTGTGCGGCGGCGAATGTTTCGCGGTCGCGGGCGCGTTGGGATTTATCGACGGATCGAGCATGCTGTAAGCGGCATCCGGCAGCCGCGTCCAATATTGATTCTCGCCCAGCAATTCGACGCCGATATAGCCGCGCACGACAAGTGTCTGGCCGTCGGGTGTAACCTTCATCGTCGCGTGATAGATTTTGCCGTCGCGCGGATCGAGGATCGTTCCGCCGCCGTATTTATCCTCGCTCTCCTGCATCATGCCGCGGATGATTTCGAGCCCCAGCCAGGGATGGCCGTGCCGGTCATCCTTGCACTCGTTGCACACCACGTTCGGATCTTGTCCGGGACTCAGGAACATTCTGGCAATGATGCCGTCATAGACGCCACTGTGATTGCTGATCAGGAACCAGGCGCTAGGCTGCTTGGTATCGCTATCGACCGTCTGCCAGAGGCCGCCCGGAGTTCAGATCGGCACTCCAGGCATGGCCGGCAAACGCAAGCGGCAACAAGGCCGCGACCACCATCATGAACTTTGCTCGCATCCGCCGAACTCCTAAGTGCCGGGCCCCCGCGCACTGCGTTCGCAGCAATCGTAAAATCACATAGGCCGCTCGCCGATCGCACGCAATGCCCATCACCGGCGGGTAACCCCATGATACCTCACGCGACGCCTGTGACAGAGGACAACATGGCGGCGAAAATCTGATAGAAAAGCGGGCGAACAATGCCGCGGCCGGCGCCGGCCGGGCGGAAGCGGGGAAACGGCGTGAAAATCAAGGCAATCGAGCCCATCGCGGTCAGCCTACCGATGAAGAAGCCGGTGCAAATGGCCGGCGAGACCGTGGCGCGGGCCGACAATGTGCTGGTTCGCGTCGAATCCGACGACGGCGTGGTGGGCTGGGGCGAGGCGGCGTCGGCTCCGGCCATGACCGGAGAAACCATAGCCAGCATGATGGCGGCAGTGGACCACATGGCGCCAAATCTGCTCGCGCCAAATCTGTTCGTGACCGATCTGTACGAACGCCTGGCCGATGATTTTGGCGCCCTGTCGGCGGCGATGGACGGAGCGATGCACGGCAATAGCGCGGCCAAGGCGGCGATCGAAATCGCACTGCACGACCTGGTTGGCCGCGCCACCGGGCGGCCGGTTCATGCGCTCTTGGGCGAGCAGCAGCGCCGCCGCATTGCGGTTTTGGCGGTCATCGGGTCGGACGACACCGCAGCCGATCTGCGCGAAGCGCAGGCGCGCCGCGCCGCCGGCTATCGCGCCTTCAAGATCAAGGTCGGCCTTGGCGCGCCGGACGCCGATGCCGAACGCACGGCAACGATCTGCAGGGCGCTCAAGCGGGACGGCGACGGCTGCCTCGTCTCGGCCGATGCCAACCAGGGCTTTAGCGCCGACGCGGCATTGCGCTATGTGCGCACGGTCGCCGATTGCGGTCTCGACTTCTTCGAGCAGCCGGTCGCCGTACATGATCTTGACGCTGAGTATCTGGATGTTATGGCGCGGATCGCGGCTGCAAGTCCGGTGCCGATCGGGGCCGACGAAGGTATCCATTCGCGCGCTGATATTGCGCGCCATCACCGACACGGCGCGGCCAAGGGCGGCAGCCTCAAGGCGATAAAACTCGGCGGCTTGCGCGCATTGCTCGAAGCCAGCCGGCTGTGTGACCGGTTGGGCATGGCCGTCAACATTTCCTGCAAGACCGGCGAATCGAGCATCGCCTCGGCGGCGGCGCTCCATGTCGCCGCCGTGGTCCCGGCGATGGCCTGGGGCCTGACCCTAACCAGCCCCGGCCTTGCCGAGGATGTCGCGGTCGTGCCGCTTGCGGTCGAGCATGGTCATGTCAACGTGCCGGATGGACCCGGGCTCGGCATCGAAGTCGACGAGCGCCGCGTGCGGCGCGGTGCGCAAGATTTTAAACGCGTGGCGTGAACCGTTTCGGCCAGATGCGATGAACGACACCGGACCGCCGGCCGAGCACTATCGCTTCATCGGCAAGCCTTTGCCGCGCAAGGAGGACGCGCGGCTCATCACCGGCAAGGGCCGCTTCACCGACGATTTCAGTCTGGACGGCCAAGCCTATGCGGTGATGGTGCGATCGCCCTACCCGCACGCGCGCATTGTCGCGATCGATGCCGCGGCGGCCAAGGCGATGCCCGGCGTGCTCGGCGTATTCACCGGCGCCGATTGCTTAGCCGACAGCCTCAAGCCGATCCCGCACGATCCGCTGCCCAAGACCAAATACGACATGAAGCTCACCGCGCCGAATGGCGGGGCGGTCTTCATCGGGCCGCATCTCTTGTTGCCTGCGGACAAGGCGCGCCATGTCGGCGAGGCCGTTGCCATGGTGGTGGCGCAGACCAAGCCGCAGGCGATGGACGCGGCCGAAGCGGTCGAGGTGGCATACGAGGAACTGCCGTTCGTTCTGCATTCCGAAGATGCGATGCAATCCGGTGCGCCGGCGGTGTGGAACGAGGCGCCTAACAATGTCCTGGTCGACACGCTGTTCGGCGATGCGGCGGCGACTGATAGCGCTTTTGCGCGCGCGGCACACGTCGTGACAAAAAATTTCCATGTCGGCCGCGTCACCGGCGTGCCGCTGGAGCCGCGCGCCGCGCTCGGCCATTACGATGCCGCGAGCGGCCGCTACACGCTGTATGCCGGCTCGGGCGGCGCGGTGCGGCAAAAGAGCGAGCTGGCCAATGTGCTCGGCATCCCGCCCGACAGTCTGCGTGTGCTGTCGCACGACGTCGGCGGTAATTTCGGCACCCGCAATCGCGTGTTTGTCGAATACGGCCTGGTGCTGTGGGCCGCGGAAAAACTCGGCCGGCCGGTCAAATACCTCGCCACCCGCTCGGAAGCATTCTTGAGCGATTATCAAGGCCGCGATCTGGTCACCAAGGTCGAACTGGCGCTTGACGCCAAGGGCCGCTTCCTGGCGATGCGCGCCACCAATATCAGCAATGTCGGGGCGCGCTGCGTCTCACTGTCACCATTGAGCAAGGGCGCGGGCCTCATTTCCGGCTCCTATGCCATTCCGGCGGCGACGTTGCGCGCGGTTGCGGTCTTCACCAACACCATGCCGACGCAAGCCTACCGCAGCTCCGGCCGCCCGGAAGTGACTTACGCCATCGAGCGGCTGGTCGATGCCGCCGCCGTCGCGCTCGGCATCGATCGCATAAAACTGCGGCGCAAGAATCTGGTGCGGCCGCAGGCCATGCCGTACCGCAATTGCGTCGGCATGCTCTACGATTCCGGCCGCTACCAAGAGAATATGGACTGGGCGATGGATATCGCCGGCTGGAACGGATTTCCGGCGCGCCGCCGCGCGGCCAAGCGCCGCGGCAAGCTGCTCGGTCTCGGCCTTGCGAACTACGTCGAATCCTCGATCGGCGCGCCGCGCGAGCAAGCGCGCATCAAGGTGCAGCCGCAAGATCAATCGGGGCCGGCCCGCGTCGATGTCGTGATCGGCACCCAGCCGGCCGGCCAGGGCCATGAAACCAGCTTCGCCCAAGTGGTCTCCGATCTGCTCCGGGTGCCGGTCGAGAGCGTGAACATCATTCTCGGCGACACCGACGTGGTCCGCGCCGGCGGCGGCACCCATTCCGGCCGCTCGATGCGTCACGCCGCAACGGTGTTCGCGAAAGCCGCCGTCGATCTTATCGCCAAAGGCAAAGCGATCGCCGCCATCGTCATGGGCGCGGCGCCGGACAATGTTTCCTTCAGCGACGGCCGTTTCGTTTCGCGCGATACCAATCGCAGCTTCGATTTTCTCGAACTCGCCAGCGAGGCCGCCCACCACACACTGCCCGAGCCGCTGCAAGACGGCATCGCCGTCGTCACCGACAACGAGATGCACGAGCCGGTGTTTCCCAACGGCACCGCGGTCTGCGAGCTGGAGATCGATCCCGACACCGGCGCGATGGCGATCACGCGCTACGCCTCGATCGACGATGTCGGCCGCTGCATCAATCCCTTGATCGTCCACGGCCAGACCCACGGCGCCATCGCGCAGGGCGTCGGCCAGGCGGTCTGCGAGCAGGTTTATCTCGATCCCGATTCCGGCCAGCCGCTGACCGGCTCGCTGATGGATTACGGCATGCCGCACGCCGACATGCTGCCGCCGTTCGCCACCGGGATCGCCGAAGTCCTGTCGCCGACCAACCCGCTCGGCATCAAGGCCGGCGGCGAGGGCGGCACCACGGCGGCGCCGGCCGCGGTGGTCAGCGCCATCCTTGACGCTTTGCGCGAGGCCGGCGTGCGCGACATGCCGATGCCGGCCACGCCCTATGCAATCTGGTCGGCGATCCAAGATGCCAAAGCGCGCAACGCTTGAACGAAGGCCGGTTCTTGACCAAGGTAGCGCGAGACGGGCAGAAATCCGCCGGCTGGCGGATAAAGGACGGCAGGGAGATACGAGCCAATGGCGAACAAGATCATCATCAGTTGCGCGATAACCGGCTCGATCCACACCCCGACCATGTCGGAGGCGCTGCCTATCACGCCCGATCAGATCGCCACCCAAGCGATCGATGCCGCGGCGGCCGGCGCCGCCATTTTGCATCTGCACGCGCGCGATCCGAAGGATGGCAGGCCGACGCCAGATGCCAGCGTGTTCATGCAATTCCTGCCGCGCATCAAACAGGCGACCGACGCGGTCGTGAACATCACCACCGGCGGCGCCGTGACCATGACGGTCGAGCAGCGCATTTCGGCGGCGAATACGCTATCGCCGGAAATGTGCTCGATGAATATGGGCTCGATGAATTTCGCGCTCTATCCGATGGTGAAGCGCTACAAGAATTGGAAATACGATTGGGAGGAGAGCTATCTCGCCAATTCCGACGGTTATATTTTCCCCAACACGTTTCGCGATATCGAGAAAGTTTATAAAACGCTCGGCGAGGGCCACGGCGTGAAGTTCGAGCACGAATGTTACGACACCGGCCACCTCTATAATCTCGCGCATCTCGTCGATCGCGGCATGTTCAAGCCGCCGATATTCTTGCAGCTCATCTTCGGCATTCTCGGCGGCATCGGCGCCGATCTCGACAATTTGAATTTCATGAAGCGCACCGCCGACAAGCTGTTCGGCAAGGACTATCTGTGGTCGGTGCTGGCCGGCGGCCGGCATCAGATGAATTTTTGCACCAACGCCGCGATGCTCGGCGGCAATGTGCGCGTCGGGCTCGAGGACTCGCTCTATATCGGGCCGGGCAAGCTGGCCAAGAGCAATGCCGAGCAGGTGGCGAAGATCCGCCGCATCGTCGAGGACCTGGGCTACGAGATCGCGACGCCGGCCGAAGCGCGGCAAATGCTCGGCCTCAAAGGCGCCGACCGGGTCAAGTTCTAGGTAACGGTGATCTCGTCAAATTGCCCCACGATTCCGCTCATTCCCGCGCAAGCGGGAATCCGGGCGGAGCATTGGATATGAGCCATCGCTATGAACACCCTTGATCTTAAAGGCCGCGTCGCCGTCGTGACCGGTGCGGCAAGAGGCATCGGCCTCGCGGTTGCGCAAAAGCTTCTGGCGTCGGGCGCCGCGATCGCGATGTGGGACGTTGATGCGGCGGTGCTAGCGAAAGCGGCGGCGTCGTTGAAACAGAGTGGCCAAGTCGATACCGCTGTCGTCGACGTGACCGACGCGGCAATGATCGGCAACGCCGTCGACGCGTTGATCGGCACCCGCGGCAAGATCGATATTCTCGTCAATAATGCCGGCATCACCGGCGGCAACGCGCCGCTGTGGGAGCTCAAGCCCGAGGTCTGGCGGCAAGTCGTCGAAGTCAATCTGGTCGGGCCGTATCTGACCTGCCGCGCCGTGGTGCCGCATATGATCGCAAAAGGCTACGGCCGCATCGTCAACATTGCTTCGATCGCCGGCAAGGACGGCAACCCGAACGCGTCGCATTATTCGGCGTCGAAAGCCGGCCTGATCGGATTGACGAAGTCATTGGCCAAGGAGCTGGCGACCAAAGGCGTCCTGGTGAACTGTGTCACGCCGGCTGCGGCGAAGACGGAAATGTTCGACCAGATGAAACAACAGCACATCGATTACATGCTCGCGAGAATCCCGATGAACCGCTTTCTGGCGGTCGAGGAACTGGCGGCGATGATTGCCTGGCTTGCGTCGGAGGATTGTTCGTTTTCGACCGGCGCCGTGTTCGATATTTCGGGCGGCCGCGCGGTGTATTAACCGCGCTTTGCGCTGCGGCACGGGCTTGACCCGGCGGGCGCCGCAAAGCTAAACCCTCGCTCCTGATGACCTGAAATGCGCGGTTAGCTCAGCGGAAGAGCACTTCCTTGACATGGAAGGGGTCAGAGGTTCGATCCCTCTACCGCGCACCAGCCTTCGCTCGCGAAGTGAGCGAAGCTATCGCGCTGAAGCCCAAAGGGCGAAGGCGGGCCGTTACTCCGCGAGCTACAGCTTGGCAAGCCAGCCGGCGTGAAGCCAGCGCCCGCCATTCCGGCCGCCGCGAAGCGGCGAGCCTGGAATGACTTCAAGACGCGCCGGCGTCGGACAGGCACTTCTTGGTGAAGCTGGTCTCGGCTGCGCTGTGCAGCTTCGCCGCCGCGGCCTGATCCTTGCAGCATTTCTTGGCGAAGCTATTGAGCGCGGCGCCGTGCAGGCTCTTGCCGGTCGCCTGGACTTGGCAGGTCGCCGGCGCGGCCGCGGCCGCGGGAGCTGTGGCCGGCGCGGTTTGCGCCATTGCGGCACCCGCGAGACAAAGCGAGGCAACGATAATTACGATCGTCCTCATTGTTTTCTCCCTGTGTGCCGATCGCATTCCGGAAACCCGCGCCGGTGCCGCGCGTCACTGTCACGCGTGCGACAGCGTGCCGTTCGGGCTCGCTTTGTCGACAAGCTCGGGCAGGTACTGCGCCAAGAGCTTGAGAACTTCGTCGACCGGCAAGCCGGCATGGCGTGCGAGCTCCTGAAGCTGAGCATTGCCGAGCACCGCCTTGAGCTGATCTTCGGTGATCGGCAGATTTTTGCCGTTGCCAAGCCACGATTGGACCTGCGGGCCGAGACCCCCCTTCTCCAGCGCGGCGATCAGGCCTGCGAGATCGTGGTATTGCGTCTGTGCCAGCACCGCGCCGATCATGGCCGGAAAAGCGGCGCCTTCGACCGAACCCAACGCGCCTTTAATACTGTCAAATAAACCCATCATCGTTCTCCATGCGCGAACTCAATGACACCCCGGCCGGCATCATAGCAAAGCCCCGGGCATAACCTAGTCGAACCTCGCCGCCCGTACCAGGGGTGCGGATCGGCTCATGGCAAATTCATTTCCGCAGCAAGTCGGCGGGGACCTTGCCGCCGTTGTCCGCCAGTTTTTGCATGACCTGTTGATGCAGCCAGATATTCATCGAGGCCGAATTGTTCTCGTTGCCGGTGAAATGCAGCTCGGTGGCGAGCTGTTTGCGCGCCGTGAGGCTTGAGTCCAGATTTAACAGCTTCATGAGATCGACGATCGAATGCCGCCAGTCGAGTTTTTCCTTGTTCGCGGCCGCGAGTTTTGTCAGCACGGCGTCGACGTTGACGCCAGTTCCGGACGCCGATGGCGTCGACGACGCCGTCGCCGCGTTCGCGGGCCGGAAAATTGCCGAAAGAATGCTTCCAAGAATGCTCATTGGCATCTCCTCTGCAACTTGAATGATGGCGCCGGCGCCCTTTGGCGCGTTAAAAATAGGCGCCTGAGAAACAGGTCCATAAGAAATATCAGTCTACCGCTTCAAGCATGGCAAGTACAACGCACTGAAGAAGGCGCGGTGACAATCCGGTCAGGGCGCAGGCTTGCGCGCCAACAAGCCGACGCCCGCCAGTGCCGCCAGCGCGAGCGAGATCAAGGCGTTATAGCCGGCGAGCGAAATGCCGAGCAAGCGCCACGCCGCTTCATCGCAGCGCACGACATGGACCGATTGCAGCTGATTGAGCAGCGGTCCGCCGGCACTGAGGTCCGTCAACGGTCCGGTGCAGTCGGCCGGGCCGGCCCACAAATGCCATTCGACGCCGGCGTGATAGGTGCCGAGCACCACGTTGCACAACACCGCGACGATGATGGCAATGAAGCCGACCACGAGCAGCTTCGCCGGCGCGCGGACCAACGCCGCGATCGCCATCAACAGCGAAAGCGGAATGACGACGTGATAGGGGATGCGCTCCTCGAGGCAGAGCGGGCACGGCGGCAGCTTGACGACGTATTCGAAGAACCAGGCGCCGCAAAGCGTCGCCAGGCTGATGACGAAAACCGCGAGCGCCGCCGCGACAGCGGGCTCGGCACGAGCCCGATCGGTAAAGCTTCTCTGCATCGCGTCCTTTGCCGCCGCGCCCCTTGGCAACGCGCCCTGGGCAACGCACCTTTGGATGAGCAATTTGCCGATCCTGAAGGCGGAAGCAAGGCCGCGTCGGGATCGAGCCGCTCATTGCCGCGAAAGCCGGAATCCAATGGCTTGTTTCATGCCGGGTCGCGCCGGCGCGGGGACGGGTGGACTTAAGGCGGCGTGCGGCGATGGACGGGCGCGCAGGTCGAATATATAGAAAGCACCGGATGCCCGTGTGGCGGAACTGGTAGACGCGCACGACTCAAAATCGTGTTCCGCAAGGAGTGTGGGTTCGATTCCCTCCACGGGCACCACGAGCTTGTTTCATATTTGTTCGCAGTTCCGCATACTTCCTTTAAATCAAACGCTTAGACCAAAATCTCTGCCGTGCTGTTGCACATGGTGACCTGTGACGGTGTGAGTACGATTGTGAGTACGCCAAATGGCCGCGTTCTAGTTTTTGCGCATTCTCAGCACTCTTTGGCTTGAGTACGATTCCCTCCACGATGGATTTCAACATTGAAACAGTTAGAGAGTTTTTCTTGCGGATTCGAACCGCCACTCCAACGAGGAGTCGATGGTAGGTTCGTCCATGAACACCTGTCTGTGTCTGCTATTTCCCCGAAAGCTGCCGCGCCGATCGTGCGTCATCGCGGCAGCTAAGGGCCAGAAACTGCCTCACGCACTGCCTGCCGACTGTGGCGTGATATCGTTCCGGATGTTAGCGCGATGGAGATCGATAGGAGCACTGAAATGGCCGATTTCGATGTGATCTGCGTTAAATGCAATACGAAGATGGAAGAAGGAATGTTGATTGTTCATAATTGGATAAATTTTTGGGTGGCAGGAACTCCGCCGAACTCGATGGAGAAGGTATGGTGGGGATTGCCCATCAAAAGAAAGCGACGGGTTCCCACGCGCACGTTTCGCTGCACGGCCTGCGGTTATCTTGAAGTTTATGCGAAGTGAGAACTATACGACATTCGTCTTGGTCACTCCGGCCACCGCCGCTCCAAACGTGTGACCTACAGGGTTGTTATGCCGAAATGCCAGTTAGCTCGGACTTGGTGGCGGCATCAAGAGTGGCAAGAGGCGCTCGATAACCTTCCAAAGTTTGACGAAAAATAACGTCGCGCTGCCGTTCGTCTCGATAACTTTGCAGATGCATTCCGAATAGCTACCGCAATTGACCTATACAAAGGTCGTCCCCTTTTAGAAAAAACCTTAATGAATGATCGCGCGCTGCTCTGTTTTGGGGGGCGACAGCACGGGCGTCGCGTCGTGATCCATTCGGGGGAAAAGCGTCAACTTGCGGAGCAATCGCCGCCCTGTGCTCAGCCACCTTTGCCCGTGGTTGGAGAGGCTAGAAGGTTCTATCGCGCCCTCTCCTCGATCGGCTTGCCGGGAGTGACCGGCTTGCCGGAACTGCCTATGCCTTTTTGAACGATGCCCGCTTCGATGCAGTCGTGACGAGCGTGCTCACATTGGTTGTTGCAGGTTTGGTCAGAACTTGCGCATTTGCCGTGACATTGATCGCCGAACTGAGTGCAACACGCAGTGAGGGCATCGCCTTCATTGCCCTGGCTGTGGCAGTAGTTGTTCCAATTCGAAGCGTCCGGTCCCAAAGGCGGCAGCGGCTCCGCCATCACTTGGCCACCACTCACGACTGCAAATCCGAACATGAGGGCGAACAAAAGGACAAACCTGATCCGCTTCATGAGGATGTTGTGAATTTGTTAAATGACAAGAATAAATAGTGCTTACACACATTAGTCCTTAGCTGGCGCCATTTTATTGCCGACCGACGGCGGCACCTCAACTGGGCGGCGGACAACCGAAGCTGCCGGACAGGTGCCCGCGTCCACACACATTTTCTTGCAGGTCTGCTGGGGACCCAAGGGTGTAGGATAATTTGTCTCACAGTCGTTATTACATTGCAAACAAGCCGCGGACCAGTTAGTGCGGTCACCCTGACCTGGGCCGTTCGCTTCAACCGCCACGGCAATTCCTATGCCGCAAGCGAGATTGATCAGTAACAGCGCCAGTGTTGACGCCCCTAAAAACCAGAGCCTTGATCTCCGCATAATCTCCTCCTTCGATCGATTTTGTTATAATACACCAATCAGATTGATTAGATAGGACAGCGCTTGTGGAAATTGAGTTAGATATCGCGTATATGCAGTGTGACAGACATACGTGCGGCGTTAACAAGTGAAAATAGAGCACACGGAGAATGACTAATGGCTTACGTGAGGCGTGCCATCGTAGGAGGGTTGGCCGGCTTCGTCCTGCTCTTCCCTACTCTTCTCGTCGCCGACCAACCCACCGGCAGTAACAACCCGCAGTGCGCTACCGTTCATAATTGTGGATCTCCGCAATGCGGCCCTTGGACGGCAAAGGGTGCGAACAGCTGCCAGACTTGCACGCAGGAGGTCTGCGGGACCGACCCGTATACTCACGGGGACCTGCACTGCGGCACCCTAACGACAAACCAGTGCGTCCAGGGCGGGGCCGTGTCTCATCCTAAGAAGCCGCCGCTTACGGGCCCGTTGCCAACACAATCTGCTCCGCGTGCTCAATAGTGCGCGGTTGGAATTGAAATGATCTTATCAGCAACCTGGCGACGAGGCAGAAACGACGTTGGCTGCGTCCGGCAGAGTCTTCGCATGCGCCGGGCCCCACAGCTTGGCATGATCAAGTGACTCTCGTCTGACACGGACAACTTGGCTGACGCGGAAACGACGTCTCTGCATCGAGCGCGCCGACCGGCTCGGCCCTCGGTCGCATCTGGATAAACTGACCACACATCGCGGATTAGTTAGAGCGCATCAAGGCTCGCGCGAGCTATAAAGGAGCAAGAACTGGACTTACGGCAGGTCTTTGCACTTTAGCCTCTAAGGTTTCCCCTCAACACATGCTCCGTTCTCCATGAAGCGGGTATGCAATGACCGTCGTGAAGTATTTATGTCGGGCCGCATGTTGAAGTTCCGGCCTCCTGGCAACCCCATTCAACAGTTTTTTCGCGATGACAATCCGCGCGCTCCACCTCCTCCCTTCAAAAAATCCAACCATGACTTTCTATTTGCTACGGCAGGGTTGATTGGGCCTTCTAACCACGTTGGGTTTTCGGGTGCGCCGCTCATTGTTCTTTGATGGGCTTTGTTGGAATTGGCGCCGCATTGGTTGGCTTGCCGCCTTTGATCGGCGGCTTGTTAGCCGGTACTGCTGTCAAAGTGCAGCCTTGCAAGGCGCCGCCACAAATGACCGAAACGCATAAATACTTGGTGGGGCAATAGAAGCAGCTGGTTGTTCCGTTTGCGTTAGTAGTCATGCTGGCATTGTGGCTTTTGCAGATGTTCTTGCCGGTTTGAGTATCGATTTCCTCTGCACGCACTGGACTGGTTCCAATGCCCGCAAGGCTCACACCAACAACCGCCGCCAACAAATGGATTCTTCTCATCGTCGCCGCCCTTTTGAATACCAACTACCGCCCAGTCGCCGCATTCGACAGTCGTCCGAATTTCCAGCTACCCGTCGCAAGCTATCTAAGCTCGGCAGACTGAAGCGCTTCAAAACAATGCTTTGTCCCTCGTTCATAATGGCAAGACTTTCAACTCCGCTCGCACAATTCGATGATTGCCTGCGTGCTACTGAGCCTTCGCCGGCGGCTTAGCTACCGGCACAGGTGTCTGCTTCGTACTCGATGGACTTCTCCCGCAGGCGTCGGTCCGTATGACGCACTGGGAGTGGCAGCCGACATAGCTGGCTGGTGGCAGACCAGCGCAGTCTTCCAAACAACCTTTGAGAAATATCGTGCAAGGGTCGGAAGCGCCGGTGCCGCCACTATCCTTGCCTTCCGCGGCGGCCGATTCGGACAGTAAGGCGCTTGCACCGATCGCGGACGAAATCAAAACAAACGCTAACAATGTATTTCGCGCGGTAATTACCACCACTACATAGATCTCTTTCATCGCCGCTTCCTTCCTCTTCTCGATACCCGGCCATCGAGCGTCGCTGTCATTGGCCGAAACATCCAGATCTCTGTCGCAGGTTTCTGGTCGCTGCTTTGAGATCAATCGTAAGCTCGTCAGACTGAAGCGCTTCAAATCAAATGCTTTATCTCGCGTTCACACTGGAGCGGAAGGAAGCGCGCCGACGATAGTTCGGAATTTTTGATCAGGGGCCGAGATTGCGGCGACGATGTTTCGCCAATCGCGCAAGCCAGGTAACTCGCCAATGGACCCGACATGGCTGCACCCGCAACGAAGGCCGACCGGCCCTGTGATGCTGTTTTCATGAATCCGCCGCTTAGAACGCATTCTTTCGCCTCTTCTCCTAAAGTCAATGCATTTTATCGGCGCCGGTCAACCGAAGATGCTTGCCGAGTTCGCCGCTACAAAGAAAGAAGCCACTTGGCCTCTCCAGTTATCCAAGGTACGCTGGTAATACACCGAGGATTCAGAGGAATTCATCATGCGCAAATCAATTGCTGTCGCCGTTGTATTGATCAGTTCCTTGGCGGGCCATGCTCTCGCAGCCACCCACCAACAGTGTGAAACAAGAATCTTGTGCTGCATTCCAGGGAAAGGTTGCTTCAGTCCCGACACTCCAACTGGGTATACCTGCAACAATGGCCACGCACAGCCAGTAACGAAGTGCCGTAACACTTCCGTCAACGGACCATGGAAGTGGCCGAATCCCACGACCCCTTGATGAAGGGAAAATAAATTGTTTGTTTGGGGGCGCTTCAGTCTTTTGAGCATACAATGGTCTGAACGTAGCAACATGAACCGGAAATTTGGATCATCTCTGAGGACTGGACGACGGCTGCTTTTAAGAAGAGGGCGACGATGAAAAGAGTTTGGTTATTAATGATTGCGCTTCCCATTCTATGCTTCGGCTACGGCGAAGAAGCCTTTGCCCTGGAGCCTATGACCCTCGGCGACGCCAACGCGGCTTGCACAAAACACGGCGGCTATCAGCCTGTTGGGAATGGGTTTGGCTGCGCTTGGTGCACCCCAACACATTGTTTTGTCATCACGTGTGCCACTCTAACAAGCGGCTGTACTTTCACGACTCTTCCCCCGTCATATAAGTCCGTGGGTTCGCCAACGATCGGGAATCAAAAACTTGCTCCGCCGCCGCTACCGAAAGGCGGCAAGCCAGAAAACGCAGCCCCGATCGGAAAGCCGGTCGAAAAAACAAATTAGGAATCGCGCTACGCCGTGCGAAGAAAATTTGCATTGCTCGAATGGCCAATGTATTTTGCAAGCCGCGCCGGCTGCCACGAAGGGTGGGGGCACGGGATCCTTGCGGAGAATGATTGTGCAGATGAAGTTGATAACCAGACTGTCTATGATTGCTGTGGTTTCACTATTGCTCTCAGCCAAATGTCTCGGACCCGCAAGCGCAGCGGAAACCTGTACATCTGTCACTTTTGACTGTATTGACTCTTTAACCAAAGTGACACGCACCTGCTTGACGACGACTTGTCGAGACGAAAACGGAAAGATCACAAGACAACAAACGACGATTTTCGAGCAGCAAGGAAATAACGGCGGCTCCGGTCCGAAATCGCCGTCGCAGCCGAACGCGCCTTCGCAGGGGGTCACGACCTCACCGCCGCACAAAGCCCAATAGTAATCGCCGACCGGAGACGTTCGACCCGGCATTGGCAAGGCATTCGTGGGTCCACTTTCGCGCGGATCGCGGACATCAGCGAGCGTAGCGCTCATGTTGGCGATGGCTGTGCAACGGCGATTAATTTCCGCTGCGTTTCTTGTCCGTGTGAGATATTCTGAGCCTGAGGATGACCACTCTGTGCATGCGCATTTTTTCCCGGAGACTGAAAATGAGATTTCATTTTGCAGCTCTTATGGTGTTGACCCTGCTATCAACTCCGGCGGGCGCGCAGATCATCCTGAAAGCGGATCCAACCAAAGATTCGTTGATGGCAGGCCAGAAGGTTTTCGTGGATGACGGCTCATGCCCCGCCGGCCAAATCAAGGAAACCACGGCTGCCGATCGTAAGGCGGGGATAATGAATCGAACAAGCCAATGTATCGCATTGGACGTTGCGGCGAAGAGCGATCCACTTCAAGGATATCGACTCGGGGGTAAATTTGCGGCATTCGATCCAGTTGTCGCGCGGTACAATGAGACCGACAAATTGTTTCGTATCTCGGGACATTGCCAGTCGGCATGCACCCTCTTTCTGGCAATTCGGAACGTGTGTGTGGAGCGGGACGCTGTCCTTCTTTTTCACGCCGGGGGACAAGAACAAATATCAGCAGAAGCTACTAAGCATATGTTGAGCGCCTACAATCCCGGTCTTCGCTCCTACCTCCTGGAACACCATGCGATGGACACGCTTGCGTTTTTTTCAATCTCCGGGGCCGATATGATCCAAAAATTTGGCTATCGGGAATGTCCGCCTCTCGAAACTCGCTCAGAAAAGGATCCAGGCCAGGGCGACAACCAACAGCCTAAGCCGTAGACGACGCTTCGATCGGAAAGCTCTCTCATTGGTCCAACGTTCGAACGACCCGAAAGCCGCGGTTGAGAGCTTGGTAGTTGGAAACATACCGAAAGCGGACGGCCGATCGAACATATTCGGGTCCGAGGTTCCAGGAGCCGCCGCGCGCAACCCGATAGGTGCAATCTTGACCGGTCGATGCGGAGCCGTCCGTGGGCGCCTGATCGTAGTTGGGGCTATAACAATCCTCCACCCATTGCCACACATTGCCAGCCATGTCGTATAGCCCGAACGGATTGGCAGGAAACGATCCAACGGCTGAGGTCTGTTTGTTTTCTCCGCTGCCGCACCCCATGCAGTTGGCGTTTCGCTTGCCGGTCTCGTCGCCCCAGTAATACGCCGTCGTGGTCCCCGCCCGGGCCGCGTATTCCCATTCCGCCTCCGTGAGAAGACGGTAGGATCGGCCAGTCATCTTCGAGAGCCACGCGACATATTGCTGGGCGTCATCCCAAGACACAGTGATAACGGGCTTTGTGCCTCGGCCCATGCCGCTGTCGTTTTTTTGCCGGCAACCGCCGACCGAGGAACAGGCATCCCACTCGGCGAATGTCACGTCGAACTTGGACACGGCGAAGGACTTGGCAATCACGACCTTGTGCTGCGGCCCTTCGTTGCTCAAGGCGCTTGCTTCATGGTTTTGGAGATCGTTGTCGTTCGTGCGTTTCGGTACGGCATCGAAGCGGCTTTGTTCCGCCTGAGTTGATCCCATTACGAAACTTCCCGGGGGGATCACGATCATCTCCGGGCAATTTCCGGCGCACTCACGAAAGTTTGCGAACGTCTTGAGAGAACGCTCGGCGGCACTTGCGAGCACATAGGGACGGAAATTCTTCATCGCATACGGCCGCATGACCGCGTACCAATTCCATTGCTCCTTGATGTAGGCCTGATTGATCCAGCCAACGAGGCCGGCGATGATTCCAAGCAATAAAGTGTAAATTGCGATCTGCACGAGCCGCCGATTTCGCTGCGTAGAGACTGCTCCTCGGCGGCTTTCGGCGACAAATTCTTGAGTTTCCGCGTTGGGCACTGGCGCACCGCGAGGACGCGACGAAATCCAATACTCCGCCAAGTCCAGCGCGGGTGAGCGCAGCAATAGTCCGCCGGCGCGGCCGGACGCCGCCCATCGCCGTGCCGCTTCGCCATAGTCGGTGTGTTTCCTGATCCAATCGATATTGGTTTGCAGCGCATCGACGAGCCGGTTGAGGCTTTCCTCGAACTTCGTTTCGTCGTCAAAGAAGATGAAGTTGAGCCGGGAAAGTGCCTCCGGCACCTGTTTGGGGTCGACGGCACGGCAGACGATTGGGGCAAAGCGCTTATTGAGCGAAGACGCATAGGCGATCTCGCGCTGGCAGATCTCCGATGCCGCCGAATTTGGACTAAGCGCAAACACCACGGTGTCGGCCTGCGTGATCAGAGATTGCAGGCGTTGCCACCAATCCTCAAAGGCGTGGACTTGTTGGCGGTCTATCAACACAGCAAAGCCGCGCGCGACCAGCGCTGGCTCGAGACGATCGACGAAGGTTATGTCGTTGCGGGAATAGGAAATGAAGATTTTGGCCGTAGGTCCAGCGTCCTGACCGTTCATGTTATTCGTGGCCATCGGTGCGCCCCCCAGTTGCAGCAGATTAACGAGCGCATATTGGCTCAGAAAGCCCGTTGCTCAGCTGATGTCTGCTTCTCTAATCGGCCGGTTGGGATCAAGCGCTTTCAGGCTATTCACCAATACGGTGTCGATATCGCTCACGGGCTCAATGCGGACATACCGATTTGAGTGCGCGGCGGCAGATATTGGCCCTTAGCCGCCGCGCCGGTCGGCGACGGTCGCGGCAGCTTTCGGGGGTAAAGCGGACACCGGCCGACCCGTGCTGATCGCGCGCTTCGATTTCTCTTTCAGGAATAAATTCGTACAAAATGATGTGGGTACGAACGAGGGTATGTGACGTATTGTCTTTTTGGATTGAACGGCATTCTCAAGGCGCTACGCTCTCAGTGTGACGCCCTCCACGCCAAAGGGTTATGCATGGCTTTCGCCGAGCGCAGGTAGCCTCACAGAGATTGCATAAAGAAAATGTTCGAGTACTTCGAAGACAACTATGTATGGAACATGGCCGTGAATCTGGCCTTGGGGATGGGCGGAAGCATCGGCGACATCGACGACGCCTCGCGCGCGCTGCGGCCGCTCGCCAAAACGCGAGACCACGCTGCGGCGGAAAAGTTTTATGCCGCCTGGACCGATCTCGGAACAAAGCTGAGGCGGCTGGCGCAGACGGACGAGGCGCGCGGGCGGTTTCTCAGCGCCGGCGCGAAATACCGGCGCGCCTTCATTTATTTTATCCAAGCGGAGCGCATGCAGCGGCCTGACTTTGCCCCGCGCGAGGAGGCCTATCGCGCGGCGCTCGATTGCTTTGCACTGTTTCTCAAGCACACGCGGCAGAATTGCCGGCGGATTGAGGTGCCCTACCTGCATACATCGCTGCCGGCGCTGCTGGTCGGGGCGAAATCGGCCGGCGATGCACCATGCATGGTGCATTTCGACGGGCTCGATGTGACCAAGGAAATTATCTATCTGCTCGGCGTTCCTGGCGCGCTCGCGGAACGCGGCATCGCAACGCTCGTTGTCGACAATCCGGGTGTCGGCGAATCGTTGCGGCTGAAGGGACTGCACAACTCTCCCGAGGCCGAAATTCCGGCGAAAGCCGCCGTCGACTTTCTTCAATCGGTGCCCGGCATCGACCGCAACCGGATCGGCATGATGGCGCTCTCGCTCGGCGGCTATCATGCACCGCGCGCCGCGGCATTCGAGCCGCGTTTCAAGTGCGCCGTCGCCTGGGGCGCCAATTACGATTGGGGTGAAACCCAGCGGCGGCGTTACGAGGCCAAGGAGCAGCGCCTGCCGGTGCCGCATTATTGGGATCATGTCGCCTGGGTGTTCGGCAAATCCTCGGTCGAGGAGGTCATTGAGGTTTCCGCCAAGCTGTCACTCAAGGGCGTCCTGCACCGGATCAAATGCCCGATCCTGTGCATTCACGGCGAGAACGACCGCCAAATTCCATTGAGCCAGGCCAAGCAACTGATTGCCGACTGTGTTTCCAGTCCGCGAGCGGAGCTTTATGTTCAGACGCTGGCGGACGGCGGCGCCGAGCATTGCGGCGTCGACAATGTGGCGCCGACGCGCGAAGCGATATGCGATTGGGTGGCGGAGGTTTTGGGCGGCAATACCGCGGGCGGGGCGGCTTAGGCCCGCCGTGTCTTGGATTGATTCCTCTTGGATTGATATTGACGCAGCAGCGCGCGTCCATAGTCGTTGCCATTGGGCGTGCGCACCAGCGCATGGGCATGGCGCCGGTTATAGCCGGTATTCGGCAGCGCCACGCCGGGCTGATGATAGAACTCGACGAAGATCACCGGGTTGTAGATCCGATAATAAAACGGCGCGACCGGATCGAACTGGCCGATCCAGGCGAAAATCGTCTCGTCCAGATGTTGCATGACCTCATCGAGACGTAATTGCGCCTGCGCCGGCGGCAGCCGGTCGGTATAAAGCTTGATAAGATCGCCAAGCGATGCCCGCTGTGACGCGGTCATCTCGCTCGCCTGCAACCCGACAGAGGGCACGACGACGTTGTCTTTAAATCCCGATGCAAAGCCATCGAACGGCAGGTCATATCCGATTGTCGCCGTCGCGCGCTGGTCCGGCGTCAATGTGCCCATGAAAGCGAAGCCCGCCGCTTCCTCCTCACGCAGCACTGTGACGCCTTTATATTTTCCGGATTCGGCCAGCACCGGTTCGGAGCCGAGCAGCATCGGCGTCAGCACCAGCTGGTCGCCGAGCACGAAGCAATTGATGTTGCAGTGGTGGCCGTCGATCTGGAGGCCCCATGGGGTGTCCGGAGAAGGCGCACCGAAAATGCTGATCCAATAGAAAAATTCGCCGAACTCGTCGGGCAGCCCGGTCAGCTCGGCGAGATGTTCATTGAGCCGCATGGCGTTGCGCGCGGTTTCATAGGCCCGCGTGCCCAATCCCGCGCGCATGACCGCGTAGGCCAATTCGCGCTGGCGCTCGGTCAGCTCGGCAAAGCAGAGCCCGTGCCGCATGACGTTGCGATGAATATTGCTCCAGTGCCGCCACGTTTCGCTTTGCACCGGGAAACTGACCGCGGCACGCTGATCGGTATCGAGCGAGGCGAGAAATTCGTTGACGGCGGCGAGCATCGGTTGCGTCGAAACGCCGGTCGAATGCAGCGGAAACAGGTTCGGGACGACCTCGCCGGCCGCGGTGAGGCCCTGGAAATCCTGCGTCAATGAAAGCCGCCAGGTCGCGAACAAGTCGCGCAGCGCCTGCGACAACTTGCTTTCATCAACCCGCGGTGGCGCGCGGAGCGAGCGGCGATTAAGGACTGTGGTATCGGCCATCGTATGGTCTTTTATCACGGCGCAAAAGCCATACGAAATATTCCTGTGCCGCACCCGGCCGTTGCCTGACAGTGATGGACAATGTGGCTGCCGGCAGACATAATTTATACGATTTAAACGCCGCAACGGGCGCGTAAGAGGGAGAAACGCCGTGCAGGTCTCGACACGCGCCGCCCGGGCGCTAAAGCCGGGCATCGACCCCGCGGAATGGAAAGTTCGCGTCGATCTCGCGGCGGCTTTCCGGCTTGCTGCGATGCAGGATTGGGATGAGCTCTTGTTCGCGCATTTGTCCGCTCGCGTTCCCAATCATCCCAATCAGTTTCTGATGCACCCGGCGGCAATATTGTTCGAGGAGGTTACCGCCTCGAATCTGCACAAGCTCGACGAGAACTGCAATCATGTCGAGCCGAGCGACGAACTGCCGCACAAATTTGCCTTTCCGTTCCACAAGGGCATTTATGACGCCTATCCGCAGGCGCAATGCGTCATGCATCTACACACCAAATACGCAACGGCGGTGGCGATGCAGGAACAGGGGCTCATTTGCGGCAATCAATATGCGCTGTGGCTCGGCCCGATCGGCTACCACGATTACGAAGGCCTGTTGTCGACGCCGGAGGAAGGTCAGCGCCTGGCGAAGAATTTCGGCAACAGCCAGATCGTCCTGCAGCGCGGCCACGGCTTCGTGCTGTGGGGCCATTCGGTCCATGAAGCCTATATGCTGGCGTTCCTGGTCATCCGCGCCTGCGAAACGCAAGTCCGGTCTCTGGCCGGAGCGGTCAAGCCTTATGTGCCGCCGCAGGCGGTTCTCGACGCGACCATCGATCAGGCCAAAATCATCACCGACGGCAATCAGCCTTTCAACCAAATGACTTGGCGAGCACTTGCTGCGCAAGCTCGACCGCGTCGCACCCGACTACAAGACCTGAACACGCGCACTGCGCCGGTGGTTTGCGCCGCGCGGCGGCCGGTCGCGCCGCGGCGTGGAATGAATGTGGAGATGTAGATGCCCGTCATGGAGCGCACCGTCACCGAGACGTCGCTGCCGATCTATCACCGCTCGATCGACTGGGACGCGCTGTACCGGCGCTACCCGGTACCGGACGTTTTCGCCAAAACCCGCTGGAAGTGGTCGGCCGACGAAATTCGCAATTTTCAGAACGAGCAGTTTCTCGATCTGATGAAAACCGGCTGGCGCAACGGCTTCTACCAGCGCCGCTGGAAGGCGGCCGGTCTCGAGCCGGGCGACATCAAGAGCATCGACGATATCGTCAAGCTGCCGATGTTCGATTCCGCCGACATCAAGAAGGATCAGGAGGAGAATCCGCCGTTCGGCCTGATCAACGGCGATGTCGACCGACATCCTGAAGACGCAGCCGTTGAAACTGCAGACTTCGCGGCGGCACCACCGGCAAGCCGCGGCCGACGCTCTATGCGCCGCTCGAATGGGAGCTCAACGGGCTGACTCATCGCCCGCGTGTTCTACATTTGCGGCGTGCGGCCCGGCGATCGGCTGCAAATCCCGCATACCTGTTCGCTCGGCAATGCCGGCTGGTGCGCTTACAAGGGCGCGCACGATTATCTCGGCGTGCTCGCCGATCACCACCGGCACCGGCGCAGTGACCGCATCGCGGCGTCAAATCGAGATCGCGCAGGAATGGGGCACCAATGTCTGGTATGTGCGCCCCGAATACGCCACCCAGCTCGCCAAAGTCGCGCGCGACGAACTGAAATTCGACGTGCGCGATCTAAAAACCAAGTTTCTCGGTTGCGGGCTCGGCCCCGATACCGAAAACACCTTCCGCAACCAGCTTGAAGAGCTGTGGGGCTGCAAGGTCTACGACATGTACGGCACGCACGAGATGGGCATGGGCGCCTTCGAATGCCAGCAGCAGAACGGCCTGCATTTCCACGAGGACTCGACGTTCTTCGAAGTCGTCGGCATCGAGGACAACAAGCCGGTCAAGGATGGCGAGATCGGCAATATGGTGTGCACGATCCTGCACCGCCGCCAGCAGCCGATGATCCGCTTCAATCTGCGCGACCTTACCCGCATCGTCGCCACCGACCGCTGCGAATGCGGCAGCTGTTTCCGCCGCATGCAGAAAATGCTCGGCCGCAGCGACACCATGGTGCGCATCCGCGGCGTCAGCATCTGGCCGCAGGCCTGCCTGCCGGCGATCAAGAGCGACAGCCGCACCACCGGCGAATGGCTCTGCATCGCCGAACGCAATGTGCGCGACGGCGTGGTGCGCGACGAAATGACGGTCAAGGTCGAGGTGCGCGACGACGCGCCGGGCTGGGACGGCTTGAAGGAGCATATCGAGAAGCGGCTGCATTCCGATCTCGGATTGAAGCTCGACGTCGAGCTGGTGGCCGAGGACGCCTTGATGGAATGGTCGAACCGCGGCCGCGAAGGCAAGCCAAAGCGCATTCTCGATCAGCGTTACGACAAGAAGTGAAACCGGTGCGCTATTTCGATTGCCATTCGCATTTCTCCACCCGCGCCGGACTGCATCACCGCACCGCCGAAGAGCTGGCCAATGCCGAGCGCATCTTCAAGCGCAAGCGCACGTTCCAGACCGAGGCGGAAATGGCGGATGGGTTTCGCCAGCGCAAGGTCCGCAGCATCCTCGACATCTACCGCACCTGGCGGATGACCGACGACGACGAGATCCGCGCCTCGAACGATTACGCGACCGAATTCGCGCGCAACAATCGCGATATCGTTTACGGCAACTGGCTTGCGATCAATCCGACCATGAAGGATTTCTGGCTGAAGGAATATGCGCGGCTCGCCGCGAGCAATTCCGGCTTCTTCGGCTTTTGCCAAAGCCAGAACAGCCTTCGTTTCCCGCCCAGCGATCCGATCTGGGATCCGTTCTACAAGCTGTCGATCGATGCTGGCGTGCCGGTGCTGCTGATGACCGGGCTGACCGGCATCGGACAGGGTATGCCCGGCGGCATGGGCGTCGTCCTGGAGGACGGCCACCCGCGTCATGTCGATCATTGTCGCCGCGCGGTTTCCCGGACCTGAAAATTCTCGCCGGCCGGCCGGCTTGGCCGTGGCAGGACGACATGATCGCGATCCTTTTGCACAAGGCCAATGTGCAATACGAGGTGCATGGCTGGTCGCCGAAATATTTTACGCCGGCCTTGAAGAAGGAAATCGGCGGCCGGCTGCAGGACCGCATCATGTTCGGCTGGGACTGGCCGACCTTGACGCATGAGCGGCTGATCGAGGACTGGCGCTCGCTCGGCTATGCCGACGAAGTCTACGAGAAAATTTTCCACCGCAACGCCGAGGCCTTCTTCCCCGGCGCGGCGCCGGCATGAGGCCAGGAGACTATGAAATGAGCGATGAAGGACGCAGCCGCTCTAACCGCAAAACTCCGGCAGATCGCCGGGCGCCGATCGTGTCGCGCCGGCCGATCTTGCGGCGCTCGCCTCCGATGTCTTCGTGCATTGCGGCGTGCCGCGCGACGGACGCCGATATCGCCGCCGAGGTCGCGTTATGGGCGCAGCTGCATGGTTCGGATTCCCACGGCATCGTGCATTTGCCGCTCTATACGCGCGGCCTGCTCGACGGCACCATCAAGAGCAATCCGGCTTTCTCCCGCGAGCCAGACGATGCCCTGCTTGCGCGGTGCTCGATGCCGACCACGGCTTGGGCCTGGTGGCGAGCCGGCGCGCCACTCGATATGGCGATGGCGTTTGCCAAGAACTCACGGCCTCGGCGCGGTCGCGGTGCGCAATTCAGAGCCATTTCGGCGCCGCCGGCTATTACGCCGAACGCGCCGCGCGAGCAGGGCCTGATCGGGCTTGCCTTCACCAATGCGCAGCCGGCGATCGCGCCGACCGGCGGCGATCGAAGGCCTGCTCGGCACCAATCCGATCGGCGTCGCGTTCCCGGTTCCGGATGCCGATCCGATCGTCGCGGATATGGCGACCGCCACGGTGGCGCGCTCGCGCATCCGGCATGCTTTGGCGGCCGGCCAGACAACGATCCCCGAAGGCTGGGCGCTCGATCCGAGCGGCCGACCGACGACCGATCCCGCGCTGGCGGTGAAAGGATCGATCCTGCCGATCGGGGGCCCGAAGGGTTATGCGCTGGCTTTGATGGTCGAGATTTTTTGCAGCGCGCTATCCGACGGCGAGCCGGGCTTCCAGGTCACCTACGAGAACGTGGTCAAGCGGCCGAGCAATATCTGCCAGTTCTTCCTTGTGCTCAATCCGGAAGGTTTTGCCGGCAAAAAGGCGTATGGCGCGCGTGTGTCCCACATCGCCGAGGTGATCGGCAAGGCGAAGCCGATGGAAGGCGCGCCGCCGCCGCGCCTGCCGGGCGCGCGCGGCCATGCCGTCAAACGCAAGAGTCGCCGCCGACGGTCATCGCGATGTTCGACAATCTGCGCGCGGCGCTCAAGAACGTCGCCGGAATGATCGAAAACGAAACGGCTTGACGCCACGGGCGCATCCGAGCTGCTCTATCTGAACGCACAAGCAAGTTATCTGAACGTCAGATGCATGAGCGTTAGCGATACCGCCGGAACATAGGTCACGATCTGCAGCGCGATGATCGCCAGGATCACGAACGGCACCAAGCCCTTATAAAGCGTCTCCGACGGCGTCTTGAACAGCGCCTGAATGACGAAAATGTTCAATCCGAACGGCGGATGGAACGTGCCGATGGTCAGGTTCATGACGACGATGACGCCGAAATGGATCGGATCGACACCGAGCGAAGCGGCGACCGGCGCCAATAGCGGCGCCAGCATGATCAAGCCCGGACGCCGGATCGAGGAAGCAGCCGATGAACAGCAGAAACACGTTGATGACCAGCAAGCACCACCCAGCGTTCGGAATGGAGTGCTCGTGATCACCGTGACGATGGCCTGCGCGATCCCGCTGATCGTCAGCAGCCAGGAATAAAGGCCGGCGACCGCGACGATGATGAAGATCAGCCCGGTGAGATACATCGAGCGCGCCGCGGTCTCGAATATCTCGGCGAGAGTCACTTCGCGATAGATGAAGTAGCTGACGATGATGGCATAAACGCTGGCGACGCCGGCGGCCTCGGTCGGCGAAAATACGCCGGAGTAAATTCCGCCGATGATCACGACGATCGCGCCCAGTGACCAGATGCCGTCGCGCGTCGACTGCCATAGTTCCTTGAAGGAAAAATGCCCGGTGTCGGTGATGCCGACTTTGACCGAATGATAATAGATATAGGCGCCGAAAAACGACGCCAGCAGGATGCATGGGCCGATGCCCGCGGTCCATAGCTGGATGATCGAAGTATCGGACGCGATGCCGTAAATGATCATCGCGATCGACGGCGGAATCAGATTGTCGAGCGCGCCTTCCGAGGTAATCAAGGCCGCAGCGAAGCCCTCGCTATATCCGGCCTCCCGCATGACGCGGATAAGTCAATGTGCCGATCGCCGCGGTCGCGGCCGTCGTCACGCCGGAGGTCGCGCCGAACAAGGCCGCGAAGCCGAGCGAGGTGAACGGAATATTGGCGCGAAAGCCGCCGATCAGCGATCCGACCCAGCGTAACAGCCGCACCGAGATGCCGCCGCGCGACATCAGACTGCCGGCAAAGACGAAGAACGGCACCGCCAGTAGCGCGTATTTGTTGAGGCTATTGAAAATATCCTGCGCGACCACGGTCATCGGAACATCGAAAAATCCCAGCAGGATCACCAGCGACGTGATCAGCAGCAGGAGAAAGATCGGGAAGCCGAGCAGCAGCAACACGAAGGGAAGAACACCCATGACCCAGTACATGGCGTTTCCCGCTCAATCGAACTTGCCGGTGACGTATGAGCGGAAACGCACGATCGCCGCCAGCGCCATGAAGCTAAAACCGAACAGCAGAGCGGAGTGGGGGATGACCAGTGGAATATTCGTTCCCGCCGTGACCCCGCCGGTCAGGTAATGCAGCTCCACCACCTTCCACGACTGCACCGCCGTAAAGATCGTGCAGACGATAAGCGCGAGTGCGATCGCTATCCTTGACCACGCGCTGCAGGTCGGCCGGCATCCTGGAAAATACCAGGTCCATGTTGAGATGCGCACCGCGATAGGTGATCGTGCCCGCAACCAGAAACACGATCCAGATCACCGTGAACGTCAGCGTCTCTTCCGCCCAGAACACCGGCATACCGAACACGTAACGGCCGATGACATTGACGATATTCAGCACAACGGCAATCAGAAACAGCGCGCCGGACAACACGTACGGAATCCGAACGAAGATAAACTCTTCGATCTGCTTTTGCCGCGAAGGCGGCGCTGCGTCCGACATTTCACAACCCTCGCGCCCCGCGCAGACAGGGCGTCACAGCGTGGCGAGCGCCGCGACATCCCTCATCCGTGCGCGCCACGGGGAATCGGCCGAAGGACTTTCCCTGCTGTGACGCTTCGGCCTTTCTGCCCCGCCGTCTTATTGATATTTCGCCGCGAGCGCCTCGACCTTATCGTAGAAGTCCTTGAGCGCCGGATTGTCCTTGGTGACATCGGCGCCGATCGGTTTTAGGCGTTTCTCGAGTTCGGCCTGATCGGCGGGCGACAGCGTCACGATCTCGCCGCCGCGATCGATCCATTTCTGGCGCAGCTCGGCGACCTCGTCGACCGCGGTCTGCCGTGCCCAGGGCTGCAGTTTGCGCGCTTCGTCGACGATGATTTTGCTCAGATCGGGCGGCAGCTTGTCGAGCCAGGGTTTGCTCAGCGCGCCGAACGAAACCAGGAGCGTGTCATGGGTTTCGAGCAGCGTTTTGCCGATATTTTGCAGATTGAAGTTGGTGTAGATCGAGATGCCGCTCATCGTGCCGTCGATCACGCCGTTTTGCAGCGAGGTGATCATTTCCGGCAGTCCCATCGGCACTGCGGTAGCGCCAAGCGCCGCCATGCGCGCCCGCTCGGCCGGCGTGGCATTGACGCGCAGCTTCAGTCCCTTGAAGTCGTCCAGCGTGCGCAGCGGCTTCTTGGCGCCGAAATAGAGCGATTCCGCCGCCACTGCGAGGTTGACGCCGACAAGGCCTTTGGCCGCCGCCATGTTCAGCACGTAGTCGTTGAATGCCGGATCGGCGAGAACCTTGTTGGCCTGCGCGGTGTTCTTGAACAGGAACGGAATGCTGAAAGTGCCAAAGCGCGAGTCGACGCCGGTAAAGAAGTCCGCAGGATTTTCGTAGCCCTCGATGGTGCCGAGCTGAAGCCCTTCAATCATTGCCGCGGGGCTGCCGAGCTGGCCGCCGGGAAATACCTGCACTTCGACACGGCCATTGGTTGCCGCCGGCAGCACTTCGGCGAGCTTGTGACCGAATTTTTCCTGCATGTCGCCGCGCGTGACCACGGCCCATTTCAGCGTGTATTCGGCCGCCGATGCCGGCGCCGGCATGATCGTGCCAGCAAGTGCAACCGCGAGCGCGCACGCGGTCACGATGACGGGAATTCGAAACGTCATGGGGCCCTCCCAGAACCGCTATTATTTTTTGCGGTCGATTTTTCTGTCGTCGCCGCCGCGCCGATTAAGGAGTGGCGTTGACGGCGACACACTATCTCAGCACAGATTGCTGTCAATTATAGTGCGGCAAGGTGCCGTCCAGCAGTCTGATCATTCGTTGTGCAGACAGGGAGCAGGTCATGAAAGTCGGGATTGTCGGGCTGGGCCGGATGGGCGCGGCGATGTCGGAGCGGCTGCGCCAACACGGCTTTGACGTGACGGGCTGGGATCACAATCCAGAGGTGAACCAATCGCTTGCGGTAGCCGGATTGCCGATCGCCGCCAGTGCGCGGGCGGTCGCCGCGCAGTCCGAGGTCGTGATCTCTATCATCACCGAAGATCACGGCGTGCGGCGGATTTTCACCGGGCCGGACGGTTTCTTGTCCGGCGATGTGACCGGTAAGCTGTTCATTGAAATGAGCACGCTGCAGCCGATGACCGGCCGCGAGCTGGCGCCGCAAGTCGAGGCCAAGGGCGCGCGATTGATCGAGTCCCCCGTGCTCGGCACAATTCCGCAAGTCCGCGACGGCAAGTTGTTCGCCCTGGTCGGCGGGCGCGCCGAAGATCTCGAGCGCGCGCGTCCCGTGCTCGACAAGATGACGCGTCGTATCGCGCATATGGGTCCGAACGGGGCTGGCTATGCGATGAAGCTTGCCGTCAATCTTGGGCTCGGCGCCTATATCCAGGCGGTGGCGGAGTCGCTGGCGTTGGGCGCCAAGCAAGGTCTCACTCTCGATCAGATGCTCGACGTGCTGCAGGAAGCGCCCTATGCCAGCGGCTGGCTCAAGAGCAAGATCGACGTACTCAAGGGCGGAGCTGCCGAGATGACGCTCGACATCCGCACCTTGCGCAAGGATCTGATGTCGGCGGTGGCAACCGGCGCGTTGTCCGGCGTGCCGATGCCGTTGTCCGCGGCGACACTGGTTTCGTTGTCGGCAGCCGTCGCCGACGGTTACGGCAAAGGCGATCTTGCCGAACTGCCAAAATTTCTGCGTGAGTCGATGCTGCAGACTTTCGTATAGTCGAGAGAACAAGCCGTCTACGCACGGGGACTGGAAGCGTCATGACACCGCAGCTCTTCATCGCGAGCAATGGGCTCGGGCTCTGGTACAGCGATGATTGCGGCGACACGTTGATCCGCATGGGGAGTCGCGCGGGCATGTACAGCGGCGCACAGATCTGGGCGCTTGCCAGCGATCCTTCGGATATGAACACATTGCTTGTCGGCACCAACTACGGGCTCTATCGCCTCGATCGCAAGAAGAAACAGCTTGAGCATGTGCCGTCGCCGATGGACGAACGTTTCAAGATTACGGCGCTGGCGTTCTCACCGCAGAATCCCGACGTCATTGTTGCGGGCACCCAATATGCCGCACTCTATCGCTCCGAAGATCACGGCCGCAGCTGGCGCCAGTTGGATGTCTACGTGGCTGAGATCTGCTCGAACCAGGCGCAGTCACGTTTCACTCACATTCTGCTCGATCCGGCCGATTCGCTGCTCGGCTGGGCTGGTGTCGAGCTCGACGGCGTGTGGCGAACGACCGACGGCGGCGTCACATGGCGCAAGACCACGGCAGGGTTGGCGAGCGAGGACATCCACGGCCTCGCCGTGACCAATAACGGCGGCCGCCGCGTCTTCGCCACAACCGATCGCGGCCTGCATATCAGCGAAGACGACGGCGATACTTGGCAGTTGCAGACACTCGATTCGCCGTCAAACTATACGCGCGCCATCGTGCCGGCCGCCAGCCGCGATGGCGCGCTATTCCTCACCAATGGCGATGGTCCGCCGGGATCGTGGGGACGGCTCTATCGCAGCAGCGATTCCGGCAAGCATTGGCGCCAAGTAGCCCTTCCAGGCAATGTCGAAAGCAGCATGTGGTCGGTCGCCGCAAACGCGGCCGATCCCAAACTCATATTTGCGTCGGCTGCTCTCGGCCAAATTTACCGCAGCGTCGACGCGGGCGAAAACTGGATGGCTTTGAAACGCCGCTTGGGCGAAATCCGGCACGTTCTTTGGCTACCAGGTTGACAAGCAGAACTAGGCGAAGGCTTTTCGCCATCCGGTGTTCCATTCCAGATGTAAAGCTCGCCGATGATGTGCAGGTCGCCGCGGCCACTTCAAAAGAAACCGAGCGACTCGCAGCCCGTGCCGGCCTGGAAGCTTCCCTTGGCGCGCTTGTTTGGAATATCGATGATGTGCACCGAGCCGTCGCCCTGGCAGGGCACGAACAATTCGTCGCCGTGGAACGCCATGTCCATCGGCTGCGATCCGACCTTGATCGCGGTCTGCTCACGGAACGACGGATCGATCAAGCTGACCGTATCGCTGTTGAGGCTGGTGACGGCGAGCATGCTGTTGTCCGGCGCGTAACGCGCGATCTGTGCCGCCTTGGGCACGTCCTTGAGCACGATCTCCTCGCGCACCTGGCCGGCCGCGGTGTCGATCAAAAATAATGTCGGCTGCGCATCGTCGACCGCGACCACGGTGCCGCCATCGGCCGAGATGGCGATGCCGGCGAGCGGACGCGGCGTCTTGATCTTGCCGAGGAGTTTTCGCTGCGGCAGGTCGATCACCGAAACCGTGCTGTCTTCCTCGTTCTCGGTGTAAAGCCGCTCTCCGTCCGGCGCGATGATCAGGCGATGGCCGTTGGTCGAACCGGAATTCGATCGCCGCCACCACTTTGTTGGTCTTGCGATCGATCACCGCCACCACCGCGCTGTTCTCGCAGGTAATGTAGATGAAGCCGTCCGGCCCGAGCTTGAGCGTGTGCGGCGCGATATAGGGCCGCAGGTCGATCGTAGCGACATGCGCGCGCTTGTGCAGATCGAACACGCAAAGCTGATGCTGCGGATTGGGATTGCGGCCGTGAATGCCGTCGCCGAAAATCGGCACGTAGGCCAGGCCGGTCTCCGGCACGACCAGCAGCTCATGCACTGTGCGCGGAAAGCCGTCGAGCACGACTTCGGTCGCGTAGGTCTGCGGATTGAGGAACAGGACTTTCGTCGCCCATCTTGTCGACCGCGATCATGCCGCGTGAATTTTCTGCGTTGGCCATCGTTTCTTCACTTTGGTCATAGCCGCCGAATTTAACGCGTCATGGCCGGGCTTGTCCCGGCCATCTCGATAGCAGATGCACCGTGCCCGGCTAAGGGGGATGCCCGCGACATAGGCTAGCGAAGCGACGCCGTTCTTCGAACGGCTATGCGCGGGCATGACGGCGGAGAAGCTGATATCGTCGTAGCAATATTCCGGGAGGCTCATCATGACCGCCGTCGCTTCGCATAACATCAAATTCCTCGGCCATACCGACCAGGGCGGCCGCGGCGACGGCGTGCAGGTCATGGTCAATCGCGGCTTCGCCTATATCGGCCACGGCTTTTCCAACGGCATCACCGTCATCGACGTGCGCGATCCGAAGCATCCCAAGCCGGTCAATTTCCTGGCCTGCCCGCCGAACACGCGCGCGCATCATCTGCAGACGCATGGACGACCTGCTGCTGGCGGTCAACGGGCCGAGCGTGTGGACCATGCAGGTGAGCCAGGAGGCCTATTTCACCGGCACGTCGGGCGACGCGCTCAAAGGCCAGCAATTCACCTCCGGGCTTCGCGTCTACGATCTGGCAAAGCCGGAAGCGCCGCGCGAAATCGCCTTCCTGCCGCTCGGCGGCTTGGGACCGCATCGCATCTGGTATGTCGGCGGCCGCTACGCTTATGTCTCGGTGCATCTGCCGGAATTTTCCGACCATATGCTGGTCATCGTCGACATGGCCGAGCCGACGAAGCCGGAAGTCGTCGGCAAATTCTGGCTGCCCGGCATGTGGACCGGCGGCGGCGAGACGCCGACCTGGCCGAAGGGCAGGCGCTATGCGCTGCATCATGGGCTGGTCGCCGGCAATCTTGCCTACAGCGCCTGGCGCGACGGCGGGCTTGGCCATCGTCGATGTCGGCGATCCGGCACAACCGAAACTCGTCTCGCATCGCAATTGGGATCCGCCGTTCGGCGGCGGCACCCATTCGCCGCTGCCGCTGCCGGACCGCAATCTGCTGGTCGTCGCCGACGAGGCGAACTTCGCCGATTGCAAGCTCGGCCTGCGTTACATCTGGGTCTTCGACGTGCGCGAGCCGTCGAACCCGGTCAGCATCGCCACCATGCCGATTCCGGACGAGGCCGACTATTGCAAGAAGGGCGGCAATTTCGGCCCGCATAATCTGTGGGAGAACCGGCCTGGCGCCTTCGTGAGTTCGCGCTTCATTTTCGCCACGCTGCACAATGCCGGCGTGCGCGCCTACGACATCGCCAATCCGTTCGCCCCGCGCGAAGCCGGCTATTTCGTGCCGCCCGATCCGGCCCGCATGTACGATCCGCGGCCGAACCGGCCGCAGGTGATCCAATCCTGCGACTGCTTCGTCGATGCGGAAGCGCGGATGTATGTCACCGATTCCAACGCCGGTCTTTATATTCTGCAGTTCGAGGGCGCCTGAGCGATCGGCGACACGCCGCTTGCACTCCGCATTGACAGTGGGACCCTGCCCTTCCACACTGCCGCTAAAGAGCCGCGCAAGCGGCCCGGTTGGGGACACGGGGAGGGATCACATGGCGGCACAGACCATCGAAGGCTTTGTCGGCGCGGCTTTGGACGACGCGAAAATTTCGCCGCTGCATCGGCGCATCATCGCGCTGATCGCCGCCGGATATTTCTGCGACGTCATCGATTTCACCGTGTTCGGCTCGCTGGTGCCGTTCATCATCAAATCCGGCTTCGGCGCCGCCGCCGACGCCGCCTTGATCGGCAGCGCCACGATTTTCGGCCTGGCCATCGGCACCGCCGGCCAGGGCGAGTTCTCGGACCGGTTCGGCCGCCGCTTCATCTATCAGTTCAACCTGCTGCTGTTCGGCATCTTCACCATCCTCGGCGCGTTCGCGCCGAGCATCACGCTGCTGGTGATCTGCCGCTTCATCGCCGGCATCGGACTGGGCGCCGAGCAGCCGCTCGCCTTCGCCTATGCCGGCGAATATGCGCCCAAGCGCATTCGCGGCCGCATCCTCGCCATCGTGCATTTCATCGGCGGCGCCTGCGTGTGGCCGATCGGAACCGGGCTCGTGATCGGCATTAGCGCCTTACGGCGACGTATTACTCGGACCCGGCACAGTCCGCCGACTATGTCTGGCGCGGCGTCTGGCTGTTGGTCGGCATGCTCGCGCTGATCGTCTGGGTGTTCCGCTTCACGCTGCCGGAATCGCCGCGCTATCTGGCGACCCATGGCCGCGGCGACGAAGCGATCAAAGTGCTCGGCCGGCTCGGCATTGCCGGACCGACCCAGCCGCTGTCGACCGATGCCGCGAGCAACACCAAGAGCGATCCGTTCGCGTGTCGTGTTCTCGAAGTTCCCGATGCGCGTCATCGCCGGCATGATCTGCTTCACGGCGTTCTTCGGCATCGCCATCGGGCTCGGCGCCTGGCTGCCGAACATCATGAACGGCAAGGGCTTCACCATCACCAAGTCGCTGCAATATACGCTGGCGATGAACTTCGCGGTGCCGTGCGCGAGCCTCTTCATGATGTACGCGCTCGACAAATATCGGCCGCAAAATCACCGCGGTCTGCGCCTTCGTCGCCGCCGGCATGATGGCGATTGTGTTCGCCAATGCCGAGACCGCCATCGAGCTCATGGTCGCCGGCTTCATCATGATCTTCTTCGTTCAGGTCGCCGGCAATTCGATGCAGATTTTCGCCTCCGAAGTGTTCCCGACCAATGCGCGGGCATCGGGCTTCGGCTGGGCCTCGGGCGTCGGCCGGGTCGCGACCGCGTTCATCATGCCGACGATCCTGTGGGTGCAGAACGGCTGGGGCCTGACCACGGTGTTCGCCTGCCTGGCGACGCTGCTGTTCATCGCCGCCGTGGCGGTGACGCAGACTCGGTCCGGAAGCGAGGCAGAAGAGCCTCGACGAAATCGCGCCGCCGACGGGATGATACGCGTTACTCGTCACCCCGAGGTGCTCGGCGCATTGCGCCGAGCCTCGAAGGGCGACGGCCCGGATGCCTCGGCCGCATCCTTCGAGGCGCGCTTCGCTCGCACCTCAGGATGACGGAGCGCCGGTCGCGATAAGCCGCCGCCGAGCGTTTACCGCAAATTGCCGCAGAAGCGCTGGATGCGCGTGCAGGCTTCTTCGAGCGCGCTGGTCGCCGTCGCATAGGAGATGCGGAACGCCGGGCCGACGCCGAACGGCGTGCCCTGCACCACCGCGACGCCTTCGGCTTCCAGAAGCTCGGTGACGAAATCCTCGTCGGTGGCGAGCTTCTTGCCGGTCGGCGCCGTCTTGCCCATGGTGCCGGCGCAGGACGGATAGACGTAGAACGCGCCTTCCGGCTTCGGGCATTGCATGCCCTTGGCCTGGTTGAGCATCGACACGCAAAGGTCGCGGCGCTCCTTGAAGATCTTGTTGTGCTTGGGGATGAAATCCTGCGGCCCGTCGAGCGCCTCGACCGCGGCCCATTGCGCCACCGCCGTCGGGTTCGACGTCGACTGCGACTGGATCATCGCCATGGTCTTGATCAATTGCTCCGGACCGCCGGCATAGCCGATGCGCCAGCCGGTCATGCAATAGGCTTTCGAGCAGCCGTTCACCGTCAGCGTGCGCTCGTAGAGCCGCGGCTCGAGCTGCGCCGGCGAATAGAACTCGAAGTCGTCGTAGACGAGATGCTCATACATGTCGTCGGACATGACATGCACGTGCGGATGACGCACCAGCACGTCGGTGACGGCTTGCAGCTCGTCGCGGGTATAGGCGGCGCCGGTCGGGTTCGACGGCGAGTTGAAGATGATCCATTTGGTCTTCGGCGTGATCGCCGCTTCCAGCTGCTCCGGCTTCATCTTGTAGCCGGTCGCCATCGTGGTGATGACCTCGACCGGCGTGCCGCCGGCGAGCAGCACCATGTCCGGGATAGCTCACCCAATAGGGCGCCGGGATGATCACCTCGTCGCCCGGATTGAGGGTCGCGACCAGCGCGTTGTAGAGCACCTGCTTGCCGCCGGTGCTGATGATGATCTGCGACGGCTTGTAGTCGAGCTCGTTCTCGCGCTTGAACTTGCGCGACACCGCGGCCTTGAGCTCGGCGATGCCGTCCACCGCCGTGTATTTCGACGACTTGCCCTCGCGGATCGCCCGGATTGCCGCCTCTTTGATGTTATCGGGCGTGTCGAAATCGGGCTCGCCGGCGCCGAGCCCGATGACGTCGCGGCCCGCCGCTTTCAGCGCACGCGCTTTATCCGTGACGGCGATGGTTGCCGACGGCTTGATGCGCATGATCTGGTCCGCGATGAAGGCCATTTCCGGTTCTCCGATTGGTAAAGCGCGTGCTTGGTAAAGCCGCTGCGGCGCACAGGCAAGCGCGAAATCCGTTCCCACCCTCACATCTGCGGCATTTTCGAGCCCCCGCAACACTCCGTTAAGGCCGGGCTGGCCTAATGGCGCCTGACGCCATCAGGGAACCCCATGGACCGGGCGCGCGACATATTGCGGAGCGGCGACTGGCTCACGCGCGAGCGCATCCGGCTGGTGGCCATCGCGCTCTTTGCCGCTTCGGCCATCGGCTTTCTCTATCTGGTCGCGACCGCGCACGGTTCGGTCGATCTGCAGGGCCGGCCGCTCGGCACCGATTTCTCCAACGTCTACGCCGCCGGCACCTATGTCCTCGACGGCAATGCCGCCGCGGCGTTCGACCCGGCGCAGCAATTCGCCCGCGAGCGGGCGATCTTCGGCGACACGACGCAATTCTACGGCTGGCACTATCCGCCGTTCTTTCTGTTCATCGCCGCGGCGCTGGCCTGGATGCCATACGGTCTCGCGCTTGCGGTCTGGCAGGCGGTCACGCTCGGGCTTTATCTGCTGGTGATCGGGGCGATCGTTTCTCCTTCTCCCGCCTGCGGGGAGAAGGTCGGGATGAGGGGGCCTCTCCGCCGGGCTCAAGACGCTCAGACTCGCTGAGAGGCCCCCTCACCCTCGCTTCGCTCGACCTCTCCCCGCAGGCGGGGAGAGGTGATCATCTTCTATGGCTCCTCCTGGCGCTGGCTTTTCCGGCGGTGCTGATCAATGTCGGCCACGGCCAGAATGGTTTCCTCACCGCGGCGCTGCTTGGCGGCGCGCTGGTGGTGCTCGACCGCCGGCCGCTCCTCGCCGGCATCCTGCTCGGGCTCCTGGTCTACAAGCCGCAATACGGGCTGATGCTTCCCGTCGTGCTGGCGGTGAGCGGCCGCTGGCGCTGTTTTGCCAGCGCCGCGGCAACGGTGGCGCTGCTCGCGATCGCGACCACGCTCGTGTTCGGCGCCGCGGCGTGGCACGCCTTTGCGGTTTTTTCCGAATTCACCCGCACCGTCGTGCTCGAACAGGGCAATACCGGCTGGTACAAGATCCAAAGCATGTTCGCCTGGGCGCGCATGTGGGGCGCGCCGATTCCGCTCGCTTATGCCTTGCAGGGCATAGCCATCGCCGCGGTCGCCACAGCCCTCGCCTGGCTGTGGCGGAGCGCCGCGTCCTATCCGCTCAAGGCCGCCGCGCTTTGCCTCGGCACGATCCTCGCCACGCCCTACAGCTTCGATTACGACATGATGGTGCTGGCGCCCGCCATCGCCTTCCTTGCCGCCGATGGTTTTGCGCGCGGTTTTGGCCCGTGGCAGAAAACCGCGCTGGCGGCGCTTTGGCTGGTGCCGCTGGTTGCCCGCAGCGTCGCCCAGCTGAGCCTCATTCCGCTCGGGGTTCCGGCGATGCTCGCGATGTTTGTTCTGATTTTGCGGCGCGCCAAAGCTCGACATTGCACCGCCAATTGCATTCGCCGGAATGGCTTTCTCCAGCGCCGCCGCTAAAATGGCGGCCGGCGCGGGCGGCGACCGCGCGCGGCCAGAAATAGCGCGCCAATAAAAGCGCCACGACATCGCCGCGTTAAAGTCGTAACACCGCAACACTCGCGCGATACGTCCCGACGCGGATTTTGCGGTCGGGATTGTTGGGGGCGGCGATGTTCACGCTCTATTCGATGCAGCGTTCGGGCAACAGCTACAAGGCGCGGCTCGCTCTGTCGCAGCTTGGCGCACCCTACCGGCTGGTCGAGATCGATATTCTCAAGGGCGAGAGCCACACGCCCGAATTCCTCGCCAAGAATCCGAATGGCCAGGTGCCGCTCCTGGAAGTCGCGCCCGGCCGCTATCTCGCCGAGTCCAACGCTATTCTCTGGTATATCGCCGGCGGCACGCCGCTCGCGCCCGAGGATCGCATCGATCGCGCCGAAGCGTTGCAATGGATGTTCTTCGAGCAGCACAGTCTCGAGCCCAATATTGGCGCGGCCTATTTCTGGCTGGCGCTGGTCAAGGGCGGCCGCGATTTGCAGCAGCACGCGCTCGAGGACTGGATGGAAGAAGGCAACCGGGCGCTTGGCGTGATGGACAAGCATCTCGCGCTGAACGATTTTTTCGCCGCCGGCCGTTACACCATCGCCGACATCGCGCTCTATGCCTACACGCATGTCGCGCATTTGTGCGACTACGACCTCGCGCCGTTTCCGGCGATCCGCGCCTGGCTTGACCGCGTCGCCAACGAGCCCGGCCATGTGCGATGGATATCGTCCGGCCGCGGCAGTGCCGGCGTGACGCGTTAACACTTCATTAACCATAATCACGAAATCGCCTTTGTTCTTCAACGGCTTCGCCCAAGTCCGGTCGAACCCGCGCCGCGGTCGGGCGCGATTTTGCGGCATGGCCAAACTGATTCGGCAAAACTGATTCAGCCAGCTGATTCGCCAAAGACCGCGACAAGGACAACGCCCATGACTGAGCTGACCGGGACCACCGGTTTCGCGTCCCCCATATCCGACAAGATATTTGCCAAACGGCGCCGCGCCGGCGTCGAATTGTTTGCAACGCTCGCGCTCGCCATCTCACTCGTGATTGCCGCGACCGCGGTATCGATCGGCATGGCGCGCGCGCAGGCGCCGCTGGTACAAGTTTTCTTTGAAATCGTAGCGTTCACTCGGCCTTGAGGCCGGCGTTTTTGATGATCGGCCACCACTTTTCAGTTTCGGCCTTGTGATATGCCGCGAGCGCGGCCGGATTCTGCTGCTCGGGCGGGACTATCACTTGGCCGAGCGTTTCGAGCCGCTGCCGCACGGTCGGGTCGGCCAAGGCGGCTTTCACCGCCGCATCGAGGCGCGCGACGACATTCTTGGGTGTTCCCTTGGTCGTCCACAAGCCATGCCAAAACGAAATGCTGAGTCCCGGCACGCCGGATTCGATCATGGTCGGGGTGTCGGGCGATTTCGGCCAGCGCTTTTCGCTCAGGACGGCAAACGCCTTGGCTTGGCCGGCCTCGACCGCCGGCAGCGTCGACGACGCTTCAAGACAGGCCAAGTCGATGTGCCCGGCGATGATATCCTGTATCGCCGGCCCCGCTCCACGATAGGGCACAAATTGAAGTCGCGCGCCGGTCTTTTGTTGAAAATAGATGCCGCACAATTGGGCGGCGCTGCCGATACCGACCGTTCCGAATGTCGCCGGCTGGGTATTCGATTTGACCCATGCGATGAGCTCCGCCGCCGTTTTCGGCGGGATCGCCTCCTTGCCGACGACCCACAGCGGCGACGACGCCAGCAACGCGATCGGCTGGAGATCGGTGAGCGTATCATAATCGAGCCGATAGATTGCGGGAGACCCGACATGGCTCGACCAATTGCCGATGCCGATCGTATAGCCGTCCGGATCGGCGTGGGCGACGCGTCCCGCCGCGATGGTGCCGCTGGCGCCGCTGACCGTCTCGACCACGACGGTCTGGCCGAGTGTCGATTTCATTCCGTCGGCCAGGATTCTCGCCAACGCGTCGGTCGGCCCGCCGGGTGGAAAGCCGACCATCATGGTGATTGGCCGCGATGGATAGGTCTCGGCCTGCGCCACGGCCACGAATGCAAGAAGCGCGATAAGCGCGCCGACAAAACGCAGCCGTGCCATGGCTTCCCCTCCGGCGTTTTCCATTTTCCCGCCGCGACGATGCCACGGGCGCCGCGGAGCTAATAGGTCAACAGCACTGCCGCGATGGCGGCGGCGCGCGCTTGGCGTCCGCCCCCTTGGGGTGCCGTTGGGGTGCCGATTGACGCCTCCTCTATGCAACCTGTAACCATCCGAAAATGTTCGCATTTTTCGAACGATTCCTGACGCCGACGGCGTCACCCGAAAACCCTGAGCCACCAGCCGGGCTGATCGCCTTCCTGTGGCACTTTGCCCGCCAAGCGAAATGGCTGTTTGCAGCCTTGTTCGTGGTGGAGCTCCTGGTCGCGCTGTCGGACAGCGCGGTGCCGTGGTTCATGGGCCGCGTGGTCACCATGGTGACCAACACGCCACCCGACCGTTTTCTCAGCGTCAGCTGGCCGTGGCTCCTCGGCATGGCGATCGTTGTCGTCATCGTGCGTCCGCTGGTGACGCTCACGCGCTATCTCATCACCAATCAGGCCATCGCTGCGCCGTTTACCGGCTTGATCCGCTGGCAGTCGCATTGGCATGTGGTGCGCCAGAGCTGGGCGTTCTTCCAGAACGATTTCGCCGGGCGCATTTCCAACCGCGTGATGCAGACCGCGCCGTCGGTGCGCACGACGCTGACGGCGACGATCACCACCGTCTGGTACATCTTGGTCTATGGCGCCTCGGCCATCGCGCTGACCGCCGCGGCGGATCGCTGGCTCGCGGCGCCGATCCTGCTGTGGTTTTCCGGCTACGCCGTGTTGCTGTTCTACTTCGTGCCGCGCATGCGCGAGCGCTCCAAAGTGAGCTCGGTGGCGCGCTCGACGCTGATGGGGCGCATTGTCGACAGCTACACCAATATCCTCACCGTGAAGCTGTTCGCCCGCGCGCGCGAAGAGGATCAATATGTGCGCAACGCGGTCGACCGCCATGTCGGCCTGTTTTCCGCTTCGCAGCGGCTGCTCACCGTATTTGGCGCACTGCTCGACATGCTCAATGGGCTGCTGATCGCCGGATCGGGCGCGCTGGCGCTTTTGCTGTGGCGCTATGGCATCGTCGAGGTCGGCGCCATTGCCATGGTGCTGCCGCTGACGCTCCAGCTCACCAATATGTCGCGCCAGATCGCCAGCCGCATCACCGATATATTCGAGGATATCGGCGTGGTGCAGGAGGGCATGCTTACCATCGCGCAGCCGCTGCAACTAGCCGACCCCGCCGGCGCGCGGCCGTTGACCGTGCGCGAGGGCCGCATCGATTTCAACAATGTGAGCTTCGGCTACGGGCGCGAGGCCGGCGTGTTGCAAAATTTCAACCTGACCATTGCGCCGGGCGAGAAGATCGGGCTGGTCGGCCGCTCCGGCGCCGGTAAATCGACGGTGGTCAATCTGCTGCTGCGCTTCTTCGATCTCGAAGGCGGCGCGATTCTGATCGACGGCCAGGATATTTCCGACCTGACACAAGAAAGCTTGCGCGCCCAAATCTCGGTGGTGACGCAGGACACATCGCTGCTGCATCGCTCGATCCGCGCCAATATCCGCTACGGCCGCCCCTCGGCGAGCGACGAGGAGATCGTGCGCGCCGCAAAACTCGCCCATGCCCACGACTTCATTCTCGATCTCGAAGACTGGCATGACCGCCGCGGCTATGACGCCCATGTCGGCGAGCGCGGCGTGAAACTTGTCCGGCGGCCAGCGCCAGCGCATCGCCATCGCGCGCGTGATCCTCAAAGACGCGCCGATCCTCGTCTTCGACGAAGCAACCTCCGCGCTCGACAGCGAAGTCGAAGCCGCGATCCATGAGAGCCTCGGCGCGCTGATGTCCGGCAAGACCGTGATCGCCATCGCGCACCGGCTCTCCACCATCGCGCAGATGGACCGCCTCGTGGTGCTCGAACACGGCCGCATCGTCGAACAAGGCAGCCACCGCGAACTGATCGCGCATGGTGGCCACTACGCGGCCTTGTGGCGCCGCCAGGCCGGCGGCTTCATCGATGCCGACGACATGCAGGCGGCGGAGTAGTAATGTAGGGCCTGACAGCGCAGCGTATGCGCCTGTGGGTGACGATTAGCGGATTGCGCATTCGTCCTACCCGCTCGGGAGGCAGCAATGACCGAAGCCGACGAATTACGGCGACGCGCCGAGAGCTTGCTCGCAATGGCGATCAAAGCGCGCGAGCAGGGCCAATTCGATAATGCCGATAGCCTCATTGCCGAGGCCTCCAAATTCCTCAACGACGCGGATGCCCTGGAGGCGCAACAATCCACGCAGCTCGAGAAGAAAGAATAGAGCGCGGAGTAACCGCCATCGATTTCGCCCTCTCAGAGCTTCAACAATCGGTACGCGCCGCGATCGAAAAAATCTGCGCGCGTTTTGGCGACGATTATTGGCTGGAGCGCGATCGCAACGGCAAGTTCCCCGAGGAGCTTTATCGCGCGCTCGCCGCCGACGGCTGGCTCGGCGTGTGCATTCCGCAAGCCTATGGCGGATCGGGTCTCGGCGTTGCCGAAGCCGCGATCATGATGCACACCATCACCGCGTCGGGCGCCGGACTTTCCGGAGCATCCGCCGTTCACATGAATATTTTCGGTCTCAATCCCGTCGTGGTTTACGGCACCGAGGAGCAGAAGCGCCGGATGTTGCCGCCGATTGCCGCTGGCGACGAGAAGGCCTGCTTCGCGGTGACCGAGCCGAATGCCGGGCTCGAAACGGCGAAACTGCAGACGCGCGCCGAACGCCGCGGCGATATTTATGTGGTCAACGGCGCCAAGGTCTGGATTTCCACCGCGCAAGTCGCCGACAAAATGCTCATCCTCGCCCGCACCGCGCCGATCGCCGCGGGTCGCAAGCCAACCGAGGGTTTGAGTTCTGTTCTATACCGCACTCGACCGCCGCTGTGTCGAAGTGCGTGAGATCGAGAAGATGGGACGCAAGGCGGTCGATTCAAATCAGCTCTTCATCGACGGCTTGCAGGTTCCGGAGACGGATCGGATCGGCGAAGACGGCCGCGGCTTCGAGTACATTCTCCATGGGCTTAATCCGGAGCGCATCCTGGTCGCCGCGGAAGCGATCGGGCTCGGCCGCGCCGCGCTGGCGCGGGCCACCGCCTACGCCAAGGAGCGCGTCGTCTTCGGCCGGCCGATCGGAAAAAACCAGGCGATCCAGCATCCGCTCGCGGAATGCTGGATGGAGCTGGAGGCCGCCGACCTGATGATGCTGAAAGCCGCCTGGCAATACGACCACGGCCTCCCCTGCGCGCCTGCAGCCAATGCCGCAAAATATCTCGCCGCCGAGGCCGGATTCAAAGCCTGCCAGACGGCGGTTACGACCCACGGCGGCTACGGCTACGCCAAGGAATATCATGTCGAGCGCTATTTCCGGGAAATCATGATTGCCAAACTTGCACCGGTCTCGCCGCAACTCATTCTCTGCTTCATCGCCGAAAAGGTGCTGGGCCTGCCCAAATCCTACTGAATGGCCGCTCGGTTTCGGGCCGGCGTCACGTTGAGCCGATCGTTCGCATTCAACGGCATCACAGCGGCGCGCGGAAAACGAAGAAGGCGCCGCCGGCGATGAGTGCGAATCCGACGATTTGATTCCAGGTGATGGCCTGCTGCAAATAAACCACGGAGAACACGCCGAACACCGAGAGCGTGATCGCCTCCTGGATCGTTTTGAGCTGCGCCGCCGAATAGACCGAACTGCCGTAACGGTTTGCCGGCACCGCCAGGCAATATTCGAAGAAGGCGAGGCCCCAGCTGATGAGGATGACCTGCCAGAGCGGCACGTCCTTATAGCGTAGGTGCCAATACCAGGCCGTCGTCATGAAGGCGTTGGAACCGATCAACAAAACGACGGGAAAGACATAGGGAGAAGTCAGCAGCGCCGGCATGAGAACCTTCTTTGCTAATGGCAGATTTGCTAACGGCAGGTCGGAGCGGGGCGGCAGCGGATAATACCTCCGGCCAACGGCTTAAGCTTGTCGGCGTTCCCGGGCGGATTAAGCCGCCCGAAGGCGCGAGCGCGGACCCCCGCGGGCGGCCCGGCGTGCGACGGCCCGCCGCACCCCGGTCGCAATTCGCCATTATCGGTGGCGCCATTGCGCCGACACTGATCCGGGAGATTATGCGATGCGCCGCGCTGTTACTGCTACCGCTTTCACCGCCATCGTCTTGGCTTTCGCCATGAGCCCTCTTTTCGCGCAGCAGATCTTTGCGCAACAAGGCTTGCCACAACTGACGCCGCCGCCACCGGCGCCGATCAAGCCGTATCAAGCGGTCGCAGCGACGCCGCCGGCGCCGCTCAACGATCCGGGATTCGTCGCCTTGCGCAAGCAACTCGCCGACACTGCGGCGCACAAAGACCGCGCCGCGCTCGCCAAGCTGGTGGTGGCGCAGAACTTCTTCTGGGTTCAAGACAAAGATCTCGCCGACCCCCACAAGCCCGGCATCGACAATCTCGCCAAGGCGGTCAACCTCGATGCTCAAGACGGCTCAGGTTGGCAGATCCTTATGGGCGATGCCAACGAGCCGTCGGCCGAGGAATTGCCCCAGCAAAAGGGCGTGTTCTGCGCGCCGGCCGATCCGGCCATCGATCCGGCCGCATTCGCAGCGCTCGGCAAAGCGACCGCGACCGACCCGGCCGAATGGGGCTATCCGATCAAGGACGCCGTCGAGGTCCACGCCGGAGCGACGCCCGGCACGCCGGTGGTCGAGAAGCTCGGCTTAAATCTCGTGCGCGTGCTGCCCGACACCGCGCCGCCGTCCGATCCGAATGCGCCGCTGTTCTTGCATGTCGCGACACCGTCGGGCAAAGCCGGATTTGTCGACGCCCAGTTCATCTCGCCGCTCGGCGGCGACCAGATGTGCTACGTCAAGGACGCGAGCGGCTGGAAGATTGCCGGTTATCTGGGCGGCGTAGCGCAATAACTGCGGCTACAGTACTGCTGCGCGGCTCTGCCATGACGGCCACGCTATTGAACGGCCGCTGCGTCCGGATCAAAATACTACGACCGAGAGGCTGGGACTTATGAGAAGCTTTCGCATCGCGCCGTGGATCGTCGCCGCGATCCTGTGTTTGATTTCGCCGCAATTACCGGCGCAACAGATACCGGCCTATCCCGTCACCGCGCCTGACGTCGATCCCGGCGTCGATCATGGCAATTCGGACGCCAGCCTGCCCGACGAATTCAAGCGCCAAATGGTGTTCTATCGCTCGCTCCAGCCGCCCGGCACCATCATTATCGACACCCAGGAGCGTCATCTCTATCTGATCCTGGATGAAACCCACGCGCTACGCTACGGCATCGGCGTCGGCCGCGACGGTTTTACCTGGCAAGGGCTGTTGCAAATCTCGCGCAAGGCCGAGTGGCCCGATTGGCACCCGCCGCCGGAGATGATCGAGCGTCAGCCTTATCTGCCGCGCTTTATGGCCGGAGGCCCGGGCAATCCGCTCGGCGCGCGCGCCATGTATCTCGGCAATACCGTCTATCGCATTCACGGCACCAACGCGCCGGAGACGATCGGCCAAGCCGTTTCGTCCGGTTGCTTCCGGCTGGTCAATGACGACGTGACGGATCTCTATGACCGGGTTCAGGTCGGCACCCACGTCATCGTGCGGCAGGATTAGGACAGTCCATTGGGATTGCTTCGTCGCGGAGCCTGTCATCGGGACGCGCGACTTCGCGTGGTCCCGTTGGCTCCTCGCAATGACGTTTACGACCTCGCCGCCGCAGCGACCGACTGCGCGGTCTGGCCGAACAGGATGGCGCGCTCTTCCGCGGTGCGGATGCCGCCCTGGCCGGGATTGATCTTCGGCGTCCATTCATAGGCCTTCACCACCGCCGGCCGCGCCTTGATCGCTTCGAACCAGCGCTTGAGATGCGGGAAGTCGGCAATGTTCTGGCCCTGACGCTCCCACGGCACGACCCACGGATAGCACGCCATGTCGGCGATCGAATATTCGCCGGCGAGGAAGGGATGGTCGGCGAGCCGTTTGTTCATCACGCCATACAGCCGGTTGACCTCGTTGCGATAGCGATCCATCGCGTATTGAATCTTATCGGTCGCGTAATTGCTGAAGTGATTGTTCTGGCCCGACATCGGGCCGAGACCGCCCATTTGCCAGAAAAGCCATTCCAGCGCCGCGGTGCGCCCACGCAAATCCTTGGCGATGAACTTGCCGGTCTTGTCGGCGAGATAAAGCAGGATGGCGCCGGATTCGAACACCGAGATCGGCTTGCCGCCGCCGGCCGGCTTGTGGTCGACGATGGCGGGAATGCGGTTGTTCGGCGATACCGCCAGAAAGTCGGCCTTGAACTGTTCGCCCTTGCCGATATTGACCGGGATGATTTTGTACTCCAGCCCGGCTTCCTCGAGAAAAATCGTGACTTTGTGGCCGTTTGGCGTGGTCCAATAAAGTACGTCGATCATGATGCGCTCGTGTCTCTGTCTGATTGAGCCGCCAACTTAGCGCCGGAGCGAGGCTTCATGGAAGCCCGGTGAACGCATCCCAGCTATCCGGCGCCGCGGCTATTGCGCCGCGGCCAATGCACCGGCGGCCGCCGCTTGGCAAGACCGCAGCGCACCGCGATGACAAAGAGCGGCAGAATAAACAGCGGCCCGAATTCGAGGCCGGTCAGAAGCGCCAAGGACGCTGCGAACAGCGGAATGAGAAGGAGCGCCGCGTTGGCAAGAAACAGCAGAAATTCCGGCGCGCGCTGTACATCGGCGTCTTGCCACAGCCAAACCACGATCAGCGCGCCGAATACCAGATCGTAGTCCTGCAAATAAGGCGTTGCCAAACAGGTGCCGAGCAGCAGCGTCGCGTTGCGCACGCCAAACGACGCACCGCGAAACCAAACCGCCGCCACGGCGAGACGCGGCCAGCGCGCCCGTTACCGCCTGCACCGCATAGGCGGTCGCCACGCCCGCGCCCAGCCGCCGCGCCGCCACGAACACCGAGAGCATGCGGTGCCACACGCCGGTGCCGTCTTCCAGAATAATATGGCGCAGCGCAGTCACTTGCCGCAGATAATCGGCAAAGATATCCGGCCCCAGCCACATCGCTGCGAGGGCCGCGAGGCCGCCGGCGGTCGCGGCCGCAGCGGCCAAGGCCTGCCAACGCCGTCCCGCCAACAGCGCCACTGGAATTAAAAGCCCGAGTTGCGGCTTGTAGATCAGCAATCCTAAAAATCCGCCGGCCATGATCGGCTGCCGGTCGAGCAGACCAAGCCCGGCGCCGAACAGCGCCGCGGTCCAGGTTCCGTTCTGTCCCCCTACCGTATTGATGAAAACCGCCGGCGTTGCCAGTGCCAGTAAAAGCGTGCGCCCCTGCGGCATCGCCAAACGCAGCGCGCGATAAAACGCGAACCAGCCGGCGGATAGCCACAGCAGCAGTCCCGGCACGTAAGGCAAGAGCGCAAGCGGCGCCGTCAGCACGAGGAGCATCGGCGGGTAACTGTAGTGATAACCTTGCAGATGGACCGCCGACGACGCTTTGCTCAAAGACGTGAAAGGCGCCGAAGTTGTAGATCTCGGCGGCGCGCTGGTACCAGGCGAGAACCGGCCCCGACCAGAAATTGATGAAGTCGTCGCCGAACGGCCGCCCGATTCCGTCGGTCAAACCGTCGCGCGTCTGCCGCAGCAGGTCGACGACATAGACGATGGACGCGACCGCGACGTAGCACCGGGCGATCTTGACGATCAGCTCCGGCCGCGGCGCGGCGGCACGGCTGCGAAGGAGCGCGCTGGCGCCAAATTTGCGCACGGTGGCGAAGCTGTCGAGGAGGGCCATGACCCAGATGTGAGCCGATTACCGTTACCATCCGGTAAAATGGCGGGAATTTGGCGGACGGAATCGGCGTCCCGCGATCCAGGCATTTTAAATTTTGCGGTAACGGTGCGGAAACCACCGCGCACAATCGGCGATGTCCGAGCGCGCCGCCGTTGCATCGCGCTTTAACGGCTGCCCGGGTACAAGGCCGACGGAAAACCGGACCATCCGCTATGGATACTGTGCGCTTCCTCGGCGTCGCCGCCGGCATGTTCGCCGCCGTATTTCTCGGTATGAGCTGGCTGTTGACGGTTCATCCGCTGCAGCCCGATGCACGGCTACCGACGTTTCAGCGAGTCGATAACAGACAGTCCGCGCTTTCAAGCTCGAACAATAGCTCGGTCAGCGATGACGATCCGACGCGCGACCGCCTGCGGAATGAAGTGCTCGACGATGCCAAGTCGCTCGACGACGATCCGTGCAATCGACGTTTGAAGACCATTACATCAAAGCCGTGAACGATTATGCGCATGCCTGGATCAGCATTGCGCCGTGCTTTGGCACGCACACCTGCCGCCAGGTCGGATTCGCAACGGCTCGATCGCGCGCACATGCCTTCGGCTCGCCGCTCGACCATCGCGTGCGCGAAGCGATGCAGAAAATTCACGCCAAGACGCATCTTCAAGCAGGGCGATTTCCCCAACGAAACCGCGCCGCTGGTGGCCGCATGGCGCGGCGACGGCACGATCAATCCGCGCGTCGTCAACCGCCACGGTTCGCATCAATGCGAAACACCTCGCCCGACCGAGCTTCGGAAGTGCAGAGCCCAATTCGGCGGCACGCCGCACATGTCTGCGGCGGCCAGATGATCGCCGTGCTGCGCGTGATGCTGCTGGCCGTGCTTGGCCGCCATCGCTTTCGAAATGATTTTCTGCCGCGCGCCAAGCACCGCGCGCTCGATCCCGATGAGCCGATCGCCGCCGACGGCTCGATGACCGCGGGCCGCGCGCGCACGATCTACGATACCAATCCGCTGCTCGGCGCCTTCGGCGAGAAACCGCGACCAGATCCCGACGATCCGAAGAACTTCGCAGTGGCTGATCGAGAACGATCGATGGACCGGCGATCACGCACGCGACGCGATTGCCGACGCTGGTCGGGCCGCTCGATGGCGCGCTCTGCGCGCCCGCTGCGCATACAAGGCTGATCGACGGCACTGCATAATTATTACGGCACGCGCGGCCGCGAGAAGCACAGTTTCTCGCTGCGCGGGCCCGCGCGCCAACGCGGCGATCGAGCAGGAATGGTCGACGCCGGCCGATCGCCACATCGACGAATTCGTGCGCCAGGCGCTGCTATCGGGCTTCATGCACAAGAACGAGATTCCAGCGACTATTTCCGGAATTCGCCAAGACGTTTGCCAATACCCAGGAATTCGGCGCCGGCTGCCCGCCGACGAAGACCGACAAGCGGCGACGTCAAGCTCTCGGCGCGTGATCGCCGCAGCGCAAACATGCTAGGCTCGGGCCTCATCGCAGAAAGGGCCAAGAACGACCATGATCACCGAAATCGCGCAAATCGACGATCAAGCCGGGAATGGAAGCCGAATTCGAAACCGGCGTGAAAAATGCCGCGCCGGTATTCAAGCGCGCCAAGGGCTGCCACGGCCATGGAGCTGCAGCGCTCGGTCGAAAAGCCGAGCCGCTACCGCTTGTTCGTCACCTGGGAGACGGTCGAGAACCACACCGTCGATTTCCGCGGCTCCGCCGATTTCCAGGAATGGCGCAAGCTCGTCGCCCACTGCTTCGCCTCGCCGCCGGAAGTCGAGCACGTCACGCAGGTGATGCGGGGGTTTTGATTCACACGTCATTCCCGCGAAAGCGGGAATGGCCGCGAAAGTGACCTCACAATTGCCGCCATCACGCCCGCGCCCGCTTTCGACATTGCGCGCTCCGCGTCGGCACGCCGAATTCACGGCGGCAGACTTCGGCCAGCGCAGCGACGCCGGCGCGGATCGCCTCATGCGACGCATTGGCGAAACACAGCCGCGTGCGGCTTTTGCCGTAAGCCTTGTCGGTCGCCCATTCCGGGCCGGGATTGATGGCGACGCCGGCCGCAAGTGCCGGCGCAAACAGTTTTAGCGTGTCGACCTGGTCCGGCAGCTTGACCCACAGGAAAATGCCGCCCTTGGGATCGTCGAATTCGGCCGCTGTGCCGAATTGCTCGTTGAGCGCATCCATCAGCGTTTCGAGCTTCGCGCGCAAGCCGCGCGTCAGTTCGCGGCACATGGGCATCGAAATGCGCCGGACAGAATTCGCCGAGCACCATCTGTTCGAGCGCGCCGGAGCCGGCATCGGTCTTGATCGCAAGCATGCGCGCCAACAAATCCCAGTCGGCGACGATATAGCCGACGCGCAAGGCCGGCGCGATCGACTTTGAAAACGAGCCGATGTGGATGACGCCGCCATGGTTGCTCATCGCGTGCAGCGCCGGCGGCCGGCGCCCGTCCCAGATCAGATCGGCATAGCAATCGTCCTCGAAGATCGGCACGCCGTGTTCGGCGGCGAGCCGCAACATTTCGTGCCGCCGCGCTTCGTTTAAAATTGTGCCGGTCGGGTTTTGCACGGTCGGTATGGTGTAAATATATTTTGGGCGTATATGGCGCCGCTTGAGATCGTCGAGCGCTGTAGCAAGTGCATCCATGCGCATGCCCCCGCCGTCGAGCGGGATGCCGATGGCCTGCACGCCGAGCCGCGCCAGCCGCGTCAGCGCGCCCTGATAAGTCGCCTGTTCGATGATGACGGTGTCGCCCGGCGCCAGCAAAATGCCGTTGACGAGATCCAGTGCTTGCAGCGATCCCGACGTGACCAGGATCTCGTCGGCGGTACACGTGATGCCGGCATCGCGTTTGAGCTTTTGCGTCAGAAATTCGCGCAGTGGCCGGTAGCCGAGCGGGCCGCTGGAAAGGCCGTAGGTCGCGAGCGTCCGGCCCTCGCGCGTCAGCACGTCATTCGCCGCCTTGACCAGCGCGTCGAGCGGAAGCTGTTCGGCATCGTTGTGGCCGCCAATGAAATTGTATTTGGCAAAACCGTTCCATTTGGCGGCGGGCGGCGGCAAGCCGGGCGCCAGAAGCGGCGTAAAATCGAACGAGGCCATGGTCGTTTTCTCCCTGACGAAAGAATAGCGCATTTTCGCGCGTAATTCGTCATTCCGGATTGCCACGTAGTGGCAAGTCCGGAATCCATATCCCCTGTGCTGGGGTTATGGATTCCGGGCTCCTCGCTTCGCTCGGCCCCGGAATGACTGCGCACTTTGCAGGTTGGCGGACTCAACCCATATTGGGGCCATGGCGCCGAAGCATCGCGATCCAGCCCAGCATTCGAAGAAGGACCCGGCCCGGCCGACGCGCGCCAAGGCGTCGCGGCCGGATGCTTCGCCGCTCGACCCGTCGCTGGCGGACCTCCTCAATCCCGCCATCGGCCAGGGCCGCGCCGGCCTCGGCGCGCAAACCGGCTCTGCCTCTTCCCCCGCGGGAGAACGGGAGGGACGAGAAAATCGCGGACTGCAACCGCCGTCCGATAATTCCTGGGACCGCCGCGCCGATTTCTCGAATGCGCACAAGGCGCGCAAATCGACGAAGCAGGCTTTCGCGGAACGGCCGCAGTCGGGTTACGCCGCGAAAGGCCCGGCCGGGCTTGATCCTGGCTTAAATCCAGATTTGGCCGACGCATTCGGCCATGGCGACGGCGATCCCAGTAAAACGCTGATCGGCAAATCTTACGAAGAGCCGCCGCCCGAGCGCGACGAGATTTCCGAGATTTCGGAGCCGCAGCGCTGGAAGCGCCATCGGCCGCTGCCGCAGCCGATCACGCTCGGTGTCACCGCCTCGATGCAAGCGCTCGACCGCCTGTTGCGCGAGGGCCGCGAGGAATTCCGCGGCCAGCTGTGGACGCCGCACCGCCCGCCGCGCCCGGAAAAGTCCGAAGGCGGCCGCCGCCTCCTCATCAAATCCGAGTTCGATCCCAAGGGCGACCAGCCGCAGGCGATCAAGGAATTGGTCGAAGGCGTGCGCCGCAACGACCGTAACCAAGTGCTGCTCGGCGTCACCGGCTCCGGCAAGACGTTCACCATGGCCAAGGTGATCGAGGAGACGCAGCGCCCGGCCCTGATCCTGGCGCCCAACAAGACGCTGGCGGCGCAGCTCTACGGCGAATTCCGGAGCTTCTTTCCCGACAACGCGGTGGAATATTTCGTCAGCTATTACGACTACTACCAGCCGGAAGCCTATATCCCGCGCACCGACACCTATATCGAGAAGGACTCCTCGATCAACGAGCAGATCGACCGCATGCGTCATGCGGCGACGCGTGCGCTACTCGAGCGCGACGACGTCATCATCGTCGCCTCGGTGTCGTGCATCTACGGTATCGGCTCGGTCGAGACCTATTCGGCGATGACGTTCTCGATCAAAAACGGCGAAAAGCTGGACCAGCGCCAGCTCCTCGCCGACCTGGTCGCGCTGCAATACAAGCGCACCGCCGGGGATTTTTATCGCGGCTCGTTCCGCGTCCGCGGCGACGCGATCGAGATTTTTCCGGCGCATTATGAGGACCGCGCCTGGCGGGTGTCGCTGTTCGGCGACGCGGTGGAATCGATCCACGAATTCGATCCACTCACCGGGCAGAAGACCGACGAGCTGGAATTCGTCAAAATCTACGCCAATTCGCATTACGTGACGCCGCGCCCGACGCTGTTACAGGCGATATCCGGCATCAAATCCGAATTGCGGCAGCGGCTCGAACAGCTCAATGCCGCCGGCCGCCTGCTCGAGGCGCAGCGGCTGGAACAGCGCACCATCTATGATCTGGAAATGATGGAGGCGACCGGCGCCTGCGCCGGCATCGAGAACTATTCGCGCTATCTGACCGGGCGCAGGCCGGGCGAGCCGCCACCGACTCTGTTCGAATATGTGCCCGACAATGCGCTGGTCTTCGTCGACGAGAGCCACGTCACCGTGCCGCAGATCGGCGGCATGTTCCGCGGCGACTTCCGCCGCAAGGCGACGCTGGCCGAATACGGCTTCCGCCTGCCGTCCTGCATGGACAACCGGCCGCTGCGCTTCGAGGAATGGGACGCGATGCGGCCGCAGACCACCTGCGTGTCGGCGACGCCCGGCCCGTGGGAACTCAACGAATCCGGCGGCGTGTTCACCGAGCAGGTGATTTGCCCGACCGGCTTGATCGATCCGCCGGTCGATATACGCCCGGCGCGGACCCAGGTCGACGATCTGGTCGGCGAAGTGCGGCAGGTGGCGCAGCGCGGCTATCGCGCGCTAATCACGGTGTTGACCAAGCGCATGGCCGAGGATTTGACCGAATATCTGCACGAGCAAGGCATTCGCGTGCGATACATGCATTCCGACATCGACACCATCGAACGCATAGAAATCATTCGCGACCTCCGGCTGGGCGCTTTCGACGCGCTGGTCGGCATCAATCTTTTGCGCGAAGGACTCGACATTCCGGAATGCGCACTGGTCGCCATCCTCGACGCCGACAAGGAAGGATTTCTGCGCAGCGAAACCAGTCTGGTGCAGACCATCGGCCGCGCCGCGCGCAATATCGACGGCCGCGTCATCCTTTATGCCGACCACGTCACCGGTTCGATGGAGCGCGCTATGGCGGAAACCAACCGCCGCCGCGAGAAACAGGAAGCCTACAATACGGAAAACGGCATTACGCCGGAAAGCGTGCGCAAGGGCATCGGCGACATCCTCAACAGCGTTTACGAGCGCGACCATGTGCTGATCGCCGCCGGCACCGGCGAGACCGGTGAATTCGAGGATGCCGCCACCATCGGCCATAATTTCGAGGCGGTGATCGCCGATCTCGAGACCCGCATGCGCGCCGCCGCCGCCGATCTCGATTTTGAGGAGGCCGCGCGGATGCGCGACGAGCTCAAGCGCCTGCGCGCCACCGCGCTCGCCGTGACCGACGACCCGACCGCGAAATTTCTTCCCTCTCCCGTTCCGGGGGAGGCCCGTCGCGCGCAGCGCGGCGGGGTGGGAGCCAGTCGTTCCGCTGCATCCAAAGTCCACAAACCCGCACTCGGTGAAATGGGCATCGCGCTTTCTCACGAGGTGGCGCCGCACCGGCCGGGCAGCCGTGGCGCGCCGCGCAAGCCTGGTCTCGACGAAATGGGCCCGGGCGTGGAGTCGATTCCTGGAAAAAGCTCCGGCCCGCGCTCGACGCTCGGCCGGCCCGGCATGCGCGGCGGCTTCAAGCCGCGCGGGCGCTAATCAGCGCACTTCTCAGTTCTTGGCCGCCTGCGGCTCGAAGCCGAACCCGTTACGCCGTGTGCAGGCTCTGAGCCAGGGCACAACGCCGCTCGGCACCGGGAATTGCAGGCCGTCCGGCGGCACTTTGAAAGCGAGCGCCGCACCGTCACCGAGCGCCAGCGCCAATGCCGCCCCATGTTGCGGAAAAATCCCGATCTCGTCATTGCCGAGCCCGCGGGCCGAAAATTCGGTAAACGGTTTGTCGCCTATTTTCAGCGAGGCTTCGACCGGCTGACCTCCCGGCGAGTTGCGGTTTGAATCTTTGAGCATCATGGCCAGCCCTGTGGTGCGGCTGACAATCAGGAAGGTGCCGACAGCGCGCGCGTCCGGACCCGACCCCATTACGTAGTGCTGACGGATAATGCAGACCGCGATTTTGCCGCCGCCGTCGCGCAGTTCGGACGCGTCCCAACCGCTGATTTTCCACTTGTTGTCCAGGCCGGCGAGCCCAACCGGCGCGCCGACTACGATCTCCGGTGAGTGCGGACGCGGCGCCGGCAGCGGCGGCGCATTCGCGTCGGTCGGCCGATCGATCGCGATATCGAACTGCTTGCCGCATTGCTTGAGCCAGGCAAGCGCATCGCCGGGCAAATCGAGCCCGATGTCTCCGGTGTCGACGCCGTCGCCATCCGAACGCAAGCGCAGCGTGGTCGCCTTGGCGAGCGCGGCAAGCACACTCGCCGCATCGCCGGGATGCATCGCAAGGTCTTTGGCGCCGGCAACGGTAAAGGCGACGGCCGGAAACGACTGGCCATCGGCGCTGACCTCCGCCTCGTCGTCGAGGATATCTTCGGACGGCAGCTTGTCGTCGGCCAGGGTCATCGCCAGCCCGGAGCCACGGCTGATGGTCAGGCTCAAGGCCGTGGCGATAAGTCCGGACGGTCCGCTGCGCGGACGTGGCGCAACCAGCACGCATTGCCTGACCTTTCCGTCCGGCCCGATCTGCGGCAATGCACTCCAGGTGCCATTGGGAAAGTGAGCTTGTTTGCCGGCAACCGGCTGTTCCGGCGCGGCGGCATTAGCTTCGCTTCCCGGCGCAGCCGGCACAAAAAGCAACAGGCTAGCGGCCGCGCCGACAATCGTCGCCCGATACCAGGCTTTTGCGGTCCACATCGCATCGCCCCCGCGCTTGCTCGCATCCCGACGCCAACTATAGCCCGCGCCGGCACAGGAAGCGCAATCCTGCGGATCATTAGACGTGGAGCGGTATCGGCCGGTTCAAATGGCATGCGCCCTGGTCGGCGGCGGGGCCGATATCGCCGTGCCGGACGATAGGCTAGGCTTACGCCGTTCAATTGCGAATCGTTCATCGAGAAAGAGGAGGCCGCCATGGCGAAGGGTCAAATGCGAAGCAACAAGGAAAAGAAAAAGCCCAAACAGGACAAGAACAAGAAGAAAGGCGCCGAGGCTCCCGCGCCGTTCGCCGGCATGCACAGCCAGTACAAACCCGGCGCGAGCCCCTACGACAAGAAGCACTAGGGAAAACCGGGACGGCGAGCCCGCCAAGTTAGAGCCCGCTGGAAAGCGGGTCAGGGACGTTAAGGCGGCGCCGGCGCAGAGGCGTCGGCCCGCAAGGCTCAAGGTCGATCTACACTCCGACCTGCACAAGCGTGCAGACCATGACGCATGCCGACGCCTAGCGAGGAACCAAGCCATTAAGACCGAGTTGAGCCTCATAGATTCTATTCCACTTGCGATATTCCCTCTCATAGAATACTCTTCGCGGTAATGATCCGCTCGTTCAGGGACGCAGCGACCTCGCGCCTGTTCGCGGACGAGGATGTGCCGCGGTTCCGAAGTATCGAGCGGCAGGCGCGACGTAGGCTTTTGCTCCTGGACGGCGCCGGCACGCTGGCAGATTTGCGTCAACCGCCGGGCAACCGGCTCGAAGCGCTCAAAGGCGGCCGACATGGCCAGTACTCGATCCGCATCAACGATCAATGGCGGATTTGCTTCGTCTGGCGCGACGGCGGCGCCGAATTGGTTGAGATAGTCGATTATCACTAAGGATCACGGCCATGCCCAAAATAAAGCATCTCGACCCAATTCCGCCCGGCGAGATTCTTGCCGAGGAATTTATGAAGCCGAATGCCATTAGTCAGAACCGGCTGTCGCGCGACATCAACGTCAATCCCGCCCGGATCAATGACATCGTTCACGGCCGCTCGGCGATCACCGCCGCGATCGCGTTGCGGCTTGGGAAGTATTTTGGCACCACGCCGGAATTATGGATGAATTTGCAGGCGTCCTATGAACTGCGTGTCGCTCGCGCGAAGGACTGGCCCAGAATCGAACGCCGGGTGCGGGTACTGGCAGCAGAATAATCTGCGCTTATGAGGCTAGGTTTTGAACAGAAGCAATCTCCGTGCGCGACCGGTTCGAAGCTCTCTAGCGATGGGTTAGCTGTTGCGTTGCCCGCGCGTGTCACTGAAACGTTGTTGCCGCCCGCTTCGTATATTGTCATGTCTATTGAGCGATTGGCATGACCGACACCACCTCCGCCTTCTACACCGCCCTCCCCGTCCTGCGCGGCTTTCGCGGCCTGATGGACCCGGCGCGGTATACGCCGCTGCCGGACGATTGGACGGTCGGCATCGCCGACGTGGTGGAATCGACCAAGGCGATCGCGGAGAAGCGCTACAAGGCCGTCAACATGGCCGGCGCCGCCGTCATCGCCGCAATCACCAATGCGCTCGAGGGCCGTGAATTTCCTTTCGTGTTCGGCGGCGACGGCGCGAGCTTCGCGGTCGCGCCGCGCGATGCCGGCACGGCGCGCGAGGCGCTGGCAGCAACGGCGGCTTGGGCGGACAGCGAACTCGGCCTCACGTTGCGGGTCGCGCTGATCCCGATCGCGGATATTCGCCAGCAGCGGCTCGACGTGCGCGTGGCGCGTTATGGGCCGTCGCCGAATCTGTCCTATGCGATGTTCGCGGGCGGCGGGCTGGCCTGGGCCGACGCCGCCATCAAGCGCGGCGCGTTCGCGGTGGCGCCGGCGCCGCCGGGCACCTGGCCCGATCTCACCGGCCTGTCATGCCGGTTCGATGAATTCCGCGCTGTGCGCGGACTGATCCTTGCGATCATGGTGCTGCCGGCGCCTGGCGCCGATCCTGCCGCTTTCCGCGCGCTGACCGAGAGCATCGTGACCCTGGTCGAAGGCAGCCCGCACGCCGGGCGGCCGGTTCCGGATGGTGGGCCGGGAATGCGTTGGCCGCCGCCGGGCGTCGCGCTCGAAGTGCGCACGGCCAAGGGCGACCGGCGGCTGCGGCGCGCCGCGGTACTCGGCCAAACCTTCGTTGCCTATCTGATCCTGAAATCCGGCGTCCGCGTCGGCAGTTTCGTGCCGGCGACTTACCTGCGGCAGGTCGTTGAGAATTCCGACTTCCGCAAATACGACGACGGCTTGCGCATGATCATCGATTGCACGCCAGAACTCGCCGATGCGATCGAGCGGCGGCTCGCCGCGGCGGCAGGAACGGCGCGCTACGGTTTGCATAGGCAAGATTCGGCGATGATGACCTGCTTTACGCCGTCGCCCAGCCGCAGCGACCATGTGCATTTCATCGACGGCGCGCGGGGCGGCTACGCCGCCGCCGCAACGGCGCTCAAAGCGCTCTCGGTCCCCGATGCTCGAAATCCCTCCCCCTGAAAGGGGGAGGTGGCGAGCGAAGCGAAGCCGATGGGGGTTTGTCTTCAACGTCTGTATAAGCTTCGAGGCCGTGACCCCCACCCCGCCCTCCCCCTTTCAGGGGAGGGATTTAACGTCAGTCACATTCCTGATTTCGCCAGCGCGTCGGTGCCGGCCTTGGCGACTTGCTCGTCTTGCGACGACAGCGCGCCGGACACCCCGATGGCACCGACGATCTTGCTGTCGACCTGGATCAGAAGGCCGCCTTGCAGCGGCGTGATGTCCTTCAAGGCCAGAAGCCGCATGCCGGCGCCGCCGGCGGCGATGGCGTCGTCCAGCGCCTTGCTTGGCAGCTTGAATTCCAGCGAAGTGCGCGCCTTGCCCTCGGACGTGGTGACGGCGGAGAGCTGCGCATTGTCGACCTTGTGGAACATCACCAAATTGCCGCCGCTGTCGAGAATCGTGATGGCGACCGGCCAGGCATTCTTGGCCGCTTCCAGTTCCGCCGCCGCCATGACGCGCTTGGCCTGATCGAGCGTGATCGGAGCGCCGTAAGGCGGCATCGGCGCCGCGGCCGGCGCCTGCTGGGCCATAGCTGGCGTGATGGCCGACGTGATGGCCAATCCGGCCGCAACGGCGAACGCGCCGGCGAATGCAAGCATTCGGAACATCGTGAGGACCCTCCAACGCGAATATGCCGAATCTGGCGGCGCGGCGCACCATAAGCGGCAAAAGTGGCAGGTGGAAGGTCAGGGGGTCAGGTGTCAGGAAGGCCAGGGAATCAGGGGTCAGGAATCAGGAATTCAGGGGTCAGGAAGAATCCTCCCGATCCCCGATCCCTGAAAACGTGATCGCTGTGGCTGGTGCGGCGCTGCCGGGCGCGGTTTATATTGACCCCGACATTTCTTCGGCTCACGAGGAGCGCCGCGATGTTTTCATTCCGCAAAAAACTCGAACTGCCCGCCGCCGATGAAGCCTTGCCGGGCCGTTCGGCAGCCATGGCCACCGCCAAGCAGCATTTCGTGCTCGACCGCGCGCTGACGGGGCCCTACCCCGACGGGCTCGCCAAGGCGATGTTCGGATTCGGCTGCTTCTGGGGCGCGGAGCGAAAATTCTGGGAGTTGGGCGACGGCATCCACGTCACCGCGGTCGGCTATGCCGGCGGCTTGACGCCCAATCCGACCTACGACGAAGTGTGCTCCGGCCGCACCGGGCATAACGAGGTCGTCCTCGTCGTGTACGACCCGAAGAAAATATCCTACGAGCGCCTGCTCAAGGCGTTTTGGGAAAACCACGATCCGACCCAGGGCATGCGCCAAGGCAACGACGTCGGCACGCAATACCGCTCCGGCATCTATGTGTTTTCGCCGGCGCAGCGCGCCGCGGCCGAAGCGTCGAAGGCGGCCTATGCCAAGGCGCTCGGCGCCGCGCGCCTGGGACCGATCACGACGGAAATCCTCGACGCCCCGCCGTTCTATTTCGCCGAGGCTTATCACCAGCAATATCTCGCCAAGAATCCGCACGGCTATTGCGGGCTGGGCGGGACCGGCGTGAGCTGCCCGATCGGAACGAGCGTGGCGGCATAGGTCTGCGAATTGACCGGGCGCGCCGTATCGCGGCACAGTGTCGACAAGATCGTCGGAGCAGATCGCCGGGGGCTTTCATGTCGTCGCCGCACGGACGCTATATCCAAGCGTCGATTTTCTTCAGCCGCTGGCTATTGGCGCCGTTTCTAGTCGGCCTGCTGCTGTGCATGCTTCTGCTGATGTATCGCTTCTTCGGCGATCTCTACGCACTTGTGATTCAAGTGCCGAGCATGAACTGGCACGACACCGTCACCGGCGTGCTTAATCTGGTCGATCTGACGCTGACGGCCAATCTCGTTCTCATCGTGATTTTTTCCGGCTACGAGAACTTCATCCGCAGGATCGACGCCGCCGACCACCCGGAATGGCCTGAGGGCCTCACCCAGGTCAATTTTGCCGAGCTCAAGCAGAAGCTTTTGGGCTCGGTGGTCGGCATTGCCGCGGTCGATGCGCTGGCCTGGTATTTCGATATCGAAAATTCCCCCGACACGTCGAAGCTTGGCTGGGTATTGGCTTTCCCGGTAACGCTCGTCGTGGTCATGCTGATGATGGCCATCGCCGACCGGCTCGGCCGCCACAGCCGGTCGGATTGAATGCGGCTACCGTTTTGACGGCGCCCGGCTTCGCCGCGAACACCTGGCAGCCGGATTTGCGGGTCGCGACCGACCGCCAGACGCTGTACCGGTGAGGGTTTGTTAACCATACCGGGCGTTAATCGGACCTTGAATTTTGGCTCGAACGGGGTCGGATTGCGCGTATGCGGCTCACTCGCCGTCTCATGCTGTTTGCTGTCGTCGCAATTGCTGCGGGGGGCTGCGCCCGGCAACCCGTCATGCGCGTCCAAATGGTCGCCGCGCCCTCCCCATACGGCATCGACAATGTGGTCTATGGATCGGCCGCGGATTCCGGCTACCGGACGACGGCCGCGCCCCCCTATGTGATGGCCCCCGCACCCGCCTACGCGGCGGCCTCCGCACCCGCTTACCCGAGACCTGTCGCGCCCGGTTACGCCACACCCGTCGCACCCGGTTACGGAGCCACGCGCGGCGTAATGACCGCCGCGGCCTATCCCGCGGTCGCCGCGCCGAGACCGGTCGCGATGGGCGGCGGGTACGGCGCGGGAATGACGGCGGCGCCGGTCGCTTACACGCCCGCGGCCACGCAGTGGCCTTATACTCTGGATTCCGGCGACCGGCTGCGCGTCGTCGTGTTCGGCCAGGACGGGCTGACCAACTCCTATATGCTTGACGCCAGCGGGCAGATCGACTTACCGCTTATCGGCATCGTGTCGGCGCGCGGCTTGAGCACCGATCAGTTGTCGTCGCGAATCGCCGATATGCTGCGCCAAGGTTTTGTCCGCGAGCCGCACGTGGCGGTCGAGGTCGAAGCCTACCGGCCGTTCTTCATCCTCGGCGAAGTCACCCAACCCGGCCAATATCCGTATTCGCCCAACATGACGGTCGAGACGGCGGTCGCAATCGCCGGCGGCTTTGGGCCGCGCGGCTACCGGAAAGCGGTCACCATCAGCCGCAATAACGGCGGCCAGACCTACCGTTTCGAGACGCCGATAACCGCGCTGGTGCGCCCCGGCGATACCATCCAGGTGCAGGAGCGCTGGTTTTAGCGGAGGACAGACGACGGACGACGGATGAAATGTCGCCCGTCCGTGCTCTGTCGTCCGGCCTCCGTCGTCCGCTATTTCAGGTGTTTTGCCACAAAATCCCGCGCGCGCTGTCGTCCGAGCATGGCGGCGGCTTCGTTGTAGCTGCCGCGCTCTTCGCAATTAAAGCCGTGCTGCGCGTCGGGATAGACGTAGATTTCGCAATCGCCGCCGCGCTTTTGCTTGATCATCTCGACATCGCTCATCGGGATTGAGGCATCTTTTTCGCCGAAATGCATTTGCACGGGGATCTTGGGTTTCTCATCGGCATTTTTGGCGATCTGGCCGCCGTAAAATGCCACTGCACAGGACAGGCCGCTGAGCTTGCAGGCCGCCAGGAATGCGATGGTGCCGCCCATGCAGAAGCCCGTTATAGCAACTGGCCCCTCTTTCTTCAGTTCGTTGATGGCGGCCTGCACATCGCGCATCATCGCACCCCAATCGGGATTGGCGACGAACTTGCGCGCATTGGCGATCTCGTCAGGCGTGTAGCCGCATTCGAAGTTCGGCTGCTGGCGATCGAATACCGCGGGTGCCACCGCGGTATAGCCCTGCGCGGCGAGCCGGTCGCATATGGCGCGGATATGATGATTGACGCCGAAGATTTCCTGAATGACGACAATGCCGCCCTTCGATTTTCCGGCCGGATCGGCACGATAAGCGCCGAGCTTGAAATTGTCCGATGACGTCAAAGAAAAATGCTTACCCAAGACGATCCTCCTGTGACTGATAGTGCCCGTCCCTTAACGGCACCTAACATATATCAATTTGCGCGGGGCGGTCAGCCGCAAAGCGGAGCAAGCGGGGGCCGGCCTATCGGCGGGTTTTACCGGTAAAATACTTCAGCGCGCGACGACGATAAAGCTTGTGCCCTCGCCGGTTTCCTCGCCGAGACCCTGATCCGACACGATGAGCGAGGAGCCGGCAACGATCAACTGGGAAATGTAATCGATCGCGTTCTGGGGAATGTCGATCCGCGCCAGCGCTTCGGCCGGCGTCTGCGGCGGCGGCGGCAATTCGCCGGCGCGATTATCGCTGTCTTCGTCTTTCCGCCGCTTGCCGGCGTGTCTATCCGGCCGCTTATCGTCGTCCGCGTTCCGCGCCGGTCTTTGCGGCTCGCCTGGCAGCGAGACGACGTTCCAGCGCAACGTCGCGTGATCGTCTAAAAATTCCATCGCCGTGAACACGTGCGTCCCCAGTGGCTGGTCGGGATGCTCGATGGTCATCGCCGCGTCGAACAGCGGCTCAAAATCCTGCCGCACGTAGATTTTTTTCTCCTTGCGGCTGATGAAAATCGCAATCGGAGTATTTTTCGCGGGCGACGTTACTTCGCGATCTCCGCCGGCTTGGTCGGGCGGCAGCGGCGCGGTGTCGTCCGCGGAGGCGATGACAGGCAGCGGCGGCGTCGAGGCTTCGGCGCATCGACGGCGGCAGCGGGTTTCGCGGCATCGGTCGTCGGCGCTATCGCGATCGGTGGCGTTATCGGATGCAACGGCGGCGCCGGAGTTCGCTCGCGTGCGGATCGAGCTGGTCCGGCTTCGCCGCGGCAGCCGGATCGGCTGGCGGACGTCGCTCGCCTTGCCGCCGGTGTCGGCCTGCGCGGTCTTTACCGCGCGGCCGGCGGCGCCGGCGCGGCGGCAGACTGATCCGGCGGCATGTCCTTGTGCACGAACAGATGCGGGTCCGCGAAGTCGGCCGGCTTCAATTCGGAGCGCGCGATGACCACGCCGGCGCCGATCTTGGTGACACCGTAAAGCCGCAGCGCAAAATCGTGCGGCATGCGGATGCAGCCGTGCGATGCCGGATGGCCGATATTCTCGCCCTCGTGCAAGGCGACACCGGACCAGGTGATGCGCTGCATGAACGGCATCGGCGCGCCGCTGTAGATATTGGAGACGTGGAAGCGTTCCTTCTGGATGATGCTGAACACGCCCAACGGGGTCGGCAGGCTGGGCACGCCGGTCGCCACCGAGCGTGTCCGCAACTTGGACGCCGTCGCTGTAGAGGTGCAGCTTCTGCTGATTGATGGAAACGATAGATTTGTACCGGACCCGCCGGAATATTGCCGAACGGCTCCTTGCTGGCGCGTTCCGTTTCCCGATCGGCGGCCTGGTGCCTGATCTGCTTCGCGCCGCGGCCGGCGCGGGGCCAGCGCCAAAACCAGCGCCGTAAGCAGACCGATCGCGCAAATGCCGCGGCCGAATGTACTCGTGTGGCGGCGGCAAACGCGTATGCCGCGCAGTGCGCTATGAGTGCTCAAACCTCGGCCCCAGCCAGCGGTGAGTTCAGATTCGACACGATCTTAGTGGACACATCGCCTTTACGCCACACCGCAAGTGGTCGTATTTCACAGCCTGTGTTCCACCGCGGTTCTACCGCGGCAAACATTTCGCTTTCGTGAAATATTCGCCGTCCTATTCACGGTGACGGCGCGAGCGCGAAGGCTTCCGCCAAAAGCTCGTAGGAATGCCGGCGCGCCGCATGGTCATAAACCATTGTGGTTATCATAAGTTCGTCGGCGCGCGTCGTTTCGGTCAATTCGAGCAAGCGCTCCTTCACCCGGGCGATGCCGCCAACCACAAGCCGCGCGCGATGCCGCGCCATGCGATCGCGGTCGGCCGATGTATAGGGATAAGCAGCGGCCGCTTCGGGCGACGCAAGCGGAAGGTATTCGCCCTTGGCGCGGCGCACATAGTGCAAATCGGCGCTCGCAGCGATGCGCTCGGCTTCGGCATCGGTGTCGGCGGCGATCGCCGCGGCGCCGAGGATGGCATAAGGCTGCGCCAGTTCCGCCGAAGGCTTGAAATGCTCGCGATAACTGAGCATGGCGCTCGCCGCGTCGTACTCGGCGAAATGCTGCGCGAAGGCAAACCCCGTACCGACCGCGGCGGCAAGCTCGGCGCTGTAACCGCTCGAGCCGAGCAGCCAGATCGGCGGCAGCGCGACATCGCTGGGCACGGCGCGCACGTTGCGGAACGGATGGCCTTCGGGAAAGCCGCCGCGCTCGAGCAGCAGCAATTCCTGAAAGCGTTCGAGGAAATCGTCGCCTGGCCGCGGGTCCTGCCGGGCCCGCAAAGCATAAGATGTGACCTGATCGGTGCCCGGCGCACGGCCGAGGCCGAGATCGATGCGGCCGGGGAACAGCGCCTCCAGCACCTTGAACCGTTCGGCTACCATCAGCGGCGCATGGTTTGGCAACATCACGCCGCCGGATCCAACGCGCAGATGCGTGCGTCGCCGCCGCGATTTGACCGATCATGATTTCGGGCGAGGAGCTGGCGATATTCGCCAGATTGTGATGCTCCGCGACCCAGTAGCGCTTGTAGCCGAGCCGGTCGGCCAGCCGCGCCAGATCGAGCGAATTGTGCAGCGCGGCCGCGCCGGGCGTAGCCGTCGTCACAGGCGACAGGTCGAGGACGGAAAGCGGGATCAAGCGGCTTGGGCTCATAGCGCATCATATTAAGCGCGAAGGCTTATGAGCCCGCCGGCAATGCTGCCGTCAATCCCGCTTCCGACAATCCCGGCAAGGCTTGGTAAACGGGCTGCTTTGCGGGGACCGCTCCGCGCCGCCGTCTACTGCGGGTCGTCGCTTGACCAATAGGTGACGCCGGACGATCTGTGGCGCGGAGGCTTGCGCGCTGATTGCACAGCCGGCCGCGGCACCGCCGCAGGCTGATCGCCCGGTGCGGCGGCGGTTGCGGCTTGCGATGGGACCAAGTGCCGCAATCTGCCGGCGCGGTAATGCGTCATTTTTTTCATGGCGTTGCCTCTCGGCGCGGCCTCTGCCGACGGCGCACGGGGCGCCGGGTTGGTATCCTCAACGATCAGCGGTGATCGGTCTACCGGCGACGCAGTTGTCACGCTGCCCGTTTGATCATTCCCGGTCGCTTGCGGAGTTTCCTGCCCGCTGCCGTCGTCCTGGATTGCCGCCGCGTCCGGCGCAGCGGCATTCGCCGCGGGCATATCCATCCGCGAGCGATCGGCGACCGCCGCCGCATCCGTGACGGACACCGGCACGGCGAACGCCATTTGCAATATGGGACTGCCGTTCGGCGCGCCGCCAAACTGTTCATGATTGACGCGAAATGCGGCGAACAGGCCCAAACCGCAGCTGATAGCGACGATCGAAGCGAACAGCGCCACCATCATCACACGGACGTTCGGAATCATTTCACCTCGCAGAACGCCTTATTGGCTATCTTGCGGTCTGTGACGAAAGCACGCGTACAAAAGTCTTGGGAGCGGCGTATGAGCCTATCGCGAGCCCGCCGCTGGCTACGCGCAATTGGCCACGAAGCTTGAGTCTAACTGAGTCGCGAAAAAACCAACGTTAAAAATAAGGCACCGGAAATAGAGACGGGCCGGCGCTGGGCCGGCCCACGCAGACATGAAAATTCTGCGAGCGCGGCTAGCGCGTCAGCGGCGCTGGCGGGATTGGCGTACCTTCGCTGATCTGCGGCGCCGGCATGGCTTGCGATGAGGCGGTATCCGGCCGGTTGCCCGGCAACACCACCACGCGGGTGCCGACATTGACCCTGCTGTAAAGGTCCGAGACGTCGCCATTCGTCAGCCTGATGCAGCCGGAGGATACGAAGGTGCCGATGGTCGATGGCTGGTTGGTGCCGTGAATGCGATAAAGCGTATTGCCGAGATACATCGCGCGCGCGCCGAGCGGATTGGTGTCGCCGCCGGCCATGAAGCGCGGCAGATAAGGCTGACGCTCGATCATCTCCTTCGGCGGGAACCAGTCCGGCCATTCCTTCATGCGGCTGATGCGCTCGGTGCCCGTCCACGTGAAACCCTCGCGGCCGACGCCGATGCCGTAGCGCAACGCCTTGCCGTTGCCGAGCACCAGGTAGAGATACGTGTTCGGCGTGTCGATAATGATCGTGCCGGCCGGCTCCGGGCTTGCTAAATCGACGATCTGGCGCCGGAACTGCGGCGGCAAGTCGGGACCCGAGCCCTGCTCGGGCTGATCTTCCGGCGGTAGTGCGGCGATCACGGCCGGTCGCGTCCCAGGCACAGCCGCGGGCGCCGCCGGGCTGCGGATCGTGCCGGTCACGTCGGCCGAAGCGGCAGCGCCGGCGATATCGGCCGGTGGCCGATCGACAGCCGCGCCATCCGACGGCAATGATTGCGGTGCAAAATATGGCCGGTTTGCTGGCGGGTAGGCGTAGGAATCCCGTCCCGCCGGCTGAACGTAGCCTGGACTGTAGGGCACGCCGTTGGCGTCGCGGTAGACCGGTTGCGGAGCGGCATATTGCGCGCCGGCGCTGCCGACAGACGCGGCAAGGGCGAACCCAATCACAACGAGACCGATGCTGGCACGCAAGACGAAACCCCGGCTCCGTAAATCCCCGCTACAAGTGCGAGCAACATTTGGCCAGAACAAGGCACAAAGCCGTCGGCCGGCGCGCCTTTGGTCGCGCGAGCGACAGTTCCAAAGGGATGGTGAACGGTTCGATAACAATTCGGCATTTCGGCATTGCACCGGCGCGCCGGTAATATCGTATTAGGGTCCGCACCACGCGGCCTGGACCGCTCATCGGGATGCCGATGCGCAGTTGGAAAACGCGGCACGCCGAGCGTCGGCGCGCTAAAGGGCCGGCCCATGCTCTTGATCGGAACGGCCGCAGCCACAATTAACGCGTATCGAGCGGCGAGGCTTTCCAGGATATCGTTGCCGCACCAACTCGGCTAAAGTCACGATCGAGCCCGCCGCGAGCCCGGCACTATTCAGGGACGAGCCAAGGAATATCCGATGCCATCCGTGAGCGACTGGAAGGTGCCGTCGTCCGCCCAACCCAAGCCGGAGGACTATGGCTACGATCTCGAGCGCGCTCTGTCCTCCGTGGTCGGCCTGCGCGCCATCGTGCCGGCGGATGCGTTCACGGCGGAGACGCTCGGCACCGAGCGCGCCGGCAACGGCGTCTTCATTCGCGGCAACGGGCTCGTCCTCACCATCGGTTATCTGATCACCGAGGCGGACACGATCTGGATCACGCTCTACGACGGCCGCTCGGTGCCGGGCCACGTGCTCGGCTACGACCAGGAGACCGGTTTCGGCCTGGTGCAGGCGCTCGCCAAGCTCGACGTGCCGGCGCTCGAGATCGGCAAATCCGCCGCCGCCTCGATCGGTGAGCGCGTCGTGGTCGGCGGCTTCGGCGGCCGCCAGCGCTCGGTCGCGGCCCGCATCGTCGCCAAGCAGGAATTCGCCGGCTATTGGGAATATGTGCTCGACGAGGCGATCTTCACCGCGCCGGCGCATCCGAACTGGGGCGGCACCGCGCTGATCGGACCCGCCGGCGATCTCCTCGGCATCGGCTCGCTGCAGCTGCAGCACGCCGCCGAGAAGGGCCAGCCGCAGAATATCAACATGATGGTGCCGATCGACCTTCTCAAACCGATCATCGACGATCTGATGAAGTTCGGCCGGCGCAATGCGCCGCCGCGGCCGTGGCTCGGCCTCTACGCGACCGAAGTGGAAAACCGCCTCGTCGTCGTCGGCCTCGCCGACCGCGGCCCGGCCAAGAAAGCCGACCTGCGCACCGGCGACATCTTCTTGTCGGTCGGCGGCAAGGAAGTGCGCGACCTCGCCGGCTTGTTCCGCCGCATCTGGGCGCAAGGCCAAGCCGGCGTCGACGTGCCGATCACCATCTACCGCGACGGCGAGACCATGGACCTGCGTGTCAAATCCAGCGAGCGCGATCGGTTCCTCAAGGGACCGAGTTTGCACTGAGCCGTCTTGTCCCGCAGAGCTCGCGCGGATTCGCGCGCGGATGAGGGATAATTGCTTCTCCGCAAACAACGCCCGCAATCCCTCGCGATAAGTCGGATAGCGCAACGCGACGCCGAGCTCGCGCTTGAGCTTGTCGTTCTTCACGCGCCGGCATTCCTGCCAGAAACTCAAAGCCATCGGCGACATCGACGGCGCGGCGTCGGCGAAGGTGATTTCCGGCGGCGGGTCGCGGCCCATGAGCTGCGCCGCGAAGGCGACCGGATCGCCAGGCGGTGACGGCTCGTCGTCGGCGACATTGAAAATCCCGGAAGCAGTGCGCGCGAAGGCGGCATCGATCGCTTGGGCGATGTCGGCGACATGGATGTGGTTGAAGACTTGCCCGGCTTTGACGATGCGGCGGCGCCTTGCCGCGGGCGACCTGCACCAGCGCATTTTGGCCGGGGCCGTAGATGCCGGCGAGGCGAAGGATCGCGACAGCGACGCCGAGACGCGCGCCGAATTCTTGCCAGGCGTGTTCGGCCGCGAGCCGCCGCGGCTGCGTGTCGACGGCGCGGCGGTGTGTGCTCGTCGACCCAGGCGCCGCCATGGTCGCCGTAAACGCCGACCGTCGACAGATAGACGATCGATCGCAGATGTCTGCGCGGCGAAATCGTCGCCGAATGCGGCCAACACCGGATCGCCATTGTCGTTGGGCGGAACCGAAACCAGCACATAGTCCGCTTCGGCGACGCGCTCGGGCATTCCGGCGTCGCGATTGCCGTCGAACACGAGCGCCTTGCAGACGTCCGGCGATAGCGCATTGAAGATCGCCGCGCGTTCGGCGCCGCGCACGGTGCCGATGATGCGCTCGAACCGTCGCCGTAAACGCCGACGAAATGTTCCGCCGAATAGCCGAACCCGAAACAGAGGAGCGTGGACATCGAGCGTCATTCGCTGCGCGGCCGCCCATTCGGCGATCACTTCCGGGATCGGGCTCTCGTGCCGCGCGACGCGCCGCGCTGCGCTCGAGCCGCACGCGGTCGAGCCGGCCGAGCGCCCACACGGCGGCGCCACGGACCAGCGGCGAGGCGTCGTCGATCAGCCGCTCGGCCTCTCGCGCAAGGCTGCGTCACCCGAATTGCCGATCGCGATCAGGACGTTGCGCACAAAGCGGTCGCGGCCGATGCGCTTGACCGCGCTTTTGGCGAACAAGCGCGGAAAGCGGCATCGTCGAGCCGCGCCAGTTCGGCAAGTGCGGCGCCTGCAGGCTCGCGCGCGGCAAGTTTCGTCTCGCGGCCGGCCTGCGCGAATTTGTTCCACGGACAAACCGCGAGGCAATCGTCGCAGCCATAGATGCGGTTGCCCATCAGCGGCCGCAGCTCGTGCGGGATCGGACCTTTGTGCTCGATGGTGAGGTAGGAGATGCAGCGCCGCGCATCGAGCCGAGGGCGCCGGGAACGCCGCGGTCGGACAGATATCGAGGCAGGCGCGGCACTGGCCGCAATGATCGGTCTCCGGCTCGTCCGGCGGCAATTCGAGCGTGGTGAAGATGGCGCCGAGGAACAGCCACGAGCCGAATTGCCGCGACACCAGATTGGTGTGCTTGCCCTGCCAGCCGAGCCCGGCCGCCGCGGCCAGTGGCTTTTCCATCACCGGCGCGGTTCGACGAAGACTTTGATGTCGCCGCCGGCCTTCTCGATGAGCCACGGCCAAGCTTTTAGCCGGGGCTTGACGATCTCATGATAATCGTCGCCGCGCGCATAGACCGAGACCGCGCCGCGATTGCGCTGCTTTAGGATTGCCAGCGGATCGTCCTCGGGACCGTAATTGATACCGAGCATGATGACCGAGCGCACCTCGGCCATAGAGCGCGCGGATCGCGGCGGCGTTGCGCCGTGTTGCCATCCACGCCATGTCGCCGTGAGCGCCGTCGGCGAGATATTCGCGCAACCTTGGCGCCGCAAGCGGGATCGAATCCGGCCGCGCCACGCCCATGGCTGGCATCGAAGCCTTGCGCCTTCGCGGCCTCGATCAGG
>CAWAPT010000011.1:0-56917 GCA_963784005.1 uncultured Alphaproteobacteria bacterium | reverse complement strand
ACGATTTCCAGATGCGACGGATTGGCGGTGAGCGAGAGATGCACGTTGTTCTGATCGAACTCGCGATCCGACGAGGCGCCGAGATGGTATTTCACGTCGCCGGACCCTTCGGTCTCTTTGGGCGTCGACGAGCCGCCCTTGAATTCGTGGAAGATAGCGCGGTGCGGCTTGGCCATGACCTGCGCCAGCACGTTGAGCCGGCCGCGATGCGGCATGCCGATCATGATTTCGCGCACGCCGAGCGCACCGCCGCGCTTGATGATCTGCTCAAGCGCCGGGATCATCGACTCTCCGCCGTCGAGACCGAAGCGCTTGGTGCCGGTGAATTTCACGTCGCAGAATTTCTCAAAGCCTTCGGCTTCGACCAGCTTGTTGAGGATTGCGCGCTTGCCCTCGCGGGTAAACGTGATTTCCTTGTCCGGCCCCTCGATGCGCTCCTGGATCCAGCCCTTCTGCGCGCCGTTGGAGATGTGCAGGAACTCGACGCCCAGCGTCTGGCAATAGGTGCGGCGCAGGATACCGATGATCTGGCGGATCGTGCCGAATTCCAGCCCCAGCACCTTGTCGAGAAAAATCGGCCGATCGAGATCGGCATCGGCGAAGCCATAGGTGAGCGGATCGAGCTCCTCCTCGTTCTGCGGCGCTTCGAGACCGAGCGGATCGAGATTGGCGTGGAAATGGCCGCGCGCGCGATAGGCGCGGATCAGCATCAGGGCGCGGATCGAATCGCGGGTCGCGCGCTCCACCTCGGCGGAGGTGATATCGACACCGCGGCTTTGCGCCTGCGCCTTGACCTTGCCGCCCAGCGTCTGGCCGACCGCCGCCCAGTCGCCGTCGAGCGCGCCAATAAGGTCGCTGCGCTCGCGCACCGGCCAGCCCGGCCGCGACCAGGACGGCCCGCGCGCATTCTTTCGACGTCCCGGCATTGTCCTTGAGGCTTTGGAAAAACGACTGCCACTCGGCATCGACCGCCTTGGGGTCGGCCTCGTAGCGGGCATAGAGGCCGTCGATATAGGCGGCATTGCCGCCGTAGAGAAAGGATGTGAGTGCGAAAGCAGTGTTCGCATCTTGGCGAGACATGATTCGACCTTCAGCAAATCCCGAGCAAGGGGTTGGGAACGAAGCGTAATCAGCAGAAACCGAACGTGCTGATACGCAAATTGCCCGGCCCGGCGCTGGGGACTTCTCTTCTACCCTATTTAAGGGCGGATGCGGCAGGCAAAAGACGCAGAAATGAATTAGGATTTCCATATTTCGGCAAGCGTCTTACCCAGCCGTGCCGGCGACGGCGAAACCTTGATGCCGGCGGACTTCCATGGCGGCGATCTTGGACTCCGCGCCGCCTTTGCCGCCGGCGATAATGGCCCCGGCGTGTCCCATTCGCCGGCCCGGCGGAGCGGTCCTGCCGGCGATGAAGCCGACCATCGGTTTCTTGCGGCCGCGCTTGGCCTCGTCCTTGAGAAATTGCGCGGCATCTTCTTCCGACGCGCCGCCGATCTCGCCGATCATGACGATCGCCTCGGTCGCCTTGTCGGCGAGAAACATTTCCAGCATTTCGATGAAGTCGGTGCCCTTGACCGGATCGCCGCCGATGCCGACCGCGGTGGTCTGGCCAAAACCTTCGCGCGTGGTCTGGAACACCGCCTCGTAAGTCAGCGTGCCGGAGCGCGACACGATGCCGACTTTGCCGGGCTTGAAAATATTGCCCGGCATGATGCCGATCTTGCATTCGCCCGCGGTCATGACGCCCGGACAATTCGGCCCGATCAGCCGCGATTTCGAGCCGCACAGCGCGCGCTTGACCTTCACCATATCGGCAACGGGAATGCCTTCGGTGATGCAGATGATCAGCGCAATCTCCGCGGAGATCGCTTCGCAGATCGCGTCCGCCGCGCCCGGCGGCGGCACATAGATGACGCTGGCGTCGCAGCCGGTCTGGTCGCGCGCTTGCGCGACGGTGTCGAACACCGGCAGATTGAGATGGGTCGCGCCGCCTTTGCCGGGCGACGTGCCGCCGACCATCTTGGTGCCGTAGGCGATCGCCTGCTCGGAATGAAAAGTGCCGTTCTTGCCGGTAAAGCCCTGGCAGATGACCTTGGTATTCTTATCGATGAGGATGGGCATCAAGCCGCCTCCTTCACCGCTTTGACGATCTTCTGCGCGGCGTCGTCGAGATCGTCGGCCGAAGTCACGTTGAGATTTGAGGTGGCGATGATCTCCTTGCCGAGCGCGACATTGGTGCCTTCGAGACGCACCACCAGCGGCACCTTGAGTCCCACTTCCTTCACCGCCGCGACGACGCCTTCGGCGATGACGTCGCACTTCATGATGCCGCCGAAAATGTTGACCAGAATTCCCTTCACGTTGGGATCCGAGGTGATGATCTTGAAAGCTGCCGCGACCTTTTCCTTGGTGGCGCTGCCGCCGACATCGAGGAAGTTCGCCGGCGCCATGCCGTAGAGCTTGATGATGTCCATGGTCGCCATGGCAAGCCCGGCGCCGTTGACCATGCAGCCGATGGCGCCGTCGAGCGCGACATAGTTGAGATCGTAGCGCGACGCCTCGATTTCCTTGGCGTCCTCTTCGCTGAGATCGCGCAACGCCACGATATCGGGATGGCGATAGAGCGCGTTGTCGTCGAAGCCGATCTTGGCGTCGAGGCAGATCAGTTCGCCCGATTTGGTGACAACCAGCGGATTGATTTCGAGCAGGCTCATGTCCTTGGCGACGAACGCCTGATAAAGCTTGGGCAGAACGTCGCCCGCCTGTTTCGCGACATCGCGGTTCAAACCCAAAGCATTCGCCGCATAGCGGGCGTGATGCGGCATGAAACCGGTCGCCGGATCGATGGCAAAGGTCAATATTTTCTGCGGGCTGGTGCGCGCGACCTCCTCGATGTCCATGCCGCCCTCGGTCGAGACGACGAAGGCAACGCGCGATGTGTCGCGATCGACCAGCGCGGAAAGATAATATTCGCGGTCGATGGCGGAGCCTTCCTCGATATAGAGCCGGCGCACTTCTTTGCCGTGCGGTCCGGTCTGGTGCGTGACCAGCGTCGAACCCAGCAGGCGCTTTGCTTCACTCTTCACATCGGCGACCGATTTCACCACCTTGACGCCGCCCGCCTTGCCGCGGCCGCCGGCGTGGATCTGCGCCTTCACCACCCAAACCGGGCCGCCCAGATCGGCGGCGGCTTTTTCCGCTTCGGCGACGGTGAAAGCCGGCATGCCGCGCGGCACTGGCACGCCGAATTCGCGCAAGACCGCCTTAGCCTGGTATTCGTGGATGTTCATTGCGAATGGTCCGTCATCCTGAGGTGCGAGCGGAGAGCCTCGAAGGATGCCGGCCGAGGCGCCGGGGCCGTCGCCCTTCGAGGGCCGCTACGCGGCCACCTCAGGGTGACGGGTTAGATTACTTGCCCAAATCCGGTGCGATTTTCTTGCAAGCGTCGACCAGGCCTTCGACCGCTTGCGCCGATTTCTCGAACATAGCGCGCTCGGCGCCGTTGAGCTCGATCTCGACAATGCGCTCGACGCCTTTGCTGCCGATCACCACCGGCACACCGACATAGAGGTCTTTGACATTGTACTCACCGTTCAGCCATGCCGCGGCCGGCAAGACCCGTTTCTTGTCGCGCAGGTAGCTTTCCGCCATCGCGATCGCCGAAGCGGCGGGCGCGTAAAAGGCGGAGCCGGTCTTGAGCAGGCCCACGATCTCGCCACCGCCGTTGCGGGTGCGGTCGACGATTTCGTCGATCCGCGCCTGTGTGGTCCAGCCCATTTTGACGAGATCGGGCAGCGGGATGCCGGCAACCGCGGAATAGCGCACCAGCGGCACCATGCTGTCGCCGTGGCCGCCGAGCACGAAGGCGTTGACGTCTTCCACGGAAACGTTGAACTCGTCGGCCAGGAAATAACGAAAGCGCGCGGAATCGAGCACGCCGGCCATGCCGACCACCATGGTTTTCGGCAGGCCGCAGCACCTTTGCAGCGCCCAAACCATGGCGTCGAGCGGATTGGTGATACAGATGATGAAGGCGTGCGGCGCGTATTTCTTGATGCCGGCGCCGACCTGCTCCATCACCTTGAGGTTGATGCCAATGAGATCGTCGCGGCTCATGCCCGGCTTGCGCGGCACGCCGGCGGTGACAATGCACACCGCCGCGCCCTCGATCGCCTCGTAGGAATTGGTGCCGGTAAAGCGGGCATCGAAACCCTCGACCGGGGAGGCCTGGACGAGATCGAGCGCCTTGCCCTGCGGAATGCCTTCGGCAACGTCGAACATGACGACATCGCCGAGCTGTTTCAAACCGATGAGAAGCGCCAGCGTTCCGCCGATTTGCCCCGAGCCTATCAATGCGATCTTGCTTCGCGCCATCAGACGAATGTCCTTGCTTGGTAGAAACGCCCGGCTATCGGCGTCATTAGCCGTTTCGGATGACCCGTTCAAGTGAGGTCGGGCATCAGCCGGAAAACGAAATTATTCTGATGAAGACCGGACGGGAACGAACGCGCCCCTGGGAGTTATTGATGGACGGAGCGCCGTCGCAACAGCCCCCCATAACCGAGAGCACAGATGACGACCAACTCAATGAATAGGCGGTCGGCGAAAAACTGGTACCGCATGCTCGGTCCTGGGCTCGTGACCGGTGCCGCAGACGACGATCCAAGCGGCATCGCGACCTATTCGCAAGGCGGCGCCCAGTTCGGCTTCGCGCTGGGCTGGACCATGTTTCTCACCACCCCGTTCATGATCGGGATCCAAATGGTCAGCGCCCGGATCGGCGCCGTCACCGGACAGGGACTTGCGGCCAATTTGGGCAAGGCGATGCCCGCGAAATTGCTTCATGGCATGGTGGGCCTGCTGCTTATCGCCAATACGCTCAACATCGCCGCCGATATTGCGGCGATGGGCGACGCGCTCCGGCTCGTGATCGGCGGCCCGATTCTTATTTACATCGCCGCGTTCGGAATCGGCTGCCTCGTTGCCGAAATCCTGATTCCCTATCACGCTTATTCACGTTACCTGAAGGCGCTGACGCTGGTACTCTTTGCCTATGTTGCGGCCGCGTTCACCATCCACGTGCCCTGGGGCGAAGTGCTCGCCGCAACCTTCGTCCCGCAGCTGTCGTGGAGCCGCGATTACACGCTGATGCTGGTGGCAATCTTCGGCACCACGATCAGTCCTTACATGTTCTTCTGGCAGGCATCGCTCGAAGCCGAGGGGCGGAAGCTGCGCAGCAAAGCGGGGGACGCCGCCGCTGCCGCCGCCCTTCCCAATCGTCTCGCGCACAAAGAATCTTTTCGCATCGGCATCGACACCACTACGGGCATGGTGCTGTCGAATGTCATCGGCTTTTTCATCATCGTCACCACCGGCGCGACACTGCACGCCCACGGCATGACACAGATCGACACCGCCGCTCAAGCCGCCGAGGCATTGCGGCCGCTGGCCGGACCTCTCGCTTTCCTGCTGTTCGCGCTCGGCATCATCGGCACCGGCCTGCTCGCGGTGCCGGTGCTGGCGGGCTCCGCCGGCTATGCAGTGGCAGAGAGCTTCGGCTGGGAAGGCAGCCTCGAATTGCCGGCCCCTCGCGCGCCGGGCTTTTATCTCGTCGTCGCCGCCTCGACCCTCGCCGGTTTGGGCGCTGCGCTGACCCCGCTCGATCCGATCCGGATGTTGTTCTGGAGCGCCGTCGTCAACGGCATTGTCGCCGTGCCGCTGATGGTGGCCATGATGATCGTCGTCGCCAACCGCAAGATCATGGGCAAATACGCGGCGTCGCGCGGGCTGATGATCGGCGGCTGGGGCGCCACCGCGCTGATGGCCGTTGTCGTCGCGGCGATGCTGGCGACGAGCTTAGGCGGCTAGGTCTCGACAATTCCGCTCGACGAGCCGGAGAGTTGCGCATGCGCGGCGCCATGCGGCCGCGCCAGATAAGCGTCCGAGCGCATCTCGATCAGGCGCGAGGCGGTGCGCTTGAATTCCTGCGCCTCGAAGCCTTGCTCGGCGCGATAGAGCGCAGCGGGCTCCGCGGCGGCCGAACCGATCAGTTTCACATTCATGTCGTAGAGCGTATCGATCAGGATAATGAAACGCTTGGCGGCGTCGCGGTTGTCGTAAGTCATCACCGGCACGTGGCCGAGAATGATGGTGTGATATTCGCGCGCGATGCGCAGATAGTCGGCGGCGGCAAGCGGCTGTTCGCACAGATCGTGAAATGAAAACCGCGCCACGCCCATGAAGGCGCGCGTCACATGCACGCTGCGCCCCTTGAGCGCGAGCTCTTGCGCGCCGCCGTCATGGCCGCCGGTGAGCCGCCGCCAGGCGTCGTCGAGGGCCCGGTCCGCCGCGGCATCCGCCGGCACATACCAGACCGGGCGGCCGGCGAGCTTTTCCAGGCGGAAGTCGGTGCGCGCGGCAAGCCGCACGATGTCCATGTGCGCTTCCAGAACATGGATGAACGGCACGAAAAGCTCGCGGTTCAGGCCGTCCTTGTACAGATCGTCCGGCGGCACGTTCGAGGTGGCGACCATCACGACGCCGCGTTCGAACAATTGGGTGAACAGCCGGCCGAGAACCATCGCATCGGCGATGTCGGTGACGTGAAATTCGTCGAAGCAGAGCAGCCAGGCTTCTTCGGCAAGCTGTGCGGCTACGAGCTTGATCGGATCCTGGCCTTCGTGTTCGCCGGATTTCATTTTCTGCCGGATGGCGTGCACGCGCTCGTGCACGTCGAGCATGAATTCGTGAAAATGCGCACGGCGTTTGCGCGTGACCGGGCTGACCTCGAAGAACATATCCATCAGCATGGTTTTGCCGCGCCCGACATCGCCATAGATGTAGAGACCCTTGAGCCGCGGCAATTCGCGCTCGCGGTTTGCGAACAGCCAGCCGAGCGGCGACGATTTGCGCGCCAGGCGATATTCGCCGATCCGCGCTTCGAGCCGCGCCATCGTGGCGACGATGGCAAGCTGAGCATCGTCGCGTTCGATGCGGCCGGCGGCGGCATCGGCGTCGTATTGCGCTGTGACGGAATTCGCCATCGTGAGGGCTTGGGATTAATCCTGAGGACTTGGGATTAACGGCTATGGATAAAACGTGGCGGCCAGCGCAGACGCCCAGCGGTCTTGCAGCTTGCGTGCCAAACCGATGCCATTTTTGTGACGGTTAAGCGGTCGTTAACGTTCGACGAGCCATGCGTATACGGAATGTGGGTATGTTGCTCAATCCTTCGCCTTGCCAAATTTCTGCGGCACACAACATGGTGCTTTGATTCGGCGGGTGCGCGAACTGATTTGCGTGCCTGCCCGCTTTCTGGGAGGAAGCGATAAGGAGGGTCTTTTTCGACGCAAAGTCAGGAGACCCAATGCAAGAAGTTCTTCCCGAAGGTGGCGTGGTCCGCAAATTGTGGATCGGCGAGACCGCCAAATACCGCGAGCACGTATTGCGTCTCGACCCCGAGAGCCGGCGTAGCCGGTTCGCCGGCGGCGTCTCCGACGATTTCGTTCGCAGCTATGTCGATCTCACCACCGGCCTCGACGCCGTCGTGCACGGCTTTTTTATCGACGGCATGATCCGCGGCGGTGCCGAGCTGCGGCCGCTCGGATCGCGATTCCCGCGCCAAGCCGAGGCCGCGATCAGCGTGGAAAAGCCATGGCAAAGCCACGGCGTCGGCTCGGCGCTGCTTCGCCGCACCTTGCTTGCCGCGCGCAACCGCGGCTTCCGGCATTTGCATATGGCTTGCCTTGCCGAGAACCGGCGGATGCAGCAGCTCGCCCGCAAATTCGACGCCGAGCTTTCCTTCGATTTCGAGAGCGTGGTCGGCGAACTCGAATCCTCGCGTCCGACGCCGCTGTCGCTGATGCGCGAACTGATGTCCGACGGCCATGGCTTCGCCACGGCGCTGCTCGATCTGCAGACGAAGTTATTGCGAGCGTGATCTAGAGCATGATCCCGAAAAGTGGATCCCGGTTTTCGGAAAAGATCATGCTCAATCAAAAAGCTAGAGCCCGGTTTTGATTCTATCAAACCCGATAAGGCTCTAGGCCCGCTTCCGCTCGATCGCGGCCAGCGGATAGGCTTCCTCGACGATATAGGGGCCGCCGCCGACCGCCGCGCGCGACGAGAACAGCACGAAGCGCGACACTGCAAACGGCGCCGAGCGGTAATGACCGCGCGCGGCGAGGTAGTCGGCAACCTCATGACTCGACGAATCGCGCAACCGCGCCAGCGAGACATGCGGCGTATATTTGCGTCCTTCCGGCTCAAGCCCCAGCCGTTGCAGCAGACGGTCCTGCTCCGCTTGCAGCTCCATCAGCGGCGGCACCGGCCCGGCCGTGGCGACGACGGCGCGCGGCTTACGGCCGCCGAACGATGACAATCCGTCGAGGCGCAGTTCGAAAGGCCTGCGGTGCACCCGTGCGAGCACGCCGGCGATTTCGCGGGCCAGCGCATCGTCGATATCGCCGATGAAACGCAGGGTCAGGTGATAATTTTCGGGAGCGATCCAGCGCGCCCCCGGCAGACCGCCGCGCATCATGGCGAGCGATTGGGCGACCGACGGCGGAATTTCGAGACCGGTAAACAAGCGGGGCATGACAAACTCCGGCTCGCGATTCGCCGCCAACGCAGAATGCGGTGATCGCGGCGCGCGTGCAACCCTCTATGACAGGTGGTGCACGCGAACCTGTGCGATCAGCTGCAAAACTTCGGGTAAAATCCGCTGGACGATCGTGCCGACACCCGCGGCATTGGGGTGCAGGCCGTCGTGCTGCGTCAAGCTGAGATCGCCGGCGGAACCCTCCAAGAAAAACGGATAAAGCAGCGCGCCATATTTCGCCGCAAGCGCGGGATAGATGCGCTCGAAAGCCGCGCCATAATCGGCGCCGAGATTGGGCGCCGCGCGCATGCCGCATAACAAGACGGCAATGTGACGCTGCGTCAGCCGCTGCAGGATGGCATCGAGCGCCGCCTGCGTCACCTCCGGCTTGATGCCGCGCAGCATGTCGTTGGCGCCAAGCTCGACGATGACGGCGTCGGTGCCCTGCGGTACCGACCAATCGAGCCGCGCCAGCCCGTCGGCGGCGGTGTCGCCGGACACCCCGGCATTGGCAACCTCGGCACCGGCGCCATTGGCCGCCAGCGCCGCTTGCAGGCGCGGCACGAAGCCATCCTGGTTTGGCAGGCCGTAGCCCGCGGTCAGCGAATCGCCGAGTGCGACGATATGGACCGGCGTTTGCGCGCGCGCCGAAGCCGCGATTGTCGCGGCAATGAGCGCCGCGGTACAAACCGCAGCGATGTGGCGCAGGGCGCGCCGCCCCCCATATGAGCGGTCACGCATCGAGGGCGGCCTGCCGGTCAGCAGCATGAACGACATTTCGGGACATCCTTTCGCCGACGGCGCCATCGTGCTGCGCGGGGTCAATCTTTCGCTCGGGCGCGGCGCCGCCCGCGTCCATATCCTCAAAGATATCGACATCAATATAGGCCGCGGCGAGGCGGTTGCCCTCCTCGGCCCATCAGGCTCCGGCAAGTCCACGCTGCTGATGGTCATGACCGGGCTGGAGCAGGCGGATGCGGGTTCCGTCACGGTGACCGGCGAAGAGCTGCAGCGGCTTAACGAAGACCAGCTCGCCCGCTTCCGCGGCAGATCGATCGGCATCGTGTTCCAGGCTTTTCATCTGATCCCGACCATGACGGCGCTGGAAAACGTCGCGGTGCCGCTCGAGCTTGCGGGCGCGGCCGACGCGCTGCCGCGGGCCGAGCGCGAACTCGCCGCCGTCGGTCTGCAGGACCGCATCCATCACTATCCGGCTGAGCTTTCCGGCGGCGAGCAGCAGCGGGTCGCGCTCGCCCGCGCGCTCGCGCCAAATCCGGCGATCGTTGTCGCCGATGAACCGACCGGCAATCTCGATGAGACAACCGGGCGTGACATCATCGAGCTTCTGTTTCGCGGCCATCGCGAACGCGGCACGACGCTGATCCTGGTGACCCACGACACCGCGCTCGCGGCGCGCTGCGACCGCGTGCTGTCCATGCGTTCGGGACAGATCGTCCCCGCCGTCATTGCCTCGGCAAGCGAGGCGCACGCGACATGACGCAAACTTCGCGCGTGCCGCTTGGGCTGAAGGCCGCTTATACGGCGTTCATGGCGGTGCTGATTCCGGTCTACTGGCTTTATTACGGCCCGACGAACTTTCTGTATTTTTGCGACACGGCGTTGATCCTGACGTTGATCGGGATCTGGCCGGAGAACGCGTTGCTGATCTCCATGGCGTGCGTGGGCATCGTGGTGATGCAGACCTTTTGGCTGATCGATCTGCTTTGCAACGCCGCGGGATATTCGCTCACCGGCATAACCGACTACATGTTCGACCCGAGCCGCTCGCTGTTCCTGCGGCTGCTTTCGCTCTACCACGCCTGGATGCCCGTTCTTCTTGTCTATCTGGTCTGGACGATCGGCTATGACCGGCGCGCCTTGCCGTTGTGGACCGGGCTCGCCTGGGCACTCCTTCTGTTCTGTTTTTTTGCCATGCCGCCGCCGATGCCGAACGCAGGCCTGACGCCGGTCAATATCGATTATGTCTGGGGCATGAGCGACAGCGCGGCCCAGCATTGGGTGCCGTCGCCGGTCTGGCTCGCCGGACTCATGATCGGCCTGCCGCTGTTTGCGTTCCTGCCGGCGCATCTCGTCCTGGTGCGCGCGATGCCCGACGCTGCCGCGATACAGGCACGCTGATGCTCGCGCCGGCGGCAAAGCCAACGCGCGCCCGCTCGCTGCGTTTCGCGTTCGCCTTTGCCTGGCGCGAATTGCGCGGCGGCTTGCGCGGCTTCGGTGTTTTCATCGCCTGCATCGCGCTCGGCGTCACGGCGATCGCCGGCGTCGGCTCGGTCGCCGCAAGCCTCAACGACGGCATCGCCAGCGCCGGCCGCGTAATCCTTGGCGGCGATCTCGCCTTTTCGCTCATCCAGCGCGAAGCCAGCGCTTCGGAGCGCGCCTTCCTCGATACGCATGGCACGGTTTCCGCCGCCGCGAGCCTGCGCGCGATGGCGCGCACGGCCGATGGGCGCTCGACACTCGTCGAGATCAAAGCCGTCGATGACAATTATCCTTTGTTCGGAACGCTCACGAGCGATCCGGCCATGCCGCTGCCGGTGCTGTTCGCGAACCGCAACGGCGCCTTCGGCGCGGCCGTCGATCCTGCGCTGTTAGCGCGGCTCGATCTGAAAACCGGCGATCGCATCACGCTGGGCAATGCCACGGTCGAACTGCGCGCAGCGCTGATTGGCGAGCCTGACAAGCTTGCCGGCGGCATCGGGCTGGGGCCGCGCGTCCTGATGAGCGAAGCGGCGTTGCGCGCCACGGGGTTGCTGCAGCCCGGCAGTCTCGTGCGCTGGCAATATCGGCTGCGCTTGCCCACGAACGAGGCAAGCGACAGCGCGATGGCTTCCGTGCAAAAAGAGGCGCAGGCCGCGTTCCCCGATGCCGGCTGGGAAATCCGCACTCGCAGCAAAGCGACCCCGCAGCTCGAACGTAATATCGGGCGCTTTACCCAGTTCCTGACCCTGGTCGGCCTGACCACCCTTCTGGTCGGCGGCGTCGGTGTCGCCAATGCGGTGGCAAGCTACCTCGCCCGCAAGCGCGACGTGATCGCAACCATGAAGGCGCTGGGCGCCACCGGCGGCGGGGTTTTTGCGGTCTATTGCATCGAGATCGTGCTGGTCGCGTTGTTGGCAACGCTGATCGGCGCGGCGTTCGGCGCGGCGCTGCCGTTCGCGATCACATACGCTTTTGCGGCCATCATTCCGCTGCCGGTGGCGCCGGCGCTTCATCCGCAGGTGCTGGCGCTCGCCATCGCCTATGGACTGCTGATCGCGCTGGCCTTCGCATTATGGCCGCTCGGCCGGTCCCACGATATTTCGGTCTCGAAACTGTTCCGCGATCAGATCGCCGCGGAACGCGCCTGGCCGCGGCTGCGCTATGTCGCGGCGTCGGCGCTGATCGTCGCGATGCTCGCTGCACTCGCGATCCTCACGACTGACGACCGCCGGGTCGCAGCCTACTTCGTCATCGCGGCCGCGATCGTTTTCTTGTTGCTGCGGCTGATCGGGACTTTGACCATGTGGGTCGCCCGGCGCGTGCCGCGCCAACGCGCGACGATCCTGCGGTTGGCCATCGCCAATATCCATCGCCCCGGGGCGCTGACGCCGAGCGTCGTGCTCTCGCTGGGCTTGGGTCTTGCCTTGCTCGTCACCGTGTTCGAAATCGACGGTAATCTGCATCGCGAATTCGCAGCCGCGCTGCCGGAACAGGCGCCCTCGTTCTTCTTTCTCGATATTCCGGCGGCGGACGCCGATCGCTTCGATGCCTTCGTCCGTCAGCAGGCGCCGGGCGCGACGCTCGAGCGCGTGCCGATGCTGCGCGGCCGCATCGCCGCCGCCAACGGCGTCAAGGCGGAGGATCTCAAGCCCGCGGATCAATCGCGCTGGGTGCTGCAAGGCGATCGCGGCATTACCTACGCCAACACCGTGCCGGCCGGTTCGCGCATCGTCGCCGGGCAATGGTGGAGCGCCGATTATTCCGGCGCGCCGCTGGTGTCGCTGGAAAGCAGAACGGCCAAGGATTTCGGCCTCACGATAGGCGACACCGTCACCGTCAATGTGCTCGGGCGCAACGTCACGGCGCGGATCGCCAATTTGCGCAACGTTGACTGGGAAAATCTCGGCATCAATTTCGTCCTGGTGTTTTCCGCCGGCGCATTCAACGGCGCGCCGCACACCGATATCGCGACGCTGACTTTCGCCGACGGCGGCGGCACGGCCGAAGAAACCGCGCTTATCAAAGCGCTCGCCGACGCCTTTCCGACGGTGACGGCGCTGCGCGTCAAGGATGCGCTCGATGCCGTCGCTGCGCTGGTGACCAAGCTCGTTCTCGCGCTGCGCGGCGCCAGCGCCATCACGCTGTTCGCGGCGGCTTTGGTGCTGGGTGGGGCGCTCGCCGCGAGCCAGCGGTTTCGGATTTATGACGCCGTGGTGCTGAAGACTCTCGGCGCGACCCGCGCGCGGCTCGCCGCCGCCTATGCGCTGGAATATCACCTGATCGGCCTGGCAACGGTGATTTTCGGCGTCGCCGCCGGCTCGCTCGCCGCCGATCTCGTCGTCACGCGGGTGATGGAGTTTCCCTTCGTCTGGGTCGCCGGTGCGGCGATCGGCGCCGCGCTGGCTGCGCTTTTTGTCACGGTGGCCTTGGGCCTGGCCGGCACCTTGCGGGCGCTCGGCCGCAAGCCCGCCGAGGTGCTGCGAAACCTTTAGCGAGCGACAGTGACGGCCTTGCCCGGCGAAAAAGTCGCGCCGTTAGCTATCATGAACACTTGGTAACAGGCGCCAAATTTGGCGTCGCCCCCATCTGGCGCGGACGCGGCTTTCGCACTAAATTCCCGCCACGCGTCTTCGGCTTTCGCCGAAGGCCAAACCTAGGGGTATTGTCCATGTCCGACTTCGATCGGAATCTCACGTCCACCAGGACCGGCTATCGCACGGACCAGGTAACGATCGATGCGGGTCTGCGCGCGCATATGATCCGCGTCTACAATTATATGACCGCCGGCGTCGCGCTCACCGGCGTGGTGGCGTGGCTCGCATTCTCGGCCGCCGTCACGGACGTCGGCGGCTCGCTGCAATTGACCTCGTTCGGCCAGCTTATCTTCCAAAGCCCGCTGATGTGGGTGTTGGTGCTGGCGCCGCTCGGCCTCGTGTTCGCGCTCAGCTTCGGCATCAACCGGCTGTCGGCGGGAACCGCGCTCATGCTGTTCTTCCTCTATGCCGGCCTGCTCGGCCTGTCGCTGGCCTCGATCTTCCTCGTCTATACCGGGGGATCGATCACGCGGGTGTTCTTTATCTCGGCGGCGACGTTCGGCGCGCTCAGCCTGTGGGGCTACACCACGCAGCGCGACCTGTCCGGCATGGGCTCGTTCATGTTCATGGGCCTGATCGGCATCATCATCGCCAGCCTGGTCAACATGTTCCTGCACTCGAGCGGGCTTGACTGGGCGATCTCGATCATCGGCGTGGTCGTGTTCGCCGGTCTGACCGGCTGGGACACGCAGCGGATCAAGGAGATGTACAGCGCGAACGACGACGGCACCGTCGCCGGCCGCAAGGCGGTGATGGGCGCGCTGTCGCTCTACCTCGACTTCATCAACCTGTTCATGATGCTGCTGCGGCTGTTCGGCGACCGCCGCTAGGCAACGGTGACGATGTAATCGAAACGCCCCGGGCAAAACCGGGGCGTTTTGTTATTTTCGGCTCGACCAATGACCGAAATTGCCATTCGGGCCGCCGCGCCCGGCGATATCGCAGCCATCACGCGCATCTATGCCGACGCGGTCTTGCATGGCACGGCCTCGTTCGAACTCGAACCGCCGGATGACGCGGAAATGGCGCGCCGCCAAGAGGCGCTCTTCACTGGCGGCTATCCGTATCTGGTTGCCGAGCTTGCCGGTACGATTGCCGGCTATGCCTATGCCGGGCCGTACCGCGCCCGGCCGGCCTATAATTGGACGGTCGAGGATTCCATCTATATCGGCCCGGAATTTCACCGCCGCGGCATCGGCGCGCGATTGCTGGCCCGGTTGCTTGCGGATGCCGAGCGATGCGGCTTTCGTCAGATGATCGCGGTGATCGGCGATTCCGCGCAAATCGCTTCGATCGCGGTCCATGCCGCCGCCGGCTTTGTCATGATCGGCACGATGCGGTCAGTCGGATTCAAGCACGGCAAATGGCTCGACACCGTGCTGATGCAGCGCGCGCTCGGCAACGGCGACGTTACGCCGCCCAATATTCCGTCACCCTGAGGTGCGCGCCGGAGGCGCGCCTCGAAGGGCGACGGCTAACCAGCCACCACGTGCAACGAGCGATCGAGCGCGCCCAGTACGCGATCAAGCTCTTGGCCGCGGCGCAGGATGTGCCCGGTGGCGGAAATGACGCTAAAGGCGCCCTGCCGGCGGCCGAGTTTCGGATTCTTCTCGATCCGGTACAGCGGGGCTTCCGAGGCGCGGCGAAACACCGAAAATACCGCGCGATCTTTGAGGAAATCTATTGCGTAATCACGCCACTCGCCGGCGGCGACTTTGCGGCCATAGAGCCGCAGGATGCGATCGAGCTCACGGCGGCTGAAGGTCACTTCGCTGGCGGGGGCGTGCGCGCGTTGCTCGCCCCCGCGCCACGCGCTTGGATCGGTCTCGCCGAAATCCATACGGCGCCTCCTTATCTCATCGGCCATTCATGATCGCGCATGATCGCGCCAGAACGGACCCTCGGCAAGGGCCCCTTGCGCGGCTCATTGGTTTGCACAGGCCGCGCCGCGGCGGCGATTTCGGCGATCGGACCGCGGCGGGGCGTGCGGCACTTTTGACCGGGGGAAATCACGGTTTTGTTAGCCGGATCATAATGGCGCCCCATTTCGGCCAAGCACCCGCCAAGCTGGGCTGCAAAATATCAGCCTGTTGCCTCAGGGCCCGGTTCGGATCGTGTTCCGGATTCCTCAGCCCCCCAGCCCCCCGGGGCGCGGACGGACCGGGCCAAGAGTTGCCGTAGCAGTTTAGCGATGCTTAGTTTTCGCGTAGTGCGCTGTACGGTTCATTCCCCCAAGTCTTTAAGGCCGGCCTGTTGCCGGCCTTTTTTTCCGAGGACAGAGGACAGACGACCGATAAAGGGCACTCGAATGTTCCCCTTCCTTATCCGTCGTTCATCGTTCGTCGTCCGTCCTCCGTCTACTGCAACGGCGTGTAGGCCGCGCCGAGGATGATGCCAGGCTTATCGTGCGTGCCTTCTTGGACCATGACCGCAGCGGCATCGATGCCGTCGGCCTTGATCTGCGAGAGCGGGACATTCCAGGTCGACGCCGCACCAGTCCAGTCGCCGAGCTTGAGCCAGTTGCGCACCACGTTGTGATAGACGATCGTGCGTCCACGGTTCTCGCCGCGGCCGATGGCGACCACCACGGCCTTCGCCAGCGGGCAGAGCCAGACCTCGCCGGCGGTATGCTCGTTTTCCGCCGAGTCGACCTTGACGCTCAGGCCGGCGCCGCCCAGCGACAGCAATACCGGCAGCGACATCACGCCCGATTTTTGATCGGTCTGCGCGATCGCACGATCGACGGCGGCTTGGTCGCTGCCCAGCGCGTGCACGGCGCCGTTGATCACGATTTGCGGCGTATAGACTTGGCGGTCCCCGCGCATGCGCGCATAGGCGCGCTGCCGCGCCGAATGCGCCGGGCTGGCCAGCGTATCTTTCCAGCCGAGATAATCCCAATAATCGATCGGGTCGCTCAATGCGATCAAAGTCGGATCGCTCGCCAAATCGCCGAGCAGCTTGTCGGCGGCCGGGCAGGACGAGCAGCCTTGACTGGTGAACAGTTCAAGCAGCGCGCGGGGCTCGGCGGCGCGCGCAACGACCACGGTCGTGATCAAGAAACCCGCGACGAGGGTCGCCGGCGCGAGGCGGCGACTTGGCATGACGACCTCCACCCCGGGCCCCAAGCGAAAGATCGCCCCTCGGTGACGATTTCGTGACGACGCCATGTCTAGCGCCGGCACCGGTCACCTGCCACTCACTTCGCGGTGAGGCCATACTGTGAAGGCTTGGCTCTGAAGGCTTGGCTGTGAAGGCTTGCCGTTGCCGCGGCTTTCGTCAGCACGCGTTCCGTAATCCGGCAAAATTTACGCGGCCAGATGGCGCAGCACGTACTGCAGAATGCCGCCGTTCTTGTAGTAATCCAGCTCTTCCAGCGTATCGATGCGGCAGATCAAAGGCACGCGCTTGAGCCCGCCGTCGGCGGCGACGATCTCCGCTTGCATGCGCTGATGCGGCTTGAGGTCGCCGTGCAGCCCGCGAATGGTGACCTGCTCGTCGCCCCGCAGACCGAGCGTCTGCCACGAGGTTCCCTCTTCGAAAACCAGCGGGATGACGCCCATGCCGACGAGATTGGAGCGGTGAATGCGCTCGAATGATTGCGCGATGACGGCGCGCACGCCGAGCAGGACGGTGCCTTTGGCCGCCCAATCGCGCGACGAGCCGGTGCCATATTCTTTTCCCGCGAACACGACCAGCGGCACGTTCTCGGCTTTGTATCGCATGGCCGCGTCGTAAATCGTCATGCGCTGCTTCGACGGATAATGGATCGTGTAGCCACCCTCGACGCCCGGCACCATTTGGTTCTTGATGCGGATATTGGCGAAGGTGCCGCGCATCATCACCTGGTGATTGCCGCGCCGCGTGCCGTACTGATTGAAGTCCTTGGGGCGGACCTGATGGTCGCGCAGATATTCGCCGGCCGGACTTTCTTCCTTGATCGAACCGGCCGGCGAGATGTGATCGGTCGTAATCGAGTCGAGGAACAAGCCCAGCACGCGCGCGTCGACGATATCCTCGATCGGCACGCTGCGCTTCTGCATGCCTTCGAAGTAGGGCGGGTTCTGGACGTAGGTGGAGCGGTCGTCCCACTTGTAAGTGAGGCCGCCCTTGACCGCGATCTTGCGCCAGTTCGCGTCGCCCTTGAAAACGTTGCCATATTTACGCGTGAACATCTGCTTGTTGATGCTTTTGTTCATGACTGTCGCAATCTCGCGGCTGGTCGGCCAGATGTCGCGCAAATAAACCTTGCGGCCTTTCTGGTCGGTGCCGAGCGGCGCCTTGGCGACGTCGACTTGCATCGAGCCGGCCAGCGCATAGGCGACGACCAGCGGCGGCGACGCGAGGTAGTTGGCGCGCACGTCGGCGTTGACGCGGCCTTCGAAGTTGCGATTGCCGGACAGCACCGCGGCGGCCACGAGATCGTTCTTGTTGATCGCTTCGGAAATCTCTTCCGGCAGCGGGCCGGAATTGCCGATGCAGGTGGTGCAGCCGAAGCCGACAAGATTGAAGCCGAGCGCGTCGAGCGGCTTTTGCAGTCCCGACTTCTCGTAGTATTCCGCCACGACTTGCGACCCCGGCGCGAGCGATGTCTTGACCCAAGGCTTGACCGTGAGGCCCTTCTCCACCGCCTTCTTGGCGAGCAAGCCGGCCGCGATCATGACGCTCGGATTCGACGTGTTGGTGCAGGACGTGATCGCCGCGATGACAACATCGCCGTTGCCGAGCGTGTGGCTGCGGCCTTCGACCGGCACGCGCTTGTCCATCTCGCCCGCCTTGTTGAACTCCTTGTCCATCGACTGGGTAAAGCCGCTTTTGACTTCTTTGAGCGCAATGCGGTCCTGCGGCCGCTTCGGCCCGGCCAGCGACGGCTCGATCGAGGACAGTTCGAGCTTGAGCACATCGGTGAATACCGGATCGGGCGTGCTCTTGGTGCGATACATGCCCTGCGCTTTGGCATAGGCCGTGACCAGCGCGATCCGTTCCGCGGTGCGGCCGGTGTCGCGCAGATAGCGGATGGTGTCGTCGTCGATCGGAAAGAAGCCGCAGGTCGCGCCGTATTCCGGCGACATATTGCCGAGCGTGGCGCGGTCGGCGATGGTCAGGCTGGCGAGACCCGGGCCGAAATATTCGACGAACTTTCCGACCACGCCGCGCTTGCGCAGTATTTGCGTGACGGTGAGCACGAGATCGGTCGCGGTGACGCCTTCCTTCAGCTTGCCGTTCAACCGCATGCCGATCACTTCGGGCAGCAGCATCGAATAGGGCTGGCCGAGCATCGCCGCCTCGGCCTCGATGCCGCCGACGCCCCAGCCCAAGACCGACAGGCCGTTCACCATCGTGGTGTGGGAATCGGTGCCGACCAGCGTGTCCGGATAAGCCAGTTCGCTGGCGACGGACTTGTCGGGAAAGCCGATCTTGGCCTTGGCGCTCCAGACCGTTTGCGACAGATATTCGAGATTGACCTGATGGCAGATGCCGGTGCCCGGCGGCACGACGCGGAAATCCTCGAATGAGCCCTGCGCCCATTTCAAGAACCGGTAGCGCTCTTGATTCTGTTTGTATTCCTCTTCGACGTTTCTCTTGAACGAGTCCTTGTGGCCGAAGAAATTCACCGCCACCGAATGGTCGATGACCAGATCCACCGGCACCAGCGGATTGATCTTCTTCGCATCGCCGCCGAGATGGTCCATGGCGTCGCGCATGGCGGCGAGATCGACCACCGCGGGCACCCCGGTGAAATCCTGCATCAGCACGCGCGCCGGCCGGAACGCAATTTCGCGGTCCGAGGTCTTGGTCTTGAGCCACAATGCGACCGCCTGGATGTCCTGTTTCGAAACCGTGCGGCCGTCTTCGTTGCGCAACAGGTTTTCCAGCAGGACTTTGAGCGAGAACGGCAGCCGCGAAATCCCCTTCAAGCCGTTCTTTTCAGCCACCGGGAGGCTGTAATAGGCGTAGGTTTTGGAGCCGACCTTAAGCGGCCGGAGGCACTTGAAGCTGTCGAGCGAAGTCATGACTTTTTTCCCATCCGCCGGCCCGGGGCCGGCGCAATTCGGAGATAATTCATAGCCGGAACAAAGCCCCGTCCCCTCCCGCCCTGCCCCGCGCGCGGGGAACGGAAAGAGGGGAAAATCGAACGTGGCAGGCGTCACCGGCGCGCCGCAGCCCGACTTGCGGCTTATAAGGTCTTTTCAAGGCTTGTGCCAGTTCGGCAACGAATGGTTCGCTAACATCAAGCGCATAGCCCATCGGGCCGTGGTTGCTCCCGCAATTGGCGGCAAATCCGACGGTTAGGACCTCTGGCAGTTAGGACGTCATTGATGCGGCTCACTGCCAGCGAACTGGCCTGTCACCGGGGCGGACGCGACGTGTTCGCCGGGGTGAATTTTACGGTCGGGGCCGGCACCGCTTTGACCATCAGCGGCCGTAACGGCGCCGGAAAATCCTCATTGCTGCGCACCATTATCGGGCTGGTTCGCCCGGCCGCCGGCCGGCTTGCGCTGGAGGCGGGCGATCCGGAACTGAGCATCGCCGAACAGGCCCATTATCTCGGCCATCAGGATGCCCAAAGAACTCGCTCTCGGTCGCCGAAAATTTGGAGTTTTGGGCGGGCTATTTCGGCGCGGCGGCGATCGATGTCCGCAGCCCGCTCGACGCGGTTGGGCTTGCCGGCCTGGCGGCGCTGCCGGCCGCCTATCTCTCGGCCGGGCAGCGGCGGCGGCTGTCGATCGCGCGGCTGATCGCGGTGCCGCGGCCGATCTGGCTCCTCGATGAGCCGGCGAGCACACTCGACGCCGCGGCGCGGGTCCGGCTGGCCGACCTGATGAAGTCGCATCTGGCCGGCGGCGGTCTCATTGTTGCGGCCGCGCATGGATCGATCGGGCTCGATAAGGCGCAGGACTTGCAGTTAGGGGAAGCGGCATGACGTCGCTTGCCGCCCTCCTCGTTCGCGATATGCGGATCGCCGTGCGCGTCGGCGGCGGCGCGCTGATGGGTGTGCTGTTTTTTCTGGCCGTGGTCACGATCACGCCGTTTGCGCTGGGGCCGGATCTTGCACTGCTCAAGCGCATGGGGCCGGCGATCCTCTGGCTCGCGGCCTTGCTGGCAAGCCTGCTCGCGCTCGACCGGCTGTTTGCGGCCGATCACGACGACGGCTCGCTCGATCTCATCCTCATGGGTCGCGCGCCGCTGGAGCTCGTGGTCTTGGTGAAAGGCTTGGCGCACTGGCTCACCACCAGCTTGCCGCTGATCGTCGCCGCGCCGCTGATCGGTCTTTTGCTCAATCTCGACGCCGCGGCCGATGCCGCGCTGATGCTGACGCTCCTGGTCGGAACGCCGGCCTTGACCTTCACCGGGCTGATCGGGGCCGCGATCGCGGTGGTGCTGCGGCGCGGCGGGCTGTTGCTCGCTGTCCTGGTATTGCCGCTGACAGTGCCGGTCCTGATTTTCGGCGTGTTCGCGGCCAACGCCGCCGTTGCCGGGGCGGTGCCGTTCGGACCGCCGTTCACGGTTCTGTGCGCGCTGTCGCTCGCGAGCCTGGTCATCGGGCCGTTCGCGGCCGCTGCCGCGCTGCGGCAGGAGATGGAATAGCAATCGTGTCATGCAAAAGTGAAGCACCGCTGCGGCGCCGCCATTGTGCGGGCGCGGCGAAGTGAATAGGAACCGGTTGAGCTAGGACCTGGATGATGGCGCTTGCCGATCTCGCCAACCCGACGCGTTTCCTCACGTTCGCAAATCGCACCCTGCCATGGCTTGGCGGCGTCACGGTGATCGCATTTGCATTCGGGCTCAGTCAGGCGATGAGCTCACCTGACGACTATCTGCAGGGCGCCACCGTGAAGATCATGTACATCCACGTGCCCTCGGCCTGGCTTGGAATGTTATGCTGGGGCCTGATGTCGATCGCCGCTTTGGGCACGCTGGTGTGGCGTCATCCGCTCGCCGATGTCGCCGCCAAGACCGCGGCGCCGATCGGAGCGGCATTCACGCTGTTGTGCCTGGTTACCGGCTCGCTGTGGGGCCGGCCGATGTGGGGTACCTACTGGGTCTGGGACGGCCGGCTCACTTCGATGCTGGTGCTGCTCCTCATGTATCTCGGCTTGATCACCCTGTGGCGATCTGTCGACGATAGCGGGCGGGCGGGCCGCCTGGCGGCGATCTTGACGCTGGTCGGCACAATCAATCTTCCAATCATCAAGTTTTCGGTCGAATGCTGGAACACGCTGCACCAGCCGGCTTCGTTCCTGCGCTTTTCGCCGAAAATGATTTCTCGCGTCTGTAAGCTCATGGGCGGGACATCGAATCCGTCAATCCCGGACATCGCCGCCCTGCAAAACGGTCCGGCTGTCTCCGCGTCGTTCCTAACGCCGCTGATCATCATGACGGTCGCCTTCACCTTGCTGTTCGTGACGCTGCATATCGCCGCGATGCGCAATGAAATCCTGCGCCGCCGCGTGCGGACACTGCGCTTGATGCAAGCGAGCGCGGCGCGCTGATCATGGAAACGACGGCGCATATCGACTTCATCGCTGCATCCTACGCCGCCGCCGTCATCGTCATCGGCGGCTTGATCGCCTGGGTGACGCTCGACTATCGCGCGCAACGGCGCACGCTGACCGAGCTGGAAAGGCAAGGCGCCAGCCGCAGCTCCGGACCGACCCGCGCCGAACGCGCGATTGCGCGGGGCAAGGACCGGGCATGAGCGCTCCGACAGACAACAGCGCCAGGCTGCCTCGACGCCCGATCGCCGTGCTGCTGCCGCTCGTGCTCTTTCTTGGCATCGCTCTGCTATTTCTGTCCCAGCTGCTGAGCGCCGGCGATCCTTCGATCATTCCCTCGGCGCTGATCGGCCATCCGGTGCCGCAAACCGCGCTGCCGCCGGTCGCCGGTCTCGAGCGCGACGGCGCGCCGGTTCCCGGCATCGATCCAGCAAGCTTCAAGGGCGCGGTAACGGTGATAAATGTGTGGGCGTCATGGTGCGTGCCGTGCCGCGACGAGGCGCCGCTGTTGATGAAGCTCGCGCAAGACAGCCGGCTCCGCCTGGTCGGCATCAATTACAAGGACGACGCCGACAATGCGCGGCGCTTCCTCGGCCGCTACGGCGATCCGTTCGCCGGCGCCGGCGCCGACGCCAATGGCCGCGCCGCGATCGAATGGGGCGTCTACGGCGTGCCGGAGACTTTCGTCGTCGGCCGCGATGCGCGCATTGCCTATAAGCTGGTCGGACCGATCACCGCCGATAATTTCGATGCGGTGCTGATGCCGCAGGTGGAAAAGGCACTGGCGGCCCATATTCCGTCATCCTGAGGTGGCCGCGAAGCGGCCCTCGAAGGATGCGGCCGAGGCGTTCGGGCCGTCGCCCTTCGAGGCTCGCTGCGCTCGCACCTCAGGGTGACGGGAGACTACTCCGCCGGCTCGGCTTCGTATTTCTTCAACAGCGGCATTTGCAGCGCGCCGAACGCCAAGGTCAGCGGCATCACGCCGAACACCTTGAAGTCGACCCACACATTGGTCGAGGTGTTGCGCCAGACGATCTCGTTGAGCACCGCGAGCACCAGGAAGAAGATCGCCCAGCGCCACGTCAGCTTGCGCCAGCCCTCGTCGGTGAGGTGGAACAGCGAATCGAATACGATGCCAAGGAGCGGCTTGTTGAAAATGAGCCCGCCGATCAGCACCGCGCCGAACAACGCGTAGATAATGGTCGGCTTGACCTTGATGAAAGTCGCGTCGTGCAGAAAGAGCGTCATCCCGCCGAACACCACGACGATGATCGCCGTGACCACGGGCATGATCGCAATATGCCGTGTCATCACGTAGGACACCGCAAGCGCGGCCAGCACCGCAACCATGAAAGTCGCCGTGGCGACAAAAATGCCGAAGCGCTCGTTGGCAAAGAAGAACAGGACCAGCGGCCCGAGATCGAGCGCGAATTTGAGAAATGGATTGAGTTGCGGCTTCGCGGTCGTGGTCATGGCCGATTGGTCTCTAGCGCGAGCTTGAACTTCACTCAACAGTCATCGCCGGACTTGTTCCGGCGATCTCGATTCCATTGCCACTGCTTTGTCACGCAAATCGAGATGACCGGGACAGGCCCGGTCATGACGACCCGGTGCCGGTCATGACGCATCGAGCCCGACCATGGCGCGGCTGAAATCGCGCGCCGAAAACGGCGCCAGGTCGTCGACACTTTCGCCGACACCGACGAAATGCACCGGCACCCCGAATTTGGCGGCAAGCGCGACCAGGATGCCGCCGCGCGCCGTGCCGTCGAGCTTGGTCATGGCGAGGCCGGTGACGCCGACTGCTTTTTGGAAAATTTCGACTTGCGACAGTGCGTTCTGCCCGACAGTGGCGTCGAGCACGAGGAGCACCGCATGCGGCGCCGAGGCATCGACCTTTTTCATCACGCGCACGATCTTTTCCAATTCGCCCATCAGCTCGGTGCGGTTCTGCAGCCGGCCGGCGGTATCGACGAGCAGTATCTCGATGCCCCGCGCCTTCGCCGCGGTCGACCGCATCGAAAGCCAGCCCGGCAGCATCGGCGCCGGCTTCGCGTGCGATGAAATCGGCGCCGGTGCGGTCGGCCCAGATTTTCAGCTGATCGATCGCGGCGGCGCGAAACGTATCGCCGGCCGCCAGCATGACCTTTCGTCCTTCGGCGCGGAATTTTGCCGCCAGCTTGCCGATGGTCGTGGTCTTGCCGGAACCGTTGACGCCGGCGACGAGCATGACGAACGGCTTTTTCGCCGTGTCAATCGACCAGCGGCTGCGCCACCGGCGTCAGCGCCTTCTCGACCTCGGCCGCGACCACCGCCTTGATCTCATCCGGCGTGATCGCCGCGCTGTAGCGGCCCTAGCGGAGCTCGGCGGCGATGCGGCCCGCGGTTTCCGCGCCGAGATCGGCCCGGATCAGCGCGTCCTGGATCTCGTCGATCGTGGCCGCGTCGAGCTGGCGCTTGGTGACCAGATCGGAAATCGCGCCGCCGAGCGCCGAGGAGCTGCGCTTGAGCCCGCCGGCGAGGCGCCGCCACCATTTTTCCGAAGTTTCGGCCGTTTCGCGCCGTGCTGTCGTGTCGGACTGTCTGGCATCCCGCGCCCGTGATAGCGGTTTCGCCAAGGTAGGACCATGACCCCGGAAGAGATGGTGGCGCGGCTGCTGTATCGCGATGGGCTGATGCTGGTGATCGACAAGCCGGCCGGGTTTGCCGTGCATCGCGGGCCGAACGGCGGCGGCAAGCCTCGAAGACCATTTCGACGCGCTGCGCTTCGGGCTTGCCGCGCGCGCCGGCGCTGGCGCACCGGCTCGACCGCGACACCTCGGGCTGCCTGGTGCTCGGCCGCCATCGCAAGGCCTTGCCGCAGCTTGGCAAGCTGTTCAAGAACGGCGCGATCGACAAGACCTATTGGGCCGTCGTCGAAGGCACGCCCGGACGCCAACGAGGGCGTCATCGAACTGCCGCTCGGCCGCCTCGACGACAAGCGCGGCTGGTGGATGAAGCACGATCCCGAGGGCCAGCCGGCGGTGACCAAATGGCAGGTGCTGGGGCGCTCCCAAGCCCTGACCTGGCTGGCGCTCGAGCCGGTGACCGGGCGCACGCACCAGCTTCGGGTGCATTGCGCGGACATGGGCTGGCCGATCTTAGGCGACGCGATCTACGGCACGGCGCCGCGCACGGCGGCCCGTCCTGCATCTTGCGCGCCCGCGAGATCGTGGTGCCGCTCTACAAGAACCGCGCGCCGATCCGCGTTACCGCGCCGGTGCCGCCGCATATGCGCGAGCGGCTTGCGCCGTGCGGATGGGAAGGCGAAGAGAAATTGACGCGTCTCGCTCCGCGAACGAAGGCGCCGCCGCAACGCGCGATCAGTAAATCGTCTGCTTGATACGCGCCGGCGCGAGGCGGTCGTGCTCCGGGCCGCCCATCTTGCCGTCGGTCAATTCGGCGAGGATGGCGCCGGGCGTCGGCAAGGTCTTGCGATCGACTTTGCTCGCCGGGTCCCACAGTTTCGAGCGGATGATCGCCTTGGTGCACTGGAAGTAGGCCTTCTCGACCGTCACGACCAGCACGCATTTCGGCACCTTGCCGTTCATGGCAAAGCTCTCGGTGAGCTTCGGATCGGTGGAGATTGTAGCGCGGCCGATGATGCGCATGGTCTCGCCGACGCCGGGAATGAGGAACAACAAAGCGACGCGCGGATCGCGCACCAGATTGCGCAGGCTGTCGATGCGATTGTTGCCGCGGCGGTCGGGAATGAGCAGCGTGTGCTCGTCGACGACCCGCACGAAACCCGGCGGATCGCCGCGCGGCGAGCAGTCGAGGCCTTCGGGTCCGCTGGTCGCCAGCACCACGAACGGCGCGGCTTCGATCAGCTTGCGGTATTGCGGCGTGATGCGATCGGTTTCCTTGAAGACCGCCGGGCCATAAGGCGCGTCGCGGTAAAGCGCTTTCGAGCTGCTCGGTTGTCGTTATCGTGTGCTCTTGCCCGTCGCCGTCCATTGCACGGTCTCCGATTTGGCGCGCCATCTTAGCTCAAGCCGCCAGCAATTGCTTACCGTCGTGGGCCGGCTATTTTCAGGTCGAGGATGTGTCCCGGCGCGGCCGGCGCCGCGAGCCGGACCGGCGTGAATTGTTCGGTGCGGCCGGTGCCGCCGCGCTTCCGTCAAAACGCGGCGCGTCGCGCCGACTTCGCCGTCGAGATGCCGCGCGCAGCGCCAGCGCGCCGCGCTCGCGCAAGCCGCCGCGCGCGCTCCTTGACGACGGCGCCGGGAAGCTGCGGCATCCGCGCCGCCGGCGTGCCGGGCCGCGGCGAGAACGGAAAGACATGCAGATGCGTCAGCCCGCATTCGTCGACGAGATCGAGCGAGCGCCGGAACATCGCCTCGGTCTCGGTCGGAAAGCCGGCGATCAGATCGGCGCCGAACACCATATCCGGCCGCAGCCGCCGCACCTGCGTCGCAGAACGCGATCGCATCGGCGCGCAGATGCCGCCGCTTCATGCGCTTGAGGATGAGATCGTCGCCGGATTGCAGCGACAGATGCAGATGCGGCATCAGCCGCTCGTCGCCGCGCGAAGGCATCGAGCAGATCGCGGTCGGCCTCGACCGAATCGATCGAGGACAGCCGCAGCCGCTTGAGCTCCGGCACGTGCTTTGAGGATCTGCTTCACCAGCGCGCCGAGCTTCGGCGCGCCCGGCAGATCGGCGCCGTAGCTCGTGATGTCGACGCCGGTCAGCACGATCTCGCGATAATCGTTGGCGACCAGCCGGCGCACATGCGTCGACCACCGCGCCCATCGGCACCGAGCGCGAATTGCCGCGGCCGAACGGAATGATGCAGAAGGTGCAGCGATGATCGCAGCCGTTCTGCACTTGGACGAAAGCGCGGGTGCGGCCGGCAAAACCGTCGACCAGATGCGCCGCGGTTTCCTTGACCGCCATGATGTCGCTGACGATCGCCTTCGGCGCATCGCCGCGATCGAACGCCGCGCGGGCTTGCGCCCAGCCGGCGGCGCGACAGCTTCTCGCCATTGCCGAGCACGCCGATCGGCCTCGGCCATGGCGGTGAAGGTCTGCGGCTCGGTCTGCGCCGCGCAGCCGGTGACGACGATCTTGGCCTGCGGCCGCTCGCGGCGCAGCGCGCGGATCGCCTGCCGCGCCTGGCGCACCGCCTCCGCCGTCACCGCGCAGGTATTGACCACCACCGTGTCGGCGAAGCCGGCGCGCTCCGCCTCGCGGCGGATCACTTCGGATTCGGCGGCGTTGAGCCGGCAGCCGAAGGTGACGACCTCGACGCTCATCGTTCACGCCGCTCCGGCGCCGGCGAACAAGGCCGCGGTCGAAGCGCCCCTTGTGCTCGAATTCGACCGGACCGGTCATCAGCACGTGATCGTCGCGCTCGCGCCATTCGATCGCGAGATCGCCGCCGGGCAGCGTGACCGTCACCTTGCGCCCGGTGCGATCAAGCCGCGCCGCGGCGACGGCGGCGGCGCAGGCGGCCGAACCGCAGGCCTTGGTCAGGCCGGCGCCGCGCTCCCAGGTGCGGATCACGATGCGATCGCGCGCGGGCGTCGCCGCGAGCGTGATATTGGCGCGCTCGGGAAACATCGGATCGTGCTCGAGCATGCGGCCCGATCGCGGCGAGATCGTAGGCGCCGCGATCGTCGACCCAGAAAATCGCGTGCGGATTGCCCATGCTCACCGCCGACGGCGAATGCAGGATCGGCGCGCCGAGCGGGCCGATCTTCAAGTTCGATGGCGCGGGTGTCGGCGAAATTCCTCGGCCAGCGGAATCTCGTCCCAGCGCAAAGCGCGGCTCGCCCATGTCGACGGTGAATTGACCGCCGTCCGCGCGCCAGCACGACACGATACCGCCCGGCGTTTCGAACTTCAGCGCCGCGTTGCCGGTTTCGCCGCCGATAAGCGCGGCGACGCAGCGCATGCCGTTGCCGCAAGCGCCCGCTTCCGAGCCGTCATTGTTGTAGATGCGGATCGCCGCCGTGATCGAAGCGTCGTTGCCGCCCGCGGGATAGAGCGCCATCAACTGATCGTACGGCTCTTGCCGCGCCGCCGCGCGCGCCTCGGCGGCAAGGATCGGGTTCGGCGCGCGGCGCAAATCGACAATGACGATCTCGTTGCCGAGGCCGTTCATCTTGATGAAATCCCGGTTTGCCAACGCGCTCATGCGAAGTCCACGACCGGCCCGCAATAAGGCCAAATGTGCAGGAGTTATATGAGAACTCGATCCTGCCGCGCCAGGGTCGCGGCGGTGGCCATGATGGCAATTTGGGCAAGCCCGAAGGCCCCGGAACGTGCTAAATGCAAATCGGGGACGACGGATGATCGAGCGACGGCGCGGCCGCGAGCGCCGGGCCGCCCCTGTAAGGAGAGCCCCAACGTGAACCCGATGCCGTTCCGCTTGGCGCTTCGCATCGCTATGGCGGCCGCAGTCTTCGCCACAGTCGCGGCACTGGCCGCGCCACAGCCGGCCTGGTCGCAATCCCCGGCGCAAGCTCCCGCGCCAACGCCGCCCGCCGCCGCGCCTGGCGATGTGTTCGGCGAGAGCACCGCGCTGACGGCGAAAACCATCGTCTACATGAAGGGCAGCGGCACCTGGGACAAGGCGTTCGAAACCATCACCACGTCGTTCAAGAAGATCAAAGCCTACCTCGACAAGGAGGGCATCAAGAGCAACGGCCTGCCGATGACGATCTTCACCGCGACGGACGATGCCGGCTTCGAATACGAGGCCGCGATCCCGATCGCCGAGGCGCCCAAGAACCCGCCGCACGGCGACATCCTGCTCGGCCAATCGCCGGACGGCCAGGCGCTGAAATTCGTCCATCGCGGCTCGTATGACGATCTCGATAATACCTACGAGGCGATCACCAACTATCTCGACGACAAGCGGCTCGAAGCCAAGGACTTGTTCATCGAAGAGTACGTGACCGACCCGGTGACTACCGATGCGGGCAAGCTCGTGGTCAACGTCTATGTCTTGATCAAGCCCAGCGGAACGTCACCCGGATAGACTCAGCCGGTTGACAGCGCGGGACCCCGCCACTAAGTTCCGCGCGCTCTCGCAAGAGAATGAATTAACACAGCCGCCGACCGGCCCTTGAGACCGGAGGCTCCCGTCCGACAGCGCGATGCGCCCTCGGGCGTCGTCGCGTTTTCTCCCTCGCCCCGCTTGCGGGGAGAGGGGTGGGGTGAGGGAACCTCTCCGCTGGGCTCAGAATCGCGGAGAGGCCCCCTCACCCTCGCTCGCTTTGCTCACTCGACCTCTCCCCGCATGCGGGGCGAGGTGAGAAGGAAAAAATGTTCGACAGTCTGTCCGAACGTCTGAACGGAATCCTCGACCGCCTGACCCGGCGCGGCGCGCTGTCGGAAGCGGACGTCGACACGGCGCTGGGCGAAGTGCGCCGCGCGCTGCTTGAGGCCGATGTCGCGCTCGACGTGGCGCGGAGCTTTACCGAACAGGTGAAGCGGGCGCCGTGGGCGTCAACGTCATCAAATCGGTCACGCCCGGCCAAATGGTCGTCAAGATCGTGCACGACCAGCTGATCGAGACTTTGGGCTCGGACGCGCAGCCGATCGATCTCAACGCACCGGCGCCGGTCGTCATCATGATGGTGGGACTGCAGGGCTCCGGCAAAACCACGACCACCGCCAAGATCGCCAAGCGATTGGCCGAAATCGCCAAGCGCAAGGTGCTGATGGCCTCGCTCGATACGCGCCGGCCAGCCGCCATGGAGCAGCTTGCGGTGCTCGGCCAACAGGTCAGCGTCGATACGCTGCCGATCGTCGCCGGACAAACGCCGGTGCAGATCGCCGCCCGGGCGCTGCAGGCGGCGCGGCTCGGCGGCTACGACGTGGTGATGCTCGACTCCGCCGGACGGCTTGCGCTCGACGAGGCGATGATGGCGGAAGCAGCCGAGGTGCGCCGCGCCGCCAATCCGCACGAAGTGCTGCTGGTCGCCGATGCACTGACGGGCCAGGACGCGGTCAATCTCGCGAAGAGCTTCAACGAGCGGCTCGAGCTCACCGGCATCGTGCTGACTCGAATCGACGGCGACGGCCGCGGCGGCGCCGCGCTGTCGATGCGCGCGGTGACCGGCAAGCCGATCAAGCTCCTCGGCACCGGCGAAAAACTCGACGCCATCGAGGATTTTTATCCCGCCCGCATCGCCGACCGCATTCTCGGCATGGGCGACATCATTTCGCTGGTGGAAAAAGCCGCAACCACCATCGATGCCGAAAAGGCCGCGCGCGTCGCGGCGAAGATGCGCAAAGGCGCTTTCGATCTCGCGGATTTACGCGAACAATTGGCGCAGATGCAGACCATGGGCGGCATGAGCGGCCTGATGTCGATGCTGCCCGGCATCGCCAAGATGAAGAATCAGATGGCCGAGCGCAATCTCGATGAAACCGTGCTCAAGCGGCAAATGGCGATCATCGATTCCATGACGCCGGGCGAGCGGCGCAATCCGGACGTGCTCAAAGCCAGCCGCAAGCGCCGCATTGCCTCGGGCTCCGGCACCAAGCCGGAAGACATCAACAAGCTCCTGAAAATGCATCGCACCATGGCCGATGTCATGAAAGCGATGGGTGGCGCCAAGCGCGGACCGATGGCCGGCCTCGCCAACATGCTCGGTTTCGGCGGCGGCGGCATGCCAAGCGCGGAAGAGATGGCCGAACTTGCCAAGAAGATGCCGGGCGGCTTGCCGCCGGGCATGCCCGGCGCGGGCGGATTGCCGCCAACGATGCCGGGCATGCCGGGCCTGCCGCCGAATTTTCCGGGCCTGCCGGGTCTCGGCCCGAAGCTGCCGGGCGGACTGCCACCGGGATTTCCCGGGCTGGGAAAAAAGAAATGATCTCAACCCAGCCGCGCGAGCGTTTTTCTGCTGTGCTTTCACTCGATCCGCGCACCAGCAGCGCATTTGCTCACGCTGTTGGCGATCTCAATCCCTTGCATCATGACGCCGATTTCGCCGCGACGACTCGCTTTGGCCGGACGCTCGCGAGCGGGCCGCAAACGACCGCGCAACTCATGGCGCTGACGGCCGCGCACTTTTCGCAGCGCGGCGCGATGCTGGGCCTGGAATTCTGGTTTCGATTCCGGCGGCCGATCTATGCGGACGAAACTATTGCGCTGGAATGGCTCGTCATATCGGTCAAGGACAATCCGCGTCTCGATGGCGAAGTCATCGATTTACGCGGCCGCATCCGCAAAGAAAGCGGCGAGACCGCTGTGGGCGCGAAAGGCCGCGTCCTCGTCACCAACAAACTTTAAACCCTAAAGATAAGGAAAACAAAAATGCCCCTCGTCATCCGCATGGCACGCGCCGGCACCAAGAAGCGGCCGTTCTATCATATCGTCGTTGCCGACAGCCGCAGCCCCCGCGACGGCCGCTTCATCGAGCGGCTCGGCTATTTCAATCCGCTGTTGCCGAAGGAAAAGACCGAGCGGCTGAAGTGGGACATCGAAAAAGCCAAGGCCTGGATGGCCAAAGGTGCGCAGCCGTCCGACCGCATCATGCGTTTCCTCGACGCCGCCGGCGTGCTGAAGCGGCCAAAGCGCAACAATCCGGTGCGAGCGATCCCACGCAAGGAACGCAAGGCGAAGGAAGAAGCCGCCAAAGCTGCCGCGAGCGCGGCGCCTGCCGCGGCTGCGGCACCGGCGAAGGCCGCGGCACCGGCAACGCCGGCAAGCTAACCGTCCCTCTCCCGTTCCGGGAGAGGGGGCTGAGGGAGCATAGCGACCGAGGCCGGTGAGGGCCCGTGTTATGAGCGACCGTCCGCGACATGCCCTACCCTCACCTCGGCGCGCTTCGCGCGCCGGGCCTCTCCCGCTGGGGGAGAGGCAAACGCGCGTCTGTCTCGGCCAAATCGGCGCCGCTCATGGCGTGCGCGGCGAAGTCCGTTTGCGCTCGTTCACCGCCGAGCCCACGGCGATCGCACACTACGGACCGCTTGAGAGCGAAGACGGCCGCGTCTTTGAAATCGCAACGATGCGGCCGGCGAGAGACCATTTTGTCGCGACGCTTAAGGGCATCGCCGATCGCGAGGCCGCCGAACGGCTGGTCAACATCAAGCTCTACGTGCCGCGCGAACGGCTGCCCGCGCCGGACGGGCCGGACGAGTTCTATCACGCCGATCTGATCGGGCTTGCCGTCGTCGACCGCACAGGCCAAAAGCGCGGCCGCGTCATTGCGGTCCACAATTTCGGCGCCGGCGATTTGATCGAGGTGCGGCCCGACAGCGGCGGCAAAACGGAATTGTTGCCGTTCGATGCGGCCCATGTGCCGATGGTCGACGTGGCGGCGGGAAAAATCGTCGTCGATCTACCGCCGCCGGACAAGACTGACGCGCAGGACTGACGGACAAGGCCGACGAGCAGGACCTGATATGTGGCGGGCGAGCGTTCTCACCATTTTCCCGGACATGTTCCCGGGGCCGCTCGGCGCAAGCCTCGCCGGCAAGGCCTTGGCGTCGGGCGCGTGGGCGCTCGACGTTGTCGATGTCCGCAACTTCGCGACCGACAAACACCGCAGCGTCGACGACACGCCGGCCGGCGGCGGACCCGGCATGGTCATGAAGCCCGACGTGCTCGGCCGCGCCATCGACGCGACCGCAGCCGACGGCCGCCCGCGGCTCCTGATGTCGCCGCGCGGCAGCCCGCTGACCCAGGCGCGGGTCGAAGCGCTGACCGTAGGCCCCGGCGCAATCCTGATCTGTGGCCGCTTCGAGGGCGTCGACGAACGCGTCATCGCGGCGCGCGGCCTGGAGGAGGTTTCGATCGGCGATTATGTGCTGTCCGGCGGCGAGATCGCCGCCATGGCCTTGATCGACGCCTGCGTGCGCCTGCTTCCCGGCGTCATGGGCGCCGCCGCCTCAAGCGCCGAGGAGAGCTTTGCCGACGGCCTCCTGGAATATCCGCAATATACCCGGCCTCAGCTCTGGGAGGGCCGGGCCATCCCGGACGTTCTTCTTTCGGGCGATCACGGCAAAATCGCCGCCTGGCGCCGGGCCGAGGCCGAGCGGCTGACCGGCGCGCGCCGGCCCGACCTTTGGGCGCGCCGTTCCGGAGCCGGGGCAAAGCCATCCGGCGCGAAATAACGCGAAATGACCGGCAGGTGACAAACCCGGCGCGGTGTCGTAGAAGCTGCGCCAACCCGTGTAGCCCCGGCCGGAACGGCGCGACAGCAGCGCAGCCGATGGAGAATTCGCCATGAACCTGCTCAAAGAAGTCGAAAACGAACAAGTGGCGAAGCTTTCCGCCGGCAAGGACATCCCCGATTTCCAGCCGGGCGATACGCTCATCGTCAACGTCAAGATCGTCGAGGGCGAGCGCAGCCGCATCCAGGCCTATGAAGGCGTCTGCATCGGTCGCGCCGGCTCGGGCCTCAACGAGAATTTCACCGTGCGCAAGATTTCCTACGGCGAAGGCGTCGAGCGCGTGTTTCCGCTTTATGCGCCGATGATCGACTCGATCGCGGTGGTGCGCCGCGGCAAGGTGCGCCGCGCCAAGCTCTACTACTTGCGCGGCCGGCGCGGAAAATCCGCCCGCATCATCGAGCGGCAGGACCACACCGCCGAGGCCGCCGGCGACAAGACGGCCGAGTAATTCCAATCTGCCGCATCGCGATTATATGGCGCGCAGGTGGTGAAGTTTCGCGAGTTCCTGACCATGGCCAAGCCGCGCACGCTGTACGATAAAATCTGGGACGATCACCTGATCGAGGAGGAGCCCAACGGCGCCGCCCTGATTTATATCGACCGCCATATCGTCCATGAAGTGACCAGCCCGCAGGCGTTCGAAGGATTGCGGCTCACCGGCCGCAAGGTCCATGCGCCGGACAAAACGCTGCTAGTGGTCGATCACAACGTGCCGACGACCAACCGCAATCTGCCCAATCCCGATCCGGAGAGCGCGGCGCAGATCGCCTACCTCGCCGAGAACGCGAAATTTTTCAATCTCGAATACTATGACGAGTTCGATAAGCGCCAGGGCATCGTTCACATCATCGGGCCGGAGCAGGGCTTTACTCTGCCAGGCGTCACGCTGGTGTGCGGCGACAGCCACACCGCGACCAACGGCGCTTTCGGCGCGCTGGCCTACGGCATCGGCACCTCGGAAGTCGAGCATGTGCTGGCGACGCAGACGTTGATCCAATCTAAATCGAAGAATATGCGCGCCGTGGTCGACGGCAAGCTGCCGCCGGGCGTCACCGCCAAGGACATCATCCTCGCCATCATCGGCGAAATCGGCACCGCCGGCGGCACCGGCTATGCGCTGGAATATGCCGGCGAGGCGATCCGCGCATTGTCGATGGAAGGCCGCATGACGGTGTGCAATATGTCGATCGAGGCCGGCGCCAAAGCCGGCTTCATTGCCGCCGACGAAAAGACCTACGCCTATCTGAAGGATCGTCCCAAGGCGCCGAAGGGCAAGGATTGGGACGCGGCGATGCAATATTGGCAGACGCTGACATCCGACGACGGCGCGCATTTCGATCGCGAGATAAAGCTCGACGCCGCCAAGCTGCCGCCGCTGGTGACCTGGGGCACCAGCCCCGAGCAGGTGATTTCAGTGACCGGGCGGGTGCCGCGCCTCGACGAAGTCGCCGATGAGAAGAAGCGCGAGGCGATCGAACGCGCGCTCGCCTATATGGGACTGCAAGGCGGCGAAAAGATTTCCGATATCGCCATCGACCGCGTCTTCATCGGCTCATGCACCAATGCGCGGATCGAGGACTTGCGCGAAGTCGCCAAAGTGGTCGACGGTAAAAAGGTCAACGCCAGTCTCATCAATGCGATGATCGTGCCGGGCTCCGGCCTGGTCAAAGAACAGGCCGAGACGGAAGGGCTCGATAAGATCTTCCTCAAAGCCGGCTTCGAATGGCGCGAGCCGGGCTGCTCGATGTGCCTTGCCATGAATCCCGACAAGCTCGCGCCGGGCGAACGCTGCGCCTCGACCTCGAACCGCAATTTCGAAGGGCGGCAGGGCTACAAGGGCCGCACCCATCTGGTGTCGCCGGCCATGGCCGCCGCTGCGGCGATCGCGGGGCACTTTGTCGATGTGCGGGACTGGCATTGAATAAGGGGCTGCATTCCAAGCACTCTGCGATTGCGCTGCACAGGCGAACTCCCTCTCCCCAGCGGGGAGAGGGTTGGGGTGAGGGGATTCCGACCGAGAGGCCCGCGCCCCTCACCCCGCCCTCTCCCCAACGGGGAGAGGGAGAAGATTTGATTTACCCGCGCACCCACCAGCAGCGCATTTGCGGATAGAGCACCGTACCGCTCGGCCGGTTCTGTAACTCGTACCAATCGGCGCAGCGCCGGTAGAGCAGGGGCCGCGGATTGATCGTGATCCGCCGCCGCATATGGCGCGGCTGCGTAGGCTCGCTCGGGCCGGCAAGCGGCGAACTTTCACTCTGCGTCTGGGCGATGGCCTGCGGGCCGGCGCCAAACAGCGGCAGCGCGATCAGACCGAGCATCACGGTCAACGGTTTCAACGACATGATTGTCTCACGGTTTGGCCGCTCCAATCGTCATTGCGAGCGTAGCGAAGCAATCCAGTCTGAGCCGCCGATCTAGATTGCTTGGTCGCTCGCAATGACGGTGTAAACTCCAATTATGGCCGATCTCGTATCCGATCCGCTGGCTTGGCGGTCTGTCAAGGCGCCCTCGCTCGCCGCGCTCGAAATATTGGCCGGCGCCGTATTTCGCCATTTGCCAAAACGCTTTCGCGAGCGTTGCGCCGATGTCGTCATCCAGGTGGACGACTTCCCGAGCGACGAGGTGCTTGAAGAAATGCAGGCGGAGAGCGAATTCGACCTGCTCGGCTTGTTCCAGGGCACAGGCCTGCCGTTCCGGTCCGAAAACGTCTCCGGCCAGATGCCAAACATGATTTGGCTCTACCGCCGGCCGATCCTGGATTATTGGGCCGAGCATGACGAGACGCTGGGCGCTATCGTCAAGCACGTGCTGGTGCACGAGATCGGCCATCATTTCGGCCTGTCCGATGCCGACATGGCGGCGATCGAGCAAGCCGCCGATTTGTCAAAAGGAGAGACGCTATGAAAGTCGACGGCGCTTGCCATTGCGGCTTTATCGCCCTCGAAGGCGAGACCGACCCGGAGCAGGTCACGATCTGCCATTGCACCGATTGCCAGACCTCGACCGGCACCGCCTTTCGCATTTCGGTCCCGATTGCCGGCGCCACGTTCAAGATGACCGGGCAACCGGCGACCTATCTGAAGACCACGGCCGATAGCGGCAAGCCGCGGCTGCAAGCCTTCTGCCCGCGCTGCGGCTCGCCGATCTATTCGACGACGCCGGGCGACGGCGTGCAGCCGGCCTACACGGTGCGGGTCGGCCTGCTGCGGCAGCGCGCGCAGTTGCCGCCGAAAAAGCAAATCTGGTGGCGCTCGGCGCGGCCTTGGGTCACCGGCCTCGATCGGGTGCCGAAAGCCGAAAGGCAAACTTGATGCCGGGCAGGCGCGGTCGTATATGGTGCGGCTTGACCGGCGCGGGCAGTCGCCAATAACGCGCCGCCGCATGTAGCAAGCAGGTTTGCAAATAGGCTTGACTGTAGGTTTGACAATGGAAAAGTTCACGGTTCTCGAAGGCGTCGCGGCGCCGCTGCGCATGATCAATATCGACACCGATATGATCATCCCGAAGCAATATCTCAAAACCATCAAGCGCACCGGCCTCGGCAAAGGCCTGTTTTCCGAGAAACGCTTTCGCGACGACGGCAGCGAAAATAAAGACTTCGTGCTCAACAAGCCGGCTTATCGCAAGGCGAAGATTCTGGTCGCCGGCGACAATTTCGGCTGCGGCTCCTCGCGCGAGCACGCGCCTTGGGCGTTGCTCGATTTCGGCATCACCTGCGTGATCTCGACCTCGTTCGGCGATATTTTCTACAACAACTGCTTCAAGAACGGCGTGCTGCCGATCAAGGTCTCGCCGGAAGACCTGGAAAAACTGTTCGACGATGCCGAGCGCGGCGCCAATGCCACGCTCTCCATCGATCTCGAAAAGCAGGAAATCCGCGGTCCCGACGGCGGCATGGTCAAGTTCGACATCGAGCCCCACCGCAAGCACGCGCTGCTGAAGGGCCTCGACGATATCGGGCTGACGATGGAGAAGCGCCGCAAGATCGAAGGCTTCGAGGCGAAGGCCAAAGCGTCGCGGCCCTGGGTGTGATGACGGAGCGCCTTTCGTCCTGTCATGCTCCGCGAAGGCGGAGCATCCAGTAATCGCTGCACAAACGACCGCGGAACACATCGCCACACCGGATGTCACGGACTACTGGATCATCCGCCTTCGCGGATGATGACATTACATGAGCCGCTGCAAGGCACCCGATGATTTCCGCCATTTCCGTCTCGCATCTTTGCAAGACCTACGCGTCCGGCTTCCAGGCGTTGAAGGACATCAACCTGGATATCCGGCACGGCGAGATTTTTGCGCTGCTCGGCCCGAACGGCGCCGGCAAGACGACGCTGATCAGCATCATCTGCGGCATCGTGAACCCGTCGCGTGGCACCGTCACCGTGGACGGCCACGACATTCTTTCCGATTACCGGGCGGCGCGGTCGCTGATCGGGCTGGTGCCGCAAGAGCTCACCACCGACGCCTTCGAGACGCCACCGGCGACCATGCGGTTTTCCCGCGGCCTGTTCGGCAAGCCGGCCGATCCCGGCCATATCGAGAAAGTGCTCAAGCAGCTCTCGCTGTGGGATAAGAAGGACGCCAAGATCCGGATGCTGTCCGGCGGCATGAAGCGCCGGCTGATGATCGCCAAGGCGCTGGCGCACGAGCCACGGATTCTGTTTCTCGACGAGCCGACGGCCGGCGTCGACGTGGAGCTGCGCAAGGACATGTGGCAGCTGGTGCGCGAGCTGCGCGCGTCGGGCGTCACCATCATCCTCACCACCCATTACATCGAGGAAGCCGAGGAGATGGCCGACCGGGTCGGCGTCATCAATCACGGCGAGATCATCCTGGTCGAGGACAAGGCCGAGCTGATGCGCAAGCTCGGCAAGAAGCAATTAACGCTGCAATTGCATGACCGGATCGATGCCGTGCCGGCAGCCCTCGCCGCCTACAAATTGAGCCTGGGCGACGGCGGCAACGAGCTGATCTACACCTACGACACCAAGAGCGAGCGCACCGGCATCACGGCGTTGCTCGACGATCTCCATGTCGCGGGGATCGGGTTCAAGGATCTGCATACGACGGAAACCTCGCTGGAAGACATCTTTGTCGGCTTGGTGGGGCACCGGCAATGAACGTCTATGCCGTGCGCGCTATCTACATGTACGAAATGGCGCGGACCGGGCGGACGCTGTTCCAAAGCGTCGTCTCGCCGGTGATCTCGACCTCGCTGTATTTCATCGTCTTCGGCGCCGCCATCGGCTCGCGCATCACCCAGATCGATGGCGTGCCTTACGGCGCCTTCATCGTGCCGGGGCTGATCATGCTGATGCTGCTGACGCAAAGCGTGACCAATGCGGCTTTCGGCATCTATTTCCCGCGCTTCGTCGGCACGATCTACGAGCTTTTGTCCGCGCCGGTCTCGTCGTTCGAGATCGTGCTCGGCTATGTCGGCGCGGCGGCGACCAAGTCGATCGTTCTTGGCGCCATCATCCTGGTCACGGCGGGCCTGTTCGTGCCGCTGCATATCGCGCATCCGTTCTGGATGGTGGCCTTCCTGATGCTGACGGCGTTGAGCTTCAGCCTGTTCGGCTTCATTCTCGGATTGTGGGCGGACGGTTTCGAGAAATTGCAGATCGTGCCGCTTCTCATCATCACGCCGCTGACGTTTCTCGGCGGCACGTTCTATTCGACCAGCGTGTTGCCGCCGTTCTGGCGCACCGTGACGCTGTTCAATCCGCTGGTCTATTTGATCAGCGGTTTTCGCTGGAGCTTTTTCGATATCGCCGACGTGGATATCGAAGTGAGCGTGGCGATGACGCTGCTTTTCCTTGTGCTCTGCATGGCGATCGTGTGGTGGTTCTTCAAGACCGGCTATCGGTTGAAAAACTAGAGCATGATCCCGAAAAGTGGATTCCGGTTTTCGGAAAAGATCATGCTCAATCAAAAAGCTAGAGCCCGGTTTTGATTCTATCAAAACCGATAGGGCTCTAGCGCACGCCTTGAATAAATCGATTTTTGCCGGATTAAGCGGCGCCATTAAGCGGCGCCAATGGTGGTTTTGTCCCAGCTCCGGTGGCGGCGAGGCCGTTAATCGTGCCCTTGTTCCGGCCCGGCGCGGCCAGTATTCTGTATGCTCAACACTGGAGACTGATAATGGCTACAGGTACCGTAAAGTGGTTCAATCCGACCAAGGGCTATGGGTTTATTCAACCCTCGGGCGGCGGCGGCGGCAAAGACGTGTTCGTTCACATTTCGGCTGTTGAGCAGGCCGGCCTGAGCACCCTCAATGAGGGCCAAGCCGTCGAATACGAGCTCGAAAGCAACCGGGGGAAAGAGTCCGCAGTCAGGCTCAAGATCAAGTAGCTGTATCAGCCGCGCGACGAAGTCAGTTGGGGGAGCGCCGGCTTTGGCCGGACCCCGGGGCGGGCTGCCAGACTTCTGAGCCACGACTGCTTTTCCAGCGAAAGCAGTTTTCCAGCGAAACAGACGCGATTCAAACCGGCTTGCGCGTCAAGCCGGTTTGCGCTTGGCGATCGCATCCGCGATGGCCACCGTTTGCCGCGCCATGTCGGCGTGCAGGCGCTCGACCATGCGGCCGTCGATCTGGATGACGCCCTTGTCCCTGTTTTCGGGCTGATCGAACGCGGCGATCATCTTGCGCGCCACCTCGACTTCTTCCGGTGTCGGCGAGAAGGCTTCGTTGCACGGCTCGATCTGGCGCGGATGAATGAGCGTCTTGCCGTCGAAACCGAGATCGCACGCTTGCCGGCATTCCGCGATGAAGCCGTCGCTATTGCCGAGATCGTTATAGACGCCGTCGAGGATGCCCAGGCCATAGGCGCGCGCCGCGGTGACGCAGTTCATCAGCCACGGCAGCATCGGCGCGCGGCCGGGCACCAGGCGGGCGCGCGTGTCTTTCGCGAGATCGTTGGTGCCCATGACGAAGCCGGCAAGCCGCGTCTCGGTATCGAGTGCGGCGGCGGCGATCGCGCCGACATTGAGCATGGCGAGCGGCGTTTCCATCATCGCCCAGATGCTGATGTGATGGTCAGCGCCGAGATCGACAAGGCGCGATGCCACGTCCTGCAATTGAGCGGGCTCCGAAACTTTCGGCAGCAGCACCGCATTCGGCTTGGCGGCGATGACGGCGTTGAGGTCTTCGACCCACCACTGGGTATCGAGCCCGTTGATCCGCACCAAAACCTCGCGGTCGCCAAAGCCGCCGTTCTGCAGCGCTTTGGCGATCGCCTCGCGCGCCTGCAGCTTCGCCTCCGGCGCTACGGCGTCTTCGAGATCGAGGATCAGCCCGTCGGCCGGCAAGTCGCGCGCCTTCTCCAGCGCCCGCGCGTTCGATCCCGGCATGTAAAGCACGCTACGGCGCGGCCGGACGGTCATGATTGGGTTCCTTCTTCTCTTGCTTGTCTTGCACCCGCCAAACTAACCGCCTTGCAGGCCGCATGCCACAGCGACGCTGTGGTGGACGCCGGCTAGACTTCGCGCCGGCTGGACTTCGCACCGCCTAGACTTGGGCGCGAGCTAGACTTGGCGCGCTAGACTTGGGCGCGAGCTAGACCTGGCGCGCTAGACTTGGGCGCGGAGACATGATCAATCGCCGGGTGGCATAGATTGATTCGACGGAGGAAAAGATGCCCAAAGTATTGACCCGCGCAGCCCTGTTGATGCCGACGCTGGCTTTTCTCGTTCCCGCCGCCGCCCATGCCGCCGACCCGGTATTTTGCCAAGCTTACGCGGAGGCTGCGATCAATCAGGTTCGCGGCGGGTTCTCAAATCCCGGCTGCGTCGCAGGCATGCGGGGCCCACGCTGGTCATCGGATTTGCGAGTGCATTACAGTTGGTGCCTGACGCAGCCGCCGCCGGCGATGGAAGCCGAGCGGAGCGCACGCACCGGCTATCTGCGCGCGTGCCGGGGAACGTAGAGGGGGCTACGCTGCCTTGCGTTTGGCGGTGATCAGTTTGCGGTTGATCAGGCATTCGGCGATCTGAATGGTATTGAGCGCCGCGCCCTTGCGCAGATTGTCGGACACGATCCACATCGACAGACCGTTCTCGACAGTCGCATCCTCGCGGATGCGGCTGATATAGGTGGCGTCCTCGCCGGCCGCCTCGTAGGGCGTGACATAGCCGCCCGGCTCCTGCGAATCGATGACAAGACAGCCCGGCGCGTTGCGCAAGATATTGCGCGCCTCGTCCGGCGTGATCTCATTCTCGAATTCGATATTCACCGCCTCGGAATGGCTGATGAAGACCGGCACGCGCACGCAGGTCGCGGTGAGCTTAATCTTAGGATCGAGTATCTTCTTGGTCTCGACCACCATCTTCCACTCCTCGCGGGTGTAGCCATCCTCCATGAACGTATCGATCTGGGGAATGACGTTGAAGGCGATGCGCTTGGGAAAATGCTTCGTCTCGACCTCATTGATCTGGAACACCGCCTTGGTCTGCGAGAACAATTCGTCCATCGCGTCCTTGCCGGCGCCGGACACCGATTGATAGGTGGCGACCACGACGCGCTTGATCTTGGCTTTGTCGTGGAGCGGCTTGAGTGCGACGACGAGTTGCGCCGTCGAGCAATTGGGATTGGCGATGATGCCGCGCTTGCGGAAACCGGCAATCGCCTCCGCATTGACCTCAGGCACGATCAGCGGCACGTCGGAATCGTAGCGCCAGGCCGAGGAATTATCGATCACCACCGCGCCGGCGGCGGCGATCTTCGGCGACCATTCCTTGGACACGGCGGAACCCGCCGACATCAGGCAGATATCGACGCCGGAGAAATCGTGGTGCTCGAGGGCTTTGACCTTCAGGGTCCGGTCGCCATAGGACACGTCAACGCCCATGCTGCGGCGTGAGGCGAGCGCAACCACCTCATCGGCCGGAAACGACCGCTCAGCGAGAATATTGAGCATTTCCCGCCCGACATTGCCGGTCGCGCCCACAACGGCGACGTTGTAACCCATCGTTAACTCTCCAGCGAAAATTCGCAGCCGTTGCCGCGGCACGAGAACCGAAGCGGAAGCGCTTCTAGGCGAGAACCGGCGCGAACACAACGTGCCATGGAGCGGCCGTGCAGCGGGCCTCGCAGTCCATACCGGGAGACATCAGCGCCACCATCGTGCGCATGCTTGCCTATATGGGCAGCTTGGCGATCCTTGCCACCCTGGCGGCGAGCCTGTTCCGCACGCCTGAGGTCGTAGCCGCCGTCGCGCCACCGCCGCGGCCCGAATGGGTCAATGTCGCGCGTCCCCATCCAGCCTTTGAGCTCATCATGCCGGAGCTGGCGAGCCAATCGTCCGACTACGCCATTTTGCGCCGCACCGCCGACGGCGCGCGCAAGGACGTGCTGAGCTGGGGCGACGCGGCCGGCAACGGTCCCTATGTCATGGTCGAGGTCTACCGGCCCGGCCTCGCCGGCGAGCGCTTCCTCGACGCGCCGAGCGAGATTGCGACGCGCATCCTGGCCTTCACCGTCACCGATGACGTCAAGCCGGCCGGCACCGTTGACAGCAAATTCGGCGCCGCGACCTTGGTCGATTTCGCCATTGCCGCCCAAAGCACCCCGCATGCCCGGACGCGCCGATGCTTGGGCTTTGCGCAGCCATTCGATCGACCGGGGATGCAGATCGCCGGCTGGTATTGCAGCGCCGGCGACGAGGTAGTCGATCGGGCGACGCTGGCTTGCATGCTCGATCGGCTCACCGAGCTCTCGGCCGGCGGCGATGACGACCTTGCCCGCTTGTTCGCCCGCGCCGAGATCAAGCGCACCTTCTGTGGCCAGCGCAATCCAATTCTCGCCGCGACGCCGGAGCGCGACGTGGCACTCGCGGTTCCCCACAGCGTGAAACTGCGCGGGCGTTTGCAACAGCGCTAATGCAGTCATGGCCGGGCTTAGCCGTTCGAAGAACGGCGTCGCTTCGCTCGCCTATGTCCCGGCCATCGCGGGTCGATTACGTCCCGTAATTCTTGGCGAGATAGTCGGCGATCGCCTTGGCGTCGTCGTCGCCGATCGGCGCACCGAAGGCTTTTCTCATCTTGGCGACCTCGGCATTCCAGCCATCGGCGCTGAGGAACGGCGAGTTCATCTGGATATAATCGAGGCTATGGCAGGCGCCGCAATTGCCCTGCACTTTGTCGAGACCCGGTCCCGGCTTGAGATCGATCAGCGGTTCATCGGCGGCGGCGGGAAGCGCGACCAGCGCGGCGAACACGGCGAGTGCAAAAGTGCGCATGGTGTTCCTCGCTAGCTTGCGTTCAGCGTGATGGTCTGCATCACGTTGTTGTGGTAGCCGGCCGGGTTGAACAGCAAAGCGGCGGTCTGGGTCTGGCCGATTTTATTGGTCGCGCTGGCCATCACGCTGTTTTTTCCGGTTTTGGCGACCAGCGGAAAACTCCACGGCCGAAACGCGTAACGGCCGAGATCGTCGCCGAGACTTCGCTGTGGACCAGCTTTTGCCCCCGTCGGTCGAGACTGCGACAGTGCTGATGCCGTAACCGCCGTCCCAGGCCAAACCGCTCACCGTGACCTTGCCGGTCTTCACCTTGGCGCCGTCGGCATGGCTGGTGATCAGCGAATTGACCACCATTTCCGTAATTGGGGTATTGGTGGCGGTCTCCTGGCTGGTGAACCGCGCCACCGCCGGAAATAGGCCGAGCGGAATGCGGTAAGCCGGATTCATCCAGAACCCGCCCTGCGGCTTGGTCAGCGCGGTGACGCTGATGAGATGCTTCATCCAATAGGTGCCGGTCCAGCCGGGCACGATGAGGCGGGCGGGAAAGCCGTTGAGATGCGGCAGAGCTTCGCCATTCATTTCGTAAGCGATCAGCGTGGATTCATCCATCGCCTTCCACACCGGCACGCTCTTGATAAAATCCGGCGTCTTGTCGAAAGCCGGACCCTCGGCGCCGTTGAACGCGATCTCGATCGCTTCGGGCTTTAGTCCCACACCGGCAAGAATGTCCTTGAGCCGTGCGCCCTTCCAGCGCGCGCAGCCCATCGCGCCATAGCCCCATTCGACGCCGGCGACGTGCGGTGTCGAGAGGCCGCGCCGGTTGCCGGAGCATTGATTGACGGCGACCAATTCATAGGCCGGCAGCGCCTTGAGATCGTCGAGCGACAATTGGGCCTGGCCATTGGCGCCATCGCCGCCGACCGCGATCCGGTAAGTCTTGGCGTCGACTTCGGGAATATCGGACAGGTGATAACGAACGAAGAACTGGTCGTTCGGCGTGATCGGGGTGCGGAAATAATCGAGCGGCGCCTCGTAATTCGGCGGCCGGTAGGACAGCTTGATCAGCGGCTTTTTGCCCGGAAGGCTCGCCATGACGGCCGAGCTGTTGAGGCCGGCGGGCACGCCGGGTGAGAGCTCGACCCCTTCCGCTTTCGCTTCGAACACTTGTGGCAAGCCAAGCGCGCTGCCGCCGAGTGCGACGCCCGCGCCGGCAGCCTCCAATAGGCTGCGACGTGTCAACATGGGACTCCTCCCTGTGCTGGCGCGCGCCTTATTTTGGCGCGGCACCTGCATCGGCCTTCATCAAGGCCGTGCCTGGAAATAATGTGATATAAACGGGGCGAATCAAAGCAAATTGTTCTGCCAGCTTGGTTGCCGGGAGGAACTGGCTGGCTGGCAAAACCGTTGCCTAGATGCCTATTGCCGTCCCTCAAAGCGGGCTACACTGATGACCGACCCCGCTTTCGTTGGTCAGGCGGGGCAGTGTGAGCCCGCCAAAGCGCGGAGCGCGAGGTGGGAAGTGAGAGTGTCATGCGTCTGTTAGCTGTCACTGCTGGGGCGTTTGCCGCGATTTTGGCATTGGTCTCGACTGCCGGAGCGGCCACCAAGAAGCCGCAGCCTTACCCGGTCGTCGAACGATCGGCCAGCGGCACGATCATTCAACCCACCACCACCATCATCCCCGACGGCCGGGGCCATACTACGGTCATCATCATTCCGCGCCGGCGGTCCTACCTCGACACCGGTACCGAAGTGTCGGTGGGCGATCGCAGCTTTCAAGATTACGCCTTCCCGCCCGGGGGCGATCCTGGCCGGCCGTACTGGAGCGCCGGACCCGACGTTCAAGGTGGCGGCAGATATCCGCTCCCGAGCGCGTTCGACGGCTTGGGAATCAATCCGAACACGCCGTTCTGACATCCGACAGTGCCGACGGTGAGGTCGCCGGCTTGGGGCGGACGGAGGATTGCCTATGGGCTTCTGGCGGCGCCAGCAGCGGAGCATTCGCAAGCGCGCGGTGCGGCGGGCGCACGGCGACCGGCAGTTCATCAGCCGCTATTTGGGCGCCGATTTCCTGGTCCGGCTCGACAATGTCATCGGCCGCGAAATCGGCTTTCGCTCCTTCGAGCGCGATCGCATCGAGAATTTCATCGCTTTATGCAAGGCTGCCAAGCCTGACCTTTTTCTGGATATCGGCGCGAATTGCGGCGTCTATACCTGCATCCTCTTGCGCCAGAACCTGGTCCCCCGCGCGGTCGCATTCGAGCCGGATCGCGACAATGCGTCATTGCTGCGCGAGAATCTCGCGCTCAATAATCTCACCGAGCAGGTCGATCTGCACCGGGCCGCGGCGGGAAGCGCTGCCGGACAGGCAACGCTGATGCCCGGACCGGCCGACAATAACGGCCAGTCGCGGATCGCGGCCGGCGCCGGCGGTTATGCGGTCGACGTGCTGGTGCCTGACGATGTCGTGCCGGCAACCGGCAAGACACTCGCCATCAAGATCGATGTCGAGGGTTTCGAGCGCGAAGTGCTCGCCGGAATGACCCGTCTGCTGCGTGGGAATCGCGGCATTGTGCAGATCGAGACCTACGACCATGAGCCGGAGGTCATGACGGCGATGGCGGCGGCCGGTTATGCCCTGGTGACCGACATGCGGCCGGATTTCGTATTCGCCAAGCGCTAGATGTGGAGCCTCAACAGGTTGTTCCCGGGGAGACCGAGTTTGCTGATGGGTGTTTTAGCACCGATGCCGGTATGGGGCCTGTGCCAATTGTAGCGGTGCAGCCAGTACGGCAGCTGTTCGGTTCTCTGCCGTGAGTGGTGATAGGCCTGAGCGTAGGCCCACTCACGCAGGCAGGTCTGGATAAAGCGCTCGGCCTTGCCGTTGGTTTTCGGGGTGTAGGGCTTGGTGCGGATGTGCTTGAGGCCGAGCCGTTTGCAGAGCCTGCGGAACGCGAAGGATTTGTAGCAGGAACCGTTGTCGGTCATGACGCGCTCGACCTTGATGCCGAGGCTGTCGTAGTAAGCGAGAGCGGCTTTGAGGAAGGCGGTGGCACTGCGCTTCCTCTCGCTGGCCATCACCTTGGCGAAGGCGATGCGCGAGGCATCGTCGATGGCGACATGGACGAACTCCCAGCCCAGCCCTTCGCCGCGCGAGCGCCGGTTGCTTTGTCCCCTGCGATCGCCGGTGATGCGATGGCCGATGCCATCGATCCTGCCGAGCTTCTTGATGTCGAGGTGGATCATCTCGCCAGGATGCTCGCGTTCATAGCGGCGCACCGGCTCGGCCGGCTCCAGAGCTGAGAGTTTGTTGAGCCCGAGCCGCTGCAGGATGCGGCTGACGGTGGCCGGTGACACGCCGACTTGCGCCGCGATCTGCTTGCCGGTGCAGCGCTGACGCCGAAGTTCCGCGACCTTATCGACAATGGCCTGCGGCGTCGGTCGATACAGGCGATGCGGCCGCGAACTGCGATCACGCAATCCCGCAAGGCCTTCGCGGCGATACCGGTCAACCCACTTGCGAACGGTCCGCGGGCAGACGCCTGCGGCTTCGCTGACGGCCTTCGGCGTCTGCCCGCTCGCGACCTGCAGCGCAATTCGCTCTCGACCGCGCGGCGTCAGACGGGCATTCTGGTGCACGTTCATCCGGTTCTCCCTTGGAATCCTGAAGTCTCAGCAACCTCAGTCTCCTCGGTCAGAACCGGATGGACAACCTATTGAAAGCTCACAGCTAGAGCCTGATCGGTTTTGACAGAATCAAAACCGGGCTCCAGCTTTTTGATTGAGCCTGATCTTTTCCGAAAACCGGAATTCACTTTTCGGGATCATGCTCTAACGGCTAGTTCACGATCCGCGCCAATTCGCCGACAACTGCCTCGCCCATCTCACCGGTGCTGACGATGGTGCAACCGTCGGACTTGATATCGGCGGTGCGAAGCCCCTTGCCCAATGCGGCGGCAATCGCCGCATCGAGCCGGTCGGCCTCCTGCCCCATATTGAACGAATAGCGCAGCGCCATGCCGAACGAGGCGAGTATGGCGATCGGATTCGCCACGCCCCTGCCGGCGATATCGGGCGCCGAGCCGTGCACCGGCTCATACATTGCCTTGCGCCGCCTGGTCTTGGCGTCGATTTCGCCGAGCGAAGCCGACGGCAGCATGCCGAGCGAGCCGGTCAGCATCGCCGCGACGTCGGACAGCATGTCGCCGAACAGATTATCGGTCACGATGACGTTGAATTGTTTCGGCCAGCGCACGAGCTGCATGCCGCCGGCGTCCGCCAGCATGTGTTCGAGTTGCACGTCCTTGTATTCGCGCGCGTGCAGTTCGCCCACCACCTCGTGCCACAGCACGCCGGTCTTCATGACGTTGCGCTTTTCCATCGAGGTGACTTTGTTGCGCCGCTTGCGCGCCAGCTCGAAGCCGACGCGCGCGATGCGCTCGATCTCGTAAGTGTCGTAGACTTGGGTATCGACGGCGCGCTTCTGGCCATTGCCGAGATCGGTGATGGTTTTGGGCTCGCCGAAATAGACGCCGCCGGTCAGCTCGCGCAGGATGATGATATCGAGCCCTTCGACCACCTCGCGTTTAAGGCTCGATGCGTCGGCCAGCGCCGGATAAACGATCGCGGGACGGATATTGGCGAATAGGCCGAGATCCTTGCGCAGCCGCAACAGCCCCGCCTCCGGCCGCGCCTCATAAGGCACCTTGTCCCATTGCGGCCCGCCGACGGCGCCGAAAATCACCGCGTCGGCGGTGTGCGCCTTGGCCACGGTGGCGTCGGTGATGGCGAGTTTGTGCGCATCATAGCTGGCGCCGCCGACCAGGCCTTCCTCGATCTGGAAATCGGCGATGCCGCTCTTGGCGTAGAAGCCCAGCAGCCGTTTTACTTCGGCCATGACTTCCGGGCCGATGCCGTCGCCGGCAAGGAGGAGAAGCTTGTGGGTGGGCATGAAAGACGCCTCGCGCAATTGACCGAAGCGTCATTGCGGAAGCCGAACGAAGCGCGGCGGTCCGGAATCCATACTCCCAGCGCTTGAGATCATGCGAAACGCGCCGGGGTTATGGATTCCGGGCTCGCGCTTCGCGCGACCCGGAATGACGGGAAAGGATTGCTAAATGGCCGCGTCCGGCTTGGCAAGCGGCACGGCCGCAAGAACAAGGACCGTCCGATACACCGAATTCTTCTAAAGCCCGCTGAACCAGTTATAGCCCTGGTTTTCCCAGTAGCCGCCGGCGTCGTTGTTCTGCACATACATCGCGGTGACGTATTTCGGATTCTTAAAACCCAGCTTGGTGGGAATGCGGATTTTGATGGGAAAGCCATAGGCCGTCGGCAAAGTCTTGTTATCGAACTTGAGCGTCAGTTGGGTTTGCGGATGCAGCGCGGTCGGCATGTCGATGGTGTTGGAATAACCCTCGGCGCACTGGAACCAGACATATTTGGCGCTCAAGTCGGCGCCGATCATTTTCAGGAAATCGGAGAGTCTGACCCCCTGCCAGGAGCCGATCGCGCTCCAGCCCTCGACGCAGACATGGCGCGTGATCTGCGAAACCTCGGGCAGCGCATTAAGCTCGGGAAGCGTCCAGGATTTCTTGTTGTCGACCAGACCGCCGATCTCGAGCTGATATTTTTCGCCGTCGATATCCGGTGCCTCGTCCAACGAATAATAGGCGTTGAACGGAAACGGCCGCGTGATCGCGCTTTCCGGATATTCCGGCGCCAGCGTCGTCGCGCTGAACAACAGCGCCTGGATGCGGTCGTTGAAGCGCGAAATGACCCGCAGCGCGTTCTCGGAAGTCGGCCCATCGACGATGTCGCAGCCGGTCAGCAGCGACAGCGCGCCGAGGCTTGCGGCGCCGCGCAGGAAGTGCCGCCGCGACGATCGCGGCAACAGTTTCGCCGCATCCTTGATCAGAAGTTTTGGGTCGACGCCGGGTAGCGGCTTGCGGATACGGGGCATCGTCGTCTCCGGTTCAGCGGCCGAAAATCATGGTGCGCAGGCTTTTCGGCACGATCAGGGCGAGCATGATATGGATCGTCAGGAACGCCACGATCGCGGACATCGCGAAAAAGTGCACATAGCGCGCGGCGTCGTAACCGCCAAAGAACGCAGTGAGATATTTGAGCTGCACCGGCTTCCAGATCGAAAGTCCCGACAGCACGATCACGATGCCGGCGAGGATTACGCCGAGATAGAGCAGCCGCTGCACCGCATTATAGACGGTAAGATCGTCATGCGAGAGCTTGCCGCGCAAGGCGGCGACAACGTCGCGGACGACATCCCGCGGGCGGATCGGCAATAGTTTTCGCCGGAAGCGCCCGGTAACGATACCAAGTGTGACATAGATGATGCCGTTGATCGCCAGCAGCCACATCGCGGCGAAGTGCCACAACAGCGCCCCGGCGAGCCATTCGCCGAGCGTGATTTGACTGGGAAAATGGATGAATCGAAACAACGGCGAGGCATCGTAAATCTGCCAGCCGGAGCCGATCATCATGACCATGGCCACGGCATTGAGCCAATGCGTCACGCGCACCCAGCGCGGGTGAATGAGCGGTCCGCTCTCCATATCGGGGAGCGTGGATGAAGGACTAGCGGCTTCCATCGTCATCGCGCAGACCTATAGCAAAACTGCGAAGCACGCACGCTTCACATTCGTGTAAGCCGCCTCTCCTCGCATGCCGGGAGAGGTCGAGCGAAGCGAGCGTGAGGGGGCGTCTCCGCAAGTCTGAGCGCTCAAGTCCGAGCCCAGCGGAGAAACCCCCTCACTCACCCCACCCTCTCCCGGCAAGCAGGGAGAGGGAATCGCGCGCCGAGCGAGAATTACGGCAACATCACCGTGTCGATGACATGGATAACACCGTTCGACTGCAGAACGTCCGCGATGGTCACCATGGCGACATCGCCCTTGGTGTCGGTGACGGTGAGCTTGCCGGGGCCGGCTTGTTTGACGATCAAGTCCTCGCCCGCGACGGTCTTGAGATGGGCCTCGCCCTCGCCGTCCTTGACGGCCTTCATCAAAATCACCGCGGTCATGCGGCCGGGGACGACATGATAGGTCAGCACTTTGTCAACGTCGCTTTGTTCTCTGGCTTGAGCAGGTTATCGACCGTACCGGCCGGCAGCTTGGCGAACGCGGCATTGGTCGGAGCGAAAACCGTAAACGGCCCCGGACCCTCCAAAGTCTCGACCAGTCCGGCGGCTTTCACCGCGGCGACGAGCGTCGTGTGATCCTTGGAATTCACCGCATTCTGGATGATGTTTTTCGACGGATACATCGGGGCCCCGCCGACAGTGACGGTCTTTTCCGACATTTGGTCGGCATAGATCGGAGCGGATACCGTTACGGCAAAGGCAAAGACCGCCGCACTGGCAAACAAGGCGAAACGCTTGGACATGACATTCTCCATTTTCAATTGACGTTGCCGCGGCAAACCGCCGGCGACGCAGGAACGTTTTGCGTCCTCGGAAGCAGTTACGGCCGGTTTTCGCGGCAGTTTCGGCCGCATTGTCACGGCTGCGTGAACGCTTTCCCAGAACGCCAGGTTCGGCTATGAAGCGCCGCATAGGCCGGGTCCGCTGAAAATTTCGCAGTAAAGGTGTTGCAAAATGTCGAAGAACAATCCCGGCATTTTTTTGAAGATTTCCGCATCGGCCAGCTGATCCGCCACGCCACTCCGCGCACCGTCACCACCGGCGACGTCGCGCTTTATACCGGCCTGTTCGGCGCGCGGTTTGCGGTTCAATCGTCGGACGCCTTCGCCAAGGCTATCGGCTATCCGCGCTCGCCGATCGACGATCTCCTGGTCTTCCACATCGTGTTCGGCAAGACCGTCCCCGATGTTGCTCAATGCCGTCGCCAATCTCGGCTATGCCAATTGTTGCTTTCGCAATCCGGTTTTTCCCGGCGATACGCTGAACGCGCAATCCGAGGTTATCGGGCTAAAGGAAAATTCCAGCCGCAAGACCGGCATCGTCTATGTGCGGACCACCGGATATAATCAGGACCAAAAGCCGGTGCTCGAATATGTGCGCTGGGTGATGGTGCGCAAACGCGACGAGGCTGCGCCAGCGCCGGGCGATCATGTGCCGCGCCTGCCGACCGCGCTTGAGCCGAAAGTTTTAGGCGAGGCCTGCCCGGTTACCGGCCTGCCGTATCGCGCCGGCCAGTATGTGGTGCTGTACGATGGTCAGGGAACACTCGGTTACTCCGGCGATGCATCGCTGGTCAGCAGTGCACCCGGCCGTGACGTCATCAATGTGGCGACTCCGGGCAGCGCGGGGATCATGTTGACGATCACATCCACGGACCCGAATCACACCGGCAATTACATCCACAATATTCGCGTGGTGTATGCGACCGAAGAGTCCCTGCTGGCTGCAGGAAACGTTTTTCGGCCAGGATTTCTGAGCATGCTGCAGAAGTTTCACGCCATGCGTTTCATGCAATGGCTGGAGATCGATAACGATGGCGGAATTTTGTCCAGCTGGGCCAGTCGTCCGCAGTTGACTGATGGTGGCTGGGGGGCGGCACGGCGTGCCCATCGAAGTCGCTTTGCAGCTTTGCAATGCCACCGGCGCCGACTGTTGGTTGAACGTTCCTCATCAGGCGACGGATGACTACATCACGCAGATGGCGACCTTGGTTCACACCATGCTGGGCAAGAGCCAAAAGGTATACATCGAGTTCAGCAATGAGGTGTGGAACGGAGCTTACCCGCAATTCGCCTACGCGGAAGCTCAAGGCAAGGCCCTGTGGCCGAGCGCCAACGTGACGGACTTCATGCTCAACCGCAATTGGTACGGCATGCGCACTGCGCAGACCTGCGACATCTGGAAATCGGTATGGGGATCCGATTACTCGCGAGTCCACTGCGTGCTGGGCGCTCAAGTGGCTCAAACAGCGACGGCGACCTCCTCTCTGCAATGCACACTGTGGACAGGCGGCGGCAATGCGCCGTGTTCAGCGCACAATATTACCGACGTGGGCATTTCGGTGTACTTAGGGCTCTTCACGGGTCCGACCAATTGGCTTTCGGCGGTTGATGGCGGCCTCAACAATGTCTTTCAGCAGATCAACGAGGGGAATGTGCTTTCCACCGCCGGCGCTTCGCAGCAGGAAAATTCGGAATGGGAGGCTGCGTTCCATTCAATGCTTGCGCCCTATAAGATGGGAATGCTCGCCTACGAGGGTGGGCAATCACTCGTCAGCATGGATGGGTCGCTCGTCGGACTTTATACCAAGGCGAACCGCGACCCGCGTATGGCGGCCGCGTACACGACGATGCTCAATAATTGGAAGGCGAACGGCGGTGCGTTGTTTACCGCCTTCGCCGACATCTATTCACCCAGCAAGTTCGGTGAATGGGATGCATTGGAATCGTTCCTCGACCCGGTCAGCCCACTGTCAAGTGCTCCCCCCAAGTGGCAGGCCTTACAGAATTTCATATCCGGCAACAATTGTTGGTGGACGAGCTGTGCGGGCGCGATTGGCGCGACTCAAACCTCAGTGCCCATGGCGCCGAGCAACCTTACCGTAAAATAGCCAAGTAGCTTGGTGGCTTCGTGTTGCGACACGAGCCACCAGGCAGGTTAGTGTAGGGCCCAGATCCGCTTACACGTGAACCTAGCGCGATTTTGCCGCAGTCTCCTGCATCGCAGGTAAGAAAACTTGGCGGATGCGGCGGGTAGGTCGTGCCCGTAATGTGATTGTTGTCGAAATAGATCGGTTGGGTAGGCGACCATGCGCTGCAGAATTCGCCATGACAGAACAGGTCACGGGTAGTCAAAATTGTTGCGTTCTCTTGTGCGGCGGCCTGATGCATCGTTCTTCGGAATGTTTCTGTCTGCGTTCCACCTCGCTTCGGGTCAGGATCCCGAAAGTCGTTATGGCTTCCTGAATATTTAAGTGACCTCCACGCACAACCTGGAAGAGCTTGCGATCGAGAAATCCGGGATTTCGGGCCAATCCTCCAGCAGGTACACGTCATAGCCTTTCTCCCGCAGCCAGTGCACTGTGTCAATTAACGCTTGCGCGACGATGGCTGCCTGATCGAGAGTAGGGGCGGCGGGGGTGGGCGAGTCGGTCGCGCGAGTGATTCGGATAAGGTTTTGACTATCCATGCCGGATCCCTTGACCTTCTGTGTAATAAGCCCATCGGCCCACTAACAGCACCTTCTTTATGTCATTCGGACGTGCGAGCATAGCCTTGACTTCGGCATTTTGTGCCGCACAGGCGTTGTCGGAACGCGGACCGGTGGCGCTTTCTTGCTTGCGAATGTCGAACGCAGGCATCATCCACCGCCGTAGATCAGCAGACCTCCCAAACCATGCTCTGTCGCTACTTGGTTTGCACCGTCGCGAATGGCGCGTGCATGCGAATCGCCCAGCACCAGAAATCGTTCTGGAGCGTTCGGTGCTCCGATCACTGCAATAACTCACACGAGGCAAAGCGAGGTCTCCATCCGGCCAGCATCGATCGGCCGGCTTGAAGAAATCGCCGGCAGCGTATGCGATGGCGCCGGTCTGTTCGGACAGTCGATTGGGTGCCCCATCGGAACGCCAAATGATGTCCCGCCCAACCGGCCAACACACAGGAGCCGATGAACGCGCCGACGAACACCACGAAAGGAGAGCGCCGTGCGTAGCGAATCGGCTGTTCGACAAATCGCCAGCTCAGCACGGCCAGCACGAAGGTGAGCGATAAGGCCACGGCGCGCGCCACCCAGCCGATCTCCCCAGCCTCGTAGTACGCGATGAAGACGTAAATAGGCCAGTGCCAGAGGTACAGAGAATAGGAAATTCTGCCGACGGCCACTGGAATTCGCGCGGACAATCCTGTTTGCACCAGCGTGATCGTCCCGCATCGACCTGACCACAATAACCACGCGGTGCCCAGACAACACGGTACGGCGGCCAGCCCTGGGAAAGGCGTAGCATCGCTGTAGAATACAATTGGGAGCAGCAGTGCGAAAATCGCCACATAGTTGAGTACTCGGATCAATCGTGCGGGAATGCGCAGTTCTCTGATCAGCGGCTGAGCGACGGCAGCCCCCAGCAGCAATTCCCAGGCACGCGGAGGAAGCAGGTAAAGGGAAGCGGAGGGGTCGACCGCGAGCAGGTGCTGCGCATCTACCAGCGAAAGCAGCCCCACCACAGCCAACATTATTGGAACGCCCATGCGCCCGCCGCGGACCGCAAGTCGCATCAACAAAGGAAAAGAGATAAAACTGCTCTTCTACCCCCAGCGACCAGGTATGCAGCAGCGGCTTCGTACAGAGGCTGCATCGAAGTATCCGGCCTCACGGTAAAAAATTACGTTGGACATAAAGACGGTGGATGCCACCAGGCTCTTAGCCTCAGCCTTGTAGTCGGTGGGTAGCAGAAGCCACCATCCGAGCGCCATAGCCGCGATTCCGACGACCATAAATGCTGCGAATAGCCGCTTGATCCGTCGCGTGTAAAACCGAGTGTATGAAAACGTGCCGTTCGCAGTCTCATCGATGATGATTCCGCCTATCAGATAACCGGATATGACGAAGAAAATATCTACGCCGATATAGCCGCCGCCAAAGCCGATAAAAGGTGGAAGTGGTAGAAATGACCGCGAGCACCGCAATGGCGCGCAAGCCGTCGATATCTGCTCGATAGGTCATTGCCTGATGTTCCATTATGGTTCGGACACTACTGTGTTCTGGCCGCGCTCCTGGTGCGCAGACGGAGGAGGGTGCTGCAAAGGACTCGAAGTGAACAGCGGCCCGGCGGGTAGTCGCGAGGCTGGCAAGGCTAAGCGCGCAGAGAAATCGAGTCTGATTTGAATGCCAGTGTATAGTAGACCCCTTTCAATTACCGCCTATTCTGCCAAATGATTCCTGGGAGCCACAGTAAAATGTCTGAATCTGCTGGCGGAACTGTAATAATTACGGGCGCCGGAGCGGGGATAGGCCGCGCGCTAGCCATCGGGTTCGTTGGGCGCGGTGCTCATGTCGTGCTGATTGGGCGTTCGGCGCAAGGCATGGAGGAGACCCAGAGCCTTTGCAAGGGCTCTGGCACATCGGAATACCACCTGGCAAATGTTTCCGATGGGGGCGCTTTGGAACAGATCTTCGGTCAGATCGTGCGCCAACGCGGCGCGGTCGATCTGCTGATCAATAATGCTGCGGTGTACCCGCGTCAAACGCTGAACGAGACTAGTCCGGAAGATTGGACCGCGGGTGTTGCAACGAATCTCAATGGTGTGGCTTTTGGTTGCCGGGCGGCGGTGCGAACTTTTCCGGCGGCTCGACCAGCGGTGATATTCAATGTCGGCAGCTTGCACACCTCGGTCCTGAGTCCGCCAGCACGCTGTATTGCGCCACAAAGGCGGCAGTAGGCGCGTTCACCCGCGCCCTGCACGTTGAGCTCGTGTCGAGCGGTTCATCCTTGATCGTCAACGAGTGGGTACCCGGCGTCTATCGCACGCGCATGAGCGGCAATACCGGTGACGATCCATCGCTTGCATTCGAGCGCTTGGTGACCGCCTGGGAACTTTCGAAGCAAGGGGCGGGCGGACGCACGTTTGAAGGTGGCAGAGAGGTAGTGCCCCGACGCTCGCTTCGATCTCGCATAAAGTCGTTGGTATTGGGCGGTCGCACCTGAATCGGGATATCGATGTTATGTCCGCTTCGGACGCCGATCTGTCGGAGTGCTGGGACGTGGCGATTATCGGCAGCGGTATGGGGGGCGCCACCGTTGCGTGGGCGCTTGCGTCTCGCGGGTTCAGCGTCTTGATACTCGAAAAGGGTGGTGGCGTTGGCGCTGGTCAGAGCGAGGCCGAAGCCGCGACACCGGAAGCGCGCCTCGCCCGGGGATTGTGGCCCAACCAGATCAGTCAGCGCCGATCCGACGGCACCTGCGACCGCTTTTTTGCGCCTGTAGGCTGCGCTTTGGGCGGCTCCTCAATCTACTACGCCGCTGCGCTTGAGCGCATGGCCCCAACAGACTTCGAGACTCTCCAGGCCGTACGCCAAATAGTGCCGCCCTGGGTTGCCACCTTTGACGAATTCAAGCCTTATTATGAACAGGCTGAATCACTCTATGGAATTGATCCGCTTTCAAGCGATGCTGCCGAGCGGCGAATCAGCGAGTGGGATCGCGCTCTGATGGAAGCAATGCGCCGGAACGGCCTCAAACCGGAGCTCTTGCACGTTGCCATGCGCTACGACGAAGAGTGCGAGGAGTGCGTCGGAAAAATCTGTCCCCGCGAGTGTAAAGCGGATTCCCGCACGGCGTGTCTGGGCGTGGCTTTACGTCAGCCGCGGTGCCGGGTCCTTGATTACTGTGACGTGCAAACGCTGGACGCCAATGAAAAGACCGTGCGTGCGATTCGTGCCCTACGCTTCGGACGAGACATTGAAGTGCAAGCGCGTATCGTGGTATGGCAGCGGGGGCTTTGCATTCCCCTCAGATTTTGCTGCGGTCTCGCAATGATTGGTGGCCACTCGGGCTTGCAAACCGCTCCGGCCAGGTGGGCCGAAATCTGATGTTCCACGCTAACGACATCTACGCACTGTGGGCGCCGCGCCGACTGAAACGAGAGGGACGTCAGAAGA
>CAWAPT010000010.1:0-135159 GCA_963784005.1 uncultured Alphaproteobacteria bacterium | reverse complement strand
CCGGCCGGTCGGCGCTGGCGCAAGCCAATTCTCGGCGTCGAGGCCGCCGTTGGCGGTCGTCCAGTCCGACAGCGGCAGGTAATTGTCGAACGACACGAGATCGATGTTGCTCGACGCGTAGAGCTGGTCGAGATGCGGCCACTGGCCGTTCTCGCCCGGATGCTGGTAGCCCATCCACACCGACCAGTCGGCCGAATAGGCAATCAGGTTGTGCAGGTTCGTGGTGTCCTTGGTCAGCCCGCCGTTGTTGAACACCGTGCGCACGTCGCTCGCGAGCTGGACGAGCCCGGCGACGAACGGATAGTCCCAGGTCGTGGTGCCGCCGCTGACCGTGCCCGCCTTGGTCCAAGCCGGCCCGCGAACGACCTCCAGTCCGCGAAATTCCGAGCCGAGCAGAAACAGATCGACGCCGCCGGCGACCACGCACAGATTTGCGTAGTGCAGGATCATCCGCCGATAGGTGTAATCGGTCGGGGAGCCCGAATAGGCGACGGTGAGGTTCGTCGCGTCACGGGTGAACTGCGAGGTCGTCGCGCTGCCGAGGAAGGCATTGACCGCGGCTGTCGCGGCGCTCGAAACGTCCGCGCCGTCATAGGTGATGCGCCCGCGCCAGGGCTCGCCTGCCGCAGTCATCAGGATGAACGGGTAGAAGACGACGCGGAGCCCGCGGGATTTCAAATCCCGAATGCAGCGGACGATCGATTGGTCCGACGGCGTGCCGCCATAAATAAAGGTGCCGCCGACGGACGGGATCGGGATGAGGCCGGGCGAGAATTGCGTCAGGCCGGAGCAGCGCCAGACATCCGACCCGCCGGCGGCCTGCTCGAACGTACCGCCGATGTAGGTGGTCGAGGGATAAATCTGGCAGGCAGTGATATCGGTCGAGTTGCCGAACCAAGCGACGACGAGGGCTACGGTTTCGCAGCCGGGGAATTCGGATTGCAGGTTATTGAGCGCGATTGTGTAGTCGGTCGTTGTGCCGGTCCCCGCCAGCGGGCCGCCGTTCGCATAGCGATTGATCGAGGTGAGAAGGGTTTCGGTGACCCGCTGGCCGAGATAGGGAATCGTGTCGTAGGTGAATTCGCCCGTCGACGGCAGCAGGTTGACGCCGAGGATGTAGTCCATGCCTTTATACTCTGCTTGCTGATCTCATGTCGCTTTCGGTGAAGCGGACAAATTCGACAGGCAGAACTCGGTTCTTCGTTCGGTCGAAAGTGGACACGTTGCGGCCATTTGCAGGCGGCTTATCTAAGCCTACAATTCGGTCACCACGATCCATCCAACAGAACTGCGTCCCGAACGGATAGCGAGAAGCGGACATCCAACGGAGATAGTGACGACAACTCTTCCTGAAATAACGGTGGAACGGCTAGAGAGACTTGCCGGTATACTCTTGCCGTGGATCAGTAACAAGCTATAACTATTGGAGGAAAAACCTCTTTGACCTCTATGAAATTGCTAGCCTACCGAAACTCCCGAGAGCAGGTAAATCTGCCGCTATAGCTTTTGATCACGATTTAAAAGTAGCGTCATTATTCTTCGACCGAGTGGCTTACAACTTATTCGAGCCCGATCCGCCCCCGGATGAAATAGCAATGTATGGTGGCACGTCCGGAGAGATATGGCCGTTTATACTTGCGATGCTACTCAAGGAAGACGATCCCGATCCGGCGTCTACAATGGATACTCTCATTGAGAGGGTTCTTGGTGATCCGACTGAATTCGAGGATGAGGTAGCGAACCTTGGCGGGACGACGCCGGCTCGGGTTATGTGCAACGCATTTTATGTGGCCCATGGAATTGTAGCCACGCCAATTTACTCATCGGCTGAAAGTAGAGACGCCGAGTTTCAGCCTGGAAGCAGTGAATTGGTGATTGCTGCGATCCGAAACTTGAATGTGGCGAACGATGAGGCACTGACGTGGAAACAGGTACTTGAATTCAGAAGAGATAAGGAAGCCGCGATCAACTACGGCGGTTGAAGAATTGGTTGGATCGCGACATGACAGGAAAGCCAATATCGTTTGTGAGCGATGCGATAGCCACAAAACTCTATGATTACGAATGGGCGATCAAAAAGCATGGCATCAAGACCATCACTGGAACAATTTCGCAATTGCTTGACCCGAAATTATTGGGAACGGTTGCCGCCACAGCCGGCGGACTGCTGCTGGCAGGACAGGAATTTTTCGCAGCGCTAGCGGGCGCTGGTATCCTTGTTGGTCGGGCCGCAGTATCGATCACCGACAAGCTGGTCGACCTTCGTGACTCTGAACGAGGTCCCAACGCTGAGGTTGCTTTTGTCCATGATATCAAAAGGAAGGGGAAAAAACGCGGTAGGTCTCGTAAGGAAACGCCCAAAGATGATTGAATGGAACGTCTCCTGATGGCAGCATAACGCGCCAATCGAGCCGGCTTCTGAGTAGCCGTTTGGCCGGTTGAGACGTCGATCCGGCTGATACGTCGTCGTAGCGTGCCGAAAAAGAACAAAAAAATTCGGCACATCACAGACCGGTCCGCCCTCCCGCCCGCAGCCCGAAATGCGCGCCGCGCTTCACCGCCGGGTCGCGGCAACGAGCCTTACGCGCTAACCCGAGGATGCTTCCACTCACCCGAATAAAGGTCATCATAGGTCGGGCTTTCCGCGCGAGCCCCAATTCCGAGCAGCGAGCGGAAGGCGCTGAACGGGTCGAGTCGCCGATTAAAGCGAAACGCAAACTCGTTGAGATAGGCTTGCAGATGCTTCGGACTGACGCCGTGGTGTGTTCCGCTGAGCCACGATTTCAGATTTAGGAAAACGAGACGAACCATCGACAGGCTCTTTTCGGCCGCTTCGACACGATGTTGATAGCCGCGCTCGGCGAGCGTCGCATACTCTGAGCAGTCATCAGTCGCCACTACGCTTCGTGGCTCAACTGCCGCCTCAACGAAGCTGCACAGTGCCGTACTACGGTCGCGATTTGAGACGACTTCCATTCGGAGCCGCCCGGCGTGTCGTCTATTGCCACGTCGCACCGACCCGTCTTTCGTTGGCTTAGGCAGAACCTCAACAGCGGCTACCACAAGTGTTTGGTCCCTAACGTCGTGGACCTTGCCACGGAGCGCGCCGCCGATCCACGTCTCGCCAATCTCGACATGACCCTCGCGGCCGATGTTTCCGCCGATCCGGTCGCGATCCGGGCGTACCATGCCAGCGCGCAGCTTGTGCAGAATGTGGAAGGCGGTCTCAAACCGTGTCAGACCCAATTGCCGCTGAAATTGGAGAGCAGATATTCCGGGCGTCGAAACAGAAATGAGATAAGCACCCCAAAACCATGTTGTCAGAGGAGTGTGCGTGCGCTCCATAACCGTTCCGGCGGTCAAACCAACGTCGCGGCGGCATGTTTTGCAGCGCAGTACTCCGGGACGAGTGGCGAAGCGGTAAGGCTCCCGCTTCGCTTTACACCACGGGCATATGAAGCCGTCTTCCCAGCGGGCTTTTTCCAGATAGGCAGCGCACGCTTTCTCATCCGGAAAAAGCCGTTGGAATTGAGCGAGTCGACCTTGGAAACACCAAATCCATCTGCCGGAACGAATAGCATCGGAAATTGTATGTGTCAAACGGATAGAAGTTCTAACCGGATAGATGCGTTAGAGGATAGCCTAATTCGACACGTCATATCCCGACCCGCCCCCCTGCCCGCATCCCGAGATGAGCGCCGCGCTTCACGGCGTCGTTGATCGCGCGCAGCATGTGCCTGGAGTTGTCGTTGAAGAACCGGGCGACGCTCTGCGAATCCAGCGCCGAAACGTTGATGCTCACCGGCGCGTGGACCTGCGTCCCCATGCCGCCGCCGCGTAAACGGGCCTGAGCCGCGGGCGGCCGGGATAATCGTCTCGCCGGGATGAATGAGCGCCAGGCCGCCCCGCACCACGTAATCGGTGCCGACGTCGAAGATCGCCGCGGCCGAGACGGAAGCCTGTGCCGCCGCCGCCGGGTCCGGCGGCGGCCGGTCCCATCACCGGAGCGAGGAAGGCAAACACGCCGGCAAAGGCCTGCGCCGCGTCGCGCATGATCGCCTGCACGGCGGCGGCAACATTCGCGAGCATGCCGCTCGCGGCGCTCGTCTGTTCGGCCGCGGTCCGCGCTGACGCTCCGGCTGCGGTAGCCGAGGTCATCGCGGTTTCGCTGGCCAGATGCCCGGCAAGGACACGCGCCTGCGAGGCGAGCCATTCAAGCTCGAATTTCACGGCGTCCTCGATCAGCTTGATAATGAGATCGCCGGCCATGCTCTTCATCGCCTGGCTCCAGGTCGTGGTGCCGGCAAGGAGCCCCCTCAACTGGCTGTCGAAGGCGCTCGATATCTGATCGGCAGCCGCCTTCCAGGTCTTCTCCTGCTCCTGCGCCGCCTGGTCGGTAATCCTCTGGCGATCGGCAGTGGCCTTCTGCTTGATCTTGGTCAGCTCGTCCTGAAGCTTCTGGTATGACGCCTGGGTCTGGCCCTGGAGACCGATCGCCTGTTGCAGCTCGGCCATCTGGAATGCTTCGCGCTGGTCTACCGCCGCCAGCAGCATCTGCGTCTTCTGCTGCTCGCCGATCTGGAACGTCTTGGCGAGCGAATTGATGTGCTCGACCTGCGACTGGTAATAGGTGTTCTGCGCCGCGACCTGCGCCTGAATAGCCTCAAGCTCTGCCTTCAAGGCGTCCTGGTTGCCGTAGCCGATCGCCGGCGGCGGCTTCAGGCCCTTGTTGGTCTCGTTGGCCTGGTCGAGGAGCGCCTTGTAGGAGGCGCGGGCTTTTGCCAGCATTTCGTCGAGGTCGCCCAGCGACTCGTTGGCGTTGGCCTCGACGGCCGCCATGTTCTCCTTCCAGTGCTGGCTGAACTCGCCCCAGTTGAGCAGCACGAGATCGGTAAATGCCTGCGCCAGAAGCTTGACGTAGTCGGCAACGAGCTGGATATCGCTGCCCAGCGCTTTCATGACGAAATCGGTGAGCTGCCCGGTGGCGATGAGCGCCGTGATGTTGCCGACCGAATGGGCCAACTGATTGTCAAATTCCGTGATCGAAGGCGCGACCTGGCCCATGATCGTGCCGCCAAGGGATTTCAGGCTCGCCTCGAGCAGCGTGGTCGACTGTTTCATCGCCGCCAGCGCCGAGACGGTCTGCCCCGACATGACTGTGCCGGCATCCTCGGCACTCTGGCGCATCTGGTCGAGGCCGGCGCGGCCCAGGTCGAGCGTCGGGATCATTTCGGCGCCGCCGCGGCCAAGGAGCGCCATCACGATCGCGGTCTTGTTGCCGCCGTCGGCGAACTTCGAGACCGCGTCGGCGATACGGTCGAACTGTTCCGGCAGGGGCACGCCGATCAATTGATTGGCCGACAGGCCGATCGCTTTCAGCGCAAGAGCCTGCTGCGAGGTCGGCACCTGCGCGCGCTGCAGGCTCTGTTGCAGACGGTCAACCAACGCGCCGAAACTCTCGGCCGAGCCGCCGGCCAGCTCGTTGGCGAGCTGCAGCTCCTGCACGTCCTTGGTGGAAGCGCCGAAGATCGCGGTCGCGCGCTCGATCTTCTCGCCCATATCGCCGAACTGCGCGATGAACTCGGCGGTCTTGTCCGCCACGTACATGGCGCCGACCGCCTCGGCGAAGCTGCGCAGCTCGCCGACCGCCGAGTTAATGCCCTCGACCAGATCGGTGATGTTGGCGCCAAACTTGACCTGTACGCCGTCGGCCATCGTGTCTTACCTGATGGTTCCGCTGGGGAACATCGCCAGCAGTTCGTGGAAGTTCTTCGACGATTTCTGTTTCGGCTTGTGACCCAAATAGGCGGCGACGACCTTGCGCAGCGGCGGCCAGTCCTGCCAGGCGCGATGCAGGTCCTCCAGGAAGGGAATGTCCACCTGGTCGAGGACTTCCGCGCGGGTCCAACCCAACTCGATTACGAGGTCGGCGACGAGCGCTCGCCAGTCGATTTCATCGAATCGCTCGCCGCCGGCAATTCCCCCTCGCCGCTCTCCCGCTTCCTGGCGCCCGCCTGCTGCATCACTACGGACAGCGCGGCAACCAGCTCCGCGACGGTGATGGGAAGATCGAAGAACTCCTCGCGGGTAAGCTGGGGATAGGCGCGACGCAGGCCTTGCCAGACAATCTCGGCAATCGGCGTGAGCCTTTCGCCGCTCACGTTCTCCGCTGTGAGGCCGGCCATTTTCGGCAGCTGATCGGCAACGGCGAGCACTTGCCGTAGCGACAGCGGTGCGATGGAAAAGTCGCGGTCGGCGAGCCGCACCGTGCACGCCGTCGCGAGATCAATGGACTCGTCGCGTTCGAGGCTCACGCGTCATCTCCCCTATTCGGCCAGGCTGATGGTGCCAATGTTGTTCGACGCATCGGCGATGGCCTGAAAGTCGAACTCGGCAATTGTGAACTTGCTGTTGGAGAACGGCAGCGACAGCTTCGATGAAACGCAGGCATTGAGCTTGACGCAAAGGTCCTTGGTGCTGCCGAAATAGTTGAAGGTCTCCTTCAGCGAGACTTCGAATATTGGCAGCGGCCCTTGGAGCTGGTTGGCCAGCGTGATCTTGTTGCCGGTGCTCACGGTGTAGCTGTAGTAGATCAGCACCGCCGCGGCATTGTCGGACGCATTGAAAGTGTAGACCCCGGCGCTGACGCTATACTGACCGACGGTCGGCGATGAGGCCACCGGCACGAGCTGCACGCCGGTCGATGCGTAAAAGACGCCGTAATCCTCGACGAAGGTCGAGCTGTTGGCGACGGTGACCGCCGCGGAAGCGACGGTGCCGGCCTCGCCCGTCGTCATCTCCAGCATTGAGTTCGCCGTCAGCGTCTGGCCGAGGTACAGATTATTGATCGTCGTCGCCTGCAGACGGGCGAACTTCGTCTTGCCAGTGATCTTGAACTCCCCGCCGCCGGCCGCCACCGCCATGTTGTATTGGCCGAGCAGCGTCTCGATCTTGCGATCGAAGTCGAGCGAGACATCCTGCAAGGTGCCGATCAGACAGGGCGGCGTCCCGGTCACGTCGGTACGCTTGCAGACGAGGGTTCCGCTGCCGAAAGCGTATTGCGTCATTGCTCAATTCTCCTCTGCAAGCCGGCGCTTGAGATCGTCTTTGGCGCGAACGACGTGGTTGAAAGTCTCGGTATCGCGCATAGCGGACGCGCCGTGGAACCATTCGACGAACCACGCATCGACCAGCGCGTGAAACCGCGACGTTGTCGGCGCGTCGCCCGCCGGCGGCGCGTCGGGTTCTTCGATCGCCATCCGTTTGCTCCTTACGGATATTGTTTCAGCGTCACTTTGATCGGGACGGCCGTCTGTCCCTTGCCTTGATTGTCGCCCGGGGCGCATTCAATCTCGCCTTCAACCCTGCAGTCGTAGACCAAGCCGCCGAGCGTCTGCCGTGCGCCGTTGGTCACTTGATCGACCTGGGAGGGCGCGAGAGCTTGATCTACCGCGTCGAGGAGATCGTCGATGATGTCGGCAGGGACGGCGTCCGCCTCTTTGCCGACGTCGGTGTAAATCACCGCGAGAAAGTAGAGTTCGCGCGTCGGCGGCACGCCGCGAGCGTCGTCGGAGTAGAGATACGCCTCGCGCGGCTTGACCAGATAGAGGCCCGGTGCTTTAGGCGCAGCCGCCTGTTCGGGCGCGCGGTCGCGACGGCCGCTCTTGGTAAACTGGCCGCCCTGCGTCAGTTGCGCGAGCAACGCCGCAGCAATCGATTTTCGTGATGTCACTCTTCGGATGCCCGGCCGGCCGCGTCGAGCACGGCTTTCTCAAGGTTCTCGACGATTTCGGCTCTCATCTCGTCGAAGGCCGAATGAATGATGTTGCGGGCTTCATACACCCCGCCTGGGTGGTGCACGCTCGCAGCGAAGACATTGCCGCCGCGCATTTGCAGGAGGAGCGCCTTGGCGTTCTTCGGCTCGATATCATGTGGCGGCGTCGTACCACCGAATTCAAACAGGTGCGCGCGCACGTCCTTGCTGTAGACGCGGCCGGTGATCGAGTTCTTGCCGGTCGAGACGCCGGCCTTGATGCTTTTGACGAACTTTCCGGTACGCACCTGCAGCAAATCGCCGGAGGCTTTCGATCGCGCCGAACCTTCCAACTCGCCCGCCGCCAACGTGACGGCGACGATCAAGGCATCGCGCACCTCCGGCGACATTTCCTCCAGGCGGAGGTTCGCCCTTGAAGCGTCGACCTGTACGTCGAACGTTCCCAAGTCACGCGCCCTCGGCGACGATGTCGATTGCGCCAGCGATGCGACGCTTGTTGGGATCGAACTCCATAATGTTGAGTTCCTCGTCCTCGCCTTCGGCGCCGAGCACAATCACTTTGTCGTTCTTGGTCACCGGCAGCGGGAAGCGCTTTTGGCGTAGGTCGTCCTCAAGCAAGATGACGTTGCGCGCGCCGAGCGTGATGTCGCCCTCCGGCTTGACGTCCGCTACTGGCTGCTTGGCCACGTAGTCCATGACGATCGCCAGCACGCGAGCGTCAAAAGTTGCCGTATTGGGTGCATCACCGTTGACGCGACGCACGATCACGGGCTGACCGCGACGCGCAATGGCGCGGCGATAACCGGCGACGGCATTGGCATCGATCATCGCGCTATACCGCGGACGCTGACCAGCGGCGCGCCCGTATAGGTGCCCTCGGAGACGACGATCGCTTGCAGGCTGTCGCCGAGCGGACCGTCGAGGATCGTGCCGGGGGTCAGCCCGAGATTGGTCGGCGACGACGGCGCGGCTTTGTCGAGCCCCGATAGATTGAGGACCTGGACGCCGGGCGTCGTGGTGAACTGCACGCAGGCGACGTCAAACCAGCTCTGCCCTTGATCGAGAGTGGTCTGAATGAAGACGTTGATCGACGTGCCGCCGGCGGCGCTCGACAGGCGCACCTGCAGCGACGCCGCCTCCATGCCCGTAAGATTGCAGACCGGCTTGCCGTTCTGTTGGCCCGCGGCCCCGATCTGGAAATCGCCGAGAGTGAAGCTGCCCGGATTGTCCATTTTCGATCGACCTTCGGGTCCATCACCCGACGACGGGCACGCGATACTTTTCGAGCAATGCCTGCACGTCGGGCGTGAGATTGCCGATGGCCGCGCCGGGCCCGGAGGCGAACCAATAGGTCGCCTCGTAAGCGCCAGTGATGTTTTCCGAACGCAGCGCCGGGTCGCGCGATTGCGCGAAGAAACGCGCCTTCACCATGCGGATCACGGCGTCGGCGACATCGGCAAAATCGGGGTCTGTGGGCTTATAGCCGGCAGGATACTGCACGACGGTCGGCAACGCCGGCCAGCGCTTGGGCCAACCGTTCGCATCGATGCGAAGGAGCTGGCCCACATCGTATTTGACGATGAAGTCGGTATCCTCGACGAGGGCGATCCCGTTCTCCGTTACCGTGGGAGATTCGCTGACCGGCCAGCGCGAAAGCTGCAACGGCATGACGCCGCCGATCACCACCGGCACCGGGAAATAGTCCCGCGGCGGGAAGATCTGGTCCTGGACGGTTTCGACGGGAAAGACGCGATTGCAGAACTTCGCCGTCGCGGCCGAAGCCTGCGTGATCCAGCGCAGCAACAGCGCGTCTTTGCTGCCGTCGGTGAGGTTCAGCTCGGCCTTCAGGGTCGGAAGATCGACGAGATCGTAGGGCTGCTGGCCTTGGAACGCTGGCGTCGCCGCCGAGACGACGGTGGTAACGATGACGAAGTCCATCGCTCCGCGCTTGCTCAGCCGGGCCCGACGTAGAGATCGATGCGCCCGTTGGTGACGTTGCCCGCGGCCGAGATCGTGGGCGTGAAGTTGCCAGGATCGATGAAGGCCGGGCTCACCGCGGAGACGATCGGCACGGCGACGCTGGCGGCCGTGTTCGAGAGCGCCGCGCCCTTGCCGGCAAGCAGGTCGACGCCGTCGGCGTCGACCAACATGGCGGCGTAATTGTTGCTGGGCTGGGTGCCACCGTTGGTCGGCGCGAATTTTACTTGGAGCAATCGGCCGCGCTTGAGCGCGACCGGCGTGCCGTTGACGTTGCCGGACGCATCCGAGGTCCAGGCGATCGAATACTTGGTGATGCCGCCACCGAGATCGGCGGTGGTGAGCGCGATCGAGCCGGCCATCTTTGGCGATTTCCGTTGCTGAGAAAGTCACGATCAGCGCGCATCGCGCTGTCGAAACGCGGCAGGCGCTTCATGAGCGGTTCGAGAACAGACGCACGTAATCGATGACCAGCGTGGCGACGCCCGTGCCGGAAGGCTTGTAGACCGAGAGATAAGGTTGCAGCAGGCCGTTCGCGCCGAACTTGATCTGCCCGGCCGTGCTGTAGCGCACGCCGTCGATGTAGCAGCCGACGTCCTGCGTGTTGCCGGCGTCGATGCGGAAGATGTGGAAAGCGCCGGCGGTAAGCGTGACTCCGGCCGAAATTGCGTTCTGCACCGAGCCGTCCTGCGAGCGCATCAGCATCGTGCCATTGCCGCTTGCGCCGAACTGCAGATATTCGGTGTTGTTGTCGGGACCGTCGATCCAGCTTCCGGCGACGCCAAACACCGCCTCGACGCCGGAGGCGCTCGGCAGCACCGACAGCGCGGCGCGGCATTCGAACTCGAATCCCTTGGTCGGATCGAGGTGCTTGTTGTCGGCCCAGTAGAGCGTCGCCTCTTGCTTCTCGGAGGTCGCGTCGAGCGCAAGCTGGACCTGGCCGAACTGGCCGCTGGCGACTCCGGCAACGCTCGGCGCCCCGCTGGTTTCAACCAGCTTTTTCACCCAGTCGATGCCCTGCGTCGCCGTCGTTGGGAACGCCTGCTTGCCGGCGGCGAGGAAGTCGTCCTCATAGAACAGAGCCGTCAGCGCGAAGACGCGCTCCTGGGTGTTCTGGTCGAAAAATTCGAGATTGTTCGTCGCGTTGAAGCGCGAATGGACTCGGGCCTTGTCAGACATGGTAGTTCCTTTCTGACATCAAGAAAGGATCGAGGGCGGCTGCGCCTGCTGGTAGCGGTGCAGCACGTAGATCATCGCCTCGGTGATATTTGCGGCGTTCGACGCGCCGGTCTCGATAGCGATGGTGTGAAAGCCGTTCGCGACATCCATGCAGTCCTGCGGCGAGATTTCGAACACGACAACCTTGCTGTGCAGCCCAGCGTCGGTCGTATAATTCGCGGCGTTCGTCTGCTTGGTCAGCTGATCGCCCGCGCTCTCGTTGAGATCAGTCCAGATTTGCGTGGCGCCGATCGCCTTCGAGCCGGTGCCGGAAATGTCCTGGGCCTGCAGCGGCGTCAGCTGCACGGTCGCGGCGTTCCCCTGATTGATGTGGCAGACGATGTAAGCTTTGTCGGCCTTGCCGAGATTGACGTAGCCGCTGGTCCGACCGGCCGCATCGGCGGCGGGCGCCAGCAGCTCGACCGGCGGGATGATTTCAGGAAGTGAGAACTGTCGGGCCATGATTGGCTCCCTTCGTAATTGAGATGTGTATTGCCGCCGCTACGCGGCTTTGGGATCGCCGGCCCGCAAGAGCTCGGCGCGCGCCGCGTCGTAAGCAAAGCTCGCTGTAACCTTCTCGCGCTGCAGGTCGGCAAGCTTGCGCTTCGCCTCCCGCACCATCTCTTCGGCGGCACGCAGGTCGTTGGTCGCGGCCTCAATCCGGGCGGCGCGCTCGGCCGCGTCCCTGGTGTGCTTCTTTTCGAGCACGTCGAGCGGCGGCAGCTTCTTGTCCTCGGCCATGATGTGTCCGATCAACGGGTTGCCAGCGACACGAAGGGCGCCAGCGTATTGGAGCCCTTGAACGGCGTGAGCTGCGCGTTCCAGAGCGGCTCGCCATCGACCCGATAGGTGATCCGGAACACCATCTCGTCGGTGAGGAAGGCGACATGCATCGAGGATGCCGACTGGACGCCGCCTTTGTCGACAATGCCGTATTGCGAATAATCGGCGAGCACGATGTCGCCCTGGGTGCCCAGCGTGTTGCTGTACTCCACCGGTATTACCGGGCGCCCGAACAGACTGCCATAAGGCTGGCCCGAAATGCCGTTGGCCGGCAGATAGACAGGGACGCCCGCAGTGCCGATGATCTGGCTGAGCGAATAGAGCTGCGGTTCGTTGTCCTGGTTGATCCACCACACCGCATTCTGACGCGAGCGCGCCCAGCAGCGCGACCACATCTTCAGGATGTTCTCGTACACGATGGTCTTGGTCGCCTGTCCGGTCTCGATCGGCACCGCCACCATCGCGGGCGCATTCATGATGCCGAGCGGCTGACCAGCACCGGTCCCCTCGAACACCGCGTCCTCGGTCATGAACATGATTTCTTCGGAGAACGCCTTGCCGGCGATCGAGGTCAGCAATGATTGGTCGGCGAGAAGCTCGTCGGTGACCCACATCAGCGACATCAGTTTCTTCAGGTCGTACTCGATGAGGCGGAATTTCGGCTTGGTGCCGGTTGGCTGCGAGCCCTCGCCGACCCAGAACGATTGCACGCCGCCCCACCGCGATCCGGTGGCGCGGCTCGTTTCGTCGACGCCCGGGATCTTGATCGAGTTGGCCGTCGTCGAGAGCGAGAACTTCTCGCAGCGGCTCAAAATCTCGCCCATATCGTAGGCGCGCATGAACACCGCGGTCGCAAAATCGGTCTGGACCAGGAAGCCGCCGGCCGGAGGGATCGATTTCACCGGCGCCGGTCGGCGCGCGCACCAGGCGGGAGTCAACGTCCGCGCCATGCGTCATGTGATACCGCGCGACCGCCACCAGCTGCTCGCCGAAGGAGCGAAAGCGATTAGCCCCTTCCCACGAGGTCTCACCGGCCTCTCGCAGCAGCGCGCGCGATTTTCGGAGATAGTGCTCAAAGGGCGGCACGCGCCGCACCTGACGTCCCGAAATGCTGCTCTCGTAGTACGGATCAAGCACGATCGGCACCGGCGCAGCCGCGCTCGGATTGCCGGCGCCGTTGTCGGGATGCGGACGAGCGCGCGAAGCCGCGAGCTGCAGGACCCGCTCGGACTGCGCGATCTGCTGATCGAACGTAGCGACCTCCCGCTCTTTGGCCTCGAACTTTTCCTTGTCGCCAATAAGTCCTTCGAGTTCGTCGATCGCCTTGGCGCGAGCTTCACGCAGTTCGTTCAACTTCTTATCCATCATTGGTCTCCAAATAGCGGGCGGCCACAGGCGAGCCCGCGCAGGCAGGTCAGCGATTTCAGGTCGGTCAGTGCTCAGCCGCGCGAGGCGAGCCGCAGCAGGCGCACGCGGCGGGCGCGGATTTCCGATTGCGGTACGTCGAGCGAGGCTTGCTCGGGATCGTCGTCATTGCCGTCGCCCTCGGCATCGGGATCGTCAGGCTTGTGGTTCTGCTCGACCACGCTCATCACATGGTCGCACGCGGCCATGCAGTGATCGTGGGCAGCGCGCAGCCGCCGCTCGTTCTCGGCGGAGAGCACACGGCCGCTCCGCGTCGCCTCGCCGCGTGCCAGGCCGGTGAGACGCGAGGCGAACTCTTCCGGCGACAGCACGCCGTTGACGAGCAGCGTGTTCAGCGCGGTTGCGCTTTGCTCGAATGACTCGGCCGCGCTCAGCAGGACATTGTCCGTCGCACCCGCAGCGGATACTTGGCCCGCCTCGGCACGGCTCGGCAGGAACCGCGGCACTTCAATGACGGCGGGCGCGCCCGCGGCCTTGCGCAAGGTCTCCAGTTCGGTGCCCCGGATCAGCGTCATGCCGCCCTGGTCGAGCGTGCGCTCGGCCCAGGCGATAAGCGGCTTGGTGTCGATTCCCAAAGAGCGGGCGCCCACCAGGCAGTCGGGATTGGCAGGGATATTGACCACGGACCATTCCAGCAGTTCCTGTTCGAGGAAATCGATGCCGAAGCCGCGCTCGCCATCCTCGACAAACTTATATTCGAGCGGGATCCAGCCGACCGAAGCGGCGCCGAGGAACCGACCCTTGATCAGTTGGTACACCGTGTCGGCCAGCGGATGAACGTCGCGTTCAGCGAACGTCGCGCGCGATTTGAGCCTTCCACCCTCGACGCGGACATTTGCGGCCCGACCGATCGCCGGGATCGAGTCATCATGCGCCCACAGCACGACCGGGTTCTTGTCAAAGTTCTCGGTCTGCCAGCCATCCACCGCGATGGTCGAGTTGTAACGATCGAGCGCACCGGTCGAGATCACGAAGTCTACCGAGCGGTCGTCGACGCCTGCCGTGACATTGGCTTCGATGCCGACGAGCTTCGCGGTTCGCGCTCCGCTTTTGTCGAAGAAGATATCGCGCGGCTTCTCGCCAGCTTTGAGCCGCGTTTTGATATCGGCGGGTGTCAGAATCTGCGGCATGCGGGTCTCATTTCACGGTGCCGTCTTCCGGCCGGCCGGCATTGTCCGGCGCCGTGCCGGTCGATTGGCTGCCGGCCTCGGCCATGTTGGTGGGCTGCAACAACTTGTCGCCTTCGGGATCGGGATCGCGGCCGTCGTCGATGCGGGCTTCATTCGGTTTGAGGAAGCCGCTCATGATGCCGACCCGATAGGCGTTGTAGCGGGCCGTGATGTCAGCACGGACCAGTTCGGTCAGATCGAACGCAACGTGGATGCCGTCTTTGGTCAGACCGAAGCTTTTGCTTAGCTTCGCCTTCCAGCGCCGGGTGTATCCCGACACCGTGTAATTGACGTATTCTTGTGCCTGCTGGACGATGTTGTTGTTGGTCGAGCGCGACAGTTCGCCGATCATGTGCGGCGGTATGCGGAACATCCTGGCGATTTCCTGGACCTGGAATTGCCGTGCCGCGATGAATTCCAATTCCTGCGCCGACAACGATAGCGGTGTCCACTTGAGCCCGGCCTCGAAGATCGCAGCCTTGCCGGCGTTCTGCAGCCCGGCATTGAGTTCCTTCCAGCGACCCTTCAGCCGTTCGATGGTTGGACCGTCGAGTTTTTGGTCTGTCGAAAGCACCCCAGATGGCTTCGAGCCGGCGCCGATCCACTGCGCCGCCTGGCGCTCCTGTGCCAAGGTCAAGCCGATTGCATCGCGTGCGACCGCAATGCGCGAGGCGCCCATGAGGCCGTTCACCGAAAGTCCACGGAGGTGGAACATATCCGCGGCCGGGATCAGGAACGGCAGGTCGCGCAGTTCGGCCATCTCGTGCAGGCCGAAAGGCGTGACGCGGTAGAACAAATCGCCGGTCGGCGCCTCCCACAGCGCCACCCGGTCCGGATTGATCGGAACGAGCTTGACCGGCCTGCCGCGCCAGTCGCGAATGATCACCGCGTAGCCGTTGCCGCGCAGCACCAGGCCGACTTGGACCATCTCGGCGAATTCGAGCCAGTCCTGCCACTCGTTCGGCTCCTCAAGGAGGAGCGCAAGCGGATGATCCGTGATCTGCTCGCGTGAAGCGTCGGAACGAAGCCGGTAGAGCGAAACCGGCAGCTTCGCTACGTCCTCCGTGAGCATCATGACGCACGCCATGACGCACACGGCGCCGAGCGCGGTCTGCTGGTTGATCTCGACGCCGGCGGTCGACGGCACCGACCAGAGCTGATCGCCCCAGAGGAGCGCGTCGGCGGTGGTGTCGGTCGACCGCGTCGCCCGCCAAATGGTCGGCATGGCGCGCGTGAACGCACCGAGCCGCGAGATCACGCCCATGCGATGTTTTTCTTCGCTTCACGCGCTGCCCAAAATGATGATGCCCTCGCCGATGCCACCGGAGTGCGGGTTCATCGCCATCAGCGCCACCGCATTGAACAGCGCCATCACCGGGTCGATCTTGGCGAATCCCGCAGCCTGCTTGGTGATAGTGATCGCGTTGCCGCGCGGTTCTACCTTGGCGTTGCCGACCGCCCAGGCCATGAGCGGGGTGCCGCCATGCACCAGGTCCCCGCCGGCCAGCTTGCGCTCGGCCGTCTTGATCGCATTGTTCAATTTCCAGCCCTGCGGCACCCCGACGATGATCCCGGCTTCCGGGCTCGCATCGATGTTGCGTTCGGCGAGTTCGTCGACGATGGCGCCGATGCCGACCGGGTCGACGCCGATGGCGGCCTTGTTCGGCAGCAGCCCGGAGTTGCGTACCTGCTCGACAATGTCGGCGACCTCGATCACGTCGTCGCCGACGCGCTTCACGATCGTCAGGTTGCCGTCCACCTCGAAGTCGTGCAACCGCGCCGCGATGTCCTTGCGGCGCTCCAGTACCGCCTCGTGCGCCCAGGCGTGGCCCCAGTGCAACCACTTGCGCGATTGGGCATCGGCGCCCGGTTCGCGCGCGCGGCCAAGCACGGCCAGCCCAAGGAGGTCGTCGAGGCCGCCGCCGTCGATGCCGACCGTGGCAACCTCGCTGCGGGCCAGCAATTCGTCGAGCGTCAGCGCCGGCTCGGCGTTCTTCTCCCAATGGTGCGCGCCAGCCCAGTCGTCGGACTTGAGCGCCAGCCCGATCTCGATGTTGAGGTGCTGGCTCGCCCAGCGCCGGACCTCCTTCTCGCCAGCAATCTGCGCCGCCTCGAAATCCTCGACCAGCCGCGCAATCGTGACCGAACGGTCGCGGTTGGGCGTGACCATCGGCCAGTTCGCCGGGTCGCGCCACGCGCCGGACTTGATGATGTCGTCCGGGAATTCGTACAGCACCGGCAACATCGGTCCGTTGGCGCGGCCGTCTCGGATGGCGCGCGCCTTCATCAACTCGTCGCGGAAAATCCCGGCCGGCGGGTCGTCCGATTGCGTGGTGATGAAGATCAAAAATCCTTCCGGCTGCGAAATCAGCCCGCCGCGCAGCTGCCCGATGATCTTGTCGGCCTTATTGATCTTCCCTATCTGATGCAGCTCGTCGACCAGCACGCCCGCCGGCTTCGGGCCGGTGGCGACGCTGGCGTCGAAGGTCTTGACTTTGAGCCGCGCTTTCGTGCGCCGGTCGGTGATGGCCTTCAGATGCTCCTGGATGTGCAACCGCTTCTGCAGGAAGCCATCCGGATCGCACTCGATCATCCCCGCGGCCTGGTTGAACGCGAGCTCCGACACCTCGTGGGTCGGGCCGGTCAGCAGGAATTCCGCGCGCGGTCGGCGGTTCATCAAGAGCGCCGTCACCATCAGGGCGGCGCCGTTGGTCGTCTTGCTGTTCTTCTTCGGGACGAGGTTGAAGCTTTCGCGGACGTGCCGGATGCCGGTCGCTAGGTCGTAGGAGCCGAAAATCGCCGCGATGATGTCGCGGAACCACTCGGCCCCTACCTCTCCGAACGACGGCGTGCCGGCGACATCGGGAATGCGCAGCTTGTTGTAGATGGCGATGGCCCGGCGCGCTTCCTTCTGGTCCAGCGGCAGGTCGGGAATGAGCGATCGTCCGTTCCGCAGCCGGTCTTCCCAATCGGGACACGCGAAAGCCCACGTCAATTGGCCCGGCTCTCGTCGACCAGCTCAGACCAATCGGTGCCCTGCGCCGCGGTGTGGGCAGCGAGGCGTGCGGCTTCCTTCTTGCCCAGCGGCTTCGGCCGCAGCGGAGCGTATTCGGAGCGCCCGCCGCGGGTGCGTTCCCACCAGATTCCAGCAGCGAGGACGCGCTGCTGTTCGGCACGCATCAGCTTGCCGGCATCGGGATGGCCAGCCGGGTAGTATTGCGCGGGGGCGCCGACGGCTTGCAGGAAGATCGACTCGGCCACCTTGGCGTTGGCTTTGACGAAGGCGACATCGAGTTCGATCCGGAAATGCTTACGCAGGGTCTTCGCGTCGATGCCGACGACGATCGCGATGTCATCCTCCGGGATCCCGTACCGGGCCATGATTTCGACCTCCTTGCGCTGCTCGGCGCTCGGAGCGAATGCGGGACGTCCCATCGATTGACCTTTGCGATTGTTCGGAGCGACCCACCCCCTTTTTTATAGGGCGGGAAATACTCGCCTCGGCCGGCGAAAAAAATTTCTGAGCGTGAGGAAGCGCGGGGTTGCTGCCCGGCGGCCTTCGAGTGAATTAATCCCCCTCGGCTTCAGGCTCCCATCCGCAAGCAGAAGGCAGGTTTCAGCTCGACTTCCTCGGCCTGCGTCGCCCGTAGTCGATGGGACATGCCGGCACGGGAGACCGGCGAGCGGCCAGGGCACGATTCCGACCTAGCTCGCGGGGGCTGCGAATCCAAGGTCAGTAAAAATCGGCTTCACTTCGGCAGGCGTTAGAGGCCAAGCCTCACGGGCGTCGCCGGATCGTTTCGACACGGCCAGATAGGCAAGTAGGATGCTGGGCTGTCGGAAAAGCAGTTTCCCCGGCGCGCGCTCCTTAATGCGATCAACGACGAACGGCTTCTCGCCGATGAACTGGCGAACGGCCTCGATTGGCTTCTCGCCACCAAACGTCGCATAAGCATCGTTCAGAAGACCTTCGGCCTTCGTTGGGTCAGCATCCGCGCCAATCAGCTCCCGATACAGCGTGGCCATTTGCTTGGAAAGCTCTTTGCTCGGCTCGACGCACTTCTCAATGAGATCCATAAGCTCTTCGAAATAGTCATTCGTCGCTTCAACCAGCGCCATGGCCTTCGCCGCAGCGCGGTGCATCTCAGGTGTCTGAATTACGCTGGGCTTATAAATGGTATCGTGCGTCAGTTCGCTGTGCGCGTGCTGCAGAAGCGTGCGCACCTGGACCTCGCAAGGTGTGCCTGCTGCTACCGTCACACCGCCAACATTTTTGGTGCCGCGACACCGAACGATGTAGTGGACGGACTGATAGCGGAATTCGTACGGTGCTTTGAGCCGCTCCGTCTCATAATCTTTGTCCTTGGACCATTCCCAGTCCTCGCAACTTTCGATAGCGTCGCAAACGACGGATATCTGGTTCGCCAGCAAGACTACGAACCGAACGCCAACCTTGTCGGTAATATCGTCGAGTGGATTTTCATAGTTCTTATCACGATAGAACGCCTTCGTGACTAAGGAGCCGTCTTGTTTGAGACGCGGATTGGCCGGAATGCGAACGAAAATATCGCTCTTCACCGGGGCCACAAGCGGAGCGATTTGCTCCATCAATTTTTGCGCGACGAACTTTCCCCAAGCCTCTACGATCGGCCGTTCGCGATACCACCGCTCAAGAAACTCTTCCTCGGTCATTCTTGGTCACGGATGCGGTCTTTGATCGTGATGCGCGTCCACTCGTTCGATCGTCCCGGCTTGGCGCCATCGGCGCTAACCGTTTCCAATGTAATGAGGTCCTTGAAGGACTCCGGAGGAGCCGTGAGCTCAATGCTACCGGAAAACCTCACGCGCCGCTTACGTAATTGCCCCTTGATGTCGGTCGTATCCTTCTGCACTGCAGTCAGTGGAAAGTCCTTGGCCTGCATGAAGTTGCGGTAGTCGTCCTGCTTCCCAGTAGGCAGGTAAGCCGTTGAGAAATTATTAACCTGAATGGTCGGAGTTTGATCGACCTTCAGGTATGTGTACAGCGACGTAAGGAGATCATCCTTAACCTCTGGGTCCACCGCAAGCTCGCGAATGAATTCCCGCGTGTGCTCGAAGAAGGCGCGCGTCAGAAAAGCGCTGTTCTCAGGGATCCGGCAGCCGAGGAAGAGTTCGAAGAAATATTTCGCGGCACCGTCACGATTTGCCGTAGTCATGTGGCTATCGTAGACGAAAGCCCTCCAGCCTTGCGGCAGCGTTCGCGCGGCGGCACCCTCCCGCACGAAGAAGCCGATTTTGTACAGCTTGGATGCGGGGGTCAGGAAAAGGTCTCTCAAGAATTGCAGTGACGTGCCGCGCTCTCGAAACCCGGTCTGCTTCTCTGCCTTGATAACCGCAACGAACGGATGCGAAGCGGCATTCACCGTTCCGTTGAAGACAATCAGCATTCCTCCTGGCAAATTCTTAGGCACCTGGGCGGTCGCCAACTTGTCGGCAAATTTCGCCGAGTCTGTAATGAACGCGCGGTCCGCTTTTCCTAGTAGAGAGGACGCTATTGCAACCGCGCTCTCGGCTCCCGCCTCAGCGAGGTCCATTTCCATACTCTGCGATACGGCACCCATCGCATCTACGACGCGTTCTTTGAAGACGTCCATCGCATCAGCGGGTAGGTCGACAAGCTGTCCTGCATACCGGGGAGTGATTAGCGCCCCATCGTGGCGCCGCTTGTAGACTTCATGCAGCACGACCCGTTGGACGATCAGGTTCTCGAATGCCATTTCCCCCTCCGAACCCCACGATAACCGGGCTTGGAGACAGTGGCAACTCGTCCTTAATGTGCCGTCGATGACCCAGATATGTTCTCTTTTTGTACTCGCGTCAATGGTGCTTGAGCCGCACCCCCCATGACCCCTCAGACGCTTATTTTTCGGCTCATTCGCTGCGACCGTTCCACGTTGGTCTTGCGCGTGTGGCATGAGCCGCAGCGAAGCATCACGTTCGTCTTGTCCAGCGGCGCGCCTCCGTCCTGGAGCTCGACGATGTGATCGCCGAACACTCTGATCCCGGTGCGCCCGGGAAAGCGACAAGCCGAGTCTTCGCACCGTGCGCCGCGCTCGCGGATGATGTCGGCGACAAGCGCGCGCCACTCGAGGCTGAGATAGAACGGGTTCGTCGTCTTCGACGTCGGCAATGCCGAACGGGTGTCGAGCACCATCGTTCGATTGCCCAGCATCGACAGACGCGGTGTGCGGCGCTTGCCCTCGCTGCGTTGACCTCGGTGCATCGGGCAGAGCCTTCTTGCCAAGTGGCTGGCGAGCCACATCAAGCGAAACAATCATGCGGCGCGATTATGTGCTTGGCTCTTTGGGCCAGCAGCGCGTGTATGGCGACCATCAGAAACGGATGGTCAGATCATGGACGACTGGACCGGACTTACTGCTGCGGAGGTTCGCGCCCGCGTCGCCGCTGCCCGCGAACCCGCACTTCGGAAATTCCTGGCGAATGCCGGCGCCGAGGTTTTGCCCGGCGAAACGCTCGAACAAGCAGTCAGGCGCGTGCAGATGGCGATCATCGGCGTCATTCGGCATGCCGCCAAGACAGCGCTTCCCAACGAAACCTTCGAGCAATCCATGAACCGCGTGCTTGCGCGCAGAAACTGACTGGCTTCGGCGCCCCGTCAAACCACGCCCCGCGCCAATGCGGGGCTCGGGGTCGTAGTAGGGCCGCGATGGTCGTGGCCCGACTACCAGGAGCCATCATCATGGCAAAGCTTTCCGATTCTCAACTCGTCGTCCTCTCCGCCGCTTGCCAGCGGGAGGATCGATCGGTCTACCCGCTCACCGCCAAGCTTCCCGGCGGTGCGGCGACCAAAGTCTTGAACAGCCTCCTCAGCAAGGGTTTGATCAAGGAGGTGCAGGCGAAGCGCGAAGATCACGTCTGGCGCGAGCACAAGAAGCACGGACGTTTGACCTTGCGTGCCACGCCGGCGGCATTCGAGGCTCTCGGCATCACCACGGAAGACGCGGCTGCATCACCCAGTCAGGAAGCCACCACCGCGGAGTCCAAGCCGACGAAGGGCCGCAAGCGAAAGGCATCAACGTCGAGCGACAAGCCGAAAGCCACGCGCGCCGACAGCAAGCAGGCGAAGCTCATCGAGATGCTCAAGCGGTCCGACGGCGCCACGATCGATGAGATCGCCAAGAAGTTCGACTGGCAGGCTCACACGGTGCGCGGCGCCATCGCGGGCGCTCTCAAGAAGAAGCTCGGCTTGGAACGTCACCTCCGAAAAGATCGAAGGTCGCGGCCGCGTCTATCGCATCCCGGCTTGATCCAGTACGTCGGTAGAGCGCCGCCGGGCTTCACGGTCCGGCGGCGCTTTGCCGTTCGCGCCACAGGCGCCAATGCTCGAACAGCCGGCGCAACACGTAACGATCGCAGCAGCGACACGCCGGTGAACACGGCACCAAGCGTCAGATTTTGCTTGATCGTCGGCCAGAACCCGAACAGTGGAAACACGCCGATCTGCACGACGACTGCAACGCCGTAGCCGACAACCACATTCGCCACCGCCTCGGTGAGCGACATGACAGGGCTTTGCATCATGCCGCCAGCCGCTCGGTCTTTAGGTCGGCGAACGTGCGCCCATCCACGAGCGTTGCCGCTTTGCCGCTGTGGCGCGCGTACCGCTCGATGATCACGTCGCAGTAGCGCGGATCGATTTCCATGGCGAGGCAGACTCGACCGGTGCTTTCAGAGGCGATCAGGGTCGAGCCGGATCCTGCAAAGGGTTCGTACACGGCGTCGCCCTTGGCGCTGTTATTGAGGATTGCGCGGCGCATGCACTCGACCGGCTTTTGGGTGCCATGCACCGTCGCCTCGTCCTCGCCATCCGCCGTTCCGATGGTCCAGAGAGTCGTCTGATCGCGCGCACCTTGCCAGTTGCCGTTTGCGCCTTTGCGGACGGCGTAAAAGCAGGGTTCATGCTGCCAATGGTAGTCGCCGCGCCCTAACACGAGCCGCGGCTTGGCCCAGACGATCTGGGCACGGATAGCGAAGCCGCACGCTTCCAGACTTTCGGCCACGGTGCGGCTGCGCACGCCCGAATGCCAGACGTAAGCGACGTCGCCGGGAAACAGTGCCCAGGCCTCGCGCCAATCGGCACGATCATCGTTGCTGACCTTGCCGACGCGCTCCGTGGTCGAGACGCCGGCCTCGTTCCGCCAGTTCGGGTCGTAGTCGACCCCATAGGGCGGATCGGTCGCCATCAGGTTCGGCCGCGCCGCCTCAAGCAACCGATGAACGTCGTTTGCGACCGTCGCATCACCGCAAAGCAGCCGATGGGGACCGAGCAGCCAGAGATCGCCATGGCACGTCACCGCCGTTGCGGGCGGCTGCGGCGCTTGATCCTCGTCGTTAGCGGCTCCGCCCAGATCGGCGCTGTCGAGTAATCGATCGAGTTCGTCCTCGGCAAAACCTAGGAGATTAAGGTCGACGCCGTCTTCCTTCAGGCGATCGAGCTCGGCGGCAAGCAGCTCCTCGTCGAAGGCGCCGTTGAGCTGGATGCGATTGTCCGCCAGCCGAAACGCGCGCGCCTGCGCATCCGTTAGGTGGCCAAGCTGGATAATCGGGACCTCGGCGAGGCCAAGATGCCTTGCCGCAAGCAGCCGACCATGGCCTGCAATAAGCACGCCGCGGTCGTCGACGAGACAAGGCACGTTGAAGCCGAACTCAGCGATAGAGGCGGCGATCTGTGCGACTTGGTCTGTCGGGTGTGTTCGCGCGTTCGCCGCGTAAGGCAGAAGCCTGTCGACAGGCCAGAGTTCGACCTTCAACCGGTCACTCGTCGTCGGGGATTGCGACCCCGCGCTGCTGCGCGACCGCTTCGAAGTCTTGGCCTTCGCCATCAAGGATCACGGGCTGATCGGGAAAGAGTTTGCGCCAGCGACGCAGCGCCACGTCGACATACTGCGGCGCCAATTCGATCGCGCGGATTTGCCGTCCGGCGCGTTCGGCGGCGATGACGCTGGTGCCCGAACCGGCAAACGGCTCGTAGACCATCGCCCGCTCGTCGCTGTAGCTGCGCATCACGAATTCCGGCAGCGCCACCGGAAACACCGCCGGATGCTCGGTCTCGATGCCGCGCGCCTTGTGGCGCATGACGCGGATCACGCTATCGGGAATGCGAGTGTCCTGGACTCCCTGCCCGGCGTGCGTCCATTCGCCGACATGGCCGTCCTTATTGCGGATGCCGCCATGCGCATCGTTGATATGTCCGGCCCATTTGCAGGGCACGATCTTGTTCGGCTTGCGCGCCGTGCGATTGAAGTGAAAGACGAACTCGAATGCCGGCGCCAACCGGCCGTTCCAATCGCCCGGCAAACCCGGGCCCTGGTCCCACACGTAAAGGCCGAAGCGCCGCCAGCCTTGCTCGCGCATCCAGTCGAGCCAGGCCTGCCAGTACGGCTGCCACTCATTGTCGCGGTGGATAAGCCCGAGATTGACCAGAACCTGCGCGTTGTCACCGACCGGAAGCTCGGCGAACACGCCGCGCATCAGACGCGTCCCAATCGCCAACGCCTCCGGTCGTGTAATCCCGCTGATTTCCATAGGGCGGCGACGTGAAGACCAGCGTCGCCCGCGCGCCGCTCATCACCCGCGCGACCGCCGATTGATCCGTGCTGTCGCCGCACAGCAGACGGTGCGACCCCATGGTCCAGAGATCGCCCGGCCGAGAGACCGGCTCGTGCGGCGGCGCCGGTACCTGGTCGGCAGCTTCGTCGTCCGCGGGCTGTGCGCCGTCGTCATCACCAAGCGGCGCCAGCAACCCATCGAGTTCGTCTTCCGAGTAGCCGGAAAGCGAAAGATCGAACGCCTCGCCATTGAGCGTGTGCAGCTCGGCGGCAAGCAACTCCTCGTCCCAGCCGGCGTTGAGCGCAAGCTTGTTGTCGGCAATCACGTAGGCGCGTCGTTGCGCCGGTGTCAGGCGATCGAGGACGATGACCGGGACCGCATCGAGGCCCAGTTTCTGCGCCGCGAGCAGCCGGCCGTGGCCGGCAATCACACCGCCGGCGGCATCGACCAGGATCGGGTTGGTCCAACCGAACTCGACGATGGACGCCGCGATTTGTGCGACCTGAGCGTCATCATGGGTCCGGGCATTCCGGGCATAAGGCGTCAGCCGGCTGAGCGGCCAATGCTCGACCGTTTCCGGCAGTCGCGGCGTCATGTCGGTTATGGCGAACTACGGCGGGCTCTGCGGGAATGCGCGCCCCAGGTGCGCCTGTGAGGCACACGGGCGGCAACGGTGGCGAAGGGACACTTCGGCCTGGACGTTTTCCCACCGCGTGCACGTCACCCGAAGCGTAATCGAAATCTAGTCGAAATTGGTCCCAAGCGTCACACCAAAAAATGTCTCACATTTTTGCTGGCGCCGCGTCTACCGAACGGACCCGCTCGACTAAGTGTCGCCGTGAACGCTTTGACAGGGTCGGTTGTCCGTTGAGTCGCCACGTGATCAGACTCAAAGCATATTCCCATCGGCGATGCGCAGTCGCTCGACTGATGCCAAAGCGCCAGCAGATCAGTTTCCAGCGCGCACGTTCAGATCGAGCCCAAACGAGTTTTGCATCCTCTCTTTCGAGCCAGGTCAACCATGTCATGGTCTGTTCCATACGGCTGATCGCAGCCGGCGATGGCGGGGGGCGACGAAGTTTTGGCGGCTCCTGACCGACGAGGTCGGCGAATTCCGCCATTACGGTCGGCCAAACGGCGTAGAATCCGCCGACGCCGACATTCGGCAAACGGTTGAGAACGTCCGCCGCTTCAAGAAGCCGGTCCTCGACCATCTTTGTTGTCCAGTCAGTCACCTGATCCCTCCGTCGATCGCGTGCGGCCGCCATACAGCCTTTCGCCAAGTCGTCGAACCTGCTCACGTTCAGGCCAACTCAGCCTTTCATCGTCCGTGCTGACAACGAGCACTCCCATCTCCCGCCAGCCGTCGCGTTTGAGTTCTTCGGGCGAGCGCCGCATTCCGCCCAGGCGCGGCGGGGTCCACCTCATGGCGCAGGCTTCTCGCGCGTCACCGCGGGAACGTGACGAGGATGTTTCTGCGACCTTCCCCGTTCAAAAATGCCTGTGCCAGTAGGGCAAGGGGATGGTGGGGAGGTTGGGGAACGTTTATCCGCGGCTGTCCTCATCACATGTCTCCTTTCTCAAAATCTTCTAAAGGGGCGGGAGAACGTTCCCAACGTTCCCCACCTTCCCTATTGCTTTGACCAGCTTCGTTTTTTTCGGGGGAACGTGAGGGGGAAGGTCGCCAGCTGCTTGGATGACGTTCCCCGCCCTGTCCGACGTGGTCACCTTCGCGGATGAGCTGCCACTGCTGGGCTTGGTGCCGGATGCCCGCCGACGCGATCCGCAACGCGGCAGATTCGACGTGAAAGATGCGGTCGCGCATCCGGCCAAGCGATTTGCCGAGCCTGGTCTTTTGGGATCGCTCATTGCCGTCGCCGAGTTGCATCGGCGGTTCGCACAAAATGGCGATCTTGTAGAGGTCGCCGACGCCGACCGCGGTGGAGTTCGAATTCTCCCACCAGCGCGCTACGAAACCCCGCCAGATCGCGCCTTCGGCATCCGCCGCCTCGAGCATCTCGTCGACGTTGCCGAGGAAGCCCGGCACGCCGGCGACATCGAGGATGCCACCCATGATCCCCGACCAGGACTCGAAACTTCCGACGATTGCGTTTCCTCGCGGCATGCCGGCCGCAACCCAGGCTCGGCACAGCGTCAGGCAGGCGGCCACCAAACGGTTCCGGTTCGCATTCACCCAAGCAATCAAACTGGGATGACGAAAGCCGCTGCGACGCCAAGGCTGGTCGTGTCTGGCGTCTAGCCGAATTCTGACCAGGCGCCGGGCCATCTCATTGGAAAATTCAGGATTGTTGCCAGTTGCGATCCACAGACAACGGATCGGCAATCGCACCATTTCGGAAATCCCCAACACCCGGTCTTCCCAGAACGGTGCGGTCAGAGCGGCCGAAAGGGCCGAGGAGTTGAGCTGCCGGCGCAGGTTGTCGATCAGAACGAGCGACGGGACTTGCCGCAGTTTTGCGGTGATGCGCTTGCGCCACTCCTCGTCGTCGCGCCCTTCGACCATGACGCTGACACCGCCGCCGGTGACGATCGTCGCCACCGCATCGACCATCAACGTCGCGCCAGTGCCGGGGGTGGGTTTCTCGATCAAATGAAGGGGGGTTGGCCCATCAATCATTGCCCGCACGAATCCGGCGAGCAGCAGGCTGAGGGCATGTGCTCTTTCCGCTTCGCCGGTGAATGGGAAATCGCCGAGCAGGTCGTCGAGAAGAACCTGCCGCGCGGATGAGATTTCGGCGGGCGTCGGTTGCGCCGGTATCGCCGGAAGCACGAAGCCGGGCGGCGGGTCGTAGAGAAACCTCGCAGCCGCGTGATAACCAGGTTTGGTAATGAACTCGCCGCCGCGGCCAAATACAGGTGTGGTCGTGATCCCGGTGAGGACAGGAAGCGACGGATCCGGCGTCGCAAGGATGGATTTGATCACCGCCGCGGGCGGATGAGCTGGCACCAGCCCGTCCTTTTTCATCCGGCGCCAGTCGGCAACCTGCGCTAAGACTTGCCGGAGCCGGTCTTCAGTGAGCGGCTTGGTAACGGCAAGTCCATCGTCATCACGTACCGTCCAAGTCGGAAGGCCACCCGACCGAAACAACCATGGTGGTTCGTTCGACGCATGAATCACTTGCCAAGTCCGGCGGACCAGCTGCGCAAGATCCCCGTCATCGGCATGGAGCAGCGGTCGCCTCGACCTGCCGAGGACAAATCCAATAGGGCGATTGGTGCCGATCTTGCGCGCAGAATTGATAATTTCGGTTGGTCGCGGACGCTCCTGTGCGGATTCGACAACGGCTTTGACGGCGGCCGGGCCTTCACGCTGAAGGAGATCGTTGAAGTCGTCGCCCTCGATCGGCGGCATGGCGATGCGCACACCGCGTTCTTCGGCGACAAGGCGCGACGCCAATGCCTCAGCGGCACGCAAACCTGTGCCCGAAGCGTCATGGTCGGCCAGGATGACGACGCTCTGCACTTCGGGCGGAAGCAAAACTCGTTCAAGACCAACCGCAGAAAGCGTGGCCCAGACAGGAATGTCCGGGCACGCAGCCATGACGCTCAGCGCCGTTTCGATGCCTTCGGCGACGCCCAGCAGGTTGTCGGCGCCAACAGATGCGAGACGAACCGCTCCGCCCCCAACCTGTCCCAGCATCATGCGCGGTTTGCTGACGTCCGCCTTGCCGCTGCCGTCGGCGCGTAACCAAGTACGATGGATCGCCATCCGCTCGCCGGTTTGCCCGCGGATGATTGCAACCATTGCCGGGTGGCTTGAACGGCTCTCCCAGTGGGCAAGGTCGGGGTGAAATAGCAGATCGGTCGAACGCCGATCTTCGAGGCGACGAGCTTTGAGGTAATCCTCGCCGACCGTGCCCGCGATAGGCGTCGTCGCCGACACGATGGCGTCGATCTCATCGGCATAATTGTTGCGCAATGATCGTCGGCCTGCTGCCGGTTTTCTCGGCTTGGCCTTTCCAGCCTTGGGTCCAATACCGACGAGCTTGGCCGCATACGCATAGAGAGCTCGGCCGCCCAGACCAGTCGCCTGCGCAAGCGCATCGATGGGACCGCCGCCTCCACCACCGTCGAACTCGATCCAGTCTCCTGCATGCTCCCCGACGAGCGAAATGACGCACGAGCCGTTCTTGCGCGGCGGGTCACCGTTGATGTTGGCGAGACGCCACTCCCCACCCTCGCGTCGGCCACCCGGAAAATGTTGCGGCACCCACTCTGAGGCGCGCTTCCGAAGACGTGCAGCAATTTCGTCGAGGTCGTATAGCCCCGTCCCATCATGCGTCGGCTCGGGATCCCCGGCGCCGATCACGGTTTCACCACTCGCTCGGAGCGTCGGGCGGTCTCATCAGACCTCCGCGGCGAAAAGTTCGGAAAACGATTCCGCGGCAGACGGGCGCGGACGGGCGATCAAAAGGTAGCTGTAATCGTCCGGCCCATGTCGACGCTGAACGAGGTAGGCCATGCTGCGCTCGGCCGCCCAAAGGGCCCGGCGCGCCACGCGGTTGAGTTCCGCTCTGGCCTGCTCTTGCAGGCGACCGCTCTGCGGAACCACGTCGACTAAGAGGAAGCCGCGATAGTATTCCAGCATCTCTCCAGCTTTGGCCTGGCCAAGCCAGCCGCAGAGGTCGATTTCACTCAAAGTCAGGTGCGCAGTCGAAAACCCACCATGCCGACCCATCGCAATAGTCCCTTGCCGATCGGCGCGACGCGCAGAAGAGGAAGCTTGCCGATCATCGTCATCTACCGGGACATCTGTGAGAGTGTCGGGGTGGTCGGCCACATAGATGCGAAGCCCCCGCGCCAATGCCTGCTCACGCAGCCGCGCAACACGCTCATAAGCGGTCGATCGGTGGATACCAGCCGCACGCGCGCCGGCCGAAATGCTCTCATCTAGAAGGAGACGACAGGTCTCTACTAGAAGCGGCGATAGACTTTGTACGAAGCGATCGACGTCTAACCTGATTGCGGCTGATTCCGCTGAATCGAGGTCGGAGTCGGGCAAATGGTCGAGCAGCGTCTGCTCGTTACCCTCATCATCATGGATAGGAGCGTCTAGGGAGCCGGCCTCCCGCTCCGCCTTGAGACGCAGCGTCGGAGTGGCGAGGGAGCTGATGCGGTGGGCGACAACACGGTCGGCGAATGTGATGAAAGACGCTCGATTCGGATTGAATGAGCCACTGCGGTGGAGAAGGTCGGCCAAGAGGTCCTGCTCGTAATCTTCGACCTCCATTCCAGGGATAGTGCGGCCCCGCGCCAAACGGCGGGCATTGAAACGGATGTTGCTCAAAACGCGGCGGTCGATGCCGCCGTCGCGATGGATCGTCTCCATTGTGGTTTCGCCTGTCGTCCGAATGGCGGGCTCGATGCCCGATCACTCGCGACTCTGCGAAACTTCGCTGATGAGACGAAAAAGCGCCCGACGGACGACCGGCGCCGTTCGAAAAGAAGCAGACGATCAGTGGCTTAGGGACGCGAAATTTTTTCAGGAAGAGACAAATACGAGCGGTGAAATTTCACCCGCGCCCGCTTCGCACGCGTCCGTTTTCAGGAGTGCTGTCACAGATGGTGAAGCGGGCGACATACGCTTTTTGATCGTTCCGCCATGGGATCGGATCACCTTGGATGCCGAAAAGGCTGGTCAAACGATTCGACAGCAATTGCTTTTGCTTCTTGACCCTCGTCGAAGCTTTCGGATCTTTCCACGTCAGTCTGCCTGAGCGCGTCGCAATGCTCCAAAGAAGCGTCCAAAGCACGGTTGGTCGCCCGTTCTTCGCACTTTTCATCCCGAATTGTTCGGGCTCAATGCGACGCGTCTCCTGGCGAAAACGTATGTTCACAACTTCACTGTCGGTGAACTCAAATCTCAGGTCCTCCCAGCGAGCCTCGGCCGGCAGGATCCATATGCGTCCCGATGCGTTCGAAGTCTGACTGGCGAGAAGCTTTTCTCGGAGGGGAGAAAGCAAATTTTCAGGTGATCGCAGACCAGTCAGGCGGTGCTGGTCGTCTACGCCACCGATTTCGCTGAGCGTCAGGATGCTGTGGCCGCTGGATTTAAGAGCCGTCTTAAATTGGTGAGATACCGAATTGATTGTCGGCAGCACAAAGGCGGCTTGCCCATCCAGTTCCGGCACGTTCTCCAGCGAGACTTCCTTCATTGGGCCTGGAATCATGAGGAAAACAGGAATGCCGATGCCGGCGGCCACCGCATGGCATCCGACGAGCATTACGGCTCCGCGTTCCTGAGCGCCCGGCGCAGACGGGACATTCAGTATGGTGCCGACGGCCGCTGCAAGTTTTTTCCGATCGACGGCGAGGCAGGTGACGTTTTCGGCGGTCACATCCAGGGGATCGCATTCCGCCGGCCTGTTGCCGCACACGGCGCGGAAGCGCCCGTCGCTGTGTTTCACAATCTTACGGGGACAACCGTCACCACCAGGCGATGGACACGCGATTTCCTTCGCGCGGCGGCCCGTCGAAGTCAGGAAACATTCCGCTGCCGGCAATTCGTCCTTTAGCCGAAGGGACCATTCCCATCGGTTCGTGGTTGCGTCCGGGATGTCGTCAAGCGACTTCCAGAACCGCGCTAGGGGCTTCAGGGTCATCAGCCTCCGCTTTCGGTTCAACAATGAAACCGCGTTTCGCCAGAAAAACGTCGATCAGCTCGCTGTCCTCATTCCGTTCGTACCTGGCATTACGAGGCGGCCTGATCGTCACCGAACGCTCCTTGGGTGAGTTGAGTGAACTTCGCTTTGAAAGTGCCACTGACCAACCTTCCGCCAGCGGCGAGCCGTTGTCCACGTGAGGCGAGACTTGCAAAGATATCGGTCGCCTTGCGGATTTCTATGTCTTTGAAGGCTCCGCCCCAATATCGGCGGTACTCAATCAAGCGAAACTCCTCCAATCCATCCACATCCTCGCAGAGCAACGAGTTCGCGCCATCCTCGATGAGGGGGTCCAGGGTGAACTTTTCTCCCGGCGGGAAATATCCCTCGTCCCCAAAGAGGTGGAGCCCGAGGCAGGCGAGATAGAGATTGACCTCACCTTTGGTATTCGCATGAACAGCCAGCTCATCCGAGGATGTGTCGTAGATCAGCACGTCATGCTGCTCTGGCCTATAGAACTCGGTCGTTGATTTTCCATCCTCTTGGTGGCTGGCCTCCCGGCGCTTGGGCATGCCATGGCGGATGAGAATCCAGACTCTGTCGCCGCGGGGGAATACGAAAATATGGCAGCCTCGGCCGCGCCGGTGTTCATCGAACCAGTCGTCGAGCATCGCTTCCATTCGCTGGCGCAGCTCGTCGCTGACGGCCGGGAAAGCACGTTTTCCGCCGCGGTTACCACCATAGTAGAGAAAGTTCTTTTGCCGAAAAGCGATCGTCTCGGCGTGATGCTCCTGAAGTATATCTGGAGCTGCGAGCCACATCTGGATAGCGACGTTGGCAACCGTCGTTCCAGGATCGTGTTCAAGGTCAACTCTGCGTGTCTTTGCGAGGTCGAGTAGAGCTTCCATATCCTCGTTTGATGCCGTCTCGTCGATGCAATAAAGCGCACCGATCATGTCTTTCGGCACCGTAACATCGGGATCAATGAGGATATGCGCCAACGCATCACAATCGACGTTGGCAGAACCGTTGACGAAAAAATCGAGGCCCCGGGAAGCGAGGTAGTTGCGCCAGGGCTTGAGGAATTCGCGCAAGCGCCCCGGTGCAATCGTCTTCAGTAGATCGGGATTTGTGAATTGCCGAAGATTGAAACTGGCCATAGGTACACCCTCATTTCAACAGCCCCCCTCCCGCGCTGCAGTGATGATTCGCCCGGCCACAACTCCAGCACGACTTGCCCTTGGCTCACAATCGCGCCTGGGGGCAATCCGACAGTTTTCCCCCTAATCCCGGTATGTGGCGGGGAACTGAGGTCCCCAATGCCGCCCCGCACCTCGCCCAATCCGCTCTTTTGCGATGGAATGACGCCGCCAGAGCGGCTCGATGAAATTGCCCAAATCCTTGCGGCCGGCCTGATTCGGCACGGGGCACGACAGTCCAGTCCTTTATCTCCCCACGTCGGAGAAAGTTCAGCTCGACTTCACGGCCCACCAACGCGGTCATGCCGAGGCCCTTTAAGGAATGGAGGCTCGACGTGACGGACACGGTACTGGCGCGGATCGCGGCCCTGAAAGTCGCTGCCGATCAACACTCTCAAGCAGCAGTGGCGCGATTTGTTCGAAACCGAACCGCCGCCCTATAACCGCCGTTTCCTCGAACACCGGCTCGCTTATCGCATTCAGGAGCTCGCCTATGGCGGCCTGAAGCCCCAGACAATCGAGCGTCTTCGTGCCCTGGCCGAAGACCTTGACGGCGGAGATCCGGCGCGGCGGCGCCAGCCCGCCAAGGATCGCCCGATCGCCGGCACGCGGCTCATTCGCGAGTTTCAGGGCGTCGAGCACTGCGTGACGGTGCGCGACGAGGATTTCGAATATCAGGGGCGTCCCTACAAATCGCTCTCCGCCGTTGCGCGCGCGATCACCGGCACGCGCTGGAATGGCTTGATCTTTTTTGGCCTGAAAAATCAGCGAGCGGGCCGATGAAAAAGCCAGTCGTTCGCAAACTCCGCTGCGCGGTTTACACCCGCAAGTCCAGCGAAGAGGGTCTGGAGCAAGAATTCAATTCGCTCGACGCTCAGCGCGAAGCCTGTGAAGCATATATTGCCAGCCAAAAAGCCGAAGGCTGGGTGCTTGTGCCGGACCGCTACGATGATGGAGGCATTTCGGGCGCCACGCTCGAACGTCCAGCACTACAGCGATTGCTTGCCGACATCGAGGCCCAACGGGTCGACGTTGTCGTGGTCTACAAAATCGACCGGCTCAGCCGCGCACTGATGGATTTCTCCAAGCTGGTCGAGGTGTTCGATCGCAACAATGTCACCTTCGTCAGCGTCACGCAGTCGTTCAACACCACGACCTCGATGGGACGGCTGACGCTCAATATCCTGCTTTCCTTCGCCCAATTCGAGCGCGAGGTCATCGGCGAGCGCATCCGCGACAAGTTCGCCGCCTCCCGCAAGAAGGGCATGTGGATGGGCGGGTTCGTTCCGCTCGGCTACGAGGTCAAAGACCGCAAGCTGATCGTAAAGGAAGCCGAGGCTGCAACCGTTCGCATGATATTCGAACGGTTCGCGAAGATCGGCTCGGCGACCGTCTTGGTACGTGCGCTCAGGACCGAAGGCATTCGCGGCAAGCAGGGCAAACTGGTCGACAAGGGCTACGTCTACAAGCTCCTCAATAACCGGGTCTACGTGGGCGAGGCGGTGCACAAGGGCACGGCCTATCCCGGCGAGCATCAAGCCATCATCGATCGGGCCCTCTGGGATCAGGTCCACAGCATTCTCCAGGACAGCCCGCGAAGGCGCGCGAGCACATACTCGGGCGCAGACGCCTTCCCTGCTCAAAGGACTAATATTCGGCCCGACCGGGAGGGCGATGACGCCTTCACACACACGGAGGGGCGGCCGGCTCTATCGGTATTACGTGTCGACCGATGTGCTCACCCGCGATGCCGAAGCATGCACGGTGCGGCGCGTCCCGGCGGCCGAAATCGAGAGCGCGGTGGTCGACCAGTTGCGCGGCTTGCTGCGCGCCCCTGAGATTATCGTGCGCACATGGCGCGCGGCGAAATCGATGGGCGACATCTCGGAAGCCGACGTGCGTGAGGCGCTGGAGCGGCTCGATCCCCTCTGGGACGAGCTGTTCCCCGCCGAGCAGGCGCGGATCGTGCAGTTGCTCGTGGAGCGGGTCGATGTCAGCACGGACGGCGCCGACATCCGGCTGCGGACCGAGGGACTGACGAATCTGGTCACGGAGCTGCGCGCCATCAGACCGGAACCACGGAGGGCGGCGTAATGGCCGGCCCGAATCCCACCGGCGATGTCCGCACCTTCACTGTGCGGGTGCCGATTTCGATCCGCAGGCGCGGCGGCCGGAAACTCGTCCTCGCACCCGACGGCACACCCGATACAGGGCCAGCGATCCGCCGACGCATCGACAACGCCATGGTCAAGGCAATCGCCCGGGCATTCCGCTGGCGGGACATGTTGGAGAACGGCACCCACGCGACCATCGCGGAGATCGCTGCCGCCGAGAAGATCAACGAGTCCTACGTGGGTCGCGTGCTACGGCTGACGCTACTGGCGCCGGACATCATCGAGGCGATCCTGGGTGGGCGGCAGCCGGCGGAGCTGCAGCTCGACGATCTCTTGCGGAGATTTCCGGTGGGGTGGGGGGAGCAGCGGAGGGAAATTTTAGCGTGCCAAAGGCCATAAATCATGTCCATTGCTCGGGGTAGCGACCGAGTAGCGCCAGGTCTTCCGAACCGCTGGCGAAGGATCCGCGGGAGAAATCAGTCGCCGGATTGCTCCCGGTCTGTCTAAATACAGTGAGGGACGGGGGAAGCCATGGCCAAGATTGAAGACCACAAATACACGATCGAGGAAGCGTTCCGTGAGTGCTTTTACGTCGTGCCGGATTATCAGCGCGAATATGTATGGACTGAAAAAGAGGTCCAGCAACTACTCGATGATGTCGATGAACAACTCGACGCGCGTGAGCGCCGGGAGTATTTCATCGGGACTGTCCTCGTATCCCCAACCCAGCAGAAGAATCATTTTGAAGTCATCGACGGCCAGCAGCGGCTGACGACCTTTTTTCTTCTGCTATGTGCCCTTCGGGTACGATTCTAAAATGAGCCGCAGTATCCGCTCTTCAGCGGGCTGCTGGCGACCAGCTACACAGACGGTGGCGGCAATCTCAAGACGAGCCTGAAGCTGGAGCCGCGATATGAGAATGCCGGCGAATTGATGAGCCGCATCGTTGAGATTGATGACGATCCGCAGGCAACACGGGCAAAGATTGCCGCCGCCGGGATTCCGAAATTTGGGTCGCTCGAAAATCTACTCAATGCCTACGGCACCGTTCACGCTTATCTCGACGGCAATTACAAGGATCTGGATAAGCTTCGCCAATATTGGGGCTATCTTGCGAACAATGTCGTGTTCATCCAGATTTCGACCGACGTTAGCAGCGCGCTCAAGATCTTCGAGACGATCAACGAACGCGGCGTCGGCTTGAATTCGATGGATCTTCTCAAAAACCTGCTGTTCAGTCAGGTCAAGCCGGACGAGTTCACGCGCCTCAAGGACGAATGGAAAAAAATCACCGCGCCGCTTGAGAAGGCAAAAGAGAAGCCCCTTCGCTTCCTTCGTTATTTCGTAATGGCGAACTACAAGATCAAGAATGATCGTAGTGATGCAGTCGTGCGAGAGGATGAGATTTACGACTGGCTGACGAATAAGGATAATGCGGCGCTATGCGGCTACCGGACCGACCCCTTCGGGTTCGTGCGCAAGATTATCCGCAATGTCGAGTTGTTCATAGGGTTTACGCAAGGACGGGCCAATGACGGGCAGGCCAGCCTTGCAATGGACAGCATGCAGCAACTATGCGGCGCGGCCTTTAGCTTGCATTACGTGCTGCTGCTCGCCGCTGGCAATTTTCCAAAGCCGTTGTTTGAGCATTTTGTGCGGCAGCTTGAGAGCTTTCTCTTCTACTACATCTTCACGAAGACCCCGACCAAGGATTTGGAGCGCAATTTCTCAAGCTGGGCGGACGATCTGCGCGTAATCGGGGATGTTACCGACCCAAAGGCTCAAAAAGTTCGGCTGAATGAGTTCATCGCCGACAAATTCCAGAAGAACATGGCCTCCAAGGACGCCGAACTTGCCGACACATTGAAGCGCTACACGCTCGGCTCCATGCAGCAGTATCGGACAAGGTATCTGCTGGCGAAGCTGACGCAGATTGTCGAGATGGCGTTCAAGGGAATGAGTGTCCCGGGGCCGCTCGGTGATTACACGACGCTCGAAATCGAACACATCATGCCGAACACTCCCGAAGCTGAACTGCGCGCGTCGTTCGCGGCCGCCAATCCCGGGAAGAGTTACGACGACTATAAAACCCGGCTGGGCAACCTCACGATGCTTGAAAAGCCGATCAACATCGTCGCTGGAAATGGCTTCTTCGAACTGAAAAAGGCCGAGTACGTCAAATCCGGAAACTATCTCACCCGCAGCATTGCGGGCTTGAGCGCGGTCGGGAAAAATTCGTCCATCACCCGTATAAATACGAAGTTGCGGGCATTTGAGGTGTGGTCTGCCGTTCAAATCGAGATTCGCCAGGATATGCTGATCGATCTCGCGAGAGATGTCTGGACGACAAATCCTGTTGACGCAAGCTGACGTTAATGAGCCCCGCCATTAGCGTTGGCCGACTGAATTCATTGGGGTTACGAGCTCTGAAAATCACCTCTTCGTTTTCATCGAGAGCTGACATAGCCCCGGGTCCCTGCTCGTGAATTGTGCGAAGCATTTCTGCGAAATCATATCGTACGTGCGCCAGTTTGGGATGTGGGCGCTCATCAAAGCCTTAAACAAGCGCCCGTGGTTGGGGATGCGAAGGTGCAACAGCTCATGGGCGATGACGAAATCCCGGAATCCAGCCTCTTGACTAATCAAGTCGGCCGCCAGGGTGATGGTGCCAGCGGTCGAGCATGATCCCCACTTCCGGGTCATCATCTGCACCCTCACGACACGTGGCTTCACCTTGAGCTTGATCGCCCAGCGCTTCACACGCCGCTTCAACAGCTCTGGATCGGGATGGGGGGCAGTCATGAGTTGATGCTAGCTTGATACGTTGGCCATGATCAGTTCCACCACGTCTGTACGGGCATCTTTCGGCAAAGTTATCAGCGGCCGATAAAGTGAAGCGCGCAACTGTCTTTGCTCGTCGGCGTTGACCTTCGCGTTCGGAAAGCGCGCCAACAGCTTTTCGATTTCCTTGGCCAGCTCGATCGGATCGATCCCACCGCTTTTTAGCACCTTACTATCGCGAAGCGCCCAAAACGCGGCGAACGCCTTGGGCGTCAGGCCGGTATCCTTCGCCGCCTTCGCCGCCGCGTCCTTCTCAGTGGCAAGAGCCGCGAGAAGGTCCATCGCCGCCAGTCCGGTCGTGTTGCGGTTTTCGAGGTCCTTGAGGATTCGCTCGGCCCGGTCCTTCAAGGGTCTGAAGCACCGGCGCCGCGTCGGCGTTATCGTCGATCTCTTTTTGCAACCCGCGGACGAGGTTGAAGACCTTGCCCTCGTCAGAGCCCTTGTCCGACACGAAGCGCTTCGAGGGTCTTCACATCGAAGGTGATGCTCTTGGTGAGACGACCGAGTCCCTCCTGCGTCGCGCTCTCCTCGACCAGTCGGCGGGTCTTGTAGGCGAGATCGGCAACGAAACCGACCTTGTCGGCATAGGCATTGCGAACCGCCGCATAGAGCTGCGCCAGGCGCTTGAACGTGCCGATGTGATCGACGCAGTTCCTTCGAGGGCGACAGGATCTCCCAGAGGTTTTCGATGTCCTTGTAGGCCTCGAAGAATGCCTTGCGCGGTTCCGGGTCCAGGAAGCGCCCATAGACGATTCGCTCAAGGCGCTCGTCGGCGTCGCCGCCTTCGCCTGCATCGAGATAGTCGGCCTTTGCCTTCGCGATCTTGTCGAGAAGATCGCGCATCAGCAGATCGAGGTCTTCGATCACGCCGCTCCACATCCGACGAGTCGAATTGCAGAGCCTTCTTCAATTCGCGCAGCACGCCGACGAAATCGATGACGAGCCCGATTCGCTTCTGAATGCCTTCCGCGTCCACATAGGGCCGGTTTACGCGCGCGATTGCCTGCAGCAGGACGTGGTCGCGCATCGGCTTGTCGAGGTACATGCAATAGAGCACTGGCGCGTCGTAGCCGGTGAGCAGCTTGTCAGTGACGATCAGGATCTTCGGGTCTTCGTCGGCTTTTTTGAATAGCAGGCGGACATCCTCCTCGCGCTCTTCACTGAGTCTGCAGTTCGGCAACGAGGGGCCGGTCGACCATGTCGGCGGCATTCTCGGTGTAGACGGCTTCCGACCATTCCGGCGGCAGCAGCTTGTCGAGCGCCTGCTTGTATTTGGCGCAGGCCTCGCGATCGACCGCCGACCACGAATGCCTTGTAGCCGAGCGGCAGCACGTTCTCCTTGAAATGGCTCGGCGACGAATGCCGCGACCTTTTCGACGCGGTCGTCGGCCGTCAGGAACGTGCGCAGGCCGACGGCGCGATCCAGCACCTTGTTGAGTTCCTCGATGTCGGTGACGCCTTCCGCGGCGGCGAGGTCGAAGAATTCCTTATCGAGCCGATCGGCCGGCACGGTCATCTCGCTCGGCGCCAGGACTGCTTGATCGGTAGCGTCGTCTCGTCCTCGATCGATTCCTTGATCGAGTACTTGTCGAGATAGCCGCTGTTCGTCCTCGGCGCCGAAGATCTTGAACGTGCCTTCGCCCTGCTCGGTCTTCGCGATCGGCGTGCCGGTGAAGCCGATGATCGTCGCGTTCGGCACCGCGGCCATCAGGTAGGTGCCGAGGTCCTTCGCGACGGAGCGGTGCGCCTCGTCGATGAAGACGAAGATGTTGTCGCGCGTGGAGGCGTCCTTATCGGATCGCCTCGAACTTGTGGATCATCGACGATGATCAGGCCGCGCATGTCCGCGTCCAGCAGCTGCTGAAGTTCGGCCTTGGTGTTCGCGCGCCAGACCGGCGATGTCCTGCTGCTGCATCTCGCCGAGCAGCCGCTCGACCCAGCCCTTGAGCTGGCCCTTCAAGCTCGGTGCGGTCGACGACCAGGATGACGGTCGCGTTCTTGAAGCGCTCCTTTTGCTCGAGGATCAGCCGCGCCGCCGTCAGCAGCGTGAAGGTCTTGCCCGAGCCCTGCGTGTGCCAGATGAGACCGCGTTTCTTCGTCGGGTCCGCGCAGCGGGCGACGATCTTGTCGATGGCGCGGCGCTGGTGCTGGCGCAGGACCGATTTTCGCGTCTCGCCGTCCTCGACGTAGAACAAAATCCAGTGCTGGAGCGTGCGCAGGAAATCCGTCGGCTCGAAGAACGCCTGCACCGCGAACCGGTAGGCCTCGTCCGGCGTCTGCTTCCACCGCGCCATGAACCGGCGCGATGGCGTTCCAGGTGACGCCATACCAGTAATCGAGCAGGTGCGTGACGTTGAAGAGCTGCGGCGTGCCGATCAGCTCTGGCGTCTCCTTCTCGTAGCGGCGCAGCTGCTTGATGCCCGCGCTCGATGGCGTCGCCGTCCTTGGGGTTCTTGTGCTCGACGATGGAGACCGGGACGCCGTTGACGACAGAACATGACGTCGGCCCGGTTGCCCTTGCGGGCGGGCGGCTTCAGCTTCCATTCCCAGGTGACATGAAAAACATTGCGCGCCGGGTTCTCGAAATCGATCAGCTGGACGCGGCCGGTGGCGCTTTTCCTCCTCGTCGTACCATTGCCGCTCGCCGCGCAGCCAGGACAGCATCTCGCGGTTGCCGTCGATGGTCGGCGGGAATCGCCTCGAGCGTCTCGATGACCGAGCGGACGGCATCGTGCGACAGCCAGGAGTTGAATTCCGCGAGCTTGGCCTCAAGTTCGTCGCGCAGCAGCATGCCGGCTTCGCCGCCGCGCTTCTGCTTGGCGATCTCGGGCTCGAGTCGGCGTCCAGCCGATTTCGGCGGCGTGCTTCACCATCGGGAACTGGACCGTGCCGGCTTCGCTGATCTTGAGCGTCGCTCATGCGGCGACTCCCGTCAAGAGGCGCTTGTGAGAGCGCCGAGAGATCGAGATCGGCCACACGGATTTCGCCGGTCATCAGCATGTGCAACAGGGCCTTGAACAGCTCTTCGAGAACGACCCGCTTCCGCTTGTGCAGATCGATTTTGACGGTCAAGAGCATCGAGGATAACGACGATTTCAGCTTGCTCATCGAGTGGTGGGCAAACGATTAGCAGCTCGCGCAGATAGCCCAGATTCAGATGTGAGAGATGCCCAAGCGAGCCCATGCCTCTGAGGCGGTCGTAAATGCTCAGCAAATAGTGCCAGAGGAAAGTCGGGCTCAACCTATCACTTGGCTGGAGCGCGCCAGCGTTCTGAGTTGTTGTAGCGGGTATCTCCAAGAGTGCAACTTGGCCTCTTGTCTTTCCCTGGCCGTACATAGCCATCAAGACAGTCCCGGCAGGATAGATTTGCAGATTATAGTCTCTTACCGCCTCGCTCGATACAAACGTCGTTGCTCGGCTCAGTCGATTGTTGACTATCTCGCCGGTCTTTATGAATGCAGTGTCACCCTGATAGTAGTCCACTCGCTTTGTTGATGGTGTTGTACCTGTGCTAAGAGCGCAAACGTCTCCGAGCGGACGCACGTCCCAGCCCTCCGGCACAAGGCCAAGCGCGGTCTCCTTTTGGCTCTCGCCCCGGAGCCCCGCGGAGAACGTCTGACGCATAGCGGCGCCCTTGAGGCGCTGAGCTACTTGCTCAGCCTTAGTTTCCAAAGCAACCGCAGTGCGTACGCGATCCAGGACGTTGGCGATGTCCGATTGCTCAGAGCTTGATGGGAGTGCGATTGGGATGCGATTTATCTTGTCCTGATTGAGCGTATTGCCCTTTATTTGTCGATCTTGATGGTCATCCCAATCAACTTGGGACAAGAAGTAGCCTAGAAACCGCTGATCTATTCTGTTTCTTGGATAGAGCGATATGATTGCCTCGTTGTGACAAGCATCAATGCCGAGCGTAGCAACCCTCCCAATTGTTAGCTTAAAGCTCATTATGAGCGTGCCAGCGCGGACAATTCGATTTCGAAAAACCTCATCGAAGGCTTTCTTTGTTATCGACTCTTTGGTTGAGGTGATGACACCGAAATTTTCCATGTCGGAAATCGCTACCCATGGAATCTTTTCTTCACCGCCCTCCCAATAAAGAGAATTCGCCCGGGCGGGAGTTCGACCGGTTACAAAATTGGCAAGGTTCTCTAAAGGCTCGATCGTCCAATCGGCTGGTAACCCGTTCATCGTGAAGCCCCCGCCAGCAATCGAGCAAGTGAGGCATTCGCTGCTGAAGAGAGTTCATCGAGCTTGAGGAGTTCGGCGATTAAATCCGGGAGCGCCGCATGCACCATGTCGTCGGCTTGGACCACGTACCTGCTGGGACTTAGATTGTAGTCGGCATCTTCAGCCTGCTGGCGCGTAATTACTGCCATCTCGCCATCGACCGGCTCACCCTTCAGGTAAGCTGCCGCAAGGGACCGGATTGCATCATCTGGGATGATAGTTCTTCGGTTTTCCCTTCTTCACGAATTTGGCTGGCGTTTAGAAGAACGATCTTGTCCTTGCGCGCGGCTGGCTTGCGCTTGTTCAGGACGACGATCACGCCGGCGGCGCTGGTGTTGTAGAAGAGATTGTCGGGCAGCAGGATCACGCCGTCGATCAGGTCGCGATCGACAAACCATTTGCGGATATTGCGCTCCTTGTCCTCGTTCTTCGAGCCCGAGCCGCGCGTGACCGCGCCGGTATCGAGCACGACCGCCGCGCGGCCGTGATCGTTCAGGCAGGCGAGCGTGTGCTGAAGCCACGCCCAATCGCCCTTGCCGGTGGTGACGCCGCCGGTGGTGCGGAAGCGGTCGAAGGGATCGTTGGCGAAGACGTCCGGCGTCGAAGGGCTGGTTCCACATCGGATTGGCCACGACGATGTCGTGCGTGCGCACCTTGCCGTCCGTCGGTACGGAACTTCGGATTGATCATCGTGTCGCCGCGCGCGATCTCGACCTCCATGTCGTGGATGATGCCGTTCATCTGCGCGACGGCGTAGCTCTCGGCCTGCAGCTCCTGGCCGGTAAGCTTCAGCGGCACCTTGGCTCGTCGGGTCGAGTTCGCGCGCGACGAGTTGCAGCTTCACCAGCAGGCCCGCCGAGCCGCAGGCGATAGTCGTGGCAATCCTCGCCGGGCCGCGGGCGCATGATATGCGCCATCAGGAAGCCGACCTCGGTCGGCGTGAAGAACTCGCCCGCGCTCTGGCCCGATCCTTCGGCGAACTTCCGCAGCAGATATTCGTAGGCGCGGCCGAGGAAGTCGGGCTGCACGTCGCGCAAGGCCCAAGCCGGTAGCGCGGATCGGAAAATGTCTCGACGACGACGCGCAGCTTGGCCGGGTTGATGTCGCGCTCGCCGTTGCGCTCGGCGGCGAAATCGACCACGTCGATGACGCCGGAAAGTCGCGGGATTTTGCTTAACAACGGCGCGCACCGCCTTGGTCAGGTGCTCGCCGATGTCCTTCGGCTTTGTGCTCTGTCCCTTGTCGTCCAGCGGCCATTCGTACGCTTCGCGCCCGCTGATCGACGCCCCAACGGGCCTCCGGCGGCAGATAGAAGCGCAGCAGCGAATGATCGCCCTCGGCGATCTCAAGCGCGGTCTCGCGGTCGCCATACTCCTCGGCGAGCCGGGCGATCTCGTCGTCGAACACGTCGGAGAGCCGCTTCAGGAATAGCAGCGGCAGCAGATAGTCCTTGAACTTCGGCGCGTCCTTTTCGCCGCGGATCGAGCACGCTGCATCCCAGAGCATCTGCTCCATGGGCTTCGTCGAAGGCGCAGCGGCTGTAGACGCGCGCCTGCGGCGGGTGACGCCGGCTGCGGGCTCGGCCGATTCGGCGTTATCCTCGTCCGTGTCGATTCCCGCCTCCTGCGCGAGGGCTGCGATCACCTCGCGCGCCGCCTTCTGCGGCAGGTTCGATCCGCCTTCCCAGCGGTTCACAGTCGCAAAGGACACGCCGAGGCGCTCGGCAAGCTGCTCCTGCGTGAGGTTCATTTTCGAGCGAATAGCGCGAAGGGTCGCGGCTACGTCTTGTGAATTTGTCATGTCTGCTATATTTGTTATGATGCAGAGCATGTCAAGGGCAAGTCGCGAAAGCTAATTCTACCATGTCCGGAAGGCGGCTGGCGCAGAACATGACGGCAGACTTCGGAATGATCCTATTTTCGGAACGTATCACTTGATCCTGTAATAGGAACACTGTATATGAAGCTGGTCGGCGTGGAGATCATCGAGGAGGCGCAAAGGCGCCACGCCGACGCGGCCAAGCGGCTGTCGGCGTGGAAAGCTGAAGTCGCGTCGAAGACGACGGTCTGGGCGTCCTTCCAGGATATCCGCGACCGCTATCCAAAGACCGACAAGGTCGGTGAGCGATACGTCTTCGACATCGGCGGCAACAGGTTCCGGTTGATTGTGAAGATCAATTTCCCGGCCGGAGTTGTCGCAGCTCGATGGTTCGGCACGCACGCTGAATACGACAAGATCAACGTGGAGGAGATTTAGACATGATGCGCATCACCCCGATCCGAACGGAAGCCGACCACAAGGCTGCCCTGGCGCGGATCGATGCGCTCATGGACGCCGTGGCCGGTTCGCCCGAAGCCGACGAGCTTTCCGTTCTCGCCGACCTCGTGGAAGCCTACGAGGCGAAGCATTTTCCGATTGAGTTGCCGACGCCGGTCGAAGCGATCCGCTTTCGGATGGAACAGGCCGGGCTCGAACCGCGTGATCTTGAGCCGTACATCGGCAGCCGCGGGAAGGTCTCCGAAGTTCTTTCAGGCAAGCAGCCGCTGACGCTGGCGATGATCCGCGCACTTCACAAGCACCTTGGCATTCCCGCCGAGGTGCTCGTTGGAGACGCGGCCCCGGCTGGTAACGCGACCGAGACGGCGTCGCTCGATTGGGGCCGGTTCCCGATCAATGAAATGGCGAAACGTGGCTGGGTTCGATCCGTCGCTTCTGCGAAGACAAAAGCCAGGGATCTAATCGGCGAGTTGATTGCCAGCGCGGGCGGCATGAAAGCGGTGCCGATGCCGCTGTGCCGACGCAACGACGCGATGCGCCAGAACGCCAAGACCGACACCTACGCCCTGCTGGCTTGGTGCCTTAAAGCGCTCGCGGCGTCACGGGATCAGAAGCTGACCGGGAGCTACAAGAGCGGCTCCATTACGCTGGAAGCGCTCGCGGAACTCGCGAAGTTGAGCGCGCATGAGGACGGGCCAAAACGTGCGAAGCAAGCGCTATCGAGCTGGGGTGTCCACCTCATCTGCGTTTCTCATTTGCCGAAGACTTACTTGGATGGTGCGGCCTTGCGCAGCGTCGACGGCGGGGCGCCGATCGTCGCACTGACTCTGCGCTATGACCGCATAGACAATTTCTGGTTCTCGCTTCTGCATGAGCTTGCCCATGTCGGGCGTCACTTCAACGGCGCAGCGGAGGCGTTCGTCGATGACTTCAGCCTTCGTGAAGCACCGTCGCGTCATGAAGACCCTCGGGAAAACGAAGCCGACGAGTGGGCCGAGGAAGCGTTGATCCCGCGAGACCTCTGGGCGACCGCTGGGCTCAAATCACACGCGAGCTATTCGGGAATTATCGCGTTCTCGCAGCGCGTCGGCGTGCATCCAGCCATTGTTGCTGGGCGTGTTCGGCATCAGACGCGGAATTTTCGGGCGTTTGCGCCTCTACTTGGGACAGGAGAGGTGCGCAAGCAGCTTGAAGTGATGGAATAAAAAAGGGCGAGGCATGGCCTCGCCCTGAAGGAGATCCGGCAAGGTGATGACGCACCCTTGCAGGTGGCCAACCCGAACCGAACAAACATTGACACCGTCATTAAGACGGACGAACTCGTGAAGGCAAGTTCAATCTGCGTCAGATTGAAAGGAGGCCGCCATGCGCGGTCCTTTGAAGCCGGGGGCTACCGCTCCCCGTTCTGGTCAGTACGAGATTGTCGGTCCCCGCGGTGGGGGCACCGGCAAAGAGCGCACCGTTGTTCGCAACGAACCGCTTCCACCGACGCCTAAGTCGGGCATGGGTTATAAGCTCGTCGACCCGACCAAGAACGGTGCCGGCCGCAAGTAACAGGGAAGCGCCGCAGCTCGCTGCGGCGCCTCCAAAATTCCAGGCGCGATCTTCGACATTCTGGCTGTGACAGTAAACCCGCCAACCGGCAACGAGGTGAACCGGCTCCGTACCGAGAGATTTGAAAACCGTCGTGCAATCAATGCCCGCGTTGGATTCCAGTCGCACCCGCTACCCCGCGATATTTCTGCAAAGTGCGGAGGTTGCCGTCACCAAAAGCGATTCAAAATCAGCCGCTTACGAGTTCCGTACTAAATCCGCGCAGTCGGGAGGTTTGGAGACAAACGGCCGGAGAGAGACAATTTCGGGTCTCAGCCGGTGCGCCGCAGTCCGGAGGTTTTCGTGCGGAGCCCGTGGATATTGGGCTTCTATGCGCGCTCACAAGCCCGCAGAGAATGTTGGTCGCGGTAGGACTGGCGGAGAGGGAGGGATTCGAACCCCCGATACGGTTGCCCGTATGCCGCATTTCGAGTGCGGTGCTTTCAACCGCTCAGCCACCTCTCCGGAGGGCCGAATCTTCCGAGCGTTGTGGCGCCGTATTTAGCGGCGGCGGCGACTAGAGACAAGGGCGCGGCGCTACGCTGCACGCGATTCCGCAGCGTTTCGCTGCTATTTCGTCGGCACCACCAGCGAATAGCGCTCGTCCGCCGCCAGGCATTCGGCCTGCGGGAAGCCGAGCTCCTTGCGCACCATATTGGTGCCGAGCACCAGCGAGACGATTTTGTAATAAGCGTGACGGCGGCTCATGCCTTCGCGGCCCATGCCGCAGTCGGTCGAGATCACCAGCCGTTCCGGCGGAATGAATTTGAGCGCTGCGCGGATTTTTTCCGCGACTTCGTCCGGGTTTTCCACCTGCAGCGTGTGATGGTCGATGACGCCGATGGCAATTTTCTTTTCGGTGATGGTCTTGCCGATCGCTTCGAGGTCGATGCCGCCGGAGCTTGACGACTCAAACGTGATCACATCGGCATCGACCGTGTTGTAGGTCTCGAGCGCTGGCTTGTAGCTTTGCACCTGCGCGAACATGCGCTGCTGCGAAGGATTGCCCCAGCATGAATGCGCCCACACTTCGGTCTTGGCGCGCAAGCCTTTCACGGTGCGATTGAACACTTCGACCATCAATTGCGGATTGATCACCTTGTCCTGGATCTTGCGCACCGCGATCAGGTGGATTTGCGGCTCCTCGATCTGGATCACCGGGCAGCCGGCGTCGGCGAGTTCGTGATATTCCTCGTTGAAAGCATCCGCGATGGCGAACATCCGCTCCGGCACGCTCTTGTAATGCCGGTCCTGCAAGGCAAAGGCCACGATCTCCGCCGACACCGCGCCGAACTTCACCGGCTTGGCGGTGAAGCGCTGTGCCGCCTTCCACATCGCAGTGTATTGCAGATTGCCGCGGCCGACCGGGCCGGTAATGACCGGCATGACGCGCGATTCCAGATAATCGTGCAAAATGTGTCCGCGTGGAAACCAGATGCCGCCGCGTCCGGCGGGCGTCGCCACCGGATGCCCGATATCGAGACCGCTCATGTGATTCGGCGGATAGGCGGTCCAGCTCTGGCCGCCGACGTCGTCGTCGAAATGCGCATCGCCGTCGGTGACGATATCGAGGCCGGCAAGCTCCTGATCGCGCAGATAACAGGTCACCGCATCTTCGTATTGCTCGCGGAAGCGGCGGCTGACCATGGCTTCGAGAAAGTGACGGGTGCCGAGATTTTCCGTGTACCAGCTCGGCCGCGGCAGCGAGCCGGTGATCGTCGTCGGCAGGATGATGTCTTTGGTGGCCCGAAACATTTTTGAATGCCTCCCCGGATTTTATCGAGCGAACACGACCGCTCGCGGCTTGAGCGCCTAGCTTAGCAAGCTACGCGGGACGATGATAAGCGGCTATCGGCGCACGCTGTTGCCGTCACCCGCCGGCAGGGCGGACGATGGGCAAGGGTGGGCCATCAACGCAATGCAGAACGTTCAGGTGCCGGTGAAGGCTGGCTTGCGCTTTTCCATGAAGGCGGTGCGGCCTTCGGTATAGTCGCGGCTCGAAAAGCACTGATCCACCATCTCGGCCGAGCGCGCGAGGCTGCGCTTGGATTCGTCCTTCATGATCTCGCCGACCGTGAACTTCACCGCCTTGATGGTGAGCGGCGCATTGGCGCTGATCGTGTCGGTGTAGCCTTTGACATAGCTCTCAAGCTCGGCGGCCGGCACCACGCGGTTGACGAGCCCCATGGTGAGCGCCTCCTGCGCGTCGAACTGCCTCGCCGTGTAGAAAATCTCCTTGGCAAAGGACGGTCCGACAACGTCGACCAGCCGTTTCAGCCCGGTATAGCCGTAACCCAAGCCGAGCTTTGCCGCCGGCACCGCGAAGCGCGAATTGTCGGAGCAAATACGCAGGTCGCAGCAGGTGGCCAGTCCGAGGCCGCCGCCGATGCAATAGCCGCTGATCATGGCGATGGTCGGCTTGGGAAATTCCGCGATGCTGGCATAGGCCGCGTCGGATTTGACGTTGTAGGACCGCACGGCCTCGATCGTGGCGCGCTCGCTGCCGAATTTCGAAATGTCGGCGCCGGAGACGAAGGCTTTGCCGCCGGCGCCGGTCAGCACCACGACGCGAATGTCGTTGTCGGCGGCAAAGCCGTTGAGGATGCGCGTGGTCGCCTCCCACATTTCCAGCGACACCGCATTGTGCCGTTCCGGATTGTTGAAGGTCACGATGCCGACGCCGCCTTCCTTGCGTGAGAGCATCTTGTCGGTTTGCGTCATTACTTGGTTCCTTCGTCTCTTTTTCGTCGTGGCCGGGCTTGTCCCGGCCATCCACGTCTTTATCAGAAGAAGTCGTGGATGCCCGGCACAAGGCCGGGCATGACGACCCTTGGTTTCACACGGCGTTCGCCTTATGCAGCGCCGCGATCTCGCGTGCGCCAAAGCCGAATTCCTTAAGGACGGCGTCGGTGTGCTGGCCGAGTTCCGGCGGCGGCGCCACAAACCGGGACGGCGTACGCGACAGCGTTACGGGCTGCGCGACGAGCCGCATCTTGTTATTATCCTTTTTGGTCACGCTTTGCGCCATGCGCAGATGCTCGACCTGTGGATCGGCGAACATCTGGTCGATCGCGTAGATCGGTCCGCACGGCACGCCGGCCTTGTTGAAGCGCTCGATCCACTCGGCGCTGGTGCGATTGCCGAGATAGGTGCCGATTTCGGCGTTGAGTGCATCGCGATGTTTCGAACGCGACGCGCCGGTCTGATAGTCCGGATTGCGCAGCAGCGCCGGCGCCGCGGCGGCCTCGCAAAAGCGCTCCCAGATTTTCTGTCCCGTCGCGGCAATGTTGATGTGGCCGTCCTTGGTCCGAAACACGCCGGTCGGAATGCTGGTCGGGTGATTATTACCGGCCTGCTTTGCCACCTCGTCCTGCACCAGATAGCGCGCGGCCTGGAAATCGAGCATGAAAATCTGCGCCTGCAGCAGCGAGGTAGAGATGTATTGGCCCTTCTTGGATTTCTCGCGCTCGAGCAGCGCGACCAGGATACCGATGGAGGCGAACAGTCCGGCGCTGAGATCGGCGATTGGAATGCCGACGCGCACCGGGCCCTGACCCGGCAGGCCGGTGATCGACATCAGTCCGCCCATGCCTTGCGCGATCTGGTCGAAGCCCGGCCGGTTAGCGTAAGGACCGTCCTGGCCGAAACCGGAAATGCTCGCGTAAACCAGGCGCGGATTGATCCTGGAAAGCGTCTTGTAGTCGATACCGAGCCGCTTCTTCACGTCGGGCCGAAAATTCTCCACCACGACATCGGCCTTCTTGACCATGCGCTTGAACGCGGCGAGCCCTTCGCGCGCCTTGAGATTGAGTGTCATGCTGCGCTTGTTGCGATGCAGGTTTTGGAAGTCGCCGCCCTCGCGCGGGCCGCCCATCGGCTCTTCCGGTCCCGGCGGCGTTTCGATCTTGATGACATTGGCGCCCCAGTCGGCGAGCTGGCGCACGCAGGTCGGTCCCGACCGGACCCGGGTGAGATCGAGCACCGTGAATCGCGCAAGAGCTTTGGAAGCGCTGGGAAAAGGCATCGCTGGCGTCTCCGGCCCGAACTCAAAATAGCGGCCAGAACTTCCCCGATCTCATCGGCGTTGTCTACCGGCTCGGCCGCGCCCGATCGGTCGCGGCTTGCCGTTTGATTGGCTTTTCGATCCGATAGAATGCCGCTGCCAATGACCGTCCTTCCGGCACTTTTGCGAGGCTATCATGGATGAAGCGGGAAACGCCCATGTCTAAAACGACCATGTCTAAAACGCCCATGTCTAGTGTTCGCGCTCTGCTTGTTGCGCTTATGCTTGTCGCCGCTGCGGCGACCGCCATTGCGCAAGATATGGCGCAAGATCATCCCGGCCGAGGCGATGTCCGCGAGCATTTTAATCACCAAGAGAATCGGCAAGAGATTCAGCAAGACAAAGGACAGCAAGGCGGCCATCAAGATCAGAACGGCCCCGGCGTCCTGTCGCTGTTGCCCGCCGATGCCGTCACCGAACACAGCATCGATACACCGTCCGGCAAGCTTGCTTATACGGCGACCGCCGGGACATTCCCGCTATTCGATCGGTCGGGCGACCGTACAGCGGCGGTTTATTATACGGCCTATGTAGCGAAGTCGGACAATCCGGCCGGCCGGCCGGTGACCTTCGTCTTCAACGGCGGACCGGGCGCGGCCTCGGCATTTCTCCATCTCGGTCTCGTCGGTCCGCGCATCGCCCAATTCGGCATAAGCGGCCACGACGGTTCGAACGTCCGCCTGGTGGACAACCCCGACACTTGGCTGGCTTTCACCGATCTGGTGCTGATCGACCCGGTCGGCACCGGCTGGAGCAGGCCGGCGACACCGGAGGGTGGCCACGCCTTTTGGGCGGTGCACAGCGACGCCGAAGCCCTGGCGAAGGTCATCGCGCTGTATGTCGCGAACAACAGCCGCGCCGGCTCGGCGAAATTCATCCTCGGCGAAAGTTACGGCGGCTTTCGTGCCGCCAAGGTCGCGCGCGTCTTGCAGAACGACCAGGGCATCGTGGTGTCCGGGATTCTGATGGCGTCGCCGGTGATCGAGGGCGCGTTCCAGTTCGGCGGCGAACGCTTCGCGCTTGGCGCCGCATTGCAACTGCCGTCGCTCGCAGCCGCCGAACTGGAGCGCAAGGGTGCGTTTAGCAAAGACGCGGTGGCGCAAGCCGAGCATTTTGCGCTGACCGATTACCTGACGACGCTCGCCGGTGCGCCACCGCAGGGCGATGCCGCCAAAAAATTCTACGCACGCATCGCCGACATCACCGGATTGTCGGTCGATGCCGTCACCGCCACGCGCGGCTTCATTCGCGATGATTACGTCAAGAACTTCGGCGCGGGCGACCACAAGATTGTCAGCCACTATGACGCCACCTTCGCGTCCGACGATCCTTACCCGGAAACGCCGGTGCCGCGCGGCCCCGATCCGATCCTCGACGGCTTTGTCCGCGCCTATGGCAGCGCTTTCGTCGGCTACGCGCGCGACGAGCTCGGCTTCAAGACCGAAATGTCCTACAACCTGCTCGCGGCGGACATCGCCGGCAAATGGGACTGGGAGCAAGGCCACGAACAGGCGAGCATCGCCGACGATCTGCGCGTGCTGCTGGCACTGACGCCGTCATTCCGGCTCATGATTGCTCACGGCTACAGCGACATGGTCACGCCCTATGCGGTTTCGCGCTATGTGCTCGAACACCTTCCGGAATTCGACGGCAAGGATCGCACCGCGCTGAGACTGTACCGCGGCGGGCACATGTTTTATCTCGATCCGGATTCGCGCAAGGCTTTCAGTACCGACGCTCGGACGATGTATGAAGCGCCATGACTGGGCGCCACATCCCGGTTCCGAAACTTCCGTATTAGCAAAGGAGCTACGCGCGTCAGGGGAGCGGCGCTTTGTCTCACCATTGGCGGGCAATCGCCCAACAGCGATATTTAGGACAATTCCCTGCCGCACGGGTCTGGATGGCTTGAAAATGGCTTAAAAAGTGGGCGATTGCAGCAGAATCGCTGCCCCGTTTCGGCTGCCGCATTGCATTTCTTTCAGTAATACGACATTCGTTTTATTGAAGAGACGGCGCGTTTGGCCATAAATGGCCGGCCTTTTAAGCGCGAACACAAGAACATCCTCGAGGGAGAACACGATGTCTAAGGAGTTCAGCAAAGCTATGAGCAGCATCCCCATTCAGCGGCGCACGGTCCTGAAGGCCGGTCTTGCGATCGGCGCCCTGCAAGTCGCCAGCCCGTTCGTGGTCAAATCGCTCGCCGACGAGCCGGTCAAGATCGGTCTCGATAATCCGCTGACCGGCTCCTTCGCCGCGCTCGGCAAGAACGAACTGATCGGCGCGCAGCTCGCGGTCGACCAGATCAACGCCAAGAACGGCATTCTCGGACGCCAAGTCCAATTGCTCGTCGAGGATTCAACAAGCGGCGACACTGCGACCGCCGTGCAGAAGGCCGACAAGCTGATCGACCGCGACCAGGTCAACTTCCTCATCGGCAACATCAACTCCGCGCTCGCCCAGGCGATGGCGAACGAAAGTAACCAGAAGGGTGTGTTTCACATTGTCCCAGGCGGTCACACCGACAGTGTCACCGGCACGCAATGCCATTGGAACGTGTTCCGCGTCTGCAACACGACCCGCATGGAGACGAACTCGGTTTCCAAAGTGCTGCTCGATGCCTACGGCAAGAAATGGTACTTCATCACCACCGACTATGCCTTCGGCCACTCCCTGCAGAAGGGCTTCGAGGCGAGTCTCACGGCCGCCAACGGCACCGAGCTCGGCGCAGACTACACGCCGCTCGGCACCACCGATTTCTCGGCCAACCTGATCAAGGCGCAGTCCACCAATCCGGACGCGATCATCCTTCTGCTTGCCGGCGACGACATGATCAACTGTCTCAAGCAGGCGGTGCAGTTCGGCCTCAACCAGAAGATCCATATCGCCGGCGCGCAGCAGGAGCTTGAGGTGAACAAGGGCCTGCCGCCGGAAGCTCTGTTCGGCGATTGGGTGTTCGAGTGGTACTGGAAGCAGCCCGGCGTGCCGCATGTAGACGAATTCGTTGCCGAGATCAGGAAACGAACCGGCGGCAATGTGCCGACCGCGCGCACTTGGTTCGGCCACACGGCGATCCATACTTGCAAGCTCGCCGCCGAGAAGGCGAAATCGCTCGACGCAATCAAGATGGCCAAGGCGATGCAGGGTCTGGTGCTGCCGCCGGAAATCGCGCTGATGCCGAACGGCCCGTACTACCGCGAAGGCGACAATCAGCTCATGCCCACGCTGTTTGTCGGCAAATCGCAGCCGGCGCCCGCGGGCGGCGACAAGGAAGACCTGTTCAAGGTCAATTCGCTGGTCAAAGGCGACCAGGCCGCCCTTTCGGTCGAAGGGACCGGGTGCAAAATGACGTGGCCAGCTTAGGTTCGGCCAGCTTAGGTTCGGCCAGCCTAAGGTTTGGCCGGGCCGGCCGGTTTCAAACCTGGCCGGCTTGATGATATGAACGAACCGGGCGCCGCTTGATGGCGGTGCCCGGAATTCCGGGGCGGGTTGAGGGGTTTACAAGCGATGTCCGGGGGATGGTGCCGCGCTCGCGCCGGCAAAGATGGCGGCGTGATCGGCGGACGGGTATGACGTTGCTTCGCGTATGACACAGCTTGTTTTATTCAACGTCTTCAACGGTCTCATCATCGGCGCATTCTACGCGCTGATGGCGCTCGGCCTCTCGCTCATCCTCAACCTGTCGGGCGTCATTAATTTCGCCCATGGTGGGTTTTTGGCGATCGGCGGCTATCTCGCCTACACGCTAATCCCTTATCTCGGTTACTGGGGCGCGCTGTTGGTCTCGCCGTTTCTGGTCGCCTTCATCGGCATCCTGATCGAGCGCGTGCTGATCCGCCGGCTCTACGGCCGCGATCCGCTCTACAGCCTGCTGCTGACCTTCGGACTCGCCTTCATGATCGAAGACGGTACCCGCTTCATCTGGGGTGCGCAGAGTCTGCCCTTTCAGATACCGAGCTGGCTCTCGAGCCCGCTCAGCTATCAGTATTTCTTCCTCACCGGCTACCGCGTGTTCATGGTGCTTTTGGTGACAGCGGTGGTGGGCGGGCTTTTCCTGATCCTCAATTACACGCGGCTTGGCATCCGCATCCGCGCCGGTACGCTCGACCTTGAGACGGTCTCGGTGCTCGGCGTCAATGTGCGCGTGTTGCGCAACCTGAATTTCGGTCTCGGCATTTATTTGGCCGGACTGGCCGGCGTGCTGGCTTCGGGCATGCTGGGCTTGCAGCCCACCGTTGGCGACAACCTTATCATGCCGAGCTTCATCGCCATCATTGTCGGCGGACTGGGTTCGCTGCCCGGCACGCTCTTTGGCGGCGTACTGATCGGCGTCGTCTCTGGCGTCACCACCGTGTTCTTGCCGGCGGCGAGCGAGGCGGTGATGTACGTGATGATGGCCGCGGTGCTGATCGTGCGCCCGCACGGTCTTTTCGGCGAAGAAGGGCGCTTCTGATGCCTAAATTCGATAAGCGGGCCGGCGACATTCTGATCTGGGCGCTGCTGTTGAGCGCGCCGTTCTGGCTGCCCCCGATGGGCAGCTATGTCGAGCTAGGCACCCGCGTGGTGATTTATGCGCTGGCAGCGATGGCGCTTAATTTCCTGCTCGGCTACACCGGCGTGCTGTCGTTCGGCCACGCCGCCTATTTCGGCCTGGGCGCCTACGGCACGGCGTTGACCATAAAATACGTCTATCCGAGCACACCGCTCGGCATGCTGGTCGGCATCGTCCTTGGCACCGTGGCCGCGGCGCTGATCGGCCCCATGATCGCGAGGTTGCGCGGCGTCTATTTCGCCATGTGCACCATCGCTTTCGGCCAGGTATTCTACTTCATCGCCTTCCAATGGTTCTCGCTGACCGGCGGTGACGACGGGGTGAGCGCCTGGTACCGGGCGCCGCTCCATCTCGGCTTTACCACCGTAGACATCCTTAACAACAACAAGGCGTTCTATTATTTCGTGGTGGCAATATTTGGGATATGCGCCGCCGCGATGGCGTTCCTGCTGCGCTCGCCATTTGGCCGCACGCTCTTAGCGATCCGCGAGAACGAACGCCGCGCGCGGTTCCTCGGCATTCCAGTCGACTGGCACATCTGGATGTCATGGGTGGTTTCCTGCTTCTTCGTCAGCATCGCCGGGACGCTGTTCGCGCTGATGAATGACTTCGTCGATCCGCGCGCGTTGCGCTGGGATCAGTCGGGCAACTTCGTCATCATGGCGGTGCTGGGCGGAATGCGCAGCTTCTGGGGTCCCTTGATCGGCGCCGCGATCTTCCTGGTGCTGCAAGATTACATCTCAAGCGAAACGGAGAATTGGATGTCGTTCATCGGTTTATTCTTCGTGCTCGTCGTCTTATTCTTCCCGCGCGGCGTGCTCGGCATCATTCGGCGAAAGGCGGCGTCGTGAGCCTATTGCAGGTCAAAAACGTCTCGAAGCATTTCGGCAGCCTGATCGCCGTCAATGATGTATCGATGACGGTCGAGCCGGGCGAATTGCGCGCCATCATCGGCCCCAACGGCGCCGGCAAAACCACCTTTTTCAACCTGATCACTGGATTTTTTTCGCCGACCGCCGGCCGCATCGTTTTCGACGGCCAGGACATCACCGATCTGTTGCCGGCGCGCCGGGTCTGGTCCGGCATGGCCCGCACCTTTCAAGTCACCGAGGTCTTTCCCGAACTGTCGGTGCGGGAAAACCTGCGCATAGCCGTGGAAGTCGCGTCCGGCCTTCGGCTTGCGCCCCTGGCTGTCGCGTGGCCGACGACGACAAGATCCGCAGCCGCGTCACCGAACTCATCGACATGGGCGGCCTCGCGGCCAAGGCGGATCGCCAAGTCGGAGAGCTGTCCCACGGCGATCAGCGCGCGACCGAGATCATGATGGCGCTCGCGCTCAAGCCGCGTTTGCTGCTGCTCGACGAGCCGACTGCCGGCATGGGCGACCAGGAGACTTACGACATCACGCAGCTCATTCGCCGGCTGCACAAGGAGAGCAAACTCACGATCGTGCTGATCGAGCACGACATGCGTGTCGTCTTTCATCTCGCCGACCGCATCATGGTGCTCGATCAAGGCAAATTCCTCGCCGACGGCACGCCGCCGGAGATCGCCGCCAACAAGGCGGTGCAGACCGCCTATCTGGGCCAAGCTGCATGATCGAGTTCATCGCATGACCGCAGCGCTGATCGCCGAAGGGCTCCAAACTTATTACGGCAAGAGCCACATCTTGCACGGCGTCAGCCTCGAGGCCGCCGAGGGCCAGGTGACGGCCTTGCTCGGCCGCAACGGCGCCGGCAAGACCACGACGCTACGCAGCCTGATGGGATTGACGCCGCCGCGCGAAGGCCGCGTCACCATTTTCGGAACCGACACGACGGGCTGGCCGCCGTTTCGCATCGCCGCCTCCGGGCGTCGGCTATGTTCCGGAAGGCCGCAGGATTTTTCCCAATCTTACCGTCGAGGAAAACCTGCTGGTGCCGCTGGAGCGGCCGGGGCCATGGACCATCGGCCAGCATCTATCGGCTGTTTCCCCGGCTGCGAAGAGCGCAAGTCGAACCGCGGCCGGCAGCTTTCCGGCGGCGAGCAGGAAATGCTGTCGATCGCGCGCGCGCTTTTGCTCAATCCCAAGCTCCTCATTCTCGACGAGCCGTCGCAAGGGCTGGCGCCGCTGATCGTGCGCGAGGTTTTCCGCATCGTGGCGCAAGATGCGCGCCGAAGGCATTTCGGTTCTGCTGGTCGAGCAAAATGTGCGCATGAGCCTCGAAGTCGCCGACCACGCCTATGTGCTCGACGACGGCCACGTGGTCTATTCCGGCCCGGCGCGCGAGCTTGCCGCCGACGAGGCGCGCGTGCAATCGCTCGCCGGCGCCAGCGCCGAGGAATGGACGCCGCGCGCCTAGAGCATTATCGGTTTTGATGGAATCAAAGCCAGGCTCTAGCTTTCTGATTGAGCATGATCTTTTCCGAAAACCGGAATCCACTTTCGGGATCGCGTCGAGAAAATCGCGCGGCGTTCAGCTGGCGTTCTTGGGATCGAGGCCGTATTTCGCGCACATCTTGGTGACGATCGCGAAGTCCTTGCCGCCGGCGATGAGGCCCATGACAGCGCCGATGACACTGGCCGCCGACGATGTGGGCTTCGACGATATAGGCCTGATGGCCGTTATAGGCGGGATAAGGGCTTTGGGCGTCCACCGTCGCGCAATAATTGACCGAATCCTCGGTCACGACCGCCGGAAACTTCGCCCATCGATATTTCGCCGATGCCGGATTGCGCAGCGACGGTGAAACGGCGTCGACGATCGCCTTCTTTTCCGGCGGCGTGAGATCGCGCTGGCGGACCGCCGACGGCGCCGGCCGACGGCCGCATCGCTGGTCGCAAGTGGACCTTGCGGCGAGCGCGGCTCGTCGCGCACGCCGAAAGCGCAAGAGCGATCGCCAAAGCGGCAATGGCCGTAAGTTTTGATGCTTGCACGGTTTGTCCGTCGTTACTGGGAAGGTCCCGAGGCAGCGTTCGCATTCGGCGCTTTGCTCGACACCTGCACCGAACCGATCGTGACCTTCGGCGCCGGCGTCGCCGCCGCGGTCGCCGACGCTGGCGTGCCGTCGGGACGGATGGTGTAGACGTCGTTGTTGATCATCGCCCGGCCGTCACGCGTCGGATTGCTCATTTCCTTGACGTTATCGCTGACCAGCGTGTCCTCCGCTTCCGGATGACCGGTATTCATCATGCGAAGGTGGCTCACGAAGATCTTCGGATAGATCAGCGTCGAGGCCGGCACTTTCAGGCCCATATACTTGGCGATGTCGGCGACAAAGGCGTTGCAGTTGTAAAGCTCGGCGCTCCAGGTGTGCGAGCGGGCTTGCAGGTCTCTGACATAAGCCATGACGCGATCGTACTGGTCCTTGTTCATCAGCACGCGATAGCGCGCGGAGATGTATTTGTCCTCGAGATCGCCGTCGGTCCATCCGGTTTCGGCAGGCACCGGAACGTAATGCCCGATCACCCAGGCGGTCGCGTCGTCGCCGACCGGAGACAGGCCGGCAACGCTGGCCTTGGTCGGCGCCTCGCCGACGCGGCCATGGACGATATAGGTGTGGCCGTAGTCCCAGGCGTAGCGCGAGCGAAATTCGATGTAGTACTGCGCCGGAGCCGCTGGTCATCGACGGGCGGCTTGGTGTTGGCGGGCCTGACGATTTGTTGCGGCTTTGGCGCGTCCTGGGCTTTGCGGCCGACAGGCCGAGACCGCATGACAAGGCCCATCGCAACGCCAGTGAGCGCCGGCCAAGGCGACAAGCCCAGCCAGCCAAGCGCGCTAATGGCTGGCACTCAGGTGACGCCGCAGATCATGCCGCATGATGCCCTCCGACTGACCAAACGAGCCATCGAGGTACCGGTTTTGGGGACTGACCCAGTTCCGGCGCCAAAGCCCGGCTGTTTCGCGCTTGGTCCCGGACACCGTTAACACCGCTAATGGTAGCAACAATTGGCCCTTGGCCCGATGGCAAATGTTCGGCAGAAATTGTGGATTTTTCGCGGTGCGGCATATTTGCAACGCTCGCTGCGGTGTATTTGCGCGGCTAAACCGGTGAAAAAACGACCGCGAATCCGGAGCCGATTCGGATAGCCTCTTGGCCCAAAGCGGCCGATCGGCAGACCGTTACGGCTTAGTCGTCTGACATGCAAATGCTAATGCGACATAGCCACTGGAACTCGAACGCGGCTGCAATCAGATCGAGACTGTGTCTTTTCAGCACTAGAGGACGGGTACCCCCTCTGTATGGTTAATCGTGTCATGACAAGGGGGAGTTCTCCTCATGAAGAAGTTCGCTATAGCAACGGCCGCGGTGTTGGCTCTCCTGAGCATCGCCGGCTGCGCGAATACTGGCAAGGGTAAGGCCCCGCCGCCGGTTGTTACCAAGGGGTAAGTGCTTTACTGCAAGTGTATAGGGGAAGGGCCGGCCTTGTGCCGGCCCCTTTCTTTTTGGCGATCCCGTCCTCTGCAGCGCTATTTGTTCGCGACGCGCTTATTCCGCCGCGCGCTTGTGGGCGAGCGCCGCAGCCGCCTTATCGTAGCTTTCCTCACGCGCCAGCAGCGTCCTTCAGACCGACCAGCTCGTAATAATCGTCGAGCGGCAGAAGATGGTCGAACGTGGCGGTCAGCGAGTTCTCCCGCTTGAGGATGCGCAGCACGTTGCGAACGGCATGCGCGGCGGCAAACAGCGCGATCGACGGAAAAGTCGCGGCGACCACGCCGGCGGCTTCGAGGTCCTCCAGGCTTCGCCGCTTTAGCCCCGCCGCTTGCGACAGCGTCGCCATATGCGGACCGCCGACTTCGCGCATGACCCGCTTGATATCGTCGATCGTATCGACGCCCATGGGCTTCGCCATGTCGGCGCCGGCCTCCATGAAAAGCTGGCAGCGCCCGATCGCCGCATTGAGGCCTTCGACGCCCGCGGCGTCGGTGCGGGCGGCAATGAAGAAATCGGGATCGCGCCGCGCATCGAGCGCGGCCTTGATCTTGGCCAGCATCTGCTCGACCGGGATCACCTGCTTGCCCGGCAGATAGCCGCAGCGATTGGGAAACACCTGATCGCTGATGAAAACGCCGGCGACGCCGGCCGCTTCGAAGGCGCGCACCATCTGCCGCACATTGTTGACGCCGCCGAAACCGGTATCGGCATCGACATAGACCGGAATCTCCACGGCGGCGCAGATGCGCGCGTAATGGTCGGCGTAGTCGCGCATATTGGACTGGCCCATATCGGGCTGCGCCAGCATCGAGCCGATGGCGGCATAGCCGCCGGCGCAGATCGCCTCGAAACCTTCCGCCTCCATGATGCGGGCCGAGAGCGCGTCATAGGCGCCGGGCATCAGCACGAGGCGCTTGCCCGCCATGATCGCCCTGAATTTCTTTCGCACGCTCATTCGCGCATCTCCCTGTGTCACGATGCGCCGGATGCCGGCCGGCGGCTGTCGCGCGTGCTTCTGCAACCACGGCTGCGCCGCCGCCGCGCGGTGTTCCCAGCCCACGATCTCGTCCATGTGCTTGAGCGTCAGCCCGATATCGTCGAGGCCTTCGAGCAGGCGCGTGCGATCGGCGGCCGCGAAATCTCGAATGCGATGTCGGGGCCGCCCGGCCCGCTGATGCGCTGCGTCACGAGATCGACGGTGAACGGCGCTGCGCCGTCGGCGGCGACGACCCGCGCAGATGAAGCCATCGGCGTCCTTTCGCGTCGAGCACGACCGGCAACAAGCCGTTCTGCAGGCAATTCTCGCGATAGATATCGGCAAAGCTCTTCGCCACGATGACGCGGATATTGTTCGCCAGCATGCTCCATACCGCGGATTCGCGCGACGAGCCGGCGCCGAAATTGTGGCCGGTCACCAGGATGCCGGCGGCGCGGAATTGCGGCTTGTTGAGCACGAAATCCGGATTTTCGCTGCCGTCGTCGCGCCGGCGCGCGCGGTGAAACAGCATCGCCTTGTAATCCTCCTTGAGGCTGCGCGACATGCATGATCGGCGCGATCTGATCGGTATTGATGTCGTCCGTGAGAAGCGGCGCGGCGATGCCGGTATGGCGGGTGAACGGCTGCATCATGCCGCTCCCGACAGCAACTGGCGCACGTCGGCGATGCGGCCGGCGATCGCGGTTGCCGCGGCGGTCGCCGGGCTCGCCAGATGGGTGCGCACTTTCGGCCCTTGGCGATTTTCGAAATTGCGGTTGGTGGTCGAGACGCAACGCTCGCCGGGCTGGCCGCGGTCGCCATTGCCGCCGGCGCACATCGAGCAGCCGGATTCGCCCCAGAAGAAACCGGCGTCGCGGAAGACGCGATCGAGCCCCGCGGCTTCGGCCTCGCGTTTCACGCTGGACGAGCCGGGCACGACCATGGCGACGACGCCCTCGGCGACGCGCCGGCCGCGCACCACCGCGGCCGCGGCCTGCAAATCCGGCAGCCGGCTATTGGTGCAGGAGCCGATGAAGACGCGATCGACCGGCAGGCCGGCGAGCGGTGTTCCCGGCGTGAGGCCCATATAGGCAAACGCGCTTTCCGCGGCGGCGCGCCGGCTCGGATCGACCGCGCCCAGGTTCGGGAACGCGGCCGGAAATCCCGACGACCTGGCTCGGATCGGTGCCCCAGGTGATCTGCGGCTCGAGCGCCGCGCAATCGAGCGTGACCTCGCGATCGAATGTCGGCATCGTCGTCGGTCGTCAGCGTGCGCCAATGCGCGAGCGCGCGATCCCACGATCGCACCCTGCGGCGCAAAAGGCCGGCCCGCGAGCCAGGTGAAGGTCGCGTCATCGGGCGCGACGAAACCCGAGCGGCCGCCCATCTCGATATTGAGATTGCACAGCGTCATGCGCTGCTCGATCGGCATGGCGCGCAACGGCCGCAGCCGGCATATTCGACGACATAGCCGCGCGCCGCCGGCGACGCCAAGCTCGGCAATGAGCCGCAGCGCGACGTCCTTGGCGCTGACATGGGCGCCGAGCCGGCCGTCGAGCCGCACCCGCATGCGCTTCGGCCGTTTGAGCGCCATCACTTGCGTGGCGAGGATATGCGCGAGTTCGCTGGTGCCGCAGCCGAACGCCAGCGCGCCGACGCCGCCGACCGTGCTGGCATGACTGTCGGGAACGGCATGCGTCGCACCCGGCAGCACGATGCCGAGTTCCGGCGCCACGACATGGGAAATGCCCTGCTCGGGATCGTCGATGTCGAACAGCCGGATACCGTTGTCGCGGCAGCCGTCGCGCATCGCCTTGATGAACGCCGTGCCCGGACGGATTGGTGTCGTCGCCGCGGCCGGGCTTGGTCGCAACCGTATGATCCTGCACCGCGAAGGTGAGATCGGGCCGGTGCACGGCGCGCTGCTGCTTTGCCAATTGGGCGAAGGCGTGATGGGCATGCAATTCGTGCAGCACGTGACGGTCGATATAGATGAGCTCGCGGCCGTCGGCGCGCTGGCCGACGCGGTGGAAGTCCCAGATCTTGTCGAACAAAGTGCGCGGCACGGTGTTCCTACGAGATTAGGCCGCGCATCTTGGGCGGGCCTATCGCGCAAGGCAAGCGGTGAGCGCGCAAGCTGGTATCGGACAGACCCATGCCCGAAGTCGTCGGTATCGATCATCTGGTTCTGAGCGTCGGCGAGTTCGCGCGCTCGAAGGAATTTTACGGCAAGCTGCTCCGCTTTCTCGGTTTCAAGCTCAAACACGATTATGAGGACATGGCCGGCTGGAGCAACGGCAAGACCCTGTTCTGGATCGCCGCCGCCGACGCGCAAGGCCGGAAAGCGCAAATACCGCAAAGGCGATATCGGCTTCCACCACTATGCATTCGAGCTTGCCAGCCGCAAGGATGTCGACGCGCTCGGCGCCTTCCTCGAAGAAAACGGGATGAATGTCGTCGACCCGCCCGGGGAATATTACGGGCGCAACTACTACGCCGTCTACTTCACCGATCCGGACGGCATGAAGCTCGAAGGCATGATCTGGGCGCCGCCCAAGAAGCAGAAAGCGGCGGAGCCAAAGCAGCGAAACGAGCCAAAGCGCAGCAAGCAAAAATCCCGCGCGCCCGCCGTTAGGACGCCACGCGCAGCAACGGGCGCACGTGCGCGACCACGTTATTGCGGCCGCGGCGTTTGGCGTCGTAGAGCGCGGTGTCCGCCGCCTCGACCAGATCGGCCGAGGCTTGAAATTTCTCCGGCACCATGGACTCGACTCCGATGCTGACGGTGACGTGACCGCAGGGCGATTCCGAATGATTGATCAGGAGGTCTTCGACCGCCTTGCGCGCCTCGTCGGCGAGCGCGGTGGCGCGCTCAATATCGAGGCCGGGTAACAACAGCGCGAATTCCTCGCCGCCGTAACGGGCGACCAGCACGGCCTCTTCGAGCGTGACAAGCGACAGTGTCTCGCCGACGGCGCGCAGACAGGTATCGCCGGCGACATGGCCGTAACGGTCGTTGAACAGCTTGAAATGATCGATGTCGATCATCATCAGCGCGATCGGCGCGCAGTGTTCGGCGGCGTTGCGCCATTCGCGCTCGAGCTCGCGATCGAAGCCGCGCCGGTTGGCGAGACCGCTCAGCCCGTCGAGGCTCGCCAGTTCCTCGAGATGCTGATTGGCGATCTGCAATTCCTCTTCGCGCTCGGCGAGCTTTGCCGCCATGTCGTCAAGCGCGGCCGCGAGCGGCGCGAATTCGGCGACCCACGGCTCTTGCGATCGCGCGCACGTGCAGATCGCCGCGGCCGAATCGCGTGGCGGTGCGCACCAGCGACCTGATCGGCCGCACCACAAGCTGCTCGCCGCCGAACCAGGCGAGGATCACGACGAATATGCCGAATAGCGACAAGCTGCAGATAGGCGAAATCGATCTCGTGGTCGATGCTGCTGTGCACGGCGTTTTCGTCGAGCCCGACCGCCAGGCGCGCTTGCGTCCACGGCACGCGGACATAAGCGAAGATGCGCGATACGCCGTCGAAGCCGGGGACCGTCATCGTGCCTTCGTCGCTGGCAAGCATCTCTTGCGCCAGTGCGTTGCTCGGCGAACCGCTTGCCGATGAAGGGTTGCTGGTCGGCCGAGCCGGCGATCAGCGTGCCGCTACCGTCGAGCAGCATGACCGATCGCGCCGGAATGTTGCGCGGCGGTGGCGGCGAGGTCGCCGATCCATTGCAGATTGATCACCGCGAGCACGACGCCGCCGACCGAGCCGTCGTTCGTTATGATCGGAAAGGTGGCGACAACGCTCGGCACCTGATTGAGGCGATTGATCATGTAGTCGCTGAGCGCGAACTCGCGCGATGTTCAGAGCGTTCTGAAAATGCGAACGGTCGGACATGTTCAATCCGACCGCCAGCGGATTGGTCGAGCACTTGATGCGGCCGTCGGCGCGGCGATGGAGAGATCGCGGATCCAGGGAATATTGGTCGTCAAGTCGGTCAAATATTGGTTGCAGTTCGGTGAACTCGAGCGGCACCTCGGCGTAGACCCGCGATACGATCTGAAGCAGCGCGCGAACCGAATAGATGATTTCGCGCTGCGATTCGACACCGCGGCGGGCGAGATCGATCACCTCGGAATTGGCGCGTTCGGTGCGATTGGCGCGGGCGTTTTCAAGCCCGTGGACGCGCTCGAGCATCAGCGGAGCGATTGCGAGGATCGCGAGAACGATCAGCCGGGCGCGAATGCCCAGAATCGGCTTGTTCCGCCGCGCCGATTTCTGTGATTTTGTTTGGATGTCAGACATCCCGCGCTCCCCGGCCCCCGGTTACGCGTTTTACCGGACACGCGTAAAAGCGGGCTTCGGGTTGTCGTTAAAATTTGAATGTTTTCGTCCAGGAATTCACCGAATGGAAAGCATGACTTTGGCGGGCCGTATTGCGGCGGTGCGCACCGAGATCGTGCGGGCCTGCCGCGATGCCGGACGCGATCCTTCGACCGTCACGCTGGTGGCGGTATCGAAGACGTTTGCCGCCGCTGCCATCGAGCCGGTCATCGCCGCGGGGCAGCGCGTGTTCGGGGAGAACCGCGTTCAGGAGGCCAAGGCCAAATGGCCGGCTCTGGCCGAGCGTCATGGCGGCCTCGAATTGCATCTCGTCGGCACCGCTGCAATCGAACAAGGCGAAAGAGGCGGTGACGCTGTTCGACGCCATTCATTCGGTCGACCGTGAGAGCCTTGCGGACGCGCTCGGCAAGGAGATCGCCAAACAAGGCCGCCGTCCCTCGCTGTTCGTGGAAATCAACACCGGCGCCGAGGCGCAAAAAGGCGGCGTGCGGCCGGGACAAGCGGATGCCTTTCTAGACCGCCTGCCGTGACCGTCATGGCCTCGCGATTTCGGGACTGATGTGCATTCCCCCGCATAACGAAGCGCCGGCACCGCATTTCGCGCTCACGGCCAAGATCGCCCGGCGCAACGGGCTGGCATTGCTTTCGATGGGGATGAGCGCCGATTTCGCGACCGCTATCGCTTTCGGCGCCACGCATGTGCGCCTGGGCACGGCGATATTCGGCGAGCGGCCGCTGGTGCGCTAGCTGTGAACTATGATTCGTGTTTTTGGGGTCAGGGCCGGCAAGAGTCGCAGCAAGTCCTTGCGCCTCAGCGCGATGCAGCCGGCGGTCGGCGCCCATCCGTCCCGCGCGACATGGATGAATATGGCGCTGCCGCGACCGGCCACGCGCGGGCGCGTATTGTGGTCCAGTTCGACGATGAGATCGTAGAGGCCGTCGTTGCGGCACAACCGATCGCCCGACGCACCGGCCGGCCGTTGAAAAGCCCGGTTATAGCGGCGGTCCGCCGGGTCCTCGCACCAGGAGTCGTCGGGCTGGATTCGGCGCCGGGGCAGCAAAGTCCGCGGCGGCGGCGAGCGGTCGGCGCGCCACCACAAGCGGACGGGGTGAAAGCGGCCGGCCGGTGTGCCGCCGTCACCCTCGCGTTTATCGGCCCTGATACCGCCGCGGCCGAGCGCGACCCGGAAGGTTTTGGCGCCGGCGATGAGCCAACCTTGGCTGCGCCGGCCCGGCCGAGCGGCGACGCGGATGACGCGAAGTGAAGTCCGTGGCATGGCACGACCGTCCCGATTCCCAACAGCGGCTGGGTCCTGTATCCTTCACCGTTTACTCCGCGCCACATGGCGCGGCAAAGCGGCAGCGGGGCTTTAGATTACATGCCCAATACCCGTAAAATTCTGATTGTCGACGACGATCCCGAGCTGCGCGACGCGCTGACGGAGCAGCTTTCGCTGCACGAGGAGTTCGAAGCCGTCGCGGCCGAGAACGGCAGCAAAGGCGTGCAGGCCGCCAAAGCCGGGCAAATCGACCTCGTCATCATGGATGTCGGGCTTGCCCGACATCGACGGCCGCGAAGCGGTGCGCATCCTGCGCAAGAACGGCTTCAAGGCGCCGATCATCATGCTGACCGGCCACGACACCGATTCCGACACCATTCTCGGGCTCGAATCCGGCGCCAACGATTACGTCACAAAGCCGTTCCGCTTCGCCGTGCTGCTGGCGCGCATCCGCGCGCAATTGCGCCAGCATGAGGCGAGCGAGGACGCGGTCTTCACCATCGGCCCCTACACGTTCCGGCCAAGCTCGAAGCTCCTGCTCAACCCCAAGGGCAATAAGATCCGGCTGACCGAGAAGGAGACATCGATCCTGCGCTACCTCTACCGCGCCGGCCAGAAGCCGGTTTCGCGCGAGACGCTGTTGCAGGAGGTCTGGGGTTACAATTCCGGCGTCACCACGCACACGCTGGAAACTCACATCTACCGATTACGGCAGAAGATCGAGAAGGATGCGGCCGCGCCCGACCATCCTGGTCACCGAAGCCGGCGGCTACAAACTGGTGCCGTGATCGCGGATTGTCATGACCATCGAGGATGACATCGCGTTCCTGCAGCGGGTGGCCGTTTTCCGCCGTCTCGGCGCACCGGCGCTGCGCATTCTCGCCATCGGCGCCGAAAGCTATTCGGTCGGAGCCGGGCAATTGCTGTTCGCAGCCGGCGAGGTCGCCGACTGCGCCTATGTCGTGCAACGCGGTTCGATCCATCTGCGACCGGAACGGGCCGCCGACGGCGAACTCATCGCCGCGCCGGGCAGCTTGCTCGGCGAATCGGCTTTGCTATCGCCAACGCGGCGATACGCGACCGCGACCGCGCGCGAGGACACGATCGTGCTTCGCATTTCGCGCCCGATGTTTCTGAAAATGCTGGAAAACTATCCGCGAGGCCGCTCTGCGGCTGCGCGAGATGATGGCGGCGCACGCCGATCAATGGGCGCGCGAAATGGAGAATGTCCGCGCCGTGCTGGCGCGCGGCCCCGGTCGTTAAGCGGCAGATAATCGGCCTGGCAACTGACCAGGAAATCAATTGTTCTTGGTTTGTCGGCGGTGCTCGATTTCGAGGCTGACCAGCCGCGCCAACAGGGTCGCCGGATAGAGTTGGCCGATCACCGCTTCGAGATTGGCGAGACTGCGCGCCAGCGGATGCAGCGGCGTGATATCGCCGTATCCGAGCGTCGTGAGCGTTGCGAAGCTGAAATACAGCAGCGCCGCGCCCGAACCATATTCCCGGCCGGTTGACGGCAGGCCCGAGAAGGCATTCGGCAACAGGACATCAGCCAGACGATAGAAGGTGAAGAACAATAGCGCGATGTTCAGGTAGAGGACGATTGCGCCCTGCACGCGATGAAACGTAACCTGCCCGGATCCGAACACCGCCCTCGCAATCGTCAAGCTTAGCGCGGCAATCGCAAGACATACGCCCGCCCGCGCTGATCCATTGCGTCAGCGGCGTTGGATCTTCGCGCCACAGCAGCGTTCCGACCGGGCTGAGTACGACCGCCACCAACACCGCGATCGTGGCAATGTGGCTGTGCCAAGTCACCGTGAGAATGGCGAAAACCAGGAGCACAAACATCACCGGCATAACCAATGACGGCAGTACGCCCATTCCAGTCAGCGGCGCAACGAGAAAAATCAGGCACGCTTCGATGATCAACACTGCCGTCAGGCCGGGATCGCGCAATTGCCGGTGCCAATCTTTGATGCGGCTGCGCCACGCCGCCACGGCAACGTCCGGAGGATGCTTGGCGGTGCTCATGCTCTAAAGCTCCAGCGTCGCCGTGACCGGCACGTGGTCGGAGGGACGTTCGGCGCCGCGATAGGTCTTGGCGATGGCAATACCCGACGACGCGGTCGGCCAGCATCGGCGAGGTCCAGACATGATCGAGGCGACGGCCTTTATCTGCCGTGCATCCAGTCGGGCGAACGATAACTCCACCAAGTGTAGAGTTTCGCCGGCTCCGGCGTGAGCTGCCGCATGCTGTCGACCCAGCCGCCGGCCTCTGCGCCGCGGCTGAGCTTCTCGCATTCGACCGGCGTATGCGACACGACCCGCAGCATCTGCTTGTGGCTCCAAACGTCGTGCTCGAGCGGCGCGACGTTGAGATCGCCGACCAGGATCGGCGCGCTCGGACGGTGCCGGCCGCAAGCGTCGCGCATTCGCGCATCTCGTCGAGGAAGGCGAGCTTGTGGGCGAATTTCGGATTGACCGCCGGATCGGGAATATCGCCGCCGGCGGGAACGTAGAAATTATGCACCGTGATCGGATCGCGCAGCCCGGCGCGCTCGCCGAACACCGCGGAGACGTGACGGCAATCCTTCTTGCCGCAGAAGATTTGGATGTTAAAGCGCTCGAACGGCAGTCGCGAGAGCACGACGACGCCGTGATAGCCCTTCTGGCCGTTGAGCGCGACGTTCTCGTAGCCGAGCCGCTTGAAGCGCTTGAGCGGAAACCGGTCGTCCGGACACTTGGTCTCTTGCAGGCAAAGAATGTCGGGACGGACAGCCTTGATAAATTTGGCGACCAGATCGATGCGCAGCCGCACCGAATTGATATTCCAGGTTGTGATTTTGATTTGCATCGTCGTGAATGTGGGTTCAGCCGGCAATTAAACCAGCATTCGGCGGCGTGTCATCATCCGCGAAGGCGGATAGATCGAGTATCCACAAGCGATTGCCAGTTGACGCGCAGCGCAGCGTCGCGGCGCATGACAAATCTACTGATTGCTGACCCCGCCTTGATCGCGCTGATAATTGATAACGAACAGGTTCGGATCGGGCTTTTTGGCGGTGTCGAGATTATAGACTGCGACCGTGGTGTCAAAACCCTGCGGATCGGTGACGGTCCACTGCTTGAGCGTCAAATCCTTGGCGTCGAACATGATCATCAGCCGATTGGTGCCGATCATCAGCTCTTTTTCCTCGATGACCACGCTGGCGAAAGTATCGTCGGAGCGTGACGCTGACGACATCGGTATCGTGCAGCAAGTCGATGCGGTCGGCGAGCAGATAGCGTAGCGGCGTCTGCGACAGCGGATAGAGATCCTGGGTGGCGAGCTTGCGGTCGCGCACCACGACCGAGGAACCGTCCGAGATAATGTCGATCGGGCTTGGCGGATTGTAGTCAAATCGCACGCGGCCGGGCTTTTGAATATAGAAAGTCCCCTCGGTCCGCCCACCATCGGGTCCGATCTGAACGAAATTTCCCACCATGGTCTGCACGCTGGACAGATACATGCTGATGCTGGCCGAGCAGCGCGCGCTGCTTGTCGTCGAAGGCGGTCGCTTGACCCGACGAATTCTTGCCGAGCGGCAACGTGAATGGAAAAAGCCCGCCGGGCTTTTGCGCGTCGGCGGCCGGGCTATCGCTCGCCGGCGGCAGCGGCGCGATGCCGGTCTTGGGCAGCGGCGCCGGCGTCGGCAGCGGGATGTTTTCCGCCAAGGCAGAGAACGAGGCAAACGACCCGAAAACCAGAGCCAAAGCCAAGCCGCAACGGATCGCCGCGAGAATTGTCGTCGGGCCATGCCGAGCCTGGCGCTTTACCGCCATTATGCCTCTCCACTGGAGCGCTGATACGCATGCCCCGACCAACCTAGCCGCTAAACGCCGGATATGGCGAATTCGCGGCTGCCGGTTCCGGCTTAAAGACCAAGGGCTCGATTCTCAATAGGCATCGTCTTCGGCGCCTTCAACCAGGATTTCCCGCTTGCCGGAGTGATTAGGCTGGCCGACGACCCCTTCCTGCTCCATGCGCTCGATCAGCGAGGCGGCACGGTTATAGCCGATCTGTAACCGGCGCTGGATGTAGCTGGTGGAGGCCTTGCGATCGCGCGTCACGATCCGCACCGCCTGCGCATAGAGATCGCCGCCTTCGCCGCCCATCGCGCTCGCGTCAAAGATCGGATTGCCGTTCTCGTCTTGCGGCTCCTCGGCGGTGACGGCTTCGAGATATTCCGGCGCGCCTTGCGATTTCAGATGCCGGACGACCTTCTCGACCTCCTCGTCGGAAACGAAAGGCCCGTGCACGCGGCTGATGCGTCCGCCGCCGGCCATATAAAGCATGTCGCCTTGGCCGAGCAGTTGCTCGGCGCCCTGCTCGCCCAAGATGGTGCGGCTGTCGATCTTGGAGGTGACCTGGAAGGATATGCGGGTCGGGAAATTGGCCTTGATCGTGCCGGTGATGACGTCGACCGAAGGCCGCTGCGTCGCCAGGATCACATGCAGGCCGGCGGCGCGCGCCATTTGCGCCAGCCGCTGCACCGCCCCCTCGATGTCCTTGCCCGCGACCATCATCAGGTCGGCCATCTCGTCGACGATGACGACGATATAGGGCAGCGGCTCGAGATCGAGCTCCTCTTTCTCGTAGATCGCTTCGCCGGTTTCGCGATTGTAGCCGGTATGGACAGTGCGGTTGAGCTTCTCGCCCTTGCTCTTGGCCTCGGCGACCCGCGCATTGTAACCGTCGATGTTGCGCACGCCGAGTTTCGACATCTTCTTGTAGCGTTCCTCCATTTCGCGCACCGCCCATTTGAGCGCGACCACCGCCTTCTTCGGATCGGTGACCACGGGCGTGAGCAAATGCGGAATGCCGTCGTAGACGGAAAGCTCCAGCATTTTGGGATCGACCATGATCAGCCGGCACTGGTCGGGCTGCAGCCGATAGACCAGGCTCAGGATCATGGTATTGATGGCGACCGATTTGCCGGAGCCGGTGGTGCCGGCGATCAGCAAATGCGGCATGCGCTGCAGATCGACCAGAACCGCTTCGCCGCCGATCGCCTTGCCGAGGCAGAGCGGCAGGCGCGCGCCGCTCTCGGTATAATCGTGCGACGCCAATAGCTCGCGCAGATAGACTTTCTCGCGGGTCGGGTTCGGCAATTCGATGCCGATGGCGTTTCGTCCCGACACCACCGCGACGCGCGCGGAGAGCGCGCTCATCGAGCGCGCGATGTCGTCGGCCAGGCTGATGACGCGCGACGACTTGATGCCGGGCGCCGGCTCGAGCTCATAGAGCGTCACCACCGGACCGGGCCGCGCATTGATGATCTCGCCGCGCACGCCGAAATCGCCCAGCACGCCTTCGAGCGCGGCGGCGTTTTGCTGCAAGGTTTCGGTGCTGACGATGGTGCGGCCGGCCTTGCTCGGCTGGGTCAAAAGCTCAAGCGCGGGAAGAACATAGCCGCCGCGCGAACGGCGCGGTTTGGGCGCGCGCGGCTTACGCGCAACGCGCGTAGCGGCGTCGAGCGCGTCATCGCCGAAATCATCCTCTTGGTCATAACTTTCCGCCGCAGCGCCGAACCGCGGCTCGATGCGGCGGCGGGGTCCGCCGACATCGTCGCGCAATGGCATCGGCGTCCGCGGCCGGCGGCCGAATAAGCGCGCGATCCGCGCGCGCAAGCTCAACAGGGAATGCGCCAGCAAGCCGAGCGAGATCCAGCTGCTGCGGTCGTCATCGTCTTCAATAGGCGCATCGTCTTGCGCTTCGCCGTCTTCACCCGCGGCGCGCCAGATCATGCCGGCGGCGAAGGCAAAGGCGATCAGCGCCGCGACGCCGAGCCCGATCGCCAAGGCAAGGCGGTTGGTTCCGTCCAGCGGCGCGTGAAGGAACCAAGCCGGCAGCCGCAGCATGGCATCGCCGACGACGCCGCCCAATCCGGACGGCAGCGGCCATCGCGCGGTGCGCGGCAGGCACGAGGCAAAGGCGGCGGCCAGCACCGCGCCGATGACCCAAAGCAAAACGCGGAGCCGTTCGTGGCTCAACCGCCGGTGACCGAGCAGCCGATAGCCCCAGACCGCGATCGGCAACAGCAGCGCCAGCGCGCCGAGGCCGAGCAGCTGCATCAGCAAATCGGCGGCGATCGCGCCGGGCATGCCGAGCAGATTATGCACCGGCGCGCCGGTAGCGTGGTTCAGCGACGGGTCCTGCACCGACCACGTGGCGAGCGCCAGCCCCGCCATCATGGCGAGGCTGATCAGCGCGACGCCGCTGGCTTCGCGCAGCCGCCGCTGCAAAACGACGCCGAGCTGGCCGGACAGTGCTGCCATCCCATCAAGGCTGCGGTCGAACATCGACATTGCTGCAGTTGTTTCCCTTTTGCTCAACCGAGCACCGCGACGAGACGATGCATCGCCTCGGCGGTGATCTCGTTGTTCTGCACCATGGCGACGCGGATATAGTCCGCGCCGGGATTGCTGCCGTCGGCCTGCTCGCGCGCTAGATAGCGGCCGGGCACGACGCGCAAGCCGGCCTCGCGCCACAGCCGCTGCGTCACGGCTTCGCTGCCGCCTTGCGCTGAGACGTCGAGCCAGAGGAAAAAGCCGCCGGCGGGGCGGCGATAATGGTAACGATCGCCGACGATCTGGTCGGCGAGATCGAATTTTTCGCGATAAAGCCGCCGGTTTTCCTCGACATGCCGCTCGTCGTTGTAAGCGGCGATGGCGACATGCTGCATCGGGGTCGGCACCATCGGCGCCGAGACGTTGCGCAGTTCGAGATAGGCCTGCATGAAGGAGCGGTCGCCGGCGACGAAACCGATGCGCAAGCCCGGCAGGCTCGAACGCTTCGACAGCGAGTGGAAGATGGCGACGTTGGCGAAATCCGGTCCGGCCGCTTCCAGCATGCCCGCGGGCGCCTGCTTGCTGTAGATTTCGCAGTAGCACTCGTCGGAAAAAATAAGAAAGCCGAAGCGCCGCGCCAATGCCGTCAGCCGGTCAAGATAAGCGCGATCGGCGACCGCGCCCTGCGGATTGGATGGCGAGGCGATATAAAACGCGACCGTGCGCGCCAGCAGCTCCTCGCTCAACGCATCGAGGTCGGGCAGGAAACCTGTTGCGCGCGTGGTCGGCAGATAGACCGGCTCGCAATCGGCGCCGACCGCGCCGGCGACGTAAGCGGCGTAAAACGGATTGGGGATGAGCATGGCCGGCGGGCCGGACCGCGGCGTGACCCAATTCTTGGCGGCAAGCGCCGCGAGGAAGAGTCCTTCGCGCGTGCCATTGAGCACCAGCACTTCGGATTTGGGATCGACCTGACGCGGTAGCGTGTAGCGGCGCCCGAGCCATTGCGCGACAGCTTCCCCGAATTCGTCGAGCCCCTTGTTCGCGGGGTAACGGCCGAATTCGCCGACATGCGCGGCAATCACCGGCCCGACGAAAGCAGGTATCGGATGTTGCGGCTCGCCAACCGCCAGGCTGATCGGCGGCTTGCCCGGCGGCGTGTCGCCAAGCAGTTCCCGCGCGCGCACAAAAGGCGAGCGGGTGTTAGGCGCGCGAACGGGCGCCGCACCGACCGGATTGGAAACAGACTCGCGGGTCATCCTATACATCACAAACAGCGGGGCCGCCCGCCGCATTGGCGGTGCCATACCATAGGTACGGCGAGGTTAAGACCCGATTAACCATCGTGTCCCGGTTTGCGACATCGACTACCCCCGCAGCGGCGCGAGATTCACCGGCCCTCCGAACAAGCCCCCGATCAGCTTCGACGCCCCCGCAGCACGGTCGGCGCTCCAGCCGCCATGCCTGGCGTTGAGCAGGAATTTGTCCTCGATATCGGTGCGCGTCAGCGGCTCCTGCGCGCCGCCGCGCATATGGGGCTGGCGCTCTTCGATCACGGTGCCGTCGCGCAGCGTGGCGCGGATGTGGCCGGTGAAGTTTTTCGGGTAGGGATTTTTCGGATCGATCTGGTAGCGGACCTTGGCGGCGAGCGCCAGCACGGCCGGATCGCGCACCGCGGCATCGGAAAAATCGCTCAAGCCGACATTGCCGCGCACGAAACCGGCGGCGATGCAGTAGGGCGTGGAAAACTTTCCGGCATAGCCGTTGTTCGGGCGCTGCTTCGCCGCCAAGGGCTCCCACAGCCGGTGCACCGTGCCTTCACCGACCTCGCACACCATCTCGGCGACATCGTCGGCCTTGACGCGCGCGCCGAGCCGCCGCGCGCAATCGATATAGGGATGCGTCATGGTCCCGCACGGATAGGGCTTGAACGCCAAAGTCTCGGTGACCCAGCGCGTGCCGAAATCGCCGGAGATCGCATCGAAATCGCCCTTGGTCGTATTGGCAAAACCGTGAAAGAAGCCGTGCACGCCTTCGAACACCGTGCGCGGGCCTAAAAATCCCGCGCGGCCAAGGAGCGCGGCACGCAGGCCCGATTGCGCCGCCCAGCCGGCATGCAGCCGCTTGGTCCAGGCACCTTCGGCCAAATATTCGATGATGCCCGACGCCATGGAGCCCACGGTGCCGAGCGCATCGACCAATTGGCGCGGATTGAGTTTCAACGCCGCGCCGACGCCGGCGGTAGCACCCATGGCGCCGAAAACCGCGGTGGGATGGAAGCCGGCTTTGTGGGTCAGCGTAGGCGCCACGGTGGAGAGCCGGCACATGGTCTCGACGCCGACGGCGATGCCAAGCAGCGCCGCCCCGCCATCAAGACCGTGGCGCTCGCAGGCCGCCAGCACGGCGGGCACCACAACCGCGCCGGCATGGACCGGGCCGCCTTCAAACGTGTCGTCGAAATCCTCGCCGTGGATCGCCGTGCCGTTGACCAGCGCCGCCGCCGCGGCCGACAGCGTGCGGGCATGGCCGATCGCGGTGCACGGCCCGTCGTCGTCGCAGGCAGCAAGCGCGGCTTTGACATAGTCTTCATTGCGCGCGGTGACGGCGAGCCCGACCACGTCGATCAGCAGCTCTTCGCACTTGGTCCGAACCGCTTGCGGCAAATGCGCCGCATCGAGCGCGCCAATCTTTTGCGCCAGATGCTCGGCAATCGCGATTTTGGGAAGGTCGCCGGAAGCCATATGCGTCAGTGCTCGTGTAACGTCATGGCCGGACTCGTTCCGGCCATCCACGTCTTTGGATAAGCGCCCTTAAGACGTGGATGCCCGGCACAAGGCCGGGCATGACGAGAGGCAAATGTTCGCGCCAAAGTTCTCAGTACTTCGCGCTTATCGGCAGCGTCTCGGCTGGGAACAGCGAGATGACGGTGTGGCCCTTGTCGGTGACCACCACCTCCTCCTCGATGCGGGCCGCGGAATAGCCGTCCTTCGCCGGGCAATAGGTTTCCAGCGCGAACACCATGCCTTCCTTGATCACGGTCGGGTGGTCCATCGAGACCACGCGGCTGACGATCGGCCGCTCGTGCAGGTTCAGGCCGAGCCCGTGGCCGAATTGCAGGCCGAATGCCGACAGCTCGTCGGGGAAGCCGAAGTCTTGCGCCTTCGGCCACACGCTCGCGATCTTGTCGGTTGAAACGCCGGGCTTGATCAGCTCGATCGCCTTGTCGAGCCACTCGCGGCACAGCTTGTAGGCGTCCTGCTGCGCCGGCGTGGCGCGGGTGACGTTGAAGGTGCGGTAGTAGCAGGTGCGATAACCCATGAACGATTGCAGGATATCGAAGAACACCTGATCGCCCGGGCGGATCATGCGGTCGGTGAAATTGTGCGGATGCGGATTGCAGCGCTCGCCGGAAATGGCGTTGATCGCTTCGACGTCGTCGGAGCCGTGGCGGTAAAGGAACTCGTTGACCAGGCCGACGATGTCGTTCTCGCGCACGCCGGGACGCAGCTTCTGATCGATCAGGTCGTAGGCGCCGTCCACCATCGCGGCGGCGCGGTTCAAGAGCGCGATCTCGTCGGCCGACTTGACCTCGCGCGCTTCCAGCATGATTTGCTGGCCGTCCTTGATCTTCAGTCCGGCTTTCTCCAGCTCGAACATCATCGGCGGCTCGATGATATCGACGCCGATCGGCATTTTGGCGACGCCGGCGGATTTCAGGATCGCGGCCATCTCCTCGGCGTGATGCTTCATCAATCCAAAAGCCGGATCCACCGTGCCGCGCAGGCCGACCAGGCCCGCCCGGCAATTTTCCGGCTTGAGCCACGGCGAATAAAGCTTGTGATGAACCGCCGCCGAGCCGAAATCCCACAGGATCGGATCGCCGCCGCGCGTCAGCAGCGTCCAGCGCGAAAGCTTGTCGCGCGCCCATTCGCCGATCTTGGTCGAGGTGACGTAGCGGATATTGTTGTCGTCGAACAACAACAGCGCGCCGAGGTCGGACGCTTCCAGCGCCGCCTGGGCGCGGCCCAGCCGGTAGCGGTGCATGCGCCGGTAATCGACGCGCTCCTCGAAATCGACCCCCATGGTGCCGAGCACCGGCAGGTGCCGGCCCCAATTATAGCGCGGGTTGACGTCTTCGGCGGTGATCTTGATCGGATCGCGCTTGGTGATGTCGTCCATGGTCGGCTCCTCCTCCATCCCGTCATCCTGAGGCGCCCGCCGCAGGCGGGCCTCGAAGGATGTACGGCCACTGTGCGGCCGGCTTCTCTAGCTCTATCGTAAGCCAAATGGGCGCGTTTGTTTACATGCTTCGTTGTCATGATGGCAGCTATTATATCGGTAGCGCCACAGGCGGTGATTTGACCAGACGGATTGACGAACATCAATCAGGTGCCTTTCCCGGATACACTTACGCGCGACGGCCGGTCGAGCTTGTCTGGTCAGAGCACTTTGACCGCATTACCGACGCTATCGCGGTTGAGCGACAGTTGAAGGGCTGGACCAGAGCTAAAAAGCAAGCACTGCAGCGCGGGGACTGGTCCGGCCTTTCCCACTTGTCGCGACGGCGGAGCGGTCGATAGCCATCGCTCGGGTGCCCGGGCCGTCGCCCTTCGAGGCTCGCTACGCTCGCACCTCAGGGTGACGGGACAGAGTCCTACGGCGTCCTACGGCATCGGAATTTCACCCATATCCTTCGGCACCTTGTAGCCCTTCTGGGTCGCTGGCCGCTTGGCGATGGCGGTGTACCACCGCTTGACGTTGGGATATTTGTTGAGATCGACGGTCTGCCATTCGTAGCGCGAGATCCACGGCCAGATGGCGATGTCGGCGATCGAATAGTCGCCGGCGACGTATTCGTGGTCCGCAAGCCGCTTGTCGAGCACGCCGTAGAGCCGGTGCGCCTCCTTGAGATAGCGCTCCTCGGCATAGGGCGCCTTGCCTGGATTGTATTTCACGAAATGATGAACCTGGCCGAGCATCGGTCCAGGTCCGCCCATCTGCCACATCAGCCACTCGATGGTGTGGTAGCGAGCATCGCCGGCTTTCGGCAACAGCTTGCCGGTCTTGTCGGCGAGATAGATCAGGATCGCGCCGGACTCCATCAGGCTCAAGCCATTATCGCGATCGACGATCGCCGGAATCCGGTTGTTCGGGCTGATCTTGAGGAATTCCGGCTTGAACTGCTCGTCCTTGCTGATGTCGACCGCATGAACCGTGTAGGGCAATCCCAATTCCTCAAGCGCGATGGAAGCCTTGCGGCCGTTCGGCGTCGTCCAGGTGTAAAGATCGATCACGATGTTGGTCCTGTTCTGGCTTAATTATCGAGGGTCATAGCAAATTCGTCATTGCGAGCGACGTCAGGCGGCGGACTTCCTACCCCATAGCCGGGCCGAGGCGATATCGGCGCCGTCGCGGATCGCTTTGAGCTTGAGCCACACCACCGGCTCGATGACCCATTCCCTTCGGGTAAACGTGCCGAAACCGCAATCGCTCGAAGCGACGACGCGCTCGCGATCGCCGATCGTCGCCACCGCTTCTTCGATACGCCGCGCCACCACTTCCGGATGCTCGACGAAATTGCTGGTGGTTTCGACCACGCCGGGAATGAGGATCATGTCCTTGGGGAACGGCACACGCTTGAGCGCGCCATATTCGTGAGCGTGGCGCGGATTGGAGAATTCGATCGACAGCGCGCCGACCTTGGCCTGGTACAGCGCCGGCAGGATCTTCTCCAGCGCAATGTCGTGGATATGCGGGCCTTCCCAATTGCCGTAACAAATGTGCAAGCGGACGCGCTCGCGCGGGATGCCTTCGATACCCTTGTTGATCGAAGCGACATGGCGCTCGCAGCGCTTGACGAAATCGGCGTCCGACAGATCGCGGTACATCATGGTGCGGTCCATGGCGAGATCGGGCGCATCGATTTGCAGGACGAGACCGGCTTTGTGAACCGCCTGATATTCGGTTTTCATCTCGCGCGCGATGGCATCGAGATAGGCATCGTGCGATTCGTAATGCGCGTTGAGCATCGTGGTCGAAATGATGCCCGGCGACGGCGCGGTCATGAACCGCTCGGCGAAGGCGTGCAACTCGTCGGCGATCTTGTTGAAGCCCGCGGTTTCGTCGGCGATCGGCTTGAGATCGCGATATTTGATGTCGGCCTGCGCCTCGGGCGCGCCTTGCTGGCTCACGGGCGGATTTGGAAAGCGCCGCATCAGGTAACTTACGAGCTCCGGAAATTCCTCGAATTCGCGGCCGCGGCGGCGCTTCGACACGCCGGCAAAGCCCGACATCCGTTGCGGCACATAGGTCTGAAAGCCGATGCGCCGCTGCTCGCCGTCGTTGCCGACGTCGATGCCCGCTTCCATTTGCTTTTTGACGACGTGGCGGACCGCCTTGTCCATTTCGTCGGCGAGCCGCTTGGCGTCGTAACTCTTGCCTTCTTCCTGCGTCACCAGGAGGTCGCTCAGCGTCTCGTTGCGCGGCAGGCTGCCGACATGGGTGGCGAGAATGCGGTCGCGGCTTAAAATCATGGTCCCTCCGCTCGTCATGGCCGGACTTGTTCCGGCCATCCACGTCTTTGCGCGGCAGTTGTAAAGACGTGGATGCCCGGCACAAGAGTTTTACACTTGGGCTCGCCAGAGGCGAGACCCGAGTGCCGGGCACGACGATTTATTTATAATGGCAGAGAGCAACTCCGCATTGCCGCTGATTTCCACATCGGCATAATGTCTTGCTTTGTTGCGCTATCGTGGGCAAGCGTGGGCAATAATCCTGCGCGGTCCAAGGGGGGAAGTTAAATGAGGAACGCTCCGCCGAGCCTGGCGCCGGCCGTATCCGCGATCCCGCGCGACTACAATTTCGCGGCCGCCATCCTCAAGCACAATCTCGAAGCCGGACGCGCCGGAAAAACCGCCTTCATCGATCACCGCAGCGCATACAGCTACGGCGAGCTCGCCGAACGCGTCGAGCGTTTCGGCCACCTGCTGCGCGCGCTCGGCATCCGCCGCGAAGAGCGCATCCTCATATGCCTGCTCGACACCGTGGATTGGCCGACGGCGTTCCTCGGCGCGATCAAGGCCGGCGTGGTCGCGGTGCCGGTCAACACGCTGATGACCGAAGACGATTATTGTTTCATGCTCGACGATTCGCGCGCGCGGCTCTTGGTCGTTTCCGAAGAGCTGTTGCCGAGGTTCGAAAAAGCGATTGCCGGCGCCAAGGATCTCGCCCACGTTATCGTCTCCGGCGACAAGGCGCATCGTCACAAACGCTTCGAGGATGCGCTGGCCGGCGCCAAGACGGAGCCCGTGACCGCGCCGACGACCCGCGACGACATGTGTTTTTGGCTCTACACCTCCGGTTCGACCGGCAAGCCGAAGGGTGCCGTGCACACGCACGCCGATTTGCAGCTCACCGATGAGCTTTATGCGCAACCCGTTCTCGGCATCACCGAGAATGACATCTGCTATTCGGTGGCAAAACTGTTCTTCGCCTATGGGCTCGGCAATGCGCTCACCTTTCCGATGTCGGCAGGGGCGACAACGGTCCTGCTGCCGCAGCGGCCGACGCCGGACCTGGTCGCCGACCTGCTCAAGAAACATCATGTCACGATCTTCTACGCGGTGCCGACGTTCTACGCTGCGTTCCTCGCCAGCCCAGCCGCGCCGCAACGCGCGGAATTGAAGGTGCGGCGCTGCGTGTCGGCCGGCGAGGCGCTGCCGACCGAAGTCGGCCGGCGCTGGAGCGAGCGCTATGGCACGGACATTCTCGACGGCATCGGTTCGACCGAGATGCTGCACATCTTTCTCACCAATCGCCCCGGCGACGTGAAATACGGCACCAGCGGCAAGCCGCTGGCCGGCTACGATCTTCGCCTGGTTGACGATGACGGCAATGTCGTCATAGCGCGCGGCGAAATGGGCGAACTGCAGGTGCGCGGGCCGACCAGCGCGATCATGTACTGGAACAACCGCGAGCAATCGCGCGCGACGTTCTTGGGCGAGTGGACACGCTCCGGCGACAAATATGTCGAGGACGATAACGGCTACTTCGTCTACTGCGGCCGTCGCGACGACATGCTCAAGGTCTCGGGCATGTATGTTTCGCCGTTCGAGGTCGAGGGCGTGCTGCAAAGCCATCCCGACGTGCTCGAAGCCGCCGTGGTCGGCTGGCCGGACGCCGACAAGCTGATCAAGCCCAAGGCCTTCGTCGTGCTCAAAGCGCCGGATAAAGCCAGCGCGGCGTTTGCGCAAACGCTGCAAGACGAATGCCGGCAAAAGCTCGCCGTCTACAAATATCCGCGCTGGATCGAGTTCCGGACCGAGCTGCCGAAAACCGCGACCGGAAAGATCCAGCGCTTCAGGCTGCGGGCCGAGGCCGAAGCTCCTAATGTCCCGTCATCCTGAGGTGCGAGCGAGGCGAGCCATCTCAGGATGACGGTGCAACCGCTTGCGTTTACACTTTTCGGGTATTACTGCGTTGCCCGTTGGATCGCCGCGGTAGCTCAGCCGGTAGAGCACCGCATTCGTAATGCGGGGGTCGGAGGTTCGAATCCTCTCCGCGGCACCAATTATTTTTCCCTTCGTCATTCCGGGGCGCCGTGAAGCGGCGAGCCCGGAATCCATAATCCCAGCGCGAGCGGCATAGTCTGATCAGCGCAAAACTGCGAATATCGTGATTATGGATTCCGGGCTCGCGCTTTCAGCGCGCCCCGGAATGACGAATGGAGACGCCCTTGCCCGTAATGTCCGGAAAACGCGCCTTCCTCGACTTGCTCAAGCAGGAGGGCGTCACGGTCATGTTCGGCAATCCGGGCACCACCGAATTGCCGCTGATGGACGCGTTCGCCGTCGAGCACGACATCCGCTACATCCTCGGCCTCCAGGAAGCGGCCCTGATGGCGATGGCCGACGGCTATGCCCAGGCTTCCGGCAATCTCGCGGTGCTCAATCTCCACGTCGCGCCCGGGCTCGGTAACGCCATGGGCATGCTCTACGACGCGATGAAAGCCAACGCGCCGGTGCTGGTCACCGCCGGCCAGCAGGACCTCGAATACATCGTCACCGAGCCGGTGCTGACCGCGGACTTAGCCACGCTGGCACGGCCGTTCGTCAAATGGGCCGCCGAGGTGCATCGCCTGGAGGACCTGCCGCGCTACGTGCACCGCGCGGTGAAAACCGCGCTTGGCGCCGCCGACCGGCCCGGTGTTCCTGGGCTGCCCGGCGATATCCTCAAAGAGGACGCCGACATCGACTTGCTCGAACCGACGCGCGTGGCGCCGCGGATACGCGGCGACGCCGCCGCGGTCGCCGCCGCCGCCGAATTGCTCGCCAAGGCCGAGCGCCCGGTTATCATTGCCGGCGACGCCGTGGCGCAAAGCCGGGCGCACAAGGAGCTGGTCGCGCTGGCCGAGGCGATTGCCGCGCCGGTCTATGTCGAATTCATTCCCAACACCGCCTCGTTCCCGGCTTCGCATCCGCTTTATCGCGGCGTGATGACGCGCTCGCAGGCCGGCGTGCGCGAAGTGCTCGACCGGCACGATCTGCTGTTTTCCGTCGGCGGCGATCTGTTCACCTGGTCGCTACCGTCGACCGTCGATCCGTGGCCGGCGGGCCTGCCGCTCATTCATCTCGACACCGATCCATGGCAGATCGGCAAGAACTATCCGGCGCAGGTCGCGATCCTCGGCGATCCGAAGGCGACGCTGCCCGATATCACCGCAGGCGTCGGCGCGCGCATGACCGCGAGCGCCAAAAGCGCCGCGGCGGCGCGGCTCAAATCCACGACCGGCATCGATCAAGAAAGACCGCGAGGCGTTGCGCGCCAAGGCCCGCGCGCTTGCCGGCAAGACGCCGGTGCAGCCGCTGGCGCTCCTCGAAGCGATCGGCGCGATGCTGCCGAAGGACGCCGTGGTGATCGAGGAAATCCTGTCGTCGGCGCCGGGCGCGCGCTCGCTGATCAACAGCAACGACGAGCAGAGCTTCTTTGGCCTGCGCGGCGGCGGCATCGGCTGGGGCCTGCCGGCGGCGATCGGCGCCAAGCTCGCACTGCCCGACCGGCCGGTGGTGGCGCTCGTCGGCGATGGCAGCGCGATGTACACGATACAGGGCCTGTGGACCGCGGCGCGCTACCGGCTGCCGATCGTCTGGGTGATCTTCAACAATACCAGCTATCGCATCTTGAAGCAGCGCCTGGTCATGCTGCGCGGGCTCGCCGAGCAGGCCGACAACTTCGTCGGCATGGAGCTCAACGACCCGGCCATCGATTTCGTCGGCCTCGCCCGCTCGCTCGGCATCGACGGCGCAGCGCGCCGCGACGGTGAAGGACGCCACCGACCTGATCGGCAAAGCGCTTTCAAGACGGCAAGCCGATGCTGATCGATGTCGACATGGAGCGCGGCTATAAGCCGATGTGAAAAAGCCGCCGCTCATTCCTTCATCCTGAGGTGGCCGCGAAGCGGCCCTCGAAGGATGCTGCCGAGGCGCTGGGGCCGTCGCCCTTCGAGGCTCGCTTTGCTCGCACCTCAGGGTGACGGTGTGCCGAGCGGCATGTCGGCGAAAATCTTGTAGGTCTGCGACTTCGGCTTCGCCTTGTCTTCTTCATTGAGATATTCGACCGAGCTTTTGCCGAGATAAGCACAGCGGCAGGATCATGACGCGGATGAAGCGCGTCGGCCGGTCCGCGGCCTGGGCGAACACGCCGTCCGGACCGGTCTCGTACCAGGCGCCGCCGGGGCCGTAGGACGTCGAATGCCCCCGCGTGTCGATGCGGATGCCGCCTTCGAGCAGGCAGCGGATGCCCGGCCCCTGATGCCGATGCAGATAGGCGCAGCCGCCCGGCGGGAAGGCGACGCTGTCGCCGCGCAAAAGGAGCCGCCCTGCGGCAAGGTTTCGAGCCGCGCGGTGAATTTTTCGCGCGGAGACTACGCCGCGCCCTGTTGCCGCGCCGACGCCCGCGCCGTCACCCGACACCAATTCCCAGCGCCAGAACGTGGCGCCGCCGCTTCCGGCCTTGAGGTTCACGGCACCCTCGCCGCTCAGCGTCTCGCCGTCGCGCACGCTGCGATCCGCGGCGGCGAGCGTTCCGTGCACGACGAAGATCATGCGCGGCAGCGCCGGCAACACCGCTTCACCGTCGTTCGACAGCACATCCTCGTAAAGCCGAAGCTCGGCGGGCATGGCAATTCCCGGGTTGTCATCATCCGCGAAAGCGGATGATCCAGTATTCACTGCCGCAGGCATTTGACAACAACCTCCCGCGATTACTGGGTCCCCGCCTTCGCGGGGACGACAACAGATGCCATTTACACTTTCGCCCGCGGCGTTGCTTAATCGCTATCCGGCCCAAGGAATTTCCCATGGCCCACGATCGATACCGAGCGCTTTCGGCTGCGCAATTTCGTCGAAAAACTAGTCGATCAAGGCGAGTGCGAGGTCCGCGACGCGCCGATCGACCTGCTCGATGTCGGCGGCGTGCTCGACGGCAATCCGCGCGCGGTGCATTTCAAGTCGGCGGGACCGGAAAAGGCCGAGCTGGTCGGCAATGTCATGGGCTCGCGCAAGCGGCTTGCCAGCGCGCTCGACACCGACGAGCGCGGGCTGCTGGCCACGCTGAACGCAGCGCCTCAACACGCTGCACCCGCCGGTCAAAGTCTCGTCGCAGCAAGCGCCGGTGCAGCAGGTCGTGCTCAAGGACGACGACGCCGATCTCACCGCGTTGCCGGTGCATCTGCAGCACGGCGCCGATGGCGCGCCGTATATTTCCGCCGGCATCGATTACGCGCTGTTTCCCGGCACCGGATTCACCAATGTCGGCTGCCGCCGCATCATGCTGCGCGGGCGGCGGCACGCCGGCATCGACCTGATCGCACCGAGCGACATGCGCGCCATCTATCTCGAGGCCGCGGCGCGCAACGAGCCGGTGCCGGTCGCCTACGCAGTCGGCTCGCATCCGGCGGATTTTCTCGCGGCGATGGTGGCGCTGCCGGCGTGGACGAGCTCGACATCGTCGGCGCCGTGCGCGGGCAGCCGGTGCCGGTGGTGAAATGCGTCACCAGCGACATCCATGTCCCGGCCGACGCCGAATATGTGATCGAAGGCTTTCTCGATCCGGCCGGGCATGTCGAGCCGGAAGGCCCGTACGGCGAATATGTCGGCTATTACGGCGTGGTGAAGCGCAATCCGGTGCTCCACGTCACCGCGATCACGCATCGCGAAGATGCGCTGTTCCAGACCGTGACCATCGGCGGCCGCCATCTGGCGCGCACCGACACCGCGCAACTCACCACCGTGAAGACCGAATCCGCGGCCTGGGCCGCGCTGATGGCGTCGGTGCGCGAGCCGCTTGCGGTCTATGCCACGCCGTCGAGCGGCGGCATGTACAATGTGCGCGTTTCGCTGCGCCAGCGCGTGCCGGGCGACGCGCAAGAACGCCATCGCCGCGATCTTCGGCTCGCACGCCGAAGCCAAGCATGTGTTCGCCTTCGATCCCGACATCGACGTGTTCTCCGACGAGGAGACCGATTGGGCGCTGGCGACGCGCTTCCAGGCCGATCGCGATCTCATCGTCGGCTCCGGCTTCCGCGTGGTGCCGCTCGATCCGTCGCTCGGCGGCGCGCGCACCGGCGCCAAGCTCGGCTTCGACTGCACCATTCCGTTCGGCAAGACCGACGCGTTCGAGTTTTCGGTGCCGGCGCCGCCGGTGGCAAAAAAGACCACGCCGCGCAAATCCGCCGCCGATGCGCTTGCGGCCGGACCGGCGAGCTTCCTGGAATTGATGGCCGCGCTCGGCAGCAAAGACGGCCGCGAAATCGTGCGCGAGCTCGACGCGCTTTACGCCGCCCATCGCCTCGGCCGCCTCGACGACGGCCGCTATGTGCTGAAAGAAACCCTCCCCCTGAAAGGGGGAGGGTAGGGTGGGGGTCCGGCCGCGACGCTCGCGCAAGCATCGAACACTGACCCCCACCCGCGTCGCTTCGCTCGCGTCCTCCCCCGTAAACGGGGGAGGGAAAGGAAGAGGAAAGAAATGCAACGAACGACGCCGCCGTTTCGCGCCGATCATGTCGGCAGCCTGTTGCGGCCCGCAGCGCTGAAAGAGGCGCGCACCAAACACGAGCGCAACGAAATTTCCGCCGACGCACTCCGCGAGGTCGAAAACCGCGAGATCGAGAAGGTCATCAAGAAGCAGGAAGAGATCGGGCTCAAGCTCGCCACCGACGGCGAGTTCCGCCGCTAGCTGGTGGCATTTCGATTTCTTCCGCGGTCTCGACGGCGTGACCTTCTACGAGACCGATCACGGCATCCAGTTTCACGGCGTGCAGACCAAGTTCCGATGCGCTGAAGATCGACGGCAAGCTCGGCTTCTCCGGGCACCCGATGCTGGAGCACTTCAAGTTCCTCAAAGCCCACACCCGCGTGACGCCGAAGATGACGATCCCGGCGCCGTCGACGCTGCATTTCCGCCAAGGCCGCGCCGCGATCAGCAACGAGGTCTATCCCGACCTCGATGCCGTTCTTCGACGATCTCGCCAAGGCCTATCGCGGCGCCATCCGCGCCTTCTACGACGCCGGCTGCCGCTACCTGCAGCTCGACGACACCGCCTGGTCGATGATGTGCGATCCGAAGGAGCGCGCGCAATCGACGGCGCGCGGCGACGATCCCGAGGAACTGCCGAAGCGTTATGCGCGCCTGACCAACGCGGCGCTGGAGGGCAAGCCGGCCGACATGGCGATCACCATGCATTCGTGCCGCGGCAATTTCCGCTCGACCTTCATCGCGTCGGGCGGCTATGAGTTCGTCGCCGAGCAGTTGCTCGGCGATACCGGCCTCGACGGCTATTTCCTGGAATATGACAGCGACCGCGCCGGCGGCTTCGAGCCGCTGCGCTTCTTCCCCAAGGGCAAGAAGCAGCTCGTGCTCGGCCTTGTCACCTCGAAGAGCGGCGCGCTGGAGAAAAAAGACGACATCAAGCGCCGCATCGACGAGGCGACGAAATATGTCGCGCTCGATCAGCTTTGCCTGTCGCCGCAATGCGGCTTCGCCTCGACCGAGGAAGGCAATGTTCTGTCCGAAGACGAGCAATGGGCGAAGCTGCGGATGATCGTGGAATTGGCGGACGAGGTGTGGGGCAGGTAATTTCATGGCCGCTCGCGCCGTCGGCTCCCTCTCCCCAAGGGGGAGAGGGTGGGGGTGACGGGGTTCTGACCGAGAGGCCCGCGCCCCTCACTTCTCCCTCTCCCCAATGGGGAGAGGGAGAAGTGTCGTGCCTCGCTAAGAAAATGATGCAAATAGCTGAGCGTTGACCATGCAACGAACCAAGCCGCCGTTCCGCGCCGATCACGTCGGCAGCCTGTTGCGCACCGCCGCGCTGAAAGAGGCGCGGGAGAAGCGCGAGCGCGGCGAGATCGCCGCCGATGCCTTCAAGGCGATCGAGGATCGCGAAATCGAAGGCGTGATCCGCAAGCAGGAAGCCGTCGGGCTGAAATCCGTCACCGACGGCGAATACCGCCGCATCTCGTGGAATCATCGATTTCCTCGAACGGCTGCACAACGTCGAATCCTATGCCGGCGAGCGCAAGGTCAAATTCTCGACCAGCGGGCCGCAGCCGCGGCCGATCCTGCTGCGCGTCATCGGCAAGCTCGGCGACTACAGCCGCATCCGATGATCGAGCATTTCAAGTTTCTGCAAGGCGCACACCAAGCAGACGCCGAAGATGACGATCCCGTCGCCGTCGTCGCTGCATTTCCGCTACGGCCGCGACGCGGTGCCGGAATCGATCTATCCGGCATGGACGATTTTTATCGCGACCTCGGCCAGTCCTACCGCAAAGTGGTGCGCGCCTTTGCCGATGCCGGCTGCCGCTATCTGCAGCTCGACGAAGTCAACCTGACTTATCTCTGCGATCCGTCGCTGCGCAAAGTGATCTCCGACCGCGGCGAGGATCCGGACAACCTTGCCCGCGACCTATGCCGGCATGATCAATGCCGCGATCTCCGACATCCCGTCCGACATGACCATCACCATGCATCTGTGCCGCGGCAATTTCCGCTCGAACTTCGTCGCCTCCGGCGGCTACGAGCCGGTCGCCGAGCTGATGTTCAACGCGATCAACGTGCACGGCTATTTCATGGAATACGACAGCGAACGCGCCGGCGGCTTCGAGCCGCTGCGTTTCGTGCCGAAGGGCAAGACCGTCGTGCTCGGTCTCGTCACCTCCAAGACCGGCACGCTGGAAAGCAAAGACGCCATCAAGCGCCGCATCGACGAGGCGACGAAATTCATCGCGCTCGATCAGCTTTGCCTGTCGCCGCAATGCGGCTTCGCCTCGACCGAAGAAGGCAATGTGCTGGCCGAAGACGAGGAATGGGCAAAGCTGCGCATGATCGTCGAGTTGGCCGACGAAGTGTGGGGATGAGACAAATCCCTCTCCCTGAAAGGGGGAGGGTAGGATGGGGGTCCGGCCGTGACGCTTGCGCAAGCATCGAACACTGACCCCCACCCGCGTCGCTTCGCTCGCGCCCTCCCCCGTACACGGGGGAGGAAAACAAGGGGAGGAAAACATAATGCAACGAACCAAGCCGCCGTTCCGCGCCGATCATGTCGGCAGCCTGTTGCGGCCGGCCGCGCTGAAAAAGGCGCGCGAGCAGCGCGCCAAAGGCGAGATCGACGCCGCCGCGCTCAAGGCGGTCGAGGACCGCGCCATCGAGGACGTCATCAAGAAACAGGAAGCGGCCGGGCTGCAATCGATCACCGACGGCGAATTCCGCCGCTCGTGGTGGCATCTCGACTTCCTGTGGGGGCTCGACGGCGTCGAGCGCCATGTCATGGATACCGGCATCGCCTTTGCCGCGGTGACGACGCGCAACGAGGGCGTCAAGGTCACCGGCAAGATCGGCTTCTCCGGCCATCCGATGATCGAGCATTTCAAATTCCTCAAAGCGCACACCACGCGCACGCCGAAAATGACCATTCCGGCGCCGTCGGCGCTGTACGGCCGCCCGAGTCCCACGCCGATCGACAAGTCGATCTATCCGACGCTCGATAAGTTCTTCGCCGATCTCGGCCAGGCCTACAAGAAAGCGGTGCGCGCCTTTGCCGATGCCGGCTGCCGCTATCTGCAGCTCGACGAGGTCTTCATCGCCATGCTGTGCGATCCGAAATATCGCCAGCAGATGAAGGACCGCGGCGACGATCCGGAAGCGCTCGGCACGATCTACGGCGATCTGATCAACACGGCGATTTCCGATATCCCGGCCGACATGACGGTGACCATGCATCTGTGCCGCGGCAACTACAAATCGACCTTCATGGGCTCCGGCGGCTACGACGCCGATGCAGGAAGTGCTGTTCGACCGCATCAAGGTGCACGGCTATTTCATGGAATACGACACCGAGCGCGCCGGCGGCTTCGAGCCGCTCAAGCGGCTGCAGAAGGACCGCCGCGCGGTGCTCGGCCTGGTCACGACCAAAACCGGCACGCTGGAATCCAAGGACGCGATCAAGCGCCGCATCGAGGAAGCCGCCAAATTCACCGATCTCGACCAGCTCTGCCTGTCGCCGCAATGCGGCTTCGCCTCGACCGAGGAAGGCAATACGCTCGCCGAGGACGAGGAATGGGCCAAGCTGCGCATGATCGGCGAGGTCGCCCGCGAGGTGTGGGGGAATTAGCGCTATCGTCCGTTTCGTCATGGCCGGGCGCGTCCCGGCCATCCCGATCCGAAGGGCACGGCGTCAGGTGATCGGGATGCGCGGGACAAGCCCGCGCATGACGGCTGAGAGATCGGGGTGGATATAATTCATGGCCGAATATCGTTGCCGGCAAAGTCGCCATCGTCACCGGCGCGGCGCGCGGCATCGGCCGCGGCATCGCGCTGTTGATGGCGCAGGAAGGCGCCCGCGTCGTCGTCTGCGATATCGGCGCGGCCTCGACGGCGCCGGCACCGATGCCGGCCCGGCGCAAGCGGTCGTCGACGAAATCAAGAAAGCCGGCGGCGAAGCGATCGCCTCGACGCTGTCGATCAGCGAGCCGGGCAATGCCGACAAAATCGTCAAGGCGGCGCTCGACGCCTTCGGCCGCGTCGATATCCTGGTCAACAATGCCGGCATCCTGCGCGACCGCATCTTCCACCGCATGAGCTGGTCGGACTGGTCGGACGTGATCGCCGTGCATCTGCACGGCAGCTTCGCCATGAGCCGCGCCTGCGCCACGCATTTCCGCGAGCAGAATTCCGGCAGCTTCGTGCATATGACCTCGACCTCGGGCCTGGTCGGCAATTTCGGCCAGGCCAATTACATGGCGGCCAAGATGGGCATCGTCGGCCTGTCGCGCGGCATCGCGCTCGACATGGCGCGCTTCAATGTGCGCTCGAACTGCGTCGCGCCGTTTGCCTGGACGCGGATGATCGATTCGATCCCGGCCGAGACCGAAGAAGAAAAAGCGCGCGTCGCCGCGTTTCCGCGAAATGACGCCGGAGAAAATCGCGCCGCTCGTCGTCTATCTCGGCTCCGATCGCGCCGACGGCATCAGCGGCCAGATTTTCTCGGTGCGCAACAACGAGATTTATCTGTTCAACCAGACCCGGCCGATCCGCACGCTGCATCGCTCCGACGGCTGGACGCCGGAAAAGCTCGATGCGCAGCTCAAAGGCGCCTTCGCCGCCTCGTTCACGCCGCTCGACCGTTCGAGCGATGTGTTCTCCTGGGATCCGGTGTGATTGATGCCGCGCAGCGGCGTCCATAATCTGACCGCACGCCAAGCATGCACGGCGATTACGTCATCGCTTCGCGAATATGACTGAAGCGAGAATGGAGCCTGAGAGCAGATGACCATCGTCTACGACAAACTGATGGCGCTCGATTCCGCCGCGGGAGCAGAGCCTACGACGCCAAGGACTGCATGCTCTATGCGCTCGGCATCGGGCTCGGCCACGATCCGATGAACGAGGACGAACTGCCCTTCGTCTATGAGAAGAATCTGAAAGTGCTGCCGACCATGGGCACCGTGCTCGGCCATGCCGGCTTCTGGGCGCGCGAGCGCGATCACCGGCATCGACTGGGTGAAGCTCGTCAACGGCGAGCAAGGCATCACGCTGCACCGGCCGCTCGCCGGCGCAGGGCACCGTGATCGGCCGGCTTGCGTATCATCGAAGTGATCGACAAAGGCGCCGGCAAAGGCGCGCTGGTGCTCACCGAGCGCAAGGTGACCGACAAGGCGAGCGGCGCAGCTGATCGCCACCGTGACGCAAACGACCTTCTGCCGCGCCGATGGCGGCTTCGGCGGCCCGCCGCGCGAAGCGCCGGCGCCGCATCCGATCCCGGAGCGCGCGCCGGACGCGGTTTGCGATCTCGGAACGCGTCCGGAAGCGGCGCTGATCTACCGGCTGAGCGGCGACCGCAATCCGCTGCACGCCGACCCGGCGGTGGCGAAAGCAGGCCGGCTTTCCGCGGCCGATCATGCACGGGCTTGGCAATTTCGGCGTTGCCGGCCATGCCGTGCTGAAAACCATGTGCGGCTACGATCCGCAAAAGGCTTACTGTCGTTCGCCTGCCGCTTTTCCGCGCCGGTGTTTCCCGGCGAGACGCTGCGCACCGAGATGTGGCGCGACGGCGATGTGGTGAGCTTCCGCTCGCGCGTCGTCGAGCGCGACGTCATCGCCATCAATAACGGCCGCGCCGAGGTGCGGCCGTGACCGAAGCCGCCGACCTTGCGCCGATCCGCGAGGCGGTGCGCGCGCTGTGCGCCGATTTTCCCGGCGAATATTGGCGCGCGCTCGATCGCGAGCGCGCCTATCCGGACAAATTCGTCGCGGCGCTGACCAAGGCCGGCTTCCTCGCCGCGCTGATCCCCGAGGAATACGGCGGCAGCGGGCTGACCATGACCGCGGCGGCGGCGATCATGGAAGAGATCCAGCCGTCGGGCTGCAACGGCGCGCCTGCCATGCCCAGATGTACACGATGGGCACGCTGCTGCGGCACGGCAGCGCCGAACAGAAAGCGCGCTATCTGCCGGGCATCGCGCGCGGCGAATTGCGCCTGCAGGCCTTCGGCGTCACCGAGCCGACCTCGGGCACCGACACGCTGAGCCTGCGCACCACGGCGGTGCGCGACGGCGACCACTTACGTCGTCAACGGCCAGAAAATCTGGACCTCGCGCGCCGAGCATTCCGATCTGATGCTGCTGCTCGCCCGCACCACGCCGCGCGAGCAGGCCAGCAAACGCACCGCCGGCCTGTCGGTCTTCCTGGTCGATATGCGCGAGGTCAAAGGCAACGGCCTGACCATCCGGCCGATCCGCACCATGATGAACCACGCCACCACCGAAGTGTTCTTCGAGAACATGCGCGTGCCGGCCGAGAACCTGATCGGCAAGGAAGGCGAAGGCTTTCGCTACATTCTTTCCGGCATGAATGCCGAGCGCATTCTGATCGGCGCCGAATGCATCGGCGACGCCAAATGGTTCATCGCAAAAGGCCACCGCCTATGCCGGCGAGCGCGTGGTGTTCGGCCGGCCGATCGGACAGAACCAGGGCGTCCAGTTTCCCATCGCGCGCGCCTATATCGGCATGCGCGCCGCCGAACTGATGGTGCGCGAAGCGGCGGCGCTCTACGAAGCCGGCGCAGGACTGCGGCGCCGAAGCCAACATGGCGAAGCACCTCGCCGCCGAAGCGTCCTGGGCCGCCGCCGATATGTGCGTGCAGACCCACGGCGGCTTCGGTTTCGCCGAAGAGTTCGACATCGAGCGCAAATTCCGCGAGACGCGGCTCTATACCGTGGCGCCGATCTCGACCAATCTGGTGCTGTCCTACATCGCCGAGCATGTGCTGGGGTTGCCGAGGTCGTATTGAAGGTTGTCAGCCCGTCATGGGCGGGCTTGTCCCGGCCATCCCGATTCGCGAAACTCCGCGCGTGCGACAGTTCTATGTTTACATTCTCGCAAGTCGTCCCGGTGGCGCTCTATATGTCGGCGTCACAAACAACCTTGTCCGCCGCATCTACGAACACAAAAATAAAATGGTCGACGGTCATACAAAGCGCTATGGAATCGACCGCCTTGTCTATTTCGAAATTTATGAAACGGCGTATCAAGCAATCCAGCGCGAGAAGAACATCAAACATTGGCCGAGGGCTTATAAAACGCGACTCATTGCCAAAGAAAATGATACTTGGCGCGATCTGTATGATGATATTGCGCATCCGTAGCCAAATGATCGCAGAGACGCCGGCGACGACCCGTTTAGCATCGTCATGCGCGGGTTTGACCCGCGCATCCCGATCTCTGGCTCCGTGCATCTTTCATCGGGATGGCCGGGACAAGCCCGGCCATGACGATATGACTCTCCCCTCTCCGGCCTTCTCGTCGTCGCGCTCGAACAGGCGGTGGCGGCGCCGATGTGCAGTTGCCGGCTCGCCGATGCCGGCGCGCGCGTCATCAAGATCGAGCGGCCGGAGGGCGATTTCGCGCGCGGCTACGACGATCTGGTGCACGGCGAATGCAGCTATTTCGTCTGGCTCAATCGCGGCAAGGAATTGATCGTGCTCGATCTCGCCAAGACCGGACGACAAGGCGCTGCTCGCCGCGATGCTCGCGCGCGCCGACATGTTCATTCAGAATCTGAAACCCGGCGCGGTCGAGCAAGCTCGGCTTTCCCATCGCGAAATTGCGGCGCGAGCATCCGCGGCTGATTTGTTGCTCGATCTCCGGCTTCGGCGACACCGGCCCGCACGCGCATGCGCAAAGCCTACGACATGCTGATCCAGGCGGAATCCGGCCTGGCCTCGATCACCGGCACCACCGAGCCGGCGCGCGTCGGCGTTTCGGTCGTCGATATCGCCATCCGGCATGAATGCCTATGAGGCGATCCTCGAAGCGCTGATCGCGCGCGAGCGCACCGGCGAAGGCGCCGAGCTCTCGATCTCGATGTTCGACGCCATGGCCGATTGGATGACGGTGCCGCTGCTGCAAGCAGGAAGCGGGCGCGCCGCCGCAGCGCATGGGCCTCGCCCATACCTCGATCTCGCCTTACGGCGCATTCCGCAGCCGCGACGGCGTCGCCATCCTCATTTCCATCCAGAGCGACCGCGAATGGCGCGTGCTGGCGGAAAAAGTTCTGGGCGATACGGCGCTCGCCGCCGATCCGGCTTTTGCCACCAATGTCGAGCGCGTCAAACGCCGCGCCGAAACCGATGGCCGCGTCGCCGCCGTGTTCGCCGCGCTCGACGCCGACGCGCTGGAGCAAAAACTCGCCGCCGCCGATATCGCCTTCGCGCGCGTCAACGGTCCGGCCGAGCTCGCGCGCCATCCGCATCTGCGCCGCATCACCATCGGCACGCCGAGCGGGCCGGTCTCCTATCCGGCGCCGGCGGCGCAACACGCCGCCGCGCCGCGGCATTACGGCCCGGTGCCGGCGCTCGGCGAGCATACCGAGAAGGTGCGCGCGGAATTTCTAGGTCTGCTATCAATGTCTCCAACACCTAACCCGTCATCCTGAGGTGGCCGCGAAGCGGCCCTCGAAGGATGCACGGCCGGGCCGTTACCCTTCGAGGCTCGCTTCGCTCGCGCCTCAGGCGTGACGGAGACAATTATGGGGAGGAACTCATGGACATCGGCTTCATCGGTCTCGGCAATATGGGCGCGCACATGGCGCGGCGGCTGGTCGAGGCCGGGCACAAGGTCATCGTCTACGACACGCGCCAGGAAGCGATCGGCGATCTCGCCGCGCTCGGCGCGGTGGCGGCGCGCTCGCCGAAGGAAGTCGCCGACATGGCCGAGACCGTGATGGCGAGCCTGCCGACGCCCGACATCGTGCTCAAAGTCGCGACCGGCCCGGACGGCGTGATCGAAGGCAAGCGCGTGCGCCGCTTCGTCGATCTCTCGACCACCGGCTCGGTGATGGCGCAGCGCATTTTCAAGCTGCTTGCGGCAAAGAACATCGTGCAGATCGATGCGCCGGTGAGCGGCGGCGTCAAAGGCGCCGAGAAAGGCACGGTCGCCGTCATGGCGTCCGGCCCGCGCGCCGATGTCGAAGCGGTCGAGCCCGCGCTCAAAGTGATCGGCAAGTTCTTTTACATCGGCGAGCGGCCGGGCGCCGGCCAGACCATGAAGCTTTGCAACAACGTGCTGTCCGCCGCCGCCATGGCGGCGACATCGGAATCGATGGTGATGGGCGTGAAGGCGGGGCTCGATCCGCGCATCATGCTCGACGTCATCAATGCCAGCTCCGGCCGCAGCAACGGCGACCGAGCAGAAATTTCCCGATGTCGTCATCCCGCGCAAATTCAATCAGGGCTTTACCGCCGGGCTGATGATGAAGGACGTGAACCTGTTCGTCTCCGAAGCCAAAGCGCTCGGCGTGCCGATCGAGGTGATCGAGGCGGTGGCCGCGCTGCTCAAGCTCACCTGCGACGAGCTCGGCCCGGACAAGGACATCACGCACGATCGTGCAGCCGATCGAACACCGCGCCGGCGTCGAAGTGCGCGCGCCAAAGGACATAAGCGGCGGAGCGCTGCCGCGGATTTTGCCTATTGGCGGCGGATTTGGCCGGTTTTGGCGCCGGGCTACGACAAAAAATCATTATAAATCAGCAATTTGAAGCAAAAGTGCCTTTCTGTGATGGCAATCACTTCGCCGCCGCAGCAAGGCGCTAGGATTGGCGGTCTGTGATTCGGACGGCGTCGGTCAGTTTCGGTCCCCCAACTCCCAATGACCGGAGTGACGTCCAAGGGGTGGAACTCGGTCCCCCTACACCCCGATGACCCTGGAACGGGTCGAAACCGCGCCCGCCCGGATGCCCCTCCGGGCGGGCTTTTCCTTTTGCCAAATCTGCCGCATGCTTGTACCGCCGGTCGGGACTGGTCCCGCAGCGATGCGCAGGCTTCCGATGCCAACAACTCGTTCAACGCCGAGCCTGCTGTCGGGATTGCCCGAGCATCTTTCGGCAGATCTGTTCACGGCCGCGACGCCGGTCACGCTCAACGCCGAGCAGGTGCTGTTTCTTGCCGGCGATGCCGGCGACGGCTGCTATCGCGTCGAGGACGGGCTGCTCAAAGTCACCATGGTGTCGCGCGCCGGCACCGAGCGCATTCTCGCCTTCCTCGGCGCCGGCGCCATCGTCGGCGAACTTTCGATCATCGACGGGCTGCCGCGTTCGGCTTCGGTGGTGGCGGTGCGCGCCGCATCGCTGAGTTTTCTCAGCCGCGCCGCGTTCGAGGAATTCGCCAACAAGCATCCCGAAGTCTACAAATCGCTGGTGACGCTGCTCGCCACGCGGTTGCGCGAAACCGACGCGGTGATCGCGGCCGGAAGCTTCCTGCCGCTGCGCGGCCGCGTCGCCTGCACGCTGCTCGAACTGGCGCAGGATTTCGGCCAGGACGTCGGCTCCGGCCGCATCGTCATCCGCCAGAAGATCGGCCAGAGCGACCTCGCCGCCATGGCCGGCATCGCGCGCGAGAATGTCAGCCGCATCCTCAACGACTGGAAGCGCCGCAAGCTGGTCAGCCGCCTGTCCGGCTATTATTGCCTGGAAAACAAGGCAAAGCTGCAGGACGAAGCCGAGCTGTAACGTCCGCCGGCTTGCGTACCGCTTCAAAAGCTCGCCATCAAAAGCTCTGCCATGAACACGCCTCGGCTCGCCGACTTCCGCCGCATCGTCGTGAAGGTCGGCTCCTCGCTGCTGGTCGATGCGCAGGCCGGCAGGCTCAACGAAAATTGGCTGGCCTCGCTGACCGCCGATCTGGCCGCGCTGCACGCCGACAAGCGCGACCTCCTGGTGGTGTCGTCCGGCGCCATCGCGCTCGGCCGCGCGGTGCTCAAACTGCCGGGCGGGCGGCTCGAGCTCGAGGACAGCCAGGCCGCCGCCGCCGTCGGCCAGATCGCGCTGGCGCGCACCTGGACCGAGGCGCTGTCGCGGCACGGCATCACCGCCGGCCAGGTGCTGGTGACGCTCGGCGACACCGAAGAGCGGCGGCGCTATCTCAATGCGCGCTCGACCATCGACAAGCTTCTGGAATGGCGCGCGGTGCCGGTCATCAACGAGAACGATACCGTCGCGACCACCGAAATCCGTTATGGCGACAACGACCGGCTCGCCGCGCGCGTCGCCACCATGGTGAGCGCCGATCTTCTGGTGCTGCTGTCCGACGTCGACGGCCTCTACGACGCGCCGCCCGGCAGCTCGGCTGCGGCGAAACACGTGCCGCGTGTCGAGCGCATCACGCCGGAGATCGAGGCGATGGCGGGCGCCGCCGGCTCGGACCTGTCGCGCGGCGGCATGCAGACCAAGATCGAAGCGGCCAAGATCGCCACCGGCGCCGGCACCCACATGGTCATCGCCTCGGGCCGTGTCGAGCATCCGCTCGAGGCCATCGCCAAGGGCGCGCGCTGCACCTGGTTCCTCACCGCGGGCAATCCGGTGACCGCGCGCAAAAAATGGATCGCGGGCTCGCTCGAAGCCCAAAGGCACGCTCATCATCGATGCCGGCGCGGTCGCGGCGCTGCGGCGCGGCAACAGCCTGCTGCCGGTCGGCGTCGTGCGGATCGACGGCGACTTCGCGCGCGGCGACGCGGTCATCATCCGCGGCCCCGACGGCGCCGAAATCGGCCGCGGCCTGTGCGCCTATGACGCCGAGGATGCGCAGAAGATCAGAGGCCGCGCCTCGGCCGATATCGACGCGATCCTCGGCTTTAGCGGCCGGGCCGAGATGATCCATCGCGACGATCTGGTCGTCGGCCGGGAATAGGCGCGCGGCCATAACCCCCAGAGATCACACCGCGCCAAGGCTGGGTGCTGCAAGGGCGGTGAGCACGACCGGGCCACAAAAGATGAACCCCGGCCGCTAATGCGGCCGGGGTTCGACGCCGGGTGATTGAGGGTGAGGGGCTGGGGGGCTTCGCCCGGCATCTGACTGTCAACGGCGGTGCTGGCGCGTGGTTCCGGCCTCCGCGATAATTTTTTTCGCGCGGTTCGGACCGGCGTTTTTCCGCCGGCTTTGGACCTGACTTTCGGCCGCGGTTCCGGGCGCGCCGGCGCGCTGCGCGGCGAAGCCGGCCGCCAACATCGCCGCCCAGATTGATGCGCTCGCCCGCCCGGCAGCACGACATAGCGCGAAAACACGCGCAAATGCCCGTCCTCGCCGCCGCGGCCTTCGACCACATAGGTCGTGCCGACCGGGAACCGCTTGGGCAAGCGGCTCTGCTTACGATTTGCTGACAAATGCATGACACCCTCTTGTTCGTGGGACTCGAACTGCGAAACGCCGGTCAATTTGGTGAGGTTCCTTGAATTCTGTGACGGGCCCACGAATGCTGTGGATTGCTGTGGGTAACGCTTTGCCGGGAACCGGCTCGCCGGCCGCCTCGCCGGACTTGGCCGAACATGGTAGGAAGTTCCCGAATGCAAGACGGATCAAGGCCATGAGGCCGATAGCTACGAGAGCTGCCAATGAACGCCCCGCTCAAGGCGGTCGCCGCGTTCCAGGAAGCTCGAAGCGGCGAGCTCGACGCCGACCATGCGCGACATCGGCCGCGAGGCGCGCAAGGCGGCGCGCGCGCTGGCGCTCGCCCCGGCGGCGCAGAAGAACCGCGCGCTCGCCGCCATGGCCAAGGCGATCCGCGCGCTCCCGCGCGCACGATCCTCGCCGCCAATGCCGAGGACCTGGCCGAGGCCAAGTCCGCCGGCGCCACGCCGGCCTTTCTCGACCGGCTGGCGCTCGATGCCGAGCGCGTCGAGGCGATGGCCGCCGGCCTCGACGTCATCCGCAAGCTCAAAGATCCGGTCGGCACCGTCATGGCGTCATGGCGGCGGCCGAACGGCATGCGCATCGAGCGCGTGCGGGTGCCGCTCGGCGTCGTCGGCGTGATCTATGAGAGCCGGCCGAATGTCACCGCCGATGCCGGCGCGCTCTGCCTCAAGGCCGGCAATGCCGCGATCCTGCGCGGCGGCTCCGAGAGCTTCCGCTCCTGCCGCGCGATCCATGCCGCGCTGGTCGAAGGCCTGGTCGAAGCCGGACTGCCCGCCGCGGCGATCGCGCTGGTGCCGACGCGCGACCGCGAGGCGGTCGGCATGATGCTCGCCGGCCTCGACGGCGCGATCGACGTGATCGTGCCGCGCGGCGGCAAGAACCTGGTCGGCCGCGTGCAGACCGAGGCGCGCGTGCCGGTGTTCGCCCATCTCGAAGGCGTCTGCCACGTCTATGTCGACGGCAAGGCCAAGCTCGCCATGGCCAAGTCGATCGTGCTCAATGCCAAGATGCGCCGCACCGGCGTCTGCGGCGCGGCCGAAACGCTTGCTGGTCGATCGCGCCGGCGCGGCGAAGTTGCTCAAGCCGCTGGTCACCATGCTGCTCGACGCCGGCTGCGAGATCCGCGGCGATGCCGCCGTGCAGGCCGCCGACAGCCGCGTCAAGCCGGCGAGCGAAGCCGATTGGAGCACCGAATATCTCGACGCGATCCTCACCGCCGGCGTGGTCGACGGCGTCGATGCCGCGATCGCGCATATCGAGCGCTACGGCTCGCATCACACCGACGCGATCGTCACCGAGGACAAGAAGACCGCGGACAAGTTTCTGCGCGAAGTGGATTCGGCGATCGTGCTGCACAATGCTTCGACGCAATTCGCCGACGGCGGCGAATTCGGTTTCGGCGCCGAGATCGGCATCGCCACCGGCCGGCTGCATGCGCGCGGCCCGGTCGGCGTCGAGCAACTCACCAGTTTCAAATATCGCATACGCGGCAGCGGACAGACGCGGCCGTGAATATTTCGCCGCGTCACGTCGCGCGATGGCGGCGGACGTGCGTTGGGAGGGGTACGTTTCCAAAAGCCATGAAGTGCGAGTTCCTTCCTGCGCGCGCGGCGGCGCCCGCACGTCGCGCCCGCGGTCGGGGGCAACGAGGCGGCCGCGGCCGTATCGTCCTGCCGTTGCATGCGCCCGGCATGCGCATCGGCCTGTTCGGCGGCACGTTCGATCCGCCGCACGCGGCGCATCGCGCCGCCTGCCTGCTTGGCGATGCGGCGGCTCGGTCTCGACCGGGTCTGGTGGCTCGTCACGCCCGGCAATCCGCTCAAGGACACCCACGGGCTTGCGCCGCTCGCCGAGCGCGTCGCCGCCGCGCGCGCGCTGGCGCACCATCCGCGCATCGACGTCACCGACTTCGAAGCCGATCTCGGCACCAGCTACACCTATGAGACGATCAATTATCTGGTGCGGCGCTGCCCGGGCGTGCATTTCGTCTGGATCATGGGCGCCGACAATCTGCGCCACTTCCATCGCTGGCAGCGCTGGCGCGACATCGCGCGCGCTGGTGCCGATCGCGGTCGTCGATCGGCTGGGACCGAGCCTCTATTCGGCCGCCGGCGTCACCGGCCAGGCGCTGGCCTGGGCGCGGCTGCCGGAACGGCGGCGCGGACGCTTGCCGGACGCAAGCCGCCGGCCTGGGTTTACCTGCACGGGCTGAAATCGCCGCTGTCCTCGACGGCGCTGCGCGCGGCCCGCACTGCGGAACGTCGCCGATGACCGCTAAATGACAGTTGTTTGAAGCAAAGGAGTTGAAACTGTTAACTCGCCGTGCCTATCTTAAGGCGTGTCCCGGATTCGGTGGCCGGGGCTGAGAAGTGAGTGGAAGTATTGGAAGTAGTACTGGAAAGGAAGGATTTGGAGCGAAACAGGAGCGAAAGGATAAGCAACCCTGTCCACAGTTGTAATCTCCCGGGCCGAACGTCGCGCGCCCGAAGCGGTCTCCAGAATGCGTCTTGACGCCGAGGAGATCCTCCGTCTGGTCCTCACCCGCCTCGACGATATGAAGGCGGAGGACACCCTCACCATCGATCTTCGGGATAAATCTTCAATCGGCGACTACATGGTCGTGTCCTCCGGCCGGTCGCAGCGCCATGTCGGATCGGTGGCCGACAGGGTCGTCGAGGATTTGCACAAAGCCGGCGTTCGCGCCCGCGTCGAAGGCATGCCGCATTGCGATTGGGTGCTGATCGATGCCGGCGACGTCATCGTCCACGTCTTCCGCCCCGAAGTGCGGGATTTCTACAATCTCGAAAAGATGTGGACGGCGGGCGGCCGGCGCGGCGCGCGAGTTAGATCCGACTCCGTTATCCTGAGGAGCGGCGAAGCGAGCTCGGAGGTTTGCGCGCCGAGGCTCCGTTCGCTGATCGCCGCTTCGATGCGCGCCTGGCGGCGCGGCTGTCTCAGTGTGATGGCAGTAGCACTCATGCGTATCGTCATCGCCGCCGTCGGCCGGCTGAAGCAAGGCCCCGAGCGCGAGCTTGCCGCGGCCTATCGCAAGCGCGCCGAAGCGATCGGCCGCAGCCTCGGCCTTCGCGACATCGAAATCGTCGAAATCCGCGAAAGCCGCGCGCAGGATGCCGAGCGGCGGCGCACCGAAGAATCGATCGCCATCGCCAATGTCATTCCCGAGCGCGCGGTGGTCGCCATCCTCGACGAGCGCGGCGAGAATCTCGACAGCGCGGCGCTTCGCGGCACTGTTGCGCGAATGGCGCGCGGAAGACCGTCCGGCGGCCTGTTTCGTCATCGGCGGCGCCGACGGGCTGGCGCAAAGCCTGCGCGAGCGCGCCAAGTTCAAGCTCGCCTTCGGCGCCGCGACCTGGCCGCATCAGCTCGTGCGCATCATGCTGCTGGAGCAGATCTATCGCGCCGGCACGATCCTGGCCGGCCATCCCTATCATCGCGGCTGATCGTCAAGCATGATCCAGAAAGCGGTCACCGGTTTTCCGAACGATCGTGCGCAATCAAGAGCTAATCGTGCGTCATCTGCCTCACCGAATTGTGACGGCGGCAGCGGCGCTGCGTGTCTTATTCCCGTCCCAACCTGCCTGTTTTATGCTGTTTCGCTTGCCTTCCTGAGGGCCGCGTCTTAACCTTGAACACGATGATTCTCCGACGGTCGAGCCGAACCGATCCGCGCCTTGTGCTCGGCTCGGCTTTAGCTTTTGCACTGCCGCTTGGCGCGGATTTCGGCGCCGGTTCGGCCGCATTCGCGCAAACGCGCGCCAGCCGCAATCTCGCCACTCCAAGCGCCGCCGCCCCAAGCCTCGCCGCCGCAAGTCTCGCCGGCGCCGGCCCCGCCGCCGGCCAATAGCGCGGATGCGCTCAAGCAGCGCGATCAGGAGCTCGACGCCGCGCGCGCCCGCCAGCGCGATTCCGCGGAAAGCCAAGCCAAGCTGCGGATCGAGATCGAGGCGCTGAGCGCCGACCGCCGCAAATTCAATCAGCAACTGATCGACACGGCGGCGCGGATCCGCGACGTCGAGGCCAATATCGACGCGACGCAAGCGCGGCTTGACGCCGCTCGACGAGCAAGAACAGCTGTTTCAAAAATCGCTCGACGAGCGCCGCGGCGTGATCGTCGAGATCCTCGCCGCCTTGCAGCGCATCGGCCGCCAGCCGCCGCCCGCGCTCATGGTGCGGCCGGAAGATGCGCTGCAAGCGGTGCGCACCGCGATCACGCTCGGCGCCGTGCTGCCGGAAATGCGCGCGCGAGGCCGACGCTTTGGCCGGCGATCTTTCCGATCTGCTGCGCGTGCGCAAAGAGATCGTCGGCGAACGCGACCGGCTGTCACGCGACCTCGATCAGCTCGGCGCGCGATCAATTGCGCATGAGCATGCTGATCGACGAGCGGCAGAAGAAGCAGGCCATAGCGCGAGCAGATCGCTCGACGCCGAGCGGCAGCACGCCGACCGACCTCGCGCATCAGGTCGACAGCATCAAGGATCTCATCGCCAAGCTCGAAGCGAGCCTCGATCCCGCCATCCGCGCGGCGCACGATGCCAGCCGCTCGATCGACGAAGACGCCACCCAGCCGCGATCTCGCCGCGCTGGGCGATCCCGGCCGGCTTGGCGCCGGCCGTTGCCTTTGCCGACATGCGCGGCCACCTGCGATTACCGGTCAACGGCGCGCGAATCCGCGAATTTGGCGGTTCCGACGGGGCCGGCGGAACCCAAAAGGGGCTTTCCATCGCCTCGCGGCCCGGCGCCCAAATTACCGCGCCATGTGACGGCTGGGTGGTTTACGCCGGCGCGTTTCGCAGCTATGGGCAACTCTTGATCCTGAATGCCGGCGGCGGGTATCATGTCCTGCTAGCGGGGATGGAGCGGATTTCCGTCGATCTCGGCCAGTTCGTGCTAACCGGTGAGCCGGTAGCGGTGATGGGTGACGGGTCGCAAGCTTCCGCGACCGTCACGACCGGGCCCAAGCAACCAGTGCTCTACGTGGAGTTCCGCAAGGACGGCACTCCCATCGATCCCAGCCCTTGGTGGGCGACTAACGAAGGCGAAAAGGTTCGCGGATGATGTCGCAAAACTTCCCTGATTTTCCTCGGTGCAGTGGCCGGCGCCGCGGCGACGCTGCTGCGTGACCCAGCCGCACGCACTGTCGTTCGGCTCGGCGGCGCGAGCGGCGGCTTCGGACACCTACCGGGAGCTCAACCTGTTCGGCGACGTGTTCGAGCGCGTGCGCGCCGATTACGTCGAGAAGCCCGACGACTCCAAGCTCGTCGAATCGGCGATCAACGGCATGCTGGCCGGGCTCGATCCGCATTCGAGCTACATGGATCCGAAGAGCTTCCGCGACATGCAGGTGCAGACGCGCGGCGAATTCGGCGGTCTCGGCATCGAAGTCACGATGGAAGACGGCCTGGTCAAGGTCGTCGCGCCGATCGACGATACGCCCGCGGCCAAGGCCGGCGTCATGGCCAACGACATCATCACCCAGCTCGACGACGAGGCGGTGCAGGGTCTCACGCTCAATCAGGCCGTCGACAAGATGCGCGGGCCGGTGAACACCAAGATCAAGCTCACCATCATGCGCAAGGGCTGCCGACAAGCCGATCGACGTGACGATCATGCGCGACGTGATCCGCGTGAAATCGGTGCGCTCGCATGCCGAAGGCGAGCGACGTCGGCTATATCCGCATCACCCAGTTCAACGAGCAGACGACCGACGGCCTGAAGCAGGCGATCAACGATCTCAACAGCCAGCTCGGCGCCGACAAGATCAAGGGCTACGTGGTCGATCTGCGCAACAATCCGGGCGGCCTGCTCGATCAGGCGATCTCGGTGTCCGATACGTTCCTCGACAAGGGCGAGATCGTCTCGACCCGCGGCCGCAACCCGGAAGAGACCCAGCGCTTCAACGCGCGGCCGGGCGACATGACCAAGGGCAAGCCGGTGATCGTGCTGATCAACGGCGGCTCGGCCTCGGCTTCGGAAATCGTCGCCGGCGCCTTGCAGGATCACAAGCGCGCGACGCTGATCGGCACGCGCTCGTTCGGCAAGGGCTCGGTGCAGACCATCATCCCGCTCGGCGCCGGCAATGGCGCGCTGCGGCTGACCACGGCGCGCTATTACACGCCGTCGGGCCGCTCGATCCAGGCCAAGGGCATCACGCCCGATATCGAGGTGCTGCAGGACGTGCCGGACGACCTGAAAGCGCAAACCGACACCAAGGGCGAAGCCTCGCTGCGCGGCCATCTCAAGGCCGAAGGGTCCGGAAGAATCCGGCTCGCAGTCCTATGTGCCGCCGGACGAGAAGGACGACAAGGCGCTGCAAATGGCGCTCGACCTGCTGCGCGGCACGGCGAGCAATGCGGCCTTCCCGCCGAATCCGAAGGCTGCGGTTCCCAACTAGGACCAGCGCGTTGCCATGCGATTTCGAGATCCGGGGCGGCCTTGTGCCGCCCCGATTTTTTGTCCTACCGCATTGGTGACATGTGCCGAATTCCGGTTCCAGCGGGACCTTGGCCGGCCGTGATAAACTCACAACCATGATTCGCGGCGGCATGATTCGCGACCTGATTCGCGCGGCAATTGGCACAAGGAACTCGTTCATGACGGCGGCGGATGATCTGAACGCTCCGCTCGGCCATGCAGCCAAACAAGCGCCGGCGGCATCAAGCTTCCGGTGCCGCAGATCGTGGCCGGGGCGCTGGCGCTGTTCCTTGCCGTGTTCGTGCTGTGGGCGGTCGTGGCCGACGATCCGTTCGGCGGCGAACCGATGGCTGTGGTCCCGGCAAATCTGAAGATCGCGGCAAAAACCTCGGACAATTCCGGCGCGCCGACGGCCGCTGTCGCCTGACGCAGCCGCATGACATGTCGGCTGCCTCACCGCCGCCGGCCGCGCCGAGCCAAGCTGCGGCCAGCCCGCCCGCCAATACCACGACGATCACCATCATCGACGGCAAGACCGGCGCGAAGCAGGACGTCCTGATCCCGGCGCCGGCGGTTGGCGCGGTCCCGGCCAATGACGGGGCGCCAGCGAACGCCGCGGCGCCGGTGGCCGGAGCCGTGCTCGACCAGAAATTCGTCGAGATGACCACGCACGGCCCGATCCCGAAAATCGCCGCCGACGGCACGCGGCCGGCCGATGCCTTCGCGCGGCCGGTGCAGCCGATTCCCGGCAAGCCCGACGCGCCGCGCATCGCGCTGATCGTCGGCGGCCTCGGCGTCAGCACCAACGCGACCGCCGATGCGATCGCCAAACTGCCGGCGCCGGTGACGCTCGGCTTCGTGCCCTACGGCAGCAATGCGGCGTCGCTGGTTGCCCGCGCGCGCAACGGCGGCCATGAGGTGCTGCTGCAAGTGCCGATGGAGCCGTTCGATTATCCCGACAACGATCCCGGCCCGCAGACGCTGCTCACCTCGCTTACGCCGCAGCAGAATATCGACCGGCTGTACTGGCTGATGAGCCGATTCCAGGGCTATGTCGGGATCGCCAATACCATGGGCGCGCGCTTCACCGCTTCCGAACCGTCGTTCGCGCCGATCCTGCACGAGACCGCCAAACGCGGACTGATATTTGTCGACGACGGCTCCAATCCGCGCAGCGTCGCCGGCCGCATTGCCGGCGCCAACAATCTGCCGTTCGCCCGCGCCGACGTGGTCCTCGATTCGGTGCCGACGCCGGCCGAGATCGACCGCGCGCTGAGCCGGCTGGAAATGACGGCGCGCGAGCGCGGCAGCGCGGTCGGCATCGCATCGGCGCTGCCGGTTTCGATCGACCACATCGCCAAATGGGCCAAGGAGGCGCGAGAGCCGCGGCCTGCTGCTGGTGCCGATCAGCGCCGTCGCGGCGAAGCCGGACGCCGATCTCAAGCGTGCGAATAACGACTGACAGTGCGAACGGCCGCCGATAGCGAAACCGTGAAATCGCGAATAGAGTAACGAAACATCCCTTCACTTTCCCGCTGCCCGCGGTCCGCCCTTGCCATGCGCTTTGAAGATCTGCCCTATCGGCCCTGCGTCGGCATTGTGCTGCTCAACCGCGCGGGACTTGCCTTTGTCGGCCGGCGCATCGCCGGCCCCGAGCACGTCGATCTCACGCATGCCTGGCAGATGCCGCAAGGCGGCATCGATCACGGCGAGGAGCCGTGGCCGGCGGCATTACGCGAGCTGCGCGAAGAGACCAACATCCGCTCCGTCGAGCGCGTCGGCGAGATCGCGGAATGGCTCAACTACGATATTCCGCGGGAAATCGTCGGCGAAGCCTGGAAGGGCAAATATCGCGGCCAGACGCAAAAATGGTTCGCCATGCGGTTCACCGGCGCGGAGAGCGAGATCGACGTCGCCCATCCCGACGGCGCGGCGGAGCCGGAATTCGCGACGTGGCGCTGGGAAAAGCTGCGCAACGTCCCCGACCTCGTGGTGCCGTTCAAACGCATGGTCTACGAGCGCGTGGTCCGTGAATTTGAGAGTCTGGCGAAGCCAGTGCCATGACGTCATGGCCGGGCTTGTCCCGGCCATCCCGACATTCCATCCACGTCAGTGCCATTTAAACCGGGATGCCCGGCACAAGGCCGGGCATGACGCGCGCTACTGCGCCAGCGCCGTCTGCAACGACTTCAATTGCTCGACATGACGCGCGATTTTGTCGCGCTCGGCCTCGTCCTTGGCAGTCGGCGACGTCTTCCTCGGCATCTTTGATTTCGCCGGCGAGCAGCGCCATGTCGAAATTCTCGCGCGCCACCGCTTTATCGGCGAGCACCGTCAGTCCCGCCGGGCTCACCTCGGCAAATCCGCCGATCACGACGACCGGCTCGCGCCGACCGTCGCGGAAGATCGTCACGATGCCGGGCCGCAAAGTCGTCACCAGCGGCGCATGACCGGGAAGAATGCCCATGTCGCCTTCGGCACCGGGCAAATCCACCTGATCGACGTCGCCGGAGAACAACACGCTTTCGGGCGAGACGAATTCGAGATGCAAGCCGCCGGCCATCGCTTAAGCCTCGGCGGCGAGTTTCTTGCCCTTCTCGACCGCCTCTTCGATGGTGCCGACCATGTAGAAGGCGGCCTCCGGCAGATGGTCGTACTTGCCCTCGACCAAGTCCTTGAAGCCTTTGATCGTGTCCTGCAGGTCGACAAGCTTGCCGGGCGAGCCGGTAAACACTTCGGCGACGAAGAACGGCTGCGACAGGAAGCGCTCGATCTTGCGCGCGCGCGCCACCGTGAGCTTGTCCTCTTCCGACAGCTCATCCATGCCCAGAATGGCGATGATGTCCTGCAGCGCCTTGTAACGCTGCAGCACCTGCTGCACGCGGCGCGCCACGGCATAATGCTCTTCGCCGACGATCAGCGGCGACAGCATGCGCGAGGTGGAATCGAGCGGATCGACCGCCGGATAGATGCCCTTGGCCGCAATGTCGCGCGACAGCACCGTGGTGGCGTCGAGATGCGCGAACGATGTCGCGGGCGCCGGATCGGTGAGATCGTCGGCCGGAACGTAGATCGCCTGCACCGAAGTGACCGAGCCTTTGGTTGTCGTGGTGATGCGCTCCTGCAGCGCGCCCATGTCGGTTGCCAGCGTCGGCTGATAGCCGACCGCCGACGGAATGCGGCCGAGCAGCGCCGACACTTCCGAGCCGGCTTGGGTGAAGCGGAAAATATTGTCGACGAAGAACAGCACGTCCTGGCCCTGGTCGCGGAAATGCTCGGCGACCGTCAGCCCGGTCAGACCGACGCGGGCGCGGGCGCCGGGCGGCTCGTTCATCTGGCCGTAGACCAGCGCGCATTTGGAGCCTTCGACCGAGCCTTTGTGCGGGTCCTTGTTGACGCCCGATTCGATCATCTCGTGATAGAGGTCGTTGCCCTCGCGGGTGCGCTCGCCGACGCCGGCGAACACCGAGTAACCGCCGTGCGCCTTGGCGACATTGTTGATCAGTTCCATGATCAGCACGGTCTTGCCGACGCCGGCGCCGCCGAACAATCCGATCTTGCCGCCTTTGGCATAGGGCGCGAGAGATCGACGACCTTGATGCCGGTGACGAGGATCGCGGCCTCGGTCGACTGGTCGGTATAAAGCGGCGCGTCCTGGTGAATGGCGCGCACCGCCTCGCCCTTGACCGGGCCCGCCTCGTCGACCGGATCGCCGATCACGTTGATGATGCGTCCGAGCAGGCCGAGCCCGACCGGCACCGAAATCGGCGCCCCGGTGTCGGTGACTTCCTGGCCGCGCACCAGCCCTTCGCTGGTATCCATCGCGATCGTCCGCACCGTCGACTCGCCGAGATGCTGGGCGACTTCGAGCACCAGGCGATTGCCCTGGTTCTTGGTTTCCAGCGCGTTGAGAATCGCCGGCAGGTGGTCGTCGAAATGCACGTCGATGACCGCACCGATGACTTGAGTAATATGTCCGACTGCTTTCGCCATCATGGCCCTCTTTTACGAAGCGACTACAGCGCCAATGCTTTTTATAGAGCTTCCGCGCCGGAAATGATCTCGATCAGTTCCTTGGTGATCATTGCCTGACGGGTGCGGTTGTACTTAAGCGTTTGCTTGCGGATCATGTCGCCGGCATTGCGGGTCGCATTGTCCATCGCCGACATCTGCGCGCCGTAGAATGAGGCGGAGTTTTCCATAAGCGCGCGGAAGATCTGGACGGCAAGGTTGCGCGGCAAGAGATCGTGCAAAATGTCTTCGGCGTCCGGCTCGAACTCGTAGACCGCGCCGCCCAGCGCATCCGCGGTCTTTTGATCGAACACCGGCGGGATGATCTGCTGCGCCGTCGGAATCTGCGCGATCACCGAGCGGAAGCGCGAGTAAAACAGCGTGCAGATGTCGAACTCGGAGTTGTCGAACAGCGCGATGACTTTTTCGGCGATCGCCTCGGCATTCTCGAAGCGCAACACGCGCACCGAGCGCAAATCGACCAATTCGACGATCTGCTGGGCGTAGAGCCGGCGCAATTGATCGTAGCCCTTGCGGCCGACGCAGAAGAATTTGACCTCCTTGCCCTCGGCGATCAGCGCATTGGCGCGCTCGCGGGCAAGCCGCACGATCGCGGTGTTGAACGGACCGCATAGGCCGCGTTCGGCGGTGCAGACGAGAAGAAGCTGCTTTTGATCGCTGCCGGTGCCGCGCAGCAGCCGCGGCGCCGTGTCGGAACCGGCCACCGATGCCGCGATATTGCCGAGCACGGTATCCATGCGGCTGGCATAGGGCCGCGCCGCCTCGGCCGCGGCCTGCGCCCGGCGCAGCTTCGACGCCGCGACCATCTGCATGGCCTTGGTGATCTTCTGCGTCGCCTTGGTCGCGGCGATACGGTTGCGCAGGTCTTTAAGCGAGGGCATTTGCCGATCGGTCCTTGCGTAACTTCACACCTCCCCCTGAAAGGGGGAGGTCGGCGAGTGAAACGAGCCGGGTGGGGGTCAGTGTGCACAGACGGACCCCCACCAGGTCGCCTATGGCGACCGTCCTCCCCCTTCAGGGGGAGGAGAAGAATGACGGATACGCGCCACCGTCATCACGCGAACGTCTTGGCGTAATTGTCGACCACGCCTTTGAGCTTGCCCGCGGTTGCGTCGTCGAGGTCGCGCGAGTCGCGGATCGACTTGAGAATGTCGGCATGCTGGTTGTGCAGTGGGCCGAGCAGGCCGTCCTCGAAGGCGCGGATGCGGTCGACCGGCAGCGGATCGAGATAGCCGTTGACGCCGGCATAGATGACGCAGACCTGCTCTTCCATGCTCAGCGGCGAGAATTGCGCCTGCTTGAGCAGTTCGGTGAGCCGCGAGCCGCGGTTGAGGAGCCGCTGCGTGGTGGCGTCGAGATCGGAGCCGAACTGCGCGAATGCCGCCATCTCGCGGTATTGCGCCAGCTCGCCCTTGATGCGGCCGGCGACTTTTTTCATCGCCTTGGTCTGCGCCGCGGAGCCGACGCGCGACACCGAAAGGCCGACATTCACCGCCGGGCGGATGCCCTGATAGAACAGATCGGTCTCGAGAAAGATCTGGCCGTCGGTGATGGAAATGACGTTGGTCGGAATATAGGCCGACACGTCGTTGGCCTGCGTTTCGATGACCGGCAGCGCGGTGAGCGAGCCGCCCTTGTGCTCGTCGTTCATCTTCGCCGCGCGCTCGAGCAGCCGCGAATGCAGATAGAACACGTCGCCCGGATAGGCTTCGCGTCCCGGCGGCCGGCGCAGCAAGAGCGACATCTGGCGGTAGGCGACGGCCTGCTTGGACAGATCGTCGTAGATGATCACGGCGTGCATGCCGTTATCGCGGAAATATTCGCCCATGGCGCAGCCGGCAAACGGCGCCAGAAACTGCATCGGCGCCGGATCGGACGCGGTCGCCGCGACCACGATCGAATAATCGAGCGCGCCGTTGCTCTTCCAGCACCTTGACGAATTGCGCGACGGTGGAGCGCTTCTGCCCGATCGCGACATAGACGCAATAGAGCTTGATCTTCTCGTCGCCCGAGGCGTTGAGCGATTTCTGATTGAGGATCGTGTCGAGCGCGATCGCGGTCTTGCCGGTCTGGCGGTCGCCGATGATCAATTCGCGCTGGCCGCGGCCGATCGGGATCAGCGCGTCGATGGCTTTCAGTCCGGTCGCCATCGGCTCGTTCACCGATTTGCGCGGAATGATGCCCGGCGCTTTGACGTCGACGCGCGCTTTATGGTCGGCCTTGATCGGGCCCTTGCCGTCGATCGGCTCGCCGAGCGCATCGACGACGCGGCCGAGCAGGCCCTTGCCGACCGGCACTTCGACGATGGCGCGGGTGCGCTTGACGGTCTGGCCTTCCTTGATCTCGCGGTCGGTGCCGAAGATCACGATGCCGACATTGTCGCTTTCGAGATTGAGCGCCATGCCTTTGACGCCGCTCTCGAACTCGACCATCTCGCCGGCCTGCACGTTGTCGAGGCCGTAGACGCGGGCGATGCCGTCGCCGACCGACAGCACCTGGCCGACTTCGGAGACCTCGGCTTCCTGGCCGAAATTCTTGATCTGCTCTTTGAGGATTGCGGAGATTTCCGCGGCGCGGATGTCCATTAGCGGGCCTCTTTCATCGCGTGCTTGATCGCATTGAGCTTGGTGCGCAGCGAGGTATCGACCATGCGGCTACCGAGCTTGACCACGAGCCCGCCGATAATGGCGGGATCGATCTTGATATCGAGGTCGACGTCCTTGCCGCTGACTGATTTGAGCGCGGCGCGCAACGCCTCGACATGTTCGTCCTTGAGCTTTTCGGCGACCGTGACCTCGGCGGTCGCCTCGCCTTTGTGCTTGGCGACGAGTTCGCGGAAGCCCCTGATCATGTCGCGCACCGCGAACAGGCGGCGGTTCGACGTCACGAGCTTGAGAAATTTCGCCGCAATGCCGCCGATCCCGGCTCGCTCGAGCACCGCCGCTCAGCGCCTGCACTTGCTCGTCGGCGGAAAATACCGGGCTGCGCACCAGCCGCGTGAGATCGGCGCTTTCGGCAACCAGCGCGTCGAAGCGCTCGAGGTCGGCTTTCACCGCGTCGATCGCATTCGTCTCGCTGGCGAGATCGAACAACGCGGTCGCATAGCGGCCGGCCATGCCGGATACGAGGTGTTCTTCGCCTGCCACGTCGGTGTCTCGTTTGGTGGTCTTTTGGAGCTTTGCCGCAAGACCCGCAACCGGCGCGAACGGTCGGCACAAGCCCTTGGGATTCAAGCGGGACTTTGAATATCGCGGACTTGGAAATCGCGGAGAAGCCCGCGCGCGCCCGCGAAAATCGCCGCGTTGCTAACATAGAGCGCAATGCGGTGCAACAATGCGGCAACGCCGGCAAATGGCCGTTTCCGCTGGATTTCAGTGCGGCAATCAGGGGTTGCGCTGCCGCGCATGCTGCCGGATCGCGTCGAGGAAGATCTCGCCATATTGCCGAAGCTTGGCCTCGCCGACGCCGTGCACGGCGCTCATCTCGGTCGCTGTTCGCGGGCTTGCGCCGGCCATGTCGATCAGCGTCTTGTCGGCAAACACGACATAGGCCGCGACGCGCTGCTGCCTTGGCGAGTTCGGAGCGGCGCTTGCGCAAGCGCCTCGAACAGCGCGGTGTCGCCCGGCCCGCCGTCGGCCAGCGCCGCTTGGCATTGGCGGCGGCACGCGCGGTCTTGCGGTGGCCGGCTTGAGCGTGTCCTTGCGCAGCGTGACCTTGTCGGCGCCCTTGAGCACGCGGCGGCCGGCCTCGGTCACCGACCAGGTGCCATAGCCGGTGATGTCGAGCGCGATCGATGCCCGCGCCATGGAGCTGGCGGAAGATCGAGCGCCATTCCTGCTTGCCGAATTCCTTGCCGACGCCGAAAGTCGGCAGCCGGTCGTGGCCGAATTTGCGGATCGCCTCGGTCGTCGTCGCCGATCAGGATATTGGTCAGATGCTCGGTGCCGAACCGCTCGCCGGTGCGCACCATGGCCGACAGCGCCTTCTGCGCCGCGATGGTGCCGTCGATCACCTCGGCGCCGTCGCAGCAGAAATCGCAATTGCCGCACGGCTCGCGTGGTCTCGCCGAAATAAGCCAGCAGCGTCTGCCGGCGGCAGCGCGGCGATTCGCACAGCGAGACCAGCGCATTGAGCCGCTGGCGGTCGACGCGCTTCTGCTCGTCGGACGCGTCGCTGTCGTCGATCTGCATGCGGCGCAGCCGGATATCGCCCATGCCGTAGAGCGTCAGCGTGTCGGCCGGCAGCCCGTCGCGGCCGGCGCGGCCGATCTCCTGGTAATAGCTTTCGATATTGGCCGGCATGTCGGCATGCAGCACGAAGCGCACATCCGGCTTGTCGATGCCCATGCCGAACGCCACCGTCGCCACCATGACGACGCCGTCCTCCTGCAAGAACACGTCCTGGTTGCGCGAGCGCGTCGGCGGGCTCCATGCCGGCGTGATAGGGCAGCGCCTTGACGCCGTTGCCGCGCAGAAATTCGGCCAGTTCCTCGGTCTTGCGCCGCGAGGCGCAATAGACGATGCCGCTCTGGCCGCGATGCTCTTTGACGAAATCCAGCAATCTGCTTGCGGCCGCCGGCCTTGGCCGCATCGCCAGCCGCAGATTGGGCCGGTCGAAGCCGTGCACGAAAACCGCCGGCTCGCGGCTGAAAAGCTTTGCCAAAATATCGGTGCGCGTCGCGGCATCGGCCGTCGCGGTGAAGGCGACCGTCTGCACGCCGCCGAGCGCCGCCTGCACCTTGCCGAGCGCCGCATATTCGGGACGGAAGTCGTGGCCCCATTGCGAAATGCAATGCGCCTCGTCGACCGCCAGCAGCGCGACCTTGGCGCGCTTGAGCAGATCGAGCGTGTCGGCTTGCACCAGCCGCTCCGGCGCGACATAAACGAGACGCAATTCGCCGCGCGCGATGGCGTCGAGCACCGCGCGGTTTTCGACCGGCATCGTTGGCTGGAATTGAGCGCCGCGGCGGCAATGCCGTAGCCGCGCAATTGCGCCACCTGATTGCGCATCAGCGCGATCAGCGGCGACACCACGACGGTCAGGCCGTCGCGGAGCAGCGCCGGAAGCTGGTAGCACAGCGACTTGCCGCTGCCGGTCGGCATCACCGCCAGCACATCGCGGCCGTCGAGAATGGCGGCGACGATCTCGGCCTGGCCGGGCCGAAAGGCCGCGAAGCCGAAGGTCTTGCGAAGGACGTCCTGCGCCGCCGCGAGGTCGGACATGGCTCCGGTCATTGCCGGACGTTGTTCTATCTTTGTTCCAGGCGCTCTGGCAAGCCGGCAAGCAGCCGCGACATGTCCGCATCTGCGCCGGCCTTTCTTGCGCGCCCGCGCCCGGCTGATGCACGGCTTGGCGGCCAACGCCGGTTCCCCTCCGATGCTCCTCGCCGCACAGCCGCGCCGGCCTCTCGACCGGCCGCCTCATCAAGCTCATGGGCGTGCTCTGGCTCGCCGGCGTCGCCATGCGCATGACCATCCTCGCCATGCCGCCGGTGATCCCGCTGGTGCATGACGAACTGCACATGTCGGAGACGCAGGTCGGGCTTCTGATCGGCCTGCCGCTGTCGATGTTCGCGCTCGCCGCCGATCCCGGGATCGCTGCTGATCGCGCGGACCGGCGCGCAGCTCGCCGTGATCGCTCGGCATGGTGATCGCGGCGCTTGCCGGCGCGGCGCGCGCGGCCGGCGGCCGACGTCGCAACGCTTTACGCCGCCGCGATCGCCACCGGCTTCGGCGTCGCCATCATGCAGCCCGGCCTGCCGACGCTGGTGCGCGAATGGCTGCCGGGCCGCATCGCGCTCGGCACCATCGCCTATACCAGCGGCATGCTGATGGGCGCGATGTTCCCGCCGGTTCTGACCATTCCGCTGGTGCTGCCGCTGGTCGGCGGCTCGTGGCGGCTCGATCTCGCGCTCTGGGCGGTGCCGGCGCTCCTGATCGCGCCGGTGTTTTTTCTGCTGAGCCCGAAGAGCGCGACACGCAGCGCCGGCGCCGCAACACGCTCGGCGGCCGGTGGTGGCCGGATTTCAGCGATCCGCTGATCTGGCTGCTCGGCCTCACGCTCGGCAGCAACAACAGCCCGTATTTCGCGACCAACGCCTTTCTCGGCGATTATCTCGGCAGCAAAGGCAAAGCGCGATCTCCTCGGGCCGGCCCTGGCCTGGCTCAACGGCGCGCAGATCGTCTGCCGCTCGTCCTTCTGTTCGCGATGGCCGAGCCGTCTGCAGCGGCGGGCGTGGCCGTTTCTGATCTTCGGCCCGCTTCTGCTCGCGGCGTTCCTCGGCTGATGTTCGCGCCGTCGACGCTGGTCATCATGGTCTGCGCGCGCGCTGATCGGCTTCACGACGGCGATCACGTTGACGCCAACGCTGGCGTTGCCGCCGCTCCTTGCGCGCCGGCCGACCTGCCGCGCACGGCAGCCGGCATGTTCACCATCAGCTATACCTGCGCGATTATCATTCCGACCATCAGCGGCGCGCTGTGGGACGCAACCGGGAAGCCGTGGACCGCCTTCGTGCCGCTGTGTGTCTGCGCCGTGGCGCTGACCGTGTTCGGCGTCGTGGTCGACGCGCTGGCGGCCGGCCGGCGAAATTCAGTAGCCGTCGCCGAGACCTTGGTATATCGCAGCGCCGAGAGGCATCATTCCGCAATGACCAAACGCCCGAACAAATCCGCGCCGAAAAGCGCGCACGCAAAAAACACCGCAAGCGCCGATGCTGCCGACCGACCGCCTCGCCTATTCGCCGATCGCCGAGCGCGCGCCGCTCAAATTGCCGAACGGCGCCCGCATGGCGGTGTGGGTGATCGTCAATGTCGAGGAATGGGACGCCGACCGCAGACCGATGCCGCGCACGGTGCTCACCCCGCCGGCCGGCGGCTCGCCGATGCCGGACGTGCCGAACTGGGCCTGGCACGAATACGGCAACCGCGTCGGCTTCTGGCGCTTCATCAAGGTGTTCGACGAGTTCGCCATTCCCGGCGTGATCGCCATCAACGGCTCGGCGCTTGCCGCCTATCCGCCGATCGTGCGCGCCGCGGTCGAACGCAATTGGGAATTCATGGGCCACGGCTTCACCCAGCGCAATCTGCAGAAAGTGCCGAACGAGCGCGCCGATATCCGCAAAGTCCGCGACGGTGATCACCAAGGCGACCGGCAAGCCGCCGCGCGGCTGGCTCGGCCCGGGCCTCACCGAAACCTGGAACACGCCCGACGTGCTGGCCGAGGAAGGCTACGATTATGTCGCCGACTGGGTGCTCGACGATCAGCCGGTGTGGCTGAAGACCCGCGGCAAGCCGATCCTCAATCTGCCCTACACGCAGGAATGCAACGACGTCGCCATGATGCTGATCCAGCATCACAAGGCTTCGGAATATTGCGAGCGCGCGCTCGACCAGTTCGAGCAGATCTACGCCGACGCGGCCGATTCCGCGCGCATCATGGCGCTGTCGGTGCACCCCTACATCATGGGCGTGCCGCATCGCCTGAAATATTTCCGCCGCATCTTCGAGACCATCCGCAAGAAACCCGACGTGCTGTTCTGGACCGGCGCGCAGATCGCCGACTGGTATCGTCGGCGCGGGGCCGAAAGCGCCGTGAACGCGTCCGTGAGAAATCCCGACCGCATGCCAGGACACCTCGCGGCACGCCGATATCGGCGCGCGGGTCATGCTCGTCGTGTTGTGCTGCATCTGGGGCTTGACCTGGCCGCTGATGAAGATCGCGCTGATCGAAATTCCGCCGTTCAGCATGCGCACCGTGACGTCGGCGCTCGGCGCGCTGACGCTTTATCTGGTCTGCCGCGTCAAGGGCCGCAGCTTGCGCATTCCGACGCCAAGGCCTGGGTGCATGTCATCATCGCCTCGCTGCTCAACGTCGTCGCCTTCATCGTGTTCGGCTCTTTCGCCCAGCTCACCGCGGCGACGTCGCGGGTGACGATCCTCGCCTATACGATGCCGATCTGGGCGGTCCTGCTGGCGTGGCCGGTTCTCGGCGAGCGGCCGAACCGCATGCAGGCGATCGCGCTCGGCCTGTGCGCCGTCGGGCTCGCGATCCTGATTTATCCGCTGACCGCGACGCGCATTCCGCTCGGGAATCTGGCTGGCGCTTGCTCACCGGGATGTGCTGGGCCGCCGGCACGGTTTATCTGAAATGGGCGCAGATCGATGCCGATCCGATGGGCGTCGCCAGCTGGCAGGTGACGATCGCCTTCGTCGTCATCGCTGTCTGCATGCTGCTGTTCGAAGGCCGGCTGCATCTTGGCGCCGCGCACGCGCCGGCACTCTTGGCCATGGTATCGACCGGCATCGTCGGCAACGGCGTCGCCTATGGCTTGTGGTTCGCGATCGTGCGGCGGCTGCCGGCTGCCACGGCATCGCTCGGCGTGCTCGGCAGTCCGGTGATCGGCGTCATCGCCTCGATCTTGATCCTCGGCGATCGCCTGACCGCGGCCGACATGATCGGCTTTGCCTTGATCTTTGCCGCGTCCGCCTGCGTGTTGCTCGCGCCGCAAGGCGCCGATCGTGGTTACGACGCAACCGACTTAGCGAGCGCCACGACGCGCGCCGTCATCGCGCTTTGCGGATCGGCAAGCGCTTCGATCACGGTGAAATGGTTGGTGCCGGCGATCTCCTCGTAGCGGGTCTGCGCGCCGCCCTGCCGCCAGGTCTGCGCAATCAGTCCGGCTTTGCCGCTTGAATTCATTCGATTCGAGGCCGCCGACCACGGCGTCGAAAACGCGGCCCGGCTTGACCGGCCAAAACAGCGGCGAGACCTCGCGCGCCGCCGCGGCGTCGAGCCGCAAATCCTGGTTCACGCTGATGCCGACGAGCGGCGTCAGATCGAACACGCCGGAGACCGAATAGCCGGCCGGAACCAGATCGGCCGGCGCCTTGGGATAGAGCGACGGCCAGTCGGTCGCCACCATGGCGCCGGCGAGATGGCCGCCGGCCGAATGGCCGTAAACGAAGATGCGCCGGCCGAAGCGCTGCCACAAAAATACGCAGGCGCGGCGGATTTGCTCGATGATGTCGGCGATGGTGACGTTCGGGCAGAGATCGTAGCCGACGACCGCGACCATGACGCCGTGCGCGTTCGGGCCGCGCGCCATCTGGCTGAACATCGACGGATCGAGCGAACGCCACCAGCCGCCGTGAATGAACAGCGCCAGCGGCGCTGCCTCGCCCGCCTCCGGCAGAAACAGGTCGATGCATTGCCGCGGCGTATCGCCATAGGACAGGCCGAGCTCGGCGCGTCCGGCTTTAAGCGCCTCGGCGCGATAACATCTCCGCTTCGCGCGTCCAGCGGGCGAAAATTTCCGGATGCTCCGGCACGCGGGCGCGATTGTTGTATTCGGCTTCGTAGTCGATGGCGGCCACCGGCATGCTCCTGCGGATTGTGCCGCGTGAGATTGCGGCATGCTCGCCGCCGCTGGCAAGTTGCCGCGGCATTTGCGGCATCGACAGCGCGGCCGAATCTGCTAGGTCGAACAGGCCATGAAAGTCGACGGCAAACCCATGCGCAGCATCTGGCTCGAGCCGGACGGCTGGTCGGTCGGCGTGATCGATCAGACCGCGCTGCCGCATCGGTTTGCCACGGCGCGGCTCGCCACGCTCGACGAGGCGGCGCACGCGATCCGCGCCATGGTGATCCGCGGCGCGCCGCTGATCGGCGCGACCGCGGCCTATGGGATTTGCCTGGCGTTGCGCGCGGATGCCTCCGACGAGGCGCTGGAACGGGCTTATGCGACGCTGCTCGCCACGCGCCCGACCGCGATCAATCTGAAATGGGCGCTCGACGAAATGGTGGCGGCGGTGCGCAACCGGCCGCGCGCCGAACGCAGCGCCGCCGCCTATCGGCGCGCCGCCGAAATCTGCGAGGAAGACATCGCCATCAATACCGCGATCGGGCAAAACGGCCTGCCGCTGATCGAGGCCATCGCGCGGCGCAAGAAAGCCGGGCGAGCGCGTCAACGTGCTGACCCATTGCAATGCCGGCTGGCTGGCGGCGGTCGATGTCGGCACCGCCACCGCGCCGATCTATGCTCGCGCACGACAACGGCATTCCCGTTCATGTCTTCGCCGACGAAACCCGGCCGCGCAACCAAGGCGCTTCGCTGACCGCCTGGGAGCTCGGCCAGCACGGCGTGCCGCACACCGTGATCGCCGACAATACCGGCGGCCATCTGATGCAGCACGGCATGGTCGATCTGGTCATCGTCGGCACCGACCGCGTCACCGCGAACGGCGACGTCTGCAACAAGATCGGAACTTATCTGAAAGCGCTCGCCGCGCACGACAACAACGTGCCGTTCTATGTGGCGCTGCCCTCGCCGACGATCGATTTCACCGTTGCCGACGGCGTCGCCGAAATTCCGATCGAACAGCGCAGCGCCGACGAAGTGGCGACCATGACCGGCCGCACCGCCGACTGGCCGGATCGAAACCGTGCGCATCGTGCCGGACGGCTCGCCGGTTGCGAATTACGGCTTCGACGTTACGCCGGCCCGGCTCGTCACCGGCCTGATCACCGAACGCGGCGTGATCGCGGCGTCGCGCAAGGCCTTGGCGGGGGCTTTCCCGGACCGCGCCGGCGCGGCAGAATGAGCGCCTTGCCCCCACTCCATTCTCCGCCGCTAGCGGGAGAGCGAAGGGCTCAGTCGGAGTGCGTGGCGTGCGTAAGCTTGCGTGCCGTCCGCTGTCGGACCTGCCGCTACCCGGAATCCTCGCCATGAGCCTTACTTCGCTGGCATCGGCTTTGCCGGTCGATGGCCGGCAATCGCAGACCGCGCTTGGCGATCGCGCGCGGCACCGCGCGCTATCTGCATGCGCTCGGCTATTGCGTGGTCGCTGAATTGCCGCTGCCGTCGGGCCGGCGCGCCGATCTCGTCGCGCTCGGCGGCGACGGCGAGATCGTCATCGTCGAAATAAAATCCTCGGTGGCCGATTTCCGCGCCGACCAGAAATGGATGGATTACCGGCTGCATTGCGACCGGCTGTTCTTCGCCACCATCGTCGACGTGCCGTGCGAGATATTTCCGCCGGATGCCGGGCTGATCGTCGCCGACGCTTTCGGCGCCGCGATCGTGTGCGAGGCGCCGGAACACCGGCTGCCGGCGGCGACGCGCAAGAGCATCATGCTGCGGTTCGCGCACGCTGCGGCGCTGCGGCTGCAGGCGCTGGCCGATCCGCAAGGTCCTTACGCCGGCGAATTTTAGCGGTGACCGCTGTTCGTGCGCCGTCATCCTGAGGTGGCCGCGAAGCGGCCCTCGAAGGGCGACGGCCCGGGCCGTGCATCCTTCGAGGCTCGCTTCGCTCGCACCTCAGGATGACGGTTAAATCATTTCGGCGCGCGTTTGGCGAGAATGCGCTGCAAGGTGCGGCGGTGCATGTTGAGCCGCCGCGCGGTCTCCGAAACGTTGCGGCCGCATAATTCGTAAATGCGCTGAATGTGCTCCCAGCGCACGCGATCGGCCGACATCGGATTTTCCGGCGGCTCGATTTTCTTGTTGTCGAGCGCGAGCAAAGCCGCCGACCACGTCGTCGGCATCGACCGGCTTGGCGAGATAATCGACGGCGCCGAGCTTCACCGCATTCACCGCGGTCGCGATATTGCCGTAGCCGGTGAGGATGATGGCGCGCGCTTCCGGCCGGCGCTTCTTCATCGCCGAAATGACGTCGAGCCCATTGCCGTCGCCAAGCCGCATGTCGACCACGGCAAAAGCGGGCGCCGCTCTTCTCGACCTGCAACAGACCTTCGGCGACCGACTTCGGCGGTCGTCACCGCAAAGCCGCGGCCTTCCATGGCGCGCGCCAGCCGTTGCAGGAACGATTTGTCGTCCTCGACGATCAGAAGCGATGCGCTCGCTCGGGACCGGACCGGCTGCGGCATTGGTCAGTGCACTCGACATGGCAATCTACTCCGCCAGCGCGATCAAACGAATACTCCGCGTTCGCAAGGCACGCAAAATCAATAACGCGTCAACATCAAGCCATACTGCAACTTAAACTTAAGAGGCGGCAATCGCCGGCTCAAGAGGGGACGGCGCAAGCGGCCGCTCAAATCGGCCCGGTTCCAGGTCACGGTGACGGTGGCGCCATGCAGCGGCGGCGCCTGATTGATCAGCGACAGCTTGGCGCCGGAGCGTTCCAACAGTGTCTTGGCGATGAAGAAGCCTAGGCCAAGACCGAACGCCGGCGTCCTCGTCCTCTTCCGGCAGCGCGGACTTCAGGGCGCCGATGGGTGACATAGGGCGCGCCGATGCGGTCGACGATCTCGGGAGCAAAGCCAGGCCCGTCGTCGCTGATGGCGATGCTGACCTCGTCCGCCGTCCATTGCGCGAAAATCTCGACCCGGCTGTGGGCGAAATCGACCGCATTCTCGATCAGATTACCGAGACCGTAGCGGATCGCGGGATTGCGTGCGCCGACCGGCTCCGGGGCGCGATTGGGCGGATAGGTCGACGCCGATCGCGACGCCGAAATTGCGATGCGGCGCGACCGCCTCCTCGATCAAGGCCGACAGCGGCGTTTGATCGAACGGCTCGCCGGTCGGCAGCTCGGTGATCTTCGCCAAAATTTCGCGGCAGCGCTGCGCCTGCTCGCGCAACAATTTGACGTCTTCGGCGTGAGGCGAATTCGCTTCAAGCGCGCGCTCGATTTCGCGCACGACCACGGTGATGGTCGACAGCGGCGTGCCAAGCTCGTGCGCCGCGGCAGCGGCAAGACCATCGAGCTGAGACAGATGCTGCTCGCGCGCCAAAACCAGTTCGGTCGCCGCCAGCGCATCGGAGAGCTGGCGTGCTTCCTCGGCGACCTGCCACGTATAGACGCCGATATAGCCGATCGCGAGCAGGATCGAGAGCCAGACCCCGACCATGTAGATTTCCGGAAGCTCGAGCGGATCCTCGCTGTCCCACGGCAGATCGTAATGCAGGAACACCAGCACCGTGGCGCAGAACATCGCGAATGTGCCGATCAGTAATGTCATGCGCGGCGGCAGCGCCGTTGCCGAGATCAGCACCGGCCCGAGCAAAAGAAACGAGAACGGATTTTCCAGGCCGCCGGTGAGATAGAGCAGCGCCGCGAGTTCGGCGATATCGAAGGTCAGAAGCCACGCGGCGCGGTCGGGCTCGAGCCATTGCGTCTGGCGGAAGCTCATCCGCAGCGCCACGTTCAACAGTGCCGCTAGCGCGATCACGGCAGCGCAAGGCCAGATCGGAACCTCGAATTCGAGGCCGAAATGCACCACCAGCACGGCCGCGAACTGGCCGAAAACCGCAAGCCAGCGCAAGCGGATCAGCGTATCCAGCCGGACGTTTCGCGGACGCTCGTAGGTCCGTGGCAGACCGAACATGGCGTGCTAATGTAGCGGCTGGCGGGGCCATATCCAAAGGCGTAGTGCGGTGTATTTGAAGTTCCTGCAGTGCGGCCGCAAACCCTTGGCGCACGCAAGCACTTGCGAACTTCAAAATCGGGACACCAGTTGCCGCTGGCGTCGGCTGCGCCGATGCGCGACATTAGCAGCAACACCATCGCCTTTAGGGAGTGACAGCAATGGCCTATGAGCTCGATCAGTTCATATCGGATTGTCGTTCGATCCTTGCCCGCGATCCCGGGCCGAAGGGCCGCGAAGAAGTGCGGACACAGCTCGAACGCCTCCTGCATAATCCCGACTTCATCCGGCAGCATGCCGGCGAAGATACGCCGCGCGGCCTGCACGTGCTGTATGAAGATCCCGAACTGGGTTTCCAGATCCTCGCCCACATCAACGACAAGGCGCGCGTCTCACAGCCGCACGATCACGGCGACTCGTGGGCGATCTACGGCCAGGCCACCCATTACACCGACATGATCGAATGGGAGCGCGAGGATGACGGCGGCGATCCCGACCATGCCAAGCTCAAAGCCGGCGAAGAAATACCGCCTGACGCCCGGCCACGCCGGCATCTATCAGGACGGCAAAATCCATTCGATCGACTATCCCGACCATTCCCGTTTCATCCGCGTGACCGGGACCAATCTCGATCGCATCCATCGCGTGCGCTTCGACCTCAAGACCGGCGAAGTGAAGCCGCATGACGCCGCAGCAGGCGACGTGATCTTGGACGTGACGCCGCGGGTCAGCCCCGCCGCTTGCGGGGCATGATCGATGACGGCGGCGAGCTCGCGCTCATCGATGTGCGCGAGGAGTTGATCTTTTCGCAAAGCCATCTGCTGCTGGCGCGCTCGGTGCCGCTGAGCCGGTTCGAATTGATAGTTCGCGCCGCTGGTGCCGCGCCGCGCGACGCGCATCGTGCTGTGCGATGATGACGACGGCTTGGCGGATCGCGCGGCGGCAATTCTGGCGCGCAACGGCTATACGGACGTGCGCATCCTCGCCGGCGGCACCCCGGCATGGGGCGCGGCGGGGTTTGAACTGTTTTCCGGCGTGAATGTGCCGAGCAAGGCGTTCGGCGAATATATCGAGCATTGCAGCGGCACGCCCAGCATCGCCGCCGCCGAACTCGAAACGCTGATCCGCGACGGCGCCGATATCGTGGTGCTCGACAGCCGCCCGTTCGACGAATATGCGCGGGTATCGATCCCGACCGCGACCAACGTGCCCGGCGCCGAGCTGGTGTTGCGGGCGCGCGACATCGCGCCGTCGCCGGATACGATGGTCGTGGTCAATTGCGCCGGCCGCACCCGCAGCATTATCGGCGCGCAGTCGCTGATCAATGCCGGCCTGCCGAACAAGGTGGTGGCGCTGCGCAACGGCACCATGGGCTGGAGCCTGGCCGGCTTGACTTGCGACACCGGCAAAAATCGCCGCGCGCCGAGTGCCTCACCGCAAATGCTCGATTGGGCGCGACAACGCCGCGCAGCGCGTGGCGCACAGCTGCGGCGTCAAGAACATCGATCGCGCGACGCTGGACGCCTGGCGCAAGGACGACAGCCGCACGCTCTACGTTTTCGACGTGCGCGATCCCGCCGAATACGAAGCGGGCCATATGCCCGGCGCGATCTCCGCGCCCGGCGGCCAGCTCGTGCAGGCCACCGACCAATATGTCGGCACGCTCGGCGCGCGCATCGTGCTCATCGACGAGGCCGAAGTTCGCGCGGCGATGACCGCGTCCTGGCTGCGCCAGATGGGTTTTGCCGACGTTTTTGTCTTGGCGGAAGCCGGAACGCGAGACCGGCCGGCCCGAAATGCCGATGCTGGACACCGACGCGCCGTCCGCAGCCGCCGGCATCGACTGTGCCGCGTTGAGCGAGCTTCTGTCGCGCAATGCGGCGACCGTCGTCGATCTTTCGCTCAGCCGAAATTATCTGGCGGGTCACATTCCGGGCGCTTGGTTTGCGATCAGGACGCGGCTCGCGCCGCGCGTTCGAGAAAATTCCGCTGCAAGGCACGCTCGTGCTCACGTCCGAGGACGGCGTGCTGGCGCGCCTGGCGGTTGCGGAAGCGGCGGCGCTGATCGATCCGCCGGTGCGCTTTCTCAAAGGCGGCAATGCCGCGTGGCGGACGGCCGGACATCCATTTTCGACGGAAGCCAAAATGGCCGACGAGGCCGTCGATCAATGGCGCAAGCCCTATGAGCGCACCGGCGACGCCAAGGCGGCGATGCGCGAATATCTGGCATGGGAAACCGATCTGCTGCCGCGCATCGAGCGCGACGGCCGCTGAAATTCGCCCCTTTCATTGCGCCGCCTCGAGCAGAATTTCAGTAAGCCGGTCCGGATCGTCGACCATCACATCGTGGCCGCAAGGCACTTCATAGGTGCGCCAAGACGGGTCCGAGCGTTACCGCGGCGAGCGCCCGATCGAAGCCGGGATTGGCATAGCTTGCGGCGCGAATGTAACTCTTGCGCGGGATGCGGTCGCGCGCGCCGGTCAGCGCGATCTTATCGGTGAAGGTGCCGATCGGCTGCGCCACGCACAGGCGATCGACCCAAGCGCGATCGGCCGAGTTGACGCCGAAGGCTTCGGCGGAGCGCGGCGGCATTGCGATATCGCCGCGCTGCAGCGCCGCTCGGATGCCCTCCTGCACGGCCGGTCCGGTCAGGCTCTGCGGCCGTGTCGCCGTCTTGCGGCACAAAAGCGTCGAGGAAAACGATCGAGCGGATCGCCGGCGCCATTTGCTCGGCCACGCCCGAGATGATGAACCCGCCATAGGAATGGCCGCACAGCACCACGTCGGTCAGCTGCTCCCACTTCATCACATTGGTGACATCGGCGATGTGCGTCTTGAGGTCGATGCCGGCGCGCAGCAGATGCGACCGTTCGCCGAGACCGGTCAGCGTCGGCGTGAATACGCTATGGCCGCCGCGCCGCAGCCGCTCGGCGACACGTTGCCAGCACCAGCCGCCATGCCAAGCGCCGTGAACCAGCACAAAAGTATAGGCCATGGAACCCCCGGCTCGTCTTCAGTTGCGATCACGGGTGCCAAACGGCATCCGCGGCGCTCGGCTCGGCAACGGCACGGCGCGCCTGGTCGATGACCTTGAGCAGCGCCCGCAACACCTCCGGCACGCCCTCGCCGCTGACGGCCGAAACCACCAGCGGCGTCTTCTTGGCCGCGCGCTTGAGCAGCGCCACTTGTCGTTCGATAGCTTCCGCCGTCATCGCATCGGACTTGTTCAGCGCGACGATCTCGACTTTTTCAAGCAAGTCGTGACCATAGGCGGCGAGCTCCGCGCGCACCGTTTGGTAGGCCGCGCCGGCGTCCTCGCCGGTGCCGTCGACGAGATGCAGCAATACGCGGCAGCGCTCGACATGACCGAGAAAGCGGTCGCCGAGCCCGATGCCTTCGTGTGCGCCCTCGATCAAGCCCGGGATGTCGGCCAGCACGAATTCGCGCCCGTCGGCATCCACCACCCCGAGCTGCGGATGCAACGTGGTGAAGGGATAATCGGCGATCTTGGGCCTGGCCGCACTGACGGCGGCCAGAAAGGTCGATTTGCCGGCATTCGGCAGCCCAACAATGCCGGCATCGGCAATGAGCTTGAGCCGCAGCCGGATCGTCAATTCGCTGCCGGGCTGTCCGGGATTGGCGTGACGCGGGGCGCGGTTGGTCGAGCTCTTGAAATGCGCATTGCCGAAGCCGCCATTGCCGCCGCGGACCAGTACGGCGCGCTGCCCCACTGCGGTTAAATCGGCGAGCAACGTCTCGCCATCTTCCTCGAAAATTTGCGTGCCGACCGGCACTTTGAGCACGGCATCGGCGCCGTTGGCGCCATGGCGATCCTTGCCCATGCCGCCGCCGCCGTTCTCGGCCGTAAAATGCTGCTGGTAGCGGTAGTCGATGAGCGTGTTGAGGCCGTCGACCGCGTGCGCGACCACGTCGCCGCCGGCGCCGCCATCGCCGCCGTTCGGGCCGCCGTATTCGATGAACTTCTCACGCCGGAACGACACGCAACCGTTGCCGCCGCTGCCGGAGCGGATATAGATTTTGGCCTCGTCGAGGAATTTCATCGCTCTACTCGTAAATGGCGCATGCGGCCCGCACAATCGCGAATTGCCCGCGATGGCCGGCATCGCCAGCCTGATATATTGCCAGCCTGATATAGTGTAGAAATTCGCGATTGCGGCACGGCGTTTAGCTTAAAATCGAGAGCGGAGTTCGGTCGGCGTGTGGCGTGTTCTGAAGTTGGCGGCGCGGGCCGCGATCTGGCGGACGACGGCCGAACCGCCACTGGTGGGTTTGCCCGTCCTGCTGGGTTTTGCCGTCGCGGCCGCCGCCGCCCGCATCGTGTTGCAATGGCTCACGGCGGGTTCTTGGCACGGCTTCAATCCCTACGGTCTCAACGCGGTCGTTGCTTGGATCGCACTCGAACTCGCGGTCGCAGGTCTGTTCGTGCGTCCGGCCGGCCGCGCCACCGCGCTTGGCGCCCTGCTCGTGCTCGCGATTGTGGTGGAAATCGTTATCGCGGCGCTCCAGCTCGGCCTGTCGCATATCGCGCCGGCCGCCGGCGGCACGCTCTGGACCAGCACGATTCCCGACGGCGCAATTTATGCCGTTGCCGTCGCCTGGTGGATCGGCGCCATGGTGTGCGTCGTCGGCAGCCTCGAATGGCAGACGCGACTGCGCCTGCTCGGCAGGGTGGCGGCGCTGTGGGTGGCGCTCTTTGCCGCCAATGCGCTGGTGCCGCACGCACCGGTCTTCCTGCCGCCGGACTTCGACGCCCGTACCGCCAATTGGTGGGAAGCGCTCTACGCGCTGCACCGGGGTAAGAACGACAAACCGCGTGTTGCCAGCGCCGAAATCGACAAAATCATGCGGACGCAGCCGGCGCTGCTGCAGGCGGCAATCGCCCGCCTCGCGCCGCAGCGTAAGGGCATAACCGACGTCTATGCGCTCGGCATCGCCGGCTGGGCCGATCAAGATGTCTTCATCAAGGAACTCGACGGCGGTTTGCAGGCGATCGCCAGCGTCTTGCCGATCAAAGACCGAACGATCCGCCTCATCAACAATCGCGACACGCTTGCGAATGTTCCGGTGGCGGATTTCGAGAATTTCGCAACTGCCGTGCATGCCATCGGCAGCGTCATAGATAAGAATGAAGACGTGCTGGTCGTGCTGATGACGTCACACGGCGAACAGACCGGTTTTGCGCTTGAACTGTTCGGCAATTTGAGCGAGCTGACACCGCAACAGATCACTGCGACGCTTGACAAGGAGGGTATCAAGAACCGCGTGGTGATCGTATCGGCCTGCTATTCCGGAATTTTCGTGCCGCCGCTGGCGAACGACAACACCATCGTCATGACGGCCGCGGATGCCACCAGCACCTCATTCGGCTGCGCTCCCGAGCGCGACTGGACCTATTTCGGCGACGCCTTATTCAGGCAAAGCTTGCATCCCGGCGCGGATTTCGCGGACGCCTTCGATCATGCCCGCGTCCTGATCCAAGGCTGGGAACTGATGGACCACGCCCGGCCGTCAAATCCGCAAGGCTCGTTCGGGCCGGCGGTCGTGCGAAAGCTCGCCCCGTACTTCGCGACGAACGCCAAACCGTAGTTGGCAATTACCGGGCCGCTGCCTCGGTCATCGGACGGACCGACACGAACACGCGGCCTTTGGTCTTGGCCCGGAACTCAACTTTGCCGTCGATCAACGCGAACAATGTATGGTCTTTGCCGACGCCGACGTTCCTGCCGGGGTGCCATTTGGTGCCGCGCTGGCGCGCAATGACGTTGCCGGCAATCACCGCCTCGCCGCCGAAAATCTTCAGGCCTAAACGCTGACCTGCCGAATCGCGGCCGTTGCGTGAGGAACCACCTGCTTTTTTGTGCGCCATTACCGGTCTCCAAACCTAAGCATTAGAAATACGTATGGGAACTTATGATAGAAGCATCACGTCTCGGCGTTACTTCTTCTTGCCCGTCTTACCTTTTTTCGCGTCCTTGGCGGTCGGCTGTTTAGCAGGCGCCTTGGATCGTGGCTTCTCCGCCTTCTTGGCAACCTTGGGCGCTTTGGGCGCGGCATGTTCCGATTTCGGCGCCGACGCCGCCCGCGCCTTATCCGCGACCGCTGCTGCCGGTGCTCTATCCGCGGCCGACGCCGCGGCAGCGGCCTCGGCAACCGCGGCGCGTTTCGCGGCGGGTTTCGGCCGCGGCGGCGCCTTTTTGCTCGGCTTGTTACCGTCGGTGAGAATCTCGGTGATGCGCAGAAGCGTAAATTCCTGGCGATGGCCGACCTTGCGGCGCGAGTTCTTGCGGCGGCGCTTCTTGAAGGCAATGATCTTCGGCCCGCGCGCATGGTGCAGCACCTCGGCCGCGACCATGGCGCCGGCGACGGTGGGAGCGCCGAGCGAGACGCTGTCGCCGCCCACGACCAAGACCTCGCCGAACTCGACGATCTCGCCGGGTTCGCCCTTGACCTTTTCGACCTTGAGCACATCCTCGGCGGCGACCCGGTATTGCTTGCCGCCTGTTTTGAAGACCGCGAACATCTTTATTCCTCGTGTTCGATCCCGATACTCGGATGGCGTCCGGACCGGCTTCTTCCAGTCGTTTCTGCTGATGGCTGGCCGCGTGGCGACGGACTAAAAGCCCGCACCGGACGCGCGCTGACCGGCGTTCTTATGACGGCCCGGTAAGTGCCTGTCAAGAAACGCAAAGCGATAGGCAATTCCGCAGTCCCGGCGCTTTTTGCCGGCGCGTCCTTTTGATGACTTTATCCGGCCGGACGCGTTAAAATACCGGATCGGCGTAGCGCCGCGATAAGGCGCCTCGCCGCAACGAGGCAACGGCCGATGACGCCAAAGGCGATGCTATCGCGTCGCGCCTTGCTGGCCGCCGCCCTGCCGGCAGCGGCGGTCAATGTGGCCCGCGCGCAAAATGCGGCACAAGACGCGACGCAGGATAAGACGCCAGGCAATTCTCAAGGTTCGGACGATTATCCGAACCGCCAAGTCACATTCGTCGTGCCGTTCGCACCGGCTGGCGGCACCGACATTCTCGCCCGCCTGCTCGCGGCAAGGCTTGAAGCGCGGCTCGGCAAGCCTTTTGTCGTCGAAAACCGGCCGGGCGCCGGCACCGTCATCGCCACCAATTTCGTCGCCAAATCTTCGCCGGATGGCTACACGATCATGACGTCGGTGTCCTCGCTCGCGATCGACGCGACGCTTTACAAGACGCTGCCCTACGATCCGGCCGCGGACCTGGCGCTGGTCGCGCTGATCGCTTCGGTGCCGTTCGTGCTGGTGGTCAATCCGTCGCTGCCGGTGAACAATGTCGAGGACCTCATCAAGCTCGCCAAGGAACGGCCGCTGAGCTACGGCTCCGGCGGCATCGGCGCATTCCACCATCTCGCCGCAGCGCTGTTCGCCAGCATGACCGGCATCAACATGACGCACGTACCCTACCGCGGCACTGCGCCCGCGCTCAACGATCTGATGGGCGGTTATATCCAATTGATGTTCAGCGACCTCGGCCCCGCGCTGCCGCTGATCAATGGCGGCAAAGTGCGCGCGCTCGCGGTGACGACCAAACACCGCTTCACGGCGCTGCCCGATGTGCCGCCGCTCGACGAAGCTGGCGTGCCCGGCTACGACGCGGCCGCATGGCAGGGCGTCATCGCGCCGGCGCAAACGCCGCGACCGATTCTCGACAAGCTCAATAGCGAGCTCAACGCCATCGTCGCCATGGACGATGTCACGCACGCGGATGACCGATCTCGGCATGATCCCGGTCGGTACGAAGTCGGTACCGGACCTCCAGAAATTCTTGCAGTCCGAGATCGAGCGCTGGGGCAAGGTCGTCGAAGCCGCCGGCATTGCCAATAGCGAGTGACCGGCCTGTCCGGCGCAGCCATACAGCAAGTCGACCGCCGGCTTCCCACCGGCGACGAAATTTTTCTCGATCATGTCGGTCATTTCGTGTCGCGACGCGCGAAGCCGCAAGCCGCGCGCTCGAGCGCTGCGGCTTTGCGCCGACGCCGATCTCGATTCAAGCCAATGCCGCGGTCCTGCCGGCGGCACGCGGCCGACCGGAACGGGCAACGTCACCGCGATGCTGTCGCGCGGTTATGCCGAGATCCTGTTCAAGACATCCGATACGCCGCTCAGCCGCGAGCTCGACGCGGCGCTTGACGCGTCATGCCGGCCTGCATCTTGCGGCTTTTGCCGTCGCCGATGCCGGAGCGGCCCATCGGCGGCTTGCGGCAGATGGCTTTCACGTCCGCGACCTGGTGCGCATGGAGCGCCCGGTCGAGACCGCGACCGGCGCGGCCACCGCGGCCTTCACCATCGCGCGCGTCGCGCCCGGCGTGATGCCGGAAGGCCGCATCCAGATGCTGACGCATCACACCGAGCACACGGTATGGCAAGAGCGGTGGCTGTCGCATGCCGAACAGCGCTTTAGGCCTGATCGATGTCGTCATCGCCGTGGAAGACGTCGCGGAAGCAGCGCTTCGCTTTGCGCGTTTCACCGGCCGCCCGGCGACACCGACGCCCGGCGGCGCGTTGCTGCGCCTCGACCGTGGCGGCGTCTATCTGGTCGATCATCACCGGGCGATCGGAAAAATTGCCCGAAGTGGCAATGGCCAAGCTGCCGTTCATGATCGGCTATGCATTGCGCGTGAAATCGCTCGCCGACGCCGAAACCGCCGTCGATCACGCCGACCTCGAATGGCGCGCCATCGAGGACGGCATCGTCGCAACCTTTCCCGCCGCGCTCGGCGAGGGCGCGTGGTTCTTTGTCGAACAAGCGTCGGCGCTGCCGTGGCGGCGATAAGAGTCGGCGGCGATAGCTTTCGGCACGCGCCAGTGACCGGTCTGGTGCAAAAAACCGAGCAATGCGATAGTGCCGCGACAACGCCGAGACCTTGCTTGCATAGCCCGACGATAAGCGAAAAATCCTGGCCGGACGCGATCCATGCGCATTTCCGGCGCGCCGGCATTCGCCAAGTCGGCTATGTGCCCGATGCCGGCCACAGCCGGCTCATTACGCTATGCAAGGACGATCCGGACATTGCCGACGTCGTGCTCACGACCGAGGAAGAAGGCGTCGGCTTGGTCGCCGGCGCGGCCCTCGGCGGCCAGCGCGCGGCTTTATTGATGCAATCGAGCGGCGTCGGCAATTGCATCAATATGTTTTCGCTGTTGCGCAATTGCGGCTTCGGCTGCGTCGTGCTGGTGACCATGCGCGGCGAGTTCGGCGAATTCAATCCGTGGCAGGTGCCGATGGGCGCCATCACCGAGGACGTGCTGCGGCTGTCGGGCTTCCTCACTTACCGGATCGAGAGCGCCGATGCGGTCGACGACATCGTCGGCGCCGGCTGCGATATGGCGTTTGACGGCAATCTTCAGGTCGCGATTTTGTTGTCGCAACGGCTGATCGGCCGCAAGCAATGGACGCGATGATGCAAAGACAAGCATGATGGACCGGCGCGATTTCGTGCGGCAGCTTCTGACCGGCCGCGGCGATCTCCTCGTCGTGCCGGGGCTCGGCTCGGCGACCTATGACGTTGCCGCGGCCGGCGACCATCCGCTCAACTTCTATCTCTGGGGTGCCATGGGCGGCACCGCGATGATCGGACTCGGCCTGGCGCTGGCGCGGCCGGACCGCCGGGTCGCCGTGATCCCGGGCGACGGCGACCTGCTGATGGGCCTTGGCAGCCTTGCCACGATCGGCGTCAAGCAGCCAAAAAATCTTGTCATCGTCGTGCTCGACAACGCCCATTATGGCGAGACCGGCATGCAGCCAAGCCATACCAAGGCCGGCATCGATTTCGCGGCCGTGGCCTTGGCCTGCCGGTTCAAGCACGTACGCACGGTGTCGCGCATCGAGGAGGCCGCGGACGTGCGCGACTTGCTGCACGAGGGCGAAGGGCCAATTCTGGTCAACGCCAAGATCGATGCTGACGATGTGCCGCGCGTGTTGCCGTTGCGCGACGGGCATGCGATCAAGCAGCGGTTTATCGCGGCGTTGAGTCCCCTAATCGTCATTGCAAGGAGCGAAGCGACGAAGCAATCCAGAATTGCACCACCGATCTGGATTGCTTCGCTTCGCTCGCAATGACGGGGAATAGCAAGGTAAATCATCTTTTCGCCGCCAGCTTCACCGCTTCGATAATCTCCGGATAGGCGGCGCAGCGGCACAGATTGCCGGCGAGATAATGGCGGATATCCTCGTCGCTCGGGTCGGGATGGTGTTGCAGCAATTGATGCGTCATCAGCACGAAACCGGGCGTGCAGAAGCCGCATTGGAACGCGCCGCAATCGATGAAAGCCTGCTGCACATTGGACAGCGTGCCATCGGCATCGAGATGCTCGACGGTGGAGACATCCTTGCCGTCGACCCAGACCGCGAAATAAAGGCAGCCGGACACCGCCAAGCCGTCGACCAGCACGGTACAGCAGCCGCACAGGCCCTGGCCGCAGCTTTCGCGCGCGCCGAACAGATCGAAGCGCTGCAACAACTCGACCAGATTGCGATGCGGCTCGATCGCGGTCGAGACCGCTGCGCCGTTGAGCGTGAAATTGATGGTGCGCGCGCTCATTCATTCGTCGTCCAGCGGGCGGCCGGCTTTGGCGCGCAGCGCGCGCAACACCGCCTCCGCCGTGATCGGCAATTCCATGATGCGGACGCCGACGGCGTCGTCGATCGCGTTGGCGATCGCCGGCGACACGCCGAAGGTGCCCGATTCGCCGATGCCCTTGGCGCCGAACGGCCCGGAATGCTGCTCGCCGGCCACCAGTTCGGCCTCCATCGGCGGAATATCGCCGATGCCCGGGATTTTGTAGTCGGCGAGCGAGGCATTGGTGACTTGGCCGCCGTCGAGATGCATGACTTCGGACAGCGTGAAGCCGAGCTGCATGATCGCCGCGCCGGACACCTGCGTGCGCGCAACACCGGGATTGATCGGCTTGCCGCAATCGACCGCATTGATCAGCCGCAAAATGCGCACCTGCCGGTTTCGGTATCGACTTCGACCTCGACGCCGGAGCCGCCGACCATCCAGAACGGCGTGACATTGTCCGATTGGCCGGTCTGCGGGTCCGGCGGCGTGTAGCTCGGAACAAAACTCGCGGTGCCGATGACATTGCCGGCCTGCATGCCGTAGCGTTTCTTGAAAATTTCCGCCGGCGGATAATTGGTGCCTTCCGGCAATCCAGCCTCGGTGGCGAGCGCGCGCAATTTGGCGCGGGCGTCTTCGGCCGCGAGCCGCATCGCGTTGCCCATGTGATAGAGCGAGCGCGAACCGAGCGTGCCCATGTCGTAGGGCGTCATGTCGGTGTCGGAATGAACGACGCGGACCTCCTCGGCGTGATGCCGAGCACTTCGCCGACGATCAAGGCATAGGCGGTATCCGAGCCCTGCCCCATATCCACCGTGCCGGTATAAAGCGTTGTGCTGCCGTCGGCCGAAATATTGACGATGGCGACCGACGTGGTCGGCGAGATCACGGCTTTGAGGCCGATGGCAATGCCACGGCCGCGGCGCAGCGTTCCCGAGCCGCGATCGAATGGCTTGTCCCAGCCCATGCGCGCCACGACGGCATCGAACACTTCCGTGATGGCCGCATCATTCAGCACCGTGCCGCTGGCATGCGGCCGGCCGTCGCGCAAAAGATTTTTGCGCCGGAATTCCACCGGATCGATGCCGAGTTGGCGCGCGATCAGGTCGGTGTGGGACTCGTAAGCCCAGACCAGTTGCGGCACGCCGAAGCCGCGCAACGCGCCCGCCGGCGTGCGGTTGGTGTAAATCTCGTAGGAATTGACGCTGACATTGTCGATGTCATAGGGACCGGCCGCGGTGAAGCCGGATTTTTGCGCGACGCGCGGCCCGATATCGGCATAGGCGCCGCCGTTCCAAAACACCTCGCACGTCCGCGCGACCAGGCGGCCGTCTTTGTCGACGCCGCTCTTGATGCGGAACGTCGTCGCGTGCTTGGTGATCATGTAGAACTGTTCTTCCATCGTCAGCGCGATCTTGACGGGACGGCGGACCATCATCGCCAGCGCCGCGACCAGCGCTTCGAGCTTGATGTAGAGCTTGCCGCCGAAGCCGCCGCCGAGATACGGCACTTTGACCCGCACCCGGTTCTCCGGCCAGCCGAACAGCCGGGCGATCTCGATGCGCACGAAAGACGGCGACTGGTTGGCGGTGTAGATGGTCAGCCTGTTGTCGCCCGGCTCGGCGACCGAAACGAACGGCTCGAACGCCAGATGCAGGCATTGCTGCGTCTTGAAGGTGTGCTCGATGACATGATCGGCGCCCGCCAAGGCGGCGTCGACGTCGCCGCGGCGCAAATGATAATCGAGCGCGACATTGGTGCCGCCGCGGCCTTTGAGGTGTTTCAGATCGGCGAAAGTGCCGGCCGGCCGCAGCACGTCATGCACCAGGATATCCGGCGCCATGGCCGCGACTTCGTCGTAGACCGCCGGCAGTTCTTCATATTCGGCCGAGATCAGCTGCACGGCCTGTTCGGCGATGTGCGGATCGCTCGCCAGCACCACGGCGACCGGCTCGCCGACATGGCGCACTTTGTCGAGCGCCAGGATCGGCTGATCGTGAAACGCCGGACCGTAATAGGGTTCCGGAATCAGCTTGCGGATATCCTCGCCGGTGATGACCCGATGCACGCCGGGAAGCGCGCGCGCCGCTTCCGTATCGATGCTGAGAATGCGCCCGTGCGGCACAGTGGAGCGAAACACTTTGCCGTACAGCATGCCGGGCAGGCGAAGATTATGCGTATAGTCGGCGCGTCCGGTCACCTTGGCGCGCACTTCGAGACGCGGAATATCGCGGCCGATCTGGTTCATGGCCGCACCGCGCTTTCGTCCAAGGCCCGCCGCACGGCGCGGCGCAGATAAACCCGCAACAATTCGCGCTTATAGGCGGCGGAGCCGTGCGCGTCGGCGAGGATCGACGCTTCCGCGGCCGCAGCCTCGCCCGCCCGTGTCAGCGTGGCGTCATCCGGTGCGGCGCCTTGCAGCAGCTTTTTCGGCATCGGCCAAGCGCGTGACCTTCTCGGTCGCGGCACTGACGACGACGATGGGATCGCGGATCGACGCCGTCCTTCAGCGTAAACGACACGGCGACGCCGAGCGCCGGCCAATCGTCGGCGGAGCGCGACGTGACCTTCATGTAAGCCGCTTTGCGGCCGTCGAGTGCGGGGACGGTCACCGCGCTGATGAGCTCGTTCTTTTCCAGCACGGTTTCGTAATAGCCGGCGTAAAGTTCTTCGAGCGGCAATTCGCGCGTTCGCGCCGGACCGTTGATGGTGATGCGCGCGCCGAGCGCGACCAGCACCGGCGGCAAATCCATGTGCGGATCGCCATGCGCCAGCGCGCCGCCGACGCGGGCGACATTGCGCACGCGCGGATTCGACAAGGTGCGCAGCGCGTGGCCAGGACAGGTAGTCGCGTCGCGACGTTCGAGTCGTGCTCGACTTCACTCAAACTCGCCATGGCGCCGATGCGCAAATCGCCTTGGCCGGTGACGCTGATACGGCCGTGTTCGGGCTCGATGTTATGCAGGCAGATGAGCCGCGTCGGCTGGAACACGCCGGCCTTCATCATCAGCATCAGCGCGGTGCCGCCCGCGACCGCGCGGATCGTCGGCTCCTGCGGATCGAGCATCGCAATCGCTTCATCAAGCGATCGCGGCTCGACCATTTCGAACGGAATCACCGGACGCTATCTCCCGGCGGGCTTTTCTTTCCAGGCCGGACCGCCACGCCCCAGCGGTGGACTTAAATCACAGGATGGTTCGCCGCGTCGAGCCGTTCGTCACGCCATGCGTGCGCGCGCGGGCTCATGAACCAAGCGCCGACCACCACCAGGAATGCGAGCAGCCCCGGCGCGATGGCGAGCCAAACACTCACGGCGGCGACGGCCGCCGTCGCGGCCCAGCCGATCGACGAAAAAGCCTCGGCAAATGTCGCGACACGCGATGAAACCTGACGGCGGCGGAATTGGCTGCGCTTGGCTTGGGTCCGGAACCAGAGCTGGATCGAGGTTGCTGTCGCTGCGGCGACGACGATGCCGGCCACCGTAACCAGCGCGTGCCAAAGCGAAGCTATCGCGAGCACGGCGACGAGCGGCGTAAAAATCATGACGATGACGCCGAGCACCGCCTCGATCTTGGCCCGCACGATAAAGCGCGCCGGCACCGGCGCCGAGGCCACCAGATCGGGCGCATCCTCGCCCGAAATCGCGAGCCAGGCGAGGCCGCCGGCGAGTTGCCCGGCCGCCATCACCAGCACCGGCACCAGCAGTTGATAGGCGCCGTCCCGTCGTCGAAGCTGCGCCACAGCAGCACCGCCGGCGGAATGAGGTAAAGCATCTGCATCAGTGTTTGCGACATGAGCCACGGATCGCGCCGCAGCAGCGTCCATTCCTTGCGGCGCAGGGCGCGGCGCGGCGACGTGGTGCGGAATGCGGCCGAGCGCTGGGCTGGCTGACGGTCGAGCCGCCGACGCCCGCGGCAGCGACGGCGTATTCGCCAAAGCGCGGCGCGACGATGACAATGGCGGCGGCGAGCAAGGCGAAGCTCATGCCGATCAGGCCGGCGAGCGCCATGGCGTCGCCGAGCGCGGCCCGCGCCGGCCACCAGATCATGCTGGCGGCGCCGGGCGCCAGCGCCAGCACGGCCGGCGACTGCAAGATCGAAACCCGCGAGATGGTCCCGTAAGACAGGATCGCCGCCACTTGCAGGCCGATGACGAAGGCGCCGCCGATCACGGCGGCGACGACCTGCGCCACCAGGCGCGTGCGCTTGGGGCCGATGATGCGAAACAGCGCGACGGTAAGGCCGACCGCCAATGCCGTCGCGGCGGCGCCCATGGCGACGATCAGCCCATAGGCGCCCAGCCAGCGCCAACCGCCGAGGGCGATCAGGACATCGATGAAGGGCGCCGCGAGCGGCGCCGCCAGCATCGCCGTCGCCAGCGCCACCGTGACAATGCGCACGGCAAACACCTTTGCCACGGCAGCCGGCGACGCCAGGATGAGATCGAGATCGGAGCGCGAATAAAAGGCGCGCGTCGTCGATTCCATCGCTTGCGAGATCATCAGGAGCCACGACAACACTATGCTCGCGGTGATCGCGATCAGCGTCGGCTTATCGGCCACGGCGCCGGCATAACGGCCGACCACCCAATAAGCGACGAAATGCATAAAGGTTAGAAAGATCGCGATGGCGATGATGACGCGGCGCAGGCGCTCGCGCCGGCCG
>CAWAPT010000009.1:0-331919 GCA_963784005.1 uncultured Alphaproteobacteria bacterium | reverse complement strand
TTATGTGCATCTACTCGACGACGTATTGCTCGACACGGCGGCCAGAACTCAAGACAACGCCCTCTGCCTTGATCAGACCCATTTCCGGTGTGATGGGCTGTAGGAGTGAAATCTTGAACTCCAGCGTCGTCTGGCCAATGCCCTTCTCTAATGTCGTCTGCACGGCAAGGCCCATGCAGCTGTCGAGCAGCGTGGCGGCGAGACCGCCGTGCACCGTGCCGGCCGGATTGAGATGAGCGCCGCTCGGTTCCGCGGTGACGACGGCGCGCCCGTTCGCCGCTTCGGTCACGTCATATCCCAAGGTCTGAGCTATCGTATTAAGCGGCAGCGTGCCGTCGGCGAGCCCTTGGACAAACTTCAGGCCGCTCATCGCCTTCTGCCTGTCGGCGCTGACGGTCCCATAGGTCTTGCTGGCGATACGGCTGGACATCGGCTTCCCCGCGGTTTCATCATCTAGGTGGCCCGGTGACGGTGCCGCCACCCGATCCCTGAAAGCCGCGTTTCGCGGCTGACCGTGACCGCAGCTGTTGGAGATCTAACCTGAACCCATTCGATCTTGGCGGCCGCGTCGCGATCGTTACCGGCGGCAATGGCGGGCTGGGCCTCGGCATGGCGCGCGGTCTCGCGCGTGCCGGCGCCGCGATTGCCATTGCCGCGCGCCAGGAGAAGAAAGGGCTCGCGGCCGCCGCGGAATTGAACGCGGCCGGCTTTCGCTGCAAATTTTATCCGCTGCAGGTGTCGTCCGCATCGTCGTGCCGGGAGATGGTCGAGCGCGCGGTCGGCGATTTCGGCCGCTGCGACATTCTCATCAACAATGCCGGCACGACGATCCGAAAGCGTCCGGAAAAAATAACCGAAGATGAGTGGCGTCAGGTTTTGGACGTCGATCTCGGCGGCGCGCTGTTCTGCGCGCAAGCCGTTTATCCGCACATGAAGACCGCCGGCCGCGGCAAAATAATCAATATCGGCTCGATGTATTCGATTTTCGGCGCGCCGGTCGTAGCGCCTTATGCCGCCAGCAAGGGCGGCCTGGTGCAGCTTACCCGTTCGCTGGCCTGCGCCTGGGCGGCGGACAATATCCAGGTGAATGCCATCCTGCCCGGCTGGATCAATACCGATTTGACCAAAAGCGCACGCGAGCAGATCGAGGGCCTGCACGACAGCGTGCTGGCGCGCACGCCGGCGGGACGCTGGGGCGAGCCCGACGATTTGGCCGGGGCCGCGGTATTTTTGTCCAGCGCGGCGTCGGATTTCGTCACCGCCGCGGTGCTGCCAATCGATGGCGGATTTTCGGCGCGCGGCTGATATGCGGCGCCGCTCTCTCTGTTGTGACCGGCGCGGCTGGCGCGCTACGCTATCTCTTTCAAAATGCACCGGGAGGAAAGCATGGGCAAGAAAATAGCGTTTGTCGGCGCGGGCGCGGTCGGCGGCTATGCCGGCGCGCATATGGTGCAGGCCGGCGAGGACGTGACCTTCATCGATCCCTGGCCGGAGCATGTCGAGCATATGCGCAAGCACGGCTTGCGCGTGACGCACGCGATGACGGAGCCGGAATTCACCGTGCCGGTGCGCGCGCTGCACGTCACCGACGCGCAGCAGCTCGCCAAGGAGAAGCCGGTCGACATCGCCTTCGTCTGCATGAAGTCCTACGACACCGCCTGGGCGGCGATGCTGATCCGGCAATATCTGGCGCCCGACGGCTACGTGGTGTCGCTGCAGAATTGCATGAACGAAGAGACCATCGCCGGCGTCGTCGGCTGGGGCAAGACGCTCGGCTGCATCGCTAGCTAGCATCACCGTCAACCTGCCGGAGCCCGGCCTGTCCATCGCGGCGCCGCCAAGCACGGCGCGGCGCATACCGTGTTTCGCGCCGGCGAAGTGCACGGCCGCATCACGCCGCGCGCCGAGGAGATCTGCCGCCTGGTCGCCTACTCCGACAGCGCCAAGGTGACCAATAATCTGTGGGGCGAGCGCTGGTCGAAGCTCGTCGCCAACGCCATGCAGAACGGGCTTTCCGCCTGCACCGGTCTCGGCGGCGGCGACATGCTCAAGAACGATCCGATCCGCCGCTTCTCGACCCGGCTCGGCAGCGAAGCGATCCGCGTCGGCCAGGCGCAGGGCTACCAGCTCGAGGACATCCTGCACCTGCCGCCCGAAACCATCGCGCGCGCCGGCGAAGGCGACGCGGCGGCGGAGCGCGCCTGCGACGAGCAGCGCTTCAAAGACTCCGGCCGCACCGCCGCCGGCCAGCGCCCCTCGATGGGCCAGGACATGCAGAAAGGCCGGCGCACCGAGATCGAATTCTTAAACGGCCTGATCGTGCGCGAGGGCGAGAAGGTCGGCCTCGCCTGCCGCGCCAATGCGGTGCTGACCGATATCGTCAAGCGCGTCGAGAAAGGCGAGCTGAAGCCCGATCCGCGGCACATTACCGAGCTGCGGTTGAATTGAGCCGGGCGCGGAGCTGCGTTACGTGTTTGGTCCGATCTGCAATGAGTCAGATGGCGGAGTAGCCGACCAAGCTTCCCTCACCATGCGGATGACCGCAGGTTCAAGTCCCCGGAAACGAGGCGTAAGCCGCCAATATTCGCACGATTTGAGCCAAACAACTCCAAACGATGGCTATGTTTGTCATATATGTGCACAAATGGTGCATGAATGGACAAATTTATTGAAATTGTCCCCTCAGAGGTCTATATCGAGTCCTGTTCTTTGACGGAGGACATCATGATGACTGGTGAGCAGGCTCGAGCTGCTCGGGCGATGCTAGGTCTGGAGCAAACTGAACTGGCCGAAAAAGCTGGGGTCTCTGTCAAGACGATCAAACGATTCGAGTCTACGACTGGCAGAATTGACGGGCATTCCGTTTACTCAGTTAAAAACGCTCTTGAGTTAGGCGGCATAGAGTTTTTGGACGGCGAAGATCTTCGAGGTCGCGGTGAAGGCGTTAGACTTCGTACAGATCGAACCGCAAAGCTCCGACGAGAAATCGTTGAAGACGTGGAGCGACACCTGGATGTTTCTCTACAATTAGCGGTCAAAAAGGACCAAGACTTTTTCGAAAGGCCATCGAAGGAAATCGCAAACATCATTCTGGATGAGTTAAACGAAGGTTTGCATGAAACGCTGCAATCCATCTTAAAGAAAGACGATTGACCACTTGAGCCTAGCGAGTAGCCCGCACCAAACAGCGGAACATAGGGCTTTAATATTGGATGGGCATACCCCGGATTGCTGTGCCTGGAGCCAAGCAATGACTGATCGCACTATTAAGGTACCTGATTTTCCGAAGAGCTGGGGGCCCTTTTTGGCCTTTACCGCCGGAATTTCCTTTAGCGCATTTGGCTTCGCGTCTATGGCCAGAACCGAGACCGGCGTGATTATCGTGGGAGTAATTGCTTCTGTCGCGTTAATCGTTGGACTTATTGCTCGGCTCCGGCACGTTGTTTGAGGGTATCCACCCTATTTCCAGTTTCGAATAACCAGGAAGTAGAATGCAACGTAGAAAACAGCAGCGAAAACCCAAGTCATTGCCTCACTACGCGCTATTCGTGTATCGCGCCAAATCCGACCGCGCTTTGGGAACGTGTACATGAGCCATTGATAAAAAATTCCGGGGAATAAAATCACGCTCAGCCAAATCGGTCTGCTAGTTTCTTGGACCACCTTTTTCCGCTCCATTATCCACTCCCAGCGCCGCAAAGACTTACGCAGGTACCGCAGCGTTATATCAATGGAGGTCGCGCGCCACTCGCATGGCACAATATTAGCTCGATGCGCAGCAAGGTCATCGCTTGCAAGAAAAGCTTCGAACTCCGCGCCAAATAGGTCGCGTAGTCGATCGTCTGTACCGGTCCAATTCCGCCCTTGCCATGATGGTACCGAATCATCTGCGTCTTACGATCCATCTTCATGTTGCCATGATGTGACGCATTCCGAAGCTGATTGTTCCGCTCCTTGCAAAGCGCCGCGAATGCCGGAACGCCTGCGAACGCATCGAAGCGGTTAGCCTTGTCGAGCTTCAAATATTGCTTCTGCGTCAACGTCTCGAATTGATTGAACCGCCGTCCCGCAAGCATATTGTTCAAGTATGCTAGGACGTTGACTGATGACGCAAACACCTCGAACGCGTTGCCGTAGAACATTCGCGTCGCATCGAAATCCATGGACGACGCGACATTCCCTACCGGCACGTCGAGACCCTTCGCTACATGGAAATGCACTTGTCCAAAGTCGGCGTAGTTTTCAAAGTAGGACCGCATGAGCTCGAAGTACCGATCGCTTCGATCCGAGGCCATCTCACTGTAGTGAGCGGCGAAGTCAGTAAACTCCGGCTTTTGGATGAGCGGACGAACGACCTCGATGGCGGCCCCGAAAGGCGCCTCGTAGTGAGGCTGGCCAACGAACAGAACGAAGCGCCACAACCAATCGAGCAGATCATGCAAGGGATCTGCCTTATAAAGCAGCGCCGAGGCTGCCTCCAGCCGCTTCCGCGACAAGTGGTCTTGTCCGCGTCGATGAAGCGACCACGCCTTCCTTAACAGGCGCCATTCCTCGGCATAGTCAGGACGCCGATAGGGCCGCTGGTCAAACATTCCCGGTGGAACATCGGCGATCGACACCAACGAGCCATGCCTCTCGGCGACTTTCGTCATCGCCTGTAACTGTGTCAATCGCGGGAAGGCGAAGTCTGTATGTCGCTCGCTTTCAGGCACAATGAAATTGGCATCCACGTTCATGATCGGCGCGTCGGGCATCTCGTTGGCGAGTTCGGCGTTTTCAACGGCTTCGGTCCAATGAGCGACGGCTTGATAGTCAACATTGAGTGCCACAACCATGTCCTCTCCACAGTTCATGCAGGCGAAGCGGTGCGATTGACGCGTCTCCTGCCCCATACCGATGCGGACGGTATGGACTTGGCCGCACGTGGCGCACTTGAAGGACGATCGAACGATCATAAACTACTCAACTCACCTTGAATGAAGCGCTATATATATATAGTCATTTGCCTCGCATTTTTTCAGGTCCACGCCGGCCGGACACGGAGCGAGCATTATTTGTTAGCACCCTCACAAGCTTTCAAAATTAGCTTCCCGCAGAGGTACCAAGCGTGTCGCCCGCATCAGGGCAGCGACACGCGGGACAATTGTTGGAGGGGCAGACCCCCGGGGTGTCGCTTTCATCCTGGCTACGCTTGCTCGTGCGCTCACCGCACCTCGCCGGCGAACCCTCGTTGCAGCACTGCCAACCGGTCGAGCGCGGCCGACGGCAGCGGGCCTTTTTGAACCGCGGCGAATGCATCCTCGAACTGTTGCGGCGTCGCCATGCCGACCAGGATGGTGCCGACCGCCGGATGCGAGAGCGCAAACCGGGTGGCGGCTTCGGCGAGGTTTCCGGCAAACCCCTCTTCCACCAGCGGCATCAGGCGGCGGGCGCGCGCGACATCGGCGTCGTAGTTCATCGCCGAGCCGATCGGCTCGGGCGGCGGACTGGCGATCGGATGACGCTCGGCCGATCCAGACAGCGCGCCGCCGGCAAGCACGCGGATGCCGATGACGCCGATGCCGGCGGCCTTGGTACGATCGAACAACCGTCCATAATCCTGTGCCGGATAGTTCGCCGGCAGCGCTACGGCCGCGGACGGATTGAGCATATTGTAAACCACCTGCGCGCTGTCGAAGGTGCGCGCGTCGATCACCTGATGCAGCGCCGCCGTGTCGCCGACCGCGGTGAGCCCAAGGAAACGCGTCTTGCCTTCCTGGCGCAGTCGTTCGAACGCCGGCACCACCTCACCGAGCACTTGTCGGACGCTGAGCGCTTGCCCGCCACCGCTCTCGGTGATCGCATTGTGCAGATGCAAGATGTCGACTCGATCGCGGCGCAGTCGCGTCAGACTGCCTTCGAGCGACTTTGCCACGGCGTCGGCAATGCGTCCGAAGTCGGCGGCCGGCAGCCGGACCTTGGTGCCGACGACCACATTGCCGGGTTTGAGCTTTTGCAGGAGGCGGCCGAGATTGCTTTCCGATTCGCCGTTGCCGTACTGCACCGCGGTGTCGAAGTAGTTCACGCCGGCGGCGAGCGCGCGGGCGATGGTGCGCTCCTGGTCGCGCGGATCACCGCGCACCATCAGGCCGCCAACCGCGCCGCAGCCGAAGCCCAGCACCGAGAGCTTCATTCCGGTGCGGCCGAATACCCGCATTTCCATCGCCGTCCTCCGTCTTCATGCCGCAGCACATGATATTCGAAGTTGCGCCGCGCGCAGAGAGCGGCGCAAGGGCTCGGATAGCCCGCGTCACCGGCTGTCGATGGAAACTTGTTTGAGCGGCGGCGCCTGCACGAAACCGCCGGAGTTTATCGCCTGGTCCAGCCCGGCGCGGTCGAGCGTCTCATCGTGCTTATAGACATCGTCGCGAAACTGCACGGCGCCGTCGCGCGTCACCCAGCCGGTGAGATAAACCCAAGCTACCGGGATTTTGTGCGGCAGATTGATAATCTTGCTTGCGCCCGACGCGATGCCGGCGTCGATCGCGGCACGGTCCCAGCCCGGCGGGCCGTCTTGCAGGATCCAGGCGGCGAGATCGCGCACATTGTCGACACGCGTGCAGCCATGCGAATCGAAGCGGTAATCCTTGGCGAACAAATTGCGCGTGTCAGTGTCGTGCATATACACCGAATACGGATTCGGCATGTCGATCTTGAGATAGCCGAGCGCGTTCCAGGCGCCGGCATCCTGCCGCACGGTGAAGTTTGGCGAACGGTCGGACGACCAATCCACGCTGCCCGGATCGATGTCCTCGTCGTGCGCGCCGAGCACGCGCATGTGCATGCGGCTCAGATAGCTTGGATCCTTGCGCATGCGGTTGATGATTTCGTTCTTGGTGATCGAGAGCGGGACGGTCCAGGTCGGATTGAGATCGATCGCGGTAATGTAAACGCTGAGCGTGGGCGACGGCTTGTCGATCTGACCGACGATGACGCGATAGCGGCGCTCGACCTTGCCGTCCGCCACCGCTTCGACGAAAGCGGCCGGAATATTGACCACGACATAGCGCTCGGCAAAGGTGAAATCCATGCCCTGAAGCCGCTCCAGCGAAGCTTCAAGCTGCTTGATGCGGTCGCCCACCGGCACATTAAGCGCCTTGAGCGTTTGCGCGCCGACGCTGCCGGTGGCGTCGAGCCCGTGGCGCAATTGGAAGCGCTTGACCGCTTCCATGAGATCGCTGTCGTAAGCATCGCCGGCCCATTTTGCCTCAGACATGTCGTCGCTGATGACGAGATGCTGGCGCAACAGCGCGACCGCGGGCCCGCTCGCGCCCGGTACCAGCTTGGCGTCGGCCGGCAACGCCGGCCAGCCGCCGCGGACCTGGATAGCGGAATAGCTCAGCAAAGCGTCCTTGATGCGGAGAAAAGTGCCGTCGTCGAACACCGGATCGGACGACAGCGCGAGCTCGGCGGCCGAGCGCATTTCTGGCGTCGACGCGGGTTTGGGCGGGGGCGGCGAGGATTTGGTGGAGGGCTGCGGCCTGACCGCGGGCGCGCCGCCGGTCTGCGCCAGCGCCGGAGCGCAGGCGAACACAAAAACTGCGGCGGCAATGACGGTGGTCCGCATGAATCCGCTTTCCCCCGTCAGTCGCGCGGTACAGACGTACGGTTCAATTCCGCGGCTCAAGACTGCGGCTGCGGCTCCAGCGGGCCTTCGGGACGCGGCCGGTTGCGGCCGGCACCGGCGGTGGGCACGGTCGACGTGCGCGGCGTCGTCGGCTCGATCACCGATTCGCGGATCGGCCGCTTGCCCATGATCAGATCCTTGATCTCGTCGCCGGTCAGCGTCTCGAACTCGAGCAGCCCCTTGGCCAGCGTTTCGAGATCGGCGCGCTTGTCGGTGAGGATTTGCTCCGCCTCCTTATAGCCGTCCTCGACCAGGCGCCTGATCTCGGCGTCGATCTTCTGCACGGTCGCCTCGGAAATATTCTGCTGGCGCGCCACCGAATAGCCGAGGAAGACTTCTTCCTGGTTTTCGCCGTAGGCGACGGTGCCGAGCGCCTCGGACAGGCCCCAGCGCGTCACCATCATGCGCGCAAGCTTGGTCGCCTGCTCGATGTCGGACGCGGCGCCCGAGGTCACCCGCTCGCGGCCGAACACCAATTCCTCGGCGACGCGGCCGCCCATCATGATGGCAAGCCGCGACGTCATCTGCTCGAGGCTCATCGACAGCTTGTCGCGCTCGGGCAATTGCATGACCATGCCGAGCGCGCGGCCGCGCGGGATGATCGTCGCCTTGTGCACCGGATCGGTCGCCTTGACGTTGAGCGCGACGATGGCGTGGCCGCCTTCGTGATAGGCGGTGAGGAGCTTCTCCTCCTCCGTCATGACGAGCGACTTGCGCTCGGCGCCCATCATCACCTTGTCCTTGGCGTCCTCGAATTCGACCTGGGTGACCATGCGCTTGTTGCGCCGCGCCGCCATCAAGGCCGCTTCGTTGACGAGATTCATCAGATCGGCGCCGGAGAAGCCGGGCGTGCCGCGCGCGATGGTCTTGAGCACGACATCGGGCGCCAGCGGCACCTTGCGCACATGCACTTTCAAAATCTGCTCGCGGCCGACCACGTCCGGATTCGGCACCACGACCTGGCGGTCGAAGCGGCCGGGACGCAGCAAAGCCGGGTCGAGCACGTCGGGCCGGTTGGTCGCGGCGATCAAAATGATGCCTTCATTGGCCTCGAAGCCATCCATCTCGACGAGCAGCTGGTTCAGCGTCTGCTCGCGTTCGTCGTTGCCGCCGCCGAGGCCCGCGCCGCGATGGCGGCCGACGGCGTCGATCTCGTCGATGAAGATGATGCAGGGCGCGTTCTTCTTGGCCTGCTCGAACATGTCGCGCACGCGGCTCGCGCCGACGCCGACGAACATTTCGACGAAGTCGGAGCCGGAAATGGTGAAGAACGGCACGTTCGCTTCGCCGGCGATGGCGCGCGCGAGCAGCGTCTTGCCGGTGCCGGGCGGACCGACCAGCAGCACGCCGCGCGGGATGCGGCCGCCGAGCCGCTGGAATTTCGCCGGATCGCGCAAGAATTCGACGATCTCCTGCAAGTCGAGCTTGGCCTCGTCGACGCCGGCCACGTCCTCGAAGGTGACGCGGCCATGCGCCTCGGTCAGAAGCTTGGCGCGCGACTTGCCGAAGCCGAGCGCCTTGCCGCCGGCGCCTTGCATCTGCCGCGACAGGAAAATCCACACCCCGATCAGCGCGACGAACGGCAGCCAGGAGATCAACAGCGACACGAACCAAGGCACGTTCTCGGTCTGCGGCCGCGCCGTGATCGAGACGCCCTTGTTGTAGAGGCGCTGGACCAGCGACGGATCGCTCGGCGCATAGGTCTGGAAGGTGCGGCCGTCGCTATAAGTGCCGTGGATTTCCGGACCCTGGATAAGAACGTCGCGCACGCGGCCCTGATCGACGTCGTTGAGCAGTTGCGAGAACGAGATGTCCTGCGACGTGGTGTGCTGGCCGGGATTCTGGAACAGCGTGAACAACGCCAGCAGCAGCAGGACAATGATGACCCACAGGGCGAAATTGCGCAGATTGGCGTTCATCTTAGGTCCTTGACCCGCGACCGAGCGGAGTCCGGACTGCTATTGCGCGCCGCAAATCGTGGCGGCTTCACGTCCCATTACTGAGGCAATGTAGGCGCGCGGTCGCCCGCTGCCAAGGGAACCCCACTACGCGAATCCAGTCCGCATTATACGGCTATTTCGTAAAGCGCCTCTTGCGATCCTGGCGCATGGCTGCGTTGCGGCGGGCGGGCGCGCGCTCGACCGATGCAGATTGCTCGCGATTGAGCGTAATCAGGGCGCCGGCGAGCGTCCGGCGCAGCCGCGGACTGGGCCTGCCGCAGGCCGTCATAGAGCACCTCAAGCTTGGCCAGTTCGACCGGCCCCTCATCGCCGCGTATGGGCGATGGCGCGGCCCAGGAGCCGCAGCGCCGACTTCGGCGGGCAGGCTGCGCGAAGCGCGCGGTCTCGAATACCACCGGACCGCGCTCGCGGCCAAGGCCCCGGCGCCAGCGCCGCCGCGCGCGGCCGCGACGGCAAATTCGATGGCCGCTTCCGCGCGCCGCATCCGCCCCGCCAGTCGCGCCAGGCCGCGCGCATCGAGCCCCTCGCGCGCCAGCGCCGGCATCAACGCTGCGCAGCCGCGCGCGGGTAAAGCGCGGATCGCGATTGCTCGGGTCTTCGCTAAAGGCCACGCCGGCCGCCCGCAGCGTCGCGATCAAGTCGCGACTTGGGAACATGCCAAGCAGCGGCCGCACCAGAAAGATCGTCGCCGCCGCGCCGACCGGCAGCGAGCGACGCATGCGCCATGCCGGCAAGCCCGGTGAGCCCGCTGCCGCGCGCGAGACGGAACAGCACCGTTTCCGCCTGATCGTCGAGCGTATGCGCGGTCAGGACATGCGCGTAGCCGGCGCGCGCCGCCGCCTGCGCCAGCAGCCGGTAGCGCGCGATGCGCGCGGCTTCCTGCAGGCCGGTTTTCGGTTTCTTGCCGCGCCAGCGCAGCGTGCGGTGCGGAACGCCAAGACGGCGCGCCAGACGCTTAACCGCGGCCGCCTCGCGCGCCGCTTCCGGCCGCAGGCCATGATCGACGGTGACGGCGAGGAGCTTGGGCGCGCGCTTCGCGCCGCTTCGCCCAGCGCGCCGCGAGCACGAGAAGCGCCGTGGAATCCGGACCGCCGGAGACCGCGAGGATCAAGCCGCGCAAGCCTTCAAGACCGGAGAACAGCGCGTTCGCTTCGTCGTCGCGAACGGCTTGTTCAGCAGTGGACACGCTTCTGTTCCCGGTCGACGCTCTGCTTCACGCTCAGCGAAGCGCGCGGATATTTGCGCAAAACCTCGCCGAGCGAAGCGCAGGCGGCTTCCTTTTCGCCCAAAGCCGCGAGCGACTGGCCAAGCCGCAACAGCGCGTCGGGCGCGCGCGCCGTGGTTTCGTATTTGGTGGACACCGCGAGGAACGCTTCGGCGGCATCGTGATATTGCTGGTTCTGGAACAGGCTTTCGCCGAGCCAGTATTGCGCCTCGCGGCGTCAGCCGGTCGCTCGGATATTTGTGCAGGAAATCGCGGAACGTGTCGCGCTGCGGGCCCATAATCCTTGTGCAGGACATAGCCGTAAGCGAGATCGTATTCGTCCTTCGGCGTGTTGGCCGGCGGCAAGGTCGGCGCAGCGTCGCCTGCATGGCGCCGGTCGCGCTGGTATTGGCGGCCGGCGGAGGCGGCAGCTCGCCGCCGGTGCGGCACCGGGCGGCGCGGACGAGCGCTCGACAGATCGAGCGGCGCCCCGGCCTGGCGCGGCCCGGGCCGCCGGCGATCGGGCTGCTGTCGGGCACCGGCCGGCGGCGGCTCGGTCGCGGTCGTGCTGGTGCCGAGCGGACGCGGCGCGCCCGGCGCGGTCGGATTGAGCGCCGGATTGAAAGCGTCGCCATGGCGGCCTGGATGGCGGATCTCGTCGGCGCGGCGGAGCAACCGGCTGCGCGATAAGGCGGCGGCGGCGAAGACGTATTGCGCCGGCGGCGGCGGCGAATATGTGGCGCCGGCGGCGGCGGCGAATATGGTGCCGGCGGCGGCGAATATTGGCTGCGGCCGGCCGTGGCGGCAGTCGCGGCGGGCCGCTCCGGCTCTGCAAGCGCTGCACTTGCTGCTCGAGCTGCTGATTGCGGTACTGCAGTTGCTCGACCGTGCCGGTGAGATCGCGGACTTGAGCCTCGAGGTGATCGATGCTGCGTCACCAGATCGGCAGTCGGATCCTGCGCGTGCGCGGCGTGGGCCCACAGCATGCAAGCCAACGCGAGCAGGGAAGCAAGCGGATCATCGCATTCAACATTTTCGGTGGTTTGCCGATCATTCCTGGCTGCGGCATGTCTTCGCTCGGCAGCCGGCGCCCGACGCATTGCCGATCATGCTTTAGCATAGCGTCACGCTACGGCCAAATTGTGACGTGGCTGAGCGACGGACGCTGCCGTGGCAGCGCTGCTATGCGGCAGCGGCAAGCCTCTCTTCGGTCGGCCGAATGCGCACGACTAATTTGCGGAGCGACACGAGGAGCGCGCCGGCATATGCGCAAGCCGTCCGTAGCCGCTATGAGCTCTGATCGAGCACGGTCACGGCGCGGCGATTCTGCGACCAGCAGGAAATATCGTTGCACACCGCGACCGGCCGCTCCTTGCCGTAGGAGATGGTGCGCATGCGCTGCGCCGACACGCCGCGCGAGATCAGGTATTCGCGCACCGTTTCGGCGCGGCGAGCGCCGAGCGCGATGTTGTATTCGCGCGTGCCGCGCTCGTCGGCGTGGCCTTCGATGGTGAAGGCGTAGCGGTTGTAGTGGCTGAGCCATTGCGCCTGCTTGTCGAGCGTCGCGCGGGCCTGCTCGGTGAGGTCCGACGAATCGGTTTCGAAGAAAACGCGGTCGCCGACATTGACGACGAAGTCCTGCTGGCTGCCGGGCGCCGCAGCCCCAGCGGCCATGTGCCGCGTTTTGATCGGCCTGTTTAGCGCAGCCCGCAATCGCGAGCGTTGCCATGACGATGGCGGCGAATTTGGCGCCGCGGATGATACTCGCCATGTTCATTCCGGTGCCTCCATTACTTCGTCGCTTGCGACCGGACATGCGTTGGTCTTTAAGCGGGTCTAGCAGCGCCTTCGTTAAGCGAACGTTCCGTCAACCTTGATGCGGCCTTGCAAAAATGCCTCCGTCCCCGCGGATTGCCCGAAAGCTTTTGCGAATGGTTAATGAGGCGTCAATGCGGCGACTTATGTGGACCGCAGAACGTTCACGACAAAAGCGGCGACCAGGCCGGGTCCGAGGCAAAGCTCGGCGTCGGAACCCGCTGCTGATTGCGTCCGGAAATATCGATCGTGAACAGCGAAGGCCCGGACGTGCCCACCGGGATCGCGGAAAAACATGATCACCCGGCCGTTGGGCGCGAAAGTCGGCCCTTCGTTGTGGAACCCTTCGGTCAGGATCCGTTCGCCGCTGCCGTCCGGCTTCATCACGCCGATCGCGAACTTGTCGGTGGTCTGCTTGGTGAAGGCGATGTAGTCGCCGCGCGGCGACCAGACCGGCGTCGAATAGCTGCCGTCGCCGAAGCTGATGCGCTGCGCCGCGCCGCCGGCCGCCGGCATGACATAGATCTGCGGCTGGCCGCCGCGATCGGATTCGAAGCAAATCTGCGAACCGTCGGGCGAATAGCACGGCGCCGTGTCGATCGCCTGGGTATCGGTCAGCCGCGTCGTCGCCTTCGAGCGCAAATCCATGACGAAGAGATTGGAATTCGAGCCCTCCTGCAGGCTCATGATGACGCGCTGGCCGTCCGGCGAAAATCGCGGCGAGAAACTCATGCCGGGAAAATTGCCGACGATCTCGCGCTGGCCGGTCTCGATATTGAAGAGATAGACGCGCGGATCGCCCTGCGCCGTAGGCCATATAGGTGATTTCCTGGCGTCGAGGGCGAAAACCGCGGCGTGAGCACGAGTTCGTCGCCGCGCGTGAGATAGCGCACATTGGCGCCGTCCTGATCCATCATCGCGAGCCGCTTGATGCGCCGCTCCGCAGGACCGGTCTCGTCGACAAACACGATGCGGCTGTCGAAATAGCCCTTGTCGCCGGTGAGCCGCTCGTAAACCGCATCGGAGATGATATGGGCGATGCGGCGCCAATTGTCGGGCGTGCGTGAAATATTGCTGGCCGGCAAGCTGCTGGCCGGCGAGCACGTCCCAGAGCCGGAATTCGGCCTTCAGGCGCCCGTCGCTTTGCTGCGTGACGCGGCCGGTGACCAGCGCCTGCGCGTTGATGGTACGCCAGTTCTGAAAATTCGGCACCGCATCGACGCTGGTGATCTTCTCCATGATAGGCGGCCGGATCGATCGGCGCGAACAGGCCGCTGCGTCTGCAGATTTGCGGTGATGATCTGGGTGACGCCCGTCCGCCGTTTCGTCGTCGCCCTGGAGTGCCGCCGACGAATTTCGGGATCGCGATCGGCATCGGCTGGAAATTGCCCTCGGTGATATCGAGGCGGACCGCCGCAGCCGGCATGACGCGCCGACAGCGTCAGACCACCGGCGAGGCGCCGAGCGCGAGCGCACGGCGGCGCGTCATTGATAGCTTAGGCAAATATGCGAAAGCGTCATGATGTTTTAATTCGCCTGTTCAGCCGCCGAGCAGATTCATGAGGATCGAAGTCGAGCGTAAGGTCTTTCCATTGGTCGTAATGCTCGGGCTTGAGCATTGTGAACGGCTGACACGCCAGCACGGCACGCTTGAGCGCTCTCGGCAAGCGCTGGACCCAACGCCGACGCCGAAGCTTCGACCAAAACCGGCGCCTGCGCCAAGGAACCGTCCTGTTTGAACAGAACGCGGAGCGCGACATAGAACTTTCGTGTTGGCGTCGATGCCGGGCGGCGGGCTCCAGCACTCGGTCATGCGAGCGCGCAAGGCGTCGATCTCGCTCTGCGACAATTGCGCGCCCGGCGCGCCATTCGCGGCGCCGAGATTGGGCGTCTGATTGAGCGTTTCGGCGGCGGCCAGCTGGCGCTGCGGATCGCGCTTGTCGAGCAGTTGGGCGATCTGATTGGCGTCGAATTTCGGGGCATCCTGTTTTTGCGCCGCCGAATTGTCGATCGGCGGCTTCGGCGGAGTCTTGGTGGCGTCCTTCTTCAATAAATCGGCGATCTGATCGGGCTTATATTCCGGCGGCTGCGGCTTGTTGGCTTTGTCCGCTTGCTTCGGGTCGGGCTTGGGATCCGGCTTGGGGTCAGTCTTCGGCTTGCTCGAGTCGGTCGTGATCTGGGGCTTATCGGCGGCTTTGGGCGCGATCTGGTCGACCGGCTTGGGCGCGTCCACTTTGTCGGCGAGCGGCTTTGGTTGATCGATCTTGAGCTGCGGGGCGTTCTTCACGCCCTGGGTCATCTGCGTGAAGTCCTTTTCGGAAATGAACGACACCGGCAGCGTCGCCACCGGCGGCGCCTCCATGGGATGGGCCGAGATCGCCAAAATCCCGGCCAGCAGCGCAGCGCCATGGCCAATGCACGATACCGTCATGCCGGGCTTCATTGCGCCCCCTGCTCGACCTCGGTGACAAGGGCCACCCGGTGGTAGCCGGCCCCCGAAATTCGCCCCATCACGCGCATCATCGTGCCGTAGTCAACCTTCTTGTCGCCGCGCACGTAAATAAGGTCGTTGGTGCTGCCGCCGCGGGCGTCGATGACCGCCTTGAGCTTCGGCACCAGATCGTCGAGCTTGATTTCACCGTTCTGCAAATAAACTTTGCCGTCGACATCGATCGAGACGGTCAACGGCTCGTTATTCTGCTCAAGCGCCTTGGCCTGACTCTGCGGCAAGTCGATCGGCACGCCCACCGTGAGCAATGGCGCCGACACCATGAACACGATCAAGAGCACCAGCATGACGTCGACGAACGGCGTCACGTTGATTTCGCTCATCACCGCCCGCCGGCGGCGTCTTTTTCGCCCGGCCGCGGATACGCCTATTGTGGTTGCCGCCATCTCCCCTTTGCCCCGGCCTCAGCCGCGCTCGTCGATTTGCCGCGACAGGATCGCCGAAAATTCGTCGGCGAAGCCTTCGAGCCGTTGTGCCTCGCGGTTCACCTCGCTGGAGAATTTATTATAGAAAATCGTCGCCGGAATGGCGGCAACGAGGCCGATTGCGGTCGCAAATAACGCTTCGGCGATGCCGGGAGCGACCACCGCCAGCGAGGTGTTCTGTGACGCAGCGATCGACTGGAAGCTTGTCATAATGCCGGCCACGGTCCCGAACAGGCCGATAAAGGGCCCCGCCGAGCCGACCGTCGCCAAAACCAGGAGCCGCCGCTCCATATTCTCCACTTCCCGCGCGATCGCGACATTCATGACCTTTTCGATCCGCATTTGCAGCCCGGCGAAGGAGCGGGCATGGCCTTCCAGGCTGCGCTTCCATTCGCGCATCGCGACGACGAAGAGCGCTCCGGTCGAGTGGCCGGGATGCGCCGCCAGGGACTTATAGAGTTCCTCAAGCGATTGGCCGGACCAGAACGCTTCCTCGAATTTGTCGCCGGCGCGGCGAAGCCGCGAGAACAAAAGCGTTTTGTCGATGGCTATCGCCCAGACCCAGACCGAACATACCAATAGGCCCGCCATCACCGCCTCGACGATCCACTGGGCGTGCCAGAACAGGTGGAAAAGCGACAGATTGGACGATGTCAGCGGCGCGACCGCGGGCGCGAGGTCGGCTGGATTCATAAGGCGTCCCTTTCGGCGGTCCGGCCGCAGGCCAAGAACTCGGCCGCGTCCTGAGCCATGACCGGGGCAGCGCACTGGCGCCGGGACCAAAGGGCCGTGACCGGCCGCCGCTTCGCGCGCCGACCAAGACCCAAAATTTCGCGAGGACCCGAGCCGGACCCGTCACCGGCGGACCGGAAATCAATCGCGAAACATGTCCAAACTAGGGCGCAACTCCGGTCGTTCGGCCTAACGAAGCCCGATTGTGCTTAACGGGTCGTTAAGGCGGCGGGCCGCGCGACACCCGGAATGCGGAGGATGCAATACGCCAATATGGGCCGGGCGCGGCGCCAAACAACAGGGCGGCAAATCTAACCACTTGCCTGCAGCGCTTCCTGGTCGGCCTTCATGGCGATGCGCAAAGGCTTTGGGATCGGCCGTGCCCGGCCGCCGCTGATGAAAGCCACGCGCACATGCGCTTCAACCAAAAGCTCGTCGCCGCGCATGACACGCTGGCGCACAATGGCCGAGGCGCCCTTCACCTCTGCCGGCTCGGTGACGATGTCGAGCACATCGTCCATGCGCGCAGGCTTTAGAAAATCGATGGTCATTGAGCGCACCACAAAGGCAAATCCCGGTGCCTCCTTTTCGGTCGCTTCGAACAAAGCGCGGTGATCGGCGCCGATGAGCCGCAGGTAATTGGTCCGCCCGCGCTCCATATAGCGCAGATAATTGGCGTGATAGACGATACCGGTGAAGTCGGTGTCCTCGTAATAGACGCGCACGGTGAGCACGTGGCGGCCATCGCGGATTTCGCCGTCGAGAGCAACGCTGGTCATTTTACGATTGCCGATTTTTCTAGCGCCACGGTACCTGCTCCGTCATCGCCCGCTCCCAGTTCCTGCCGTCGAACGGTTGAAGCTTAATCGTCGCCACATCGACGCCGTCGAGACAGCGCACATTGACGTTGATCTTATCGGGATCGGAGCGCGGCACGTAGAACGGGTGAATGCCGCAAGTCGCGCAAAACGTATGCTGCGCGGCGCCAGTGTTGAAGCGGTAGGTCGTCAGCGCATTCTTGCCGCTGAGAAGTTCGAACGCTTCGGGCGGAACGATAAGATGCAGAAAACCCTTTTTAGTACAGATCGAGCAATTGCATTCGGTGACGCGCGACAAGTCACTCGTCACGCGAAAACGCACGCGACCGCAATGACAGCCGCCTTCGTAAGTTTGCGCCATGTTTCAGCTAACGCGGGCCAGTGGCGGCGATGGCCGCGGAACGTCCAGTTTCCATTCCTTGGCGGCTTCTATCCAGGAGACAATCGCCTCCTGGACATTCTTCAACGCCTCTTCCGGCGTCTCACCATCGGACATGCACCCCGGCAAATCAGGCACGGTGGCGAGGTAACCCCCGCCATCGCTATCCGCCAAACGCTCGATGTGCACGGCATATTCAAGTTTCATCAACTGCCTCCGTACATATCAATATAACGCACGAGCTTACGAATGTAGACGGGCTTGATCGGACGATGCGCCGGAATGGTCAAAATTTCGCGAGCCGCCGGATGACGCAATTGTACGTGTGATCCCTTCCCAAAACGAAAACTGAGGCCATACGTCCGGCATAATGACTCCACATCGCGGATGCGCCAATCCCCAGTCGGGTTGCGACGCATATCCTCCGGCAACTCGGAGGCCATCAATCATTCTCGTCCGAATTGAACAACCCGAATTGCGCGGGATCGCGCGCCGGCTCGGGCAGGCCGAGGTGGCGAAAGCCGTGCACGGTGACGAGGCGTCCGCGCGGGGTGCGCTGCAACAGCCCGCACTGGATCAGATAAGGCTCGATGATGTCCTCGATCGCATCTCGCGGCTCCGACAGCGCCGCGGCGAGCGTTTCGACGCCGACCGGGCCGCCGCCGTAATTGACCGCGATCGTGTTCAGGTAGCGCCGGTCCATGGCGTCGAGGCCGCCGCCATCGACTTCGAGCGCCGCGAGCGCTGTGTCGGCTACCGCGCGATCGATCGCGGCGGCGCCGCCGACCGACGCGAAATCGCGCACGCGGCGCAACAGCCGCCCGGCGATGCGCGGCGTGCCGCGGGCGCGGCGCGCGATCTCGTTGGCGCCATCGGCGGTGATGCCGATGCCGAGCACGCGCGCGCCGCGATTAACGATCAGTTCGAGCTCGGTCTCAGTATAAAAATTAAGCCGCACCGGAATGCCGAAGCGGTCGCGCAGCGGATTGGTGAGGAGGCCGGCGCGCGTGGTGGCGCCGACCAGCGTGAACTTGGCGAGATCGATCTTGACCGAACGCGCCGCCGGCCCCTCGCCGATGATGAGGTCGAGCTGAAAATCCTCCATCGCCGGATAGAGGATTTCCTCGACCGCCGGATTGAGCCGGTGGATTTCATCGATGAACAGCACGTCGCGATCTTCGAGATTGGTGAGGAGAGCGGCGAGATCGCCGGCCTTGGCGATCACCGGTCCCGACGTGGCGCGGAAATTGACGCCAAGCTCGCGCGCCACGATCTGTGCCAGCGTCGTTTTGCCGAGCCCGGGCGGCCCGACGAACAGCACGTGGTCGAGCGGCTCGCGCCGCGCCCGCGCCGCCGCGATGAACACGCTGAGATTGTTTCGCGCTTGCTCCTGGCCGATAAACTCCGAAAGCCGCTGCGGGCGCAGCGACGTTTCCGCCGCATCCTCCTCGCGGCGTTCGGGCGCGACCAGCTTTTGTCCGGCGCCCCCGCTCACCGTTCCGATCCCCTGGTATATTTGTTCGGCAACAACTCACCGATCGGAACCGCCGCCGGCGATGTCCCATTCGGCACAATCACGCGCGCCTTGCGATCATAGTCGAAGATCAATTCGCGGCATGCCCCGCACGGCGAAACCACCGCGATCGTCTGGTCCTTGTCCCCCGGCGGCGGATGACGCACGGCGACGATCATCTCGATCCCGTCATCGCCGCTATCGACGACCGCACGGCCGAGCGCCACCGCTTCGGCGCAAACCGCCATGCGGCCGAGATAGGCGTCGAGATTGACGCCGGTGAAGACTTTTCCGGAACGGGTGCGCAAGGCCGCGCCGACCTCCTGCCAGTCGTTGCGATAGCGGCGCTTGATGGCTGACCGCGCCGCCGCGATCAATGTCTCGTCCGCCGCGCTTAATTTCGTAGCTCGCTTCACTTCGCCAATTCCCTCAAACCCAGCCGAATCAGCGTCGTCGCCTCGGCCGCCTCGCCCGCGCTGCGCGCCGCTGCAGCGATGGCGGCGGCGGCCTGCGGCGGCGTATAGCCGAGATTGACCAGCGCCGAGACGGCGTCGGTCACCGGCCGCGGCGCCCGCTTGTCATCGAGCGCACCGGAAAGCCGCACCAAAGCCGGATCGATATCGGTGTAGGCTGGCGCTTTGTCTTTCAATTCGGTGACGATGCGCTCGGCGACTTTCGGGCCGACGCCTGGCGTGCGTGCCACCATCGCTTTGTCGCGCATCGCGATGGCCGACGCGAGATCGGCGGGCTTGAGCGTGCCGAGAACGGACAGCGCCACCTTGGCGCCGACGCCCTGCACGGTTTGCAGCAGCCGGAACCATTCACGCTCGATGTCGGTGAGAAAACCGAACAGCCTGATCTGATCCTCGCGCACATGGGTCTCGATCGAAAGCGTGGCCGGCTCGCCGGCGCGCGGCAATTCCTGCAAGGTGCGCCCCGAGCAATGCACCAGATAGCCGACGCCGTTGACGTTGAGGATGACGGAATCCTCGCCGTAGGAATCGATCACGCCTTTGAGCTTGCCGATCATCGTGCAGCAACCTTTGGCGTAGCAACCTTCGGCGCCGCCACCTTAAGCGCCGCGCGAAAGATCACACTCTGCCGGTGGTGCGCGTGCGTTACTGCGATGGCGAGCGCGTCGGCGGCATCGTCGGAAGCCGGGTCGGCTTTGGGCAGCAACACGCCGATCATCATCCGCACCTGCGCCTTATCGCCGTGGCCGGCGCCGACAATGCTTTTCTTCACCAGGTTCGGCGCATATTCGGCGACCGGCACGCCGGCCCGTGCCGGTGCCACCATGGCAACGCCGCGCGCCTGCCCAAGCTTGAGCGTCGCCCTGGCGTCTTTACTGACGAAAGTCACTTCGACCGCGGCCTCGTCGGGCCGGAATTGGTCGAGGATACGCATTAGTCCGTCATGGATGACGAGAAGGCGCGCCGCGAGCGCGTCGCGATCGTTCGTCGTCACCGAGCCGCAGCCGACGTAGCTCAGCCGGTTACCGGCAATCTCGACAACGCCCCAGCCGGTCCGGCGGAGCCCGGGATCGATACCGAGGATGCGAATCGGAACGGTCATGGCGACCTGTTCATAGCATGGCGGCAATGCCCAAGCGCCGCTCGCCGGCCGGCCGGCAGCCTGATAGGCAGGTGAACAACGGCTTATTTCTCGACACTATTCCCCGGCATGGCATGACACCCGGTCTTGGCTTCCCCCTCGGCGCAATGCTCTGCTTTGGCGTCAGCGATCTTATTTATAAGCGCGCTGCGGCGGCCCACATCGCGGCCGGCGAGTTTATCATGCTGCAAGCCTGGGCGTTCTGTCCGGGCATTACCTTTTATGCCTGGCTCACCGGCACGCTCGATCCGCATCTGTCCGCCTTGTGGGGAGCGCTGGCGGGATTTTTTCTGTTCATCGCGGCGTACAATTTCATTCGCAGCCTCCAAGGCGGCGCGGTCAGCACCTATGCGCCGATCTTCCGGCTGAATTTCATCCTCACCGCGGCGCTGGCCATTGTCATTTTGGGCGAAACCATGACATTCGCAAAGGCCGCCGCGCTCGCTTGCGCGCTGGTCGCCGTTTGGCTGCTCCTCGCCGAGGCCGGCTCCGAACGCGGTCGGATCGATTTGGGTTCTCTCGCCCGCGTGCTCGTCGCCACCGCGGCGATGGCCCTGACCAATTTTTTCTACAAGGTCGGGCTGCAGCACGGCGTGGTCCCGGAAACGGTCGTCGCCGCGCAGGCGTGGATGTTCTGCTCGCTGGCGACACTGTCGCGCCTTTACGCCGCGCGGCGCCTGCAATTCACACCCGGCGCGTGGCGCTATTCGAGCCTCGCCGCGCTGGCGCTGTTCGGCGCCTTTGTGCTGCTGATCCACGGCTTGGTGCGCGGCCCGGCCAGCGTACTGGTTCCGGTGGCGCAAATGAGCTTCGTCTTTACCGCGCTGCTCGGCGCGGCAATCTTCCACGAACGGCTGGACTTCCGCAAATGCGTCGGCCTCGCGGTCGCCGCCGTAGCGCTGGTCCTATTTGCCGTGAGCTGAAGCTTGAACCGCCAAGTCCGCCAATGACCCGGGTGGAATTACCAGCCGATATACGAGTTAGATTGTTCTTAATTGTGGCGTCAAAACCACAGTTCTGGCGGCGTTTCCTTGTTATCAGGATATCGTCGGAGAGGTGACGATGAAGTTAGGCGCCGCTATTGCTGTTATCGTCGGGCTGACCGGCGCGCCTGCTTTGGCGGCGCAAGTGACGCCGCCAGCGGTGTCCTCTTGGGAAGGATTTTACGTCGGCGCCGATGTCGGCTCCGGCATGGGCGTCATCAAGACGACGGAGCCGTTCCAAAGCGATTTCCTGGGCAGCCGAGGCGGCGCATGGGGCCTGCTCGCCGGCTACAACCATATGCTCGCACCACGCTGGCTCCTCGGCGTGGAGGCTGACGCGACGTGGTCGGACATCGATCATACTGAAGTATACAACGACGGCATCGGCGACCTCGCCACTCTGACGCTTGCGGACAAGGACGCGTATTCGGCACGCGGCCGGTTCGGCTACCTGCTGGCACCCAATACGCTGCTCTACGGCACCGGCGGATGGTCTTGGTCGCACCTCGACTATTCTCTCAATTCGACTGCCGGGCCCGAAACCGCGAAGCTTGCATTGAGCGGTCCGGAGGTCGGCTTCGGCGTCGAAACCATGCTGGGCAAGGGGTGGAGCGCGCGGCTCGAATACCTGGAAGCCTTCTATAAAAATGGAGGTTTTAACTCGACCTTCTTTGGGATGACATTCGATCTGCGACCGGCCGTCGGCGTTGGACGCTTGGCTTTGATCTATCGGTTCGGCGCCGGCGATGTCGCGCCCTGGAATTCGCCCCCGCCGGCGCCACCACCGTCGTGGAATGGACCCTATATCGCCGGCACCGTTGCCGCAGGTACCGGTACCGCCAAAATCGATTCGTCACTGGCGCCCGGCAACTCGATCAATGGCATCGGCGCTTCGGGCGTCTTACCGACGCTGCTCGCCGGCTACAATTGGCGCATCGCCCCGCGCTGGGTCGCCGGCGCCGATGTCGGAGCAGCGCCGGGCATATCGTCGACGGACTTCCATCTCGATTGGACCGAGGCGACGCACGGGCGCCTCGGCTACTTGCTCACGCCCGCAACGCTGCTTTACGGCAGCGCGGGATGGTTCGGCACCGGCTTTCATACGACGGGTTTGGTGGGCGACCGAGCCATGATTCCGAGCCAGCGGGCGAACGCACTGGAGATTGGCGCCGGCGTGGAAACCGCGTTCGACGCGCATTGGGCTGCGCGCTTTGAGTATCAATATGGATTCGCGCAAGCGATCCACGACGTTACGCTCAATCTTGTCGGCGGCTCGATTACGGCCTCCGCTTATCCGCGAATTCAAACGGCACAGGTCGGTTTGGTCTATATGTTCGACGGCCATTGAGCGACCCAGCCCTGCTCGTTGTCGACCGCAACCGTTGCGCTGGTCCTATTTGCCGTGAGCTGAATGAATTCTAGATCGAGCGGTTGACGCCGCCATCGACGACGATCGTCTGGCCGGTGAGGTAGCCGGCTTGCGGCGAACAGAGATAGGCGCAGAGATCGCCGATTTCGTTCGGCTGTCCCATGCGGCGCACCGGAATGGTTTGCGAGAAGCGCTTGAATTGCTCCTCGGGCGTTATGCCCAAGTTCTTCGCTCGCGCCGAAAGGATCGCGGTGAGGCGATCGGTCATGATCGGGCCGGGCGCGATATTGTTGACGGTAATGCCGTATGGCGCGAGATCCGAGGCAATGGTTTTGGCCATGACCGTGACGCCGGCGCGAACCGAATCCGACACGACCAGATCGGTCATCGGCTCTTTCACGCCGTAGCCGGTCAGGTTGACGATGCGGCCGCGCCCCGAAGCCTTCAGAGCCGGCAATGCCTCGCGTATGAGGCGAACGGCGCTCATCAAATTGAGCTGGTAGGCAATATCCCAGTCGCCGTCGCCGGCCTGTTCGAAAGGCGCGGTCGGCGGACCGCCGGCATTGGTGACCAGGCAGTCGAGACCGCCCAATGCGGCAATGGCCTCGGCCACAACGCGCTTTACCTCGGCGGGCCGCGAAACGTCGGCTGCGGAATAACCGGCGGCGCCGATTGCCGCCGCCGCCCGCTTGAGCTCTTCCGCGTTGCGCGAACAGATAAAGACACGGGCGCCTTCGCCAGCCAGTGCTTTGGCGCAGGCGTTGCCAAGTCCTTTGCTGGCGCCGGCAATAAAGGCCTTGCAGTCTTTCAAACCGAGATCCATTGGAAAGCCTTTCGACGGCCGCTTTCGCCAGACGCGTTGCAAAATTAGCCGGTCTGAGACGTGCGGCTAACGAATTTTGTAGAGCGCATGCCGCCGGTTGCGGGTGAACGGCCTGACCTCGCCGGGCCAGCGGCCGGCTTCGCTGGCCGCCGCCCATTCGCGGCTCACTAGGACATGAGGGCCGTCGATTTCATAAAGCGCGCTATAGCGCGGACTGGCCTGCTCGATCCGCTTCTCCCCGCCGCCGATGCTGATGACGAACGGCTCGCCCGCGGCGCGAGCTACGGCGTGCACGCCCGGCACTTTTAAGAGGTTGGGTACGTGCTCGGCGTCGTACACCTCATTAAAAAGCTTCTCCTTGTCGGGGTCCACATCCATGCTGACGACGAATAGGTATTTGGAGTTGATCGGCATCGAACCCTTCCCTTGCTGTGGCTGCCGCGCTCAAGGCGCGTGACGACGGACAGTTGCCAAATAGGCGTGCTCCAGCCGGAGCGGCAGATCGGCCTCGCCGGTTTTGGCTTCCAGCACGATCGATCCGCGCGCGAGCGCATAGACGCGATCGGCGAGCGCCAGCGCTTTCTCGATCAACTGCTCGACCAGCAACACCGCGGTCCCGGCCTCGCGCAGCCGCCGCACCACCACGAGCACGCGATCCACCAATACCGGCGACAGGCCGGCGGAAGGCTCGTCCAGCATGAGCAGTCGCGGCCGCCGCACCAAACCCTGCGCCACCGCCAGGATCTGCTGCTGGCCGCCGGACAGCGCAGCGGCGCGTTCGTGGCGCTTGGCGGCGATTTCGGGGAACAGCGCGAGCGCTTCCTCGACGCGCGCGGCGCGCTCGCCGCGCGGCAGGTCGTAGGCCGCCAGCAGCAGGTTGTCGAGCACCGCAAGCTGCGTGAACACGCGGTGTCCCTCGATGACATGCGCGAGCCCGGCCTTGACGGTATCGCGCGGACTGGCGCCGGCGAGATCGCGACCGGCGAAACGCACGCTTCCCGACCACGGCAGCAGCCCCGACACCGCGCGCAACAGCGTGGTTTTGCCGGCGCCGTTGGGGCCAAGCAGCGCCACCACCTCGCCCGCGCCGACCGTCAGATCGATGCCGTGCAGCACGCCGATCTTGCCGTAGCCGGTCGAGAGGCCGGCGACGTCCAGCAGCGGTTCAGCCGCCGAGATAGGCATTGACCACCTCCCGATGCGAGCGGATTTCGGCCGGCGTCCCGGCCGCCAGCATCTTGCCGAGATTGAGCACGGTGACGTGGTGGCAGATGTCGAAGATCAGATCGGCATGATGCTCCACCAACAGCACGCCGGTGCCGGCCCGGGCGATCGCCAGAAGCAGCGCGCCGAGCCGCCCGATCTCCTCGGCCGAGAGCCCGGCCGCCGGCTCGTCGAGCAACAGGAATGCCGGGCGCAGCATCAACGCGCGGGCGATCTCGGTGAAGCGCAACTCGCTGTGCTGCAGCCGGTCGGCGCGCACCGGCGGCGAGCCGCTCCAGCCCGACCGCCGCCAAGGCCAGCATGGCGGTGTCGCGCAGCATGACTTCGTCGCGCCGATGGCGCGGCAGCGACAGCAATGATTCGACGAACGTGCCCTCGCCGTCGATGGTGCCGCCGATCATGACGTTCTGCAGCACCGACGCGGAGCCGACAATGCGGGGGGTCTGGAACGTTCGCGCAATCCGCATGTGCGCGCGCCGGTGGCGCGCGAACACCGGCAGCGCGGCGCCGTTCAGCCTAACCGCGCCGGACTGCTGCGCGTAATAACCGGAGATGACGTTCAGCGTCGTGGTCTTGCCGCTGCCGTTGGGGCCGATCAGTCCATGCACTTGACCCGGCCGGATTTCGAGGTCGAGACCGTCGATCGCATGCACCCCGCCGAAGCTCAGCGCCACCTGTTCCAGCGTCAAGGCGCCGGCATCGGGCGGCGCGCCGAGCAGCCGCTCGAGCAGGTCGGGCCGCGGGATGATCGCGCGGTCGCTCTCGAGCGGGCGGCGGTTCTTGAAATCCAAGATCTCGGCAATTCCGCCCGGGATCGCAAGCACGATGACGAGCAGCAACACCGCATAGAGAAACGTCGACCACGCGACCAATGGCGCCGCAAATTCCGGCAGCACCGTCAAAAGAATCGTGCCGAGCAGCGGCCCGAGAATGGAGCCGCGCCCGCCGATCAGGATGGCGATGAAGAACAGGATCGACAGGTCGAGCGTGAACGCGTCCGGCGTGATGTAGGATTGCAATGCGGCGAACAGCCCGCCGGCAACCGCCGCAACGGCGCCGCTGAACAGGAACACCGTCGCCAACAAAGCGGGTTTGGAGATGCCGCTTGCTTCGGCCGCGACCTCCGCGTCGCGGATCGCGGTGAGTGCGCGGCCGAAGCGGCTTGCCGCGATATTCGCCGTCATCCAGGTGCAGATCGCCGCCAGGCCGAAGCAGAAATAATAAAAGCCCCACTGGCGAGGCGAACGGCTTCGGGAAGATCGGCCCGGCAACGCCGACGCCGCCGCCGGTCACGCTCTGCCAGGCCAACGCCACCTGGGTGACGATGGTGGCGAAGCCGAGCGTCGTGATGGCGAAATAGAAGGTGCGCAGCCGCAGCGCCGGCAGGCCGACGATCAAGCCGAAGACGGCGCCGACCACGGCCGCAATCGCCAGCGCCAGATAGGGCGAGAACGCCGGCGTGACGTTGCCGGCCACGAGCACGCTGGTGGTGTAGGCGCCGAGCGTGAGCAGCGCCACCCAGCCGATCGCGATCTGGCCGGCGAAGCCGACGACCAGGTTGAGGCCGGACACCAGCACCCAATAGACGCAGGCGCGGGTCGCGATCACGCCCCAATAGCCGCCGCCGAACAGCGGGAACGTGACGCCGAGCAACCAGCAGCACCAGGAAAGGCAGCGCCGCGCCGATTACGCTCGCCGAGCCGAGCGCATTGGCGCGGCTCGGGCGCAATTGTGCGGCTGGCGTATCCATCAAACGCGGCGCTGGCAAGGCCGCGCCGGCAAGGCCCTCGGGGCGCGCCAAGCAGCACGATGATGAAGACGGTGAAGACCGCCACCGAGGCGAAGATGCCGCCGACCAGAAAATTCGCGGCTTGCTGAAACAGGCCGAGCAGGAGACCGGCGACCACGGCGCCGCGATTGTTGCCCATGCCGCCCAGCGCGACCGGGACGAAGCCATAGAAGGTCAGCATCGGCGCATTGCCGAAGAAGGCCAGCAGCATTTCGCCGCCGGCAAAGCCGGCGAGCGCGCCGATCACGCCGGCGAGCGCGTAGCTCGCCATGCGCAAGCCGCGTTCCGGCAGGCCGAGCGCGCGCGCGGCGATAATTGTCCTCGGCGATCGCCAGAAAGGCGCGGCCGACCAGGGTGTGGCGATAGAGCAGTTCGAGGCCGACGATCACGGCCGCGCAGGCGAGCATCGGCAGCCAGAACTGCTGATCGAAAGCGCCGCGGGCGATGTCGAACAGCCGCGGAAACGGCCGCGCGTCCGTGCCCCACTCGATCGCGGTGAACTGCTGGACCATCAGCGCCAGCGCCAGCGTGGAGAGCACGTAGAGATGCTGGTCGAGACTCTTGAGCACCGGCCGCACGGCGACGATCTCGGTGACGATGCCGAGGATCGCGCCGCCGGCCAGCGCGAGGAGAAAGCCGACCGCGACCGGCATGCCCATGCGGGCGATGAACAGCGAGCCCAGCACGCCGCCCAGCATCCCGAGCGTGCCAGCGGTGAAGCTGAACACGCGCGAGGCCGAGAACATCACGTTATAGGTGATGCCGATCAGTGCGTAGATGCAGCCGATCGCCACCCCAGACAAGACGATCGATTCGACCATCGGCTCAAGCGCTGTAGCCGGGAGCCAGGTTGAACGCGCCGTCCTTGAGCGAATTGGCCTCGACCATCACCACTTCGTCGTCCGGATAGCCGTTGTGCTGGTCGGCGCGTGAAGGAGATGTCGCCGTAGACGCCGGGGAAGCCCTTGAGCTTGTTGAGATAGCCGACGACCTTGTCCGGCTCGGGGCCGACGTCTCTTCATCGCCTCGGCGATCATGCCGCGGGCAGTCGTAGCCGAGCGCGATCCACCACAGCAGCGTGTCGCCCATGTCGATCTTGGCGCTCTTCAGACGGTCGAGGAAGGCGCTGGTGCGATCCGGAAGCTTGCCGCCCGGCACGTAGCAAACCGGTGCGGAAATTGTTGGGATAGACCTTCGCCCAGTATTCGGGCTTTTCCAGCAAGGCCTTGGTCTGGCCGGAGCCGAGCGTGGTCTGGCCGACGATCGGCACGTCCCAGCCCATCTCGCCGCGCGTATTGATGATGCGGGACAGGAAGCCGGCATTCACGCTCCACGGCATGATCGCTTCCGCTCCTGCGGATTGCATGCGCAACAGTTCGGGCTTGAGATCCGGATTGGCGGCATCGACGTTGCCCTGATAGACGACGTCGGCGCCTTTGGCCTTGAGCATCGGCACATAGGCGTTGACGGAAGCGGTGCCGTAGCCGGTGGTGTCGCTGATCACCGCGACCTTCTTGCGCTTGAGCACTTCGACCACGTAACGGTTCGCGGCGCCGCCGATCTGCTGGTTGGTGGGCGCGTTGCGGAAGCACATCGGATATTTCTGCGGGTCGGTCAGGCTGTCGACCCAGCAGGGATGGACTTGCGGCGTGTTGGTGCGCGCGAGCAGCGGCACGACCGCAAGCGACTCGCCGGAATTGACCGGCCCGAAGACGACGCTGCACCTTCTCCCGCGTTCGTCAGCTCGGCGGCGCCGTTGACCGCCTTGGTCGGATCGCTCTGGGTATCGCGGGTGATCAATTCGAGCTGCCGGCCGTTGATGCCGCCGGCGGCGTTGATCTCCTGCACCGCCAATTGGATGCCGCGATTGATGCCGACGCCGGTGGACGATGAGGGACCGGTGAGCGCCGGCAGATAGCCGATCGCGGATCGGATCGTTTGCAGCGATCGCGGGCTTGGCTAAGCCGCTGCGACAGCAGTGGCGCCGGCGGACGCCAGCGCTTGACGACGAGTCATCGACATTTTGATTTCCTCCCTGAGTTTGTCTCGTTTACTCCCAAAGCGTGTTGAGTTTCTCGAACCTTTGCGGCGCATTATAGCCTCGGCTTGATGGTCCGCAAAGCGCGCTAGATCGTCGCTTCGGTCACGTACGATTTCGCGGTCGCGAGCGAGGAATTTTTAACAGGAGCCTAGCGATGGAACTGGGGCTTGCAGGCAAGACGGCGCTCGTCACCGGCGGCAGCAAGGGCATAGGCCTGGAAACGGCACGCGCGCTAGCGCGCGAGGGCGTGAAAGTCCTGATCTGCGCGCGCCGGGAAACGGCGCTCGCGGAGGCGGCGCGTGACATCATGCAGACCACGCAATCGAAGATCGAGACGCACCCGCTGGACGTGACCAAAGTCGAACAGATCGAAACGATTCCGCACATCGTGCGCGACAAGCTCGGCCGCATCGACATTCTCGTCAACAATGCCGGCACCGGCACCTACAAGCCTTTTCTCGAAGTAACCGACGAGGAACTCGTCGACGGCATGGCGATCAATTTCTTCGCGCAATTCCGCATCTGCCAGCGCATCGTGCCGTTGATGATCGCGCAAGGCGGTGGCCGGATCCTCAATGTGAGCGGCCAGACCGGCATCATGACGCTAAACCCGCCGTTCCTGTCGTCGTGCACGGGGCCTGCGAAGTCGGCCGAGATCCGGTTCTCCAAGGTGCTCGCCAACGAGCTTGCGCCGCATAACATCCGCGTCAATTGCGTGATACCGGGCTTCATCAACACGCCGGAGCGCTTTGCCAAATGGGAACGAGAGCTTGCCAAGCGAAAGCTCAGTGCCGAGGACGCCGCGCGCGAGCGATCGCTGTGGTCGGCAATCAAGGCATGCGTGATACGCGCTGGGGCACGCCCGAGGAGATCGCCAATCTCATCGTCTTTGCCGTCTCGGATGCAGCGAGCTATATCAACGGCGCCGAGCTCGTCGCCGACAATGCCATGGACAAATCCTGAAGCGTATCCGCCGCGGCCCTGAGGGATTCATTCACGCTTCAATGAAGTCGAACGCGTCGCGATGGCGGACCACGCGGCCGATGGACGGCGAGGGGAAGTGCGCCGTGCACATGAGAGTGGACGTATCGCAGAAGCGGCCGAACAATTCTCGCCGCGACTCTCCCGCCTGCTTGGAATCGTAATCCGACATCATGCCCATTTCGGGATAGCGGGCTTGCAGCGGAGAGTGGATCATGTCGCCGGTAATGATGGCGTCGGCGCCGGACTTGCCGACCTGTACCGAATAGTGATCGATGGAGTGGCCGGGTGTCGGGATCAGCGTAACGAGATCGTTGAACGCATGCGCGCTTTTGACGATATCGGCGCGATTGGCGGCCATGATCGGCAGCACGGAATCGGTGATCCAGGGATACGCCGCCGGGTCGTCTTTCTGACGCTTGGTCCAGTAGGCGAGCTCGCGGTCAGCGAACAGGTAGCGCGCCTTCGGAAAGGTCGGCACCCAGCGGCCGTTCTCGAGCCGCGTGTTCCACCCGACATGGTCGGTGTGCAAATGCGTGCACATAACGAAATCGATATCGTTCACGCTGAACCCGCTTGCCGCGAGGTTCTTCTGGTAGCGATCGGAGTTCATCATGTGCCAGAAGCTCCGCGTCGGCCGCGGCTTATGGTTGCCGACGCAGGAATTGATCATGATCGTGTGGTCCGGTGTCTGCACGATGTAGCTCTGAATGCAGAGCATCAGCCTGTCCTCGGCATCGACGAATTTGGGCTGTAGCCACCCTCGGTTCTCGTCGAAAAGCTCCTTCGTCAAGGTCGGGAAAAATTGCATCGCATCGAAGAATGGACCTTCTTGTTCGACGATGCGGTGAATCGTGGTGTCGCCGATTTCGACCTTGAGCACGCGGGGCCTCCCTATCTGTATTTCAAGCACCGGAGCAACCGGCGCCTTCGCTTATTGCGGGCTATGAGAAACGCGATCGGCTCTCGATGCCCGCGTCTTTGCGTCGTCAAGGATCATGTCCGCGCCCTTTTCGGCGATCATGATCGTGGCCGCGTTGGTATTGCCGGAAACCACCGCCGGCATGATCGAGGCATCGACCACGCGCAGCCCCGTAAAGCCCCGCACGCGCAAGCGTTCATCGACCACCGCCTTCGGATCCTGGCCCATGCGGCAGGTGCCGACGGGATGATAGGTGGTGGAGCCGCGGCGGCGGATGAAATCGAGCAATTCGTCGTCGTTATCGCACTGCTTTCCCGGCTCGATCTCTTCGGCGATATAGCGCGCCATCGCTGGCGCCGGAAAAATGCGGCGCATCGCGCTGACGCCCGCCACGATGGTCTCGCGATCCTTCTGTGTCGCCAGATAGTTCGGATGGATTGCCGGCGCCGCTTTCGGATCGGCGGATTTGATGCGAACGTAGCCGCGGCTCTCCGGCCGCAGCAACACGCAATTGCCGGTCACGCCGGGGAACGGCTGCAGCTCGCCGCCGATGGTGCCGGCCGAGAACAGGGAAATCGAGCATTGCGAGTCGGGCGTTTCCGATGTCGGAAGCGCGCGCAAGAAACACGCGGAAGAAACCGCCGGAATAGCGAGATAACCGCGGCGCGTGAGGACGTAGTGCAAGCCATGCGTGAGCTTTCCGCTCCAGGTCCGCACCGCGTCGTTGAGCGTGATCGGTTCCTTGCAGCGTAAAATGATGCGGCCTGAGAAATGGTCGTTGAGATCGTCGCCGACGCCCGCAACATCGGCGATCACCGGGATTCCCAGCGACTGCAGGAGCGACGCCGGCCCGACTCCTGAAAGTTGCAGCAGCTGCGGCGAATTGAAGGCCCCCGAAGCGACAATCACCTCGACATTGGCACGGGCGCTGCGCTTGTCGTTACCGGCAAGATATTCGACACCGGTCGCGCGCCTACCATCGAAGACAATGCGGGTGGCCAGCGCCTGCGGAACCACCTTGAGATTGGCGCGCCGCCGCGCCGATTTGAGATAACCCGCTGCGGTCGAGGCGCGCACGCCGTCGCGCATGGTGGTCTGGTAATAACCTGCGCCTTCCTGCGCCGCGCCGTTGAAATCGTCGTTGCGCGGATAGCCGCATTGCACCGCCGCCTCGACATAGGCTTGCGCGAGCGGATGCCGGTCCCGCAAGTCGGATACTGCGAGCATCCCGCCGGTGCCGTGGAATTCATCCGCGCCGCGGTCGTTGTCTTCCGCCTTGCGGAAATAGGGCAGCACGTCGTCGAAGCTCCAGCCGGCATTGCCGAGCTGCCGCCAATGGTTGAAGTCCTCCGCTTGGCCGCGGATATAGATCAGCCCGTTGATCGAGCTCGAACCGCCGAGAACCTTGCCGCGCGGCGCGATGACCTCGCGGTTGTGGCAGCCGGGTTGCGGCTCGGTCGCGTAGCACCAGTTGTAACGGCTATCGCTGAAAAGCTTGCCGAAGCCGAGCGGAATATGAAGCCACGGGTGCCGGTTGTTGGGACCGGCCTCCAACAGCAGCACGCGATGCCGACCCGATGCCGTCAGCCGATTGGCCAGAACGCAGCCGGCGCTGCCGGCCCCCACGATGATGAAGTCGAACGTCTCGGAATTCGGCATGCGCTTGCCGCGCGAGCGGCCGAGCGCGCGTTGTGCCGGCGCGCCGGCTGCGAAATCTTTTTCTGCGAAGTCGAGTGCCATTGGCCGCACCTCCAACGAGATCACGCTCGCCGCAATAGGAAAACGATATCGGAGCCCTAGTCACGCGCTCATGCGGCTGACGAGCGCGTCGGAAACCTCGAAATTGGCATAGACGTTCTGCACGTCGTCGTTGTCGTTCAAGCTCTCGATCAACTTTAACACCTTTTCGCCCTGCTCGTCGTCGACCGCGACGGTGTTCTGCGGCCGCCACACCAGCGAGGCCTTGCGCGGCTCGCCGAATTTGCCTTCGAGCGCCTTGGCGACCGAGCCGAAATGATCCTGCGCGGCATAAACCTCGTGCGTGGTATCGCTCGACACGACGTCGTCGGCGCCGGCCTCCAGCGCCGCTTCGAACATCGCCTCGGCGCTTGCGGCCTTGGCGTCGTATTCGATGACGCCGACATGATCGAACATGAAGGAGACCGCGCCGGTTTCGGCGAGATTGCCGCCGCTCTTGGTGAAGGTCGCGCGCACCTCGCCGGCGGCGCGGTTGCGGTTGTCGGTCAAAACCTCGACGATCACCGCGACGCCGCCGGGACCGTAGCCTTCGTAGCGGATCTGCTCGTAATTATCGCCTTCACCGCCGGTCGCCTTCTTGATGGCGCGCTCGATATTGTCCTTCGGCATGTTTTCCGCGCGCGCCGCGATGATCGCGGCGCGCAGCCGCGGATTCATCGCCGGATCGGGCAGCCCGAGCTTGGCCGACAACGGTGATTTCGCGCGCCAGCTTGCCGAACAGTTTGGATTTTTGCGCATCCTGCCGCCCCTTGCGGTGCATGATGTTCTTGAACTGTGAATGTCCGGCCATGACCTTATCTTCCGTTTTCTCCAAACAGCGTGAAAGCGAAGCAAAGCACTCCAGTTCTGCGGTTCTGGATTGCTTCGTCGCAAAAACTCCTCGCAATGACGCCCTATAGGACGGCCCGATGCGAAAATAAAGGTGAGAACGGGCGCCGGTCAGGCCCAGAACGCGGGCTTCGCCTGTTCCAGGCGCCGCCGAGCCGCACCGCGCCGACGCGCGTGGCAAGGCCGGTTGCCGGATCGGTCTCGACCGCGACGGCGCACAGCGTCGCCGGGCCCGAAGCCGGCTCGAAGCGCGCCGACGAAATCTCGCCGGATGAAGCGTTGCAGCGGCTCGTCCTTGGCCATGCCGATCACCGAATCGAAGTCGCCGGTCATGCCGACATCGCTCATGAAGGCGGTGCCGCCCGGCAGCACGCGCAGATCGGCGGTCGGGACATGGGTATGGGTGCCGACCACGAGGCTGGCGCGGCCGTCGCAGAAAAAGCCCATCGCCTGTTTTTCGCTGGTCGCCTCGCCGTGGAAATCGACGATGATGGCGTCGGCGCCGCTGCCAGCGGACAAGCGGTCAGCTCGCGGTCGATCGCGGCGAACGGATCGTCGAGCGGATCCATGAAGATGCGGCCCATGGCGTTGACGACGAGCACGCGCGCGCCGTTCTTGGCCTCGATCATGGCCGCGCCGCGGCCCGGCGTGCCGGCCGGATAATTGATCGGCCGGATCAGGCGCGGCGCGCGCTCGATGAAGACCAGCGCCTCTTTCTGATCCCAGGCATGATTGCCGAGCGTGACCGCGTCGGCGCCGGCATCGAGCAGCTCGCGATAGATCGCTTCGGTGATGCCGAAGCCGCCGGCGGCGTTCTCGCCATTGACCACGACCAGATCGAGCTTCCAGTCGCGGACCAGCCTGGGCAAGCGCTCATAGACGATGGTGCGCCCGCTGCGGCCGACAATGTCGCCGACGAAAAGGATGCGCATGCTCTAACGGCCCTTGAACGCGATCACCTCGCGCTCGGTTAGCACGAGATCGAGCCGCTCGTCGCGGGGCGTCGCCGGCACCGCGGGAACTTCCTGGGCGGCGAAGGCGATGCCGATGGCGGTGACCGGTCTTGCGCGCGCGCAGCCGGTCGATGGTCATGTCGTAATAGCCCGCGCCATAGCCGATGCGATGGCCGGCGCGATCGAAGGCCAGCAGCGGCACCAGCAGAATGTCGGGCTCGACCTCGGCGGCGTCCGGCTTCGGCTCGCGGATGCCCCACGACGCCGCGATCAAGCGGCTCGCCCCATCGCCACGCGCGCATGATCAGCGGCTTGCCGCGCCCGGCGACGACCGGCAGCGCCAGCCGCGCGCCCGCTTCGCAAGCTTCTGCATCAGCGGCAGCGGATTGATCTCGCTCTTGAGCGGCATGAAGCCGGAGACGATGGTGCCCGGCGTAATCGGGAGCGGAAACTGCCGCGCCGCGATCGCCTCCGCCGCCGCCTTGCGCGCCTCCGCCGGCAACGCATCGCGCCGCGCCGTCGCCTCGCGGCGGAGTTCGGCTTTATTGTGTGCGGCAAATCCACAGTAACTCGTCATCCTGACGGGAAACAGATTAGCGCAAATCGAACAGAAAGTGCGGAGCCGCGCCGGCCGTAAGAGCGCGATCCCGGGAACCTACATAAGTAGGTGGGCGCCATGTGACCGAACCCAGGAGCACGGCCAGGGACAGCTCCCTTGAGGATCGTAAGGCCCCGGATAATTGTCTCCTACGCACCAGGCAGCCCCGCTTGCGCAATGTAGTGCGTCGACGCCGCCCGACGCCACTTCATCTTACTGAACGACAAGCTAACCCAGCGCGACACCGCCGCGGCGCTGATCGTCTGATTGAGCTTCTTGGTGATGCTTTCGATGCGCTCGGCGGCGGCGGCGAGCGCTGCGGCGACGGAAGCCTGCGCGGCCTTGTTGCGATCGGACGCCGCGACGCGGGCTCCTGCAGGGCTGCGAGTTCCTCCTCCAGCCGCTTGATGCGTTGTCCCGCTTCGGCAAGTTCGTCGGCGACCGTGATCGCCGCCATCACGGTGAGCCGGGTATCGCCGATCTCGCCGAATTTGCCGCGCAGCCCGCTGATGCGCCTGTCGAGCTCGCGCGCGAGCTCGATGAGATGACCTTCCTGGCCATCCTCGCAGGCCATCCGGAACTGCCGGCCGTTGATGGTGACGCTGACCTGCGACATTTCCTTTTTGTCCCCAATCTTCAGTCGTCAGTCTTCGCGTCGTCAGCACGCCGCGGATCGTCTCGATCGCCTGATCGATCCGCTGCGCGACCTCGCGATTGGCGGTTTCGAGCGCGCGGGCGCGCGCCGTGGCCTCTCGAGTTCGCTGGCCAGCCGCGCCCGGTCGCTGCCGAGCGCATGGACCTGGTCGGCGAGCGCTTCCTCGCCGCGGTCGGCCTCGCAACGCCGCTCGGCCGCCGCCTCCAACGCATCGAGTGCGCGGCCAGACGCCGCGCCGCGCTCGCGATGGAATCGGTGTCGCTCATCTGGCCATCCGCTGCGGCCATCAACCGGACACACGGAACGCGAAAATCGTGCGACGGCAATTGTTTACGAAAGAACTTACGTCGTATCGCGAGCGAAGCGTCAACGCTTAACCGATGCTGCCGCGACAGGCCTGTGCATGACGCAGCCCGCGCCGCCGCGGAATTGACTAAGACGCTTCGCATGTTATCTGTGCCCGCCCTGTTCCCTAAATGCGCGGCTCGCTCGCATTCGCGCCGCGATTGGCCAATCCGATGACCAAGCCGGACCGTCTTGCCGCGGCGAGCGCCGCTCCCGCCCAGGCCGCGCGCTTTTCCGCCGCCGGCGCCAATAACCCGGCCGCGCGCGCCGATCACGACCGCATGGCCAATGCCATCCGCGCGCTGGCGATGGATGCGGTCGAGCAGGCGAAGTCCGGCCATCCCGGCCTGCCGATGGGCGCGGCCGATATCGCGACCGTGCTGTTCACGCGATTTCTCAAATTCGATCCGGCCGATCCGGCTTGGCCCGACCGCGACCGCTTCGTGCTCTCGGCCGGCCACGGCTCGATGCTGCTCTATGCGCTGTTTTATCTGCTCGGCTACGAGAAGATGACGATCGACGAGATCAAGCGCTTCCGCCAGCTTGGCTCGCTGACGCCGGGCCATCCGGAACACGGCCACACGCCGGGCGTCGAAACCACCACCGGCCCGCTCGGCCAGGGGCTTGCCAATGCCGTCGGCATGGCGATCGCGGAGCGCCATCTCGCCGCGATCTTTGGCGCCGACATCGTCGATCACACGACCTATGTGCTCGCCTCCGACGGCGATCTGATGGAAGGCATCAGCCAGGAAGCGATTGCGCTTGCCGGTCATCTGAAGCTGAAGAAGCTCATCGTGCTTTACGACGACAACCACATTTCGATCGACGGACCGACGTCGCTGTCGGATTCGGTCGATCAGGTGGAGCGCTTCCAGTCCGCCGGCTGGGCGGCGACGCGCATCGACGGCCACGATCCGGCGGCGATTGCCGCCGCGATCGAAGCGGCGAAGACATCCGACCGGCCGTCGCTGATCGCCTGCCGCACCACGATCGGCTTTGGCGCGCCGAACAAAGGCGGCACCGAGAAGGCCCACGGCTCGCCGCTCGGCGCCGACGAGATCGCCGCCGCGCGGCAAAGGTTCGGCTGGACGTCGCCGCCGTTCGAAATTCCGCCGGGCATTCGCGAACAGTGGCGCGCCGCCGGCGAACGCGGCCGGCCGGCGCGGCTGGCCTGGCAACAGCGCCTCGCCGCGCTCGATGCCGGCCAGCGCGCTGAGTTCGAACGCCGCATCGGCGGCGAACTCGCCGGCAAGTTTGCCGCCGCCGTTGCCGGCGTGAAGCAAAAGCTCAGCGCTGCGCCGAAGGAGATCGCAACGCGCGCCGCATCCGAACTTGCGCTCGAAACACTGACCGCGGCGCTGCCGGAAATGATCGGCGGCTCCGCCGACCTCACCGGCTCGAACAATACGCGCACCAAAGCCATGACGGCGATGACGCCTGCGGATTACTCCGGCAGCTTCATCCATTACGGCGTGCGCGAGCACGGCATGGCCGCCGCCATGAACGGCATGGCGCTGCATGGCGGCGTCATTCCCTATTCCGGCACGTTCCTGGTGTTCTCGGATTATTGCCGGCCGGCGATCCGTTTGGCCGCACTGATGGGCCAGCGCGTGATCCACGTCATGACCCACGATTCGATCGGGCTTGGCGAAGACGGCCCGACACACCAGCCGGTCGAGCATCTTGCGGCGCTGCGCGCCATTTCCAACCTCAAAGTGTTCCGGCCGTGCGATGTCGTCGAGACCATCGAATGTTGGCAGCTGGCGCTGGAAAGCAAGACCGGCCCGAGCGTGCTGGCGCTGACGCGGCAGAATATGCCGCAGCTGCGCCAGGGCTTTGACGAGCGTAATCGCTGCGCAGCGGGTGCCTACGAGCTTATTGCAGCAGACGATGACGCGGCGGTCGTGTCGCTGTTTGCCACCGGGTCGGAAGTGGCAATCGCGGTCGAGGCGAAAAAACTCCTCGCCGCTCGCAAAATCTCGGCGCGGGTCGTTTCGGTGCCGTGCTTCGAGCTTTTGCTCGCGGCAGCCGAGGACAAGCGGGCGGCCGTTATCGGCACGGCGCGGGTCAATATCGCCATCGAGGCCGGAATTCGCCAAGGCTGGGACGCGATCATCGGCGCCGCCGGAACCTTTATCGGCATGACCGGTTTTGGCGCCAGCGCGCCTTACAAGGACCTTTACCAACATTTTGGGCTGACCGCCGAAAAAGTAGCCGCGGCAGCAGTGGCACGATTAGGAAAGTCGTAGAAACATAATTAGATAATACCCTGTGGCGCCCGATCCGTTGCCGGAGCGGCGCCGCGTTGAGACCGGGAGGAGACCGCGACATGTCGGTTCGCGTAGCCATCAACGGGTTTGGCCGCATCGGCCGCAATATTTTGCGCGCCGTGGTCGAAGCTGAACGCGATGACATCGAGGTCGTCGCCATCAACGATCTGGCGCCGGTTGAGACCAACGCGCACCTACTGCGCTACGACACCGTGCATGGCCGCTTTCCCGGCGTGGTCACGGTCAAGGGCGACACCATCAGTTGCGGCAACGGCGCGATCAAGGTCACGGCCGTGAAGGATCCGACCCAATTGCCCTGGAAACAGTTCGGCATCGATATCGCGCTGGAATGCACCGGCATTTTTACTTCGAAAGACAAGGCGTCGGCGCATCTGACGGCCGGCGCCAAGCGGGTCTTGATCTCGGCGCCGGCCGACGGCGTCGATCTCACGGTGGTCTATGGCGTCAACCACGATAAGCTGAGCAAGGCGCATAAGGTGGTCTCCAACGCGTCCTGCACGACCAATTGCCTGGCGCCGGTCGCCAAAGTGCTCAACGACGCTGTTGGTATCGACAAGGGATTCATGACGACCGTGCACTCCTATACCAACGACCAGCCCTCGCTCGACCAGGTGCACAAGGACCTCTACCGGGCGCGCGCTGCGGCGCACAACATCATCCCGACATCGACGGGGGCTGCGAAAGCGGTCGGTCTCGTTTTGCCTGAACTCGCCGGCCGGCTCGACGGCGTCGCCATCCGGGTGCCGACGCCGAACGTCTCGGTGGTGGATTTTAAGTTCGTCGCCAAGCGCGCGACCACCAAAGACGAGATCAATGCCGCGATCAAACGCGCCGCCGAGCAGCAGCTCAAGGGCATCCTCGGCTATACCGATGAGCCCAATGTTTCGAGTGACTTCAACCACGATCCGCATTCGTCCGTTTTCCACATGGATCAGACCAAGGTGGTCGACGGCACGCTGGTGCGCGTGATGTCGTGGTATGACAATGAGTGGGGCTTCTCCAATCGCATGATCGACACCGCGGTGGCGATGGGCAAGCTCGGCTGATTTGATCGCATCGCAATCCTTGTATCAGCGCGTGGCTATGCAGTCCTCCCGGCAGTCCTTCCGCAGCCTCGACGATGCCGATGTCAAGGGCAAGCGCGTTCTCGTGCGCGTCGACCTCAATGTGCCGATGCAGGACGGCAAGGTCTCCGACGCGACCCGCATCGAGGAGATCGCGCCAACCATCACCGAACTGTCGAACAAAGGCGGCAAGGTGATCTTGCTGTCGCATTTTGGACGGCCGCACGGCCGCGATCCGAAATATTCGCTCAAGCCGGTGGCGGCCGAAGTCGCCAAGATCGTCAACAGGCCGGTTGCCTTCGCCGCGGACTGCGTCGGCCCGCAAGCGGAACGCGCCATAGCCGCGATGAAGAACGGCGACATTCTCTGTCTGGAAAATACCAGATTTCATCCCGGCGAAGAGACCAACGACAAGGCGTTTGCCAAACAATTGGCCGCACTCGGCGATTTATTTGTCGACGACGCCTTTTCGGCGGCGCATCGCGAGCATGCCTCGAACACCGGCATCGTCACGGCGTCGCATTTGATCGCCTATCCGGGGCGCGCCATGCAGGCTGAGATCGACGCGCTGCATCGGGCGTTCGAGCACCCGCAACATCCGGTCACGGCGATCGTCGGCGGCGCCAAGGTATCGACCAAGCTCGATCTCCTCGGCAATCTCCTGGCGAAAGTCGAAACCCTGGTCATTGGCGGCGCCATGGCCAATACCTTCCTCGTCGCGCTCGGCAAGACAGTCGGCAAGTCGCTTTACGAAGCCGATCTCGTCGCCACGGCGCGCGATATCATGGCGAAGGCGGAGGCGCGGCACCGCGAGATCGTGTTGCCGATCGACGCCGTGGTGGCGCAAAAGCTCGCCGACCATGCGCCGTCGCGCGTCGTTGCGGTCGACGCGGTCGGACCCGCCGACATGATCCTCGATATCGGGCCTGATACCGTCGCGCAGGTCATCGCGGTTCTGGCGCGCACCAAGACGCTGGTCTGGAATGGGCCGTTCGGCGCCTTCGAGCACGAGCCGTTCGACAATGGCACCATCGCGGTGGCGGAAGCCGCCGCGGAACTGACCGCGGCCGGCAAGCTTGTCAGCTTTGCCGGGGGTGGCGACACGGTGGCCGCGCTTAATCTTGCTGCCGTGAAGAGCCGTTTGACCCATGTGTCGACCGGCGGCGGCGCCTTTCTGGAATTCCTGGAAGGCAAAACGCTGCCGGGTGTTAAGGTGCTTATCGTTCCGCAGACTTCCCCCGCGCGCAAGCGGGATACCGTAGACTAAAGCATGATCCCGAAATGGGGTTGCCGGTTTTCGGAAAAGATCGTGCTCAAGTAAAATGCCGGATCGCCGGCGCCGAATGTCGAGGAGGGCGCGATGAATCTCAGCGAATTGAACAAGGTCGCGGCAGCGATGGTCGCGCCGGGCCGCGGCATCCTGGCCGCCGACGAATCCACCGGCACCATCAAGAAACGCTTCGACGTACTTGGGGTGGAATTGACACCCGACAACAGGCGCGATTACCGCGAAATGCTGTTCCGCACCGCCGACGCGATGTCGAAATACATTTCCGGCGTCATCCTCTACGACGAGACCATCAGGCAAAACGCCAAGGATGGCACGCCTTTGGTCAAGCTTATTGAAAAGGCCGGCGCGCTGCCCGGCATCAAAGTCGACAAGGGCACCACGCCGCTGCCCTCCTGCCCGGGCGAAGTCGTGACCGAAGGCCTTGATGGTTTGCGGCAGCGGCTTGCCGAATATCGCGGGCTTGGCGCCAAATTCGCCAAGTGGCGGGCGGTGATCGATATCGGCCGAGGTCCCGTCCCGAGCTACACCTGCATCCGCACCAATTCGCATGCGCTCGCGCGCTATGCCGCGCTGTGCCAGGACGAAGGCATCGTCCCCATCGTCGAACCGGAAGTGCTGATGGACGGCGATCACGACATCGACCGCTGCTACCAGGTCACCGAGATAATGCTCAAGATCCAGTTCGAGGAACTCTATTTTCAGCGGGTCGCGCTCGAAGGCATGGTGCTCAAGCCGAACATGGTGGTGCCCGGCAAGAAGTCGCAACAGCGCGCCACGGCGGAAGAAGTCGCCGAAAAGACCGTTCGGGTGCTCAAGGCTTGCGTGCCGGCGGCCGTGCCCGGCATCGCCTTCCTCTCTGGCGGCCAGTCCGACGAGGAAGCGACTGCGCATCTCGACGCCATCAACAAATCGGGCGCACTGCCTTGGCGCGTGACCTTCTCCTATGGCCGCGCGCTTCAGCATGCCCCGCAGACAACGTGGTCCGGCAAGGCGGAGAATGTCGCAGCCGCCCAGCGCGCCTTCAATCACCGCGCCAAGATGAACGGCCTTGCCACACTCGGGGAATGGAAGGCCGATCTCGAGCGGAAAGCGGCGTGACGTTGCGAGCCGAATCGAAAGGAAATGGGAGCTTTCGTTTACATGCTCCAATGTGCGGACGGATCATATTACGTGGGAATCGCTAAAGGCCACGACCTGTGGAAGCGCTTGGCGGAGCATGAAACCGGTGCCGATTGGTTTGGTCGGGACATTTTGATCGGATCACAGATGCGATTGGAATCGAGCGCAAGATTAAAGGTGTGGAGTCGTGCAAAGAAGGAGGCCCTGATCAGAGGCGATTGGGTCGAGATCAGGCTCCGTGCTAGGAGACGAGCCGGCAAACCAAAGCCGTCATCCTGAGGTGCCCGCGCGGAGCGCGGGCCTCGAAGGATGCTGGCCGAGGCGCCCGGGCCGTCGCCCTTCGAGGCTCGCTTCGCTCGCACCTCAGGGTGACGGATATGACTCAGCGTCCTAGCTCTCCGCCCCGCTTCTATCTGTTCACGCCGCAGCGCGACGACCCGGCATCATTGGCAGGCGAACTTGAAGCAGCGCTGGCGGCCGCCGATATCGCCGCCGTGCTGCTGCGGCTTGCCGAGAGCGATGAGCGCACGCTAGTCAGCCAGGTCAAAGCAATGGCGGCGCTGGTGCAGCGGCGCGATGTCGCACTCGTTATTGACGGCCATACCGAGATCGCGGCGCGCGCCAGCGCCGATGGCGCGCATCTGACCGGTATCGAGGCCTTCGCCGCGGCGCTTCCGCTCCTGAAACCCGATCGCATCGCCGGCGCCGGCGGTCTGCGCAGCCGTGATGATGCCATGCTCGCGGGCGAAACCAGCGCCGACTACGTGATGTTCGGCGAGCCCGATCGCCGCGGCCGGCGCTTGCCATTCGCAGATATAGAGGAGCGTCTGGAATGGTGGGCGGACCTCGTCGAAATCCCCTGTATCGGCTATGCCGCAAACCTGGACGAGATCGGACCGCTGGCGCGAACCGGCGCCGATTTCATCGCGCTCGGTGATTGGATATGGACGCATCCTCAAGGCGCAGCCGCGGGCGTTGCGGCAGCCGCGGAAAATCTCGCCGCGCCGGTTGCGCGATGAGGCTTGCAGTCGCGGTGGCGTTGGCCGGAAGCCTCGCCGCACTCGTCCCGCACCCGGCGGCGGCACAATCCAACCCCGCTGCCAAACCGGTAGCCAAGCCCGCCGCCAAGCCGAGTGGAAAAGCGGCGCCCATGCCAAACCAGGCCGCGCCTGCCGCAAGCACCGCGCCGCCCGACCTCGCCTTCGGCGCGTTCCAGCGCGGCTATTTTCTCACCGCCTTGCAATTCGCGACCCAGCACGTCGAAGCCAAAGGCGATGCCACATCGATGACGCTGCTCGGCGAGCTCTATGCCAACGGCCTCGGCGTGCCGAAGGACGACGCCAAAGCCGCCGAATGGTACAAGCTCGCCGCCAATCGCGGCGACAGCAACGCCATGTTTGCGCTGGCGATGTTCGCGCTCGACGGCCGCGCCGGCGCGCGCGATCGCCAGGCCAGCGCCAAATGGCTCGCCGCCGCCGCCAAGCTCGGCCAACCCACGGCCGCCTACGATCTGGCGCTGCTCTACATCGAGGGCCAATTATTCCCGCAGGATTTCGCCCACGCCGCCGAATTGTTACGCATCGCCGCGCAAGCCGGCAGTCCCGATGCGCAATACGCACTCGGCACGTTCTACAAAGAGGGCCGCGGGGTGCCTAAGGATATGGGACAGGCCGCGCAGCTATGGGCGAAAGCGGCGCTTGCCGACAATACCGACGCGCAGGTCGAATATGCGATCGCGCTTTATAACGGCGACGGTGTCGGCCAGAACCGGGAGGCCGCGGCGGCGATCTTCCGCAAGGCCGCCCAGCACGGCAGCGCCATCGCCCAGGATCGGCTGGCGCGCATCCTGTTCAGCGGCGCCGGCGCCCCGGCCGATCCCGTCCAGGCCACCAAGTGGCACTTGATCTCGCGCGCCGGCGGCGAGACCGACCTCGAGCTCGACGGCTTTATGGAAAAGCTGCCACCCGACACGCGCGCTGCCGGCGAAAAAGCGGCGCAGCCCTGGATCGATGCGATCAAAGCCGCGCAAGAGCGGGCGCAGGCGAAGTCGAAACCTTAAGCGGGCATGTTCTCACTTGCATAGGGCCGTCGCGGAGCGTAGGCGAAGCGCTCAACGCAACGGTCATCATGCTCCACTCCGCAGTTCTCAATGTCATGATCAAGGCGGCGCATCGCGCCGGGCGCAGCCTCAAGCGCGATCTCGGCGAAGTCGAAAATTTGCAGGTGTCGCTCAAAGGCCCGCGCAATTTCGTCACCGCCGCCGATCGCCGCGCCGAAGAGATCGTGCGCGAGGAATTGGCCAAAGCGCGGCCGGATTACGGTTTCCTCGGCGAGGAAGGCGGCGCCCGCGACGGCGCCGACAAAACGCACCGCTGGATCGTCGATCCGCTCGACGGCACCACCAATTTCCTGCACGGCATTCCGCATTTCGCGGTTTCGATCGCGCTCGAGCGCAACGGCGTGATCGTCGCCGGGCTGGTTTACAACCCGGCCAACGACGACATGTTCATCGCCGAACGCGGCAAGGGCGCCTTATCTCAACGACAAGCGCATCCGCGTCGCCGCGCGTGAGCACATGGCCGACGCCGTCGTTGCCTGCGGATTGCCGCATTACGGGCGCGGCGATCTGGTGCTGGCGCGCTATGAAATCGCCGCCGCGCAACAACACTTCGCCGGATTGCGCCGCTATGGCGCAGCCGCCCTCGATCTCGCCTGGATCGCGGCCGGCCGGCTCGACGCTTATTGGGAGCGCGATCTGTCGCCGTGGGATATGGCGGCGGGCACGATCCTGGTGCGCGAAGCCGGCGGCTTTGTCAGCGATCTCGATGGCGGCGGCGACATCTTCGCCAAAGGCCAGGTCGTCGCCGGCAACGACGCCATGCACCGCGGGCTTCTGAAGCTGCTCAAGGAGGCCGGCAAAGAGGCGAGCAAGGCGGCGGAAAAGCCGCCGTCAAGGAAGCTTCGGCGCCGTGAGCGCTGGCTTCGCGTTGCGGCCCTACGATCCGCGCGACGAGGACGCTGCGATCGCGCTGTGGCTGCGGACCTGGCAGGCGGCTTATCCGGAGCTCGATTTCGCCGCGCGGCTCGACTGGTGGCGCGGGCGCTGGCGCAATGAGCTTGTGCCAGCCGCACGAAATCGTGATCGCCGAGAGCGATGGCGCCATGATCGGCTTTGTCACGGTCGATCCGCACACGCTCTATCTCGATCAGATCGTGGTGGCGCCGGAACATTGGGGCTCGGGCGTCGGCGCGGCGCTGATCGCCGAAGCCAAGACGTATTTCGCCGAACGGTCTCGATCTCGACGTCAACACCGACAATGCGCGCGCTATCGCCTTCTACGGCAAGCGCGGATTTGTCGTCACCGGCGCCGGCAAAAATCCGATCAGCCGGCAAGCCGGTTCACCGCATGAGTTGGCGGCCGTAACCGTCATTGCGAGCGAAGCGAAGCCATCCAGTACTGCGACACCGCTCTGGATTGCTTCGTCGCTTTGCTCCTCGCAATGACGAGATGGCTACGCGCCTTGAAACTGCAGCTTCGCCAGCCGCGCATAAAGACCGCCGGCGGCGGCGAGCGTTTGATGCGTGCCTTCCTCGACGATGCGGCCGTCTTCCATCACCAGGATGCGGTCGCAGGACAGCACCGTCGCCAGCCGATGCGCGATGACGATCGTGGTGCGCTGGCGCATCAGTTCGGCGAGCGCTGCGGCGACTTGCGTTTCGCTTTCGGCATCGAGCGACGAGGTCGCCTCGTCGAGCAGAAGCAGCGGCGCATCGCGCAGGATGGCGCGCGCGATGGCGATGCGCTGGCGCTGGCCGCCCGACAGCGTGATGCCGCGCTCGCCGACCGGCGTGTCGAAGCCTTGCGGCAGCGCCGCGATAAAGCCCGCGGCATGGGCGTGCTCGGCGGCGCGCGCGACGTCGGCATCGGACGCGTCGGGCCGGCCGAAGCGGATATTGTCGCGCACCGAGCTTGCGAACATCACGCTGTCCTGCGGCACCAGCGCGATGCGCGCGCGCAACGTCCGCCGGATCGAGATCGGTAAGCGCCAACGCCGTCGAGCGTGATGCGGCCGGCGGCCGGATCGTAGAAGCGCAGCAAGAGATGAAAGATCGTGCTCTTGCCGGCGCCGGACGGGCCGACGATGGCGAGCTTCTCGCCCTGGCGGACGCGAAACGACACGCCGATTTGAGTGCCGAGACGCTGGAGCGCGTCGGATAGGAGAAATCGCACATCCTCGAACGCGGCCTCGCCGCGCGGCGGCACGGGCAGCGCTGAGCGGCTGCGCCGGGCGGAAGATCACAGGCTTGATGGCGAGGATCTCGAACAGCCGCTCGGCGGCGCCCGAGGCGGCCGCGATCTCGCCGCCGATTTCCGACAGCGAGCCCAGCGCGCCGGCGCCGAACACCGCATAGAGAATGAATTGCCCGAGCCGGCCGGGCGTGATCTCGGCGGTCAGCACCTCCTGCGCGCCGACCCACAGCACGACGACGACGCTTGTGGAGACCAGAAAGATGGCAAAGCCGGTCAGCAGCGCGCGCGCGCGGATCGAATGCACGCGCGGCCTCGAAAGCGCGCTTCCACCGCGCCGCGAAAGCGCGCGATGCCGAGCCGCTCATTGGTGAAGGCCTGCAGCACGCGCACCGCGCCGATCAATTCGGCGGCATAGGCCGACGCATCGGCGAGCGTATCCTGGGCCAAGCGCGAGCGGCGCCGCACCGCGCGGCCGAAGGCATAGAGCGGCAGCACGATGATCGGGATCGCGGCGAGCACGAAGGCCGACAGCCGCGGGCTCGTCACCACCATCATGGCGCTGGCGCCGACGAACAGCACGAGATTGCGCAGCGCGACCGAAACCGAAGAGCCGACGCTGGCCTTGATCTGCGTGGTGTCGGCGGTGAGCCGCGAGATCATCTCGCCGGTCCGGGCTTCGTCGAAGAAGCCGCCGACAGCGCGGTGAGATGGGCGAACACATCGCCGCGCAGATCGGCGACGATGCGCTCGCCGAGCGTGGTGACGAGGTAGTAGCGGGCGCGCTGGCGAAGGCGAGCACCGCCGCCACCGCGATCATGACCAGGAAATAGCTGTTGATCAGCTCGATGCCCGCGCGCGGTGAAGCCGAAATCGATCATGCGCCGCACCGCGATCGGCACGACCAGCGTGGTCAGCGCCGCCAGCACCAGCGCGCCGAGCGCGGCAAGCGCCCGGCCGCGGTAGCGATCGACATAGGGCAACAGCGAAGCGAGCGGCCGCAGATTGGGCTTGCGCTTGTCCGGCGCGGCGGCCGTGTCGCGGCCGCAAGGGCCGCAGCCACCGCCAATTGGATCGGTGGCGGCGTTGGCGCTCGGCCGCATCGCCTGGCGTCAGTTCTTGGGCACGCAGATTCATGTCAGATTTGTGCGTCGCGATAGGCCTGTTTCGCCGCCCCGCCGTTATGGCGGCCGGACAATGCCCGTTGACGGCGCCGCGGTCAACCTGGCAACGGTACGCGCAACCACCGCCGCGTCGGCTTGTCCCGCGGCCTTGCCGCGTTATACAGCCGCCAAATTTCCCGAACCCAGCAAAGCCCGTAAAGAGCCATGAAACCCGACACCCATCCCGATTACCACACCGTCAAAGTGCTCATGACCGACGGCACCGAATTCACCACGCGCACGACCTGGGGCAAGCCCGGCGATACGCTGCATCTCGATATCGACCCGAAGTCGCATCCGGCCTGGACCGGCGGCCAGCAGCATCTGCTCGACCGCGGCGGCCGTTTGTCGCGCTTCAGAAGAAGTTCGAAGGCTTCCTCAAGAAATAGCCGATCGAGCGTGCTATCCGGCCAGCCGGGACGGCGGGACCACCGCGATGTCAGTCTTCAAGGTCGGCAAAGCGACCATTACCCGCATCGAGGAAACCTATCTCCCGATCTATCCGCCGGCGGAGATTTTCCCGGAATTCACCGACAGCTCATCTCAAAGAGCACGGTCATTGGCTGGCGCCGAACCACTACGATCCCGACACGCGTAAACTCAAGCTCAGCGTGCACAGCTGGCTCATTGCAGCTCGACGGCCGCAAGATTCTGATCGACGGCTGCTGCGGCAATCATAAATCGCGGCCGCTGCGGCCGTGGTGGAACATGCTCGACACGCCGTGGCTCGATCGGCTCGCGGCGGCGGGCGCGCGGCCCGACGAGATCGACCTGGTGATGTGCACGCATCTGCATCACGATCATCTCGGCTGGAACACGCAATTGAAAGACGGACGCTGGCAGCCGACCTTTGCCAACGCCCGCTATGTGTTCTCAAAACCGGATTTTGAATATTTTCAAAAGCTGGATGCCGATCCCGCCACCGCGCCGACCGAATTCGGCACGTTCCGCGAATGCGTGTTGCCGGCTCGTCGAAGCCGGCCGCGCCGATCTTGTCACCGGTCCGCACCGGCTCGACGAATTCATCGAAATCCTGCCGGCGCCCGGCCACTCGCCAGGACATTTCGTGTTCAAGCTCGATATCGGCGGCAACCAGGCGATGGTGACGGGCGATGTTTTCCATCACTTGCTGCAGATTTTTTATCCGGACTGGAATTTTCCGAAGAATTCGAACGCGGACGAGGCCAAGGTGAGCCGGCGCCGCGTTCTCGAGGCTTGCGCGTCGAGCGGCGCGCTGGTCTTTCCGGGACATGTCGGCGCCCCGTTCGCCGGCTATATCGAGAACACCGGATCGTCGTTTAGGCCGCGTTTCTAGGAGCGTTTCGCGGCTTGGTCTCAAGCGTCGGACTCGAAGGCCGCCTTCAAAAGTCCCAATTGCCGCTCGACCGGATTGTCGGCCGGCGACTCTGCACCGGTGCCGCCGCGTGCATGGTGGCGTCGAGCCGGCGCACTTCGGTCTGCAATTTGGTCGAGCGCGCGATCAGTTCCTGCAATTTCTCCGGCAACAGCGCCAGCGATTTGGCATCGCCCGGCTCGCAGGCAGCCAGCCGGACCTTGCTCTTTTCCTTGTTGGCCTGGGCGAGCGTCATTTCGCCTTCCTTGACCGCCCGGTGCAGCAGAAGCCACGAGGCAAGCTGCATCAGCCGGGTCGTCAGCCGCATGCTTTCGGTCGCGTAGACCAGACCGGCGCTGCGCTCGAGTTTCTTGGATTCCTGCCGGCCGGAACCGTCGAGATAGCTCGCAGTTTCCTCGACCAGCGCCATTCCATCGCGAAAAAGCGTCGCGAACACCTGGGAACTCGCAAGCCGTTCGCTAAAGGAGACCGCGCCGGCTTCCATCGCACGCTTATCGGACATGTACGCCTCACACCTGCGCCAGCATCGCGCGGCACGCGCGCGCTGTCCAGCGTTCCGGCCGATGAAGCTTCAGACATAGTTGCCAGCGAGCGTGCCGCCGGCCGCTGGTAGGCGCATTAATAAAAAAAGAGCCGCCGTTGCCGGCGGCTCGAAGTTGATAACAGGGAGGCGTCAAACAGAGTGGACAGGAGCCACTCAATGTCCAGAAGATGGACAATACTTGTAATGAACGAGAAAGCTTAACAAAAGGTTAAGGAATCACAGAAACTTGGTGGGCCTTGTTCAAATCCAGCACGAAACGGACCGTTGGCCTTCCCGCTAAATTATTGAAAACGATTCACTTCCTGAAAAATCATGTCGGCGGCCGATTTCACCGCCAGCTTCTTGGTCCATATCGGCTTCAAGCCGCGCGATTTCTTCTTTCAGGAGCGCAATTCGATCGGTCAGTTCGACGGCCGACAGCAGCGTCAGCTCCTGCCCGATCTCATGCGCGAGTTTTTTCTTCGGCTTATCGTCGTCGTCGATGGCGGCCATCGTCCTGCTCCTTTGCCCTAAATGTTAATGGCAGCGGCCGCGTTTGTCACACAGGCCGCTCGGCTCGGTTCGGTGGCGCGCGGCGCCCGCTAATGCACGGTCGGTGCCGCGCGATCGACGATTGCACGCAGATCGGTGCCGGGGGGCAAGTGCCGAATGTTCCGCCCGGCTCGCCGCCCAGGCGTGACGCGCAGAAAGCATCCGCGACCGCCGGCGGCGAATGCGCGAGCAAAAGTGCGGCCTGACTAGCCAAGATCATATCGCGCGCGATCGAACGAGCCTGAGATTCATCGGCGCTGCCGCAACCGGCCAGTTGACGCTTCAGTCGATCGACAACGAGCTGCCAGGCGCTTATCGGAGGACGCGACATCGGCAAGCTCGTTGAGAAGCAGCTCAACCGCTCCCGGAGTGCGGCCGATTGCGCGAAGCACGTCCAGGCACATCATGTTTCCCGAGCCTTCCCAGATCGAATTGACCGGCAATTCCCTATAAATGCGCGGCATCACGCACTCTTCGACATAGCCATTACCGCCCAGCACCTCCATGGCTTCCACCGCCAAAGACGGCGCACGCTTGCAAATCCAAAACTTGGCCGCCGGCGTCAGCACCCGGCGCCACACCGCAGCGAGCTCATCGTCCTCGTCATAAGCGCGCGCCAATCGCATGGTGAATACGGTTGCGGCTTCCGAACTCAAGCGCGAGTTCGGCCAGCACATTGGTCATGAGCGCCTGATCGACCAGTTTCTTGCCAAACGCAGTCCGGTGCGACGCATGATGAATGGCTTGCGCCACCGCTTGCCGCATCAAGCCCGACGAGCCGATAACGCAGTCGAGCCGGGTGAGATTGCCCATCTCGATGATGGTCGGTATGCCGCGTCCCTCCTCGCCGACAAGCTCGCCTTGTGCCGCCACGAACTCCACTTCGCTCGACGCATTGGAACGGTTGCCGAGCTTGTCCTTTAGCCGCTGAATTTGAATACCGTTGCGCTCGCCGTCACGAGTCCAGCGCGGCACCAGAAAGCAGCTTGGGCCGCTGTTCGGTTTGCGCAAGCACCAAAAAAGCATCGCACATCGGCGCTGACATGAACCATTTGTGCCCGGTCAGCCGGTAGAAGCGGCGCGATCCGGTCTCGCCGTCCAATTCGGCACGCGAGGTATTGGTGCGCAAATCCGATCCGCCCTGATTTTCCGTCATGGCCATGCCGATCAGCGCACCGCTCTTTTGGCCGGCAGGACGGCAGTGCGGATCGTATTCACGCGTGAAGATGCGCGGCAGCCACTCTGCGGCAAGCGCGGGACCATGGCGTAATGCAGCGACCGAGCCATAGGTCATGGCGATGGGGCAGTAGACGCCGCTTTCGACCTGCACCAGCATGTAGGTGCCGGCGGCGCGCGCCACGTGAGCGCCCGGGCCGGGCCTGGCCCAGGGACTTGAGTGCAGGCCCGCCTGGACGGCAATCGATAGCAGCGCGTGCCATGCCGGATGAAATTCGATTTCGTCGATGCGATGGCCGTAGCGGTCAAACGCGCGAAGCAACGGCGGGTTTCTATTGGCGTCAAAGCCGAGCTTGATTGTGGTTGGATCGCCAAGCGTTTTGCCCAATGCCATGAGCTCGGACTTCGGCCCACGCCGCGTTTTCGCGCACGACGGCCTCGCGCAATACGCGATCTGTTTGCAGGAGATTGTACGGCTCAAGCGGCGGCGGCTGGTTCGAGACCTGGTACATCGCGCTTTCCCAATCTTGGCCTTGGCGAACCCGCGTTGCGGCATCGTCGCAGCATATAGAGGCGCATGGAGCGCAGAAACCACGTTGGCAAAATTGTCCTGACCCTTTGAAAGTAAACGGGAATATTCTTGCTCTCGCAACCCGCCAAACGCTACTAGAATAAGCCTATGGCGCAAGAGTTTGGCCGGCTTTGGCGCGAGCGGAATAAACGGTCGCGAATTCGGCGCAAAGGCCCCCTCCCTAACCCTTCCCCGCGTGTTGGGGGGAGGTCGGTGGATTTGTGATCGTCATGGCGCCGACGGCGCCGGTTGCCGCCTTGGAGGGCCTCTCTTGGCATTGCTGCGCGCCACCAATTTAACCGCCGCACGATTATGCGCGATTTTGGCGCTCGCAGTCGCGACGCTGCTTTGTGTCCCCGCCGCTCACGCCGTCGAAGCGGTCAATGTCCGCACCGACGCGCCGGCCATCGATCTCACCGACGCGGTCGACTTGCAGCATACCGACGGCGACCGCATCCAGGTTTCGACCGCGCCCGGTCCGGACGGCATCATCCGCCGCATCGAGGTCCGCGCCCGCGAAGCCGGATCGAATTGGGCGGTGTTCGCTCTCGCTAACGATGGCGACGAGCAGATCGATCGGCTGATCGTTGCGCCGCATTACCGCATGGTCGGCTCCGGTCTGATCTGGCCCGATCTCGGACAGTCGCGCATCGTCTACATCACACCGTCTTCCGGCGACGCGCCGGAGCGGCAGGACGATGCCAGCGCGGATATTTACCGCATCACGCTCGATCCCGGTACCGTCATTACCTTCATCGCCGAACTGCGCACCGACCGCCTGCCGCAGCTCTATCTGTGGGAACCGGACGCTTATAAAGACAAGGTGAATTCACTCACGCTCTACCAAGGCATCGTCATCGGGATCGCCGGATTATTGGCGCTGTTTCTGACGATCCTGTTCGTGGTCAAAGGCAGCGTCATGTTTCCGGCCGCCGCGGCGCTGGGCTGGGCGGTGCTCATCTATATCGGCATCGACTTCGGTTTCTGGCCCAAGGTCTTCGACATGTCGGCCGGTGCGGAGCGGATCTGGCGCGCCTCGGGCGAAGCGATCCTGGCGGCGACGCTTCTGGTGTTCCTGTTCGCCTATCTCAATCTCAATCGCTGGCACGTGCGCTACGCCCATATCACCGCCGGCTGGCTCGCATTCCTCGGCGCGCTGGTCGCGGTGGCCTTGTTCTCGCCGCCGGTCGCTTCCGGCATCGCGCGGATGTCTCTGTTCGCCGTCGCCGTGCTCGGCTTCGCGCTGGTGATTTATCTCGCCACGCACGACTACGACCGCGCCGTGATGCTGATCCCGACATGGCTCCTTTTCGTTGTCTGGGCCGTCACCGCCGCGTTTACCGTCCTGGGCTTTCTCACCAACGATATTGTCGGGCCTGCTTTGCTCGGCGGGCTTGTTCTCATCGTCATGCTGATCGGCTTCACAGTGATGCAGCATGCCTTTGCTGGCGGCATAACAAGCGGCATCGTGTCCGACGTTGAGCGCCGCGCGCTCGCGCTGACCGGCGCCGGCGACATGATCTGGGATTGGGACGTTCCAGCCGACAAGGTCTTTACCAGTCCGGAAACCGAGGCATCGCTCGGCCTCAAGCACGGAGCACTCGATGGCCCGGCGGCAAAGTGGCTTGACGTGCTGCATCAACTCGATCGCGACCGCTTCCGCGCCACGCTCGATAGCGTGATCGAGCAACGGCGCGGCCGCGTCGCGCAAGATTTCCGTATGCGCACGGCCGACGGGCATTATCTGTGGTTCGCGCTGCGGGCGCGGCCGGTCGTGGGTTCCGACGGCGAAGTGGTCCGCCTCGTCGGCACGCTCACCGATGTGACCGAGGTCAAGACCGCCGAAGAGCGGCTTCTGCACGACGCCGTGCATGACAATCTCACCGGCTTGCCCAATCGTGAGCTGTTTCTCGACCGGCTTGAAGCGGTGCTCGGCCTTGCCAAAGCGGATGCGGCGATCAAGCCGACCGTGATCGTGATCGACCTCGATCGCTTCAAACAAGTCAACGACTCGGTCGGCATGGCGGTTGGCGACTCCATCCTGCTCACCTTGGCGCGCCGCATCGGGCGGCTGATCAAGCCGCAGGACACGCTGGCGCGCCTGTCTGGCGACCAGTTCGGCCTCATCCTGTTGTCGGAACGCGAATCCGAGCGTGTCACCGCGTTTGCCGAAACCATCCGCCGCGCGGTGCGCGCGCCGATCACTTTCCGGGACCGCGAGATATTTCTGACCGCGGCGATCGGCATGGCGCTCGGCGACGGCGAGCCGCAACGGGGCGAGGAAGTGCTCAAGGATGCCGAACTGGCGATGTATCACGCCAAGCGTGCCGGCGGCGACCGCATCGACGTGTTCAAAGCCGCCATGCGCGCCCGCAAGTCCGATCGGCTGTCGATCGAATCCGATCTTCGCCGTGCCCTGGAACGTGACGAGATCACCATCCTCTATCAACCGATCATCCGGCTTGACGATCGCGCCGTCGCCGGCTTTGAAGCGTTGGCGCGGTGGAACCACCCGAAGCTCGGACGGTTATCGCCGGTCGAGTTCATCAGCATCGCTGAAGAAACCGGACTGATCGTCGAACTCGGCCTGTTCGTGCTCGACCGCACGGCGCGGCAGCTCTCGACCTGGCAACGGACGCTGCGCCAGCGTGATCCGTTGTTTGCCAGCGTCAACGTCTCGTCACGGCAATTGCTGCGGCACGATTTGATCCAGGACCTGCGCACCGTATTGGCGCGCTCGCCGCTTGCTCGCGGCACGCTCAAGCTCGAACTGACCGAATTGGTGGTAATGGAAAACCCGGAGCACGCCGCGCAAATGCTGCACCGGATTCGCGAACTCGGCGCCGGCCTCGCACTCGACGATTTCGGCACCGGCTATTCCTCGCTGTCCTATCTGCAGCGCTTCCCGTTCGACACGATCAAGATCGATCAATCATTCGTGCGCACCACAGCCAGGGGCACGCGTCCCGTCATCCTGCGCTCGATCATCACGCTGGCGCACGATCTCGGCATGGACGTGGTGGCGGAAGGCGCCGAAACCGACTCCGATGCCGTCGAACTGTTTCAGCTCGGCTGCGAATATGCGCAAGGCTTCGTGTTCGGTGAACCGATGAGCGCCGAGCGGGCGCGCGGTTTGATAGAGCCGGAGGCGGCAAGCTCAGGCATCAGGCATCGGGAGGCAGGCATCAGAAGTCAGGTATCGAATATCCGATCGAAAGTTTTCGGATCCTGACCGCCTGATACCCGGCGTCTGATTCGTGTTACGCGTGCCCTGCCTCGCTCGACAGCATGCCGAGATCGATACCGATCTTCTTGAGCGCCTTGTCGTATTTGGCGGCGATATCGGGACCGAAAATAAGTTCCGGATCGGCGGCACAATGCAGCCAGCCGTTGCTTTGGATCTCGATTTCAAGCTGACCGGGCGCCCAGCCGGCATAGCCGAGCGCAAGAATAGCACTGGCCGGACCGTCGCCGCGCGCGATTGCCTTGAGAATGTCGATAGTGGCGGTGAGACAAATTCCTTCGTCGATCGGCAGCGTCGAATTCTCGATGAAGAAATCCGCAGAATGCAGCACGAAGCCGCGCTCGGTTTCGACCGGGCCGCCGCGCATAACTTTTACGACATCGGCGCCCGGCGGCAGCTGGATCACGTCGGCCGCCGGAATGACATTGAGCTTCACCAAGAGATCGGAAAAGTTGATGTTCGGCGCCGGATGATTGACGACGATGCCCATGGCGCCTTCGGACGAATGCGCACAGATATAGATCAGCGAGCGGGAAAAGCGCTCGTCTCCCATCGCCGGCATGGCGATCAGCATCTGGCCATCGAGATAACCTCGGCGCCGAGTTTTTTCCGATTTGCCGCGCGACGCTTTCATAATTGAAAGGTTAGCCCATCGATTCGCATTTGCAAACGAACGGCGGGGTAAAAAGTTCACGATATGGCCCGGCCGGGCCGCCGCAACGATGGCGAAGGCCCGGCGACTTGACGTTGACTTCCCGGCGCGGTCACGATCATGTCAGTGGCACTTTGACCGGCTTCCCCTTAGACAGCGGCCATGCCGAAATTATTGCAATTAACAATTGCGGCCATAATGCTGATCTGGCTCACCGCCGCGCCGGCCGCGCAAGCACAGGACGCGTCCGATTGGGACGCGCAGGCCCATACCGCGGCGCGGCTGATCGCCGGATCAATGATCAAAACATCCGATGCGCCGTTTCTGCGCGCCGGCGTCGAGATCAAGCTCGATCCCGGCTGGAAGACCTATTGGCGCGATCCGGGAGATTCCGGCGTTCCGCCGACACTCGATTTCTCCGGCTCCGACAACGTGAAATCCGTCACCGTGCTGTGGCCCGCGCCGGAACTCTTTCCCGACGGCGCCGGCGGCAATTCGATCGGCTATGTCGATCGCGTCGTCTTGCCGCTGCACATCGCGCCCGACGATGCGGCAAAACCGTCGTCGCTGCAGCTCAAGCTCGGCTACGCCATCTGCGGAAATCTATGTGTGCCGGTTGAAGCCAATCTCAAGCTGCCGCTCGCCGGCGATGGCGCCGAAGAGGCGGCGCTCGAAAAGGCCGAGATTCGCGTGCCGCGGCGCGTCGCGCTCGGTCCCGGCCCGGGTCTCGCCATTCTCGCCGTCCATCGCGAGCCTGGCGACGCGCATGAACGCGTGGTGGTCGATATCGCCGCGCCGGACGGCGCAGCTATCGACCTCTTCGTCGAAGGACCAACGCCGGACTGGTCGCTGCCGGTGCCCCAGCCCAGCGGGCGGCAATGGCGCGACGCGGCAGTTCACCTTCGATCTCGATGGCCTGCCGGCCGATGCGCATGCCCAGGGCGTCGACGCTGACCTTTACCGCCGTTTCCGGCGATGACGCCATCGAGGTCCTGGCCCATCTCGACTAATCCGCGCAGCACGCTAATTTGTGCGCCGAGAAACGTCCATTTCCATAACCCATGCGAGAGGATTGAAATCATGGCTATCAAGGTTGGCGATCGCGTGCCCAATAGCACCTTCATGGTAATGACGGCCGAGGGGCCGAAACCGAAGACCACGGACGAATTGTTCAAGGGCAAGAAGGTGGTGCTGTTCGCGGTGCCGGGTGCCTTCACGCCGACCTGCCACAAGAACCACCTGCCGGGCTTTGTGAAGAGCGCGGCCGCGATCAAGGGCAAAGGCGTCGACACCATCGCGGTAACCGGGGTCAACGACGTGTTCGTCATGGACGCCTGGAAGAAAGCCTCCGGCGGCGACGCGATCGAGTTTCTGGCCGACGGCAGCGCCAACTGGGCCAAGGCCATGGGCCTGACGGCGGACCTGACCGAGCGCGGCCTCGGCGTGCGCTCGCAGCGCTACGCCATGGTGGTCGACGACGGCGTGGTGAAGACGCTCAACGTCGAGGACTCTCCCGGCAAGGCCGAAATGTCAGGCGCGGAAAATCTCTTGAAATCGATGTGATCAGATCGTCCTCCCCCTGAAAGGGGGAGGTGGCGAGCGACGCGAGCCGGTGGGGGTTTGTGTTCACCGCTTGCGCACGCGTTGAGGCCGCGAACCCCCACCCTGCCCTCCCCCTTTCAGGGGGAGGGTTTTAATTTTTCGCCCGAATGTCCGCGATCGCTTCGCGCGCCAGCTCGTCGGCACGTTCGTTCATGTCGTGACCGGCATGGCCCTTGACCCAATGCCAGCGCAGCTGGTGCTCGCCGAGGGCTGCATCGAGACGTTGCCACAGATCGATGTTTTTCACCGGCTGCTTGTCGGCGGTACGCCAGCCATTTTGCTTCCATTTGGCGATGTAGGTCATGATGCCGTTGCGCAGATATTGGCTGTCGGTGTGCAGATCGACGCGGCATGGCCGCTTAAGCGATTCGAGCGCCGAGATCGCGGCCATAAGCTCCATGCGGTTGTTGGTGGTATTGGCCTCGCCGCCTTTGAGTTCCTTGTCGCGATCGCCAAAGGTCAGGATCGCGCCCCAGCCGCCGGGACCGGGATTGCCGGAGCAGGCACCATCGGTGTGAATGACGACATGCGGCAGTTCGGCGGTCATGGTAAAGCTACTCCGTAATCGCGCGCGCTTTTGACTTTCTGATGGAAGCGCAGCTTGCGCGCATATTCCCGCGGGTCCTTCGGCCGCACCAGCGCGCCGGCCGGCACGTCGAGCCAATCGACCAGCCGTGTGAGGAGAAAGCGCAACGCGGCGCCACGCGCCAGAAGCGGCAGCTTCTCCCACTCCTCGCCCGACAACGCGCGCGTCTTGGCGTAGCTTGCGAGCAGCGCGCGGCCCTTGGTGACGTTATAGGAATGGTCGGGTTCAAAGCACCAGGCGTTGAGACAAATGGCGACGTCAAAGGTGAGCGTATCGGTGCAGGCGAAATAAAAATCGATCAGCCCGGACAGCTTCTCGCCGAGGAAAAATACATTATCGGGGAAAAGATCGGCATGGATGACGCCTTGCGGCAGGCCGCGCGGCCAGTCGCGTTCCAGCACGTCGAGCTCGGCTGCGACCAGCGTCTCCAGATTACGCTCCACTTTGTGCGCGCGCTCTCGGCAATTTTCATACAGTTGCCGCCAACCGGCAACGGAAAGCGCGTTGTCTCGCTTCATGCCAAAATCCGCGCCGGCGAGATGCAGTCGCGCCAGGGTCTCGCCCAACGCCGCGCAATGCGCCGCGGTCGGCCGGCGGATCCAAAGCCCGTCGAGGAAAGTGACGATCGCCGCCGGCCGCCCGGCGAGCTTGCCTAAAACTTTGCCGGCGCGATTCTTCACCGGTTGCGGGCAGGTGAGGCCGCGGGTCGCCAAATGCTCCATCAGCCCGAGAAAGAACGGCAGATCGCGCTCGGCAACGCGCCGCTCATAGAGCGTGAGGATGTAGTTGCCACCGCCGGTATGAACCAAGAAGTTCGAGTTTTCGACGCCCTCGGCAATGCCTTTATAAGCGAGCAACTCGCCGATGTCGTAACCGGCAAGGAAGCGGCCGAGATCCTCCGCCGTGACATCGGTATAGACCGCCATGAAGGGCTCCAATGCCTCGCGGCTAACCCGGCCTGCATAGGCGCGTCAAGGTGCGCCGCCGGCGAGCCAGGCGGAATAGCGGGCGTGAAGGTCCGCGGCTGCCGGTGGCGGATTTGGCGGAAGCACTCATAAATCGTCGACCGGCAGCGTCGCGCGCACCGAGGGACGCACGGCGAATGCGGCATGCCAATTCGCGATAAGCCGGTGGCCTTTGCGCCAATCCTCGTCGGCGTAACGGAAATCGAGATAGGACAGCGCGCAACCGATGGCGATATGCCCGATGCCGAATGGCGCGGCGATCAGCGCTTCCGCCTCGCGCTCCAGGCCGTCCAGCACCGCGGTTTTTCGCGCCGCAGCGCTTGCCAGATGCTGATCGGACGGCGCCGCACGCTCGCGCTCGTTGCGATTGAGCACCAATAAATCCAAAAAGCCGTCGCCAAGCGCCTGGCGGCGCAGCGCGGTCATGCGAGCCTTTGGCTCGCTCGGGAATAATTCCGGCGCATCGCCAAGCGTGTCGAGATATTCGCAGATGACGCGCGAATCATAGATCACCATGCCGTCGTCGAGTATCAGCGTCGGTATTTTCGACAACGGATTGTCCTTCATCAATTCCGCATGCGGCTTGGCGGTCGCCGCCACCGTGCGCACGCAGGCGATGCAGCCGATCAGCCCGCGTTCGTGCACGACGATCATGACCTTGCGGACGAAGGGCGAGCGTGGCGACCAGTGCAGCTTCATCGGCGATCCCGGAAAGACCCAGCGGCTACGGCGATGGCGTTTCGGCCATCAAGGCGCTAGCATTCTGCACCATCGTCGCCGAGCGCTCCACACCGCCCGCAGCTCCCGCCAATCAACCGGACTATCCGCATGGATTACGATCCGCGCAGCGAGCCGCACAATCTCGCGCATGACCCGACCACCAGCCTCGTCGTGCCGCGCCCCATCGGCTGGATCACGACCATCAGTCCGACCGGCGTCGTCAATCTCGCGCCCTATAGCTTTTTCAATATGATCGCGAGCCATCCGCCTTTTGTCATGTTCTCCTCGAATTCGCGCAAACACACGCAGCTCCATGCTCAAAGCGGCGGCGAGTTCGTATTCAATCTCGCGACCTACGATTTGCGCACCGCGATGAATGTCAGCGCCAGCGATTATCCCGCTGAAGTCAGCGAGCCCGAGGTGGCGAAGCTTGCCCTGGCGCCGTCGCGCAAGGTCAAGCCGCCGCGCGTGGCGCGCTCGCCGGTCGCGCTCGAATGCGTATACACGCAGACGGTGACCCTGGTCAGCAGCAACGGCAAGCAGCACAATTACGAAATTGTGATCGGCGAAGTGGTCAACGTGCATATCGACGACGCGGTCATCGTCAACGGCATGATCGACATGGCCCGCATCCGGCCGATCGGACGGCTCGGCTATCGCGATGATTACACCGTCGTCGACAATATCTTTCAGATGGCACGCGTGTAGGGTGGACATCGCTTTGATAACGCATGCGCGTGGGCAAAATCGTACCAGCGCGATGCCCACGCGGACCCCATGTGCTGACGATTTTGCCCACCCTACAAGGTCAACTCCGCCGCCATCGCCACAGCCTCCTCCAGCCCTTTCGCAATCCGGCAGCCGGCGGCGGCGAGGGCGTCGAGCTTGGCCGCGGCGCTTTCGCGGGCGCTGCCGATCAGCGCGCCGGCGTGACCCATCTGCTTTTCCACCGGCGCATGCCGGCCGACGACCATGGCGATGACGGGCTTGGCAAAGCCGCGGGCGGCTTGCGCGAAGGCATATTCCTTGTCGCCGCCGATCTCGCCGCAGAACAGCACGGCCGCGGTCGCCGCGTCGGCGGCGAGCGCTTGCAGATATTCGTGCGGATTGCGGCCGATCACGCTGTCGCCGCCGATATGGGCAACGATGCGCTGGCCGATGCCGGCGAGCGTCAATTGCCGCGCCAAAGCGAGCGCGACGGTGCCGCTGCGGACGATGACGGCGAGCCGGCCGGGTTGGCAAAAGCCCGGCGCGATGGAGCCGAGCAGTCCCCTGCCCGGTACAAACAGGCCGAGCGTATTGGGCCCGATGAGCCAGCTTCCGGCGGCGCGCGCGAGGGCCGCGGCGTTGAGCGCATCATGCACCGGCACATATTCGGCGGCCGCCATGATGGTCGGGATACCGGCCGCGGCACATTCGGCGATTGCATCGCGCGCGCCTTCCGCCGGCGTATAGATCAGCGCGATGTTCGGTTGTTGCGGCAAGTCAGCGATCCTGTCGTAGAGCTGCAGGCCATCGCTCGTCGTGCCGCCGCGGCCGAGCGCGACGCCGCCGACCAGCGGCGTGCCGGCCTCGATCATGCCGGCGACCTGGTTGCGCGCATAACGCCCGGTCGGGCTGACCACCGCCACCCGCCACGGCGCGGGATCGAGGAATGGCAGGCGCAATTGGTCTGAGTTCAATCGGCCCGACATGCGTTAAGCTCCGGAAGGCGTGCGCCGGACGGCGCGGGGGAAGTTTGCCATTATGCGTCTTGCCGAGGTCGACGGAAAAGCCTTGCTGCGCCGCCATGGCATCGCCGTGCCGCACGGCGTGCTGCTGCAAGCGGGCGAAAATCCGCCCAACGATATAGCCTCATGGCCGGGCTTTTTGCTTAAAGCCCAGGTTCTCGAAGGCGGCCGCGGCAAGCGCGGCCTCGTCCGCCGCTTCGACCAGCCCGCCGATTTCCGTGACATACGCCGCCTGATCCTTGCCACGCTCGACGACGCCGATACCCCGCTTTTGCTCGAAGAGGCTGTGCCGATCGGGCGTGAGATATTCATCGCGATCCGCGTCGACGGCACAGGGCAACGGCTCGAACTTCTGATCGCGCCGCACGGCGGAGAAAACGTCGAACAATCGGCAAGGCTCGCGCGCATTCCTGTCGCGGACGCGGCAGGAGCGAGCCCGGACGCTATCTTTCCGGCAATCGCAAAGCTTTTTCCCGGCGAGCTTGCCGCACGCCTGGCGCGCTACGCCGCGCGGCTGCCGGAAATCGCCCGGCAAGAAGATTTGGAACTGTTGGAGATCAACCCGCTGGCACTGACGCAAGACGGCCGCCTTGTCGCCTGCGACGCCAAGATCATTAGCGACGACAGCGCAAGTTTCCGCCACGGCGCGGGCGAGTTTGCCGTAAGCCGGGCATTGGCCGAGCGTGCCATGACCGCGCTCGAACGATCGGCGCGCGAGCTCGGCTTCCAGCTCGTCGAGACCCCGGGCGATGTCGTTCTCGTCACCTCGGGCGCCGGGCTTGCCATGATGATGATGGACCTGTTGGCCGACCATGGGCTGCGCGCCGCAAGCTTCATGGATAATCTGCGCGGGGCGCCCGATGAGACCATGGCCGGGCGGCTTAAGATCGCCCGCGCGCTCGCCGCGCGGCCCAACATCAAGGCGATCGTGTTTCTGACCGTGATCGCGTCGCGTTCGCTGGCCGAGCGCGTCGACGCGCTCACCGCCTGGATCGCCGCCGAGCCGTTGCCGAAACCGCTGTTCGTCGGATTTGCCGCCGGCCACGCCGCAACCCGCAAGATGAGCAGCGATGAGGCCGTTGCCAAGCTGCGCGCGCTTGGTGTCGCGGCCTTCACCGACCCGGTCGCGCTGGTGAAGGCGGTGGCGCAGACTGTGAGATAATCAACGAGCTCTTTACCCGCGCACGGCATAAAAGGCCGCGTAAAATTTCTTGCACGCGTCGACGAACCCCTTGCCGAAATCCGTGCGCCGGCCCGGTTCCAGATCGAAGATGTAGTCGCAATCCTCGCCGCCACAGTAAAATGAGCGCATGCCGCGAAGCGTCGTGGCGTATTCTGAATTTTCCCGGCCGCAATCCGGACAAATCAGCAGAATGCACGCGGTGGCCGATTGAATTTGCTGCATACCGAAGTTGCGCATCGCGAACTGCCCGTCTTTTCGCGCCAGGCATTGGCATGGCGAATTCGCCTGGATTTTATCAGAAGGTGTTAAGCGGACCTTGCAACAACTCCCCTAATTCAGCGAATTATTCACGCTCCCCGCCTTGTTTGGGCAGCCTTTTGCACCGCACTATGCTAGAGATCATCGCCCCATGCCGGCAGCATCCCCGACATGATCCACTTCCTCACCAGCCAGCCGCTTTGGTTCTCCGGCGCGATCATCGTCGGCCTGGGGACCGTGCTCGCCATGCTCGGTCCCAGTGTCGTCCGCCGCCACGTCGCGCTTGAGCGCCTGACCGCAAATAACGAGATCGCCGGTTTCAAGTATGCGACGTTGGGCGTGCTTTATGCGGTCTTGCTTGGCTTTGCCATAATCGTGGTGTGGCAAAAATTCAGCGACGCCGAGGCCAATGTCGCGCAGGAGGCCGGCGCCGCGACCACGATCTACCGGCTATCCCAAGGCATGGGCGAAAAGCCCGGCGCCGACATTCGCAGCGCCGTGACCGCCTATCTCAAAGCCGCCATCGCGGACGACTGGCCGGCCATGGATCGGGGCGTGACGGGAGCAAGCCGATCCGCGCGGCAGGCCCTCGATGTCATCTACGCGACACTGTTGACGTCCGAGGTAACCGGATCGGCCAGTAACCCGGTGATGACCGAGCTTTTGCACCAGCTCGACCTCATGACGCAGGCGCGCCGCTCGCGCCTGATTGCCGCGCAAGGCAGCGTTCCCAACGTCATATGGCTGATCCTGTTCGGTGGCGCCGCGGTGACCATTACCTTTACGTTCTTTTTCGGCACGCGCAATTTGCGGGCTCAGACCATGATGACAGGAATGCTGGCGCTCCTGATCTTTTCCGAGCTCCTGATCATCGTTGCCATCGACCGGCCCTTCACCGGATCGGTCAAGGTCGAACCGACGCCGCTCGCCGACGTGCTTACCGAATTCCAAGCCGACGGCGGCCGGCGATAGCCGCTTGTCCGGCACCCAGCGGCACGGCAGTATGACCGCAAGGCCCGGCAACAGGGTCTAAGAGGCAGCAAAGTCCGTCGGCAAAGTCCGTCGGCTCTGCCGCAACATGTGGGGCGCGCGCATGAAGACTATTCTCGTTCCGACCGAAAGCGGCGCGGCGATGGCGTCGGCCTTGGACACGGCGCTGCTGTTAGCGCGGAAATTCGATGGCTGCATCGAGGGCTTTGCGCTGCGTCCGGCCGTTGCCGACCTCGTCGCCATGGATCCCGACAGCGGGTTGACCATGGTCGCGGTCAAGGAAAACGACGCCGAGATGGTACGGCAGGCGGAAATGCTGTTCCGCTCGTTCATGGAAAATCATCACATTACGCAGCGCGCGGGCGAAGCCGTGGCGTCGCTGTCGTGCGCCTGGCTCACCGACGCGCCGAGCGGCCACGATTTTGTCGGCAGCTACGGACGCGTCTTCGATGTGATCGTGCTGGCGCGGCCGGGCGACGAATGGCAGAGCCCGTCCATGATCACGCTGGAATCGGCGCTATTCGAAAGCGGCCGCCCGGTGCTGATCGCGCCGCCGGTCTCGCCGCGCTCGCTCGGCACCAATATCCTGGTCGCCTGGAACAACAGCACCGAACAGGCGCGCACCATGGCCGACGCCATGCCGCTGCTTCGGCTCGCCGAGCGCATCACCATTTTGACGGTCGAAGGCGCCACCGTCGCCGGCCCGAGCGGCGAGCAAATGGCGCGCTCGCTCAAGATAAACGGCATTGCCGCCGAGACCATGACGATAAAACCCGCGGCCAAGCGCAGCGCCGGCGAAACCATCCTCGCCAAAGCCGAAGAGCTCGGCTGCGATCTTATCGTCAAGGGCGCTTATACGCAGAGCCGCCTACGCCAGATGATCTTCGGCGGCACCACGCGGCACATCCTCGCCAACGCCAAGCTGCCCGTGCTGATGGCGCATTGATGCCGCAACTGGCATCGCTATGGCCAACGCTCGCGCCATTTGCTTACGCGCTGCTGCGCGCCGCGGTCGGGCTCGCGCTGGTGCCGCATGGCTTGCGCAATACCTTTGGCTTTTTCCCCAATACCGGCATGCCGGCGCTCGATCTTCGCGCGCTGGCAAAGTATCTCGACGACAACGGCTACCGGCCGGGAAAATTCTGGGCGGCGGCGATCTCGATGACGCAACTCGTCGGCGGCCCGCTGCTCGCGCTCGGCCTGGCGACGCGGCCGGTCGCGGCCGTGGTTGTGGTTTTCTTGTTGGTCGCCAATGTCGAGCGCTGGCGCATCGGCAAGTATTTTTGGAACAGGCTCGGGCTTGAATATACGCTGATGTGGACCATCGCCGCGTTCTACGTTCTCGTGCAAGGCGGCGGTCGGTATTCGATCGACTGCCTCATCGGCTTTTAAGCTTTTATCGCCGATTTTGCTTTGCGTTATGCTTTTTCGGCACATCACGCATCGCACCGTGCGGCCCGCGCGGCTTTGCAAACATTTGGCCGAGCTACTATACCTCACGCCAAGGGACGCCAACGTCCCACCCTGCAAGGAGAAGACGCCATGGCCACGGTGACGATGAAGGCCCCTGCCCCGACCGGGCTCTCCAGCAAAGCGCGTGAATTGATGGAAGCCATCAACACCGAAGCCGGCAAGCACAACATCTGGGTCCGCACCCAAGCCAATTCGCCCGCGCAAAAGCCGTGGTTTCGCGCCACCGGCGGCGAAGGCGCAGGCCAGATCGCCACCGGCCGCGTCGCCGTCAACCAGATGAAAACCGCTCCGCACATGTGGAAGTGGAGCGAGTATAACGGCTACCTCAAGCAAATCTCCGAGATCGCCAGCAAGGCCGACGTGTCGCCGATCGAGTTTGCCGACCGGCAAAGCATTCTGTTGCTCAATCCCGGACTGAACGGCCGCCTGCAAGTGACCAACACCATCCGCTGCGCCATCTCGATCTACAATCCCGGCGATGTCGCGCCGGTGCATTTGCATTCGCCCAATGCCAGCCGCACTATCCTGTCCAAAAAGGGCGGCTATACCGTCGTCGAAGGTGAAAAGGTCACGGCTCATTACGGCGATCTCATTCTCACGCCGAACGGCACTTGGCACGACCACGGCAACGATTCCGACGAGCCGGTGATCTGGATCGACACGCTCGATTGGCCGCTGATGGAATTCCTCGACGCCGCTTGGGTCGACCACGATATGCCGGGCGCGCTGGGCAATACCAACGTGCAGGCGGTCACCGTGGCCGAGGGCTATTCGCGCCATCTCTACAGCCACGGCGGCATCAAGCCGGCCTTCGTCGATCATCAGCGCGGCGTCGGCCGCGCGCCGGCGCCGCTGTTCCACTATCGCGGCGCGGACGTGCTCGACATGCTGCACAGCCTGCGCAAAGAGAAGGGCGACCCCTACGAGGGCATCAAGGTCGACTTCGTCAATCCGGTGACCGGCGAAGCGGTGTTCAAGACACTCAATTATTCGGCGCAGCTGCTTCGTCCCGGCGAGGAGACCGAGCTCAAGCGCGAAACCGCCGGCACCTATTATGTCTGCGTCGAGGGCAGCGGCGCGACCGAGGTCGGCGGCAAGCGCTTCGAATGGGGTCATAACGATCTGTTCGTCGTGCCCAATTTCCTGTGGCGGCGCCACATCAACACCGGCAAGACCGACGCCGTGATCTATTCCGTCTCCGATGCCGCGCTGATGCAAAATATCGGCCAGTATTACGCGCAAGGCCGCGCCAAGGACGGCGAGGTCACGGAGCTTGTGCTGCATTAAGCCGCCGGCGCTCGGTCAAAATGCAATCGGAGCGCGGCATGTCCGCGCTCCGATTTTTTTGTCTACTAAGCGCTGTCGGTCGGCAGCTTGCTATTGCGACTTGGCCTTATGCTTGCACTCGGACCGGAATTTTTTCCGTTCCGTGCCATGCAGACCTTTGGCATTGGCCTGATCGCTGCAGGATTTAGAAAGTGCGCTTTTAGGCGCTGAAGTCGTCGGTGCTGCGGCCGGAGCCTGCGCATAGGCGGTTCCCAGGCCGATCACGAGCGACACGAGCGCTGCACTCAATGCAATTCTCATCACCTGGTCCTCTCTTTCACGTATGACCGACGACCTCCGGCGCCCTTCACGCGAATGTTGCACTGGCAGCATCCGCGCCGTCATTTGCCGGCGGCCTTCATGCGCACGTCGCAGTCATGCCAGAATTGCGGCCACTTCGTTCCCGCGGGTCGCGTTCCGTTGGCCTTCATGGCTTTCCATTCGGCGCCGCAAGCACGTTCGCGCGCGTACATCGCCTCTCGTCCTGGCGACCCTGATTTGGCCTCAGTGGCGGCGGGCGCCGCCGCGGGGGCGGATGCGACCGGTTTAGGAGCAGGCGCAGCCGCCGGCGCCGGGGCAGCAGCGGCCGCCGGCGCGGCGGTGGCATCGGTGCCGCATTGCGCTTTGCGGAAGTCATTCCATTTCATGCCGTTGAGCGAGTTGGCGGCCTTGGCGGCTTTGTATTTGGCGCTGCAATCGGACATCGAAAGCGCGTGGGCAGACGTGCCTTGCAGAGCGAGCGCTGCGAGCACCGCAGCGGCGCATAGAGCGATATGACGCGTCGTCATGGTTGGTTTCCTCTGGGTTGTTTGACTGGCTTGCAAAAACTTTAAAGCTCGGGGCAACCGTGACCGATCGCCAGAGCAAATCCAAATCGGTCGGCGGCGCAAAGTCTGCCATGAGCGGGGACCGAAAGAAAGTGCGCCCGGACCAGCATGACGAAAAGGACCTCACTTATGACCCCCATGATGATGCGGCTCGCCGATCATATCGGCGCAGCCGGCGCAGGTGGCCCAATACTCCCAGGCGCGCCAGGTCTCGGGCGAATGCGGCTTATAGCCGGCTGCGCGCGCGGCGATTTCGCCTTTGGATAAGGGCTTTGGCTTGCCGCCCTTGCCGGCCAGCAGCATCGCGTTCATCTGCACCCGCGCATTGCGCGGCAGATAGACCGAAAGCCGCACCACCTCGATGATCGAGCGCGCGGCCGAGGCAAAGCCGTGGCCGCGCATCAGCGCGACGTTGCCGAAAGCCAGGCATTTCGCCAGATCGCGCCCTTGCGCCATGTTAGTGACCAGCAGGTTGGTGTCGCCAAATTTCTTGCGGATGTCCCACACCGGCACCTTGCCGCCGATGAAGCTGCCGGAATGGATGACCGGCTGCAGCGGCGCCGCGATCAAGCCGAACGGCAGCGTGTCCTCGGCATGGGCATGGACAACGGCCATGACATCGGGCCGCGCCTCGAAAATCGCCGCATGGATGTAGCGCTCGAGATAAGGCTGGCGCTGGTCGCTGACCGGCTCGCCCTGTTGATCGAACTCGATCAGGTCGTGGCGCTCGACCAGTTCCGGCGCCCGCGAGCGCGACATAAAAAAGCGCTTCGGATTATCGGGATGGCGCACGCTGATATGGCCGTAGGCATCGACCACGTCTTCATGGGACAGGATGCGATTGGCGACGACGAGGTCGCGCAGGAGATCGTCGAGTTGGCTCATGTCGGGTGTTCCATTCGCTTTACCTCTCCCCATCGGGGAGACGGCTAAGACTTCAATGCAATTCCTTGCGTAAAATTTTTCCGATATTGCTTTTCGGCAATTGGCCGACAAATTCGATGATGGTCGGCCGCTTGTAGCCGGCAAGGCTGTCATGCAGATATTTCGTCCAGCGCCGCCTTGTCGAGCTCCGGATCGCGCCTGACGACGAACAGCTTCACCGCCTGGCCGGTGCGGGCATCCGGCACGCCGATCGCAGCCGCCTCGAGCACGCCCGGATATTGTCACCGGCAACGTCCTCCACCTCGTTGGGAAACACCTTGAAGCCGGAGACGTTGATCATGTCCTTCTTGCGGTCGAGCAGTTTCAGAAAGCCGTCCGCGTCGAAAGCGCCGATATCGCCGGTCCGCAGCCAGCCGTCGGCGGTCAGAACACCTTCGCCGTCTCGTCCGGACGTCCCCAATAGCCCAGCATGACCTGCGGGCCGCGCACCCACACTTCGCCTGCTCGCCGACCGGAACGACAGCGCCGTGATCGTCGCGGATGCTCACTTCGGTGGACGGCACCGGCAGACCGACCGTGCCGATCTTCGGATTCGGGAATGGATTGATGCACACGACCGGCGAGGCTTCGGTCAAGCCATAGCCTTCGACCAACTGGCCGCCGGTGATCTCGCGCCAACGGCGCGCCACCTCGCTTTGGATGGCGGCGCCGCCGCCGACCGCGACCCGCAGCGCGCTGAAATCGAGCTTAGCGAACTCCGGCGCATTAATAGGGCGTTGTAAAGCGTATTGACGCCGGACATCCATGTGATTTGCGCGCGGCGCATGATGGCTATGAGCCGGTGCAAATCGCGCGGATCGGGAATGAGGTATGTTCAAGCCGCCGAACATCGCAAAGGTCAACAGGTTCGTGGTCAACGAGAAGATGTGATAGAGCGGCAGCGGCGTCAGCACGCGCTCGCGCTCCATGTTCGGCGCGCGTGCCTTCCCAGGCGATGCACTGCAACGTGTTCGCGATGAGATTGCGATGCGTCAGCATCGCGCCTTTCGGCACCCCGGTCGTGCCGCCGGTATATTGCAGTAGCGCGATGTCGCCTGGGCGCGGTTGCGCATCCTGGTAGCGCTCACTCGGCGGCCGACTGCAGGCGTCCTGCAGCATCGTGAATTTTTCGAACTGCCACGCCGGCACGCTGCGTTTGATATAGGAATTGGCGAAATTGAAGGCCCAGCGCTTGAGCGTGGGAACGAAATCGCCGAGACGCGCCACCACGACGTGCCGGATTTTCGTCTCGGCGAGGATTTGCTGCAGCTTATGGGCGAAATTCTCCATGATGCACGATGACGGACGCGCCGGAATCGGCAAGCTGCTGCTGCAATTCGCGCGGCGTGTAGAGCGGGTTGACATTGACGACCGTCATGCCGGCGCGCAGCGCGCCGAGGAACGTGACCGGATAGGCGAACATGTTCGGCAGCATGATCGCGACGCGATCGCCCGCGCCGCACTTCGCCTCCTCGACCAGGAAAGCCGCAAAATCGCGGCTGCCGCGATCCCAATCCGCATAGCTCATCCGGACGCCTCAGGCATTCGAAAGCCGGCCGTTCGGCATGCTTCCGGCAAGTCTCGATCAGCATGGCGGAGAGCGACGGATAGGCGTCCGGATCGATGCTCCTGGGCACGCCGTCGGATAGGAGGCGAACCAGTTCGGCTCCGGCATCCCGCTAGTCTCGACTTTGGCCGGCGCCGCTTCGCCCTGCGTCACAAGCGCCATCGATGGTTATCCTGGCCGTTCCCCGCCATCATCGTTGATTCCTCAGCTGAACGCATGCGGCAAGACCGGCCGTTCAGTCCATGGCGCCGGCAATCCACGCGCAGACCGCATGGCCGCAACGCTATAGGTCAGCGTTAATCGAGCGAAGCGAGCTCAAGCAAGAAGCGCCATTCCGGATTGCGCGTCGCGCAATCCGGACCACGATACCTGATTCTGGTTCTGCGGCGAACAGCTGCTTGCCCATGGCGTTGAAGCGCGCTTTCTGGTCGTCGCTGAGCGAGTTATAGAAATCCGCAAGCGCCGGCTGGACCGTCTCGACGGCCTGCAGCATCGCCTGCAGCTGCTTGCCGACCGCTTGCGAGGCGGCTCGGCGGCGTTGCCGGCATTTCGCTCGGACAGGCCGCCTTGATCGTATCCGCAGCCTGCGCGGCCGCCGACTGCAACGCCTGCAGTTTCGCGCGCTGCGCATCGTCGGGCTTGCACGGCGCGATCGATCTGATCGGTCGGCCACGCCATGAGCTTGCGTCGCACTGCGCCTGGAGGCTCGGTCGCGGCCTGCTGGCCTTGCGGCGCCTGCGCCTGTTGCGGCGCGGGCGGCGCAATATCGTTGAACCGCGCCTTCTGCTCGTCGCTCAGCGAGTCGTAGAATTTTGCCAGCGGCGGGCTGACACGATGTTCACCGCGTCGACCAGCGTTTGCAGGCGCTGCTGCATTTCGCCGAGCCGCGCCGGTCGGCGTGAACGAGACCGTGGTCGGGCAATGCGATTTGGATCTCGTCGCTCGCCTTGACGACCGCGTTGCCGAGATCGTCGAGCAACGCGTTCTGCTGCTGGTCGGCTGGACGGCGGTCTGGATCTGATCGATCGGCCAGCCGGTGACCTCGGCGGCTTCCTCGGCGCAGCTCTGCGCCATGCCTTGCGTCAGGCTCGCCATGCGCTGCCGGCGCGCCCGGTCCCTGCACATATTCGTCATAGCTGTAGGGCGAGAAAATGGACTCGTAGATGTCGCCATAGCCGTAGGCCCAGAACGGATCGACATCGTCGTAGTCGTCGGGCCACAGCGCGTAATAGAAGAAATCGCCATAGGCGTAGGGCCAGAACACCGGGCCGATCCAGCCGAGGTGATGGTAGGGTGCCAGCCGTGGCCCAAAAACGGCCGGAACGCCGGATCGCCGGCGAAGTGGCGATGGGCCAGCGAATGTTCTCGGATCGGACGTGGAACGCCGCGCGAGCGAACGGCGTGACGCGCGCGCCGGTCGCGAGCGGATGTGCTGGCCGGTCGCAAGAGATTTGTTGCGCCGTCGGCGACGGGGTTTTGTAGTCGTCGTCAACGGATGAACCTTCGAGGCCGCGAGCGGCGTAGGCTTGGCGAAGTGAGTCGCGTGCGATGGCTGTGCATTGGAGCGGCGCCGCCGTGAAGCGTGAGATGGCCGCGCGCGGCCGCTGAAAAGCGCGCCGCGCAGCGCTGAAAGAGGCGCCGCACGTGCAGCGCTGAAATGTGGGCACCGCCGCCGCCGCCACCGGATGCCCGCCGCCCGCCGGGATGTCCGCCGCCGCCGGAGGCTGTCCGCCACCGGCCCAGGCTGTCCTGCAACAGCACAGGCTGATCGCAGCCCACGCTGCCGGCAAAGCTCCAAGCAATCGCGCAATTGTTTGTCATGTAAATTTCTCGCATACCGGACTTTCAGTCGTCGCAGTTGTCTCGCAACGGATCGCATCAGAATTCCCAATGCGGCACGCAAACGGAGTTGCCGCAAACGCTTATCGCACGGCGTGCCGCACTACTGTCGCGCCGAATATCACGATCGCCCTTACCGCACGCAGCTGGCGATCCGGCCGCGGCGCTGCGGTGTTGATATTCAGCCATGCGTGGGGCATGGTTATGAATGCGGTCGCCGGGGGCATTGGATCGATGAGCGGATGGCGAGCGCGATGTGACGCATGCGCTGCCGGGCGTTGTCTCGGCGGAATGGTCTTGCGTTGTGCCTTGTTCGGGTTGTATTGGGGGCTTACAGCAACGGGTTTGTGGCAGTGCTCGCGTTGGCCCATGCTGGTTTGCGTCGGGGTGGTTGGGTGCGGCGCGAGTTTATTTCCAGACGTGCAAGGCCTGCGCCCTCTTGGCGCTCATCGGACGGCTGATCATCGGATTGCGCTCGCCGGCTGTGCGGTCGGCCCGGATTATTCCCGCGAACCGGCCCCGGTACCGACCGAATACAAAGAACTCAAGGGCTGGAAGCTCGCCAAGCCGAGCGATGACGTCGACCGCGGCGATTGGTGGACGGTCTATCGGGATCGCGGCGCTCGACACGCTCCTGCCCCAAGTCGAGATTTCCAATCAAACGGTCGCGGCCTCGGCCGCGGCCTATGAGGAAGCCCGCGCCGTCATCCGGGAGGCGCAAGCCGCGCTGTTTCCGACCGCGACCGCCGACTACGGCGTCACCCGCACGCGCACCGGCGCGCTCGCCGGCACCACCGGCGGGAGCGTCGGTCGGAGCGGGCCTGACAACTACATATACGACCCAATACACCGCGCCGATCAGCGGCACTTGGGATATCGACGTCTGGGGCAAGGTCCGCCGGCAAATCGAGAGCAACACCGCCGCCGCGCAAGCGAGCGCCGCCGATCTCGACAACGCCAAGCTTTCCGCGCAGGCCCAGCTCGCGACCGCGTATTTCAATCTCCGCGCGGCGGATTCGCTGATCGATCTGCTCGACACGCACGATCGCGGAATACAAGAAAACCTACGGCATCGTGGACAACCAATTCAAAGCCGGTTTCGTCCGTGACGGCCGGCGATGTCGCCGACCGCCGACGCCCAGATCGCGACCGACCGAGGCCCAGCTGCATCAACGTCCGTGTCGAGCGCGCGCAATTCGAGCACGCCATCGCCATGTTGATCGGCAGGCCGCCCGCCGAACTCACCCTTGCGCCGCGCGATCTCGTCCGGCGGCATTCCGAGAACGCCGGTCGCGATTCCCTCGACGCTGCTCGAACGGCGGCCCGATATTGCCGCGTCGGAGCGCACCATGCAGCAGCAGAACGCGCTGATCGGCGTCGCCGAGGCCGCCTATTTTCCCGACATCTCGCTTTCCGCATGATTCGAATATCTCGGTCCCATTCCGCTGCCTTTCAGCGCCGCGCGCTCGATCGGATCGATCGGCGCAAGCGCGACGCAAACGCTGTTCAACGGCGGGCTGACCTCGGCGCAGGTCGATGCCGCGCGCGCGGTCTATTGGCAAAGCGTCGCCAATTATCGGCAAACGGTGCTGACGGCGTTTCAGCAAGTCGAGGACGAGCTGGCGGCGATCCGCTATCTATTCGCAGCAATTGGGCCAGGAGCGCCGCGCGGTCGCGCGATGAACGCAAGGCGGTGGATGTGTATTTGAACCAATTCAAGGCCGGCACGGTCGCGTTCACCACCGTTGTGACGGCGGAAGTCGCATTGCTCGCCGACGAAGAAGCCGAATTGACGGTGCGGCAAAATCTCTTCCTCGCCAGCGTCAGCCTGATCGAGGCGCTGGGCGGCGGCTGGGATACGACGTTGCTGCCGACGCAGGTCCAATTGCAGAAGGGCTTCTCGTTGGTGCCGAAACTCGAATCGCCCAGCCATTGGCTGTGGAGCTCTTTACCGAAGGTGCAGACGCCGTCCAACCCGCCGTATCGCCAAAAAGCCGCCGCAGAGGCATTCGGCGCACGGTGTGGGCACAAAACAACTGCCACCAAGCACTTGATTTATGGGCAGATTCCGATGAAACTCGCGTAGGCAATATGAAGCTCCTTAGAGGTCACGCTCACCCAACTGTCCTGCGCTGAACGGATTGGCTCTGGGTCGCCGGCAACTGTGCCGCGTCATTAGCGAATATTCATTAGGCGAGCGGTGTTGCCGCACTCTATAAGTCGAAAAAAGTCGAAAATGCCCGGATCGATGAACGCCCATCATGGACGAACGAACGCGCAGAACGGATGACGATTTGGCGCCGAAGCTTCGCCGAACGGCGCCGCAGATCACGCGATGGCGTGCTCGCGATCGCGCATCGCACTGGCTCGGCTCATCGCGCTCCTGCTGCTGCTCGGCGCCTATACGCGTCGTGCGCTGGATGAAGGCGGCTCCGCCGGCCGGGCGTTACCCGCAAGGCGCGGCGCAAACGGTCGGCGCCGCCACCGTCGCGCTCGGCAATATCCGCGTCAGTCGTCAATGCGCTCGGCACCGTCACGCCGCTCGCGACCGTGACGGTGCAAACCCAGATCAACGGCCAACTGACCGCCGTCGGATTCACCGAAGGACAGATGGTCAAGAAGGGCGACTTCCTGGCGCAGATCGATCAACGGCCCTACGAGATCCTGAAAGCACAGTACGAAGGCCAGCTCGCGCACGATCAGGGCCTGCTCGCCCAGGCGCAATTGGATCTGAAGCGCTATCAGACGCTGGCGCAGCAAAACTCGATAGCGCGCCAACAGGCCGAGGATCAGGTCTTCATCGTGCAGCAATACGAGGGCACGGTGAAGCAGGATCAGGCACAGGTCGACACGCAAACGCTGAACATCGCCTATTGCCACATCGTTTCGCCCGTTACCGGCCGCGTCGGGCTTCGCCTGGTCGATCCGGGAAACTACGTGCAGACCGCGAGCAGCACCGGCATCGCCGTCGTCACGCAGCTGCAGCCGATCACCGTGATCTTCTCAATTCCCGAAGACGATCTGCCGGAGATCATGCCGCAATTCAACGCCGGCACCGCGCTCAGCGTCACCGCCTATGACCGCGCCAACCTCCACGAGCTTGCCACCGGCCAAGTCTCGGCCGTCGACAATCAGATCGATACCACGACCGGCACTGTGAAAGTACGCGCGCAGTTCGACAATACCGACAATGCGCTGTTTCCGAACCAGTTCGTCAATGCCCGGCTTCTGGTGAAGACGCTGGAGAACGTGGTCACCGTGCCGACGTCGGCGATTCAGCGCGGCTCGCCCGGCGCCTATGTCTATGTCATCAATGCCGACAGCACGGTTTCGGTGCGGCAGATCACGACCGGCGCGGTCGATGGCAACATGACAGCCGTCAATTCCGGACTAGCGGCCGGCGAGCGCGTCGTCATCGACGGCACCGACCGCCTGCGCGATGGGCTGCATGTCACCGTTGCCGCGGAAAACAATCAAGGCGCCGGGCCGCGGCACGGGACCAAGGGCGCAGGCGCCAGAGGCGCCGGGCCAAGGGCAGAATCCTCCGGCCATTCGCAGACCAAGCCGCCGGCCGGCAATCAGTAGCGCGCCCGGCAGCATGCGCATTGCGCGGTGAAACGGTGCGATGAACGTCTCGGAACCCTTCATTCTACGTCCGGTCGGAACGTCGCTGTTGATGGCGGCGATCATGCTGTCCGGCATGGTCGCCTATACTTTCTTGCCGCTATCGACCTTGCCCGAGGTCGACTATCCGACCATCCAGGTCCAGACGCTTTATCCCGGCGCCAGCCCGGAAGTGATGACGTCGTCGGTCACCGCGCCGCTGGAGCGGCAATTCGGGCAGATGCCGGGTCTGAACCAGATGACGTCGGCAAGCTCCGGCGGCGCCTCGGTGATCACGCTGCAATTCAGCCTCGATCTCAGTCTCGATATCGCCGAACAGGAGGTCCAGGCCGCGATCAATGCCGCCGGCAATCTGCTGCCGGCCGATCTGCCGGCGCCGCCGATCTACGCCAAGGTCAACCCGGCCGACGCGCCGATCTTGACGCTGTCGGTCACGTCGAAAACGCTGGAGCTGACCGACCTTGAGGATTTGAGCGAAACCCGGCTGGCGCAGAAAATTTCGCAGCTGACCGGCGTCGGGCTCGTCAGCATCAGCGGCGGCCAAAGGCCAGCGGTGCGCATCCAGCTCAATCCGCATGCGCTCGCCGCCTATGGCCTCAATCTCGACGACGTCCGCACCACGATCGGCAATCTGAACGTCAATACGCCGAAAGGCAATTTCGACGGCCCAACGCAAGCCTTGACGATCAACGCCAACGATCAGATCACCAGCGCCGATCAATATCGCACCCTGATCGTCGCCTATCGCAACGGCGCGCCGGTCCGGCTGTCGGACGTCGCCACCATCGTCAGCGGCCCGGAGAACACCAAGCTCGGCGCCTGGGCCAATACCACGCCGGCGATCATCATCAACGTCCAGCGCCAGCCCGGCGCCAATATCATCCAGGTCGTCGACCGCATCCAGGCGCTGCTGCCGCAGATCACGCAGCACTTTGCCGGCGGCGGCGGACGTCAATGTGCTGAGCGATCGCACCGTCACCATCCGCGCCTCGGTTGCCGATGTCGAATTCGAGCTCGGGCTCGCCGTCGTCGCTCGTCGTGCTGGTGATCTTCGTGTTCTTGCGCACGCTGCCGGGCACGATCATCCCGAGCCTGTCGGTGCCGCTGTCGCTGGTCGGCACATTCGGGGCGATGTATCTCCTCGGCTTCAGCCTCGACAATCTGTCGCTGATGGCGCTGACGATCGCCACGGGCTTCGTCGTCGACGACGCCATCGTCATGATCGAGAACATCGCGCGGTACGTCGAAGAGGGCATGGATCCGCTCGAAGCGGCGCTGCGCGGCTCGGCGCAGATCGGCTTCACCATCATTTCGCTGACGATCTCGCTGATCGCGGTGCTGATTCCGCTATTGTTCATGGGCGACGTCGTCGGGCGGCTGTTTCATGAATTCTCGATCACGCTCGCGGTGACCATCGTCATTTCCGCCGTCGTCTCGCTGACGCTGGTGCCGATGATGTGCGCCAAGCTCATTCGCCATCGCCCGGAGCGCGAACGCTCGGCGTTCGATCTCAAGGCCGAGCAGGTCTTCGACGCGGTCATCGCGCGCTACGGCCGCGCGCTCAATTGGGTCTTGGATCGACAGCCGGCCACGCTCGCTGGTCGCGATCCTGACGCTTGCCGTCACCGTGCTGCTCTATATCGTGATCCCGAAGGGCTTCTTTCCGGTGCAGGACACCGGGATGATCCAAGCCATTTCCGAAGCCTCGCAAAGCATTTCCTATGACGCGATGTCGAATCTTCAGAACCAGCTTGCCGAAGCGATCCTGAAAGATCCGGATGTTGAGAGTTTGAGCTCGTTCATCGGCGTCGACGGCACCAACCAAACGCTCAATACCGGCCGCTTCCTGATCACGCTCAAGCCGCATGACGACCGCAACCTGACCGCCAGCCAGATCATCGGCCGGATACAGAACGAAGTCGCGGGCGTCGTCGGCATCACGCTCTACATGCAGCCGGTGCAGGATCTGACGATCGATTCGACGATAAGCCGCGCGCCATATCATTTCGTTCTCGAAGACGCCAATGCCACCGAATTCGCCACCTGGGTGCCGCAGCTGGTGCAGCGGCTCAGCCAATTGCCGCAGCTCACCAACGTGGCGAGCGATCTGCAGCAACAAGGTTTGTCGGTCAATCTCGTCATCGACCGCGCGACCGCAAGCCGCTTCGGCATCACGCCGGCGACGATCGATAATGTGCTCTACGATGCGTTCGGCCAGCGCATCATTTCGACCTATTACACCCAGTCGAACCAATACCGCGTCATTCTGGAAGTCGACCCCAGACTGCAGAAATCGCTGACGGGATTATCGTCGCTCTATCTGCCCTCGTCGTCTTCGTCGACCAATGGCCAGGTGCCGCTTTCGGCCATAGCCCATATCGAGCAGAAGGCGTCGCCGCTGCTGATCACGCATTTCGGCCAATTTCCGGCGACGACGATTTCGTTCGATACCGCGCCGGGCTATTCGCTCGGCGCCGCGATCACGGCCATTCAGCAAGCGGAGGGCCAGATCGGCCTGCCGTTCAGCTTCATCACCGCGTTTCAAGGCACCGCGGCCGCCTTTCAATCGTCGTTGAGCAATGAGGTGTTCCTGATCATTGCCGCAGTGGTGGCGATGTATATCGTGCTCGGCGTCCTCTACGAAAGCTTCGTGCATCCGATCACGATTTTGTCGACCTTGCCGTCGGCGGGCGTCGGCGCGCTGTTGTCGTTGATGGCGCTGCGCTACGACCTCGATGTCATCGCCATCATCGGCATCATTCTCTTGATCGGCATCGTCAAGAAAAACGCGATCATGATGATCGACTTTGCGCTGGAGGCCGAGCGCGTCGAAGGACGTTCGCCGCGAGACGCGATCTATCAGGCCTGCCTGTTGCGTTTCCGGCCGATCATGATGACCACAATGGCGGCGATCCTTGGCGCGCTGCCGCTGATGCTGGGCACCGGAACCGGCTCCGAACTGCGCCAGCCGCTCGGCGTCGCCATCGTCGGCGGCCTGATCGTCAGCCAGATGCTCACGCTGTTCACCACGCCGGTCATCTATCTGTACTTCGATCGGCTCGCCCTGCGTCTGACCGGCACGCGGCCGGCAAACCCCATCGCTCCGGAAGCGCCGGCGGAATGAACATTTCCACGCCCTTTATCAACCGGCCGGTGGCGACCACGCTGCTCACGCTCGGCATCGCATTGGCCGGCGTTCTTGCGTTCTTGAAGCTGCCGGTCGCGCCGTTGCCGCAGGTCGATTATCCGACGGTCTCGGTCAGCGGCCAGCTTCCCGGCGCCAGCCCGGAAACGGTCGCGACCAGCGTCGCCGAGCCGCTCGAGCGCCATCTCGGGCAGATCGCCGACGTCACCGAAATGACCTCGCAGAGCGGCATTGGGCAAACCCGCATTACGCTGCAATTCGATCTTAACCGCGACATCGACGGCGCGGCGCGCGACGTTCAGGCCGCCATCAACGCCGCCCGCGCCGATTTGCCGTCGAGCCTGAAATCCAATCCGACCTACCGCAAGGTCAATCCGGCCGACGCGCCGATCCTCATTCTGGCGATGACGTCGAAGACGCTGACGCAAGGCCAGATGTACGATGCGGCGAGCAATGTCTTTCAGCAACAGCTGTCGCAGATCAGCGGCATCGGACAGGTCATCATCGGCGGCTCGGCGCTGCCGGCGGTCCGCGTCGAGCTCAATCCGCAGGCGATGTTCAAATACGGCATCGGCCTTGAAGACGTGCGCGCGGCGCTGGCGTCGGCCAACGCCAACAGCCCGAAAGGCACCATCGACGACGGCGACCGCCGTTTTCAAATCTACACCAACGATCAATCGACCAAAGCGGCGGACTACGCGCCGCTTATCATCGCCTACCGCAACGGCGCGGCGGTGCAATTGTCGGATGTCGCCACCGTGCTCAATTCCGTCGAAGATGTCCGCAATCTCGGATTGTCCAACGGCAAGCCCTCGGTGCTGATCATCCTGTTCCGCGCAGCCGGGCGCCAATATCATCGACACCATCGACAGCGTGAAGGCCGAATTGCCGCATCTGGAAGCGGCGATGCCGGCCGACGTCGTCGTCAACATCGCCATCGATCGCAGCACCACGATCCGGCATCGCTGCGCGACACCGAACTGACCCTGGTGATCGCGATCACCTTGGTCACCGTCGTTGTCTATTTCTTCCTGCGCAATCTCAGCGCCACCGCCATTCCGTCCGTTGCCGTCCCGGTATCCATCTTCGGCACCTTCGGCGCCATGTATCTGCTCGGCTACAGCCTGGATATCCTGTCGCTGATGGCGCTCACCATCGCGACCGGATTCGTGGTCGACGACGCCATCGTCGTGCTTGAAAACATTTCGCGCCATCTCGAGGCCGGAATGCCGCGCATGCAAGCGGCGCTGCAAGGCGCGCGCGAGGTCGGATTTACCGTGCTGTCGATCAGCCTGTCGCTGATCGCGGTGTTCCTCCCGATCTTGCTGATGGGCGGCATCCTCGGCCGGCTGTTTCGCGAATTCACGATGACCCTCTCGCTGGCCATCATCATTTCGCTGGCGATTTCGCTGACCACCACGCCGATGATGTGTGCGATTTTCCTGCGCAGCGCGCCGCCACGGCCAGCGCGGCGCCGAGGGGCCTGTTCGACCGGGCTCTCGCCGGCTACCAGCGCTCGCTCGGCTGGGCGCTGCACCATAGCCGCATTGTCCTTTTGATTTTCTTCGGCGCGATCGCGCTGAACGTTCTGCTGTTCTATCATCGTACCGAAGGGATTTTTCCCGGAGGAGGATACCGGCCGGCTGATCGGCTCGCTGCAAGCCGATCAAAGCGTGTCCTTTCAGCTGATGACGCAAAAGCTGCGGCAGATGATGGACATCGTGCAGGCGGATCCGGCGGTGGAAAACGTCGTCGGTTATACCGGCGTCGGCAGCGGCGGCGGTTTCGGGCAGATCAATACCGGCTCGGTCTTCGTGTCGCTGAAGCCGCTGTCGCAGCGGCCGGCGATGGACCAGGTGATCGCGCGGCTGCGGCCCAAGCTCGCCCAGGTGCCGGGCGGCCGCCTTTTCCTGGTCGGGGTTCAAGATATCCGCGCGGGCGGCCGTCAAAGCAACGCCGAATATCAGTACACGCTGCAAGCCGACGATGCCGATCTGCTGTTCAAATGGACGCCCCAGCTTGTTCAGGCGCTCGAACACTCATCGGTGATGGCCGATGTGAGTTCCGATCAGCAACAGCGCGGCCTGGAATCCGATCTTATCATCGATCGCGACACCGCCTCGCGTCTTGGCGTAACGCCGGCCGAAATCGACAATACGCTCTACGACGCATTCGGGCAGCGCCAAGTCTCCGTCATCTATAGCGCGGTCAATCAATACCACGTCGTCATGGAAATCGATCCGCGCTATACGCAATATCCGGCGTCGCTGCGCGACATTTACGTATCGACCTCCGGCGGCGGCGCGGCCGGAACCCAGTCGTCGAACGCCTCCGCGCGGCACAGTGACCGCGAGCGCCGCCGCGAAAACGGCAGCGTCCACCGCCGCCGCCACCGCTGCGGCCAATGCCAACAACAATGCGGCGCGCAACGCCGCCATTAATTCGCTGGCCAATGCCGGCAAGGGCAGCACATCGTCCGGCGCCGCGGTGTCGACCGCCGTGGAGACGATGGTTCCGCTCGCGGCGCTGAGCCATTACAACGCCGGTAACGCGCCGCTATCGGTCAATCACCAGGGACTTTTCGTCGCCGCCACCATTTCGTTCAATTTGCTGCCGGGAGCGGCGCTCGGTGACGCGGCGGTCGAGATCGACAAAGCGATCAGGCAAATCCGCATGCCGACATCGATCCATGGCAGTCTCGCCGGGACCGCGCAAGTGTTCCAGCAATCGCTCAACAACGAGCCGGTCCTGATCGTGGCGGCGATTGCCGCCGTCTATATTCTTCTTGGCGTGCTCTACGAGAGCTACATTCATCCGATCACCATACTTTCGACGCTGCCCTCGGCCGGCGTCGGCGCCATTTTGGCGCTGATGCTGTTTCACACCGAATTCAGCATTATCGCGCTGATCGGCGTGATCTTGCTGATCGGCATCGTCAAAAAGAATGCGATCATGATGATCGATTTCGCCATCGAGGCGAAACGTTCGCAAAATCTGAGTTCTTACGACGCGATCTTCCAAGCCTGCATTTTGCGTTTCCGGCCGATCATGATGACCACCACAGCGGCGATCCTTGGCGCGGTGCCGCTGGCGCTGAGCTTCGGTAATGGCGGAGAAATCCGCCGTCCGCTCGGCATTTCGATCATGGGCGGGCTGTTCATCAGCCAATTGCTCACGCTCTACACCACGCCCGTGGTCTATCTCTATCTGGACCGGCTCGGACAGTGGACGCTGCAGACACGGCAACGCCTGCTGCCGCGCCTGTTCGGCGACGCACCTTCGGCGGGCTAAGGGGTCAACGGATATAGAGCGGCTTGCGACTATAGCAGCATGGCTCGGCGCCGGTGTGCTCGACCGGACCCAGCAGCGCCCGCAAGCGATGGCTGTCGGCGCGCGCGCCAATGATTTGTGGGCCCTTGACGGCATCGTCGACATCCGGATTGGCTTCCAGATGATTGATCAGCTTGACGTCGTCGTAGATGGCATCGCGTGCGCACCAGTAACAAGGCTCGTCAACCTGCCCGAAAAAATCGCCGGCTATCACCGGCGAGGCGAAAGCGGCGAAAGCTAAAAAGCCGCACAGCGACAGGATACGGTTCATGGTCACGCTCGCTATCCGCCGGGTAGCTCGGCATCGACGGCGGCATGATAGCGAGATTATGTCGCCAAGGGAAAAAGTATTTTCGCTAAAGGAAATCCTGGGCCTTGCGATTTCACCGGCCAATTTCGGCTGCGGGGTCTGTGGCGGTCTGCCGGTTGGTGGCGACCTCGTGCAGCAGCGCGCGCATCGCCTTCGCGCGCTCGGCGCCGAGCGCTGTTTCGAAGCGTGCTTGGGCTTTTCGCCATCCCTTGCAGGCCGCGCGAAACCGCGCATTGCCGGCAGGCGTCAGCCGCAACTCTTTGCTGCGGCGGTCGATTTTTCCCGGACCCGCGGCGACGAGGCCGTCTCGCTGCAGCGGCAAGATGTTTCGTCCGAGCGTGGTCCGGTCCATTACCAGCGCCGCGGCGAGCGCGTTGATCGTCATAGCACCGTTGCGCTGCAGCCTTGCGAGAATCGAATACTGGGTGGCGCGCAAGCCTGTGGGCGTGAGGAATTGGTCGTAGAATTGCGTGACATGCCGCGCCGCCTGGCGCAGCGCCAGGCAATTGCATGCCGCAGGATTGGTCCAGTCCGAAGCCATCGCATGCTCATTATTCCCGGCCGCCGGCCGGCTTGATATAGGTGTATATACTCCTATATGCTGCCTCGTTCAATGGACGGCTTCGGCACAGCCGAGCGGAGCGCCCAAATGTCCTTGCCAGCACTTGCCGCCCAAACACTTGCCGTCGCAGAACTGCCCGCGGCCGCCGCCAGTCCGCCCGACAAAAACCGCTACGACCCGCGCACCCGCGTGCTGATCGAGGGGCCGATCGCGGCAACGCTGATCCGGCTTGCCGTACCGAACATGCTGGTCATGCTGGCGCAGACCTCGGTCGGCCTCGTCGAGACTTATTTCGTCGGCAAGCTTGGCACCGATCCGCTCGCCGGCGTGGCGCTGGTATTTCCGGTCTTGATGCTGATGCAGATGATGTCGGCCGGCGCCATGGGCGGCGGCATGTCGTCGGCGATCGCGCGCGCGCTCGGTTCCGGGCGCCGCGACGACGCCAACGCGCTGGCGCTCCATGCTCTCGTCATCGCGCTCGTCTTCGGTTTCGCGTTCACGGTTACGGTGCTTCCCGGCGGACCATGGCTTTACGCGGCGATGGGCGGCAACGGCGCGTCGCTTGACGCGGCGATGACTTACTCCCGCGTCGTCTTTGCCGGTGCGATCCTGATCTGGCTCTTTAATTCGCTTTCCAATGTGATTCGCGGCACCGGTAATATGATGTTTCCCGCGCTGGTCACTTGCAGTGGCGTTGTCGTGCTTATTCCGCTGTCGCCTTGCCTGATCTTCGGCTTGGGGCCATTTCCAAAACTCGGTGTCGCCGGCGGCGCGGCGGCCGTGCTGCTTTATTATGCGGCGGGAAGCGCCGTGCTCGCCGCTTATCTGCGGTCGGGCCGTAGCGTCATTCGCCTTGCGATCGGCGGTGTGCGTCTGCGCTGGACGCTGTTCGCCGACATCCTTCGCGTCGGCGCGGTTGCCGCGCTAATCACGGTGCAGACCAATCTCACCATCGCGATCGCAACCGGCCTGGTCGGCGCCTTCGGTCCGGCCGCCATCGCCGGTTACGGCACCGGGTCGCGTCTCGAATATCTGCTTATTCCGCTAGTGTTCGGTTTGGGCGGCCCGCTCGTCGCCATGGTGGGAACCAATATCGGCGCCGGCCATCCCGAACGCGCCTTGCGCGTTGCCTGGATTGGCGCCGCCATCGCGGCTGCGCTTTGCGAACTGATCGGGCTTACCGCGGCCGCTGCGCCGCGCGCCTGGCTGTCGCTGTTCGGCACCGACCCGGCCATGCTCGACGCCGGAACGCGCTATCTGCACGCGGTCGGTCCGGTCTATGGCTTGTTCGGCCTCGGCATGGCGCTCTACTTCGCCTCGCAAGGCGCGGGACGATTGTTATGGCCGTTTCTCGCTAATATGTCGCGTTTGATGATCGCAGCCGGCGGCGGTTGGCTTGCGCTACGATGGAGCGGCGACTTGACGGAGGTTTTCATCGCCCTGGCGGTTGCCCTTGCCGCTTTCGGCCTGATCAACGCAGCGGCGGTCGCGGCCGGCGCGTGGTTCACCGACAATAACGGGCGCGATTTCGCCGTCGTGCCTTCTCGGGAGCAAACGAAAAAATGACCGTACATTATTTGGAAGATTTCGCCGCCGGCCAGGTTTTCAAGACCGGCCGGCTCCGTGTCGACAAGGCAGAGCTTATCGCCTTCGCCAAGCAATACGATCCGCAGCCGTTTCATATCGATGAAGAGGCCGCGCGCCAATCGCCATTTCAAGGATTGGCGGCGAGCGGCTGGCACACCGCCGCGATGACCATGCGGCTCATGGTCGATGGCGAGTTCAAGCCTGCCGGCGGCATTCTCGGCGTCGGCTTCGACGAGTTGAGCTGGCCGCGGCCGGTCCGCCCCGGCGACGAATTGCACGCCAAGAGCGAAGTGCTCGAAGTGCGGCCGTCGAAATCGCGTCCGGACCGCGGCATGATCAGGGCGCGAACGACGACGTTCAATCAAAACGATGAGCCGGTGATGATGTTCACCGGCAATCTCCTGGTGCCGCGGCGGGCACCCGGCGCGCAGAACGGATAATTCGCCATGCATATTCTTGTTGTCGGTGCCGGCGCGCTCGGCGGCTATTTCGGCGGCAGATTGCTCGCGGCCGGCCGCGACGTGACGTTCCTGGTGCGGGAGCGCCGCGCCGCGCAACTGGCGAAAACCGGTTTGGCGGTCCGCAGCAAGCTCGGCGACATCGCCATTCCGGCGCCGCCGACGGTCGCAGCCGAGACCTTGCGTAAGCCGTTCGATCTCATCGTTCTGAGCTGCAAAGCCTACGACCTTGCCGCGGCGATAGACTCATTTGCCCCAGCGGTAGGAGCAAACACGGCGATCCTGCCGTTGCTCAACGGCATGGCGCATCTGGATGCGCTTGCGGCGCGGTTCGGCGCCAAAGCCGTGCTCGGCGGCCAATGCCTCATCTCGGCGACGCTGGACGCCGAAGGCCGCATTCTCCATCTCAACGACATGCATTTGCTGTCGTTCGGCGAGCAAGACGGCTCGAATTCCCCGCGCGCGAAAGCGATCGCCGCCACGCTGTCCGGCGCCGGCTTTGACGCCCATCTCAGCACCGCCATCCTGCAAGAGATGTGGGAGAAGTGGGCTTTCATCGCGGCCGCCGCCGGCATCTGCTGCCTGATGCGGGCGCCATTCGGCGATATCGTCGCCGCCGGCGCGGGCGACCTCTCGATTGCCATGCACGAAGAATGCTGCGCCATCGCCACGGCGAATGGATTTGCGCCCGGCAAGCCGACGATCGAGCGCAGCCGCGCGATGTTCACCGCGCCCGGATCGCCGATTGCCGCCTCGATGCTGCGGGACATCGAACGCGGCGCGCCGATCGAGGCCGACCACATCGTCGGCGATCTGCTGCGCCGCGGCGGCGGACAATCGCGCGACTACCCGCTGCTTCGCGTCGCTTATGCCAATCTGAAGTCCTACGAAGCGCGCCGCAAGCGGGAGAAAGCCGCCTGAGGCGCCGCACTGGAACTTTCAGCACGAGACTTTATTATTGAACATCGAGAGGACGGTCTATGGCCAAAATCACCTATCACATTGTCGCTCACGACGGCGGCTTCGCCTATCAGGTCAACGGCGTGTTCTCCGAGACATTCCCATCCCACGACGCGGCACGGGCAGCGGCGCAGCGCGCCGCGCAAGAACAGCATGTGCCCGGGGAAACGCGCGCGATTGCGTGGGAAGACAAGAACGGCAAGTGGCACGAAGAATTGGCGCGCGGTGACGATCGGCCCGATACCGAAGTCGAGGGCTGAAAATAGCCGCCGGGAGTAGCAACCATGCGCATTGCCGCGCTTTCGGGTTGGACCAGCGAGCAAAGACACGTCGTCGCGGCGAGTTTCTTGGGATGGACGCTCGACGCGTTTGACTTTTTCCTGCTGGTGTTCGTGCTCAAGGACATCGCGGCGGAATTCGGCACGCAAATCACCAACGTCACCTTTGCGATCCTGCTGACCTTGGCGATGCGGCCGATCGGCGCCTACCTATTCGGGCGCGCGGCCGATCGCTGGGGACGCCGTCCGACCTTGATGATCGACGTGTTGCTTTATTCGGCCATCGAACTTGCATCCGGCTTCGCGCCAAGTCTCACCGCGCTGCTCGTGCTGCGCGCGATATTCGGCGTCGCCATGGGCGGCGAATGGGGCGTCGGCGCGTCATTGACCATGGAGTCGATCCCGCCGCACGGCCGCGGCTTGGTCTCGGGCTTGCTGCAATCCGGTTATCCGGCCGGATATTTTCTGGCTTCGATCGTCTACGGCCTGTTGTTCCAATATATCGGCTGGCGCGGCATGTTCATGGTCGGCGTCATTCCGGCGCTGCTTGTCTTCTATATCCGCCGCAAGGTTCCGGAATCGCCAAGCTGGCGGCCCAACACCGAGCGCAGCAGCACATGGGCGATCGTTCGATCGCACTGGCAACTCGGCATCTATGCCGTCGTGCTGATGACGGCCTTCAACTTCTTCAGCCACGGCACGCAAGATCTTTATCCGACCTTCCTGCAGGTCCAGCACGGTTTTTCCCCGCATGAAGTCGGGCTGATCGCCGTCATCTACAATATCGGCGCCATCATCGGCGGCCTGTCGTTCGGCGCGATGTCGGAACGCTTCGGCCGGCGGCGCATCATCATCATCGCGTCGCTGTTGTCGCTCGTCGTATTGCCGCTGTGGGCGTTTTCGACAAGCGCCGTCTGGCTCGCCGCCGGCGCGTTCTTGATGCAAGTGATGGTGCAAGGTGCGTGGGGCGTGATCCCGGTGCATTTGAACGAATTGTCACCCGACGACGCGCGCGGCACGTTTCCTGGATTTGTCTATCAGCTCGGCAATCTTATTGCCTCTGTGAACGCGACGCTGCAAGCCGGCATCGCCGTCCATTACGGCAACGATTATGCGCTGGCGCTCGCCGTCGTCGCCGGCACGGTCGCCATCGCCATCGCGATCCTGACCGCGCTCGGCACCGAGGCAAAGGGCGTCGTGTTCGGCACCGGCCGCGGACCCGACGCGGCCATCCGTCCGGCGGCATAATTCTCCGCATTGGCTTCGCGCAGATCGCGGCCATTCCCGGATGCTGCATAATGCCAAATGCAAACCACAGCGTTTTCACAAAAAAATTCTTGTTTAGAACGCGCGCAACAAAGCATCTCATCAGTTTTGAATTATTATAATTCCTTTCGACTGAGCAAATACGCTTTTTTCTTGACGCTCAATACTGACGATGCAAGGAAAGTATTGAAATATATGCAGTTTTTCATAGTTCTAAACTGCATCTGGGGGCGTCAGTGTCAGGATCGTTCATTCAACGAAAGCCGCGACGAAAGTTGCGACGCGACGCAGCGATCGCGGCGCTCGCCATCGCGACAGGCTTCGGCAGCGTTCATAAAATCTACGCGCAAACGCAGCCGCAACAGCCGCCGACGGATCAACAAATTCCGGCGCGGCAGCAGCCGACGCCGCAATCCACCACGTCCGCACCGGCCGTGCCGCAAACTCCAGCCGCACCTGCCGCGCCCATCGCCGGCAAACCACTGTTGCCGCAAATCGTGGTGAATGCACCGAAAAAACTAGCGCCCAGCCGCACCGCGACCGCGCCGCGGCGGGCCGCGCCGGCGATCGACGCGAGCGCCGCCTTGGACAACAAGATGCGACGCCTGGATCAGGCGCGGGACAATAATCTCCTGCCGAAAATCGGCGCCTCGACCTACACCGTCACCCGCGACACGATCGAGCGGCTACCGCAGGCCGACAACGCGCCGATCGACAAAGTCATCCTGCAAATGCCGGGTGTGTCCTACAACTCGGCCGCCTCCAATCCAAATTTCCATGTGCGCAACGAATACGCCAACGTCCAGTTCAGGATCAACGGCGTCGTGGTTCCCGAGGGCGTTTCCGGGCTTGGCCCGTTCCTCGACACCAATTTTATCGGCAGCATGTCGTTGCTCACCGGCGCGCTGCCGGCCGAATATGGGCTGCGCACCGCCGGCGTGCTCGACATCACCAGCCGCAGCTTTGCCGCGCCGGGCGGCGAAGTCAGTCTCTATGGCGGCAGCCGGCAGACATTTACGCCGAGCTTCGATTACGGCGGCGGCTTCGGCAATTCAGAATATTTCGTCAGCGCGCGCGGCGATTGGAACGGTCTGGGGATTGAAAGCCCGACGCCGGGGCTCAACGCCATCCATGACAATACCCAACAAGGCCGGTTCTTCGGCTACGCCTCGACGCTGCTCGACGAGTCGACCCGGTTCAGCGTGATCTCGGCGGCGTCCTATAGCGCGTTCCAGATACCAAACAATCCCGATCAAGCAGCGATGGGCGATTACGGTCCGACAACTCTCGATTCCTCGACCCTCAACGAAAATGAATATGACAGTTACTTCGTCACAATGGCGACGCTGCAAAAGCACGGCACCGACGGCGACGCACAGCTCTCGGTCTTTTCACGCTACGCCGAAGTTCACTTTGCCCCCGACAATTTCGGCGACCTCGTATTCAACGACGTCGCCTCCGACGTGAAGCGGCAAAGCACGCTGACCGGCACGCAGTTCGACACTTCTTACATCGTCAACGATCGCCACACGCTGCGCGGCGGCTTCGCGGTGACCGGCGAGCAAACCAATGTCGGCGACGTTTCGGCGGTTTTGGATTCAACGACGCTGGCGCCGGAAACCATCAGCGACCAAACCTCGCTGCTGGGCTGGAACATCGGCACCTACATCCAAGACGAATGGCAGTTGACCAATCAGCTCACCCTGAACGCCGGCCTGCGGTTCGACCAGCTCTATCAGTTCGTCGACGCCAACCAGCTCAGTCCGCGCCTTGCTTTGGTCTACAAGCCCTTCGTAGGCACCAGCATCCACGCCGGCTATGCGCGTTATTTCACGCCGCCTTATCAGGCGCAGGCCACCCAATCCAATATCGCGCTGTTCGCCACTACCACCAACGCGCCGGACATTGCCATCGACGATCCGGTGAAGCCCGAGCGCTCGCATTATTTCGACGTCGGCGTCGATCAGACCGTGCTGCCGGGCCTCACGATGGGGCTCGATGCCTATTACAAGATGGCAAAGGACATGATCGATGACGGCCAGTTCGGCGCGGCCGTGGTCTTGACGCAGTTCAATTATGCACGAGGCTACAGCGAAGGCGGCGAATTCAAGCTCAAATACAATAATGGCAATTTCAATGCCTATGCCAACTTCGCCTACAACATCACCCGGGCCATAGACGTTGAGTCGAATCAGTATCTTTTCGACGCCGCGACCTTTGCCTTTCTGCAAAATAACTATCACTACACCGACGACATGCAGCGCATGACCGGCTCGGCCGGCGCGTCCTATCGCTGGTACGATACGCTGGTCTCCGCGAGCCTGATCTATGGCAGCGGCCTGCGCACCGGCGATCTATCCGATGGCGTTGTACCCAATTCGCTGCACACCACGCCTTATGCAGTCGTCAATACCGGCATAGCGCAGGATTTTCACTGGTCGACCGATTACAAGCCCGTGACGGTGCGGTTCGACATCGTCAACCTGTTCGACCAAATCTACGAGCTGCGCGACGGTTCCGGCATCGGCGTCTTCGCGCCGCAATACGGCGCGCGCCGCGGTTATTATATGGGTCTGTCACAGAAACTTTGAGCAACGCCGCGACGGCAAGTGCCGCCTGAGCGCAAACCACGCGGCGGTGTCGGCGATCGAGCGTTCCGTCAACATCGCGCGCATGGCGGCAGACACCGTGCCGAAGGCGGAAACAATTCGATCTTGCCATCGTTATTCTACCGGCTAATATCGGATTCGCTTGGGGATGGAGTCCCCCTGTAACCGCCGCTAAGGCTGATGACTCCTGCCGGGCGCTTGCCGTCGGTAGGAGTTTTCTTTTGCTCCCACTGTCTCAAGGGCTGTTGGTGTGGCCGTTCGAAGCGGGTGCGTAAACGCCCGTTGCGCGCGGCGCCACCGTGCATAGGAGAATTGCCAATGACTCCCGTTTGGACCTTATTCACGTTGTGGGTTGGTCTCGCTTTGATCGCGAGCCTGTTATCGTATTGGCTCCGCGTTTCCACGGCGCTTACCGAAATCTGCGTCGGCGTCGTGGCGCAGCTCGTCATCGCCACTGTTTTCGGCTTCTCGCTCGGCACCGACGAAGGCTGGATCAAATTCCTCGCCGGCATCGGCGCCATCATGCTGACATTCCTGGCCGGCGCCGAGCTCGATCCGGTGGTGTTCAAGAAGAAATGGAAAGAGGCAACGGCGCTCGGCCTGGTCGGTTTCTTTGCGCCGTTTTTCGGCTGCGCCGCGGCGGCGCATTACGTTCTCGGCTGGGATATAATGCCGAGCTGGCTTGCCGGCGTCGCGCTCTCCACGACTTCAGTCGCGGTGGTCTATGCCGTGATGATCGAATACGGGCTCAACAAGACCGAATACGGCAAGCTGGTATTGGCCGCCTGCTTCATCAACGATCTCGGCACCGTGCTGGCGCTCGGCTTTATCTTCGCGCCGTTCACGTTGCATACGCTGATCTTTGCCGTAGTTGCGGTCGCTGTGTTCGCGGTGCTGCCGTGGCTGACGCCGCGCTTTAATCGCAAGTTCGGCAACCGGCCGTCGGAAATGGAGATAAAATTCCTGTTGTTCTGTCTTCTCGGTATGGGCGCCTTGGCCGGCTGGGCCGACAGCGAGGCGGTCTTGCCCGCCTACATCATCGGCATGATGCTTGCCGGCACCATCGGCAAGGATCACGAACTGGTGCGCCGCATACGGGCGATGACCATGGGCTTGATGACGCCGTTTTATTTTCTCCGCGCCGGCGCGTTTGTCTCGATCCCGGCGTTGATCGCCGCACCATTCGCATTCTTCTTCATGCTTGCCGCCAAGATGGTGAGCAAGTTCTTCGGCGTCTATCCGGTGACGCGCATCTACAAGACGCCCAATCCGGAGGCGATGTACACGACACTATTGATGTCGACCGGCCTGACCTTCGGCACCATCTCATCGCTGTTCGGGCTTTCGCACGGCATTATTACCCAGTCCCAATACTCGATCCTGGTCGCCGGCGTGATCGGCAGCGCGGTCGTGCCAACGCTGATCGCCAACGCTTTCTACCTGCCGCGTCATCTGCTGCCGGAAGAACGGGAAGAGATCGAGCGGATCTTGAGCGAACCGACCGGCGCGGTCGATCTGCCGCAAAGCGAATGACGTCGTGGCGCTCGCGCAAATCTTGGACGATAATGCGTGCGGCGCGACCCGGCGGCGCGTGGCCGTGCGGAAGCAGCAGCCAAAATAAATAAGGGAGACAACGCCATGGATTTGGCGATGACGGATAAGAAAGCGATCGTCACCGGAGGCAGCGAAGGCATCGGCAAGGCGATCACGCTGGCGCTTGGCGCGCGAAGGCGTCGACGTCGCGATCTGCGCGCGGCGCAAGGCGCCGCTCGAAGCCACCGCCGCCGAAATCGCCAAAGCCACCGGCCGCAAAATCATTCCTCTCACCGCCGATCTGACCAAAGCTGCCGACGCCGAGAACTTCATCAAGCAAGCGCATGCCGCGCTCGGCCGGATCGACATCCTGGTCAACAATGCCGGCTCGGCGCCCGGCGGCGTGCTCGAGCATTTGAGCGAGGACGATTGGGCGAGCGCGCTGCAGCTCAAATTCATGGGCTATGTGCGCTGCATGAAGCATGTGCTGCCGATCATGCAGAAGCAAAACAAAGGCCGCGTCGTCAATCTGATCGGCAATGACGGCGTCAAGGTCTCCTACTGGGAGATCGCGCCCGGCGCGGCGAACGCGGCCGGTCAGAACCTGACAAAATCGCTCGCCAGCCAATACGGCAAGCACAATATCAGCTTCGTCGCCGTCAATCCCGGACCGGTCCGCACCGAGCGCTGGGCGGGCCTGGTCAAGGCGATGGCGCGCGACATGAAGCTGAGTTACGAGGAGGCCGACAAGCTCGCGCCGGCCAGCATCCCGCTCGGCCGCATCGCCGAGTCCGAGGAAGTCGCCAACCTTGTCGCCTATCTCGCCTCCGACCTCGCCTTCTTCGTCAACGGCACCATGATCGAAATCGACGGCGGCCAGGACAAGGTGCTGATGGATCGCATGCGCGACCGTTGAGCGGTGAACCGTCATCCTGAGGTGCGAGCCAACGGGCCCGCGCGAAGTCGCGCGGCCGATGACAGGCTCCGCGAGCCTCGAAGGATGCACGGCCCGGGCCGTCGCCCTTCGAGGGCCGCTGCGCGGCCGCCTCAGGGTGACGGGCACTCTCAGCCGATCTGCGTCAAGACGATCAGCACCGTCGTCACGGTAATCGCACCGCCGATGCGCGTGGCAATCTGGGCAAACGGCATGAGCTGCATCCGATTGCCCGCGGTGAGGATGGCGACGTCGCCGGTTCCGCCCTGTCCGCTATGGCAGGCGGTGACGATCGCGGTGTCGATCGGATACATCTTCATCCAACCGCCGACAAAAAAGCCGGTCGCTATGATCGTCACCACCGTCGAGACGATGGTGATGAGGTAAGGCAGCGTGAAGGCCGCGACCAGCTTGTCCCAAGGCGTCAGCGAAACGCCGATCGCAAACAGCAGCGGATAGGTGACGGCGGTCGAGAAGAATTTGTAGACGTGAAAGGCGCCGAGCTGCAGCGACGGCGACACCGCCCGCGCCAGCTTCAGCAGCACCGCAATCACCAGCATCGCCACCGGCGCGGGAAAACCGAACAGCCGCTGCGCCAGCGCGCCGATCAGATAGAGCGTCACCGCGGTGACGACGGCGGCGGCGATGGTCGTCACATCGACATGGTCGTCGGCATCCTCTTCCTCGAATTCAAGTTCGTCGTGCTCGCCCGGTTGCAGGCGCCCTTCACCGGTGAGGTTCGGATATTTTTTGCCGACATAGTTGAGCGTACCCGCCAGCAGAATTGCCGTCAGGCTGCCGAGCATCACCGGCGGCAGCACCTGGGCGAACAGATCGCCCTGCTGCTGGTGCAGGATCTGCGCATAGCCGATGGAGAGCGGGATCGCGCCCTCGCCGACGCCGCCGGACATGATCGGGACCACGACAAAGAAGAACGTGTGGTAGGCGCCAAGACCCAACAGAACGCCGACGAGCGTGCCGACGATGGCGCCGACGACCGATCCGGCAATCAGCGGAATGAATATCTTGAGGAAGCCCTTGATGAGAACGCCGCGGTCCATCCCCAGGATGCTGCCGACGATGATGCAGGCGATGAACAGGTACAGAAAGTTGGAGTCCTTGGTGAAATTCGTCACCGAACCCAAGATCGAAGCCGGCAACAGATGATGGAAGGCAAGGAACGAAGGGATGAAGGTGGCAAAAATCGCCGCCGCGCCGATGTTGCGGATGATCGGGATGCGCTTGCCCAATTCGGCGCAGGTAAAGCCGCCCATCGACAGCAGCACAATCGCCATCAGAATGTCGGAGGGCACAGTTCCGGTGGCGGCGAACCCGGCTGATCACCGCAAGCAAGACCACGAAAATCGGCAGCGGAATGATGCCGATCTTGAAATCGACGATCGACCACCAGCCTTTCGGCCAGAAGCCCTCGGGCGCGCTTGGCTTCGCCAGCGCCGCGCTGTCGCTGCTCTGCACCTGATGTCCTCCCCGCTTTATGCTTGCGATCACTGTAGCGCGCCGTCGGCGCAACGCAAACCGTTCTCGCGGCGCAATCGCATCCGGCTTTTTGCAAAACGCCATTTCAGAAAGACGCGATGCAGGATGGGTTGAGCAAAGCGAAACCCATCATCTCCCGCGCAAGCCACGGTGGGTTTCGCTACCGCTCAACCCACCCTACGACGCTGTAGCGCGCGTTCTCGGCGCGACGCAAACCGTTCCCGCGGCGCAGCCCGCGCCCGGGTTTTGCAAAAGGTTGTCACGAACGGCCTCCTGATGAAGGGAGGCGGAGCGCCGAAAGGCGCGTGTTCTAGAGACCGCACCAGCGGGTGCGGCTGCCCCCTCCGTATCCTCCTCGCCAAAGCGTGATCCCGAAAAGCTTGCCCTCGGACTTGATCCGGGGGTGGACGCCGGTTTTCGGACAAGATCACGCTTCAACGAAAAGAAGGAAGATACGGAGGGGGCCCGCCTCTCAGCGCTCCACCGCGGCGCTTGCGGCGCAAATCAATGCCACCGCTCAGCCCAGGCCGTGTTTCCTGGGACGTGCGCGAAGCGGGCGTTATCCGCCATGCGCTGTCCCAGTCCAGCGAGGCACCTCGCGGACCGGTCGTAATGCCGGCCGAAGCGATGCCCGGACCGCCCGGGAGCGGGGTTACGAGCCCCGCCCGCAGGAACCGCACTCGCTCCACTTCAAGGATGTCTCGAGAAGCGTCCCTTCGTGAGCGAGCTTTTGCTATGTAACCATAACGGTGACATTTGTCAAGCGTGTCACCGTGTCAGAGACAAGATTTTCAGCTCCGGCGTGATCCGCGGGCTGCAGCCGAGCGTAATGAGCCAGTCCCCCCCGCCAACGGAGAAGCGACCATGACCTATTTTGTCGCCTATATCGCCGTGCTGGTCGTCTTCGGCGCCATCGATGCCGGCTGGCTCTCGACCATGGGCAATATGCTCTATCGCCCGACGCTCAGCGACATTTTGCTGCAAAATCTTCGCATCGCGCCGGCGCTTGCCTTCTACGCGCTCTATCCGATCGGCGTCGTGGTTTTCGCGGTCTTGCCGGCGTTGCGCGCTGGCTCGCTCGCCACCGCGTTTTTCTTAGCGCTCCTGTTCGGGAACAGCATCAAGGGAAAGGCGCCAGCACCGTACGACGGATGTTACTCTCTATGCCACATTGTTGGTAATAGGCGCCGACAGACCGTTAATCCTCCGAACAACCGACAGGCCCGCTGTGGTTCCGTCCTCATGGAAGCCGAACCCCGTCCAGGCTCCGCAAAACCAAGTCCGATTCATCCCCTGGATGGAGTTGATATTCTCTCGTGCCGAAACTGCGTCCCGAGTGAAGTGCGGATGGTCGTAGGTTAATCGAGAATATACTAAATTCGGCACCGGCTCGAACGGCGGATTAAGCGTGACGTAGAGTGGAAACGATAGATCGATCTTCTGCAACAGGTTCATCCAATACGTCACACTCTCATGCGGTTTTGCATCAACATTGCACCGCATCACATTCCATGACGCCCATGCCGCAGGACGCTTCGGCATAAGCCGGCGGTCGCCATGAATAAGCACCCTATTTGAATGGAATCGGATGGCGCCCAAAATTGTTCTTTCTTGCGCAGTAGCGTCCGAAAGGATCGCCAGAGCCTGGTCGGCATGGGTGGCAATGATCACTTGATCAACAGTCTCGCGTTCCCCTCTATCATCAATGATAGTAACGCCACTCCCCATCCTCGTTATCGCCTTCACTGCCACGCCAAAACGAATTTTGTCTCGAAACGGCATTGTGAGACGTTCAACATAATTTCTGCTGCCGCCAACAACTGTCCGCCACGAGGCTTGACCATTTTGCAGGAGTTGATGATTCTTGAGAAAGCCAACAAAGTTCGACGCGGGAAATTCGAGAACTTCGTCCGATGTGCATGACCAAATTGCGGCGGCCAACGGCAGAAGATAGTAATTCAAGAACCGCCTCGAAAAGCCCCCCGATGCGAGGTAATCGCGCAGTAACAGGTCATCGAGTGCGCTTCTCTGGAAATCTTCTAAGGCTCGTTTGTTGAAGCGGATGATATCCGTCAACATTAAATAAAAGGGCAGAGAGAGGACATTCGATCTCTGGGCAAATAATCCGTTCAACGTCGCGAGACAACTGCCGCTACGCGCGCACCACTCGAACCGGCCGAACTCCTCGGACACCGAGAAGCTCATGCTAGTCTCAGCGGTGATTACACCCAATTGTCGCAATAAGCTGGAGAAATTTGGATAATTGCGTTCGTTATAGACGACAAATCCGGTATCAACTGATATACGGCGCGCCCCACAATCGATTTCGACGGTATTGGCATGGCCTCCAGCGCGATGGCCCTTCTCATAGACCACCACGTCGTGATCGTTTTGTACCAACTCAAACGCGGCGGTATTCCCCGAGATTCCCGTTCCGATTACCGCAACTCGCATTACGACCGACCGTGGATTTAACTGGACCTCTCAAGAGGTCGTCACGAGTATATCAATCTATAAACCGAACAGCCGGCGATAACCATGTACAATATGTAGACGGAAATAAAAAACGCTACCGTGGCATAGTACAAATATCCAAGCCAGCGTTCCGAATTGTACCATACTGCATAGGCATTGAAGAACAACTCATTTTGATCGCCTTGGGACAGCTGCTTTTCCAAGACGCTTGCACGTGCAAGGGTCACCGCTGTCCCTTTACGATAAACGATAACCCAACAGTTAGACCAGAAAGTGAATATTAATGAGACGACACAAATGAGAATGATCTGCACATGTCGAAAGTCCATCTTGAAGAGAATCCAAGCCGGATCTGGCTTAAGATTGTCGAAGAAATGCGAAATATAACCGAGCGCTGCGGCGGTGTATAAGAAAAACAGCGTCAGCAGCAGCGCCATCGTTTGAAAGCCCGACGAGAAGTTCTGCGATATGACTTTGTACTCAGTGAGGAGGAAGGGTTCGTCGGATTTCACAACGCCGTTCATTTGGTGGTGACCCCCGCACGTCGCGACGTTCATGCCCACGCCGTCCGTGCAAATTTATATTCCTACGATCCCCAATAGCGGGAACGCGCCCATTTATCAATAGTTTACGCACCACGTTTCGAGGGGCCGCGAAACGTCGCTTGGAAACGCTACCTTATGAGGCACGACAAGCGCACACATTCGTTTGGTCCGAAAAGACAAGTCGGGGCCAGGAATCTTTGCGCTTCCGGCGCATGTGGGAATATTATCTGGTCTATTGCGAGACCGGCTTTCGTTGCCGCGCCATCGACGTCGGCTTTTTCAAGCTCGCCGGCTGACGGCCGCGACCGATCCTAAGACCAAGGCTTGTTGCTAGACGACCCGGCCCACCCGTATAGTCGGCGGGCCCAGGCGCGCGGCAGCTTTAAGCCAAAAAGGCGCGTTGCGGGCACGACCAGAGGGGAAAATGATGATTGCGAGACACCTGATTATTGCCGGCGCGCTGGCGTGCCTGGCGCAGACGGCACCGGCGAAAGCCGCCGATTTCGTCATGAAATTCGGCACGCCGACCATCAACGAGGGGCAGCATCAGTTCCTCAAATTCTACAAGGAAGAGGTCGAGAAAGCCTCCGCCGGCCGCGTCGAGGTGCAGATCTATCCGGCAAGCCAGCTCGGCCCGATCCCGCGCGAGATCGAAGGCGTGCAGCTCGGCGACATCCAGGGCTTGATCACCCCGGTCGATTTCTTTGTCGGCATCGATCCGCGCTTTGGCGTGTTCTCGACGCCGATGCTGTTCCGCGACGATGCCAATGCGATAGCGACGGTACACGATCCGGCCATTGAGCAAGCGACGTTCGATCTTGCCGCGCCCAAGCGCATGGTCGGCATCGGGACGCTTGTACTCGGCGCCGCCGATTACGGCGCCAAGAACGCGATCATGCGGCTCGCCGATTTCAACGGCAAGAAGCTGCGCATCAACGGCACCGCGCTCGAGCGGGCGAAGATGGCGAAGCTCGGCGCCACCGGCATCGGCATGCCGCTCTCCGAAGTCGTGCCGGCACTGGACCAAGGCACCATCGACGGCGCGATCTCCACCCTCTCGGTCTTCGTCGCCTTCAAGATGAACGACCTCGTCAAAGTCATCACCGTGACCAATGACACATTCATTGTCGGTATCGCGGTGATCAGCAAACCGTGGCTCGATACCTTGCCGGCGGATTTGCAAAAAATCGTCATCGCCAGCGGCAAGGCGGCGGAGACCAGGGCGCAGGCGTGGAACACCGATTTCATCAAGCAATTAGCGGAGCAATGGACCGGGCTCGGCGGCACCGTGCATACACTGCCGGCCGACGACCTGGCGCAGATGAAGACGCTGCTCGACCCGGTCGGCGACGAGACCACCAAGGATCAGCCGGCGGTCCAAGAGATGATGCAAAAGGTCCGCGCCGTAGCCCATAAGAATTAATGCGCGAGAGCCTGCGGCGGGGTGCGGCAGCGCTGGTGGCGATGCTGCGCATCGCCGCGGGCGCGATGCTGGTCGCCAGCGTCGGCATCAACTTCGCCAACATCATCGGCCGCTATTTCTTCCGGGTGTCGCTGACCTGGGCCGAGGAAGCGATGCTGTTTCTGATGATCGGCTGCGTGTTCCTCGGCGCCGGCCCGGTCGGCTGGATGGGCCGCCATATCCGGATGGATGTCGTCGTCTCGCTGTTGCCGCCCCGGTTGCGCCGGGCCCTCGAGATTTTCTCCGATCTCGTCACCATAGCGACCTGCGTCGCGATCGCGATCTTTGCCTGGCCGGTCATGACCATGCTGACCGAGCTCGACCAGCGCAGCGAGACCGCCAATATCCCGCTGGTGATCCCGCAAGGCGCCGTACCGGCCGGCCTGCTGTTGACGGCGCTCTTGATTGGCGTGCGGCTTTACCTGCATGGCGCGCGCCACGACGATGTGATCTCGACCCGCGAAATCGAGCGCTGAAATGCATCAGCATCGTTGTGTCTTATTCCGTCATCCTGAGGTGCGAGCAAAGCGAGCCTCGAAGGATGCACGGCCCGGGCCGGCACCCTTCGAGGGCCGCTGCACGGCCGCCTCAGGGTGACGGAAATGTCGGGGGCGTTTGTCTATTTCATCCTGCCGGCGATCTTGCTGATCCTCGGCCTGCCGATCTTTGTCGTGCTTATGCTGACCGCGATGGCGGCGATCGTGTTCGTCGCGCATGTGCCGACACAAGCCGTGCAGACCTACATGTTCGGCAGCCTGGACAATTTTCCGCTGCTGGCGGTGCCGTTCTTCGTGCTGGCCGGCGAGATCATGGGCCGCGGCGGCATTGCCAACCGCGTCGTCGTCTGGGTGGTGTCGATCGTCGGCGGCGTGCGCGGCTCGCTGGCCCTGACCACCGTCGCCTCGTCGGAATTGTTCGGCGCCATGGCGCATACCTCGGTCGGCACCGTGGTCGCGATCGGCCGGCTGTTGTTCCCGTCCCTGACCAAGCACGGCTACAGCGAACGCTTCGCGGTGAGCCTGATCACCTCGTCGGGCGCGGTCGCGGTGATCATCCCGCCGTCGATCTCGATGATCCTTTACGCCATGACGGCGCAGGTTTCGGCGATAAAACTTTTCACCGCCGGCATTTTGCCGAGCCTTTTGATCGGCCTGGTCGATGCCGTCTATGTGCTGATCTACGCGCGCATCAAAATGGTGCCGCTGTCGTCGCCGGCGCGCTGGCGGAACATTTGGGCTGCGACCAAGGAGGCAAGCTGGGCGATCGGCACCATCGTGGTGATCTTCGGCGGCATTTATGGCGGGGTGTTCACGCCAACCGAAGCCGCCGGCGTGGCCGTGATCTATTCGCTGTTCGTGGCGATGGTGGTCTATCGCGAGGTTGATCTCACTGACCTATGTCAGATCGTCGTCAGCTCGGTGGCGCTGATCGCGCAGATCCTGATCATCGTCGCCGCGGCCGGTGTTTACGCCTGGCTGATGACGACCAGCGGCATTCCGCAACAGCTCATCGACGCGGTGAGCGCGATGGCGCTGCCGCACTGGGAAACCCTGTTATTCGTCAATGCCGGGCTTCTGGTGGCGGGAAGCTTCCTCGAGCCGCCGGCCGCGATCCTCATTTTGACGCCGCTGCTGTTGCCGGTGGTCGAAGCCGCCGGCATCAACGCGCTGCACTTCGGCATCATCATGGCGGTCAATCTGTCGATCGGCCTCTACATGCCGCCGTTCGGGCTGAACCTGTTCGCCGCGCGCGCCATCTTCAACGTGCCGATGGGCATGATCTACCGCGGCGTGCTGCCGTTCGTCGTTATCAATTTTCTGACGCTCATGGTGATCACCTACGTGCCGGCGATCTCGATGGTGCTGATCGGCCACGCGCGTTAGATTCGACGCCATTCACTAAAACCAGGGACGATCGGCATGCCGCAGGAAAAGGCCGACTTCCCGGTCGCCAAAATACGCCGCTATCTGGAACCCGGCCCGATCGTGCTGGTTTCATCGGCGTGGCGCGATGGGGCCAACATCATGACCATGGGCTGGCACACCGTCATGGAATTCACCCCGTCACTGGTCGGCTGCGTCATCGCCAGCGGCAATCACAGCTTCGAGCTCGTCCGGCGCAGCAAGGAATGCGTCATTAACATTCCGGCGGTGGATTTGACTCATGCCGTGGTCGGGATCGGCAATTGCTCAGGCGCCACAGTCGATAAATTCGAGAAATTCAGATTGACGGCCGAGCCGGCGCAAAACGTAAAGGCACCCCTGATTGCCGAGTGTCACGCCAGCTTCGAATGCAAGCTCAAAGACGACAGCCTCGTCAGCCGCTATAATTTTTTCATATTCGAAGTCGTCAAGGCGCATGTGGCGTCGCCGGCCGAAATACCCGCAGACCCTGCATTATACCGGCGACGGGGTGTTCATGGTGTCCGGCAAGATCATCAGCCGGCGCGGGCAATTTCGGCCCGAGATGCTATGATTCGTCATTGCGAGGAGCCAACAGCGACCGGCTTCTTCATAGCCACTAAAAGCGAATGGGGACGGGCTTAACAACCCGTCCCCGCACGACCGGCCGATCGGCGTTGGGCCTGGAGACGCGGCACCGCCGCTCGGCGCGGACACTACGCTCTTACTAAATCACGCATTGCCTAATGGCAGCGCCACGAACCGGGTGGCATCGCCCATCTTCACGCGCATCAGCACCTCGTGCTTGCCTTGGGCCTTGGCCGCGGTGAGCGCGTCGCGCACATCGCCGGCATAGGCGACCGGCTTGCCGCCGACATCGAGGATGACGGCGCCGGTCTGAAAGCCCTGTTCGGCCGCCGGACCGTCTGGATCGACCGCAGTCACCACGACGCCTTGATGGCCGGCGCCGGAGACTTCGCTGGCCGGCGCCACTTGCAGGCCGAGATGCGGCACGCCGCCGGTCGGCTGTGCGCCGGCGTTGGCGGCATCGGCCACTTTCTGGTCGTTCGGCATCTGCGCCAGCGTCAACGACACGGTCTTCTGTTCACCCTGGCGGATAATGTCGAGCTTGACCGAAGAGTCCGGCGCCATCGTGCCGATGGTGCGGGCGAGATCGCGGGCGTCCTTCACCGGCGCGCCGTTGACCGCGGTGATGACGTCACCGGATTCGATGCCGGCCTTGGCTGCGGGGCTATCGCTCTGCGGCTGGTCGACCATCGCGCCTTCGGCTTTCTTCAAGCCGAGGCTGTCGGCGATGTCCGCGGTTACCGGCTGGATCTGCACGCCAAGCCAGCCGCGGGTGACGTGGCCGGTCTTCTCAAGCTGCGCCACCACCATTTTCGCGGTATCGGCTGGAATGTCGAAGCCGATGCCGACCGAACCGCCGGACGGCGAATAGATCGCGGTGTTGACGCCGATCACGTTGCCGTCGACGTCGAACGCCGGGCCGCCCGAATTGCCCTTATTGATGGGTGCATCGATCTGAACATAGTCGTCGTACGGCCCGGCGCCGATGTCGCGGCCGCGCGCGGACACAATACCCGCCGTCACCGTGCCGCCCAGCCCGAACGGATTGCCGACCGCGACCACCCAGTCGCCGATTTTCGGCGATTGATCGGCGAATTTCACGTAAGGCAGGTTATCCTTGCCATCGACCTTGATGACGGCGAGATCGGTTTTCGGATCGGTGCCGATCACTTTCGCGGTAAAGATCGTGCCGTCGTCGGTCGTGACCTGGACCGATTTGGCGTGATCGACAACGTGATTGTTGGTCACGGCATAGCCGTCGGGCGAGATGAAGAAGCCGGAGCCTTCGCCGATGATGGTCTGATCGTTCGGCGATTGGCGTTGCGGCGCGTTGCGGCCGAATTGCTGGCCGAACTGGTCGCCGAATTGCTGCATGAATTTATCGAGCGGCGAGCCCGGCGCAACCGGGACTTGCTGCTGATCGTCGCCGCCGCTCCTGCATCATGGCGGGTTCGGCGCAGCCGGGGATTTTAACGCGCACCGAGATCACCGCGGGTTTTACCTTGGCGACAATGTCGGAAAAGCCAATCGGATGTTGCAGCGTCGCATCGGCGGCGCTGGCGGTCGCGGCCCCGAAGGCCAGTGGCCAGTAGCCGTTCGGACCGGCAAGCAGCAGCGCTGCGCCAATGCCCGCGATAGAGGCCAAAAGCGTAATGCGGCGGGCCGCGAGCGGCATGCTCGCTCGCCGGGGCCCGCGTGAATTTGCGGTACTTCGCGTCATGACGATCTCCTTTGATGGATGCGGCCCAGGATCGGCGGCGGGCTTCGCCGTACATTTGGGGAAGCCGGCTTACGACGGCGTGGAGGCGGGATTAATTCGCGGCAAGCTCACGACAGCGCGATCTTGGCGCGGCAAGCAGCGCGCTGACATGCTGCCTAATTAATGTGCGGCCGCTGCCCCATCCACTCGTGCAGCGCTGTCGGCGCAACTACGACCGCTGCAACACAGCCTTTGAATCAATCACTTAGGCTGCGGCAACAGCGGCTGGCGGCGTGGCACGCGGCTTGCGGAGAGGTTCCCAAGTGAGCAAGCGCCAGCCCTGGGAGGCCTTTAAATGAAGCGCCGCGACTTCCTTAAATCCATGACCGCACTGACTGCCGCCGCCGCCGTTCCGGCGCCCGCCATCTGGTCGCCGGCCAAGGCGCAATCGCGCCAGGAGACATTGCTCATCGTCTCCGAAAGCGGGCCGAACAATCTCGACATCCACGGCGTCGGCACCAACGTGCCCGGCTACGAAGTGTCGTGGAATTGCTACGACCGGCTGATCAGCCACGAGATGAAGACGCTGCCGAACGGCACGCCCTATTACGACAAGACCAAATTCAAGCCCGAACTCGCCGAGGACATGAATGTCGGCGACATGTCGGTGACCTTCAAGCTGCGCAAGGACGCCACTTTCCAGGACGGCACGCCGGTCACCGCCAAGGACGTCAAATGGTCGTTCGACCGCGCGGTGACCGTCGGCGGCTTCCCGACCTTCCAGATGAGCGCCGGCTCGCTGACCAAGCCCGAGCAGTTCGTCGTCGTCGACGACCACACGTTCCGCGTCGATTTCATGAAGAAGGACCGGCTGACCGATTCCCGATCTCGCCGTCATCGTGCCCTGCGTCCTCAATTCCGAACTGGTGAAGAAGAACGCCACCGAGCAGGATCCGTGGGGCCTCGAATATACCAAGCTCAACACCGTCGGCAGCGGCGCCTACAAGGTGACGAACTGGACCGCCGGCTCCCAGGTCGTGCTCGAGCGCAACGAAAATTGGAAGGGCGGCCCGCTGCCGAAGATCAAGCGCGTGATCTGGCGCATGGTGCCGGATGCCGGCAACCGGCGCGCGCTGCTCGAGCGCGGCGACGCCGACGTCTCCTACGATCTGCCGAACAAGGATTTCTCCGAGCTGAAGAGCCGACGGCAAGCTCACCATCGTTTCGACGCCCTATTCGAACGGCATCCAGTATATCGGCATGAACGTGCAGCATCCGCCGTTCGACAATGTGAAGGTGCGCTACGCGATGGCTTACGCCATTCCGTATCAGAAAATCATGGACGCGGTGCTGTACGGTCTCGCCAAGCCGATGTTCGGCGCGGCGGCCGATGCGCCGACCGAAGTCGCCTGGCCGCAGCCGCACAAGTTCAACACCGATCTCGGCAAGGCAAAGCAACTTCTCGCCGAGGCCGGCTATCCGAATGGCATCCCCGACCCGATCCAAATCTCGTTCGATCTCGGCTTTGCCGGCGTCAATGAGCCGACTTGCGTGCTGGTGCAGGAGAGCCTGGCGCAAATCGGCATCAAAACCACGATCAACAAAGTGCCGGGCGCGAATTGGCGCACCGAACTGACCAAAAAGACCATGCCGCTGTTCACCAATGTGTTCTCGGGCTGGCTCGATTATCCCGAATACTTCTTCTACTGGTGCTATCACTCCGGCAAATCGATCTTCAACACGATGGACTACCAGTCGCCGGAGATGGATGCGTTCATCGACGGCGCGCGCGCCGCGGCGGCGACCGGCGACAAGGCGACTTACGACAAGGACGTGAAGGGTTTTGTCGATCTCGCCTACACCGACATGCCGCGCATTCCGCTCTATCAGCCCTACGTCAATGTCGCGATGCAGAAGAACATCAGCGGCTACCAATATTGGTTCCACCGCCGGCTCGATTACCGCACGTTCGTGAAGGCGTGACGGCGATGGCTTGCGATCATCCCTCTCCCTGCGTGCCGGGCGATGCCGGGGTCAGGGGGCCTATCCGCTGGGCTCAGAATCGCGGCGATGGCCCGCTCACCCTCGCTCGCTCGCTCACTCGACCTCTCCCCGCACGCGGGGAGAGGTGAAGAGTCGCAAATGCTGACGATGATCCTCAAGCGGCTGGCGATGGCGATCCCGAGCCTGATCGGCGTGGTGATCGTCACCTTTCTGCTGACCCGGGCGCTGCCGGGCGATCCGGCCGCCTATTTCGCCGGGCCGGCCGCGACGCCGCAGGCCATCCAGGAGGTGCGGGTCAAGCTCGGCCTCGACAAGCCGCTGATCGTGCAATTCGGCCACTATGTCGTCGATCTCGCCCACGGCAATCTCGGCACCTCGCTCACCACCGGGCAGCCGGTCGCGACCGAATTGCGCAATCGGCTGCCGGCGTCCGCGGAACTGACGCTGCTTGGGCTTATCGTCTCGATCGTGATCGCCGTGCCGCTCGGCATTCTCGCGGCGACCAAGCCCAATTCGCTTGTCGATCATGCCTGCCGCATCGTCTCGACCGCCGGCGTGTCGCTGCCGGTGTTCTTCACCGGCCTGATCCTGGTTTACGTCTTCTATTATCTGCTCGGCTGGGCGCCGGCGCCGCTTGGCCGGCTCGATGTGTTCTTCACCGAGCCGCCGCATGTCACCGGCTTCTATCTGATCGACAGCCTGATCGCGCGCGATCCCGACACCTTCATGGCGGCGCTCAAGCAGCTCATCCTGCCGGCGCTGACGCTCGCCATTTTCTCGCTGGCGCCGATCGCGCGCATGACGCGGGCCTCGATGCTCGCGGTGCTGTCGTCGGATTTCGTGCGCACCGCGCGCGCGAGCGGGCTGTCCGCCTATACCGTGATCATCACTTATGCGTTCCGCAACGCCATGCTGCCGGTCATCACCACGCTCGGCATGGTGTTCTCGTTCCTGCTCGGCGCCAATGTGCTGGTCGAAAAAGTCTTCGCCTGGCCGGGCATCGGCTCCTACGCCGTCGAGGCGCTGCTCGCGTCCGACTTCGCGCCGGTGCAGGGCTTCGTGCTCACCATGGCGGTGATGTATGTGATGCTCAATCTGTTGATCGACGTGCTCTACGGGCTGATCGATCCGCGCGTGAGGCTCGAAGCATGACCGATATCGCGGCATCGCCTCCGCGCGAGGGCGGCTTTGCCGCGCTGCTTCAAACATTCGCGCTATGTCGCTCGGCGAAAATCCGGTCACCGGCTTTGCCTTCGCGCTGTTCGTGCTGATCGTGCTCGCCGCGGTGTTCGGCCCGCATATCGTGCCTTACGATCCGCTGGCGAGCGACACCACCCAGGCGCTCAAGCCGCCGAGCGCGCATCATTGGTTCGGCACCGATCAGCTCGGCCGCGACGTGTTCAGCCGCGTCGTGGTCGCCACGCGGCTCGATTTCTTCATCGCGGTGGCCTCGGTCGCGCTGGTGTTCCTGATGGGCGGGCTTGCCGGCGTCGCCGCCGGATTCTTCGGCGGCTGGACCGATCGCATCGTCGGCCGCATCGCCGACACCATCATGGCATTCCCGCTGTTCGTGCTCGCCATGGGCATCGTCGCGGCGCTGGGCAACACCGTGCAGAACATCGTCCTCGCCACCGCGATCGTGAATTTCCCGCTCTATGCGCGCATCGCGCGCGCCGAAGCCAATATCCGGCGCGAGGCCGGCTTCGTCGAAGCGGCGCGGCTGTCCGGCAATTCCGATTGGCGCATCCTCGACCTTCCAGATCCTGCCCAATGTGTTCCCGATCCTGGTCGTGCAGATGTCGCTGACCATGGGCTACGCCATCCTCAACGCCGCCGGCCTGTCCTTCATCGGGCTCGGGCGTGCGGCCGCCGACGCCGGAATGGGGCATCATGGTGGCCGAAGGCTCGGCCTTCATGGTGTCGGGCGAATGGTGGAACGCGACTCTTTCCCGGCGCCGCGCTGATGGTGGCGGTGTTCTGCTTCAACCTGCTCGGCGACGGCTTGCGCGACATGGTCGATCCCCGGAGACGCACATGAGGTGGCGCATATGAGGTGGCACCCATGACGGCCGCGCCCGCACTTTCGGTCGAAGGGCTTTGCGTCGAATTCCGCACCCGCTCCGGCATCGTGCGCGCGCTCGACAATGTCAGTTTCAGCGTCGACAAGGGCGAGACCATCGCGCTGGTCGGCGAATCCGGCTCGGGCAAATCGGTCACCGCCTATGCGGTGATGGGCATTCTCGATCCGGCCGGCCGCGTCAGCGCGCGGCCGCGCCATGCTCGGCGGGCTCGATCTGCTCTCGGCCAAGCCGAGCCAGCTTGCCGAGGTGCGCGGCCGCGAGATCGCGATGATCTTCCAGAACCCGCGCACCGCGCTCAATCCGATCCGCACCGGTCGGCCGCCAGATCGCCGACGTGCTGATCCGCCACGGCAACGTGCCGCGCAGCGAAGCGCCGGCGCAGGCGGTCGAGATGCTGCGCGCCGTCGGCATCACCGATCCGGCGCGGCGCGCCAAGGCCTATCCGTTCGAAATGTCCGGCGGCATGTGCCAGCGCGTCATGATCGCGATCGCGCTGGCGGCAAAGCCGTCGCTGCTGATCGCCGACGAGCCGACCACCGGCCTCGACGTCACCACGCAGGCGGTGATCATGGATCTGGTCAACGATCTCGCCAGCCAGATGGGCATGGCGACGATCTTCATCACCCACGATCTCGCGCTCGCCGGCCAGCGCTCCGCGCGCATCGTCGTCATGCATGCCGGCCACGTGGTCGAGAATGCGCCGACCGAGGAGTTGTTCGCGCATCCGCGGCATCCCTATACGGCGGAACTGATCGCGGCGACGCCGGATTCGGCGGCGAGCCTCGACGAGCTCGCGTCCATTCCCGGCTCGCTGCCCGATCTGCGCCGCACCGATCTGCCGCCCTGCCGCTATTCCGAGCGTTGCCCGCGCAAGATCGACGCCTGCGCGCAGCCGCTGCCGCATCGCGACGCTCGGGCGCCGGGCATATCGTCGCCTGCTGGAATCCGCTGCCATCGACGACCGAGCGCAGACCGTAGCGCGCCAGCCATGAGTGCAGCATGACCGTCCTTCTCGACGTCGCCGAATTCTCGAAGCTGTTTCCGGTCGGCGGCGGCCCGGGACCCTGGGCGCGGCTCAAGCGGCGCTTTGCCGGCGGCCCGGAAAAGCTGCCGAAAGTCTATGCGGTCGACGACGTGAGCTTCGCCATCGACAAAGGCGAGACGGTCGGCCTGGTCGGCGAATCCGGCTGCGGCAAATCGACTTTGGTGCGCGCGCTCACCCGCCTGATCGACGCCAGCGACGGCAGCATCAAGCTCGGCGACCGCGAATTGTCGCTCAAGCCGGCGCGCGTCTTCGCGCGCGACCGCGACCGCGCCCGCATCCAAATGGTGTTCCAGGACGCCGGCGAAAGCGTCAATCCGCGCTTCACCGGCTTCGACGCCATTGCCGATCCGCTGCGGCGCCTGCGCAAGCTGCGCGGCAAGGCGCTCAACGAGCGCGTCGAGACCGTCGCCAGCCAATGCGGGCTGCCGCTGCAATTGCTGACGCGCTTTCCGCATCAACTTTCCGGCGGCCAGCGCGCCCGCGTCGGCATCGCCCGCGCCATCGCGGTCGAGCCCGAGCTTCTGGTGCTCGACGAGCCGACCGCGGCGCTCGACGTTTCCGTTCAGGTTGTCATCCTGCAGCTTCTGCAGCGGCTGAAGAAAGAATTCGGCATGAGCTATCTGTTCGTGTCGCACGATCTTTCAGCGTGGTGCGGCTGCTGTGCGACCGCGTGCTGGTGATGTATCTCGGCAAGATCGTGGAATCCGGGCCCGCCGTGGAAGTGTTCGAGCATCCGCTGCATCCCTATACCCAGGCGCTGGTCGCCGCGGTGCCGCGCTTGCACGAGAACGGCAACGAGCGCTTGCGGCTCGACGGCGAGCCGCGCAGCCCGATCGATCCCGATCCGAATGTGTGCCGCTTCTACGGCCGCTGTCCGCGCGGCACCGATCTGTGCAAGACCACGATGCCGGCGCTGCGCGCTTCGGCGCCCGCCAGGTCGCCTGCCATTTCGCCGAGGAATTTCTGCCGCCGCCGGGAACGGTGTCATGAAACGAAAAGCCGTCCGCAAGACCGCCGCGCGCTACAACGCGCGCGACGCCGCAAGAGCGCCCTCGCCAGCAAGCAGCACGACAATACGCCTGCAACGCGCGATCCGATCGACGCGCTCGTTGCGGCAAGCGCGCAGGCGCTCGGGCTTGCCATCGATCCGGCCTGGCAGCCCAGCGTCAAATTCAATCTGCACCTGATCCTGCGCCACGCGGCGCTGGTCGATGAATTTCCCCTGCCCGACGACGCCGAGCCCGCGCCGATCTTCCAGGCTTGACGTGTTTCATGCTTGATACGCCCGCGACCAATTTCGACTTCGCCACCGCCGCCGATATCACAGCCGCCGTGGCGTCCGGCCGCGCCAGCGCGGTCGGCGTCATCGAGGCGGCGCTGGCGCGCATCCGCGAGCGCGACCCGCTGCTCAATTCCTTCACCGCGGTCACCGAGCAGCGCGCGCTGTTGCGCGCCCAAGCGATCGATGCGGCGCGGGCGAGCGGCGAACCGATCGGGCCGCTCGCCGGCGTGCCGTTCGCGGTCAAAAACCTGTTCGATGTCGCAGGACTGCCGACATTGGCCGGCTCCAAGATCAACCGCGACAACCCGCCGGCGACGCGCGATGCCACCTTGATCGAGCGGCTCGAAGCCGCCGGCGCCGTGCTCGTCGGCGCGCTCAATATGGGCGAATACGCCTACGACTTCACCGGCGAGAACATCCACGACGGCGCTTCGCGCAATCCGCACGATCACGACCGCATGAGCGGCGGCTCGTCCGGCGGCTCGGGCAGCGCGGTCGGCGGCGGACTGGTGCCGCTCGCGCTCGGCTCCGACACCAACGGCTCGATCCGCGTGCCGTCGTCGCTGTGCGGCATTTTCGGGCTTAAACCCACTTACGGCCGGCTCAGCCGCGCGCGCAGCTTTCCGTTCGTCGCAAGCCTCGACCATGTCGGGCCGTTGGCGCGCAGCACGCACGATCTGGCGCTCGCCTATGACGCCATGCAGGGTTTCGACGCCGACGATCCCGCTTGCGCCGATCGCGCCGCGGAGCCGGTCGTGCCGCTGCTCGAGCGCGGCGCCGACGGACTGCGCGTCGCGGTCGCCGGCGGCTATTTCAAATGCAAGAGCGGCGAAGCCTGCTATGCCATCGATCGCGTGGCGGCGGCGCTCGGCGCCAATCGCGATATCGACATTCCCGCAAGCCGAACGCGCGCGCGCGGCGGCTTTCATTATCACCGCCAGCGAAGGCGCCAGCCTGCATCTGCAACGGCTGCGCAGCCGCGCCAAAGACTTCGATCCGGCGGTGCGCGACCGGCTGCTGGCCGGCGCGATGGCGCCGGCTGCGCTGATCGTGAAGGCGCAAAAATTCCGCCGCTGGTATCGCGAGCAAGTGCTGGCGCTGTTCGACGGAAGTCGACGCCATCCTGGCGCCGGCGACGCCGTGCACCGGCGCCCCTGATCGGCCAGCAGACTTTCATGCACGGCGACGCCGAATTGCCGGTGCGGGCCAATCTCGGCATCTACACCCAGCCGATTTCGTTTATCGGCCTGCCGGTGGTCGCCGTGCCGGTGCCGTTGACCCCGCTGCCGATCGGGGTGCAGATCATCACCGCGCCGTGGCGCGAGGACGTGGCGCTGCGGCTGGCGCATGCGCTGGAAACCCAAGGCGTAGTCGCGGCGATGCGGCCGAATCTTTAGTGCTGCGCGACGCCTCTTGTACCGTCATCCTGAGGTGGCCGCGAAGCGGCCCTCGAAGGATGAATCGGCCCGGGCCGTCGCCCTTCGAGGCTCGCTTCGCTCGCACCTCAGGGTGACGGAAAGAGAGGGAAAGCGCCATGCAGATCGACCTGCCGGAGGTCGTCGCCGAAGTCAAAGCCGCGTTCGAGCGCTACGAGCAGGCCCTGGTGTCAAACGACGTCGCGACGCTCGATGCACTGTTCCATAACGATCCGCGCACCATCCGCTACGGCGGCGCGGAAAATCTCTACGGCTATGCCGAGATCCAGGCGTTTCGCGCCGCGCGCTCGCCGGCTGGGCCTGGCGCGCACTTTGTCGAAAACCGTGATCACCAGCTACGGCCGCGACTATGCGGTGGCGTCGACCTTATTTCATCGCGCCACTTCGCCCGGCAAAGTCGGACGCCAGATGCAGACCTGGGTGCGCTTTCCGCAAGGCTGGCGCGTCGTCGCCGGGCATGTCAGTGTGATTGATGCTTAATCGTCATTCCCGGGCGGCCCGAAGGGCCGAGCCGGGAATCCATAATCACGATGGGTGCAAATTTGCTCGACCTGTGGCTATGGATTCCGGGCTCGCGCTTCGCGCGCCCCGGAATGACGGGTGTGAAATACATGTCATATAAACGCATTGTTCTGGCCGTCTGCTTATCCCTCGCTGCGACGGCCGTCGCAAACGCGGACGGCCCTTTTGTCCTGCAGCTGTTGCGCGTTCCGCTGTCGAGCGATTTGGGCGGCCTCGAAGCCTTGCTGCTGCGCCCAAGCCAACCGGGCCGCTACCCGCTGGCGCTGCTCGCGCACGGCTCGCCGCGGTCGCCGGCCGATCGTCCGAACATGACGCCGCTGGCAATGCTGCCGCAGGCGCTGGAATTTGCCCGGCGCGGCTGGGCAGTCGTTGATCGTGATGCGCCGCGGCTATGGCGGCTCCGACGGCGGCTGGGCGGAGACCTCTGGCGGTTGCGACAATCCGAATTACCTCGCCGCCGGCATCGCGGGCGCCGCCGATCTCAAGACGACGCTCGAATTTCTCTCGCACCGGCCGGACATCGATGCGACGCGCATGATCGCCGTCGGCGTCTCCGCCGGCGGCTTCGCCACGGTCGCGCTCACCGCCGATCCGCCGCCCGGCCTGGTCGCCGCTATCAGCTTTGCCGGCGGCCGCGGCTCGCCGGACAACGATCGGGTTTGCCGGCCGGACCGCCTGGTCGAAGCTTTTCGCGCCTTCGGCAAGCGCTCGCGCATTCCCATGCTCTGGGTCTATGCCGCAAACGATCATTTCTTCGGTCCGGCTTTGGCGCAGCAGCTCAAAAGCGCCTTCACGGGAGCCGGCGGCCGCGTCGATTTCGTCGCCGCGCCCGCATTCGGCGACGACGGTCACTGTTTGTTTTCGGCCGCCGGCATTGCGATCTGGACACTCTATGTCGAGACCTTCTTGCAGCAGCAGAACCTCACCATGACGACAACGCCGCTGCCGTTGCCGCCGCCGGCCATCACCGCGCCCGGCATACTGGACAGCAACGGCCAGAAAGCTTTCGCGGCGTTTCTGATCGACGCGCCGCACAAGGCGTTCGCGCTATCGCCCGACGGTCACTTTGGCTGGCGCACCGGCATGAGGACCGTTGAAGCGGCGCGTGCCGGCGCCCTCAAATCTTGTCAGCAAAGCGGAAAGAACTGCGCCGTGACGTTCGTCGATGACGCGGCAGTGGCGCGGTGAGAGATCATCGTGGCGCGAGGTGGGCAATACGCAGCGGCAGCGTCACCGTCTTGACGCCGGGATCGTCCGGATCGTCGGCAATGTGAAAGCCGAGTTCGGCACACATGGCAAGCATGGCGGTATTTTCCGACAGCACTTGGCCACGCACGGTCTTGAGGTCTTTTTGCTTCGAATATTCGATCATGCGCTTCATCAACAGCCAACCGACTCCGTGGCCCTTAAGCCGCGAGCGCACCAAAATCGCAAATTCGGCGTTCTCTCCGCTTGTGTCGTCGTGCAGCCGCACCACACCCAGCATCGTTCGGTTTCGCTCGTCGACGGCAATGAAGGCCATGGCGCGGGCCGGATCGTAATGGATGAGCTTGTCGAGCAATTCGTGGTTCACTTCGCGCATCGACGCGAAGAAGCGTAGCCGCAGATCATCGCGCTGTCACGTCGCTGAGAAAATCGGGATAAAGGGCAGCATCCTCCGCCACCAGCCGGCGGATCAGAACCGGCGTTCCATCACGCAGGATTAAGTGTGGCTCGTTCAATGCCATATCGGCGTTGGACCGTCATTGCGAGCAAGGACGACAAGATGCCGGAGCGCGATTTCGTCTCGGCTGGTCAATATTGCACAGACTTCTGTCGGCTATGCGGTCGAAACTAAGGGCGAACGCGGGCACTTTCAGCCGCGGCCCTGGACGCTACAGGCCGGCAACATCAGTCGGCCTCCGCCCGGCGCATTGAAAGAGAACAGGACTATGATCAATCTGGCTATGGTGGAAAATTCCTGAACTCATTCGCGGAACTCACCAACTAGCCGGGCCAAGACGCTGCTTGAAACCACTCCGCCACGGCATCGTTGCCGGCGTCGCTGGCGGCTTTGCCGAAATAGCGTGGGTTACGCTGTATGCTGGAGCGACAGGCGCCGACCCCGCGACGTTGGCGCGCGGCGTGACGACTGCTGCGGGGTGAGCGCGCTATTCCCCGCAGCTCCAGTAGCCTTGGGCGTGACAGTCCATATGGCGCTCGCCGTGACGCTCGGGATCGCGCTCTCGTTCGGCTGGCGAGCCCTGTCATCGCACCGCCTGGATATCGCCAGTCCATTTCCGTTCATGCTCGCGGCGCTGGTCGGCGTCTGGGCAGTTAATTTCTTCGTGGTGCTGCCGATCATCAGTCCCGCATTTATTCATCTGGTGCCTTATCCGGTCAGCCTGATGTCGAAAATCCTGTTCGGGCTCGCGGCGGCGGAGGCTCTTCGCAGACAGGATGCTTCGGCGCTGAAAGCGCATTGGCCCGTATCGGCGAAGCCGTCATGATAAGGAACGCTTAGCGGCGGCTCAGCGCTTGCGACGTTCCGTCATGAGTGAGGATTTCGTGCTCCGAATCGAGGAGATTTGATATGACCGAAACAAATTTGGATCGCGCTATCATCTTTTTCTTGCGCGTGTTCGTGGGCTGGCTCTTCCTTTATGCCGGCAGCTGGCAAATCCTGCAGAATTACAGCGCAGGCGGCTTTCTCAACCACGTCGTGACCTTCCATAGTTTCTTCGCCCTCTTTGCGACGCCAACGATGCTGCCCTTGACCGACTTCCTGATGAAGTGGGGTCATTTGTTGATCGGATTGTCGCTGGTCTCCGGGCTCATGGTCCGGATTAGCGGGCCGTTCGGCATCCTGCTCATGATCACCTACCACTTCGCGCATATGGAATGGCCGTTCATTGAGGATCACCTCAGTCTCTTCGTCGACTACCACCTCGTCTACGCGATCGTGATTGTCTACCTGATGGCGCATCACGCCGGCCATGTCTGGGGTCTCGACGGATTGATCGAACGCTTGCCGATGGTCACGCGTCATCCCGGCCTGCGACCGCTGTTCGCCTGAACTTCCCGAGTTGTTGCAACTTGATCGCACCTTGCAACCCGGGTCTTTGACCTCGTCTGGCGTTTCTTTAAGCGCCGGGGACACCAAGCTATGCGCGACCCGAGTTACTACCGCCGCCGCGCTATACGCGGTCATATTATCAGGGTGACCTGCGGTGTTATGGCCGCCGGCATTGCAATTATCATCATCGTCGGCGCGGCTGTCGCCTACAATAATTCCATAGGTAGCGACACGAGCGGTGATGACACGAGAGGTGATGACACGGGAGTTATCGTGAACAATGTTCCGCCAGGCGCCTGATATGAACGCCCCGGCCTCTGCCGCTCCAACCAGTTCACCCGCGCCGCCACTTGCTGCTTCATCGCCGCGATATCGCGAAGATTTTGTCCTTAGCAAGAGAGTGATCTGATGGACACAGCAATCCCGCTGCTAATATTGACGGCGTTGCTTCCGGTCCTCGTTACCGTTGCGATCGGCTACTTCAGCGGGATGCATCATGATTTTGCATGGGATCAAGCCGGAATACTGACCAAGGTGGTGATGCTCTACGCATTACCGCTTAATTTGTTTAGTGGCATGGTCGTAACGCCAAAGGATAAACTTTTGGATCTAGGACCGTTGGCGATCGTTCTCATCGTCGTCCTAATCCTCAGCTACATGATTCCACTGCTCGTGGCGCGCTACCTATTCCGCCGCGACTTGGCGATGAGCACGCTACAGGCTCTGGCGATCGGTTCGCCGGCCATCCCATTCATCGGTGTGTCCGTCCTGGCTGTCCTCTTCGGCTCGATCAGCACTTCGCTGATCGCAGTCTCCGGATTGCCACAGAATCTATTTCAACTGCCCCTGACTCTCGTGCTGATGTCGATTGCCACTGGGGCTTCCGGGCCTAAAAGCTCGATCGGCGGCCACATTTTGCACGCGTTCAAGCAGCCCGTGGTATGGGCGCCAATATTGGCCGTCGTCCTAGTATTTGCCGGCGTCAAGATTCCAGAGCCGCTCGACAAATCTTTCGCCCTACTCGGACAGGCGACCGGCGGGCTCGCGCTATTCGCGGCGGGCATAGTGCTCTTTTCAAGAAAGATCCAAATCTCGATGGCCTGTATTATCTCTGTCATTTCCCGCAACGTGCTCATCCCCGCCGCCGTATTGCTGGCGTTGTGGGGCATCCATTTTCCCATCGAGCAATTGCGCATGATCGTTCTTGCTATGGCCATTCCGACCGGCCCGATCGTCATCATAATCGCGATGCAATACCGGCGTGGTGAACAGGAAATGGCCTCGACCATGGGGCTAAGCATGCTTGCTTCGATCGTTACCATGGGCGGCTTCATCTGGCTCACCAATCTGACTTAACAGGAGAACGCGATGAATATCGACGTAAAGCCGAAACGGATGGAGAAGCCGGCGAATACTTCCAGTATCACTTTGACGCCGGCGGAGACCCTGCTCTATCGGCTGACGGCGCTCGGTGTCGATTATATCTTCATCAATGCGGGAACGGACTATCCGCCCATGATCGAAGGCATGGCCAAAGATAAGCTCGATGCAATCAAGATTCCGGACATCGTGGTTTGCCCTCACGAGAATGCGGCGATGGGCATGGCACAAGGCTACTACTTCGCCACCGGCAAGTCCCAGGCCGTCATGACGCATACCAATGTCGGCCTGGCGAATGCCATATGCGGTCTGATCAACGCTTGCAGCGACAATGTTCCGACATTGCTTTTCAGCGGGCGTACGCCGATCACCGAGCAGGGACGACTAGGATCGCGCGACACACCGATCGGTTACGGCCAAGAAATGCGCGATCAGGCGGCTCTCGTTCGCGAGAGCGTAAAATGGGATTTTGAGTTGCGCGAACCGGAGCAGATCGCCGATCTTATCGATCGTGCCTACGCGATCGCAAACTCACTGCCGAAGGGGCCGGTTTATCTCAGCTTACCCCGGGAACCCCTCTGCGAGCCTTATGAATGCGCCGATCCTGCCGCCGCGCCTACTATTCGTGCCACAAGCTACGCGCCGCATCCCGACGCCGTGGCTACAGCCGCAGAGATGATTGCCAAGGCGAAGAAGCCGGTCATGTGCTCACAGCGTGGCGCCGGATCGGTGGAGGGCTTCCATCTTCTGACCCAACTAGCCAATAGCTGGGGCATCCCCGTGGTGGAATATTGGGCTATCCGGATCGCCGTGTCGGATAACGATCCGATGGCGGCAGGCGCCAACTCCGCACCTTGGATCGCGGGCGCCGATGTCATTATCGCCATCGATTCCTTGACGCCCTGGATGCCCCTTTTGACCAAGCCTAATGAAAAATGCCCGGTAATTCAGATCGGGCCTGATCCACTCTTTGAAAAAAACCCGGTCCGTAGCTTCCGCGCCGATGTTTCCCTGTGTGGCACAGTTGCCACCGGTTTAAAGACCTTGATTCAAGCGTTGGAAGGCAAAGCGACCGTGGCCGTGCAGGCGGATATCGCCGCGCGCCGCATCGATATCGCGCGGAAGAATGCCGACGCCAAGATGAAGCGTCTCGCTTTGGCGCGAACGGGCAGCGGCGAACCCATCAGCAAGCCGTGGCTCAGCCACTGTATGGGGCAAATCGCAGAAAAATACGATGGAAAGATCGTCTCCGAGTTGATAACGCTCAAAGAGTTTACCGGATTGACCCGTCCGGACACCTACTACCAGGAAGCGTTGTCCGGTGGATTGGGAGAAGCGTTCTCCATCGCACTCGGTATGCAATTGGCCGACCGCAATCGCTTGATCATTGCCGCGATGGGCGACGGATCTTACCTATTCTCAAATCCAATCGTCTGCTTCGAGATTGCAGAGACTATGAAGCTGCCGATTCTGGCAATCGTTGGGAACAACAAGAAATGGAACGCGGTACGGGCCTCCACACTGGCGCTTTATCCGCACGGCTATGCATCAAAGATAAACATCGTGCCGGCAACGGAGCTGTCGGATAAAACGGGACCGGACTTCACCAAAATTGCCGCCTCGATGAACCTCTACTCGAGTTGTGTCACGGACGGACAAAACCTCATCGAGGAACTGGAAAAGGCTGTGGAATTCATCCGACGTGAGCAGCGTGCTGCTCTCGTCGAGGTCATGATCGGCTGACCTGAGTGATCTGCTAAGGATTCTTTTCCATATTCCACGATGACAATCATTCTAGATCGCAGCTCGTTCCTTCGCCGCAAACCTCCGCCAGCCGCCAAAGCTCGTAATATCGCGCGCGCCGGCGATCGCCTCGGCCTCGACCAGAAAACCTTTGACCGCGCGGCCGTCGGCGAGCTCCAGCGTGCCGATCGAGAGCGGTGGCGGCACCGCGGCGACGAAACGGCCGAACGCGGCATCCGGCAGCGCCCAGACTTCGACTTCGATTTTTCCGCCGCCATCGTTCTTGACGCGCAACAGGCCGGGCTTTGACGGCGCCGTGCCGGCGAGCGCAAAGAGCCGGTAATGCGGCGCGGTCGCGGTGCGTTCGAGGAGCCGGCCGCCACCCGATCGCAGTTCGCCGTTGAGCGGCATGCCGGAAAGATGCGCACCAACGACCGCGATGGCGATTTCGCCGGCGCTCGGCGCCGCTGCCGCCTTAGCCAGCGGCGGCTGCGGCGCTTTCAGCGCGCCAAGCGGCAGCCCGGTCGCGGCATGGAAGTGCCGGCCGACGGCAGCGAGCGCGGCATCGTCGCCGGCGCGCGCCAATAGCGTCACGCCAAACGGCACGCCGTCCGCCCGCATCGCGGCCGGCACCGCAAGCCCGCACAGATCGAGCAGGTTGACGAAATTGGTATAGGTGCCGAGCCGGCTGTTGAGGGCAATGGGATCGGCCAAGACTTGCTCGACCGTGTAAATGGTCGGCGCCGTCGGCAGCAGCAGCGCGTCCATCGTGCTGAAGAGGTGATCGCGCACCTGCCTTAAGATTTCGAGCTGATAGAAGGCTGCGAACGCGTCCGCAGCCGTGCCGCGGCTGCCGGCCAAAATGATCTGCCGCGTGACCGGAAGAATCGAATCGGGCGACGAAGCGATCAAATCCTTGACGGTGAGATAGCGTTCGGCAACCCACGGGCCGTCATAGAGAAGCCGCGCCGTCGCATAGAACGGCTCGATATCGACCTCCACGATCTTGGCGCCAAGGCTTGCGAATTGCGCAATCGCCACGTCATAGGCAGCGGCCGAGAGCTTATCGCCGAAGAACAGACGCTGACCGGGAAGCGGCACACCGAGCCGGACGCCCTCCGGCAGCGGCCCGACCACGTGCGGCGGACGCGGCCGCGAATAAGGATCGGCGGCGTCGGCGCCGCCGATGACATTAAGAGCGGCCAACGCATCGTCTACGGTGAGCGCGAAAACCGAGACGCAATCGAGCGTGCGGCAGGCCGGAACGACGCCCGCCGTCGAAACCAGCCCGCAGGTCGGCTTGAGACCGACAATATTGGCAAAACCCGCAGGGACGCGGCCCGATCCCGCGGTGTCGGTGCCGAGCGCAAGCGGTGCGATGCCGGCGCCCACCGCGAGCGCCGAGCCGGTGCTCGATCCGCCGGGGATGAGTTTGTCGCTGAACAGATTGCGGCCGATGCCATAAGGCGTGCGCACGCCAACAAGACCGGTCGCGAACTGGTCGAGATTGGTCTTGCCGAGAATAAGTGCCCCGGCGGCACGCAGCCGCGCGACGGCGGTGGCGTCGCTGTGCGGGTGATAAAGAAAGGCGGGACAGGCGGCAGTAGTCGGCAGATCCTTGACGTCGATATTGTCCTTCACCGCGACTGGAATGCCGTAGAGCGGCAACGACGTTTTGCCGTCGCGCATGAGCGCCAGCGCCTCGGCGGCCACGTCTTTTTCGTCGCGTAAGCTGATGAAAATGGCCGGATCGTCATGGGCGCGGATGCGCGCATAGCTGCGCGCGACGATGTCGGCAGGCGTCGCCGCGCCGGTCCGATAGGCGGTGAGAATTTCGGCGACCGTCTCGGCCACTTGGCGCGCTCACTTCACCGGCGCAGCGTTGGGAATGAAGCGCTGGCCGTAGACCGGCTCTTTGTACGGCGTCGGCGGCAATTCCCAGGCGCCGGTCGAGGGCGGGCGCACCTCGGCATCGACATGCACGTCGAGCAGGAACGGCTTGTTGGCCTTCACCGCATGATCGAGCGCGCCGCGGAAGTCTTCCGACTTGGTCACGGTCAGCGCATCGACGCCAGCAGCCCTGGCCCAGGCGGCGAAATCCGGATTGAACGGCTTCTTGTTGTCGCCCTGATGGAACATGGTGCCGTATTCACGGCCGCCGAACATGCCGAGCTGAATGTCGCGGATCGAGACCCAGCCAAAGTTGTTCCAGATCACCCAGACCACCGGAATATTGTATTCGACCGCGGTGCAGAGCACGTGCGGCACCATGGTGAAGCAGCCGTCGCCGGTCACCGCGACCACCGGCCGATCCGGCGCTGCAAGTTTCGCGCCGAGCGCGCCCGCGGCGCCAAAACCCATGCCGGAAAATCCCCAGGAATTGAGCATGCATTGTGGTTTGCGCGCGTTCCAGAACTGCATGTACCAGTTATGGCTGACGCCGACATCGCAGCAGATGATGGCGTCCGGCGGCAGCACCGCCTGGCAATCCGCCACCACGCGCTCAGGCCGCAACGGCGAGGTGTGCAGCTCGAAATTCGGCCGAATGAATTTCTCCCATTCGGCGCGCCATTTAGCGATATCGGCGAGCCAGGCTTTGGTTGCGCCGGGTTTTGCACCGCGCCGCGTGAGCTCGGCGAGAAGCTGGCGCAAGAACGTGCGCGCGTCGGCAAGCAGCCCGAGATCGGGCGGATAATTGCGGCCGAGCTCGGCGGGATCGACATCGACGTGGATCAGTTTAGTGTCCGGGAAATTCCACGAATAGCCGGGCAACCATGACGACGCCGAGCGATCGTCGAACCGCGCACCGATGGCGAGAACGACATCGGCGCGGCGGCCGGCCTCGTTGGCGGGGAACGCGCCGTTGCGTCCAATAAAGCCGAGCGACAGCGCATCGGTCATGTCGAGGCACCCCATGCCGTTGGGCGATGAGATGACCGGAATGCCGAGTTTCTTGACCAGCTCCGTCAGCTCGCGGCTGGCTTCCGACAGCGTGACGCCATGGCCGATGAAAATCACCGGCCGTTGCGCAGCGACCAGCATATCGAACGCGCAGGAAATCTCTTCCGGCGAGGCGCCGCTTCTTTGCGTGTTGAGCGGCGGCGCCGGCGGCGGCATTTCGACCTCGTCCTCTTCCTGAAACACGTTAAAGGGCACGTCGATATTGACCGGGCCCGGCCGGCCCGACAGCATCGTGGTCATGGCCTGGCGCAGCGCCAGCGGCAGCATGTCGACGCGCGTCGGCTGGAAACTGCGCTTGACGACGGGGCGGATGACATTGACGAAATCGGCCTGGAAGTGCCGGTTGAGTTCCTGAAACGGGCTGCGGTTGAATTGCGACGTTGGCACGTTCGCAGTGATGGCGAGCAGCGCCGAGGAATCGGTCAGCGCGCAGGCGAGCGGCATGACGATATTGGCCGAGCCCGGCCCGCACGAGGTCAGCGTCGCCACCGGCTTATGGCGCACGCGAAAATAGGCGTCCGCCATATGGGCCGCGACCTGCTCGTGGCGCGGCGAGATGAGCTTGATGCGGTCGCGCGCCTCATAGAGCGGATCGAGCATGCCGACATTGCCGTGCCCGCAAATGCCGAAGACATAGGGGATATCGTTGGCGATCAGATACTCCGTGATCAGCTCGGCGCCCTTCATCCGCGGCATTGGTGCTCCTGGAGGGTAGTGCGACTGGATCGTTAAACCGCTCGTCCCCGCGCAAGCAGCGACCCAGCGCTGGATTCCCGCTTGCGCGAATAAGCGGAGAATGTACCCGCTTGACATCAAGCCGGCTAGTCGCGCCATCCGGCCTGCATAAGCAGTGAGCGTAGCCCGGATGAAGCGCAGCGAAATCCGGGATCGAGCTCAAGGCAAGAACCCCGCTCGCGCCCGCGATCCTCGGACTATTACCGTGAGTCGGTAGCCGCCTTGTTGGCAACGGCATTGTGGCAAAAACCGCGCACCCGCGTGGCCTATCCCATTACCGAAAACATGGACGCGAATTCATCGGCCGGCCACGCGGTCTTCATCCGGCGCAGCCTACCTTAGTTGCGTAGCGTTTGGGGACTCTCCTCGGCGAAAGCCGACAAACATAGGAGTTCGCCATGATCTCGCGCATCAGATCCCACACGACCAAATCGCTCCTGCGTTGCGGCGTGATCGTCACTTCGCTCGCGCTCGCCACAAACGCGTTCGCCGCCGCTATTCCCATTCCGCATCCTGCAGCGGCCGCGCATGTGACCCATCGTGTTGTCGCGCGGAATCGGAGGCCCGCCTTTGCCCAGCCCGCTGGTATCGGGCAATTGTTCCAGGGCCTGTTCGGTCTGCCGATTCCGGCCACAGTCGGCTCCGCGCGCGATACCGGCGGCTACGACCCGGCCTTTGATTCACCGACGCCCGCGGTCGACGTCGATAACAGTCAGTCACAGGCGGCCATCGACGCGTCGGACCAAGCCATGCAGCAGGAGGACCAGTCCCTCCAAGACTTGGACGCCAGCATTGCCGCGGCCGAACAACAAAACGATGCGGCGAACGCCGCAGCGGTGCAGACGGATATCAATGCCGGCATGTGAACGATTGCCGACATGCGAAGCGACAAGGGCGCCGGTCTCGGGCCGGCGCCCTTCGCATTTTGCTTACTGAAAGCGCGCGGCGATCTCGTCGAGCGGCGGCCGCGGCCGATCTTTCGGCGGGCCCGGCGGCGTTTGGCTGTTCTGCAGGTTCGAATCAGGAGCCATAAGTCGGCCCTGGCGTTCCAACGAGACTATCGGTGTTTGTGATTATGCCAGCGCGTTCAACACTCAGAGAACGACGCTCCGCATCATCCCGGTACGCGTCGTAGAGGTCCCGACTTGGAAACTTTAGCACGTGGACCTCGAAAGGCTCGTCTGACCCGTCGTCTGACGCCTTTGACGTCCGGATGGCACGCTCAATGACGCCGCCGTAGCGGGCCATGATGCGCGACACTTTGCGCTCGTAGGCCTCGAATTCTGCCTCGAGACCCTTGTGAATCCATAGTCTGACAAGGATGTAGAGGGGCGGGGTCGCCATGTTCACCTCATGGGGTCGGTAAGTCCCACCATTACAGATGCTGGTTCCGAAGCCACGTACTTAGTGGCCTCGATTTCATAGCGAACATTTCAGCGTATTCGCTCGACCCATTGAGCGCGCGAGGGCCCCGGCTCGAAGGGATCGCCGAAATACTGGGTCTCACGGGCAACCTTGCTGTCTCTGAACTCCATGATACTCACCGTGTAAGACGGCAAGCCGTCGTATGTAAGGACGAATTCAGTGACCCAAAGGTCGGCCGCGCCGAGTACGCGCCGCACCATAAAGCGCTTCTTGTTCGGCTGCGCAAAACGAGACGCCTGAATATTGCGCCGACCGCGGATCCGCTCCCCGGACTGCGGGTACTCAAGCACTGCATCGTCGTGGTAAATCTCGTGCTCTGCGTCGAAATCATTCGCATCCGAGGCTGCCCAGTGGCGATCCAAAGCCGCTCGAATGTTCCGGTCTTCATTCATTGTCTCTCTCACATCGCAGTGCAGCAAGCGTAGGGTGGGAACCGTATCGCCGCCGCCATCGCGGGTCCTGACAATCAAGCGCTCTCATCTCTCAACCCAGCCTGCTTGACCAGCGGATAGGTCACGTCGCGGAATTCGCGCATGCCATTCTTCTGATGCCTAAAGCCGCCCGGCGCGGGTCGTAACGCCGCGCGCGGGAACCGCTCTCGTTCCACTTTCGAAAGTGCCGGTTTCAATCGGTTTCCCGAAGCTCGCTGACTGTCTATCGATTGTCGCGTCGGAACCATTCCAGATAGCGGGCAACGGTGAACCCAAGAAGCGCCAGCTGGGTTTCCTGTTCCCAGCCGGAATTGTGATCGTCGGGTCCGCGCGCCGCGAGCAGCCGGCGAATTTTCGCGAAATCGATATAGCCACTGAGCTTTTCGGATTGCTCCATCCGTGCGATTTCCGTCAAGCAGCTCCGGCTCGATCGATTTCGCCATGCGCTGGAAGTCGGGAATTTCGTCGTCGTTCTTCCGCCAGCGTGTTCTGGAATTCGCGCGGATAGATATCCTTCAGCGCCGCACAGGCAAGGTAACGGTTACGGCCGTTCTTGACATAAAGGTCCTGCGGAACGGCAAGCGCGAGTTCGACCACGCGCTTGTCGTGGAAAGGCCGCGTCAGTTCCAGTCCGTGCCGTGCAGCCTGCTCCGCCATACCCGGAGCGGCGCCGCTCATCACGCGCCGTAAGGTATTGCGCAACTGCCCGCGCATGTCGATTTCCGGCGTCGCGGCAATGCGCAGCTTGGTGACATCCACGACGCGCTGCGCAATGAGACGCTCGGCGAAGACCGGCGCGATCGGCTGATCGCCCCACACCGGCATGGCGCCGTGCCGAAGGCGCTTCCACAACGCCTTCACCGCCAGCGGCAGCAGAAGCCACATAACGTCCTGCCTGAGCGTTCTCCACAACGAAGCGCCGGTCATACGGCAGTGCCCGCGCAGCTCGGAGACGAAGCGACGAAACTGCAACGTCGCCAGAAAGCGCGCCAGCGCCGCCTGACCGCGCGGATGCAGGGTGTAATCGCCGCCGTGGCCGTCCATGATCAAGCGCGCGCCGGCCTGGTCGAGCGTCGCCACCAGTTCCTGCATGACGAAATGATAATTTCCGGCCGGACCTCCGCTGCGCAGGAACGCTTCCTCCAGGCCGGTCAGGATGTTCTTGCCCTCGCGGGTGACGTAGTGCACGTCGAGATGCGGCATATCGCGCGCACACATGTCGACCCAGCGCCGCGCGTGCCGGATGCTGCCGCGGTAATCGGCGGGCATCACCGAAGCCGCGGCGATCAACTTGCGCCGCCGGCAAGCGCCGGGCCGGCGAGGCCGGCAATGGCCGCGCTGTCATAGCCGCCGCTGAACATAAGGCCGGGCGGGCGCGTAACCTCGCCGCAGGCGGCAGGCCACAGCCTCGCCGAGCACGCGCCGGTAGGCCGCGATGTAATAGGCCTCGTCGCGGCCCTCATGCGCCGGATCGGCATGCGGCTCCCAGTAGCGGCGTTTTGCGACCGAGCCATCGGCGCCGATCGTCATGACCGTCGCGGCGGGGACGCCGTTGATGCCATCGGACGGCGTCCTCGCGCGGCGCCAGATCGTGCATCAGCATCCGCCCGATCTGCGCGTCGGTCAGCACACGCGGCACGTCGGGATGCGTGTCGCAGCGCCTTCACCTCGCTCGCGAAGATGAAGAAATGCTCGTTGCCGGTAATACATGCACAGACGCGCTGGCCCATGTGATCGCGGCCGAGCACGAGCTTTCTGGCGCGTCCGTCCCAGATCGCGAAGGCGAAATCGCCGAGGAGGTGCTACGGCGCAGTCTTCGCCCCATCTCTTGTAGGCGCGAAGAACGAGCGCGCTGTCGGGCATGTCGCGCAGTTCCGCCGCGCCGATGTCCAAGGCCGATGCCAGCGCGTCACGATTGTCGAGCCGCAGATCGGCGACGAGCGTATGCCCGGCATCGTGCAGCGGCTGAACGTCGAAAGCGTCCTCGCGGGTAATGCGCATCATTAGATGGCCAAGGCCGATCGACCCGGCGCACCATGTCCGCGTCCGGTTGGGACCGCGATGCGCGAGCCGCGTTATCTGACTATCCAGATCGCGCGCCTCGACCGGCGCGCCGTCAAATCGAAATATCCCGCAGATGCCGCTCATGAGGCGCTGTCGCCGTGCCCAATTCGCTAATAGGGTTATTAGCGCCCTACCAGGACGCATGGCAATGCGTGATGCTTGTCTCGCGCGGCTGCGCTCCGACAAAGCGCGGTCAACAAGGTACTATCCGCGTTCCGCCTCGAAAAACATCCCGACAAGACGTTTATCGGCAAGATCCCGAGAGGTTTTGATTTTCTCGGTTATCGCTTCGGCGCAGCCGTCTTGAAAATGGCGCAGGCGACAATCGAGAAATTCGTCGGACAGGCAACCCGGCTTTATGAGCAAGGGCGGCGGGAGCGACGCAAGGCTCCCTGCTTGGGAGATATGTTCGTCGATGGCTCGGGTGGGCGAATGGCAGGATGAGGGAAACCGGGAATCGGTGTGGAGGGCAGCGGATCAACGCAACAGCCACACCGCGGAAGCCGAGGCTGTCCTGAAGCAAAGGCCGAATCTCAGGGGCGATCAATGTCGAGCCGACAAGCGATAGCCGATGATGACGACGGTCGAAATCTGACGGACGACGGATTAAGAGGGTTGGCCGATTGGAGTACAATGAGTATGGGGAAATATCCCGGTGCAATAGGGGGTATCGTATGGATACAAGGCTTTCTGAGTTGCTACGACAGCAGTGGGCAATATCACGGTGGGCGGGGCCCAGGGTCGCTTGCTACAGCGCACGGCGGTGAGATCTAGCGTCGGGACAAGCATGTCACCGGCTGAAGATACAGTGGGACACGAGGGGATGCGTGATCTCAAAATGTCAATTCCGTATGTGGGAAGGGAGCGTACGATTGCCGCACACCCCCAACTCGGATGCACTATCACACGGTCCAACAGATCGCGTGTGGAGGTTTGGCGAAACTACGGACATGATTCTAGACGATAATTGCGGTTGCACAAGGGGCCTGCGGCCCGATCGACGGCGTTCGCCGCGGCGCGCGCTGTTCTGCAGAGCAAAATGGTTCGAAGATGGCCCATAGCGTCATTTCGCGGCATCGCTGCAGTTAGGTCGTTTTCGGGGCGAAGCGGACATGAGCCGGGTTTATGAGGCCACCAACTCACCCCGCAATCCAGCCTGCTTGACCAGCGGATAGGTCACGTCGCGGAATTCGCGCATGCCGTCGATATAGCGCGGCCATGACAACAGCACGCCGTCGAGGCCGATCTTCGACAAGGTCAGCAAACCGTCGACGATCTGCTCTTTGGTGCCGACCAGCGGAAAGCCGCCCCAGCCCGAGATCATCATTTCGGCCATGGCCTTGCGGCGCTCTTCGGGATAGTCGCGCTGGTTGATCTCCGCCGCCATCGTATCGATGACGTTGCGCGCCGCGACCCAGTCGCCCTTTTCGTGCACATAATAATTGTAGAAGTCGCGGGCTTCCTTTTCGGTCTCGGCCTGCACGATATTGGCATTGCTCCAGACCCGCACCTCGCGGCCATAAGTCTCGCGCGCAAGCTTGTGATAGGCGTCAACGTGCGCGGTATTGGTCGCAATGTCGTGGCTGCGGATATTGGTGAAGACGAGATCGCAATGCTTGCAGGCGAAGTGGCGGCCGCGCTCCGACGAGCCCGCATTCATGATCGCCGGGTAAGGCTCCTGAATCGGCTTCGGCTGCAAGTAGCCGCCCTTGATGCGATAAAACTTGCCGTCGAAGTCGAACCGGTCGTCCTCCGTCCACAGCCGCTTGACGATGGTCAGCCATTCCTCGGCGCAGGCATAACGGTCTTCGTGCTCCATGAGCGAGACGCCGAACATTTCCATTTCCGGAAAATTCCAGCCGTTGACGACATTGAGCGTGTAGCGGCCGTTGGAAATATGATCGATCACGGTCGATTGCTTGGCGGCGACGATCGGATGATTGAGCGCGACATGCGAGGTCGAGATGACGCCGGAGTGTTCGGTCGCGCCGGCGATGCCGGCGGCCCAGGTGAAGGTCTCGAAGCCCGGCCCCTGCGGATCGGTCGCGCCGCCGAAGCCGCGCCAGCGCGCGACCGGCACCAGCGCCTCGAATTCCATCGCGTCGGCAAGCTGCGCCAGCGTCACGGTATTCGGCCAAGTGATGTCCAGCCGGCCATCGAGGTCCGACATCACGCAGCCGGAGTCGAGATTGGTCTGGAATGTGCCGAGTTTCAGTTTGCGGGGACCCAGCGCGGGATTGACCTCGCGCCGGTCGCGCCGATGAGGACTGATACTCATAACCTCGTTCCGTCATCCTGAGGTACGAGCGCAGCGAGCCTCGAAGGATACGGCCGAGGCGCCCTGGCCGTCGCCCTTCGAGGGCCGCTGCGCGGCCACCTCAGGGTGACGGATCACGATTACCCGCGGCGCTTCACCCGCCGCGCCAGGTAATCGAAATTGACCTTGAATTGATCGGGCCGGCGTGATGTCGTGCTTGAGCTTTTCGATGTCGGCGCGCGGAAATTCCGGCGCCAACTCGCCGGCGGCTTCGGCGATCATTTGCACCATCGCGCCGTTCTCCAGCATCAGCGTGCCGATCACCGCCTCCTCGATGCTGGCGCCGGTCACGACGACGCCGTGGTTCTTCAAAAGCACGCCCCGGCCTCGTCCGAGCGCGCGCGCCACGCCCGCGCCCATGGCGTGGCGTGCGAATGAGATTGATGGTGTCGCTATAGCCGCCGAGCGCCTCATAAAACAGCGCGCCGGGCTGGCTGTAGCATTTGAGCGGCCGACCGGTCGACGACAGCGCGATCGCATAGGTCGGATGGGTGTGGATCACGCAATTGACGTCCGGCGCGCGCCTTCAAGATCTCGGAATGGATATAGACCTCGCTGTGGCGGCGCGCTGTGCCGGCGACGACATTGCCCTCGAGATCGATGGTGAGGATATTTTGCATCGTGATCTCGTCGAGCCCGATGCTGTGCGCCTTCATGAAGAACAGGTTCGGATTGTCGGGCAGGCGGAATGAGATATGACCGCGGGTGAAATCGTCCTGGCCTTGCGCCACCAGCACTTTGCCGGCGGCGATCAGCTAGCCGCTTGATGCGCTTTATGCGCCGCGGTTTTCGCGGTTCGACTTGAGCATTGTCCCACCCTCCGTTGGCCGACACAGACCAATTCCGGCGCAACAGAACAGGGAATGGCACAAGCCTCAAGGGGGAATTTGCGTAAAAAAGCAGCGCCGCACGGGGACGCGGCGCTGCTCTGGACGCAATGGCTGTATTGAGCCGGACGTTACGCAGCCTTGCGGTTGACCTGTGCTTCCGGCCATCGCGGTCAGCTTCTTGTCGGTCGCCTTTCTCTTCGTCGAGCGTCTGATTGAGGAGCGTGACGACATTGTTGCGGCCGAGCTGTTTCGCCCAGGCGATCAGCGTGCCGTAGCGCGTCATCTCGTAATGCTCGACAGCTTGCGCGGCGGCGATCAGCGCGGCATCCAGCACCGACTTATCGGCGACTTCGCCGGCGACTTCCTTGGCTTCCTTGATAATGCCGTCGATCGCCGGACAATCGACGCCTTGCGCCTTTTTGCCGATGAGCTCGAACACCTGTTCGAGGCGTTTGACGTGATTTTCGGTTTCCCGCAGATGCGTCTGGAAGCCCTGCTTGAGCTGCGGGTTGCCGGCCTTCTCGATCATGTCGGGCAGCGCCTTCGTGATCTGCTGCTCGGCATAGTAGATGTCGCGCAGCGTGTGCACGAACAGATCTTCCATTGTCTTGATGTCTTTCGTGAACAGTCCCATGGCTGTCGGTCCTTTATCGCTATTGGTTTGTGATGGCGGTGGGCGTCATGCCCGGCCGAGCTACGTGGTGCCAACGACGAGACGCGCGGACAGGTTCCTGGAACCGCTCAAGAACCTCGCGAAAACGGAAATTCGAGTTCCCGTTAGCAACAAAAGACACATGGAGGCTTGTAAAAGACACAAAGGCCGGCGCCTTGCGGGCGCCGGCCTTTAGATGTCTACGTTTTGCGACTGGCGCGGCGAGGCCGCGCCACGACGCGGCCTGCGAACTCATCACGCAGATCGCCGCCGAGGATTCCGCCGAGCGTCGCGCACACGGCGCCGAACAAGAGCGACATGAAGGTCCAGAACGACAGATACGCGGCGGCCTTGCGTGCAGCTTCGGCCGCTTGGGCAGTTGTGTCTTTCGCGCGATGGATCACCGTCGTCGACCCGGCTCTGGGCGTCGTTCTGACTCATGCCGGTTTGCTGGCTGACGACCTGCGCCAAATAGGTGCGGTCATCGTTGGATATGCCGTTGGGACCCAATGCCGCCAGCATGACACGATAGATCTGCCCGCGCGATAGATTGCCGTTAACGCCGTACGTGCGTGATTGGACGCCACCGAATTTGGCGTCCCGGACGGAGCGCCATTCGCTGCGCTTTGCGGATGCCGCAGCAGCGCGTCGGTGAAATAATCGACCGACGACTGTGCGTGGCGCCGGCCGCGGCCGCTGTGCCGTGCCGACCGCCGCGCCGATCTTGTCGGCCGCGGCCACCAAGATAAAGGAACTCACGACAACGCCGATCGCCCAAACGACAAGGCCGTTGGCGCCGTCGCGGAATTTCACTTCGTCGGTATGTAGCGTTGTCGGCGGGCGCCGCAGCCGGCCGGCAACGTAACCGCCGACTGCGAACCAACGGCTTGGGCAAACACCAGCCACAAGGCGCCGATGATCGTCATCGTGCCGACAGACGGCGATGAGGAATAAGGCGACGCGACCGTCATTCCGATGCCGGTGCCGAGCGCGATGACGATGAACGAGACCGCGAGCGCTGTGAATGCGCCGGCGATCACCGCGCTCCAGGACACGCCGTTCCAGCCGCCTTGCCATCCGCCTTGCATTGCGGCGGCGCGGGCCGAGCCGCCGACAATCGTTGTTTCGTCCATAATCTAAGCTCCCGGTGAGGTTTGCATGCAGCCAACGGCGATCACGGCAAAATCCCGCATTGCGAAATTTGCCATCCAACTATTGCCGCCGTTCGCTGGATGAACCTCCGAGCCGAGGTCCAGTTCCCATGGCGCGCGCTCGGGCGCCGTGGGGCACCGCGGAAAAAGCGCGCCAACTCGGCACTGTTCTGGAGGCTTCTCGGGAACTTTTCGGTTGGCGGACGCTTCTTCTCCAAGCCAATCATAAAGGCTTCGGCTGCAACGCTGTGGCCATGGGAATTTCAAGAAGGAAACGCCTTCAAGAAGGAAACGCCATGCTCAATCTGGTCGTTACGCTTTTCATCATTGCGCTGATCGCGGCCGTGCTCGGATTTGGCGGCATCGCGATGGCAGCGGTCGGCATCGCCAAGATCGTGTTCTTTGTCGCGCTGCTGCTGTTCGTCATTGCCTTGATCGCCGGAACGTTGCGAACAACCCCGCTTTAGCCGCCTGCGATGACTTCGACTGACCGGCTTTCACAGCCGCGTTCCCGTCGGGCTTTGTGCGAGTGCACATAACTGTATCAGATGAATCGGCGACAGCTTCTCGGGTCGAGCGCCGTATGGCTGCTTTTGAGTTCGAGCGCTGTTCGCGCGGCCATCATCAGCGGCGGCATACCCTGGAAGCCCGGCGCGGGCGATCCGCCCGACGCGGTGACGCCGGGCGGCTGGAAATATTTCACCCCGCAAGAAGCCGCGACCGTCGAAGCGTTCGTCGACCGCCTCATCCCCGCCGACGAACTTTCGCCCGGCGGCAAGGATACCGGTTGCGCGGTCTTCATCGACCGCCAGCTTGCCGGCCCCTATGGCCGGTTCGAAGGCTACTACATGAGCGGCCCGTTTCAGCAAGGCACCAAGCAACAAGGACCGCAATCGCCGGTCACGCCGGCGCAACAATATCGCAAGGCGCTGGCCGCGCTGGATGCCGCCTGCCGCGCCAAATTTGGCGGCAAGGCCGTTCGCCGAACTTTGCCGACGATCAAAAGGACGAGGTCATCAAGGGTCTTGAAGACGGCTCGCTCAAGCTCGACGGCACCGATGCCAAGATTTTTTCAAGCTCATCCTCAAGGATACGCAGAACGGCTTTCTCGCCGATCCGATCTATGGCGGCAACAAAGACATGGCGTCATGGAAAATGATCGGCTTTCCCGGCGCGCATTACGATTATCGCGACTGGATCGACAAGCACAACCAGCGCGTCACGTTGCCGCCGGTCGGCATCAGCAATCATCCGAATTGGGCGCAATGAGTGCGCTCGCAGCGATGAACAAAAATGGCGCGAAAGCTTCCCCGCAAAGACGTGGCCATCATCGGTCTGGGCTGGACCGGCTCCATTCTCGCCAATGAACTGACCGATGCCGGCCTCGACGTGGTGGCGATCGAGCGCGGCCCGTGGCGCAATACCGCGACCGATTTCTCGATCTCCTACATGCAGGATGAGCTGCGCTACCGCATTCAGCACGAACTGTTCCTGCGCAATCGCAGATGTCGGTGACGTTCCGCAACAACGTCAATCAGACGGCGCTGCCGGTGCGGACCTGGGGCGCCTTCATGCTCGGCAATGGCGTCGGCGGCGCCGGCGTGCACTGGAACGCCGAAACCTGGCGCTTTCTGCCGACCGACTTCACGCTGAAAAGCTCATCTGACGCAGCGCTACGGCGCGAATTTTCTGCCGCAGGACATGACCATCCAGGATTGGGGCGTCACCTGGGACGACCTTGAGCCGCATTACGACGCGTTCGAATATCTGTGCGGCACCTCCGGGCCAAGCCGGCAATCTCAACGGCACGATTCAAGACGGCGGCAATCCGTTCGAGGGTCCGCGCTCGCGGCCCTATCCGACGCCGCCGCAAAAGCAGGGCTACGGCCACATGCTGTTCGCGCGAAGCGCGCGAAGCAGCTCGGCTATAAGCCGTTTCCGCAACCGTCCGGAAACCTGTCGCAGGCCTATACCAATCCGCTCGGCGTCACGCTGGGGCAATGCACCTATTGCGGCTTCTGCGAATGGTTCGGCTGCGCCAATTATTCCAAAGCCAGCCCGCAGACCACGGTCCTGCCGGTGCTGTTGCGCAAATCGAATTTCGAGGCCCGCACCGATTGCGAAGTCACCCGCATCAATCTCGACAATACCGGCAAGCGCGCGACCGGCGTTACCTATGTCAATTCATCGGGCGAGGAATTCGAGCAGCCGGCCGATCTGGTGCTGCTGTGCGCCTTCTCGCTGTTCAATGTGCAGCTTCTGCTGCTCTCGGGCATCGGCACGCCTTACGATCCGCAGACCGGCCAAGGCCAGATCGGGCGCAATTTCACCCATCAGACCATGTCGGACGCGCTCGGCTTTTTCGACAAGGACAAATACAACTTCAATCCGTTCGTCGCCTCCGGCGCGATCGGCATGTGCATCGACGAATTCAACGGCGACAATTTCGATCACGGTCCGCTCGGCTTTGTCGGCGGCGGCTATATCGGCCAGGTGCAGACCAACGGCCGGCCGATCGAGACCACCGCGGTGCCGCCCGGCACGCCGGCCTGGGGCTCGAAATGGAAACAGGCGCTCAAGGACAATTATCTTCAGCACCATCAATTCGCCGGCGGCGCCTGCCACGCCTCGATGTACAGCTATCGCGACAATTATCTGAGCCTCGATCCGACCTATAAGGATCGCTTCGGCCGGCCGCTGATGCGCATCACGCTCGATTTCCACGACAACGAAATCAAGATGAGCGCTTGGCTTACCGACAAATTCGCCGAAATCCTGCAGCAGATGGGCGCCAAGCAGATCGTCAAGCAGCCGCGCAAGGGCCCCTACGACGTCACCGCATATCAGACCTCGCATCTCAACGGCGGCGCCATCATGGGCGACAATCCGGGCAACAGCGCGCTGAACCGATATTTGCAGAGCTGGGACGTGCCCAATCTGTTCGTGATGGGCGCGAGCGCGTTTCCGCAGAATGCCGGCTACAACCCGACCGGCACCGTCGGCGCGCTCGCTTATTGGTCCGCCGCCGCGATCCGATCGCAATATCTCAAAAATCCGGGGCCGCTCGTCCATGCGTGATCGACACGAAGATATTTGCCGCGATTGACGCGCGCGCTGTTGCTCGGCGCCGCGATTGATCGCTTGCCTGTCGCCGCGCAGGCCGCCGGGATCGACAGACAAGAACTTCGATCAGATCGAGCGCGGGCATTACCTCGCCATCGTCGGCGATTGCGCCGCCTGCCACACCCTGCCGGGCAGCGGCCACGATCTCGCCGGCGGCCGCATCCGTCGAAACGCCGTTCGGCGAACTCGTCGCGCCGAACATCACGCCCGATCCGGTAACCGGCATCGGCGCCTGGACCGACGACGAATTCGTCAATGCACTGACCAAGGGAACCGGCCGCGACGGCACGCATCTGTTTCCGGCGATGCCGTACACCTATTACACCAAGGTCACGCGCGACGACGCGCTCGCCATCCGCGCCTATCTCAACACCGTTCCGGCAGTGCATAATCGCGGTCCAAGTCAGATCGACTGCCGTTCCCGCTCAACATGCGCGCCAGCATGGCGGTATGGGACGAGCTGTTCTTCAAGCCCGGGCGCGTTCCAGCCCGATCGCGGCAAGAGCGCCGCAGTGGAATCGCGGCGCCTATCTGGTCGAAGGCCTCGGCCATTGCGGCATGTGCCACACGCCGAAGAATGCGCTCGGCGGCGACAAGACCAGCGAGAGCGCTGCAGGGCTATAACCTGCAGGGCTGGTTCGCGCCCAACATCACCAACGATCCGCGCCGCGGCCTCGGTGTCATGGTCGGTCGACGAGATCGCGACTTATCTGAAAACCGGCCATAACGCGACCAGCGCCGCAACCGGCCTGATGGCGGAGACGCTCAATCTTTCGACCTCGAAGATGAGCGACGACGATCTCAAAGCGATCGCAACTTATCTGAAGGATCCAGCCGGGCGACCCGAACAATCAGCAGGCAGTCAAGCAGACCCGCCGCCGACGCCCGATCAGGCGCATGATGAAGGTCGGCGCACAAATCTATGCCGACGAGTGTTCCGGCTGCCATACCGCGAACGGCAAAGGCGTTCCCGGACTATTTCCGTCGCTCAGCGGCACGCCGGTGGTGCAACAAAACGATCCGACCTCGCTGCTGCACGTCGTGCTGCGCGGCGCGCTCAGCGTCGGCACGAAGCCGGCGCCGACCGCGGCGGCAATGCCGGCTTTCGCCTGGGTTTTGAATGACGATCAAGTCGCCGCCGTCGTCACTTATATCCGCAATGCCTGGGGTAATGCGGCGCCTGCGGTCGAGCGCCAGCGAGGTCAGCAACGCACGGCAGTCGCTTGCGGAACGCAGCGACTAATACCCGGCCTTAGGCAAAGTAAGCGAGCCAGATGATCCCAAAAACATGATGACGCCCGCGATGCTAAAACCCAGGACATAACGAACATTATGTCCCGTGACGCCTTGCCGGGCCTGTTGTGCCGGCACCACCGGATGCGGCTGCGGGACTGGATCGTTCGACGGTGCGTTCATGTCACGTCCAAAAGCCAATGATTGTGTGAAATAACGTTAGGCGCCTGGCAAAAGTTCCGCCGCCCGTCAGGCCGCTGCCGCCGCCTTGGTTTCCTTCGCCGGCAGCTTATTGCCATGAATGAGATCGTGGATTGCCGAGAGCTTCTCGACCACCGCCGGCGACAAGATGAATGGATAAATATCGTTGAGGCCCATCGTTCGGTTGAGGCTGTTGAGCGCATTGCTCAGCGGCAGCCAGGTTTCGATCAGCAGCGACGGGTCGCGGACGCTATAGGGATCGAAATCGACCTCGGCATCGGCCTCGCCGGACCGCGCCAGCCGCGGGTGCACATTCATGCCGAACGCGCGCGCCATTTCCAGCGTATCGACGATGTGGAGATAGTGCGCCCAGGTCTCGGCAAAGTCTTCCCAGGGGTGTGACGTTGCATAGGCGCTGATGAAATTGTCCTGCCAGTTGGCAATGACGCCGTTGGCGTAATAGGCGCGCAGCGCCTGGCCGTAATCGACCCGCTCGTCACCGAAAATCTTGCGGCAGGCCTCGACCAGACCGCCGTCGCGCACCAGCACGTCCCAGAAATAATGGCCGACCTCGTGCCGGAAATGGCCGAGCAGCGTCCGATACGGCTCATGCATCATGGTGCGCCGCTTCTCGCGCTCGGCGTCGTCGGCTTCTTCGAGCGCAAGCGTGATCACGCCATTGTCGTGGCCGGTCATCACGCGCGGACCGCCGACATGCTGCGGGCTCGCCAAGAAGTCGAACACCAGCCGCGTTCGCCGCCGTTGTCGCCTTTTTTGTCGAGCGGCAGATTGAGCTTCATCAGCGTGTAAAACAGCCGGCGCTTGGCGCGCTCGATCTTGCCCCATGCGACGACATTCTCGGCAATGCTGGTGTCGGGAATGGTGCGGTTATGGCGACACGCCGCGCAATAGGCGGCGGCGGCGCTTGCTTCGATCATCCAATTGCAGACGCCGAATTGGGCGTTGGCGCAGAAGCGGTAAGACTTTCCGTTCGCGGCAAGCGCCCGCCAGGCGTCGCCGTCCGGCTCAAGCGCCGACAAAGTCATGATTTCGGGAATAAAGCCGAGACGATGCGAGCACTTTTCGCAAACGATGTTCTCAAAGTAGATCAGCTGCGCGCAATGCTGGCATTTGAAGAGCTTCATCGTCGTTTCGTTATTGTCCCAGTCATTCGTCGGGAACAGCGTTCGGCAGCGCAGGGAACTACGCCGCCGCGAGCGAATCGTTCCTGCCCGTAACCCTAAAGGGCTGCGACAAAAAAATCCTCAGGCCGAGCCGGGGATTTCACATCTTTGTGGATCGGACCATCGGCGTTGGGCGCCCGCAAAGGTCGGCTCCGGCACGGCTCCCTTGCGTGTCTGATTTTATAATTAAAATCAATGCTCTAGCAGACATTTGTTGCTCATTGACAACCGGCGGACAAAACCCGCTGGCGCCTTTGGCTTGAACGGTTTCCCGGAACAACCCGTGCGACGGACGGTTAGCCACCATTGGAGCTGTCGCACCGATGGGCGCGCCGCAGCCCGCGAATTCGAGGAACCATGTCCAAGCACGATTCGCTGTCACCACCGGGCCGTTCGCGTTCCGGTCCCGATCGGAGAACACTTCTCATGGCTACCGTTTCTACGGCCGCAGCGCCCGTATTGGCGCGGGCGGCAGGCGGCGAAGGCGCAAGCGCGCCGCCGGCCGCGAACGCGCGCAAGCCGATCGACATCACCCTGAAAGTGAACGCTCGCGAGCACCAGTTGGCAGTCGATGTCCGAACCTCATTGCTCGACCTGCTGCGCGAGCACCTTGGGCTGACCGGCACGAAAAAGGGCTGCGATCACGGCCAGTGCGGCGCCTGCACGGTGCTGATCGACGGCCGCCGCGTGCTGTCCTGCCTGACGCTCGCGGTCGCGGCGCAAGGCCGCAGCGTCACGACCATCGAGGGCCTTGCCGACGAACGGCGAGCTGCATCCGATGCAGCAGGCCTTCATCGACCACGACGCCTTCCAGTGCGGCTATTGCACGCCGGGCCAGATCATGTCGGCGGTCGCCTGCGTCAATGAAGGCCATGCCGACAACGACGCCGACATCCGCGAATATATGAGCGGCAATCTCTGCCGCTGCGCCGCCTATCCCAACATCGTCGACGCGGTGAAGCAGGCACGACCGCCATGAAAACGGCGAGCACGGAGTAGCCATGCGCCCTTTCGTTTATGAGCGCGCGACCAATCCGCGCCGACGGCGCATCGGCCGCGCGTCGGTCGGCGAGCGCCAACATGCGCGCCGAATATCTCGCCGGCGGCACGACGCTGTTCGATCTGATGAAGCTCGACGTCATGCGGCCGAGCCCGTCATCGACATCAATCCGCTCGCCGCCACGACGCATGGGCGGATCGAACTCAGCCGACAGCGGCCTGCGGCTTGGCGCGCTGGTGCGCATGGCGGATGCGGCCGACCATGCCGAGATCAAAAGCCAATATCCGGTCATCGCGCAATCGCTGAAGCTCGCCGCGAGCCCGCAACTCCGCAACATGGCGAGCCTCGGCGGCAATGTCCTGCAGCGCACCCGCTGCACCTATTTCCGCGACGTCTCCTACGCGGCTTGCAACAAGCGCAATCCCGGCTCCGGCTGCGCGGCGATGGACGGCGTCAACCGCAGCCACGCCGTGCTCGGCACCAGCGACCATTGCATCGCGACCTATCCCGGCGATTTCGCCCAGGCGCTGATCGCGCTCGACGCCGCGGTCGAGATCGCCGGCACCGGCGGCAGCCGCACGATTCCGTTCGCGACGCTGCATCGCAAGCCCGGCGACACGCCGGACAAGGAAACCGATCTGCGGCCCGGCGAACTGATCGTCGTCGTTCTTGATTCCGGCAGCGCCGTGGACGCGCCGCTCGCTCTATCTGAAAGTGCGCGACCGCCAATCCTACGAGTTCGCGCTCGCCTCGGCGGCGGTCGCGCTCGATCAGCAGGACGGCGACGGTGCGCAACGCGCGCATCGCGCTCGGCGGCGTCGCTACTGTGCCGTGGCGCGCGGTCGAAGCGGAGGCGCTCTTGCGCGGCAAGCCGATCAACGAGCAGAACGCGCAGGCCGCGGCCGACGCCGCCTTCGCCGGCGCCAAGGGCCACGGCCACAACGACTTCAAGATCGAGCTCGGCAAACGCACGTTGAGCCGCGCGCTGCAACAGGCGGCGCGCGACTTGGAGATCTGACATGGCGAATCGCAGCGGCACCCGCAGCCGAAGGCAAATATGGGAGCGCCCGCTCCGCGCTACGACGCGCGGCTGAAAGTCACGGGCGAAGCGCGCTATCCAGCCGACATCGCCGGTCGCCAATCCGGCTTATGCGGTCCTGGTGACGAGCGCGATCGCCAAGGGCAGGATCGACTGCGCTCGATCTCGACAGACGCGCGCGCCGTGCCCGGCGTGCTCGACATCCTGACCTACGAAAATACCGCCGAACTCAAGCAGGTGAAATTCGGCGACGGTTCGCTCGACCTCGATCCAGGAGTCTCGGGCCCGAACATCCTTCACGCCGGCCAGATCATCGCCGTGGTGCGTGGCCGACACGTTCGAGGCCGCGAGCGAAGCCGCGCAACGCGTCAAAGCGAGCTACAGCGAGCAGACGCCGTCCGCGACTTTCGGCGCGGCAGGGCTTGAAGGAAGCCGATGCCACCAAAGAGTCGCGAGCAGCACAAGCATCTGCCGCAAGCCGGCGACGCCGACGGCGGCGATTGCCGGCGCCGATGTGACGATCGACGCCGAATACGGCACGCCGACGCAGCATCACAATCCGATCGAGCTGTTCGCGACGACCTGCGTGTGGACCGGCGACCAGCTCACCGTCTACGAGCCAAGCCAGTTCGTCTACGGGCTGAAGAACGGCGTCGCGCAGCGGCTCGGCATCGATCCGGAAAAAGTCCGCACGTCGTCTCGCATTATGTCGGCGGCGCGTTCGGCTCCAAGGGCGTGATGACGCCGCGCACCGCCATGATCGCGCTCGCCGCCAAGCGGCTCAACCGCCCGGTCAAGCTCGTCGCCACGCGCGCTCAAGGCTTTACCATCGCGACCTATCGCGCCGAAACGCGGCACCATATCCGGCTCGGCGCGCAGCCGCGACGGCAAGCTCGTCGGCTACAGCCACGAAGGCTGGGAGATCAGTTCGCGGCCCGATCCTTACGTCGTCGCCGGCGTCGAGGACAGCGCGCAGCTCTACGCCTTTGGCGCCGTCGCCACCAAGGTCAACATCGTCCACGCCGACCGCAACACGCCGGGCTTCATGCGCTCGCCGCCGGTCGTGCCCTACATCTACGCGCTGGAAAGCGCGATGGACGAAATGGCGATAAAGCTCGGCATGGACCCGGTCGAGTTCCGCCGCATCAACGACACCGATGAAGAGCCCGGTCGACGGCAAGCCCTATTCGAGCCGCTCGCTTGATGCATGCTACGATCAGGCCGCCGGCGGCGTTCGGCTGGAACGAGCGCAATCGCGCAGCCGGGCTCGATGCGCGACGGCGATTGGCTGATCGGCTGGGGCTGCGCGACCGCGCTCTATCCGACCCATATCGGGCCGGCGGCGGCGCGCGTGCGGCTGATGCCGAACGGCGACGTGCGCGTGCAGATCGCCGCGCACGAGATCGGCAACGGCGTCTATACGGTGCTCGGCCAGATGGCGGCGGAGCGGCTTGGCGTCGATCTGTCGTCGGTGACGGTCGAGGTCGGCGATTCGCGTCTGCCGCCGGCGCCGGTCGCCGGCGGCTCGAACACGACGGCGAGCGCCTGCAGCGCGGTGATGAAAACCTGCGACGCCATCCGCGCCAAGCTGTTCCATGCCGCGGTGACCGCCAACGACGGGCCGCTCGCCGGCCGCAACATCGACGATCTCACTCTCAAAGACGGCAAGGTCGTCGCCGGCGACGGCGCCAGTGAGAAGTTTGACAGACGTGTTCAAGCGCCTGGGCGTCAGCACGATCGAGGAATATTCGGAATTCGTGCCGAAAGGTCTCAAGCCCGATGCGGTCGCCGATCTCTATGCCGGCAAGCTGACCATGACCGGCGGCCCGCACGGCGAAAAGGTGATGTATGCGATGCGGCGCCGAATTCGTCGAGGTTCGCATCCATGCGCTCACGCGCGAAATCCGCGTGCCGCGCATCGTCGGCGCCTTTGCGGCCGGCCGGCTCATGAATACCCGCACCGTGCACAGCCAGCTCATGGGCGGCATGATCTGGGGCATCAGCTCGGCGCTGCATGAGGCGACCGAGATCGACACGCAACTACGCGCGCTACGTCAACGACAATCTCGCCGACTACCATGGTGCCGGTGAATGCCGATGTTCAAAGACGTCCAGGTCATTCTGGTGCCGGAAGTGGATCACGACGTGAACCCGGCGGGCGTCAAAGGTCTGGGCGAGCTCGGCAATGTCGGCACCGCGGCCGCGATCGCCAATGCCGTCTATCACGCCACCGGCAAACGGATTCGCCAATTGCCGATCCGCATCGAGGACCTGCTGTCCGTGTGACGCAGGTACACGGAAACAGGTAAAGGAAAAGAATCTTCGCCGCGGATGGAGCGAAGTCCGCGTTCGCGCGTTATGCGTTGTACCAACCAATTGGAGGATACAACCCATGAGAAGCGTTATTGCTCTTACGACCGGCGCGCTGTTGATCAGCGGCGTCGTCGCGAACGCGGCCGGCCTGATGACCGCCGTTCCGTCGTCCAGCATGACCGTGACCGACTGGTATAAGCAGAATGTGTACGACAAATCCGACACCAAGATCGGCGAGATTATGGATGTTCTGGTGGGACAAAACGGTCAGGTCAATGCCGTCATTATCGGGGTCGGCGGCTTCCTTGGCGCCGGCGAGAAAGATGTCGCCGTCAACTTCAATGCGATCAAGCAGACCACGAAGAACGACAAGGTCTATTTGACGATGGATACGAGCAAGGACGCGCTCAAGAGCGCCCCTGGTTTCAAATACGACAGCACCAAGACGACCTGGGTCCCCGCCAAGTCATAAGCTGTCAAGCCGTAATCAGTATCTGTTATGGTAAGTGCTTGGGAAGGCCTCGACCCGTCGAGGCCTTCCGCGTTTTCTAAGGGACGTGTCGGAGCGCGCCGCGGAACAAACATCAAGCGCGTTCGAGCGAGTTCTCGCGAAGGGGCGATGTGGCTTGCGCCAGAAACGCTGCGTCTTCCGCACTCAAAAACGGCGTCAGCGCCTTGCGGACAGTTTGATGATAGCTGTCGATCCAAGCCCGCTCGACTTCGGTCAGCATCCCGGCCTCAATGAGCCGGCGCTCATAAGGCACAAGCGTCAGCGTCTCGAACTCCAACACCGTCAGTTCGGCGCCTTCCGGTTGCGGCGCGGCTTGCCGCACCGCCACCAGATTTTCAATGCGGACGCCGAAAGCGCCGGGTTTGTAATAGCCGGGCTCCACGGAAATTATCATACCGGGGGCCAGGCTGACTTCGGTCGCGCGCTTGGAGATGCCCTGCGGCCCCTCGTGCACCGATAGATAGCCGCCGACGCCGTGGCCCGTGCCATGATCGAAATCGGCGCCGGTGGTCCACAGGAATTGCCGGGCAAAAAATCGAGCTGCGCGCCGGTGGTGCCGGCCGGAAACCGCGCCAAACTGACGGCGACGTGACCTTTGAGAACCTGCGTGTAGCGCTGCTTCATTTCCGCGGTCGGCGTTCCGATCACCAGCACGCGCGTCACATCGGTGGTGCCATCGAGATATTGCGCGCCGCTATCGACCAAATAAATCTCGTTGGCGCGCAGCGGCCGCGCATTGGCTTTCTCCAGCCGGTAATGGGCTTCGGCGGCATTGCCGGCCGCAGCCGATATGGTGGGAAAGCTGAGACCGCGAAAATTCTCGCCCCCACTGCGAAACGCGGCGAGTTTTTCCGCCGCCGTCCATTCGCTTTGAGTTCCCGACTCGGCGTCGCCGAACCAGCGCAGGAAACGGACCATGGCTACGCCGTCGCGGCGATGGGCGTTGCGCATGCCGGCGAGCTGCACCGGATTCTTGCAGGCCTTTGCCGCCGTACAGGGATCGTGACCGAGATCCACCGTCGCACCGGCAGCTTTGAGCGCCGCATCGAGGAACACGTTCGCGGTGGCATTATCGAGGCGCACGGTCTTGCCCCTGAGCGCCGTCACTGCCTGCGCAAGAGCGGAGGGCTGCGCAATCTTCACTGCGCCCTCTCCTTCGGCTTCGATCTCGGCGCGAACGGCGTTGCTCAATTTCGCCGCGTCGACGAACAAGGTCGCGGTAGCGTCCGATTGCAAGATCGCATAGCCGATGACGATCGGCGTCATCGCCACATCCTCCCCGCGCACGTTGAACAGCCAGGCGAGATTGTCCAATGCCGAGACGACAAGGGCGTCGATACGAGCCTCCTGCAAAGCAGCGGCCATGCGCTTGCGCTTGGCGGCGGAGGATTCTCCGGCGAACGCGAGCGGATATAGCGTCACCGGCGCCATCGGCGAAGCCGGCCGGTCGCGCCAAATCAGATCGACAAGATTCGGTTCAATCGGCGCCAGCGTGACGCCAAGCTTGGCCAGCGGCTTGCCAAGCCGATCGATATCGGACGGCCGGTGCAGCCGCGGATCGAAGCCGATGCGGTCGCCGCGCGCCAAATTGTCCTTGGCCCAGCCGTCCAATGAATCATGAATGAGATGACATTGCGCCCAGAACTCCGCCAGTGCTTGTTTATGCGCCTGCAAGGTGTAGCGGCCGTCGACAAACAGGGCGGCGCGTTCGCGGCCGACCACGGCAAGGCCGGCGCTGCCGTTAAAGCCGCTGATCCAGGCCAAGCGCTCATCGGACGGCGCGACATATTCGCTTTGATGTTCGTCGACGCGCGGCACCAGATAGGCCGACACATCGCGTTCGCTCATGACAGCGCGCAGCTTCGCCAGACGGCTCGCTTGCTCCTCGGGAGTCATATTTCGACGAACCATCCTTAGAGTCGTCACCGGCTGGCTGGGGCGCCTGGATTCGAACCAGGGGATGGCGGAATCAAAATCCGCTGCCTTACCACTTGGCTACGCCCCAAAACGCGCTGCGGATTACCGCCGGCGGCCGGCCTGCGGCCCGGCGGACCATAACGGCGCGATCCCCGGGATCAATCCATGATCAATCCAGCGATCAGTCCAGCGATTCGCGCGCGGCATGACGGCTATCGGCGCTCCGCTACACCCTTATAATGACCCTATAATAATGTCTCGAAGCGCCGGCGGCGCTGCGCAGTGAGGCCAAGGTGTCCGACCCAGTCCTCGTCACCGACGATGGCGGCGTCCGCATCATCCGGATGAACCGGCCGGAAAAGAAGAACGCGCTGACGCAGCCGATGTATGCGGCGATGACCGCGCGCTTGAGCGAGGCCGGCAAGCCAATGCCGCGATCCGCTGCATCGTGTTCGCCGGCGCGCCGGGCGCGTTTTGCGCCGGCAGCGATATCGGCGATTTTCAAAAGCGCGCCGAAGGCGGGCTCGAACCGGTCACCGTCGGCTTTCTCCATGCGCTGGCGCGCAATCGAGAAGCCGCTGGTCGCCGCCGTCGGCGGCATCGCCGTCGGCATCGGCACGACCATGCTGCTGCATTGCGACTATGTCGTCGCCGCGACGGGCGCGACGTTCTCGACGCCGTTCATCAAGCTCGGGCTCATTCCCGAAGCGGCGTCGAGCCTGCTGGCGCCGCATGCGCATGGGCCATGCGCGCGCCTTTGCGCTGTTGGTGATGGGCCGGCCGCTCTCCGCCGAAGACGCCAAAGCGGCAGGCCTCGTCAACACCGTCGTCGATGCCGCCGCGGTCGACGATACCGCGCTGCAGGCCGCGCGCGAGATCGCGGCGCTGCCGCCGGCGCCGTCGCGCTGGCGCGGCGGCTGATGCGCGGCGACTTGACGATGTCGCCGAGCGCGATCGATACCGAAGCGATGCATTTTCAGGAGCGGCTGAAATCCGACGAGGCGCGCGCCGCCTTCGCCGCTTTCTTCGCGCGCAAGAAATGAGCTGAACAAGCTCGTCATGTCGCTTGCCGGCAAGACGCTGTTCATCACCGGCGCCTCGCGCGGCATCGGGCTCGCGATCGCGCTGCGCGCCGCGCGCGACGGCGCCAATATCGCGATCGCCGCCAAAACCGCCGACACCGCATCCGAAGCTCGCAGGCACCATCTATACCGCGGCCGAGGAGATCGAGCGCGCCGGCGGCAAGGCGCTTGCCGCTCGTCGTCGACGTCCGCGACGAAGCGCTCGTGCAGGACGCGCTCGCGCAAGACCGCGGCGCACTTCGGCGGCATCGATATCGTCGTCAACAATGCCAGCGCGATTCCGCTCACGCCGGTACGCGCACACCGACATGAAGCGCTTCGATCTGATGCATCAGATCAATGCGCGCGGCACATTCGTCGTCTCGAAATGGGCGATCCCCTATCTGGCGAAGGCGGCCAATCCGCACATCCTGATGATCTCGCCGCCGCTCGACATGAAAGAGAAATGGTTCGCGCCGCACACCGCCTATTCGATGGCCAAATTCGGCATGAGCCTGGTCGTGCTCGGGCTTGGCCGGCGAATTGCGCGCCACAGGGCATTGCCGTCAACGCGCTGTGGCCGCGCACCGTGATCGCGACCGCCGCGGTGCAAAACCTGCTCGGCGGCGACGCGATGATGCGCCAGGCGCGCAAGCCCGAGATCATGGCCGACGCCGCCTATGCGATTTTCGTCAACGCCGTCGCGCGAATTCACCGGCCGTTTTCTGATCGACGATACTTTTCTGGCCGAAAACGGCGTCACGCGATTTCGAGCGCTATCGCGTCGATCCGACGCAGCCACTTGGCGCGGGACTTCTTCGTGCCGGACGACATCCCGCCGCCGCCGCGATCAGTCCAAACGCAGTCGATCATCGCATGGAGGCACGCCGGTGACCTATCACGCCCCGCTCGCCGATATCGGCTTTGCGCTCAAATACGGCGCCGCGCTCGCCGCCGCGATCGAGCGAAGGCTTGTTCGGCGAACTCTCGCTCGACGACGTCGACGCGGTGCTGGCGGAAGCCGGACGCTTCGCCGGCGAAGTCATCGCGCCGCTCAATCCGCGTCGGCGACAAATACGGCACGCCGTTCAAGGACGGCGCCGTCACCACGGCGCCGGGCTGGAAAGAAGCCTACAAGGCTTGGCGCAGCGGCGGCTGGAACGGCGTTGCCGCGCCGGTGGCATGGGGCGGCCAGGCGCTGCCGCAGATCGTCAATGCCGCCTGCACCGAAATGTGGCATTCGGCCTCGGTCGCCTTTGCCGATCGGCCCGATGCTGACCATGGCGGCGATCGACGCGCTTGACGCCCACGGCAGCGACGCGCTGAAGAAGAGCCTATCTGGAAAAGCTCGTGTCCGGCGAATGGATGGGCACGATGCAGCTCACCGAGCCGCAGGCCGGCTCCGACGTCGGCGCGCTGCGCACGCGGGCCGAACGCGCCGGCGACGGCAGCTATCGCCTCAACGGCCAAAAGATCTTCATCACCTACGGCGAGCACGACCTCACCGACAACATCATCCACTTCGTGCTGGCGCGGCTGCCGGACGCGCCGCCCGGCACGCGCGGCATTTCGCTGTTCCTGGTGCCGAAATTTCTGCTCAACGCCGACGGCACGCTCGGCGCGCGCAACGACATTCGCGCCCATTCGGTCGAGCACAAGCTCGGCATTCACGGTTCGCCGACCTGCACCATGATCCTGGGCGATGATGGCGGCGCCGTCGGCTATTTGATCGGCGAGGAAAATGCCGGCATGGCGTGCATGTTCACCATGATGAACCGCGCCCGGCTTGCCGTCGGCCTGCAGGGCGTCGGCATCGCCGAACGCGCCACGCAACAGGCGCTCGCTTATGCGCGCGACCGCAAGCAGGGCCGCACCGCCGGCATGAAGTCGTCGGAGACGGCGCCGATCATCGCGCATCCCGATGTGCGGCGCATGCTGCTGACCATGCGCGCGCTGACCCAAGCCGCGCGCGCGATCTGCTACACGACCGCAATGGCGATCGATCGCGGCGAACGCAGCACCGAGCCGGCGGCACGGGAAAGCCGCGCACCAGCAAGCCTCGCTGCTCACGCCGGTCGCCAAGGCGTTCTCGACCGATATCGCCAACGAGGTCGCCTCGCTCGGCGTGCAGGTGCATGGCGGCATGGGCTTTATCGAGGAAACCGGCGCCGCGCAGCTTTTCCGCGATGCGCGGATCGCGGCCGATCTATGAAGGCACCAACGGCATCCAGGCCATCGATCTCGTCACCCGCAAATTGCCGCTCGACGACGGCGCCGTCGGTCGCCGCGCATATCGACCGATTGCGCGGCATGGTCGCGACCTTGAGCGCCAGCAACGATCCGGCTTTCGGCTGGACGCGCGGTGCGGCTTGGCGATGCGGTCGAAAGCCTGTCGCGCGCGACCGACTGGCTGCTCGGCAGCCTCGACAAGGAGCCGGACGCAGCGCTTGCCGGCGCCACGCCCTATCTGCGGCTGTTCGGGCTCGCGACCGGCGGCTGCCTGTTGGCGCAGGAGGCGCTGGCGGCGTTGCGGCTCGGCGCCGACGCGCCGGCGCGCCTCGCGGTGACGCGGTTTTTCGCCGAGAATTTCGCGGTCCAGGCCGGCGCGCTCGAACGCACGGTGGTCGAAGGCGCGCAGGGCGTGCTCGGCGCCGATGCGGCGCTGGCGTCGTAGCGCCGTAGGTGGGTTGAGCCAACGGGTCCGGCCCGAAGTGGCCGGCCCGATGACAAGCTCCACGACCCACCGCGGTCAGGAGAAATGATGGGTTTCGCAATTGCTCAACCCATCCTACATTTCATTTAATGTCCACGCTCCTGATCACCCATCCCGCCTGCCTCGAACATTTGGTGCCGCACGGCCATCCCGAACGGCCCGACCGGCTGCGCGCGGTCGAGCGCGCGCTGGAGGCGGAAAAATTCCAGACGCTGGCGCGCGGCCGAGGCGCCGCTCGCGCCGCTCGAAATCGTCGCGCTGTGCCATCCGATGGATTACATCGTGGCGCTGCGCGATGCCACGCCGCAAGAGGGACTCATCCAGCTCGACGGCGACACCTCGATGTCGCCGGGAACCTTCGAGGCGGCGTTTGCGCGCCGCCGGCGGCGCGATCCATGCCGTCGACGAAGTTTTGGCGAAAAAAGCCGCCAACGCCTTTGTCGCCACCCGGCCGCCCGGCCATCATGCCGAGACCGCGCGGCCGATGGGTTTTTGCCTGTTCGACAATGCCGCCATCGCCGCGCGCCATGCGCAAAACCGTCACGGCATCGCGCGCGTCGCGATCGTCGATTTCGACGTGCATCACGGCAACGGCTCGCAGGAGATTTTCTGGGCCGACAAGACGGTGATGTATTGCTCGACCCATCAGATGCCGCTGTTTCCCGGCACCGGCGCGGTCAGCGAGAGCGGCGAATACAATACCGTCGTCAATGCGCCGCTGCGTCCCGGCGACGGCGCCGAGAAATTCCGCGATGCCTTCGAGAGCAGAATCCTGCCGCGGCTCACCGAATTCAGCCCGAGCTTGTCATCATCTCGGCGGGCTTCGATGCCCACAACCGCGATCCGCTCGCCAATATCAATCTCACCGAAGAGGATTTCGCCTGGGCGACGCAAAAGCTCATGGACGTCGCCGATCGCTGCGCCGGCGGCCGCGTCGTCTCGCTGCTCGAGGGCGGCTACGATCTGCAGGCTCTGGGCAATTCGGTCGCCGCGCACGTCACCGCGCTGATGCGCGGCTAGCGGCGCGCGGCACGCAAACGCGATACAATCGGAATAGTGCGAAGTCGGAGCGCACGGCGATGGCGCAGAATACCAATAGCGATATCGGCAACTGCCGTTCGAGCGGGCGATCGAGGAGCTCGAATCGATCGTCAAACGGCTCGAAGAAGGCAAGGTGCCGCTTGAGGAATCGGTCGCCATCTACGAGCGCGGCGAAGCGCTCAAAGCGCGCTGCGAGGATTTGTTGCGCCAAGCCGAAGCCCGCGTGGAGAAAATCACGCTCGACGCCGGCCGGCAAGCCGACCGGCACCGACCGCTGGATGTGGAGTGAAAGCCTTGAGATTCCAACTAGTAATATGTCTTATTGCTTGACATTTTGGAACAAATAGAGAACAATCCCGGTTCGGGTCAAGGGGTGATGGCGATGGATTCGGACAAAAGAAGCGCATTGGCTGCGCAAGCTCGACGAGGAATGCCCGTATCAGGTGGTGCTGCCGCGGCAGCAGCTTGCCGACGACAGCGAGATTTTGGATTTCCTGATCCCCTATGTCGGCAAGTTCGACATGTATGTCGAAGACGATTACGCGGCCTTCGTGCGCTATTGCTTCGAGGACCCGCTCGATGCCGAAATTTTCCGCTCGCGCTTCGAGCCGAAGGCGGAGCGGTTCCGGCTCGCGGGGTGATTCACCTCCCCTGGAGGGGGAGGCCGGCGCGCGAAGCGTGCCGGGTGGGGCAAGTGTATTCCGCATCGCTGATTCGATTGCCCAGCGTCCCACCCCGTCGGCCTGCGGCCGCCGACCCTCCCCCTGCAGGGGAGGGTGAAGTTAGCGCCGGTGTTTTCCCAAATCCGGCAACCTCTGCCGCACCTTGCCGATCCCGGCCCACGCATCGTTGCGCAGGTTTTTTTTCACATTGAGCACAGTGAACTGGTTGCCGCCGGTGGTACGCGGCAGCGCCTCCATGACACCGGAAAGGACACCGGCGCACCGGCGCGCGCGCGCGTCGAGTACGGCGCGACCGACGTCGCCTCGCGCGAATTGCGGAAATAATCGATGAAGACTTTGCCTTTACGCAGCGCCTTGGTCATCTTGGCGAGGTAAAGATTCGGGCTGTCGGCAGCCATCGCCGCGGCGATGCGCGAGGTGAACCTCTTGGCCGTGTCCCAATCGGCGCCGCCGATCGGCACCTCGACATGGATGCCCTTGCCGCCGGAAAGCTTGACGAAGCTTTCCAGCTTTTCCGCTCGCAGCCGGTCGCGCGTCTCCTGCGCCGCGGCCACCATCGCCGTCCAGGAAACGCCCTCCCCCGGATCGAGATCGAACACGATGCGGTCGCATAGTTCCAATTGTCCAAGCCGCGAACCGCGAACATGGACCTCCAAGGCTGCGGATTGCACCAGCGCGATCAGCTCGCTGAGTGTCTCGACCGCGATGACATCGTGCTCCTTGGCGTCGACGACGTGGCGCAACGGCGATTGTTTGATGTTCGAGGCGATGTGCTTCTGGAAAAACGTCTCGCCGCCGACGCCCTCCGGCGCGCGCACGATCGAAAGCGGCCGATCAACGATATGCGGCGCCATGTAGTCCCACACGCTGACGTAATATTCGGCCAAGTCCTGCTTGGTGACGCCGGCATCGGCCCAATACACGCGGTCGGGATGCGTCAGATGGACGTTCGCCACCTCCGAGCTGTTCTTGCCGTTGGCTGACGGCCGCGTTCGCCGCGCCGGCTGCGGCGTCGCCGATTTGCGCACAGGCTGCCGCTGCGCCATCGGTACGGCAGCTGCAGGCTCCGCGGTCTCGCGCACCACCTCGCGCGCCGGCTTGTCCTCGCGCAAACCCTTGTAGGAGGCCTGCCGCAGCAAGCCGTCATGGGTGATGCCGCGGAATTCGGTTTCGACCACCACTTCCGGCTTCACCCAGATGACATTCTTGCGCCGTTCATCCGGCGGCAAGGCAAGCGGCGCGCGGGCGACGCGCAACGGATCGAGCCGCCGCCACAGATCGCGCGCGATCTTTTGCGTGTAACCGGTGCCGACGCGTCCGGCATAGCGCAGCTTGCCGTCCTCATGGAACGCCACGGTCAGCGCGCCGACCGCTTTGGGCATCGCATTGGAAGGGCTGAACCCGGCGACGACAAATTCCTGCGCGTTATGGCATTTGGTTTTGACGAAATTTTCCGAACGTCCGGAGCGATAGGGCGCCTCGCGCAGCTTCGAGATGATGCCTTCGAGATGCATGTCGCAGGCGCTCTTGAAAATCGCCGCGCCGTCCTCGTCGAAATGCTCGGCATAGCGCACCGCGCCGGTCCGGCTATTGCCCTTTAACAGCCGGTGCAGCGCAGCCTTGCGGGCGACGAGCGGCTCGCCGGTCAGGTCGCGGCCGTCCAAGAACAGCAAATCGAACGCCCAATAGACGAAGCGATCGCCGCGGCCGTCCTTCAAATCGGCCTGCAGCATCGAAAAACTGGCAACGCCTTGGTCGTTCTCGACCACCAGTTCGCCGTCAAGCAGCGCCGTTTGCGCCGGCAGCGCCGCGACCGCCTTGGCAATGCGTTCGAACCGCTGCGTCCAATCCAGCGCCTTGCGGGTCAGGAGGCGCACCTGGCCGTGATCGAGCCGCGCCGCGATGCGATAGCCGTCGAATTTGATTTCATGAAGCCAATCGGCGCCGGCGGGCGGCGCTGTGTGCAGCGTAGCGAGGCTCGGCGGCACAAAGCCGGGCAGTGCCGGGCGCGCTGCCTTTTTCTTCGGCCGGCGGCGTGCTGTTCCCGGCCGGGCGCTTCGCCACAGGCTTGCGCGCCGCCCGCGCCGGTTTGCCTTTTGGCCTGGCCTGCGACGCGGCTTGCGCCAGTTGCGCCTTGAAATCGCGCTGGGTTTGCGGCCGCGGCTGCGCCGTAGCTTTACCGGCGCCGCGATTGCTGTGCCAGACGCGCTTGTTGCCTTTGCCGGCGGCGATTTCCTCCATCGAGCGGCCGGTCGCCGCCGACAGCGGCTTTTCGTCCAAAATGTCCGCGGCGCGGCCGGTGCGCGATTCGCCGTCCTTGCCTTTGATCAGGAGCCAGTTCTCATGGCGGCTCTTTTGCCGATCACGTTCGCGCGGGCGCATGCGCACGAGATGCCAGCGGCCGCGCAGCTTTTTGCCTTCGAGCTCGAAATCGAGATGGCCCTTGGCATAGCCGTGGTGCGGATCGCCATCCGGCGCCCAGCGCCCGCGATCCCAGATCATCACCGTGCCGCCGCCATACTCGCCCTGCGGAATGGTGCCCTCGAACGTGTTGTATTCGATCGGGTGATCCTCGACATGGACGGCAAGCCGCTTGTCGCCGGGGTCGAGGCTTGGACCTCGGGTCACCGCCCAGCTCTTCATGACGCCGTCGAGTTCGAGGCGTAGATCGTAGTGCAGCCGGCGGGCGGCATGTTTCTGGATGACATAGCGATTCCCGCCACGCGGCCCTTTATGGCCGCGCGGCTCGGCGGTGACCCCGAATTTTCGCTTTTTACGGTAGGTTTCGAGCGTCACGGCGCCTCAGCTCGCATTTCTAACGCCAAACCCCCGCAAAATGCTTGCGAAAGCTTGGCAAAAGGTCGAACCCTAACTAGCTTGAACTAGACATAGATATTGGGGTTGTACGGGTAGTTGCAGAGTCGGGATATAAGGCCCTGGAAAGCCTAGCGGTTCCCTCCAGGTCTTTCCTTAGCTGCAGTGCAGTATAAATTGCGTTCCCTGTAGTGAATGGTGTAAGGACCCCGAAATCCGCGTGATCCCTTGGCGGGCCCACCGAGCCCCAATAATCGGCGTTCGGCCGAAACAACACATTGGCCAAGCAAAACCCTGGCCAAAGCAACACATTGGTCTGAAAAAGGAGCGTAGCGTGACGGTTTCGTCGAAGACCCCATTGCTCGACCAAATCAAGACCCCCGAAGACCTAAGGCGCCTCGAAGCCGGCCAGTTGCGGCAGGTCGCGGATGAATTGCGCAGCGAGATGATCGATGCGGTCGCCGTCACCGGCGGCCATCTCGGCGCCGGCCTTGGCGTCATCGAGCTCACCGTCGCGCTGCACTATGTGTTCAACACGCCGAGCGACCGGCTGATCTGGGACGTCGGCCATCAGGCCTATCCGCATAAGATCCTGACCGATCGCCGCGACCGCATCCGCACGCTGCGCCAAGGCGGCGGCCTTTCCGGTTTCACCAAGCGCGCCGAGAGCGAATACGATCCGTTCGGCGCCGCGCATTCCTCGACCTCGATCTCCGCCGGCCTCGGCATGGCGGTGGCCCGCGATCTGCAGAACAAGCAGAATAATGTCATCGCCGTCATCGGCGACGGCGCGATGTCGGCCGGCATGGCCTACGAGGCGATGAACAATGCCGGCGCGATGAATTCGCGCCTGATCGTGGTGCTCAACGACAACGATATGTCGATCGCGCCGCCGGTCGGCGCGCTGTCGGCTTATCTCGCGCGCCGCGTTTCCGGCCGCGGTTATCACCGTATGCGCAAGATATTCCGCCAGATCGCCAAGCGCATGCCGAGCAAAATGCTCCAGCAGCGCGCCTTGGCGGTGGAGGAATATGCCCGCGGTCTGGTCACCGGCGGCACGCTGTTCGACGAGCTCGGCTTCTTCTATGTCGGCCCGATCGACGGCCACAATATCGATCATCTCCTGCCGGTGCTGGAGAATGTGCGCGACACCAAGAACGGCCCGATCCTCGTTCACGTCGTGACGCAAAAGGGCAAAGGTTACGCGCCGGCGGAGAAGTCCGCCGACAAATATCATGGCGTCGTCAAGTTCGACGTCGCCACCGGCGCGCAGCAGAAATCAAAATCGGGCGCCCCCGCCTATCAGAAGGTCTATGGCGAAAGCCTGATCAAGGAAGCGCGCAAGGACGACAAGATCGTCGCCATCACCGCGGCGATGCCGTCCGGCACCGGCATCGACCTGTTCCAGAAAGAGTTTCCCGACGCGCACGTTCGATGTCGGCATTGCCGAGCAGCATGGCGTCACCTTTGCCGCCGGCCTCGCCACCGAAGGCTTCAAGCCGTTCGCGACGATCTATTCGACCTTCCTGCAGCGCGCCTATGACCAGGTCGTGCATGACGTCGCGATCCAGCGCCTGCCGGTGCGTTTCGCCATGGACCGCGCCGGCCTGGTCGGCGCCGACGGGCCGACCCATGCCGGCGCCTTCGATGTCGCCTATCTCGGCTGCCTGCCCGAATTTCGTGCTGATGGCGGCGGCCGACGAAGCCGAACTCGTCCACATGGTGGCGACGGCGGTCGCGATCGACGATCGGCCTTCGGCGCTGCGCTATCCGCGCGGCGAAGGCCTCGGCGTGCCAATGCCTGAAGAAGGCAAGCCGCTCGAAATCGGCAAGGGCCGCATCCTGCGCGAAGGCACCAAGGTCGCGCTGTTCTCCTACGGCGCGCGGCTCGGCGAATGCCTCAAGGCCGCCGACGAGCTCGCGACCTTTGGACTGTCGACCACGGTCGCCGATGCGCGGTTCGCCAAGCCGCTCGATGTCGACATGCTGCTGCGGCTTGCCCGCGAGCACGAAGTGCTGCTCACCATCGAGGAAGGCTCGATCGGCGGCTTCGGCTCCTTTGTGCTGCAGACGCTCGCCGAGCACGGCGTGCTCGATCGCGGCCTGAAGGTCCGCTCGATGGTGCTGCCGGATATTTTCATCGATCAGGACTCGCCCAACGCCATGTATGCCGCAGGCCGGTCTCGACGCCAAAGGCATCGTCGCCAAGGCGTTCGAGGCGCTCGGCCAGAACATGCGCGGCGAAGTCGTCAAGCTCGCCTGAGGCAAGCTGCGTTTCCCGGATGCGGTGCCGCGCGACCCGGTGCATCGCTGATCCGGGCATCGTCCCAAGCTCGGCATCTGATACGATCCCGCGTTCAGCAGCGCACCAGCTTCGCCATGCTACGTGCTGCGCTGCGCCCGGGAAATGTAATGACAACGCCATGACCACCCGAGAACGCGCCGATCGCCTGCTGGTCGCGCGCGGCCTGTTTGAGAGCCGGGCGCGGGCGCAAGCCGCGATCGCGGCCGGCCTCGTGACTGCCGACGGCGTGTCGGTGCGCAAGGCTGCGGAGGAGATCTCGCCGCTGCCGACGATCGCGGCGGAGCCCGAGCACCCTTATGTCTCGCGCGGCGGCGTCAAGCTTGCCGCCGCGCTCGATCATTTCGGCCTCGATGTGACCGGCCGCGTCTGCCTCGATGTCGGCGCCTCGACCGGCGGCTTCACCGAGGTGCTGCTGGCGCGCGGCGCGCGGCTGCGTCTACGCGGTCGATGTCGGCACCGGCCAGTTGCATCCGCGCCTGCGCGGCCGCAACGATATCGTTTCGATCGAGCAGACCGATATCCGCACGCTCGATCCGGTCGCGTTTGCCGCAGCGTGCCGGATTTCGCGACGATCGACGTGAGCTTCATTTCGCTCAAGCTCGTGCTGCCGGCGGTCGGAAAATTGCTCGCGCCCCGCGCGCAGATCCTGGCGCTGATCAAGCCGCAATTCGAAGCCGCGCGCCGCCACCTCAAGAAAGGCATCGTGCGCGATGAAGCCGTTCACAAGGTCGATCTGCGAAGACATCGGCGCTTTCATCGCGTCGCTCGGCTGGCGCGTCGGCGGCGTCGTTGCATCCGCGATCCGCGGCGGCGACGGCAACCGCGAATTCTTCATCGAGGCCGAACGTGGTTGAGCGCCTCGTCATCGATCGGCATCGGCCATCGCGGCGATGGCGTGGCCGACGGCGCCGGATGGGCCGATCTATGTTCCCGGCACGCTGCCGGGCGAAACCGTCGAAGTCGAAGCCGTGCCCGGCCAGCCCGACCGGCGGCATCTTCTCAATGTCGAGACGCCCGAGCGCCGAACGCATCGCGCCGATCTGTCCGCATTTCGGCGTTTGCGGCGGCTGCGCCTTGCAGCATTGGCAGAGCGCGCCCTACCGCGCGTGGAAGCGCGATCTCGTCGTCGCGGCGTTGCGCCAGGCCGGCATCGAAGCGCCGGTCGGCGATCTGATCGACGCCCATGGCGAGGGCCGCCGCCGCGTCGTCTTCCATGCCCGGCGCAGCAGCCCACGACGTGCTCGACGGTCGGCTTCTCGGCCGCGCGCGCGCATCAGCTGATCGCGATCGACCGCTGCCCGGTTCTGGCCAAAAGCCTCGACGGCGCGCTCAGGCGGCCTGGGCCATCGCCGAGAGCTCGGACCCGCCAAGAAGCCGCTCGACATCCACGTGACGGCGACCGATGCGGGCCTCGATATCGACGTGCGCGGCTCGGGCCCGCTGACGGCGCCGCTGACGGCGGCGCTGGCGCGCGTCGCCGCGCAGCACAAACTTGGCGCGGCTGACCCGCCACGGCGAATTGATCGCACAAGCGCGCGCGCCGACACTGCGCATGGGCGCCGCCACCGTGCCGCTGCCGCCCGCGGCTTTCTTGCAAGCGACCGCCGAAGGCGAAGCGGTGCTGGCGCGGCTCGTTGCGCGCCGCCTGTGCCGGCGCCAAAAGCATCGCCGATCTGTTCGCCGGCATCGGGCCTTTCGCGCTGCGGCTTGCCGAACAGGCGCGCGTCGCCGCGGTCGACGACGACGAAGCGGCGCTCGCCGCACTCAAGCGCGCCGCCGCCGGCACCGCCGGGCTGAAACCCGTCACCGCCGAGCGGCGCGATCTGTTCAAAAATCCGCTCGCTGGCCGCCGAGCTCAACCGCTTCGATGCCGTCGGTGTTCGATCCGCCGCGCCAAGGCGCGGACGCGCAATCGCGCGAGCTCGCGGCAAGCCGCGTGCCGGTCGATCGTCGCGGTGTCGTGCAATCCCGGCACGTTCGCGCGCGACCTGCGCCATTTGATCGACGGCGGCTATCGGCTCACGGCGGTCACGCCGGTCGATCAATTCCGCTATTCCGCGCATGTCGAGATCGTGGCGCGGCTGGAAAAATAGCGCGTACTCCCAGATCGGATTTCGTGATATTGCATGCCTCCCTCTGACCAAATCTCAGCACCAAAGGATCTCGCAACAATGGCTAGCGTCCTGTTTTCTCCCATCACGCTGCGCGGGCTTACGCTTCCCAATCGCGTCGTGGTGTCGCCGATGTGCCAGTACAATTCCAACAACGGCTCGGCGAACGATTGGCATCTGATGCATCTCGGCAATATGTCGCTCGGCTGCGCCGGTCTCGTGATGTGCGAGATGACCGACGTCAATCCGCAGGGCCGGATCACGCCGAAATGCGCCGGCATGTGGTCGGACGACAACGAGAAAGCGCTCAAGCGCGTGCACGATTTCTGCCGGCAATATGGCGTCGCCAAGCTCGGCGTGCAGCTGGCGCATGCCGGACGCAAAGGCCCGACCACGCCGCCGGCGGCCGGCGGCAAGCCGATCCTGACCAAGGAGGAAGGCGGCTGGACGCCGGAAGCGCCGTCGGCGATCCCCTACGACACCGGCTGGCCGGTGCCGCACGCCATGACCAAGGACGACATCAAGCGCTGCATCGGCGAATTCGCCGCGGCGGCCAAGCGCGTCGATCGCATCGGCTACGACGTGATCGAGCTGCACGGCGCGCACGGCTATCTGGCCCATCAATTCCTGTCGCCGCTCTCCAACCAGCGCACCGACGAATATGGCGGCTCGACCGAAAACCGCATGCGCTTTGCCATCGAAATGTACGAGGCGGTGCGCGCGGTGTGGCCGGAGCAGAAGCCGCTCGGCATGCGCGTCTCCGCGACCGATTGGGTCGACGGCGGCTGGACGCCGGAAGAAACCGTGCTGCTGGCCAAGGAGCTGAAAAAGCGCGGCATGGACTATATGGACGTGTCGACCGGCGGCCTCGATCCGCGGCAGAAAATTCCGCTCTCGCCCGGCTATCAGGTGCCGTTCGCCGAGAAGGTGAAAAAGGAAAGCGGCATGACCACCATGACCGTCGGCCTGATCGCCGGCTACCAGCAGGCCGAGGACATCGTCGCTTCCGGCAAGGCCGACATGATCTGCCTCGCGCGCGGCGCGATCTGGGATCCGCGCTGGGCCTGGCACGCCGCCGAAGAGCTCGGCGCCGAGACGCCCTATGCGCCGAAGACGATGGCCGGCCATCCGAAGCTGCGGCCGCAATTGTTTCCGAAGCGGGCGCAGGCGGCCGGCTGAGACGAGCGCCGGCGCGGCTGCGCTACATGACGTAGAGCCGATCCGGCAATTCGTTCGCCGAACCGTCCGGCGGCGCGTGTGCCGCAAGCACAGCGCCGCAGCGCTCGATCGCGGCGGTGAAGCCCGCGGCGATCCGGCCGTCGCGCATATGCGCGGTCAAGGCGTCGATCGCGGCCTGCCATTCCGCGTTATGGACCTTTGCGGCGATGCCTTCGTCGGCGATGATGCGCGCGTAGTGCTCGGCCAGCGACACGAAAATCAGCACGCCGGTGCGGTTCTTGGTGCGGCTGATGCCGCGCACGACGAATTGCTCGAGCGCGGCGCGATGCGCCCGCGCGCGCTGCACCGCCGCGGAACGAGCGCGAGCCGCAGCGGCATCCAGGAGAAGACCAAGCCGGCGACGATGAAAACGGCAAGCTGCAGCAGGAAAATCCGCTGCACGCTCCATTGCGTGAAATAGATCAGCGGCCACGGCGCGATCAGCGCCAGCACGCTCGCCCACAAAATCGGAATATGCGCATAATTCGACGACGAATGCGCCAGCACGCAGACGAGTTGGCCGCAGGTTTGCTTCTCCGCCTCGTGGATCGCGGCCGAGACCGCCTCGTGATCCTCCTTGGTGAAATGCATCACCAGCTCCCCGATGCGCCGCCGCCGCCGGACGAACCGCCGCCGCCGGAAAAGCCGCCACCAAAGCCGCCGCCGCCGAAACCCGCCGCCGCCGCCAGAACTCCACGAACCGCCGTAAGGCACGAAGATCGGGCCGCCGCCGCGCGCGTGCGCCGCCGCCGGAGGACGTGCCGTTGGCATTGCGGATCAAATACCAGCAGATGAAGAGCATGCAGCAGGAAAAACAGAATCGGAAACAGCTTGTCGAAATCGCGCCGAGGCGTCTTCGCGCGCGGACATCGACCTTCGGCTGCCAATCCGCGGTGTCGCCGCTGAGCACGCTGATGATGCCGTCGACGCCGCGCTCGATGCCGCCGGAAAAATCGCCGGTCTTGAAGCGCGGGATGATGGCGCTCGAAATGATCACCGACGACAGCGCGTCGGTCAGCGTGCCTTCGAGGCCGTAGCCGACTTCGATGCGGACCTTGTGCTCGGCCGGCGCGACCAGAAGCAGCACGCCGTTGTTCTTCTGCGCCTGGCCGAGCTTCCAGAACCGGAACAGCTCATTGGCATAGGTTTCGATGTCGCCGCCTTGCAGCGATTTCACCGTGGCGACGACGAGCTGGATGCCGGACTTGTCCTCGAGATCCTTGAGCTTGGCCTCGATGTCGCTGCGGCTCTCCGGCGTCATGACGTTGGCCTGATCGACCACGCGGCCGGTGAGCGGCGGAAAATCGAATGCGAAAGCGCAGAGTGGACAGCAGACAGAGCGCAATAGGCGGCAAGACGCCGTCATTCCGAGGCGCGTGAAAGCGCGCGGCCCGATGACATCCATGCACCGCATGAGCCGAGCGGTCTAGTTGCGCGTCGCGATCACACTTGGACCTGTGATGCGGATTCCGGCGCGCTGCGCTGCTTCCGGAATGACGAGCGCTACCGATCAGAACTTGACCTGCGGCGGCGTCTGCGCGCCCTCGTTGGCGGTGAATTCCGCCATCGGCTTTTCGCCGGAGAACGCGGTCTTCGCCCAGATCACGGTCGGGAATGTGCGCAGCGCGGTATTAAAGGCGCGCACCGCGTCGATATAGTCGCGCCGCGCCACCGCGATGCGGTTCTCGGTGCCTTCGAGCTGCGACTGCAGCGCCAGGAAGTTGGCGTTGGATTTCAGGTCGGGATAGTTCTCGGTCACCGCCAGCAGCCGGCCGAGCACGCCGGTCAACTGGTTCTGCGCGTCCTGGAAGGCCTTGAGCTTGGCCGGATCGGTGAGGTCGGACGCGTCGAGCTTGATCTGCGTCGCCTTGGCGCGCGCCTCGACGACGGCGGTGAGGACGCTCTTTTCCTGCGCGGCATAGCCCTGCACCGTCGCGACCAGATTGGGAATGAGATCGGCGCGGCGCTGATATTGGTTCTGCACGTCCGACCAGCGCGCCTTGGCCTGCTCTTCGAGCGTCGGGATGGTGTTGTAACCGCAGGCCGACAACGTCAGGCCGAGACCGATCACGGCCAAAACGATGCGAATTCGGGAAATGATGCTGGGCATGCCGCCCTCCTGCTTTGCCGCTGAGACGCGCAAACGCGACGAACAGTTCAGCCTTCGACCGGCTCGGTGCCGACAATCTCGATGCCGAAACCGGACAGCCCGACAAAGGTCATCGGCCGCGACGACGTTAACAGCCTGATCGAATTGACGCCGAGATCCTTGAGGATCTGCGCGCCGAGGCCGATCTCGCGCCATTGCCGGGTGCGCGCTTCGCCGGACGCGGTTTCGCCCGATTTGGGAATCGAGACCACCGGCACGCCGGCGGTGCCGTCGCGCAACAGCACCAGCACGCCCCTGCCCTCGGCCTTGAAACGCGCGCAAGCGCATGATGGATCGGCTTGGCGCCGCCGAACACGTCGGAAATGATATTGGCGCGATGCAGCCGGGTCAGCACATTCTTGCCGTCGCCGATGCGCGCCGTGGACGAACGCCATGTGATAGACCGCATCGAACGGCGTGAGGAAAGCGTAGCCGGTCAGCGTGCCGATCTCGGATTCGACCGGAAATTCGCCGACCCGCTCGATCAGCTTGTCGCGCGCCTGCCGATAGGCGATCAGTTCCGCGATAGTGATGCGCTGCAGCTTGTGCCGCTCGGCGAAGGCGGCGAGCTCGGGACCGCGCATCACCGTGCCGTCGTCGTTCATCAGTTCGGACAGCACGCCGACCGGCGGCAAGCCGGCGAGCCGGCAAAGATCGACGCAAGCCTCGGTATGGCCGGAGCGCATCAGCACGCCGCCTTCCTTCGCCACCAGCGGAAAGACGTGGCCGGGCCGCACGAAATCGGAGGCGCCGGAATTGCCGTTGGCGAGCGCGCGCACGGTATTGTTGCGCTCCTCCGCGGAAATGCCGGTGGTCAGGCCGTGGCGGACATCGACCGAGACGGTGAAGGCGGTGCCGAGCGGCGCATCGTTGAGCGCCACCATCGGATCGAGATGCAGCCGCCGCGCCTCTTCCGGCGCCAGCGGCGCGCAGACGATGCCCGAGGTATGGCGGATGATGAACGCCATCTTTTCCGGCGTGCACAGGCTCGCCGCGACGAACAGATCGCCTTCGTTCTCGCGGTCGTCGTCATCGGCGACGATGACAATCTCGCCGCGCGCGAATGCGGCAACGGCGGCGCGAATGCGTTGGTGAGCGTCTTCCATTTTTCTGATCTTCACTCCACAGCGTGTCAGCGCGCCGGCGGCGCAAACGGCCAGGCCGGCGTTTCGCCGACCTGGCCGCGCTGGCGTAGATAATGATCGGCGATCACGCACGCCACCATGGCTTCGCCGATCGGCACGGCGCGGATGCCGACGCAAGGATCGTGGCGGCCGGTGGTCGAGATCTCGGTCTCGTGGCCGTAGCGGTCGACGGTGCGGCGCGGGGTGAGGATCGACGAGGTCGGCTTGACCGCAAAGCGCGCCACCACCGGCTGGCCGGTCGAAATGCCGCCGAGAATGCCGCCGGCATTGTTGGACAGAAACAGCGGCTTGCCGTCATTGCCCATGCGCATCTCGTCGCCGTTCTCCTCGCCGGTCAGTTCGGCCGCGCCGAAGCCGGCGCCGATCTCGACGCCCTTGACGGCATTGATGCTCATCAGCGCCGCGGCGAGATCGCCGTCGAGCTTGCCGTAGATCGGCGCGCCGAGGCCCGCCGGCACGCCTTCGGCGACGACCTCGATCACCGCGCCGATGGACGAGCCGCTCTTGCGCAAGCCGTCGAGATAATCGCCCAGCATCGCCGCGGTCTTGGCATCGGGACAGAAGAACGGATTGCGCTCGACCTCGGCCCAATCCCAGCGCGCGCGATCGATACGATGCGGGCCCATCTGCACCAGCGCGGCGCGGACGTTCAGCCCCGGCACGACCTTGCGCGCGACGGCGCCGGCGGCGACCCGCATCGCCGTTTCGCGCGCCGATTGGCGGCCGCCGCCGCGATAATCGCGCAGGCCGTATTTGACGTCGTAGGTGATAGTCGGCGTGGCCGGGCCGATATTTGTCCTTGATGTCGGAATAATCCTTCGAGCGCTGATCGACATTGTCGATGAGGAGCGCGATCGGCGTGCCGGTCGTCACTTGCGCGCCGCTTGTCGTCGTCGGCGAAAACGCCGGAGAGGATTTTCACCGCGTCGGGTTCTTGGCGCTGCGTCGTGTAGCGCGATTGGCCCGGGCCGGCGGCGGTCGAGATAAGGCTGAATGTCGGCCTCGGTCAGCGGAATGCGCGGCGGACAGCCGTCGACCACGCAGCCGATCGCCGGCCCGTGGCTTTCGCCGAAGGTCGTGACCCGAAATAAATGACCGAAAGTATTGAACGACATGACGCGCGGGTGACGCTGAATGGATGCAATGAAGGCATGTTGGGCTTAGTTGGGGCTTGGTAGCCCGCGTGTCCCATCGGGTCAAATGCGCTCCGCTGGCGCGTCGTGCCGTTCGCAACTGCGGTAGAAACGCGCCCGCGTTCGCGCTTGCGAATATTCTTGCCGAATAAATGCGCAACGATTTGCGCAGATCTCGCTACCGATGTTCATGCCGCATTCATGTCGCTGAACGCCGATTAATGGAAACCTGAATAACCGTTAAGCTACGGAAAAATAAGGATTATTTGCGATTTTTCGATTGCGGCTCGAATCGCGTTGTGGCATTGTCTTTCTCGGTAAGGGGGCGAAGGCCCAGGGACCGAGATCGAACATAGCCTGCGACTGAACCAACCCTGCCGTAGGTTCATCACACACACCAAGGAAACAATCATGGCGACGAAGAAGAAAAAGGCCAAGAAGAAGTCGAAGTCATGAGCGTGAGACTCGTATTGGGGCCGCGCCGTCAACTTCGGTTTCGCGAGATTCGATCTCGCAAGCGGCCGGACCCAGGTTCGGCCGCTTTCGTTTTTGGCTTGACTTTGCATTTTGGTTTGGCGCCGCAGCGATCTACGCGTAGCGCGCCATCTTGCCGTCGGCGAAAACATAGACGACGCCTTGCGCGATCTGCGCGTGCGTCGCTTCTTCCTTCGGCATCACGTTGAATAGCGCCATCAGCGCGCGCACGCCGCCGCCATGCGCCGCGACCACGGTATCGCGCGTCAGCGCCGCATACCATTCGCCGATGCGGCTTGTCAGTTCGCGATAGCTTTCGCCGCCGGGCGGCGCAAAATCCCATTTGTCGCGCTCGCGCTCGGCCAGCACGCCGGGCATGCGGGCGTCGATTTCCGGCAGCGTCAGGCCTTCCCATTCGCCGTAGGAAATCTCCATCAGCCGATCGTCGATGCGATAGGCCGTGCGGATCGAGCCCGAGCGTCGCGCGCAAGATTTCCATGGTCTCGCGCGCGCGCTTGAGCGGGCTCGCCACATAGGCGAAATCGATCGGCTGCGCGGCCGTCGCGCGCGAACAGATCGCGCAGCAAATCGCCGCATTCCTTCGCCTGCTCGCCGGCCGCGCGCATTGAGCTGGTATCGCGGCGGCCCTGCAGCCGCGCCTCGGCGTTGAAGTCGGTCTCGCCGTGACGGACGTAATAGAGGACCGGCATGGTCATGCCGTTCGACAGTCGACCGCTGCGCGTAGCGATCACATCCTTGCCGACGGTGATGTCGGGCGCGTCGGGATGCTTCATGCCGACGATGTGATAGCCGGCATCGACGTGATGCACTTCGCCGGTGACGCCGCGCGACATGTCGGAAAGGAGATAGGCGCCGGCCTCGCCGACTTCCTCGATGGTGACGTTGCGCCGCAGCGGCGCATTGTACTCGTTCCATTTGAGGATGTAGCGGAAATCGCCGATGCCGGACGCGGCGAGCGTCTTGATCGGGCCCGGACGAAATGGCGTTGACGCGGATGTTCTTCACGCCGAGATCGGCGGCGAGATACCACACCGAGGCTTCGAGCGCCGCCTTGGCGACGCCCATGACGTTGTAGTGCGGCATCCACTTTTCCGACGCCGTAATAGGTCAGCGTCAGCATCGAGCCGCCGTTCGGCATCAGCTTCTCGGCGCGCTGCGCGATGGCCGTGAACGAATAGCAGCTCACCAGCATGCGTCTTGGCGAAATTGTCCGCCGTGGTGTCGACATAGCGGCCGTCGAGCTGATCCTTGTCCGAAAACGCGATGGCGTGGACGAGAAAATCGATGCTGCCCCAGGCCTGCTGCACGGCGGCGAACACCGCATCGATGGTCTTCGGCTCGGTCACGTCGCAATCGCCGACCACGATGCCGCCGACCTCCTGGGCCAGCGGCTCGACGCGCTTCTTCAGCGCATCGCCCTGATAGGTGAAGGCGAGTTCGGCGCCGTGCCCGTGGCACGCCTTGGCGATGCCCCAGCCGAGCGAGCGATGGTTCGCGACCCCCATGACCAGGCCGCGTTTGCCGCGCATGAGGCCCGAGATTTCCGGCATTCTCTTGACCTCGTACGGCGATTTCCAGCCCCGGCCTCCTATGGCATAGGGTCATTGGCCCATCAAGCGTGGCGCCATCAAGCGCGGAATAGCCGGCGGCGGCTGGTGTTGTTGAATTGCGGGCGCCGTCGTTAAAGCTCGACGGCCGATCGACGCCAGCAGGTCTTAACGTTCGCTAAGAGGTGCGATGCTTGAGTGAATTCCGCGAGCAGATCCAGGCGGCAATTCCGGCGCTGCGGCGTTATGCGCGGGCGCTGACCCGCGACGCCGAGACGGCCGACGACATCGTGCAGGATACGCTGGTGCGGGCGCTGCGCTCCGAGCATTTGTTTCACGGCGGAGATACCCGGGCATGGCTCTACACCATCCTGACCAATCTCAACCGCAACCGCCTTCGCAGCCTGTCGCGGCGGCCGGTGCTGACGCCGATCAAGGACAGCGATGCCACGACCGGCGGGCCGGAATCCGGCGGGCGCGATATCACCCGCGCGCTCGACGAGCTCGCCGAGGATCAGCGCTCGGCGCTGCTGCTCGTTGTGCTCGAGGGCCTCACCTATCGCGAGGTCGCCGAAGTGCAGGGCGTGCCGATCGGCACCGTGATGTCGCGGCTCGCCCGCGCCCGCAACCAGATCAAAGCCTATCTCGACGGCGAGCGCCCGGCGCTGCGCCGCGTGAAATGACGAAGAGAGCGAACGATGATTGATCGAGACCAGACTGTCAGCGAAGACGAACTCCACGCCTATGTCGACGGCGAATTGCCCGCCGACCGCCGCGGCGCGGTCGAAGCGTGGCTCGCGACCCATCCCGACGACGCGGCCAAAGTCGCCGCCTGGCGCAAGCCAGGCCGATCTCATTCGCGCGCGCTACGGCGCTGTCGCCGACGAACAGCCGCCGCAGCGGCTCGATGTCGGCCGGCTGGCGCGCCGCCGCTACGGCGCGATGGCGGCCGCCGCGGCGGCCGTCGTCGCCGCATTCCTGGTCGGCGGCGCCGCCGGCTGGACCGTCGCGCGGCGTCGAGACGCACGACGCCGTCCGATCTGTCGCGCTTTCACCAGCGACGCGCTCGATGCCTATCGGCTCTATACCGTCGAGGTCCGCCATCCGGTCGAGGTGCCGGGCGACCAGCGGCCGCATCTGGTGGAATGGCTGTCGAAGCGGGTCGGCTCGCCGTTGCGCGCGCCCGAACTCGACAAAATGGGATTGAAGCTCGTCGGCGGCCGGCTGCTGCCGGGCCCGACCGGAGCGACCGCGTTCTTCATGTATGAAGGCCCGTCGGGCGAGCGCTTCACGCTTTATTGCGGGCGCACCAGCGATCAGGAAACGGCGCTGCGCTACACGACGGGCGAGCAGAACGCGGCCTATTATTGGGTCGACCAGAATCTCGCTCTATGTGCTGAGCGGACCGGCCGAACAGAGACAAGCTGCACGACATCGCACAAGCCGCCTACGATCAGATCGATCGGCGCACCCCGCCGCAAGGCGGGTGAGAGGCGCTGCGTTTGTTGCGATGGCAAAGATCAATTCACGCTTGGGTCATGTCCGATCGCTCATTGACGGGCCCGCTGTGGCTATTGTCGTTCTTTCGCTCGCCGCTTCGGCGGCCGGCGCAGCGAACAGCACATACACGTCGATTGCCGAAAAGGATTGCCGGAAACTCAACTCGCTCCACATCGAGGATACCGAATACGCTGCTTCGCGCGCCTGTAGCGGCCACGGCGGCTATCGGGTCTTCGTCGGCGAAGAGGATTTGCGCGAAACGCTGACCATCGGCAAGACCATGCGGCAAGCCGGCAAGGAGCCGGCGGCACGCGACAGCTTCGGCGCTTTCAACGGTTACGACGACAAGATCGAATGGCGTCAAGACAAGACCGGCAACCCCTACGCGCTGATCGCCGGCTGGTCGTTTGCCGACAACGAAACCCTCGATGCCGCGGGACGGCCAAAGAGCGCGCGCTTGCTCGTGGTCATGCGGTTGCCGCCGGGACCGGTATGCAAGACCGCCTATGTCGATCGCGACGCCAACGGCGACGCCCAGGCGCAGGCGCGCAAGGCTGCCGACGATTTCGCGCGCGACTTCAAATGCGGCACTGAAACGCCCGCGATCGTCGGCAACGCCGGTTCTGCCATCGCGGCGATGACGCGCCTGCGCGCTAGACCATGATCCGATCAGATTGATTCGGATCGTGGTCTAGCTTTTCGTTGGAGCATGATCTTTTCGGAAAACCGGGTTCCACCCCCAGATCGAAGGTCCGGGGGCAAGCTTTTCCGGATCGTGCTCTAGCCAAGCGCCGAAACGTTAAGCCGGCACCGGCTCACATATCCTTGCGCGGATCGTAGGGCTTGTCGCCCTGCCACTTCTTCATCAGCGCTTCGAGTTCGCCGTCGCCCTTCTCGGGCAGCATGATGCGCACGGTGGCGAGCAGGTCGCCGTGGCCGGCTTTGGCGGGAAAGCCCTTGCCCTTGAGGCGGAAGGTGCGGCCGCTCGAAGTCCAGGGCGGGATCATGATCTCGACCGGCTTGTCGAGCGTCGGCACGCGCACTTTGGCGCCGAGCGCCGCCTCGTAAAGCGTCACCGGCAGATCGAGCCGTATATCGGCGCCGTCAAGCGTGAATACTGCGATGCGGCGCGATCGAGACCGTGATCAGCACGTCGCCGGAGCCGCCCTGCCCCGCCATGCCCTGGCCCTTGAGCCTGATCTGCTGGCCGCTGGTAATGCCGGCAGGAATCTTGACGTCGAGGTCCTTGCCGGTCGGCAGCCGCAGCCGCTCGGTGACGCCGCGCGCCGCTTCCGGCAGCGTCACCGTCAGCGCCGCATGAACGTCGGCGCCGATGCCGAAATCCTCAGGCTCGAAGGCCGATCCAGCGCCGGCACCGGCGCGGCCACCGCGAGCGCCACCCATATTGCTGAAAGCCTCCTTGAGAATGTCCTCGAAACCGCCGAAACCGCCAGCCGCGCCGCCGCCGCGCCCGCGCCGGGTGGTCCGCGTAAAACCCTCCGGACCGAAATTGAAGTTCTCAAAATTCGCGTCGGGGCCAAAGCCGGCGCCCGGGCCGCCCGGCCGCGCGCCGCCGCCAAATCCTTCATGCCGCGAAAGCGCGGCTTGCCCTCGGCATCGATCTCGCCGCGATCGAACGCCTTGCGCTTGTCGTCGTCGCCGAGAATCTCATGCGCGGCGTTCAGCTCGGAAAAGCGCGTCGCGGCCTTCGGATCGTTTTTGTTGGCGTCCGGATGCAGTTTTTTTGCAAGCTTGCGATAGGCGCTTTTGATATCGCCCGCGCTCGCCTTGCGATCGATGCCCAAAACTTCATAGGGATCACGCATCCCCCACGGACTCCGCTAAAGCTCGGGCCGGCCCCGCCTGCCCATTTTACGTCCACTCATGTGGGAATAAAGTCGGCAAGACGCAATCTAACAGCATCCGGCCTGACCGCCAAATCGAAGGCAGCCCAGCGATGATAGCCCGCTTTAGTGCTGCTTAAGCGGCTTTAGCCGCTTCACTTCCCAGGCGCCGCCGGCGCTGCGGCAGGCGGCGCCTTGCAGCCAATCCTGCGAGCCGCCGCGCACGTAGCTGGAGAGAAAATCGCGGCACGGCAAGCCGCCTTCGCTATAGGCGGTGGCGAGCGGCGTGATATTGCCGCTGGCGCCGGTATTCGGGTTCTGCCACGGCACGCTGGCGTCCTTGCCGCCGCGGGCCAGCACGGCCGAGGCTGCCGCGCGCGCATAAGCAAGATCGGCTTCCGCTGGCTCGCCGGCGACGGCCACGGCGGCGACCCGGGCGGACGGGCCGCCCGCGGGCCCGATCGAGCCGGTCGGCGTGTCGCTATCGTCGTTCGAAAACATCGAGGAGAGCCGGTAGGAGCAGCCGGCAACGGCAAGTGCGCTCACGACCGCCGCGACGGCCGCAACAGCACGACATGGCCGACATAGGCGCGGCGCCGCCGTTCCATTATATAGAGACCGGCGGCACTCTTGCCGATCGCCCCACGCGAGCACTTGGCACCCCGAGAATGTCCGACGCGGCGCCCATAGAACACCCAACATCGTTAACGGCCGGTGACTTCACCGCGGCCGACGAGCCGCTGCGCCTGTTTGCCGCGTGGTTTGCCGACGCCAAACGGTCCGAGCCGGTCAATCCCGAAGCCATGACGCTGGCGACTGTCGGCCGCGACGGCCTGCCCAATGCGCGAATGGTGCTGTTGAAGGGCTTCGACGAGCGCGGCTTTGTGTTCTACACCAACCGCGACAGCATCAAGGGGCACGAGCTTGCCGAGGCGCCGAAAGCGGCGCTGACGTTTTATTGGAAATCGCTGCAGCGTCAGGTGCGCCTGCGCGGCGCTGTGGAAACGGTATCGAGCGAGGAAGCCGACGCCTATTTCGCGTCCCGCTCGCGCATGGCGCAAATCGGCGCCTGGGCGTCAAAGCAGTCGGCAGCGCTGGAAAGCCGGCTCGCCTTCGAAAAGGCGATCGCGCGCTTCACCGCGAAATTCGCCGTCGGCGCCGTGCCGCGCCCGCCCTATTGGTCGGGTTATCGCGTGGTGGCCAACGAGATCGAGTTCTGGCAGGAGCGGCCGTTCCGCCTGCATGACCGCGTCTCATTCACGCGCGCGAGCCTGAACGCGCCGTGGAGCAAGACGCGGCTTTATCCGTGATTTGAGATCGCAACCATGGCACCTAGCAACCAACCGCGACGAACGCTCCTGCTCACCGGAGCCAGCCGCGGCATCGGCCACGCGACGGTGAAACGCTTCGCGGCCGCCGGCTGGCGCGTCATCACCTGTTCGCGGCATCCGTTTCCGGAAAATTGTCCGTGGGAGGCGGGACCGGAGGATCATATCCAGGTCGATCTATCGGACCCCGACAACACCGAGGCCGCGATCGCCGAAACCAAAAACCGCGTCAATGGCGAGCTGCATGCGCTCGTCAACAACGCCGCGATCTCGCCCAAGGCCGCGGGCGGCAAGCGGCTCGGCTCGATCGAGACCTCGCGCGACGATTGGCATCACATTTTCCAGGTCAACTTCTTTGCCCCGATCATGCTGGCGCGCGGCCTGCTCGATGAGCTCAGTGCCGCCAAGGGCTCCGTCGTCAACGTCACCTCGATTGCCGGCTCGCGCGTGCACCCGTTTGCCGGCACGGCCTATTCGACATCGAAGGCGGCGCTCGCAGCTCTGACCCGCGAAATGGCGGCCGACTTCGGCTCGCGCGGCGTGCGCGTCAACGCTATCGCGCCGGGCGAGATCGACACCGCAATGCTGTCGCCGGGGACCGAGAAGATCGTCGAGAATATTCCGATGCACCGGCTCGGGACGCCGGACGAGGTGGCGAAGATCATCTACGTGTTGTGCACCGACACCGCGTCCTACGTGAACGGCGCCGAAATCCACATCAACGGCGGCCAGCACGTGTGACCAGGGCATGCCAATGCAGGGGGGCGATGGCGGACGCCAGTCATTCGGATCGCGCGCAAATCGTCCGGTTCTGGACGAGCGCCCGCGGATTTTGGCGTGGCAAGTCCGGCATGATTGCATGGCCGTTGACCGTCGGCCTTGTAGTCATCGCGGTATTGCAGCTCGCCGTGCAATATCGCCTCAACTACTGGAATCGCGATTTCTTCAATGCGCTCGCCCGCCACGACAGCGACACGCTGTGGCGCCAGGTCGCGGTGTTTGCGCCGCTCGCGATCATCAGTGTCGGATTGGCCGTAATTTCGGTCTGGACGCGTATGACCACACAGCGCAAATGGCGGCAATGGCTGACCACCAATATTCTCGGCGATTGGTTCGCCGACGATCACTATCGCAAGCTCGAAGCAGATCCCGGCGAATATAAGAATGGCGAATACCGCATCTCCTACGACGTTAAAACGGCGACCGATTCACCGGTCGATTTAACGTTGGGCTTGGTCAATTCGGTGATGACTGCCGGCGTTTTCACCGGCGTACTCTGGTCGATCGGCGGCGGCCTGACGGTTGCCGTTAGCGGCCTGACGGTGACCATTCCGGGATATCTCGTCGTCGGCGCGGTCCTCTATGCACTCGTCTTCACTGGCGTCATGCTGCTGATCGGCCGTAACCTGCCGTCGGTTATTCAAATGCAGAGCCAGAGCGAGGCTGAATTTCTGGCGGCAGCCAATGAGGTCCGCGAGTCCGGCAATCACCCGGCGAGCGACCTGGATCCCAAACGACAGAGTGTCGTTTGGGCCGCGCTGTCGCAGGTGCTGCTGCGCTGGCGTCAACTGCTCTGGCAGTTGATGGGCACGACATTCGTCTCGCAGACGGATCTTTTATTTGCACCGGTCTTCGGCTGGTTTCTGTGTGCGCCGAAATATCTCGCCGGCAGCATGACGCTCGGCGAATTGACACAAGGCTCGGCCGCCTTCGTCGCAGTCCAGGTGGCTTTCAACTGGCTGGTCGACAATTATCAGCGCCTGTCGGAGTGGCGTTCCGCAACCGACCGCGTCGCCGTGCTGCTGCTTGCGCTCGATCGGGTCAAACAGTCGGAACCGCCGAAGCCGAATGCGCCTTGATCTGGTCCGCGAACCAGCGGAACGATTCCTTCGGCAGCCGGCGCTGGGTCGGATAGTCCACGTAGACAAGCCCGAAGCGCTCGCTGTAGCCCGAGCCCCATTCGAAATTATCCAGCAACGCCCAGACGAAATAGCCGCGCACGTCGACACCACCCGCGATCGCCTCGAACATCGCGGCGGTATAGGCCTTGAGATAAGAAATGCGCGGTTCGTCGGGCACCTTGCCGTCCGGCGTAGGCGTGTCGGCATAGGCCGTGCCGTTTTCCGTCACGTAGATTGGCAAGCCGTAGCGCTCATGCATGGTGGTGAGAATTTCACGGAACGCATCCGGCTCGACCGGCCAGCCCATAGTGGAGCGCGGCACATCCGCGGGCGCCGAGCCGAACCACAATCCGAGCGGATTATCTTTGCTCGCGACGACGTAAACCGGCGAATAGTGGTTCAACCCGAACCAATCAACCGGCCGGCAGATGTGCTTAAGGTCGTCGGGCTGGAGATAAGGCGTCATCAATCCTGCGATTGCGGGCGGATAAACGCCCCGCAACTGCGGATCGGGAAAAGCGAGATTCCAATAGGCGTCGAGCGTTTCGGCTGCAACACGATCTTCCGGCTTATCGGTGGCCGGCCGGCATGGCTGGCAATTGTGAATGGCGCCGAGCGAAGCGTTCTTGACGCTAGCGCGCAACCGGTCGACCGCAGCGCCATGACCGAGATTGACATGATGTATGGCACGCAACAGCATGCTGCGGTCGACGATGCCCGGCGCCTGGCCGCCAAGGCAGAAGCCGAACAGCGTGAACACGCTCGGCTCGTTGAAGGTCGCAAAGCGCTTCACCCGGTCGCCGTAGCGGTGTGCGACCACATTGACATAGTCGGCGAACCAATGCGCGCAATCGCGGTTGGTCCAGCCGCCTTTGTCCTGCAGCGCCTGCGGCAGGTCCCAGTGATAAAGACAAAGCCACGGCTCGATGCCCGCGGCGATTACGGCATCGATCAGCCGGTCGTAGAACGCCAGCCCGGCTTCGTTGATCGCGCCGCGGCCCTCCGGCATGATCCGCGGCCATCCTACCGAAAAGCGGTAGGCCTCGACCCCGAATTCCTGCATCAGCGCCACGTCTTCGGGGTAGCGATGATAGTGGTCGCAGGCGACGTCGCCGGTATCGCCGTTTTTGATCTTGCCCGGCAATCGCGAATATGTGTCCCAGATACTTTGGCCGCGCCCGTCCTCGTTGGCGGCGCCTTCGACCTGATAGTTCGAGGTGGCGACACCCCAGGTGAAACGGGACGGAGTCTTAGCGGCATTCATGGTGTGGACCTGATCACGGATCGAGTGTTGCCGATGCAACGGACGCCGCATCGTAGGAAACTATGGTCAAAACGGCCGTACCACCCGTGCGCGCTCGCGCCAGATCTGCCGCTCCAGTTCGGCCAGACGCGCGTCAACGCTGACGTTGCGTATCGGCGCGGGCGAAGCTTTTTCGGCCGACACGGCTACAGCGCGTACAAGATCGGCGCGTGCGATCATGCCGACGAGTTTGCCGCGCTCGACCACCGGCAATCGCCGGAGGTGGTGCTCATGAAGCAGGCGGCAGGCTTGGGCGATCGATGCGCCAGGCGCGACGGTGATCGGCTCGCGTGTCATAGTGTCACCGGCTTTTCGCGCGTCGAGCTGCATCGGTTCGGCAGGCTCCCCGTCCGGTCCGACCATCATTTGCAGCCACGGCGAGCCGTCCTCGCCCTTGCCCGCTTCGCGCAGCAAATCGCTCTCGCTGAAGACGCCGATCAGGCGGCCAGACGCGTCCACCACCGGCAGGCCGCCGACCCTATGCTCCAGCATCAGCCTTGCCGCAGCAAGTAAAGTCGTGTCGGGCGTGATCGTCACCACCCGGCGTGTCATGAAGTCTTCAACGCGCACGTTCGTTCTCAGACATAAGCTGATTTTAGCAACGGTTATTTGGCGGTGTCCATCCGGTAGCCTGCTGCATGATCCCAATGGCCAGGTGAAAGCACTACGCTCTCAACCATTCCGAGATCAGCACCCGGGCCGGCGTGACCTGCGTGTTTATGAGTCCGCGCCTTAGCGAATGTGAAAAACGAGCTTGCCGCGGAAGTGGCGCGATTCGCTCAGCCGATGCGCTTCGGCCGCCTGCGCTAATTTATAAAGCTTCACTTCGGGCGGCCGGATCGCGCCGGTTTGAACCACTTCGGCAATGCGCTCCATGGCCGCGCGCGAGCGTCCGACCGCCGGCCGCAACGAGGTGACATCGCTGCGATTGGGTTTGGGCGCCTCGCTGCCGGAGGCGACGAACGCGGCGCGGCCGCCGGGCCGCAGCACCGCGAAGGACTTTTCCCCAACCTCGCCGCCGACGGTATCGAACACGGCGTCGACGCCGCTCACCACTTTGGTGAAGTCATGTTTGTTGTAGTCGACGATCTCGTCGGCGCCGAGACTGTGGACATAGTCGCGGTTCGCCGCGCTCGTCGTCGTGATGACGCGAGCGCCGAGGTGCTTTGCGAATTGAATGGCGAAGCTGGCGACGCCGCCGGCGCCACCCTGAATGAGAATTGTCTCGCCACGCTTGAGCTGCAACGTATCGGCGACCGAAATAATCGCGGTGAGACCGGTCAGCGCCAAGGCCGCAGCGTTGATGTGCGACAGCGCGTTCGGCTTCTTGCCGACGATCGCCGACCGGATCGCGATCTTTTCGCAATAAGTCCCTTCGCGGCCGGCATCGAGCACGCCGAACACCGCATCGCCGGGCTTGAGATCGTCCACGCCGCTGCCGAGCGCGCTCACCAAGCCGGAAAAATCCCGCCCCGGGATCGCGGGAAATTTCGTCTGGCCGCTGCCGGGATATTGGCCGGCGCGAAACTTCCAGTCGGCGGCGTTAACGCTGGCCGCCACGACGTTAACGATAACCTCGCCGGCCGCTGCCGTGGGATCGGGCAAATCGCCGTATTTTAAGACATCCGGGCCGCCGAACTTGTCAAAAAATGCTGCTTTCATTTGGATTCTTGCCTCCCGATCGAGCCGTGCCGTTGTTTCAGTTCCGCACGTTCGGCGCAATACTGCGTTGCGGCAAAGCCGCTCACCCGACCAAAAGCCTATGCCTGCCCCCGTGCCGAGGCTTGCCGCCAAAGGCCGATACGATAAACTGCCGGCACGCCGTCGTCTGCCAATAAGACGACCGGATAAATTCAGGGAGGTAGTGACTCATGATCAAATCGCAAAGGCGCGCGTTCGCGCCGATCGCTCTGCTCGCGGGCGTAAGCTTGGCGGCTTTGGCTCTGGTAACGCCGGGCCATGCCGAAGACACCATTAAGATCGGCGTGATCGCCGAAGCACAGGCCGTCGCCGGCTCGTCGATCCCGCAGGCCGCGCAGCTCGCCGCCGACGAGATCAATGCCGCGGGCGGTGTCAACGGCAAGAAGATCGAGATTTTTACTTATGACGATCACTCGAAGGCTCCGGAAGCGGTTCTCGCCTTCCAGCGCGCCGTCAACCAGGACCACGTCAATGCCGTGATAGCGAGCTATATCAGCGAGGTCGTGCTCGCGCTCGAGCCGTGGACCGGCCGCCTGAAAACCGTGATGGTCACGCCGGGCGCCGCGTCCGACGTCATCACCCAGAATATCGCCAAGGACTACGACAATCTCAAATACACGTTCCACGGCTATTCGACCTCGACCAGCATTGCCGACGCGACCTGCGACGCAGCGAAGGATCTTCTGATCGGTCAGCTTCATATGAAGTCGGCCGTGGTCATGAGCGAGGATGCCGCCTGGACCACCCCGCTCGACGCCGAATATCTGAACTGCCTGCCGAAGATCGGGCTCAACGTGCTTGATCACATCCGCGTTTCGCCTGACACGACCGACTTCACGCCGATCTACAACAAGATCGAAGGTGAGAAGCCGGACGTGATCATCACCGGCATTTCGCATGTCGGGGTGCAACCCACGGTGCAATGGAAGCAGCAGGAAGTGCCGATCCCCATGTTCGGCGTGTCCTCGCAGGCGACCAATTCCAGCTTCTGGAACGACACCACCGGCGCGGTCGAAGGCGTGCTGTATCAGGCATTTGCCGGGCCCGGGGTTGCGGTGTCGCCGAAAACGCTGCCCTTCGTGGCAGCGTTCAAGGCAAAGTACGGCAATAACCCGTCCTATTGCGGCTACACCGCCTATGACGAGGTCTATTACCTCGCCGACGCCATCAAGCGCGCCGGCTCGACCGATTCCGACAAGCTGGTCGCCGCACTGGAAAAGACCGATTACGTCGGCACGATCGGCCGCGTGCAGTTCAAGGGCAAGGACTCGCCCAATCCGCATGCGCTCAAGATCGGTCCCACCACCATCAGCGGGCTGATGCTGCAATGGCAAGACGGCAAACAGGTCAACCTGTGGCCGATCAATGTCGCCAACGGCAAGCTGAAGTTCCCGGCTTTCATCAAGCTCGGCTCGGCCAACTGACGAGCGACGAGTTCGGACGTTCGTAATCTCCCCGCCCGTGTCCGCGAGCGGGGAGATTTTTTGATGGGTGTGTCTTGTTGAGGATTCGTGCGTGAGCGCGGTGTTTTGGCAAATCCTGATCGACGGTTTTGCGATCAGTTCGCTCTACGCGCTCGGCGCCACAGGCTTCGCACTGATCTTTGGCGTTTCCGGCGTGCTTAATCTGTCGCACGGCGCGCTGATGGTGGCCGCCGTCGTCGCGGCCTGGGCCGCCGGCGACCAATTGCATGTCGGGCCCTATACCGGGGCGGCGATCGGGATCGCGATCGGTTTCGGCGCTTCGCTGCTGACCTATTTCATGATCGTGCGGCCGTTGCAGCAGACCCGCAAAATCCGGGAAGACGAAAAAGAAATCTTCATCCTCACGGCGACATTGCTATGGGGCGTGATGATCCAGGAGCTGATCGCCTACCTCTACACCGACAATGCCAAGACCGTGTCGCCAATCGTCCAAGGCGTCGTGATGATCGCCGGCGTGCGCACGCCGGCGAATGAAATTTTCACCGCTATCGTTTGCTGGCTCGTCATCGCCGTGCTTTGGCTGCTGGTGAACCGGACACGCGCCGGCAAGGCGGTCCTGGCCGCCTCGATGAATCCGCGTGGCGTGACACTGCTCGGCACCGAACTGTCGCAGATCTATATCGCCGTCTGGGCGATCTACGGCCTTCTGGTTGGCATTGCCGGCGTGCTGCTCGGCATGTTCCTCGGCGTGTCCTCCTACAGCGTCGGGCCGCTGACCGCGAGCGCATTCTCGATTGTCGTGCTGGGCGGCCTTGGCAGCGTCTCCGGCGCGCTGATCGCCGCTTATGTCGTCGGCTATCTCGAAACCCTCACCGCCTATCTGATCTCACCCGCCTATCGCACCATCCCGGCGCTGCTTTTGCTGGTCGCGGTGATGTATGTGCGCCCCCGCGGCCTGCTGGGACGGCGCTAGATGCAGTCGCTCTCCACCACCCGCATCCTGCTCATCGCACTCGGTGTAGTCGTCGCGGCCGCGTTTCTACCGCTGTGGGTGACCGGCTACATCCTCGCGTTATTGACGATCGCCTATTACTCCGGTGTCTTCGCCATGGCTTGGGACCTCCTGTTCGGCTTTGCCGGCGAGGTCAATTTCGGCCCGACCTTCCTGATCGGTACCGGCGCCTATACGGCGGGCATTCTCGACACTCTCTACCAACCGCCGATCTGGCTTTGTGTTGCCGCCGGAACGCTGGCCGCGGTGATCGGCGGTGTCGTTCTGGCACTTCCGGCGCTGCGGGTGCGCGGGCCTTATTTTGGGCTGACCACGCTCGTTGCGGTGCTCATGCTGGAGAACTTCATCATCGTCGATGCCCATCTGACCGGCGGCGAAAACGGGCTGGCGATACCTGACGTCATCTCGATCAGCGACACCGTCAATTATGAGATCGCGCTGTGGTTCATGGCGGTCAGCGGCGCGATTCTGTTTTCGCTGGCGCGCTCGCCGGTCGGGCTGATCCTGCAAGCGAGCGGACAGGACGCGGTGCAGGCCGGCGCACTCGGCTTCAATGTGACCAAGCACAAGCTTGCCGCGTTCATCATCAGCGCCTTCTTCTCGGGGCTTGCCGGCGCGCTGCTGGTCTTTTACGTCGGCTCGGCATCGGCGAGCTCGGTGGTCGACATCACCGTCGGCGTGCAGATCATCATCGCCGCCGTGATCGGCGGGCGGCGCACCATACTCGGCGCCGTGCTCGGCGCGATCTTTCTTGTCGCCATGAGCGAGGCGCTCCGCCCGATCGGCGACTTGTCGAACTTCGTCGTGTTTGCCATGGCGCTTCTTGTCGTGCTGTTTTTCCCGCGCGGCTTCTTCGGCTTGCTGACGCGCAGCAAGGAACCGAACTGATATGGCGGCGGAAGCGCATCTCGAGGTCAAAGGCCTCACCAAGCGGTTCGGCGGCCTAGTCGCCGTCAAGGATATGTCGCTTTCCATCGCGCCCGGGAAAATCCTCGGCCTGATCGGCCCCAATGGCTCCGGCAAATCCACGGTGATGAAGCTGATCATGGGTATCGAGCGGCCTGATGCCGGATCGGTGCGCATCGGCGGCACCGAAGTCGCCGGCTGGCCATCGCACCGGATCGCGCGGATGGGCGCCGGCATCGTGTTCCAGCATTCGCGCCCGCTGCACCGCCAGACCGTGCTGGAAAACATCAAGCTCGCGCTGTTGCCCGACAAGCTGACCCGACTATTGGTCGACACCGAAACCGACACGCGTGCCCGCGCAATCGCCGCACGGGTCGGCTTGAGCGCCGCGGTGCTCGACCGGCGTCCGGCTACGCTGCCCTTCGCCGATCTGCGCAAGATCGAGATCGCCAAGGCCATCGCCCGCGATCCCAAAGTGCTGTTGATCGACGAGCCGTTCGCTGGCCTCACCTCGTCGGAGACGGCAGCCTTCTCCGACTTGATCTGCGAGTTGCGTGACGACGGCCGCGCCGTGCTGCTGGTCGATCACAACGTCAAAAGCGTCGCCAGGCTCGTCGACCGCGTGCTCGCCATGTATGTCGGCGAACGGATCGCCGAGGGCACCGCCGACGAAGTGATGCGCAACGAAACCGTGCGGCGCGTCTATCTCGGCGGCAGCATCGAAACCGCGGCGCGGCCGGAATCCTCGTTCCGCGACGACGCCATCCCGTTCCTCAAGGTCGATAAGCTCACCGTCCACTACGGCAAGGCACAAGCGCTCGACAATGTGTCGATCCATGTCCATGCCGGCGAATTCGTCTCCGTCGTCGGCCTCAATGGCGCCGGCAAGACTACCCTCTTCAATGCCATATCGGGGCTGCTGCCCTATTCCGGCGAGATTCGCCGCGAGGGCTCATCGCTACGCGGCATGAGCGCGGCAAAAGTGGCGCGCGGCGGCATCGTGCAATGCCCCGAAGGCCGCGAGCTCTTCACCGACATGACGGTGCGGGAAAATCTCGATCTCGGCGGCCAGTATTTGCCGCCGGCAGAGAGCGACCAGCAGATCGAATGGCTGTTCGACCTGTTTCCGATCCTGCGCGACCGCCAGAAGCAGAACGCCGGCACGCTGTCGGGCGGCGAGCAGCAAATGCTGACCATCGCCCGCGCGCTGATGATGAAGCCGAAGCTTTTGATCCTCGATGAGCCGACGCTTGGCCTGGCACCGGTCATCCTCGAACAATTATCGAAGGCGCTGGAACGCTTGCGGCAGACCACGCCGATCACCGTCCTGTTGGGCGAGCAGAACGTCACTTTCGCGCTGCCGCATGCCGACCGTGTCTATGTGCTCGAACACGCACGCATCGTCTGGGAGGGCGGGCCGGAAAAGTTCGCGGCCGAGATGGGCACGGGATATTTGTAGGCGTTCACGCGTACAAAAAATCGAGCACCGCGGTCTCTTCCAGCACCGCCTCCGGGATGCTGTGGCGCGCCGAGCGGGCGCGCTCCTCGGCGGTCTGCGTCGCCTGCAGATAGGCGCCGAGATGGCGCGCGCGTTCGATGATCTTCTTGTTCTCCGGCAAGCGCTGGGCTTCAAAGCGCCGCAGCGCGCTTTCGATGTCGCCGCCGGCATCGAGCGCCTCGGCGAGCGCCGCCGCATCGTCGGACGCCTTCGAGACGCCGGCGGCGACGTGGGGCCGTGCCACAAACGCCGCATCGCCGATGATCGCCACCCGGCCGAAGGCCAGGTGCGGACTTTCGAGGTCATAGATCGGTTGCAGGATCGGCTCGTCGATCAGCCCGACGATGGCGCGGAATTGCGGCGCCAACAGCCGCTCGGCCGCGGCGCGCATGGCCGCGATCGCCCCTGTCCGGATCAGCGGCGGCGGGATCGAGATCGAATGGGCGACACCGTTTTTGTCGGTAAGAAGTTGCGGCAGCTCGGTCGCTTCATCGGCCGGTCGGTACCAGACGACATTGTAGCGGCGCTGGCCCTCCCGCAGCTCGTTATCGGGCCCCGCGACCGGATAACCGAGGCATTGCTCGCCCGGCGGCAGGCAGAAGGTCATAGCCATGAACAGTTCGCGGTGGATCGCCGGTGGAATGGCGCTCTCCGGCAAAAGTGCGCGCCAGGCCACGTAGCCGGCATAGCGCGGCACGGTCTCGGGCAGGCATTGCTGGCGCACCGTCGAGCGCAGGCCGTCGGCACCGATCAGCACGTCGGCCGGCAGCGAACTGCCGTCGCCAAAATGCGCTAGCACGCCGTTGTCGCTTTGCTCAAAGGCCGTTAGGCCGCGGGCCCGGTGGTAATGTTCCGGCGCAAACGCATCGCGCAGCACGCGGTAGACGCGCTCCCAGGCCGTCAGCACCTGTGGGCATTCGAGCGTCATGGCCGTGCGGCCGGCCCGATCGATGATTTTGCGCTGTGCCATGGCGACGCCGAGGTCGCGGGTATCGAGATCGAGCGCTTTAAGCCGTGCGATCAGCTCGGCCTGGGCCACAATGCCGGCGCCGCGGCCGGCAAGCTCATTATGGACGCGCTCGAAAACATCGACGTCCCAGCCGCGCCGGCGCAGCATGATGCCGGCCAAAAGGCCGCTCATCGAGCCGCCGATCACCAGCGCGCGGCATTTACTCACCATACCGAATTCCTGCCAATCCTCACGCTTTCCTAAGCCGGAAAGGTTTTCTATATTGTGCCTATAATCTTTGGAGGAACGCTATGGCTCTGACCATGCTGGACAAGTCCACCGACCGCTCCGAGAAATCGGCGTGGCCGCCCGCTCTTACGGCGGAATTCGAGCGCGAGCGGCAAAACCATAACGGCTGCGTCGGCACCTCGCTGCTGTCCGAAACCGACCGCGCGCGGGTCTGGATCATCCGGCTGGCGCCGGGCCAGCGGATCGGGTTCCATCGCCATGTGCTCGATTATTTCTGGACCGCGGTCAGCGGCGGTCGCGGCCGCCAACACATCCATGACGGCACCACCGTCGAATACACCTACCAGCCGGGCGAAACCCGCCATGAGACTTACGGTCCCGGACAGTACAAGGTTCACGACCTCGAAAATCTCGGCGACAAGGAGATGGTCTTCATGACCGTCGAATTCCTCGACAGCGCCAACACGCCGCTCGCCATTCCGGATAAAGTGCGCGCTGCGGCATAGCGCAGCGAACTGCCGAACCAAACGGCCTCTCCCCGCGCGCGGGGAGAGGTTTTGTGTATGCCTGGTCGAGCGGAGGCGCGTCCGCACTTGGCGTGGAGCCGAGTGGCGTGGGGCTGAGTGGCTGAGTAATGATCTTTTCGTTCGATCTCCTGATTAACGCCGTCGTGTCAGGCGTCCTGATCGGCGCATTCTATGCGGCGGTGACAGCCGGCGTGTCGCTGTCATTCGGCATTCTCGACATCGTCAACATCGCCCATCCGGCCTTCATCATCCTCGGCTCCTACGTCGCCTATATCGTCAATGCGACGTTCGGGCTCGATCCGATCTTCACGGCGATCATCGCCATGCCGGCGTTCTACCTGCTCGGCGCCGGCATCTATCAGGTTTACTACGTCTCGTTCGAGAAACGCGGCCAGGAATCGCTGCGCGGGCTCGCCTTCTTTTTCGGCCTCTTGTTCATCACCGAAGTGTCGCTCGTGCTGTATTTTGGCGTCGATTACCGCTACGTCGACGCGTCCTATATCGGCCCGGCCTGGCATTTCGCCATGCTCGACATACCGCTTCGCATCCTGGTGCCGTGCGTGTTTTCGCTGCTGCTGATCACGGTGCTGCAGCTTTTCCTCACCCGCTCGTTTATCGGCCGCGCCATCATGGCGGTGGCGCAGGATCAATTGGCGCTGCGGCTGATGGGGGTGGATCCGATCCGCATCAAGCGGATCGCCTTCGGCATTTCGATCGCGACCGCCTCTCTCGCCGGCGCGTTTCTCATCATCATCCAGCCGGTCGAGCCGTCGGTCGGACGCGAATATATCGGCCGCGTGTTTGCGATCTGCGTGCTGGGGGGCATGGGCAGCCTGCCGGGAACCGTTATCGCCGCGATGCTGATCGGCATCGTCGAAAGTCTCACCTCCACATTCTACGGCCCATCATGGGCGCCCGCGGTGTCGTTCGGCTTTCTGCTGCTGACACTGGCGGTGCGGCCGGCCGGCCTTTTGGGGCGGTGAACCGTGCGCACCCCCGCCTTCCTCCTCATCTGGCTGGTCATCGCCGCCGCGGTTTTCGGCATCTCGCTTGGCGTCGGCAACGATTACGTGTTCTTCGCCGGCTACGTGGTCATGCAATATGTCGTGCTGGGCACCGCGTGGAACATTCTCGGCGGCTATTGCGGCTATGTGAATTTCGGCTCCGCCGCGTTCTTCGCGCTTGGCGCCTATTCGACCGTCGCGATCTACAAATACACGCTCGACGCCGATTTCTATCCGATACCGATCCCGGTTCTGATGCTGATCGGCGGGGCGGTGTCGGGCGCTGTCGGATTCGGCATGGGCTACCTGACGCTGCGGCTGCGGGGTGCGTTCTTCGCCATCGCCACACTCGCGCTCGCCGTCGTCTTGGAAACGCTGGTCGTCAACTGGGACTATGTCGGCGGCTCACGCGGCGCCTATGTCATCCGCCCCGAGGAGATCGCGCCGATCGGCAATTACATCAGATATCTGTTCCTCATCATGATGCTGCTCGCGGTCGGCGCGATCACGATTGCGCGCCTGATCGAGCACTCGCGGCTCGGTTACGGTTTTGCCACCATCCGCGACGATGAGCTCGCGGCCGAGGCTTCCGGCGTGCCGACGCTGCGCTTAAAGCTCATCGCCACCACGATATCCGGTACGCTGATGGGCATGGCCGGCGCGCCGTTTCCCTATTACATCAGCTATCTGCAACCGTCTTCCACGTTCGGGCTGGATTATGCCGTCAACTCGATCGCGATGCCGCTGATCGGCGGCACAACGAGCTGGATCGGTCCGCTGATCGGCGCGCTCCTGCTCGGCTCGCTGCAGCAGATCGCCACCGTCACGATCTCGTCGGCGGTCAATCTTTTGATCGTCGGCTGCCTCCTGGTGTTTTTCGTCATCGCCGCGCCGAACGGCATCGTCGGGCTGGTCCGGACCTATTGGCGGCGCGAGCCGCAAGAATTTGTCGGCCGCCGCCGCGTCGATCCTGAGCCGGGAGCTGTGCCGTGAGCGACGCCGTGGCCGGCACCAAACCCGATCTCCTTGCGGTCGACAATCTCGGCAAGCGCTTCGGCGGCTTCGTCGCGCTGGAGAATATCTCGCTGTCGGTCGCGGCGGGCGAGCGGCTGGGGCTGATCGGGCCCAACGGCTCGGGCAAATCGACGCTGGTCAATTGCATCTGCGGCACGCTGCGCAACGAGCAAGGCGCGGTGCACTTCGATGGTAAAAAGCTCGACGGGCTCGCCGCGCATCAGCGTACCCGCCGCGGTCTGTCGCGCAGCTTTCAGCTGCCGCGGCCGTTCGCGAGCTTGAGCCTGGCCGACAATATACGCATCCCGCTGCTCTATACGGTCGCGGCGCGCGGCACCATTCACGCGGCGCATGAAATCGACGAGCGCTGCCATAACCTGTTGAACGAAGTCGGCCTTGAAGCGAAAGCGCAACACCTGCCGCGCGACCTCACCCAAGTCGAGATGCGCAAGCTCGAACTCGCCCGCGCCATGGCTGCCGACCCCAAGCTCCTGATTGCCGACGAGGTGATGGCGGGCCTTACCCATTCGGAAATCGAGGAGATTTTGACGCTGCTCGCCCGCTTGAACGAACAGGGTGTCACCATCATCCTCATCGAGCATATCATGCGCGCGGTGATGAGTTTCTCGCGCCGGCTCGTCGTTCTGGTATCGGGCAAGAAGATCGCCGACGGCGCACCGGATGCCGTGATGCGCGACCCGGAAGTCGAAAGGGCCTATCTTGGCTAGCAGCCTCACCATCGCCGGCATTCACGCCGCCTACGGCGCGGTGCGCGTGATCGACGACGTCTCGATCAAGGTCGCCGGCGGCGAAACCGTCGTGCTGCTCGGCACCAACGGCAATGGCAAATCGACGCTGATGAAATGCATCATGGGCCTGGTGCAGCCCAGTCAAGGTTCCATTGTCGCCGAAATCGACGGCATCCATCATGACCTGATCGGGCGGACCACCGAGGAGATCGTCGATCTCGGCATCGCGCTGGTGCCCGAAGGCCGGCGGCTGTTTCCGCGGCTGACGGTGGAGGAAAATCTCCTGCTTGGCGCCTTCCGCCGTACCGCGCGCCGCGCGTTAAGCCGCAATCTCGAAGTTTGCTTCGAGACGTTCCCCCGCCTGGCCGAGCGGCGCGGCCAGCTGGCCGGCAGCATGTCGGGCGGCGAGCAGCAGATGCTGGCGCTCGGCCGCGCTTTGATGCTGGCGCCGAAAATCCTTCTCGTCGACGAGCCCTCGGTGGGCTTGGCCCCGATCCTGGTCGCCCGCACCATCGATGCGATCAGCGAAATGAAAAGCCGATATTCGCTCACGGTTTTGATGGCGGAACAGAATTTTACGCAGGCGATCCGCATCGCCGATCGCGGCTATATCATCGTGCACGGCAAGATCGCTTTCGAAGGCCGCACGATGGATGAGTTGAACAACAACGATTTGATCAAGAAGTTTTATTTGGGCCTGTAGTCTCACCGCACCGGAAAATCGAAATAAGTGGCCGGAAACGGCTCACCCCGCAGCGTGAAGTGCCACCATTCCTTGTCGTAGCCGCGAAAGCCGCGCCGCCGCATGGCCGTGGCGAGCAGCATGCGATTGGCATGCTGCTCGGGGGTTACGGTTTGATCGGCGGTCCACGATTTCGGGCTAAAGAAATCGAAATGCGTTCCCATATCGAGTTCGGTGCCGTCGGTTTTCGCGACAGTCAGATCGGCGGTTGAGCCGCGCGAATGGCCGGACTGCGAGGCGATATAGCCGTCGCGGAACAGCATGCGCTTATCGATGTCGGGATAAAATTCCGCCTTGGCCGCTCGATCGCCGGGGTCGCGGGCCCAGTGCACGAAATTGGCCACCGCGCGCGCCGGCCGGTAACAGTCGAACACTTTAATGACGAGGCCGCGCGGGGCGAGATCGCGCGCGACCGCGGCGAGCGCCGCGGCGGCGGCCTGGGTCAATAGGCAATGCGGCGCCTCGTAACCGGCGATCGGCCGGCCGACAAAATTATGCGCGCCGGCATAGCGCATGTCGGCGACGAGCCCCGGCACCAATGTTGCGGCATCGACGAAAGCGGCCGGGATGGCGCGGTCCGCTGCCGCCAGCGGCTGCGCCAGCGCGGCTTGCGCCCCGAGTGTCGCGATCAGCACAAGCCAGAGCTTGAACATCTCAAGTCCGGTAGGCATGCACTTCGACGGTGACATGGGACAGGCCGGCAAGGCCGGCGAGCCGATCCTTGTAGACTGCCGGCGCCTGCGGCGCTGCGGAGACGACGGACGCCATCACCGCAAGGTGGCCCGGCCCTACTTGCCAGACATGCAGATCGCAGACCCGATCGCCGTTAAGCTCCATGAGGGTTCGAATACGGCGCTCAAGGTCGGGGTCGGGAACGGTGTCGAGCAGCACGGAGCCGGCGGCGCGGAGCAGACCGAACGACCAGCTCGCGATAACGGCCGACCCGACCAGCCCCACCAGCGGATCCATGAACAGCCAGCCGAACGCCCACGCCGCCGACAGGCCGACGATCGCCAGGATCGATGTCAGCGCGTCGGCCAGGACGTGAACGTAGGCGGCGCGCAGATTTATGTCGTGATGGCGGGCGGCAGGATCGCGATCCGAATGATGGTGGCCCGCGTGATCGTGATCGTGGTTGTGGTCGCCGTGGTCGCGGCCGCTCGCGTGATCATGCCCGTGATGATGCTCGCCGCGCAGCAGCCAAGCACTCGCGAGATTGACGCATAGTCCGAGCGCGGCGACCGGGATGGCGTCCTGAAAATGGATGGCGACGGGGTGACCCAGCCGTAAGATCGACTCGTAGGCAACCCCGAGCGCGATCATTCCCAGGATGATAGCGCTGGAGAACGCCGCAAGCTCGCCGAATTTGCCGGTACCGAGCGAAAAGCGCGCGTCTTGGGCATGGCGGCGCGCAAACACATAGGCAAAGCCGGCAATCGCCAGCGCCGCGACATGGGTCGCCATGTGCCAGCCATCGGCCACCAGCGCGATCGAGCCGAACACCGTACCGCCGACAATCTCGGCGATCATCATGAGCGCCGTGAGCATCACCACGCCCCAGGTGCGCCGCTCGTGCTTGCTGTGATGCTCGCCGAGGAAGGTGTGGTTCTGCGTCCACGGATCGCTGAAATGCGAAAGCATCATGCACCTTGCGCTATTGCGGGCAAGCCGACACCCACCGCCCTTCGAGCGTATCCTGCGTGTCGATCATTTGCGCTCCCGCCAAGGCGGCCTTGGTCCGCACTGTCGCAGTATAGTGATGCGGGCTGTCGAAGTTGAAGTCGCCGCTGAGCTCCATATCGATTTGACCCTTGCATACCAGGTGCCACGTGAGCCGCGGGCCGTTCAGGCTGCGCTCGATCGGCGCGCAGACCGAATTGACGGTGCGCGGGATCACCGAAAAAGTGGCGGCGAGGTCGCGCGCCTCGTCGGCGGTCAGGCATTTGGAGGACGCATGCGGCGGTTCCATCACCCCGCCGCTCACGCGTTGGCCGACGATTTGCCACAGCCCGGGCGCGATGCCCTCGCCGTCGGCCGCCACAGCGGCCGGCGCAAGACCCGCTAAGGCCAGTCCCGCCAGCGCCAAGGCAGTCACGATCAGCCGGCAAATTGCAGTCATAGTCCCTTGGTCCCTTGCGACCCTTCCCGATTGAGATAACGTCATTTCACTGCAAACACTTATGCCGTTAACCACCGAGTAACCATAGACCCGGCACATTTTGCCTGGCAGGCGTAACCGCTTCCACTGCACTCTCGGGGTCGCCTTGGACGCGAGCGCGGCTGCAATCCTTCGTGCCCGCAGACAATGCGGATTAAGGCGCGACCGAGAGGCCGACGACGCGGTGCTTCTCGATCAGGCGCGCCACCAAACCCGAACTCTTGGCTTCCGCGACGAACTGGCGAAGAAACGCGGCGCCGGCTGTATTTTTCTTTTCCGTGCCGATCGCCTGCTGGACCGTCGTGAAGTTGTCGGGAAGTATTTTGGCGCCGGGGACCTTTTTGACGTCCGTCAATAAAGCCTGCCGCAGTCCAGCCAAGGCTTCGAGCCGGTCGGCGACGAATTGATCGAGCGGTCCCTCCGCCGAATCCGATCGCAGCACGGTCGCATGTTTGATATTGCGCTCGAGCCACAGATCGTAAGCGGCGCCGCGCCGCACCGCGATGCGTGAACCGGGCCGGTCGATATCGGCGACGGATTTGAACGGCGAGCCCGCAGGCACCAGATAGGTCGCCTCGATCTCGCAATAGGCCGGCGTGAAAGTGATCTTTTCCGCCCGCGCCGGCTCGGCGCCGATCAGGCCGATGTCCCACGCATTGGTGGCGGCGGCGTCCGCCAGCTTCGACGGCCGCTCGAATTTGACGTAGGCCACGGGCACGCCGAGCCGCTGCGCGATCTCGCCCGCCATGTCGGGCGCAACGCCTTGCGGATCGCCTGACGCGGTCGCTCCCGTCACCAGAAGCCCATTGCTCATATTGATGCCCGCCCGCAAAACGCCTGTAGGCGCGAGTTCCGACACTAGCTGGCTCACAATCTCCCCCTTCCAAGACCTTGCTGCGGCTCAGTTTAGCCGAGGTCCGGCCCCCGGGTCCCACCCGTCGGCAGGAACTATCGCCGCCATCAACCGTTATCACGGGACTTCAAGCTTGGGTGAAGAGCCGTTTGCTACGTGAAATCAGCACCTAGCTGTTGGATTGAAATGAACCGATTACCCCCCTGCCCGACTAAAAGGTAGAAACGGGAGGACGTCATGAACCATTCCATGTACAGCGCCGACCGCGGCACGCATTTGAAGATCGTCGTTATTGGCCTTGTCTGCGCGACATTGGTCGCGGTGGTCGGTGTATTCGCCAATGTCAGCGGCAATCTGGATCTCGGCACGGCACCGCTGGTCAAAGCGGGTCAGCTGACGACCATGAGCGGGCAAATCCCGACCATTCGCTGACCTTCGCTAGCCTTCGCTAGCCTTCGCTAGCCGTCGCAAAGCTCAGCTCGGCGATCCCGGAAGCGACTCGACCATTTTCCCGGTGAAGAGAATAGGTCCGCTCGGCACGCCCTTCGGCGAGCCGCCTGCGGGTTCGAGCGAAACCGCAAAACTTGCCGTCCGCAGCGTGTCGGCGTCGACGCTCGCGGGGATCGGCCGGGAGGTAAATTGTTCGCTGCCGACCAGGCCGAGCGAACGTGGGGTCGTATATTTGCTCGAGATCAGCCACAGCTCGTAACTGCGGTTAGCTTCGGCAGCGGCGGCAAGCATCCGCACGGTGAGCGTCCGGTTTTGTGGATCCACGGTGAGCAAAAAAGCCGGCATCGTCGGCTCCTGCTGCAGCACCGCCATCAGGCGGGAGCCGGGCGGCTGCGTCCGCGCCGCCACAACCGGCTGCGACGGGCGGCCGAGCGGAAGCAATGCCGGCACAAACTGCGCGATGCCGAGATAGAGCGCCAGCAGCGCCGCAATCGCGCCGCTGGCTAAGGCGTAGCCGCGCCAGCGCCGCGCGTCGCGGGCCAGATAGACGATCTCGGCGTTGCGCTCGGCCTTTGCCTGAATGGACGCGCGTGGCACGGCCACGCCCGGCGGCGAGGGCATTCGCGCCGGCGGCTCGGGCGGCAGCAAGCTCGACGCCAGCGCGGCGACCGGGGACGAGCCGCCAGAATCTTCCGGCTTGTCCTCCTGCGGCGCCGCAAGATCGTCCAAAGTCAGCAATGGCTCGGAAAACAAACCCGGCACCGGCTCCGCCTGGGGCGATGTGTCAGGCGTAACTTCAAGCGCTGCCTCGGGCGCTGTTCGCGGCGCGGGCGCCACCGGCAGGCCGGTCTCCGGTTTAGGGGCGCTGCGTGGAGCGCTGGCGATCTGGGCCCGGATCTTGTGCCACAGGACCGGCGGCGGCTCGACCGCTTCGACCATGACGTTGAGTTCGCCGAGCCGGCGCTCCCATAGCCGGACGATCTCGGCAAAGCCCGGATCGATCTCAAGCATCGCCTCGGCCTGGTCGCGCTCGTCGGTGGCGAGCGTGCCCAGCACGTATTCGGCGGCAAGAGCATCGCGGTCGTCGTCCGGCATCGCTACCCCATCTCATCCATGGATCAGTTTCCCATACACGCGCGAATTTCGAGCAGACTGCGGCGAAGCCAAGTCTTGATCGTGTTTACCGGAATTTCGAGCTTCTGCGCCAGCTGATCGCGGCTCCAGCCGCTGTAATAGGCGAGCAGCACGATGCGCTGCTTTTCCGGATCGAGCTTGCCGAGGCAGGTCAGCAGTCGCTTGAGCTCCTCGGTCATCTCGCGCCGGGCGAGCGGCGGCGGCGCCTCGGACGCGACTTCGAGCGCCTCGGGTTCCTCCTCGATCGACGCATCGCCGCGCTTGCGCACGATATCGATGGCGCGGTTGCGCGCTATCGCCACCATCCAGGTAATGGGGCTGCCGATCGCGGGGTCGAATTGGTCGGCCATCGTCCACACCTTGAGATAGGTTTCCTGCATGACCTCTTCGGCCAGTGCCGGTCTACCCAAGATACGGAGCAGGACCCCATAGAGTTTCGCCCGGGTTGCCTCATAAAGGCGTTCGAAGGCGGCTTCGTCGCGCTTGGCGACGGCTCCGAGCAGCCTGACGAGTTCCGTCGGCATCAACATGGGAACATGGTACCCCGGCCCCAACATCCCGAGCCCGACCGGCGCGGGAGAACGCATCCGAGGCGATTATCGCCGCGGAGCATGGGCTTCGTCGAGAGCGAAAGGTGGGGCCTTTCGTCGTTCCGGGGCCGCTGTCCCGGAAAAATGACCCCCTTGGGCTTAGGCGGGGGCGGCGCTGCGCGCGCGCAGCAGCGCGATATCGTCAAGCTCGGACTGCTCGGCACTCTCGGCTTCGCGTTCACGCATCTGATCGCGCTCGTCGAGCAGCTCAACCTTCTTGAGATCGTCAAAGGCCTCGCCGAGCGCGCCTTTGGCATCGTCGAGCTGAACGCGCAATTCGTCGGCGGAGCGCTTGAGGTTCTCGCGCCGCGCGATCGCCGCCTTGGCGTAGGTCGGATAGGCAAAATGGCCGGGATCGTGGATGCCGGCGCGATCCTGCTCGGCGCGAATTTCGCGTTCGAGATCGCCCGCCATGCGCTCGAACTCGGCGATCATGGTCTCGATCTGCGCCACTTTGCGCCGTTTCTCGTCGACCTGAAACTTCTTCAGGCGAATGAGCGTCTCACGGGACTTCATCGACTACTACTCCCCCGAAGCCACGGGATGGTTCCCCTTCCGACCTCTCCTGTAGGCGGAGGGTAGGAAGAGGGGTGGCATCCCCGATAGCGGCGATTGTGGCCCGATAACGTTAGCGATCAGTTTCCGAGGCGGCAACAATCTCGGCCAAACGCAGATATGCTTCCGCGAGGCTGGTTGTCTCGTCCTTGCCCTGAGCCAGGAACGCCTCAAGCGGCTCATGCAGCCCAATGGCCTCGTCGAGGTCGGGTCTTGCCGGGCGTCTCGATTATTCACGCGGGCGCCGGCCGATATCGCATGGCGCGGTCCCGCGACCTCGACCAGCAAGCCGCGCACGCCGACCACGCGGCCATAAATGGCGGTGCCGTCGAGCGCATTGACCTGTTCGGCAAGCGCTTTCACCGCTGGAATCTCCGGAGCCGCCCGCCCAGGCACGGCCGCGGCGGCAAAAGAATGGTTACTCCGGGGGCCGTCTTATTAATCGCTTGTTTACCCGGGCCGTTAATCATTGCGCTGTCGTCCTTAGGGCCAAGGCAGACTCGCCCAACCAGGACGGTAGGGCGAGTCGGATGAGTCGGTTAGCGCCGGAACTTAATCCAGGACATGAACAGCAACGTGGCTAAAAAACCACTACCTCGCAACATCTTAAGGCGATTTATCAGAATTGGCCGAGAGAATGCTTGCACGAGAGAATCAGGTTTTGTTAACCATAGCGCCGTTAGTGTCCCGAATCAGTTTGTCGACGGCGTTTTCCAGGGGCCGCCGCTGCGGCGAGCCGACCTTGAGCCTGCGCGGCGAAGAAGGGGACTGGCATGCGCGTATTGCTGATTGAAGACGATAGCGCCACCGCGCAATCGATCGAGCTGATGCTCAAATCCGAGAGCTTCAACGTCTACACGACCGATCTCGGCGAGGAAGGCATCGATCTCGGCAAGATCTACGACTACGACATCATCCTTCTCGATTTGAACCTGCCGGACATGTCGGGCTTCGAGGTGCTTCGCAGCCTTCGCGTGTCGAAGGTGAAGACCCCGATCCTGATCCTCTCCGGATTGGCCGGCATCGAGGACAAGGTTAGAGGTCTCGGCTTTGGCGCCGACGACTACATGACCAAGCCGTTCCACAAGGACGAATTGGTCGCGCGCATCCATGCCATCGTGCGCCGCTCCAAGGGCCATGCGCAGTCGGTCATCAATACCGGCGACCTGTGCGTCAACCTCGACACCAAGACCGTCGAGGTCAATGCCGCCCGCGTGCATCTGACCGGCAAGGAATACCAGATGCTGGAGCTGCTCTCGCTGCGCAAAGGCACGACGCTGACCAAGGAAATGTTCCTCAATCACCTCTACGGCGGCATGGACGAGCCGGAGCTGAAGATCATCGACGTCTTCATCTGCAAGCTGCGCAAAAAGCTCGCCAATGCCTCGAACGGCAAGAACTACATCGAAACGGTGTGGGGCCGCGGCTATGTGCTGCGCGAGCCGGCCGACGACGAGGTCAAGATACCGGCTTGATCAAAACCGGCAGGCGACGCCGCGGTTCTATGCTGCGTGAGCCGGCCGAGGACGAAGTCAAAATTTGAGCTACGTGAGAGAGACCGAAAACCCCGGCCGTTAGCCGGGGTTTTTGTTTGCGGAGAATAACGGCCCTACCGTCCGCCATTGATGGCGACCAGGCGCGGCGCCGGCCGCGCAGCGGTTGTAGCGGCTGGCCGCGAGGCACCGGCGTTCGGCGCGTACAGTCCACGCTTGTCCGGCACCGTTTTATAGCGCTCGGTCAAGCCGACCACCGTTTCCGCGGCGCCGAGGATCAGATAGCCGTCATGGGCGGTGACCCGCGCCAAGCGATTGAGCACGTCGATCTTGGTGTTTTGATCGAAGTAGATCAGCACGTTGCGGCAGAAGATCAGGTCGAACGTGCCGAGCTGCGAGAAATCGGCCAGGAGATTGAGCTGCCGGTATCGCACCATGGCGCGCAGTTCCGGCGCGATCTGCCACAGCTCGCCGGTTTGCGTGAAATGCTTGATCAGAAGCTGGATCGGCAGGCCGCGCTGAACTTCGAACTGGGTATAGAGACCGGCCTTCGCCTTTTCCAGCACTGCGGCGGAGAGATCGGTCGCCAAGAGCTCGATGCGCCAGCCGGCGATGTGGCGCTCGACCTCCTTCAGACACATGGCCAATGAATACGGCTCCTGGCCGGTCGACGCCGCGGCGCACCAGATGCGAATGGTTTTTAAGCTTTTCCGTGCGGCGATCAGCGCCGGCATGATGGTCTGGCGCAAATGCTCGAACGGCATCTTGTCGCGAAAGAAGAAAGATTCGTTGGTCGTCATCGCTTCGACGACTTCGGTCATGAGGGAAGGATGCTGAGCGGCCTTGAGCATGGCAACGAGCTCGCCGAGATTGGCAACACCGGCTCGGCGCGCGACCGGTAACAGCCTGCTCTCGACCAGATATTGCTTGTCCGCCGCCAGCACGAGGCCCGACCGCTGCTTGAGCGACTTGCGCAGGAAATCGTAATCGAGCGGCGTCACGAGCGTAGACCTGAAAACAGACGAATAATTTTCGGCACAATCTGATCGAGCGGCAGCACTGCCGAGCACAGGCCGGCAAGCGCCACCGAGCGCGGCATGCCCCACACCACGCTGGTCGCTTCGTCCTGTGCGATCACGCTGCCGCCGGCGGCCACGATATCGGCCGCGCCCTGCGTGCCATCCGAACCCATCCCGGTGAGGACGAGCGCGAGACTCGCAGGCCCCCAAACCGCAGCCGCCGACGTGAATAGGGCATTCACCGCGGGCTTGCAGAAATTGATCGGCGGATCGTCGCCAAGCTCGATCTTGGGGCCGTCGGGCCCGCGCACCACCCGCATATGACGGCCGCCCGGCGCGATATAGATGCCGCCGGCGAGCACCGGCTCGCCATGCTCGGCTTCATGCGTCCCGCGGCCGCCAACGCGCGACAGATGCTCGGCCAAGACCGTAGTGAAGGTCGGCGGCATATGTTGGGCGATCAAGACCGGCGCGCGGTCGATCGTGGCGGGCAGTCGCTCGATGAGTGCCGTGAGCGCCTGCGGGCCGCCGGTCGAGGAGCCGATCAAAAGCGCGCGCGGCGGCACCGCAGCAAACGGCCGCAATTGCAATGCAGCGATTTCCGATTCCGGCGCGGGACCCCTTCTGCTGCACGGCGGCAAAGGCTTGCCGGCTGCGGGTGAAACGGGTTGGGGCGCGAACTTCCGCGCCACCGGGCGCGACAAAATCCGGCCGCGGCCGAGCGTGCGGATTTTGTCGATCACTTCACGCCGGAACGATGACGAGGTCGTCGTCTCGCGCATGGTCTCGGGCTTTGGGATACAGTCGGCGGCGCCCAATGCCAGCGCCCGCAAGCTGATCTCGGCGCTGCGGCGCGTCAGCGTCGACACCATGATTACCACCAGGTCGCTTTTCTGGCGCAGCAGCAGCGGCAACGCGGAAATGCCGTCGAGCTCGGGCATCTCGACATCGAGCATGACGACCTCGGCGTTGCTCCGCTCGATCTGCGCCACCGCCTCGCGACCGGTGCGCAGCGAAGCAACGACCTGCATGCCGGGTTCGGCATCGATCCAGCGCGTCAACAGGCTGCGCACGACGACGGCGTCGTCGACGATCATAACGCGGATCGGCTTTTCGGCCCGGAGCGCCGGGCTTGCGGCGGCGAGAACGCTATTCATGACACACGTGAACTTTCGGTATTCGAACTAACGTGACGCGCCGCGGTTTTAGATCAGCCCGACTTCCTGAAATTTGGCTTCGACAATGTCCTTGTCGAACGGCTTCATAATGTATTCGTTAGCTCCGGCGTGAAGCGCCCGTGCGATGTGAGCGACATCGTTCTCGGTGGTGCAGAATACCACTTTGGGTTTATCGCCGCCGGGAAGCCGGCGCAGCTCGCGGAGGAAATCATAGCCATCCATTTTCGGCATGTTCCAATCGAGCAGAATCGCGTCCGGCATTTGGCTCCGGCACGTTATAACCGCTTCCTCGCCGTTCTCGGCTTCCGCGATCTGGAACTGGAGCCCTTCGAGAATGCGCCGCGCCACCTTGCGGATGACGCTGGAGTTGTCGACAATCAAGCACGTTTTCATGGTATCCTCACTCTGTCCTGGCGCGGCCGAAGCCGCTTCGATCTTTCCTCAATTTCATCCATTCTTACCGTCACGCCGCCACCGCTTCAGCGCCGAGATCCAGCACCCGGTCGACATCCAGTACGACAAGGAGCCCGCCGTCGAGCCGGAAGACACCGGCGGAAACGCGCGCGAGCTTGCGGTCGAGATTGATGGGGTTGTCCTCGCGCTCGCTGTCCGGCAGCTTGAGCACTTCGCCCACCGTATCGACCAGAAGCCCGAACGATTCGGACCCGCATTCGATGCCGATCGCCATCGGCGCCGGCGTCTCCGTGAGCGATTCCAGATCGAGCCGTTTGCTCAACCGGATCGCCGTCACGATGCGTCCGCGCAGATTGAGCACGCCCGCGATTTCCGGCGCGGCAAGCGGCACGCGCGTGATATTTGTCGGCTTGAATACGTCCTGCACGCGCCCGATCGGCAGCCCGAACATTTGGCCGGCGGTGGTGAAGGTGACGTATTCGGTAAGCTTGGTATTATCGTTCATAGCACTCATTGGCGGTCACGCGGCCTGATTGACATCGGCGCTCTGCTCCTTGATCGCCGCGATCAGCCCCATCCGGTCGAATTTGGCGACGAAATCGTGAAAGCCGACGGCGCGGCCACGCGCGATCGCCTCGGCGGAAACCATGGCGGAAAGCGCGATAATCGGCGTGGCGGCAGCATCCGGCATGGCGCGCATCGCCTCAGCGAGCGCGAAACCGTCCATCTCCGGCATTTCGACATCGGTGACGACGAGATCGAAGCGCGTGCCGGATTTCAACGCCGCAAGCGCATCGGCCGCCGAGGCAACGGCAACAACCTGATAGCCCGCGGCCTTGATCAACGGCGCCAACAGCTCGCGGAAGAACGCGGAATCGTCGACCAGCAGCACCGTGCGCGCTGTCTGTGCCGATGCGTCGCGGCGGCGAAACCAATCCTCGAAAGCCTGCGGCAGGAAATGGCCGACGTCGACGATTTCGGTCGTATTGCCCTTGACCACCGCATAGCCAAGAAGCCCCGGACGATCGCTTGCTACTTCGATGTCGAGCCGGTCTTCGACGATGTCGACGATCTCGTCGACCACCAGCCCCATCGAACGGCCGTGATCGGAGAACACCAGGATCGGCTGGGCGCCTTCCTTTTTCAGTCCGGTTTCGCCGTCGACGCGAAGCAGCGGCATGAGCTGATCGCGATATTGCACGAGATACCGGCCGTCGGAGATTTCGATGCGGCGGCAATCGATCTCCTCAAGGCGGGTGACCAGCGACAGCGGCACAGCCTTCGGCTGCTGCGAACCGGCGCGGAAGACCAGGAGCGAAACCTTGTTGTCCTGGGCGACGACCTGTTCGCTTTCCTTGCCCTCGCGCATCTCCGCTTGCGCCACCTGCGCGGCGCGGCCGAGCGCCTGTTCCACGCCGTTCGGATCGAGGATCATGATCACCGCGCCGTCGCCGAGAATGGTGGTGCCGGAAAACAACGGGATATGGCGCAACTTCGACGACATCGGCTTGATGACGATTTCTTCGGTGTGGAACACACCATCGACCACGGCGCCGAAAATCTGGTTGCCGACCTGCGTCACCACGACAAACCCGTCGTCGCTGTCGGGCGCGCCGAGGTGAAGGACTTCCTTGAGATGAAGGAGCGGCAACAAGGTGTTGCGCAGTCGCAGCACGGGCGTGTCCTTGATCCTTTCGATGCGATGCTCGCCGTTGCCGCCGGCGCGGACCAGTTCGAGCACCGAAAGCTGCGGGATGGCAAAACGTTCGCCGCCGGCTTCGACGATGAGCGCCGAGACGATGGCGAGCGTGAGCGGAATCTTGATGGTGAACGTGGTCCCGACGCCGGCGGCCGATTTCAAGTCCACCGTGCCACCGATCTGCTCGATATTGCTGCGTACGACATCCATGCCGACGCCGCGGCCGGAAATGCTCGTTATCTCCGCGGCAGTGGAGAAGCCGGGCGAGAAAATAAAATTTCCGATATCGCCCTCGGACTTAGCCGCAAGCTCGGCCTCGCCGCCCAGGCCGACCTCGATGGCCTTTGCCCTGATCCGTGCGGTATCGAGCCCGCGGCCGTCGTCGGCGATCTGGATGATAATATGACCGCCCTGATGGCAGGCGGAGAGCCGGATCGTTCCCGCGCGACGCTTGCCGGCGGCGATCCGTTGCGCCGGGCTTTCGAGGCCGTGATCAGCGCAGTTACGGACCAAATGCGTGAGCGGGTCCCTGACGAGTTCGAGCACCTGGCGGTCGAGCTCGGTCTCGGCGCCATGCATTTCGAGCTCGATGTCCTTGCCGAGATCGGCGGCGAGGTCGCGTACCATGCGCGGTAGTTTCTGCCAGGCATTGCCGATCGGCTGCATGCGGGTCTTCAACACGCCTTCCTGCAGCTCGGCGGTGACGTTCGAAAGGCGCTGCAATGGCGCCTTGAAATCGGAATCTTCGTTCCGGCGCACGAGCTCAAGGAGCTGGTTGCGGGTGAGCACCAGTTCCGAAACCGTGGTCATGAGATGATCGAGCGTGTCGACGCTGACCCGGATGGAATGGCTCGCGAGCTTTTCGGTCGCTTCACCGGCCGGCTTGTCGCCGGTTTCGGCGCGAGCCTGCTTAACAGGATCGGCAGCGGCGCGCGCGGACGCCGGTTGGTCGTGGCTGACCGGCTGAGGCGGCGATGCGAGCGGCTCCGCGCGCGCCATGCGGCTGAGTTGCGCGATAAGATCGGCGTCGTTGCCGTCCGGCTCCCGCTCCAGCGTTTCCAGCCCGCCGAGAATGGTCTTGATGCGATCGAGCGTCGCAAGAGTGAGCGTCACGGCTTCGGCCGTGACCGGCATGCCGTCGCGGAATTTGCCCATCAGGCTCTCGGCGGCGTGAGTGAGCATTTCGAGCCGTGCCAGCCCGAGAAAGCCGCAGGTGCCCTTGATGGTGTGAACGAGACGAAAAATGTTGCCGAGGATTTTGTCGTTATTCGGTTCCTGCTCGAAGCGCACGAGTTCGGAATCGACCAGGTCGAGGCTCTCGCCGGTTTCGGTCAGGAAGTCCCGTAACAACTCATCCATGACCCAAACGCCTCACCGTCGCCGGCTTTGCCACCGGCACTCACAGGACGTGTCTTCACCGGCCGCGCATGGCGCGCGCCGCCCGCGCCAGGCGCGCTACGCCTGATCGGGGTGCCCAGTCTGTTGCCAAACGGTTTAATTTCAGTTGCGGTTGGCGGCGAAAAACGCCGCGCGGCCCGGCACAAAGCCCGTTAACGGGCTGTTATAACCACCGCTTCACCCTCGACGGCGGCCGATACGTTAAGTCCGCAGTCCCGCGCCAGGATGCCGGTATAGACGGGCTGGATGGCATGGGCATCGACCGGGTGGGACGGGCTGCCGCCGAGCAGATCGGCGGTGGCGGGCGGCAAGCGGGCATTGAGGCCGGCCGCGGCAACCCGAAATCCCGCCTCGGCCGGGTCGACCGTCAGGGTCCCGCCCCGGGGGATGCTGCCGACGGCGATCATCAACATATTGAGCAGGAGCTTGGCCCGGTTCTTAGGCACCGATTCTCGCGGCAGATTCCATACGATGGTGGTCTTGCCGTCCTCAATCAGGCCGCGCGCCGCCGCTTCGGCATCGCCGAGTTCCAGTTGCGCGCCGGCCGACCCGGCAGCACCGAAAGCCAGCCGGCAGAATTGCAGCTTGGCAGAGGCCTGGCGCGCGCTCTTCTTGATCAGTTCCATCGCGAAAGTCTTGGTCTCTTCGTCCTTGTCCTCCGCCAGCACTTCAAGGCCGTTGACGATAGCGCCGACCGGACTGATCAGGTCGTGGCACACGCGCGAGCACAACAGCGCCGCAAGGTCGAGGGCGCCGATCGCAATGGGACCGGAAACTGGGGCGGACATCCATGGCTCCGCTGCAGCGGGACGGGACTTGTCCGTGTCACAGCGCACGCGATTCGGCAATCGTGCCGTGCCCGCCCGCTTATGCTAAACCGCACCTCCTTTCCGACAAGGAGCCGTCCGTGCCGACGCTGAATGCCGCCGCCTGCGCGGCGCTGATGGATGCGCTGACCGATCTCAGCGCGCACGCGGCGCAAGCGATCCGTGACTGGTCCGGCACCGGCGGGGTCCGCAGCAAGGCCGATGGCTCGCCGGTAACGGCCGCGGACGAGGCCGCCGAGGCCGTGATCCGCGACGGCCTTACCCGCATCGCGCCGGCCATACCGATCATCTCGGAGGAGCATGCGGCGCGGCAAAAGCCGATCGTTCCGAGCGGCATCGGCGCCAGCTATTTCCTCGTCGATCCGCTCGACGGCACGCGAGAATTCATCGCCGGCAGCGACGAATACACCGTCAACATCGCCGTCGTGACCGATCGGGTACCGATCCTCGGCGTCATCGCCGCGCCGGCGTCAGGCCTGGTATGGCGCGGCATTGCCGGCCGCGGCGCCGACAAACTCAAATTTACCGGCGGCAAAGTTTCGTCAACGGGCCGAATTCACAGCCGCCAATGGCCGGCGCGCCAACCGATCATCATCGTCAGCCGCTCGCATCTGGAAGCGCGCACGCGTGCTTATGTCGGCGGCTTTGCGCAGGCAAAACTCGTGAAATGCGGTTCGTCGATGAAATTTTGCCGCCTCGCCGAGGGTTCGGCCGACCTTTATCCGCGCCTTGCGCCGACGCACGATTGGGATGTCGCGGCAGGCCACGCCATCCTCACGGCGGCGGGCGGACATGTCGCCGCGCCCGGCGGATCGCCGCTCGTCTATGGCAGTCCTGAGCTTTTGATCCAGGGATTTATCGCTTCGGGCGATCCGGCGGCATCGATCACGGCGTAAGCGACTGCCGCACTTCCGACCATTTGCGGTCGGCCGGACCGATCGCGCGATCCGGATCGGCGGTGAACTTGTCGCGCCGGGCGCCGTCGTAGAACAGGAACAGCTTTTCGCCGGCGATGAACCACACATCCGGGGTGCCGGCGACGGCGACGCCGTGCGCCACGCCGACCGGGTCGTAGCCGCCATATTGCGGCATGTAGACGTCCGGGCTTGCCGCAAACGCGGCGCGATTGCCGACATTGGCGAACCGCCAAACCGCCCCGCCATAACGCAATTCATACTCGCCGCTGCCGGCCGTCGGCTTACCGTCAGTGAAGAAGGCGACCGGATCGTAGCCGCCGATCGCCAGGCCGGTATGCCAATCGACTACGATCCGTTCGGTCGCCGCGGCCCGTGAGGTTGGCGGCGCGGCGGCCAGAATGAAAACGAGGCTGGCATAAGCCGCCAGGCCGAGACTGGCCGTCAGACTGGCGGCGTGATCGTCGCGGTATTGCTTCCGTTTTCGGCCTGCTGTCGTCATAGTCCCGGCCGGGGGCTGGAGTGATTTGGCGTTGCGTCGCTTTTGAGTAAACCCATCGTGTGAGCAAGGGGTTAAGCTGGGAGCTGACCATGAATCTCGCCCTGCGGTGTGCCGGTATCGCCGTCGTATTCAGCACCCTCTTGGCCATGATCGAAGCCACGCCCGCGCTCGCCCAGACCGGACCGCCGCAATTGCCGCCCCCGCAAAGTGTTCCCGCCGCGCCGCCACCGCAGCAGCAGCCCCCGCCACCGCGCTCCAACGAGTTCTCGCCGAACGAATTGATCGATGCCGGACACCACTTCTTCGGCGGCGTCTCGCGCGGGCTCGCCATGATCGTGGAAAAGGCGGTCAGCCAGTGGGGGCAGCCGAACGGCTATGTGCTGGGCGAAGAAGCCGGCGGCGCCTTTGTCGGTGGCCTGCGCTATGGCGACGGCACGCTTTACACAAAAAACGCCGGCGATTTGCGCGTGTTCTGGCAGGGGCCGAGCATCGGTTTCGATGCCGGCGCCGACGGCGCGCGCACCATGATGCTGGTCTACAACCTGCCGCGAACCACGGCGATCTTCGACCGCTTCGGCGGCGTCAACGGCTCCGCCTATTTTATCGGCGGTTTCGGCATGACAGCGCTGGTCGCCGATAACATTACCTTGGTGCCGATCCGCTCCGGCGTCGGTCTGCGGCTTGGCGCCAATCTCGGCTATCTCAAATTCACCGACCGTCCCGACCTGGAATCCGTTTTAAGCCGCCTTATTTCGGCGAAATCGCGGCGACAATCATCGAAATGATGGCGCGGCGGATAAAGTCGGTTTAGGTTAACGACCGGTGAATGTGGTGCAGTCCGCACCCCCATGGCATGTTCTGCCGTGGCTAAGGGGTGCGGCTGGAGGCGTAGCGTCATGATCGAACCGGTCATGTATTTCGGGATCGGATTCCTCGTCGCAGCTTTGCTCGGACTGCTGTTCGTCCCGCTCGTGCATAATCGCGCCGTGCGCCTGACCATGAAGCGCCTCGAAGCGGCGACGCCGCTGTCGATCGCCGAAATCCGCGCCGACAAAGATCAGCTGCGCGCCGAATTCGCGATGTCGACCCGACGGCTCGAAATGAGCGTCGAGAAGATGAAGACCAAGACGACGACGCAGCTTGCCGAGCTCGGCAAGAAGACCGACGCCATCAACCAGCTCAAGAAAGAGCTCGGCGAGAAGACCGCGACGATTTTCGCGCTGGAGGCGCGCGACAAGTCGTTGCGCGATCAATTGCGCGCCACCGAAGAAGAATTCCAGATCAAGTCGGGCTCGCTGCGCGAAGCCGAACGCCAGCTTGCCGACAAGGAAGCCGAGCTGACCAAACTTCTCGGCGAGCTTGGCGAACGATCGCTGGTTGCCGACAGCCAGCGCACCGAGATCGCGACCTTCCGCACCCAGGTCGAAGCGATGAAGGTCAGCGTCGGCGACTATGAGCGCGCGGTTGCCGAAACCGAACAGCGGCTGACGCGCGAACGCTGCCGACGCCGAGGCGACCGGAAATGAGTTGACCGCGGCGCGCGGCAAGCTCGGCGATCTCGGCAGCCGCACCACCGAGCTTGAGCGGCAGCTTTACGTGCAGACCGGCGAAGCCGAATTGCTCAACCGCCGCGTCCGGATCTCGAAACGCGGCTGGGCGATCAAGGCCGCATGCTCGCCGAACGCGATTATCAACTCGAGCGCATGCGCAACGAACTTGAAGCCGCGCGCAAGATCGAGGCAGATCTGCGCAGCGAGCTTTCGACCTCCGGCAGCCGCAGCAGCAGCGCGGTGGATCGATTCCGTTCCGATATCGCGCAGCTCGAAGCACAGCTCGCCGCCGCGATCGAGGAGCGCACCAAGCTGCAGCGCGAGATCGGCACGATGAAGCGCGACACGGAGTCGACTTGGGCGGCCGAGCGCGTCGAGAACGCGCTCCTGCGCGAGCGCATCAACGACGTCGCCGCCGAAGTGGCGCGGCTCACCGCGACGCTGGAGGGTCCGGGCTCGCCGATCGAATCCATGCTGGTCGAAGCCGCGAACGCCGGCCGCAATGCGTCGGCGTCAACAGCCGGCCATGCGAGACAGCGGCCGAAGACGGCGACGAGCGCGGGAGAATAAGAACACGCTCGCCGATCGCATCCGCGCCCTGCAATCGACCGCCTCGCGCGTCGCCTCGACCAATTAATAGTCCCTTCCGTAGCCGTTTCGTCATGCCCGCGCTGGTCGCGGCCATGACGAAGGTCAGCTTCCTTGACACCCCGAAGGCTCGCACCTTAAATCCCGGCGCGATCGGCAAATTGCCGTTGCACGGGCGCTTAGCTCAGCGGGAGAGCGTTCCCTTCACACGGGAGAGGTCGTAGGTTCAATCCCTACAGCGCCCACCACCGAGCGCCCTACGGTCTTTAGGGGAGTTGGCTTCACCCCCGAAAGTTGCCGCGGCTATCCCAACGGGGCGCAGCTAAGGGCCGATAGCGGCCGTCGTGGCCAACACACGAATGGTACCGATCGGCATCGCGGTTAGAATTGAGCCTGATTGGCCGTAACCGCTTTCTCGTTCCATTCCAAGCCAACGCCCGGCACATCAGGGATATGCAGCAGGCTGTCCTTTATTTCGTATGGCTTCTGTAAGACAGGGTCGGCCCAGTCCTGCCATTCAAGCCAGTGCGCGGTCTCGCTGACACGCATCACGTGAGCGGCAACTTCCGGATAGAGATGGGTGGAGATCGGTATGCCCGCCGCTCCAGCAATTGCCGCCGCCCTCAGCCAGCCCGTGACCCCGCCGATGCGCATGAAATCCGGCATGACATAGTCGCAGGCCTTGCTTTGCAGCGCTTTGTAGAGGTCACGAGGACCATAGAAATTTTCACCGATTTGGATCGGCGTCTGCAGCTCGGCGGCGAGCTGCGTGTAGCCGTCGATATTGTCGTAAACGATTGGCTCTTCGATCCACGCCAGACCCAGATCGTCAATCGCATGGCATCGATGCAGGGCCTCGCCAAGGTCCAGGCCCTGGTTGAAATCAACCATCAAATTCATGTCGTCACCGACAGCGTCACGGACCGCCTTTATTGTTGCTAGATCGTCACTGATACGCTCACGGCCGAGCCGCAGCTTTAGCCCCGTGAAACCTCCTTCGTCGCGCAACTCAATCGCTTCGGCTGCCACTGCCTCCGGCTTCCTGAGCCAGAGGCCATTGCTGTTGTAAGATTTCACCGGCCCGACAGAGCCCCCCAAAAGAACGCAAAGCGGCATACCCGCCGCTTTGGCGAGAGCATCCCACGCCGCCATGTCCAATCCGGAGACGGCAATCATGGACATGCCCGCGTAGCCGACAAAGTGGAGCGACTTGCGCGCAGCATCGAACAACTCGAACGGTGCTATCCGCCGGCCCTTGAGACTTTCACCGAAATCATGGAGCGCCGGGATCAGATACTTCATGGATTTAACGATATAGGGTTCGAGGTAGCTCCGGCCGACAACACCTTCATTGGTGTAGAGGTCGATGAGAATGAGCGGCCAATCGGTGATCCTGGCGATGCGGGCAACAACCGGCCGTTTCAGCTTGAGAACAACCGGGCGCGCCGTGATGCTTTTGAACGTTAAAGATTCAAATTGCATGCCGTGCACCTCTCGCCGCGAAGTTACGAAGCTTTGCCGCCCAGGTGCTCGCGCGGCAAAACGCCAAGCCCGTGCAGCGGCCCGCTGCCCATGATCTTGAGCGCGTGCCACAAACTGACCTGGTTCGTCGTCAGCACGGGCTTGCCCAGATCGTGCTCCAGCCGGTCGATGATAGCGAACGTGGTCCAGTTGCCGCAGGCCAGCATCACGGCGTCGGCGTTCGGCCGGTCAATGCGGCGCCCAACATCGTAGGCAGTTTGTGGATCGAGCAGGCCGATCTCCAGATTGCGGACGAACCCCAGCGTCTCCTGCGCGAGAACTTCGAATCCGTTGCTCTCGATAAACGCAGCCGCGGTCTGGTTGACGGCCGCGCTCCAGGGCGCCCCGAGCACGATCCGTTTGGCGGATAGCGCGCGCAGCGCCTCAAGCAGCGCGGTCGAGGCCGTGGTGGCCGGCTTGCCGCTTGCCGCGCTGATCCGCGCGACCAGCTCACGGTCGTAGCCGATGCCGTTGCGCGACGACGGCGCCGTCGCGGCAAAGACGATCACGTCGACGTTGACGTCAGCCAGTTTCCGGCTCTCGGCTTCGATCTCCTGGACGATCCGCAGCGTGGAGTCCGCCTCTACGGTGCTGAGCCCCATCCGCGCGACATGCAGCGTGATGTGCTTCGGCAGCACGTTGCAAAAGTCCGGCTCCTGCACCGAGTTTGAGGACGGAAGCAGCAAACCGATTCGCCGCGAGTCCTGCCGCCGTGCCATGGCATCTCCTAAGCGGTGTCAGCCTACTGCTCGACCGTGACGCCGCCGCGCTTGACCACATCCGCCCATTTCGCGATCTCGGTTTTGACGAATGGCGTGATGTCGGCGAGCGGCATGTTAAAAGGTTCGCCGGCGACGGCGCTCAGGCGCTGCTTCACCGCCGGATCGGCGAGTGCTTTTGTCACCGCCGCATGCAGCTTGTCGATGATCGCCGGCGGGGTATTTTTCGGCGCCCACAGCCCGAACCAAACATAATATTCGTAGCCCGGCACGCCGGCTTCGGCGACCGTCGGCACGTCGGGCAACAGCGGCGATCGTTGGCTGCCGGTGACCGCCAAGGCGCGCACATTGCCGGCTTGGATCTGGCCCAGGGCGCTCGCCAGATTGTCGAAGAACACCGGAACCTGCCCGGCGATCACGTCGGCATAGGCCGGCTGCGCGCCGCGATAGGGCACGTGGGTGAGATTGATGCCGGTGGTGAGCTTGAACAGCTCCATCGACAGATGCTGCCCGGTGCCGTTGCCGGCCGACGCATAATTGATTTCGCCAGGCTTCGCTTTGGCGAGTTCAATAAGCTCCTTGATCGAATGCGCCGGAAAATTCTTGCTCACCACGACCGCGAACGGATACTTGGTCAGCATCGCCACCGGCACGAAATCGCGAACCGGATCGTAGGGCAGTTTCGCGAACAGGCTGGGATTGACCGCCATGTCGGCGATCAGCCCGGCAAGCAGCGTGTAACCGTCCGGCGTGGCATTGGCCGCCGCAACAGTACCGACCACCGAGCCGGCGCCAGGCCGGTCATCGACCACGAACGGCTCGCGGAGCTGTTGGGACAGCTGATCGGCAATGATGCGCGCATTGATGTCGGTGCCGCCGCCGGCGGTCGAGGGCACGATGACCATGACCGGCCGGGTCGGATAATCTTGCGCGGCGACCGGCCTGACGGCCAAGCCAATGCCCGCGAGGACGACGACGGCAAGGCCCGCAACGCGCATTCGGTAAAGCACCGTCATCCCTCCCCTATTTTCGTTTTGCAGCGCGCCTGATTTGATGTGGCCGCGCCGGCGGTTATTAGGCAACTTGAATGACAATCTTGCCGAAATGCGCGCCCGAGGCCAAGTGCTGGTACGCCGCAGACGCATCGGCGAAAGCAAAGACTTTATCGATCACCGGCTTGATGGCGTTGGCTTCGATGGCGCGGTTCATCGCCATGAACATCTGGGTCGAGCCGACGGAAATGCCCTGCACATTGGCGCGGCGCGCGAAGATCAGCCCGGGATTGAGCTCGGTGGCGCCGCCGCTCAAGCCGCCGATCAAAGTGATCTTGCCGCCGACGCGGATGGCGTGAAATGAGCGCGCCAGGGTCGCGGCGCCGCCGACCTCGACCACGTGATCGACGCCGGTTCCGCCGGTGAATTCCATCGCCGCTTTTTCCCAATCCGGCGTGGTCTTGTAGTTGATGCCGAAAGCGGCGCCGAGCGTCTTGGCGCGCTTAAGCTTGTCGTCGCTCGACGACGTGACGATGGCGCGGATGCCCATCATGCGGGCGAATTGCAGTCCAAAGATCGAGACGCCGCCGGTGCCTTGCAGCAGGATTGTGTCGCCGGCCTTCAGTTTGGCGTGCTCGACAATGGCGTGCCACACGGTGACCGCGGCGCAGGGCAGCGTCGCGCCTTCTTCGAGCGACAGATGTGGCGGGATTTTCACCGCGCCGTCTTCCTCCAGCACCGCGTAATCCGCGAGCATGCCGTCGATGCCGCCGCCGAGCGCGCTTAAATGCACGTCGGCCGTGGGTTCGCCGCCCTGCCAGCGTTGAAAGAAATTGCTCGCGACGCGATCGCCGGCCTTAAAGCGCGTCACACCGGGACCGACTTCGATCACTTCGCCGGCGCCGTCCGAAAGCGGGATGAAATTGTCGCGCACCGGCACGCGATAGCTGCCGCGCACAATGCCGAGATCGCGGAAATTCAGCGCGCAGGCTTTGACTTTCACCAGAACCTGGCGATGGGCCGGCTTGGGATCTGGCCGCTCGACTTGCCTCAGCGCCTCGATCCCGGCGCCGCCCTTGGGTAATTGATAGGCTCGCATTGTTGTCCTCGCCCTTTGTGGCGCTTTGCCGCGCGGCTATCGCCTGTTTTCTTTGGAATTTTTCCGCGGCGGCGGACGGCCGCCCCCGCCAAACGGGCGGTTGAACGGTCGCGGACCGCCGGGCTGGAAATTCTGCGGCCCACCCGGACGGAAATTCTGCGGACCGCCCGGACCGAAATTCCGCGGACCACCCGGCCGCTGATTGTTCGGTCCTTGCCGATTGGGCCCGCGCAATTGCCGCCGCTGGATCGCCATCTGGCGCCCGATTGTGTGCGAGGCGCTCAGCCGTTGCAGCACGCCGCGGTCGCGCGCCGCCTCCTGCGGCGGAATTTGATAGGGCGCTGCGAAAATTCGGCCGCCGGGGCCTTGGCGAAGCGCAAAGGCGCTGGCGCCCTGGGTCAGCGCGCCGAGACGGCCGCCCTGACGGTCGAACACCTCGATCTGGCCGACATGGCCATCGGCATCAGGATAAAGCTTGATGGTCGGCGCGCCGGCGGTGCCCGTCTCCGGCACTTCGACGACGCCGGTCGTGCCACGAATGCCGAGCGTCGCGGTATCGGTCGTGATGTTCATGTCGCCGGTCTTGGCCACAAAGCTCGCGACGAAGGCGGCGGTGCCGGCCGCGACCTTAAACGAGGCGGCATTGGCATTGCCGCCTTCCTGATAAACGAATTGGTCGACCACGATGCGGGTATTGGCCGACAGGCTGAAGGTGGTCTCGTCGTCGAACGTGATGCCGAGGCTCGAATCCAATGCGGTCTGCAGCGCGTCTTTTTCGTAGATCGGATCGGTGATCTGCAACGGCGTGACGGCATTGCCGCGCATCACGGTGGCGCTGCCTTGCAGCGTCGCGACCTGGCCGACCGAATTGTCGGCAGGCGCCGTAACCGGCCCTTGATAGGGCGGCGGCGCCTGGTTTGGCGGCGGCACTTGATATTGGGCGCGGGCGGCAATCGGCCAAAACGCCTGCCAGGTCCCCGTCAAGGCCGCCGCAGCGCCCGAAAGGAAATTTAGGAATTCTCGCCGTTTCATGCCGCCACCAAATTACCATCGCTCTAGCCGCCAGCATGGTAACGGCCGAACCTGGCGCTGCAACGCCTTAATTTGCGAATTCCGCCCTTACTGAAATGCCGCCGCGAGCTCCTTGGCACCCGGTTTCTTGAACTCCTGGTCCATGCTGGCATTGGTCGCCGCGATCAGGCTCGACACCACGTTATTGCGCTGCGCCACCGGATTGTCGGCATAGCCGCTCGGCTGAAAGAAATTCGCCGTCGGCACCTTGTCGCGCCAGGACAGCGGCATCGTCACCATATCGAAGCCGTTGCCGTCGCCGGTGAGGTTCATCATTTCAAGTTCGGCGGCGTTCAGTGTCGCGGTGATGCCCTTGCGGCGCGCAAACATCACCGAATCCAGAAGTTTCTGTGTTTGCAGCAACGGACCGATGTCGAGATCGAGATTGAGCGCGTGCACGCCGAGACCCTTTTGCGTGTTCGCCAGGATCTCATGCTGGCTCCAATCGTCGGGCACGCTGCGCGCGAACGCGATCATCCGGCGCAGGATGTCGATCTTACGGTCCAGCGCCTGACGCTGATCGGCCGGCAATTGCGCGGCTTCTCCATGCAACATCGCGACGAACCGGTCGCCGCTCTCGGCCGCGATCTCGACCGAGTTGGTGCCAAGGAGCTGGTTGTAGCCGAGCGCCGTGGTGATGGCGCGCGCGTGTTTGTTGAATTCCAGCCCGGCCTCGACTTGGTAATCGCCGTTGCCGGTGGCCTCGAAACCGTAAATCCGCACGACCTGATCTTTGGTCAGCCCCGCCGCTTTGGCGACCCTGGCATAGGCGAGCTTGAACTCGCCGTCGCTTCGCGGCAGGCGCGGACTGAACTGGAATTCCGCGAGCGCGGCTGCGAGAAAATCGGCAACGACCGGCACGCGCGGCGGCGGCGTCGGCGGCAGCGCCGGATTGCGCGGCTTTGGCGGCCCGGTATAGACCGGCGGCTGAGCGAGCACGTAATCGTCGAGCGCAAGAACTCCACCGCGGGCGCGCTTGCCATTGCGCAGTTTCCGTTTTTCGGAAATCGAGCTCCAGTATGCGCCAGCCACGGCGGCATAGGGCTCGTGCGCCTGGTTATATTGTTCGAGCAAGCGATAGTACTGGGCCATCGCCGCCGGATCGGGCTGGCTGCGCGGCAAGCGCCGCCAGCGAACAGGCGAGCCAGGCGGCGAATACCCAGACGATGCGGCGATAAGCGATCCCCATGGCGCCTTGTTAGCCGATTTTGTGACGCAACGAGGGCGGCATCGCTGCCGCCCTCTTTTTTACCTTTCCGGCTACGCCGCCGAACGCGGGCGGGCCGTTACCGGGGTCTTATTTGATCGTACTGGCGGCGGCTGTGCAGGTCGCTTCGTCCTGCGAACCGGTGCCGCCGGAGCAGCCGATCGCGCCGATGATCTTGCCGTCCTCGATCAGCGGAATGCCGCCGCGCGAGGCAATGACGTCATCGAGCGTCAAGACGTAGTTGAAGCCGAACTTTTGCACCGCGTTTTCGAATGCCACCGTCGGGCGGCGATATCTCGCCGCGGTGCGCGCTTTATGCTGGGAGATGGAAACCGACGCGAGTTGCGCGCCGTCCATACGCCCGAAGGCGACGAGATCCCCGTGGGTATCGACCACGGCGACGTTCATCGCCCAGCCGCGCTTGGTGGCTTCTGCGACGGCCGCCTGGACCAGGGTTTGGGCGCGAGCCATCGCGATTGGAGCGCCATAGGGATTGGCGAACGGCATCTTGTCGGGAATGGCATTCAGATCGGGCGGTGCCGCGGGTGCGGCTGCCTGCTGGGCATAGGCCGCGCCGGCGGCGAGCAAACCGGTCCCCAGCGCAATAATCGTCAGAACACGCAACTTCATTGGAATGTCCTCCCTGGTCGGCGGCACTTTTCGGCCGCTGTTTCAATTCTAGATAAAAAGAAAATGCCCGTCCCGGCGAAAATCGCACCGCGGCAACCCGCTTTGCCGAACGCTGCTGCGCTGCAGCGAAGCGGTACCGGCGGCGGCCACAAGATTCTATCAACCATGGCCGCAAAGAAACAACGCGATGGCGCGCAGGGCACGGCATCAGGACGACGATATCGGGAGCCTGCGACGCGGCGACGCTAAAGCGCGCCGCAAAAAACGAACGGCCCCGGTCCCGAGGGAGAGGGACCAAGGCCGCTCTGATGCCGGATGGCGCCCCATCGTTCGCCCCACCCCGACACTGTCACGATCATGCCGAAACGAGGTTGACCGATCGTTGACGCGGGGGGTCGCGGCGGCGCAACGACGTTACGCCTATTTCAGGCTGGTCGAGACGCTTGAGAACGTCGTATTGAGGTTGGAGCCCAGTGCCGCGACCGTAGCGATGATCGCGACGGCAATGCCCGCCGCCAACAGGCCGTATTCGATCGCGCTCACACCCTGCTCATCGTCCAGAAAATTCCAAAGCAAATGGCCAAAATGGCTCATGACTTGATTCCTCTCACCCGTTGGAAGTCGCCCCTCGTGCCGAAAGCTTGCTCAAAGTGCGCGCCGAGACGCGCATAGGGGAAACTACGGATGCGAATGAACGGAACTGTTACACGCTTGGCGAAGATTGTCGGCAAAACAAATTCAAAAACCGCGCGCCGTATTTCACCGTGACGGCGTTCGCGAAAGATTTTTCTCCGCAAGTTCGCCGAGATAGGCACCCCAATAGTCCTTGCGATTGCGGCCGAGTTCGAACAAATAGTCCCAGCTGAAAATTCCTGTCGAATGGGTATCGTCGAACACCAGCCGCACCGCGTAATTGCCGACCGGATGCAGCTCCAGGATCTGCACGTCCTGCTTGCCGGCCACGGTACGCCGTTCGCTCGGCGAGTGGCCTTGAACCTCCGCGCTCGGGCTGCGCACGCGCAAATATTCCGCCGCGAAATCGAAACGCTCGCCGTCCTCGAAGGCGACGGTCAGCGTCTTGCGATCCTTGTGCAGCCGCAATTCCGTCGGCCAGGGCGCGCGTTATCGCCATATCAATCGAGCGTGATATTGCCGTCGGTGATGACCTTCTTCCATTTCTCGTATTCCGATCTGGTGAACGCTGCGCCGTCGGCCAGACTGGTGCCCCGCGGCGTGAGGCCGAACTTGGCGAAGGCGGCCTTGAGGTCGGGGTCCTGCAGCGCCTTTGCGACCGCAGCATTGAGCTTGGCAAGCACCGCTGCCGGCATCCCGGCGCTGCCCCACAGACCGAGCCAGAGATCGACCGATATCCCGGCAATCCCGCCTGCGCCACCGTCGGCAAATCGGGATAGACCGGCGAGCGCGTGGTGCCCGTCGTTGCCAGCGGAACGACGCGGCCGTCGCTGGTGAACGGTAGCGCGCCGGCGATGCTGGAGAACGACATCTGCACCTTGTTGCTCATCATGTCGGTGTAAGAACCGCCGATTCCCTTGTAGGGCACGTGGACGGCGTCAATGCCGGTGCGCTATTTCCACATTTCGGCGGCGAGATGCGGCGCCGTGCCGACGCCGGCAGACGCATAATTGAGCTTGCCCGGATTGGCTTTGCCGTAGGCGACAAGCTCGGCATAGGTTTTGATTCCGAGCTGCGGCGCGACAACCAGCACCTCCGGCGACGAGCTGACGATCGAGATCGTCACGAGATCGCTGAAGATATCGTAGGGCAATGATTTCTGCAGCGTCGGATTGATGACGATGCCGGGATCCATGAGCACGATGTTGTAGCCGTCGGGATCCGAATGCGCGACGGCGTCGACACCGACGATACCACCGGCGCCGGGCCGGTTCTCGGCGACGACCGGCTGGCCGAGATTTTCGCTCATTTTTTGCGCCAGCTCGCGGCCGGCGAAATCGACAATACCGCCGGGATTATAGGGCACGATCAAATGAACCGGCCGCGACGAAAAATCGTCGGCGCGCGCCGGCGCCGCGAGCGCTGCCAGCAATGCCGAGCAAAGCACGAGGTATGCGGCGGATCTGAAGTGGCTCATGTGATTCTCCTATTTCCGCACGGAGTTTGCTCCGGTCGGACGAGCGCGTCAAAAGCCTATCCTGTCGCACCTCGATTGATCAGCGCCAGCAGCTTGTGCGGTGCGACCGGCATCTGCGCAATGCGCACGCCAAACGGCGATAGCGCATCCTCGATCGCCGAGATGATCGCCGCGGCGGCGGGAATGACGCCGACTTCGCCGACGCCTTTGACGCCGAGCGGGTTATGCGGCGATGGCGATTTCTTATACAGCGTTTCGAGCTTCGGCACATCCTTCGCGGTCGGCAAGAGATAATCGGCGAAGGTCGTGGTCACGGGCTGGCCGGCTTCGTCGTAGCCCATCCATTCCAGGACGGCGTTGCCGATGCCGTGCGCGATGCCGCCGTGGACCTGACCGTCGACGATCATCGGATTGACGCGGCGGCCGCAATCCTGGATCGCGATATAGCGCAGGATGCCGACGCGTCCGGTCTCGATGTCGACCTCGACCTCGACGACATGGCAGGCGTTGGAATAAGCGAGCTGATCGACGCGAAAGGTCGCGCTCGATTCAAGGCCGGGATCCAGGCCCGGCGGAAAGCCGTAACCCGGCGCGCCTTTGAGAACACGCGCCAGCTCGCCGAGCTTGACGGCAAGCTGTGGCGCGCCGACGACGCGCACTTCACCGTCGATAATCTCAAGGTCCTCTTCCGCCGCTTCAAGCATCTGGCTCGCGAGCTTGCGCGCTTTCGCGGCGACGGCCTCTGACGCGATCTTGACCGACGAACCGGCGGTGACCGTCTGCCGGCTGGCGAAGCCGCCAAGCCCAAGCGGTGCTGCCGCGGTATCGCCGGCAATCACCGTCACGTCGGCGGCGCGTACGCCGAAAGTTTCCGCACAAATCTGCGCGAGCGCGGTGGCAAGCCCCTGTCCCATCGGCGCGGCGCCGGTCGAGACCGTGATATGGCCGGTCGGCGACACCCGGACATTGCCGAATTCGAACGGACCACGCCCGGTGCCCTTAATGCCGTGGGCGAGGCCAATGCCGAGATAGCGGCTTTCTGCCCGCGCCTGCGCCTGCCGCCGCGGAAAATCGTTCCAGCCGGCTGCGCGCAAAATTTCCTCCTGGCAGCCGGGATAATCGCCGCTGTCGTATTGCACCTGCTCGCCGGAGCGCGCCTTGAACGGCTTGAGATACGGCATTTTGTCCGCCGGGATCAGATTGCGGCGGCGCAACTCGGCGCGGTCGAGCTTTAGCGCCTGCGCCAGGCGATCCATCATGCGCTCCATCGCGAAGGCCGCCTGCGGATAGCCGGCGCCGCGCACTGAGGAGACCGGCGTCTTGTTGGTATGGATCGCGGCGACGTTGACCGCCAGCGCCGGCACCACGTAGGGGCCGGTCAGCGTGGTCGCGGAATTATATGGGATGTTCACGTCCTGCAGTGCATAGGCGCCGATGTCGTGGACGAGGCGGCCGCGCACGCCGCGCACGCGGCCGTCGGCATCCGCGGCAAGCGCAATCGACCAATACTGGTCGCGTTCCTGCGCCGCGTTGGTGAAATGCTCGCGGCGATCCTCGATCCATTTGATCGAGCGGCGCAAAAGCGTCGCCGCCGCGGCCACCGCAACGTCCTCGGGATAGACGCAAAGTTTTGGCCCAAAGGCGCCGCCGACGTTCGGGCGTCGCCACCCGCAGCCGGCTTTCGTCGAGTGCGACATAGTCGGCAAAAGCGCTGCGCAGGTCGTGGGGCTTTTGCGTCGAGGCCCAGACGACGGTTTCGGGACCTGAGATTTGCACGAGAATGCCGCGGCCTTCCATGGAATGCGCGGCACCGCGATGCATCCATAGGTTCTCATGCACGACGTGCGCGGCTTTGGCGAAAGCCGCATCGACATCGCCATAAGCAACTTTATAGGAAATCACCTGGTTCGACGCGAGCTCGCGGCGCACCGGCGGCGCACGCTCGATCCGGCAATCGGTTGACGCCGGCCGCACGTCGTAATCGACCTCGACCAGCAAAGCGGCATCTTCGGCGATGTAGCGGTCGTCGGCGACCACGATCGCCACCGGCTCGCCGACAAACGACACTTCGCCGTCGGCCAGCGCAAACGGCCAGCTGCGATCGAGCCTGGTGCCCGAATTCGACGTCCGCACCATGCGCCGCTGTTTCATCACCGGCGCGAGATCGTCGAGCGTGAATACGGCGGCGACGCCGGGCAGCGCGCATGCCGTCCGCGCGTCGACATCGCGGATCAGCGCATGGGCATGCGAACTGCGCACGAAAGCGGCATGCAGCACGCCGAGGCAGACGATATCGCCGACGAAACACCCGGCGCCGGTGAGGAGCGCGCGATCCTCAAGGCGCGGGACGCTTGCTCCGATCGTTTTGCTCAACGGGTTCGCTCGCTTGAGATCGGCGCCATTATAGTTGTCTGCGGCGGACGCCGACCATGTCCGGGTCGCCGATCTTGTCCCAGATCCAGCGCGCGCAGGCGAACAAGCGGTCGTCGTCGTAGCGTTGCGCCACCAATTGGATGCCGACCGGCAGATTATTGGGACCGCGATCGGTCGGCAGCGTCATCGCCGGCATATGCAGCGTGGTCCATATCGCCTGCATATTGGGATCGCCGGTTGCGGCGAGGCCCTTAGGCGCCTCGCCCGGCACGCACGGCACCAGCAATACGTCCAATTTTTCGAATACCGCCGGCAGCAGCGCGCGGCATTCGTCGATGCGCCGCAACGCGGCAACATAGTCGTCGCGCGAGATTTTCAGGCCATTCTCGATATAGCTGCGCATTTGTGGCGAAAGCGCTTCGCGCTGATGGTCCCATGCGAACGCCATGCAGGCGGCGCGCTCATAATAATTGATCGTGCTGCGCGCGATCGCGTGCATGCCGGCGAACGCCCGTGGCAGCGCGATGTCGTGCACCGTAGCGCCGGCATTGCCGAGCTTTTGGGCGGCGGCCTCGACCGCGGCCTTGGTTTCGTCTTGCGCGGTGTCCCAGATTTCGGTGCGGCAAAGCCCGATGCGCGGCGCCCTGTCAAGCGCACGGGGCGGCTGCGGCACCTGCATGCGCAGCACGGCGGTCAGCGACTCGATGTCGTCGAGCGAACGGCCGAGCCAGCCAATGGTATCGATCGAGTCGGCAGCCGGCCATACGCCCATTGTGTTGAACGTGTTGTAGGTCGGCTTATAGCCAAAGATCCCGCAAAACGACGATGGCCGCAGCACCGAACCGCCGGTTTGGGTGCCGAGCGCCGCCGGCACCATGTTATCGGCGACCGCCGCTGCCGAGCCGCTCGACGAGCCGCCGGGCGTATGCGCCGGATTATGCGGGTTTGTGGTTGCCGGCGGCGCGCTGCCGGCAAACTCGCAAGTCGCCGTCTTACCGAGGACCACGGCGCCGGCGCGGCGCAGCAGCGCGACGCAAGCGGCGTCGGCACGGGGCTGATTGCCGCGATAGATCGGCGAGCCCATCTCGGTCGGCATATCGAACGTATCGATCGTGTCTTTCAAACCGACCGGCACGCCATGCAACGGTCCGCGCTGCGGCCCGGCATCCAGCGCGCGTGCTTGCGCGATCGCCAAATCCGGATTGAAGTTGACCCATGCCTTTACGACGTGGTCGCGCGCGGCAATGCGCGCCACGCAAGCGCGCGTCACCGCCTCGCAGGTCGTCTCGCCCGCCGCGATCTTTGCCGCGATCTCGGTTGCCGAGAGTTCGTTGAGCGGGCGTCCGACTTTAGCGTCCATGATCAATTTTTACCGGCGCGGCCGGCCGAGGCGCCGGCGATTTTGCCGAACACTGTGCCCGACATCAGACCCGAGCCGCCCGGATAGTTGAAATAGAACAACCCGCCGACCAGTTCGCCCGCCGCATAGAGCCCGCGGATCGGCTGGTAGTCGGTGTTGAGCACTTCACCGTCGGTATTGATGCGCAAGCCGCCGAAGGTGAAGGTGACGCCGCAAGTGACCGCGTAGCCTTCAAACGGCGGCGCGTCGATGGTGTTCGCCCAATTGCTCTTGTTGATGGCGAGACCGGTCGTGCCGCGGCCGTCCTTGACGTTGGGATTAAACGGCACATCGGTGTTCACCGCGGCGTTCCATTCCTTGACGGTCTTGACGAATTCGGCGGCATTCACCCCTTCGAGCTTTTGCGCGAATTCCTCGATGGTGTTGGCGGTGACTTTGGTGATCTGCCGGATGCGATATTCGTCGCGCTGCAGGTGCTTCACTTTTTGATCGAAGATCTGCCAGGCGAATTGACCGGGCTGCTCCAGCACCACGCGGCCGTATTTGGCGTAAGTGTAATTGCGGAAATCGGCGCCCTCGTCGACGAAGCGCTTGCCGGTGGCATTGATCATGATCGAGAACGGATAGGAGTGCTTCTGGAATTGATCGCCGACGGCGAGATCGCCGAATTCGGGCGCGTTCATTTCCCATTGCACGGCATGACAGCCGGACCAATTGCCGCGCGGCGCGGCGCCGATCTCAAGCGCCATGCGAATGCCGTCGCCGGTGTTGAAACGGCTGCCGCGCACTTTGGCCAGATCCCAGCCCTGACCGAGATAGCGCGTGCGCCATTCCGGATTGGCCTCGAAACCGCCGCAGGCAAGCACCACCGATTTCGACCGCAGCTCGCGGACGTTGCCGTTCTCGCGCACGCGCACGCCTTCGATGCGATTGCCGTCGAACAACAGATCGAGCCCGCGCGTCGCGTAGCGGATATCGATGCCGCGCTTTTTCGCCGACTCGGTGAGCATCGCGATCAGGCCCGGACCGCCGCCGACGGATTCCACCGTCAGCCCGCCCCAGAATTTGAATTTGCCATCGATCTTGAACGCCTGGCGGCCATAGATCGGAATGAGCCGCACACCCTTCTGCCGCATCCAGTCGAGCGACTCGAAGCTCTTGGTGACGAGAAGCTCGACCAGATCGGGATCGGCGCGATGCTGGGTGACGCGCGCCATATCGTCGAAGAACTGGTCTGCGGTGTAAGTCCCGAAATCCGTGGTCTCGATTTCCGCGGGCGTCAGATCGGGCACCAGCGTCTTGATGTCATCGACGCCGTTATAGACGACGCGGATGGAGCCCGCGGTAAAGCGGCTATTGCCGCCGGATTCGTCTTCCGGCGCGGCTTCGAGCATCACGACCTTGGCGCCATGCTCCTGCGCCGCCAGCGCCGCGCAGAACGCCGCATTGCCGGCGCCGACGACGATCACATCCGCAATTTCTTTTGGCATTTCGTCCCTGCTGCTACTCCGCCGCCTGGGCGGCACCGCCGTGCGCTTTCGACCACGCGGCGGGATCCTCCATGAACTTTTCGACTTCTTTCAGCTTTGCCTTATCGAACTTGCCGCTTTTCTTCGCCACCTCCAGCACGTCCCACCAGGTGGCGAGCGCATGCAGCGTGACGCCGAGATCGCTCAAGATTTTTTTGCCCTCGGGAAAGATATCGTAGAAGAAGAACACGAAGACGTGCTCGACCACGGCGCCGGCATCGCGCAGCGCTTTGCAGAAATTGACCTTGCTGCGGCCGTCGGTGGTCATGTCTTCGACCAGAAGCACACGGTCGCCGTCCGCGATGTGACCTTCGATCTGTGCGTTGCGGCCGAATCCTTTCGGCTTTTTGCGCACATATTGCATCGGCAGCATGAGGCGATCCGCCATCCAGGCCGCGAACGCAATGCCGGCGGTCTCGCCGCCGGCCACGGCATCGAACTGCTCGAAGCCGACGTCCCGCATCACCGTCGCCACGCCGAAATCGATCAGTGTCTGGCGCACGCGCGGGAATGAGATCAGCCGGCGGCAATCGGTATAGACCGGGCTCGCCCAGCCGGACGTGTAGATGAAAGGCTTGTCGGTCATAAAGCGCACCGCATCGACCTCAAGCAACATCTTTGCCGTCAGCTCGGCGATCACCGCTTTGTCGGGGAAGCCTGTCATCGTTTTCTCATTCGTTTTCCGTCACCCTGAGGTGCGAGCCAACGGGTCCGGCCTTTGGCCGGCCCGATGACAGGCTCCGCGAGCCTCGAAGGGCGACGGCCAGGGCGGCGCATCCTTCGAGGGCCGCTTCGCGGCCGCCTCAGGATGACGGTTTGCGAGGGGCGCATCAATTCACCACCTGCCACGCGATGATCTCGCCGCCGCGATAGATCAAGGCGCGCTCGTCGGGACCGGCGACCTTGACCTCCTGCGGTGCGGTCCATGGCGTCTTCTCCAGCGTGATCGTCTCCTCGTTCGGCGGCATGCGATAATGCTTCGGTCCATTGAGCGAGGCAAACGCTTCGAACTTGTCGAGCGCACCTTCTTCCTCGAACACCTGGACATAGGTTTCAAGCGCGACCGGGGCGTTGAACATGCCGGGGACGCCGTTGGTCGAAACCTTTCGCGCGTAGGGATGCGGCGCGGAATTGGTGCCGAGGAAATAACACGCCGCGCCGGAGGTCGCCGCCTGGCGCAGCGCAGCGCGATCCTTCGCCGTTTTGATCACCGGCATCACATACATGTAAGGCTTGAGGCCGTGGCCGAACCAGTCGTTACGCGTCAGCACCATGTGATAGGCGGTAATCGTGGCGCCGACCTGCGGCGCCGCGCTGCGCACGAAATCGACGCCGTCCTTCGAGGACAGATGCTCGAGGATAAAGCGCAGGCCGGGGAATTGCTTGACCCATTTCGACAGGTGCCGATCGATGAATGCCTTCTCACGGTCGAAAATATCGACATCAGGGTCGGTGTCCTCGCCATGCATGAGAAACGGCATGCCGATCTTTTCCATGCGTTCCAAAATCCGCATGGCCTTCTTATAGTCGGTGACGCCAGCCGCCGAGTTGGTCGTGGCATTCGCCGGATAAAGCTTCACGCCCGTGAACACGCCGTCGCGAAAGCCGCGCTCAACGTCGTCGGGATCGGTATCGTCGGTGAGGTAGCACGTCATCAGCGGCTTGAATTTCGCGCCGGGCGGCACCGCCGCCATCACCCGCTCGCGATAGGCGATGCACTCGGCCGCGGTGCGCACCGGCGGCACCAGGTTCGGCATCAGGATGGCGCGGGCGAAATTCCTGGCCGTGAACGGCAGTACCGCTTTGAGCATTTCGCCGTCGCGAACATGCAGGTGCCAGTCGTCCGGCTTGCGGATGGTGAGACGCGTGGTCATGACACCAAGTTACCCGATCGGCGCGGCGGCGGCGGCAAAAGTCTCCATCGGCGGCTCGTCGATCATGGCGCCGGTGAGGTCGGCGACGCGGGCAAAGCCGCGCTTGGCGCACCACTGTTCCAGCCCCTCGATGATCGCGATCATCCCAGTGGGATTGCGGAAAGTCAGATAGCCGACCATAACCGCGGTCGCGCCGGCGAGCATATATTCCACCGCGTCCTCGACTTTGACGATGCCGCCGCAGCCGATGATCGGGATTTTCACCGCCTTGGCGCATTGATGGACCATGCGCACGATGATCGGCTTGATGCCGGGTCCCGACAAGCCGCCGAATTTATTGCCGATCGCCGGCCGGAACGTGTCGGTGTTGATCTTCAACCCTAAAATCGTGTTGGCGACGACAAGCGCATCCGCGCCGGCACGCTCCGCAGCTTGGGCAACGGTGACAATATCGCCGGCATTGGGCGAAAGCTTCACCCACATCGGCTTTTCCGTCGCGGCGCGGATGAGCTTGACCACATCGTAGGTGTGTTCGGCGTGCAGGGCGAAATTGCCGCCCTTCGGATCGCGCGTCGGGCACGAGACATTCACTTCCAGCACATCGATGGCGGATTTCGCCACATCGCGCGCCATCGCCGCGAAATCCTCGATCGTGGTCGCCGAGATCGAGCCGACCAGCGGCGGCGTGAAGCGCTTATAGTCCGGCACCTGGTGCTCGAAGAAATACGCAATGCCCTTGGTCGGCAGCCCGATCGAATTGATCATGCCGCCCTCGACCTCGGCGGCGCGCGGCGGCGGATTGCCGGCGCGGTATTCGCGCGAGACGGTTTTCGCCACCAGCGCGCCGAGCCGGTTGAGGTCCATGACCTGGGCGAGATCGGTCGAGAAACAGCCGGACGCCGGCATCACCGGATTTTGCAGCGTCACCGCGCCGATCTTGACGCGCATATCGACTTTGGCGCCCAAACCTACCATCCGACCGCCTCCTGCATGTCGAACACCGGGCCTTCGATGCAAACCCGGCGCAGCTCTTGCTTGCCGCCGACTTCGAAGGCGCGGACACAGACGTAGCAGGGGCCGAGCCCGCACGCCATCACCTGCTCCATGGCCACTTGGCCCGGAATATGATGCGTCTTGCCGAGCCGCTTCATGAGCTGGAACAGGCGATTTGAGCCGCAGGTGAAGAACGCACCGGCGCGTTTTTGCCCGATCAGGCCGCCGATGATTTTTTCGACATTCGGCACCGCGCTGCTGCCGTCGGTGTCGAGCACGCTGACGACATCGCCGGCCTCGCGGAAAAACGTATCGGCCATGACGAAATCCTGGTCGCGCGCCGACAGGATCGCGGTGACGCCGACATCCTTTTCGCGCGCGAGCTGCGAAATCGGCCCGAGCGTCGCGATGCCGACGCCGCGGCCCAGCACGACGATGTGCCGCCAAGCCGGATCGAGCCGGAAGCCGATGCCGAGCGGACCGACCATGTTGAGATCGTCGCCCTTCTCCAGCGTCGCCAGGCCGCGGGTGCCGCGGCCGGCGCATTTGTACAAAAACTCGATATAGCCGCGCCTGCGGTTGACGCGATAGACACTCTGCGGACGGCGAAAGAACAATTCGCCGACATCGGGCGACGGACACAGCAGATTGAAAAACTGGCCCGGCGTGACAGATAGCGCCTTCGGCGAGGCTTCGACCACGAGATGCTTGTATTCGGAATTGACCCAGTCGTGCGAAACGACCGGACATAACGATTCTTCCGCCGGAATATGCGCAAGCGCGGCGGCAGCATTGGTCTTGCCGACGACGTAAGGATCCGACGCGAAAGGCTCACCTGCCATCGACCAAACCAATCTTTCGCTGCATCCGTTCCGGCAAAAGCAATGGGCCAGCCTTACGCCAAAATCAAGATTTGTTCGAATTTCCGAACAGAGTCCGCCGCGCCATTACGCAACGCGCTAAGCGGCCGCCGCCGCGGCGGCATCCGGCTGTTGCCACGCCTTAAGCCGCGGCAGGACCTCGCGGGAAAACAGCGTGAGGTTGTCGACCGTCTGCGCGTGCGGGAGTTCGCCGCCTTGGCCCATCATCAGAAGATTGCCCATGCCGCCGCAATTTTCGCAGAAAGCGACAATCTGCTGGTAGACCTCGTCCGGCGTGCCGCAGAACAGGACACCGGCGTCGATCAGATCGTCGATGCCGGCGGTTTGCATCGAGATCACACGGCCGTCCTTGGTGAAGGTGCGCGGCGGCGTCTCGCCGCGCAGCATTCGCGCATTGTCCTCGGCCGGCAGATATCCGGGCGGATTGCGGAACGGCAGATGCACGATCGGGCTGGTGCGCACATAGCCGGCGATGAGATCACCGCGCTTGCGCGCCTCGTCCTGGTCGTGCGCCACCGCGACCAGGCCGAGATAAGCGAAGCGGTCGGCGCTCGGCGCCGTGCCGAACTTGCCGAGATAGGCTTTGCGATAGGCGTCATAGATTTTGCGCGTGCCATAGCCGGTGCCGAGCGTCGCCATGACATAGGCGCGCTCGCCGAGCACGCGCGCCTGCGTGGTGCTGCCGGTGGTCGACCACACGGGAGGATGCGGCTCCTGCCAGACGCGCGGCCAAATGTTCACTTGGCGGTAATGGAAAAATTCGCCTTCCCAATTGAAGGTCGCGTCGTGCGTGGTCATCGCCTTGAGGATGAAATCGTGGGCCTCCCAAAAGCGGTCCATCAGCTCGGTCGGGTTGCGGTTCGACGCCGCGATCTCGTAAGGAATGCCCTTGATGAAGCCCATGTCGAGCCGGCCGCGCGAGATCACGTCGATGGTCGAGAGTTCCTCGGCGACGCGCAGCGGATCCGGCCGGTGGCCGATCGGATAGCCGAGCACCAATAGCCGCGCTTTCTTCGTGGCGCGCGCCAATACCGAAAGCCCGACCAGCACCGCCGACGACATGCAGGTCGCGCTCTGGTGGTGCTCGTTGAGCATGATATCGAGCCCGAGCTCGTCGCACAGTTGGTACTCGTCGTAGTAGCGGTGAAACAGGTCGGCGGCGACGCGCGGATCGCACTTGCGGTTCGGCAGAATGACGCGCAGCGATCCGGAATGATCGTTCCAGGTCGGGTGATAGGCCTGTTCAGTGAACTGATAGACTCGCATGGCCGCTCCAGTCATTCCGGGGCGGCCCGCAGGGCCGAGCCCGGAATCCATAATCACGAAAGGTACGGAATTGGCGAGGCAGTGCCAACATCGAATGATGGTGGGTATGGATTCCGGGCTCGCGCTGCGCGCGCCCCCGAATGACGGCTCACTTGTTCCCCATGACTGCCATCACCTTCTCGGCGAAAACTTTTGGCTGCTCCTGATGCGGAAAATGCCGAGCTGTCCGCCAAGTTCTTAAATCCTACCCCGGCTTGGGCAAGCGTATCGAGCACATTCAGCAGGTCCCGTGTTGAACGGGCCAGTCGATCAAACCGCGCGATCCCAGCACATCGCCCGGCGCTAATGCCTCGCTCCACTTTCGTTCGGGACTTCCGCACACGATAAAACCCCTATAGATTGTGGGTCAACGACATTGTGCGGAACTCCTAGCTTTCGTTCAACAAAGCTAGCGAAGCGGGCTACGGCCGGGTGCTATTAAGGCAGCGGGGGCCAAAAATCGTCGCGCTCGGCCGCCGCGGAGGTAGTCTCAGAAAAAATTATAAAATTTCTCAAGTTGCGAACAGCTATGCTACAATTAGCAACGGTGGACGAAGGCTCAAATGAAAATCCTCGCAGCCCTATTCATTCTCTTTCCGTCGCTAGCTTGGGCCGAATGCTCCAATGTCGGCACCGCCTTGATGAATTGCGATGGATCGACGGGATACCGTCTGGGCAATCAGACTTACGTTTACGGATCGGGTGGCGGTTTAGAGCCATATAATCCGCCAGCTACTCCACAACAGTACGATCCGGTGCCATTGGTTCAGCCGTCGTACTCTCCGGCGCCTTATATGCAGGCGCCCCAGTTCGACCCGTCGCCGCAACCCGATCAACAGCGGTAGTGATGGGCATGCCATCATCCAATTTTTGGCTTCGTGGGATACAGACAGTATGCAGCGACATCCCTCCAGAACAGCTTACCCAAGTCTGAAGGCGCCTTGTTTTCCTCGGCTATGGCCTGGGCGCGGAGTGTTTCTAGGGAGATTAGCGGTTGAAAGTAATTCCAGATTTGAAGCTTAGCGGTCTCCACGCTTTTGTCGTCCTCCAAAAGCGCCAGCTTACGCAGCGCCTCCATCAACTTCGCGAACCGTTGATCCATACCGCAATCCTTTCCGCGTCAAAGCCGCATAAAGCGGATCATCAATCACTGCCTCATTGTAGGGTTAGCGGGGGCGGTGGGACATTGCACTGAAAACGCTTTATCACACATAGGGACGCGACTAAGCCCACAACCGGCTCGTTTATACGCGGCCTGTCGACGAGTCCGAAGATTACTGGATGCTTCGCCTTCGCGAAGCATGACAGGAATACCGGTTGCCTCCAAGCTTACCTGTCCCCCATGAACGCCGTCACCTTTTCGGCAAAAACCCTCGGCTGCTCGTGATCCGGGAAATGCCCGGCGCGCTCGATCGTCTCGAACCGCGCGCCTTCGACCATCGCGCAATAGGCGCGGCCGTAAGCCTCGCTGAGCATGCGGTCGTGGCTGCCCCACAGAAACAATGTCGGGATGCGGATACGGTGCAGCCGGCTCGGCAGCCGCGGATTGTGAAAATACGGCGACCAGGCGAACCGCGCCGTCGCTTCGCGCGCGCGCGCGGCGGCAAGCACCTCGGCATCCGGCAGCGCCTTGTAGTCGCGCCGGCCGGCATTCGGATCGCAATAGGCGATGTCGAGATATTCCTGATCGGTGAGCGCGAAAATATCGACGATGTCGCGGGTCTCCCGGTCGCCGACTTTGACGCCGACGGCGTTGGCCATGACGAGCCGCGACAGCCGCGCGGCGGATTTCACCGCGATCTCGGCGGCGATCCAGGCGCCGAAGGATACGCCGACCAGTGTGAGATCGCGCAAATCGAGCTGATCGAGCAAATCGAGATAGAAATAGGACAGATCGTCGACCGTGCGCATGCCCTGGGGCAATTCGGAACGGCCGAATCCCGGATGCGTCGGGGCGATGACACGCGCGCCTTTGGCAAGCTCCGCGATCGCGGCGGCCGCCGGCTCGATGCCGTTCTCGGCATGCAGAAAAAGCAGCGGAGCGCCGAAGCCGCGTTCAATCAGCTCGATCCGCGTGCCGCCGACGACAAGCGAGCTTGCCGTGCTCTCCGCCGCTTGAGGCATTCCCTCTCCTAGACTTTTCAAGTCCTGTCCGTTGTTCTACCACGGCCAACGCGGCTTGCCATTGCGTGCGGCTCAAGTCAGGAGGCGGGGAAATGACTGACGGCGGCATCAGCGTCCACAAAGCCATCGGCTACGCCACGCATGACGGCGTCGCGCTTTTGGGCGACCTCTATGCGCCGAAAGACGCGAAAGCCGTGCCGGCGCTGGTCGCCGTCCATGGCGGCGGCTGGGTCCAAGGCGCCCGCGAGGCGTTCCAATATTGGGGACCCCATCTTGCGGCGCGCGGCATTGCGCTGTTCGCTATTTCCTATCGGCTGGCAACCAAGGAAAAAAAGACGTTCCCGGAAGCGGTGCAAGACGTGATCGCCGCCGTGCAATTTCTCCGCGGCAAAGCGAGCGGCTTCGGCATCGATCCGCAGCGCATCGGGCTCATCGGCGCGTCGGCCGGCGCCAATCTCGCGGCGCTGGCGGCGCTCGGCGGCAAGACATTCGCCGGCGGTTATCCGCAGGATGCGTTCGCTGCAACCGATGCCGGCGTCAAGGCGCTGGTCGGCGTCTATGGCGTCTATGACATGCTGGCGATGTGGACAAAAAACCAGGTTCAGGAGGCGCACGCCAACCGCGCCGAGACATTCATCGGCGCGCCTCCCATGGCGAGCCGCCAGCTTTATTTCGACGCCTCACCGATCGGCTATGCGACCTACGCCAACAAGCATATCGGCGTTTTGCTGGTCACCGGCAGCGACGACGATCTCGTCCCGCGTACGCAGACCGACACGTTCCAGGAAGCGCTCAAGCAGGCCGGCTATTTCGTGCGGCCGTGCTTCGTGCCCGGCGCGCCGCATTATTGGATGAACGACCCGATCGAGGAGCCGGGAAGTTTTACCGGCTTCCTGGCGCCACGGCTGTTGCGTTTTCTCGCCGAGAAGCTGTAAGCGGCGTTTAGAGCATGATCCGGAAAAGTGGAACCCGGTTTTCCGAAAAGATCATGCTCCAACGAAAAAGCTAGACCACGATCCGAATCAATTTGATCGGATCATGGTCTAGCGCGCTACTTCTTCTCCAGCAGCAGCGCGCCTTCCTTGCGCACCAGCGGCTGGATCGCTTCGGCGAGCTTCGCCAATAGCCAAGGCAGAAAGACTTGCAGGTTGACGTGGTCTTCCGCGACATCGATGGTGCCGCTGACCACTTGGCCGAGCGCCTTGACGCCAAATTGCAAACGGTCGCCGGTCCAGGTTTCCTCCTGGACCGTAAATAAATGACCATAATTGCCCTGGGCTTTGCTCAAGCCCGATTTCAGGCGGCGCACAGCTTCATCTTTGCCGAGCTGATGCGGGATGGACACGACGAGCGGCTTCGACATATCGAGCTCCGGAATGCGATGCAGGGCGGTATATAGGAGCGCTTTGCGCCGATCCAATGCGGGAACTTTCTCGCATGGCGCGGTGCGCGCGCGAGTTTTTTGCGCGTCATTGCCAGGGAAGCGGAACGCCGACAGATGCGACGCCGGCCAATAAGCCGTCACAACCCCAAATACGCCCGCCTGATCTCCGGCTTTGCCGCAAGCTCCGCCGGCAGGCCTTCGGTGAAGATGCGGCCTTCGGCGACGACGTAGGCGTAATCGCTCAGCGCCAGCGCCAGATGCACGTTCTGCTCGACGAGCAGAATGGTGAGGCCGGCGTCCTTGAGCTGCTTCAATGTCGCCAACAGCTGATAGACGACCACCGGAGCGAGGCCGAGCGACAATTCGTCGATGATTAAAATATCCGGGTCGGACATCAGGCCGCGCGCGATCGCCACCATTTGCTGCTCGCCGCCAGAGAGCGTGCCGGCGCGCTGGCGCTGGCGTTCCTTGAGGCGGGGGAACAGGGTGAAGACCTGGTCCAGGCGGGCGGCGTAAGGCCGCGCCGCGCGCTTGGAGAAAGCGCCGAGCTCGAGATTCTCGGCCACGCTCATGGCGCTGAACAATTGCCGGCCTTCGGGCACCAGCGCGAAACCGCGCTCGGCTTTCTGGTGCGTCGGCAGCCGCGTCACGTCCTCATTCTCGAACAGGACCCGGCCGCGCCACGGATTGATGGTGCCAGCGACCGCGCGCAGGGTCGTGGTCTTGCCGGCGCCGTTGGCGCCGACGATCGCGGTGAGCTGGCCGCGCCGGGCTTTGAGCGACAGGCCCCATAGCACCTGCACCTCGCCATAGCCGGCTTCCAGCGCTTCGACTTCGAGCAGCACGTCAGACATGCGGCGGCCGTCCTTCCGGCGTGCTGGCTTGTGGTCCGCCACCCTGCAGCGCGGCGGCAAGCTTCGGATCGCCGAGATAGGCCTCGATGACTTGCGGATTCTGCGCCACCGCGGCCGGCAGACCCTCGGCGAGCTTCTCGCCGTAATTGAGCACGACGATGCGGTCCGACAGGCTCATGATCGCTTGCATCAAATGCTCGATGATCAGGATGGTCACGCCGCGGCCGCGGATGGCGCGGACGACGCCGATCATGTGCTCGACCTCGGTGGGATTGAGGCCGGCCAGCACCTCGTCGAGCAGGAGCAGCTTCGGCCGCGCGGCAAGCGCGCGCGCCAGCTCCAGGCGTTTCTTGCCGGCGATAGTCAGGTGCAGCGCCAGCATGTCCAAGCGGTCGTCGAGACCCACCGCAATCGCCGCGTCGCGCGCTACCGCGCGCGCGCGATGAAGCGGCAGATTCTCGCGGCCGAAACAGGCCCCCACGATGCAGTTCTCCAGCACCGTCATATTGGTGAGCGGCTGCACGATCTGATGGGTGCGGGCGAGGCCGTGGCGGGCGACGCGGTACGGCTTCTCGCCGGTGATATCGATGCCGTCGAACACGATGCGTCCGGCATTGGGCGGGAATACGCCATTGATCAGATTGAACAGCGTCGACTTGCCGGCGCCGTTTGGCCCGATCAAACCGAGGATTTCACCTTCGTTTATGGTGAAACTCAGATCGCGCACGGCTTGCAGGCCGCCGAAACTGCGGCTGACGTGCTCGAGCTCAAGCAGCGCCGTCATTCCAGCACCCGCTGGGTGCGCGGGAAGCGGCTATAGATCCAGCCCATGAGCCCGCTCGGGAAGAACAGCACGATGACAAGAAGCAGCGCCCCGGCGATCACCAGCTGGAAGTTGGAAAACAACGGCGAGGTGAGCAGATAGCCACGCAGCTCCTCATAGAGATAGGCACCAAACGCCACGCCGGTAACCGTGCCCTGCCCGCCCAGCATGCAGATGACGATCGCTTCCGTGGAGAGCGACAGGTCGAAGGCGTCGGCGGGCTGGATGAACGCGCTTTTGAAAAAATAAAGCCCGCCGGTGATCGCGGGCAGGAACGCCGAAGCGCTGTAGACCAGCGCTTTATAGCGCGGCGTCGGCACGCCGAGAATGGCGGCGGCGTCCTCGTTCTGACCGATGGCGAGCAATCCTAAGCCGAATTTCGAGGTCTTGATCGCGTAGCTCAAATAGAGCGAGGCCCCCATCGCGGCGACCAGCAGAAAATAGATCACCCACAGCGCCTGCCTCGGCCCGCCGAGCGGCTGAAAAACTTGCGGCGAGATATAGATGCCCGACGAGCCGCCCCAGGGCCCGAAATTCTCGACAAAGGCCTGGACCGCCTCGTTCACGCCGATGGTGGAGAGCGCGAAGAACGGACCCCGCAAGCGCAAAATGCCAAAGCCGAACAGCAGCGCCAGCGCGCTGACGCCGATGCCAGCCGCGAGCAAGCTTAAAGCCAGCGGCCAGCTATACGAATTGACGAGCCAAACGCAGATATAGCCGCCAAGGCCGAAGAAGACGATGCTGCCGAAATTGACGTAGCCGGTATAGCCGAGCATCAGGTTGAGATTGCTGGCGAGCACGATATAGACCGCGGCCAGCGCCAGACTCTCGCGCAATCCGACGTTATTGCCGATCGCGGGTGCGCCAACGAAAACGGCAATCACCAGCGCGATGATCCAGAAAAACGGACGGCGCAGCATCACAAGGCTCCACGCCGCGACGAAAAAATGCCGCCGGGAAACGCGATCAGCACCAGGACGAACAGCACGAATTCGATCACCAGCGTCCAGCTCACCGGCACGAACGGCGTGACGATACCCTCAAGCAGGCCGAGCGCGACACCGCCGAGCAAAGCGCCGACCGGATTGCCGAAGCCGCCGAGCACGGTGACGATGAAGCCCTTGAGCTGATAGCCGTCGCCCGACAGCACGGTGAACGGAAACAGCGTGCCGATCAGCACGCCCGACACGCCGGCGAGCGCCACCCCGCAGCCCACCGCGATCGCGAGCAATCGGGTGGTGGGAATGCCGACCAGCTCGGCCGCTTCGCGATTATTGGCGACCGCGCGCAACGCTTTGCCAATCCGCGTCTTCTGCAGAAAGATGTAGAGCGAGGCGGCAATCAAAGCCGCCAGAACGGCGGCAAGAATGTGGGCGCCGGGGAATGTGTAGCGGCCGAAACTGACCCCGGCAGCGACACCGCGACGTTGAACAAAGCGGTGCCCCAAATTCCGGTGCCGATGCCGATCAAGACGAGATTGACGGCAAAGGTCGATAACAGGCTCATCAGCGGCGGGCGGCCGATCATGCGATGGATGGCGACCCAGTAAAGCGCAAGGCCCACGAAAAAGCCGCCGACCAAAACCGGCGGCAAAGCCAGATAGGGATCGATGCCGAACGCGCTTACCAGCAGATAGAGCGCGAACATGCCGGCGACGATCATCGCGCCATGGGTGAGGTTGATGACGTCCATGACGCCCCAGATCAGCGTGAGCCCCATGGCGGCGAGGCCGTAGACCAGCCCCACCAGCACGCCGTCGATGATCGAAGCGAGGATGCCGAGCATGTTGGTTCGGGGCTGTAGGACTATCGGGACCGGCGGCGGCGCCGGTCCCTAGCTCTGCTTAGTGTGTAGCCGGCGGGATCGGATAGATCAGATCGGCGGACTTGGCATTGTCCGGCCAAACTACCTGCCGGCCGAGCTTGCCGTCCGGCATCTGCTGCCACTGCGCCAGCACCATCTCATGCGCATCCTGCAGGCCGTGATGTCCGGCATCGGTGGCGAATTTCACATGGCCGAAAAAGGTGGTGACATCGATGGCGTTGAGCGCGGCCGTGACCTTTTCCGGATCGACGGAGCCGGCCTGCTCGATGGCGTGCTGCAAGATCGCGCCTTGAGTATAGCCGGCTGCAGCATGGTAATCCGGCTTCGCGTGGTATTTGTCCTGATAGGCCTTGATGAATTCCGGCGTCGTCGGTCCGAATTGCGGCTTATAAGTCACCTGGGTCTCCCATTGCGACGGCGCCGTTACGCCCAAAGCTCCAGGTCCCAGATCGGCGAATTTATCGTCAGCCGGCGCGACCAGGAGCGACACCCACTTCATGTTGGCCTTCTGGTCGTTCATCTGCCGCGCCAGCGTCGCGCCATCCGAATAATGACCGCCGCCGAACACCGCGTCGGCGTTCGAGGAAATGACTTTGTTGACGATCGGCCCGAAATCGGTGGTCGAGGGCGCGTAGGATTCATCCATCACCACTTCGAGTCCAGCCTTTGTCGCCTGATCTTTGGCCGCGGCCAGCACCGCTTTCGAAAACGGATCGTCGGAATAAATCATCGCGATCTTGGCGTGCGGCGCCTTCGCCGCCAGCGCAGCGACCGCGCCCGAAAGGTAATAGTTCGCTTGCGTGATCACCATGAACAGATATTTGTTGCCGAGCTCAAACGGCTTTGCTTCGGCGCCGCCGCCGTCAATCATGATCCTGCCGTACTGCTCGGAAATGACCGCGGCCGCCGCCGTCAGTCCCGACGAATAGGGGCTGAACAGAAATTGCGCGTTATCCTCGTTGATCAGCCGGGTGTAGAGCTGCTGGACGCGGCCGCCCACGGACTGGTCGTCGTAGGTCACGAACTTCACTTGATAGCTTTTGCCGCCCGCCTTGATGCCGCCGGCGGCGTTGACCTCGTCACGCCAGAGCTCGGCGCCGCGCTGCAAGCCCAATGAATCGACATTGAGCGGACCGGTCTGCGAGGCCGTCATGCCGATGGTGATGGTGTTATCCTCCGCAAAGGCCGGTGCGGCGAGCAGCGTCGCGGCGGCGGCCAATAGGCAAAGCCGTTTCATGTCTTCCTCCCTGTTCGCCCCCCAAAGGCGATTGTTGCAGCCGCGTCAGCGGGCCTTTCAGCGCTTCGCTCTGGCCGCCCAAAGCTTGAGACTAGCAAAAAGCATCGCATAATCGGGGCCTAAAGGCCATCCGCGACAAAATCTCGCGCGGGCTATAATCGAAAGCACTACAATCGGTCGGATTCAGCGGGACAACACATGATGAGCGGCGACGATATCGACATGCGGTTGTTCGCCAAGAAAGCCGGCGCCAACATCAATTATCCAGCCGGCAGCACCGTCTTCAGCAAAGGCGATCTCGGCGAGTGCATGTATGTGGTGCAGTCCGGAGTCATCGAAATGACGATCGGCGATCGCGTCATCGAAGTGTGCGGCGCCAATCAAGCGATTGGCTTCATGTCGATGATCGACAACGCGCCGCGCTCGTCGACCGCCCGCGTCAAGGAGGCCTGCGAGCTGTCGATCATAGACCGCCGCAAATTCCGCTTCATGGTCGACGAGGTGCCGAATTTCGCGCTCTACATCATGGGGGCAATGGCGCGCCGCATCCGCGGCATGGGCCAGGCGATGTGATGAAAAGCGCGCATCGCAAACGTATCGCGATTAAAATAAATGGTCGGAGTGGCAGGATTTGAACCTGCGACCCCCTCGTCCCGAACGAGGTGCTCTACCAGGCTGAGCCACACTCCGACTGATGCCGCGGCTTATACAAGCGGCGCTTGCGCCCCGCAAGCCGCCGAAAGACCCTTATTGATGAGCATGATCTTTTCCGAAAACCGGAATGCCACTTTTCGGGATATTGCTCGTCGCGCTTGCGCGCTGGCTCTATTTAGGCACTCAGTTCCGCGATGACAGCCCCGCTGCCGACCCGTGTAGCGAAGCCGGACACCGCGGCGATTGCGGACGCGGTGCGCCGTCTGGCGGAAGGCGGCCTGGTCGCGTTTCCCACCGAAACCGTTTATGGCCTCGGCGCGGACGCCACCGATGGCGGCGCCGTGGCGCGGCTCTACGAGGCCAAGGGCCGGCCGGCGTTTAATCCACTCATTGCCCATGTCGCCGATCGCACCGCGGCGGTTGCGCTCGCGACATTCGATGCCGACGCGGCGCAGCTTGCCGAAGCTTTTTGGCCCGGACCGCTGACGCTCGTCCTGCCGAAGGCTGCGAACTGCGCCGTGGCCGAATTGGCGACAGCCGGTCTCGACAGCATCGCCGTGCGGGTGCCCAATCACGCGGTCGCGCAAGAAATACTCACCGGCCTCGGCCGGCCCGTGGTGGCGCCCTCGGCCAACCGCTCCGGCCACGTATCGCCGACCACGGCGGCGCACGTGCTCGCCGATCTCGGCGGCCGCGTCGGTCTCATCATCGACGGCGGCGCGACTGCGGTCGGCGTCGAATCGACTATCGTCGCGTGCTTGGCGGCGCCGACGCTGCTGCGTCCCGGCGCGGTGCCGCGCGAGCAGATCGAACGCCTATTGGCAAAGCCGCTTGCCGATCCACCTTTCGGCATCGCCGCTGCAGACGATGCGCCGATCGCGCCGGGCATGCTCGCCTCGCACTATGCGCCGCGCACGCCGCTGCGGCTCGACGCACAAAGCGTAGAGGCCGGCGAAGCGCTGCTTGCATTCGGGCCGACGCTGGCGAAAGGCGCGGAAAAAACGGCGAGGACATTGAACCTTTCCGCGCATGGCGACGTCATAGAAGCTGCCGCGAATTTGTTTTCTCACCTGCGCGCGCTCGACGGCGCCGGGGCGAAATGCATCGCCGTAATGCCGATTCCGCACGACAATCTCGGCGAGGCCATCAACGATCGGCTGCGACGCGCCGCGGCGCCGCGCGCGATCTAAGGGGATGCAATGATACGGCTTCCTTTGCTGCAAACCGCGCTTGCGGGCGCCCTTATCTTCTGCGGCGGATCCGCCCGCGCTGAGGTGCGGAAATTCATGAACCCATGCGGCGAAAAGCTTTGCCCGTATTACCAGCTTGCGCTCACGCCGCCGGAGGGCTGGGTCATCGATCAGGCAGCGACCAGCACGAATAAAGTTCAGATCATGGTGCCGAAGGGAGAGACCTTCGGCACCGCGCCGGCGCTTATTTACGTGCAAGTATTTTATCACACCGACAAGCAGCAGCCGCTTGCCAATTTTGCGCGCGTCAGCAATGCGCGCTGGCTCGCCACCGTCAGCAACGCCAAGATTTCCGCGCTTCCTGCGGTCGAGCGCGCCAACGGCAAACCGGCTTTCTTGCGCTTTGCCTTTGAAAATCCGAGCAACGCGCAGCAGGCCTATGAGGTCGGGTCGTTCAGCACCGATGCCGACGCAGACGGCAATGAATTCGTTCTGGACGTGGTGCTGACCGGCGGTGCCAAACAGGCACTGGATCGCGCGGACAAGGATTATGTCGCCTTTCTAAAGGCCAATTGACCCATCAAACCCCGCTTGCGCGGCGACAAGCCCGCTGGCATTTATTATCTTGCGGAGTTGCCGCCGGACGCATCCCGATGCTCGATAAGCCGCTGACAAAGCCCGCGACCGAGATCGACCCCGCGCTGCTCGCGCGTTTCGCCGCGATCGTCGGCGACAAGTTCGCCATTACCGATCCGGATATTCAGGCGCCGTATCTTGCCGAGATGCGCCACCTGTTCCACGGCCGCACCCCGATGGTGTTGCGGCCGGCATCGGTCGCCGAGGTCGCGGCGATCCTCAAGCTCGCCAATGACACGGCGACCCCGATCGTGCCGCAAGGCGGCAATACTGGGCTGGTCGGCGGCCAGATTTCACATCACAACGAGATTCTGCTGTCGCTCAACCGGCTCGACCGCATCCGCGAGGTCGATCCGGCCTCGAACACCGTCACCTGCGAGGCCGGCGTCACCTTGCAGCGCGCCCGCGAGGCCGCCGCCGCGGTTGACCGGCTCTATCCGCAATTGCTGCCGTCGGAAGGCACCTGCACCATCGGCGGCAATCTTGCCACCAATGCCGGCGGCACCGCCGCGATCGCGCATGGCGTCGCGCGCGCGCATGCGCTCGGCCTCGAAGTGGTGCTGGCCGACGGCCGCGTGCTCAACAATCTCAACAAGCTGAAGAAGGACAATACCGGTTACGACCTGAAGAACCTGTTCATCGGCGCGGAAGGCACGCTCGGCATCATCACCGCGGCGGTGCTGCGGCTGGTCCCGCGGCCGCGCTCGATCGAGACCGCGTTCGTCGGCGTCACCTCGGCGGAAGCTGCGCTTGAGCTTTTGGGCCTGGCGCAGGATCGCGCCGGCGGCGGCGTCACCAGTTTCGAGATCATGACGCGGCGCGGTATCGAACTCGTCCTGGAAAACGCCGCCGGCTGCCGCGATCCGCTGGCGTCGCCGCATGACTGGTACGTGCTGATGGAACTGTCCTCGCAAGCGCGCGAAGGCTTGCGCCTCGTGCTTGAAGAACTGCTCGAGCAAGGCATGGAACGCGGTTTTGTCCTCGATGCCGCCATCGCCGACAGTATCGAACAAAGCAAGGCGTTCTGGCGCATCCGTGAAATGTTCGGCGAAGTGCAGCGTTTTGCCGGCGGTTCGATCAAGCACGACGTGTCGGTGCCGGTCGCCGCGGTACCGGCTTTCATCAAGGAAGCCAATGCCGCCGTGACCGCGCTCATTCCAGGCAGCAGGCCGCTGCCGTTCGGCCATCTCGGCGACGGCAATATCCATTACAACGTCAATCAGCCGGTCGGCGCCGATAAAGACGAGTATCTCAAGCGCTGGGACGAGGTGAACGCGGTGGTATTCGCGGTGGTGAAGAAATACGGCGGCTCGATTTCGGCCGAGCACGGCATCGGCGTGATGAAGCGCGATCTATTGCCGTCGGTGAAGGACCCGGTCGCGCTCGATCTGATGCGCAGCCTCAAACACCTGCTCGACCCCAAGAACATCCTCAATCCCGGCAAGGTGCTTTAGCAAGCAAGCGCGCGTATCAAGATATCAGAGCGGATTATGAGAAAATTTGTCGTCGCTTACATCTTCGCTGCTGTGATGATTGCGATGCTACCGGTGACCGCTTCTGCGCAGGACAAAGGTCCGCTGACGGCGCGGACCGATGCCGAGAAGAAGAAGGATGCCGAAATCGAAAAGGCCTATAAAGACGCGATCAAAAAAGCCGGCGGCGAACCACACGCCGCGCCGTCCGATCCGTGGCAAAGCGTGAGACCTGCGCCTGCCGACAATCCCAAGCAGCGATGATATTGCGACGGCCCATGACGCTCAGGTTGCGAACAGGCGCGCCGGCGTATCGACCAGGATGCGCCGGCGGACGGCCTGATGCGGCGTCCAGTCGTGGAACAGATCGAGCAAATGGCCGTCGTCCGGCATGACTTCGGCCGGGATCGACGGATGCGGCCAATCGGTGCCCCACATCAGCCGTTCCGGATTGGCGCGCACCAGCGCGTCATGCAGCACCCGCGCGTCGGCATAATCCGGATATTGCGTGGAGAAGCGATACACCGCCGACAGCTTCACATAGACGTGGCCCTCGCCGACGAGCTTCAGCAGCGCCTGAAAATTCGCATCGCCGACACCCTGCACCGCCGGCACCATACCGAGATGATCGACGATCACCGGCATCTCGCGCGAAATGTCGCGCAGCACAGCCGCCGTGGACGCCAGCATCCGATGATCGCAGAACAACTGCACGACCCAGCCGAGATCGGCCATGGTCTTGCGAAACACCTCGAACACATCGAGGCCGACGCCGCGCACGTAGTTGGGTTTTTGCGGAAACAGATGAAAGCGCAAGCCGCGCATGCCGCTTTTGTGCCAGTCACGCAATACCTCCGGCTTGATGCGCGTATCGGTGATGGCGACGCCGCGCAGCCGCCGCGGAAAACGCGCCAGCGCATCGAGCACGACGCTATTGTCATAGACGTGCGCGTTGCCCTGCACCACGAGGCCGTTGGCGAAACCGAGATGATCCAAGAAGCGCAATCAGCCGCTCGGCCGGCGCGTCGGGCGGCGTGTAGCCGCGCCCCGGCGGATAGGGAAATTTGTCGGACGGGCCGAAAACGTGGAAGTGCGAGTCCCAGGCGCCGGGCGGCGGCAGCACACGCGGCCGCTTCGGCTGCGCGACCGGGCCGGCGATGCGCGGCGGTTCTTTGTCCGTGGTCATCACCCGAGCTTGATATTGGCGTCCTTCACGACCCGGCTCCACAATTCCATCTGGCTCTCGACATAAGCGCCGAATTCTTCCGCCGTCGTTTTCTCGCGATTGCACATTGAGCTCGGCGAAGCGCGATTTCACCTGCGATGGACTTAATCGCGAAATTGAGCGCGGCATTGAGCTTGTGCACGATTCGCCCGGCGTGCCGTGCGGAACGAAGACGCCGTTCCAATCGTAACCCTCAAATCCCGGCAAAGTGTCTGACATCGGCGGGATAGCCGGCAGGCTGGCGAGCCGGCCCTTGGCCGGTATGCGCGATCGCTTTCAGCTTGTCGCCCTTGATCAGCTCGACCACCGACGAGCCGTTGGCGAAGAAAAAATTCACGTGACCCGCGATGACGTCGGTGATCGCAAGACCGCCGCCGCGATACGGCACGTGGTTGATCTTGATGCCGGTCTTGAACCGGAACAGTTCGAGCAGAAGATGTTGCAGCGTTCCGTTGCCGGACGACGCCATATCGATGCCGTCGGGAGCGGCTTTGGCGAACGCGATGACATCGGCGACCGTCGTCACCGGCACTGACGGGGTGACGACCAGGATATTCGGCACCTGCGCCACCAGGAAGACTGGATCGAAATCCTTGCGGTAGTCGAACGGCAGATCGGAATAGAGCGAGCCGTTCACCGAGAACGCGGTGGCGTCATGCAAGATCGTGTAACCGTCGGGCGCGGCTTTGGCGACCACTTCCTCGCCGATTGTGCCGCCGGCACCGCCGCGATTTTCGATGGCGAATTGCTGGCCGACATCTTCGCTGAGCCGGGCATAGACGATGCGCGCCGTCGTGTCGGCGCCGCCCGCGGGCGGATAGGGCACCATGACCCGCACCGGCCGGTTCGGCCATGTTGTCTGCACGTCTGCGGTTTGCGCATAGGCGCGACCGGCAAGCGGCGCGGCCGCGAGCGCCGCCAAGATTGTGCGTCTAGTGAGGTCGGTTCCGGCCATCGTTATCTCCCAGTCTTGGCCGGTAATTAGCACCGACGCGGGGCGGAACGAAGGCGGCTGGAACCGGCGCTATGTCGACAGCGCGAAGAATTCAATCAAACCGCGGCGGCCGGCGGGCGTGATGTTCAGGGCGCGGCTGTCGCGCACCCGTTCGATCCATTTCAGCTCGAAGCAGCGCTGCGCCAAAGCCGCGCCGACCGCGCCGCCGATATGCGAGCGGCGCTCGGTCCAATCCAGGCACGGCCGGCAAAAGACCCGGCGCTTGGCGCGCGCCGGCGAGAGATCGACGCCGAGTTTGCCTAAAAACGCCATGCCGGACGGCGTCACTTCGCCTGCTTCGTCGCCGAGCACGACGAAGTCCGCGTTCGGTCATCCGCTCGGCCAGCCCGACGCCGACCACGCCGGCGATGTGATCGTAGCAAGTGCGGGCGTGGCGCAGCTTGTCGTCGAGCTTCGATTTCGGCTGGAAGCGCGGCGGCCCGGTGAGCGCGACATTCATGATGCTTTCGAGCATCTGCCCGACCTGCGGTCCGGCGAGCCGATAATAGCGATGGCGGCCCTGCTTCATCAGCACGACGAGCCGCGCGGCGAATAATTTGCCGAGATGCCCGCTGGTGGTTTGCGGCGTCACGCCGGCGGCAAAGGCAAGCTCGGTCGCGGTCAGCGCGCGGCCGCCGAGCAAGGCGCACAGGATATTCGCGCGCGCCGGATCGCCGACCAGGGCTGCGACTTCGGCGATTTGCGGCGCATTCCGACATGGCAAGACAAATATGTGCGAGGCGGCAGGGCATTGCCACCGTCAATACTTCGGTGGCGGCCGAAGCAAATCGGGTGGCTACCCGGCGAAGCGCCACCTTGATCGCGAGACGTGCTCTGGCGAACTTAGAATAGCGAGGCCTGATCGTCCGGTTCTTTGGCCTTGCTCGGCTTGGCTTTCTTGGCCGCCGCGGCCGATACAGTTTGCTCGGGCACGATCGGCGCGGCCGATGCCGGCACCAGGAGCGCTTCGGAATCGTTTGCCACGCGATTGACGGCCGTCGAAATCTCGTAAGCTTCGAGCAGCGCCTCGTCCGCCGGCCTGATCAGAGCTGCGGCGACATCGGCCTCGACATTGGCGCAGTCGAGCCAGAGATCGAACGCCTCCGGCGGCACGAATACCGGCATGCGATCGTGGATCGCGGACAGGGTGCGGTTGGCGCTCGTGGTGATGATGGCCGCGGTATCGAGCTCTTCGCCGTTCGGTCCGGTCCAGGTCTCATACAGGCCGGCGAAAGCGAGCGGCGGCGCGCTGCCGCCGGCTGCCGTTTTGGCGCGCACGAAATAAGGACGCTTCGGCGTCCCGGCCGGGCCCCTTGCCTGCCACTCATAAAAGCCGTCGGTCGGAATGAGGCAGCGCCGCCGCCGCATGGCGTTGCGGAACGCCGGCTTGTCGAGCACGGATTCGCCGCGCGCATTGATCAGAAGCGGAAACGTCTTCGGATCCTTGACCCAGGACGGCAGCAAGCCCCAGCGCATCAGCGCGAATGAGCGCTTGCCGTCGTGCGAGGCGCACGACCGGGATCGGCTGCGTCGGCGCCACATTATAGCGCGGCGGAAAATTCGGCTGCTCGCCATAGCCGAACAGCGCCCGGATCGCCTCCGGCGTCGAGATGATGACATAGCGTCCGCACATCGCTAACAACCTTGGCTGACAACCTCGCCACAATCTTGGCTGAAGGCCGAGCACAGATATAAGGCGAATTGGGCCGGACTTTAATGAGCGGCAGCGAAAGCGCGCGGACTTATCCAACGCGGCCTTATCTCGCCGTCAGCGCCGCCATATTCCGCGACGGCCGGGTGCTGATCGTGCGCCGGGCGCGGCCGCCGGCCCATGGCCTCTATACGCTGCCCGGCGGCGGCGTCGAGCTCGGCGAAACGCTGGAACAGGCCGTGATCCGCGAAGTCCGCGAGGAAACCGCGCTCGATATCGCGCCGGTCGAGCTGGTCGGCTTTCGCCAGGCCATCGCGCGCGATGCCGCAGGCCGCGTCGAGCGGCATTTCGTCATTCTGCCGTTCGCGGCGCGCTGGATCGCGCGGCGAAATTTCGCTCAACGAGGAATTGGCCGAAGCGCACTGGCTCGCGCCGACCGAGCTTGGCGGCTTGAAGACCACCGAAGGGCTTGGCCAGATCGTGGCCGCCGCGGCCGAGCGCATTGCGGCGATGTCGCTGATGCGCGCCTCAACCATGCCGCGTTTGCCGTGCTTGCCGTATGTTGCACCGGTCGCCACTATGTTGACGCCGAACATGCTTCGAATTTTGACCGCTCGTCGCTGCTGGCGCTGTGTCTGTGTCGCCGCGCCCGGCGCGCGCCCAGTTCTGGAGCGCGCCGCCGGCGCCCGCAGCCGGCGCCGCCGGCCGCCGGCGCGGTCCGCCAAAGCCGCCCGCGACTAACCGCTACGCCGCCGCAAGCCGGCAGGGCCGCCGATGCCGCCGCCGCAGGACCAGCCCGCGCCCTACGATCCCGATCTGCAGCGGCTGTCGGAAATCCTCGGCGCGCTGCATTTCCTGCGCGGCATCTGCAACAGCAACGAAGGCCAGAAATGGCGCAACGAGGCGCAGACGCTGATCGACGCCGAGGCGCCGACCGGCGACCGCCACGATCAGATGGTCGCGAGCTTCAATCGCGGCTATCGCGGCTTCCAGCAAAGCTACCGGACCTGCACGCCGGCGGCCAATGTCGTCATCCGCCGCTATCTCGAAGAAGGCGCCAAGATCGCCCGCGACATCACCGCGCGCTATGCCAATTAAGCGCTAGAAAGCCCTCGTCCACGGGCATTAACCCTGCCTCAAGGTTCGCCCTCAAAAGCCCGCAAATGCCGTGCTACGTTGTCGTCGGGATAGGGACGCCGCGGGCTGCGGCGACAAAGTGACAATGATGACGATGGCGACGCAAAATCTTGCGCGCCGCGAGCCATTGGCCGAGCACGAGCAGAAGCGCCTGGCGCTCGGCTATCTTCAGGACGCCTGGACCGAAGCGTCCCACGACGGCATCGACGGCGACTGCCTGGCGCAGACCGCGCTGTTCCTGGCGCTGGCCGAACTGATCTCGACCTATGGCGAAGAAGCCGCCGCGCGCTACGCGGAAAATCTCGGCACCCGCATCCGCAACGGCGAATTCTCGGTCACAGCTGTCGCGCCAATAGCACGCAGGCTGCGCAAACGCGCTCCGTCTAACTGCCGTCGACGCAAGTCGGCAATCCTTGCCGGCATAGCACGCCGTCCGCCTATAAGAGGCCCTGCCGAGATGCCTTGCGATCACGCGCGCCGCGGGCTTAGGCATTTGCGCATGAAAGCTGCCCTTCTCCCGGACCGCGGCGTGGTCAAAGTCGCCGGCGACGGCGCGCGGAATTTCCTCCACGGCCTGGTCACCGCCGATATCCTCAAGCTCACGCCCGGGACGGCGCGCTTCTGCGCGCTGTTGACGCCGCAAGGCAAGATCATCGCGGATTTCATCGTCGCCGAAGCGCCGGCCGCAGGACGGCGGCGGCTTTTTTCTCGACATTCCGCGCGCGCTCGGCGCCACGCTGGTCGAAAAGCTCAATCTCTACAAATTGCGCGCCAAGGTGATGATCGAGGATCTGTCGGACGTCCTCGGCGTGCTCGCGGCCTGGGACGGTCAGCGGTCCGGACGGCAGCGACAAATCCGGCCTGTCCTATGCCGATCCGCGCCTGCCGGCGCTCGGGCTTGCGCGTGATGCTGCCGCCGCATCTTGCCGCCGACGCGGCCGCCGACCTCGGCGCCACGCTCGTCGAAGCGAGCGAATACGAGGCGCATCGCATCGCGCTCGGCGTGCCGCGCGGCGGCATCGATTTCAGCTACGGCGACGCCTTTCCGCACGAGACCGACATGGACCAGCTCGGCGGCGTCGATTTCGCCAAAGGCTGCTATGTCGGCCAGGAGGTGGTGTCGCGCATGGAGCATCGCGGCACCGCGCGCACGCGCGCCGTGCCGGTGCGCTACGACGGCGCCGCGCCGCAGCCGGCGCCGCGGTCACCGCCGGCGAGCGGCAGGTCGGCACCATGGGCTCCGCCGCGGCGGGCCGCGGCGTTGCGCTGCTTCGCCTCGACCGGGTCGCCGAGGCGCTCGTCGCACGGCGAGCCGCTCACCGCCGGCGGCGTGCCGATCCACCTCGTCAAGCCGGATTGGGCGCGGTTTGCTTTTCCCGGCGAGACAAGCCAAAGCCGCCGAATGACCGACGCCGCTCACGCCGATGACGGCGTCAAGCGCTGTCCTGGCCCAAGGACGATGCCGCTCTACATCGCCTATCACGACGAGGAATGGGGCGTGCCGGAATACGACGACCGCGCGCTCTACGAAAAGCTCATGCTCGACGGCTTTCAGGCCGGCCTGTCGTGGATCACCATCCTGCGCAAGCGCGAAAATTTCCGCCGCGCCTTCGACGGCTTTGTGCCGGAGAAAATCGCGCGCTACCGGCCGGCCAAGGTCGAACGCCTGATGGGCGACGCCGGCATCGTGCGCAACCGCGCCAAGATCGAAGGCGCGGTGCTCTCGGCGCGCGCCTGGCTCGAAGTCATGGAGAAGGGCCCGGGCTTTTCCAAACTGCTGTGGGATTTCGTCGACGGCAGGCCGAAGATCAACCACTATCGCACGACGGGCCAGGTGCCGGCGGAAACCGCGGTCTCGCGCGCCATGTCCAAGGAACTGGCGCAGCGCGGCTTCAAGTTCTGCGGCCCGACCATCGTCTATGCCTTCATGCAGGCGGTCGGCATGGTCAACGATCATCTCGTCACCTGCCATCGCCACGAGGCCGTGCCAGAAGCCGGGCACAAGGCCGTGCCTGACAACGGCAGCGCGCGCAAGTCGCGGGCGCGCGCCAGCCCGCGCGCCTGGCAGCGCATGCTGTCGGGACGGCGGCTTGATCTGCTCGATCCCTCCCCGCTCGACATCGAGATCGAGGACATCGCGCATGGCCTGGCGCGCGTGGCGCGCTGGAACGGGCAGACGCAGCGGCGCGCATATTTATTCGGTCGCGCAGCATTGCCTGCTGGTCGAGGCCTTGGCGCGGGCGCAAGTGCCGCGGCTCGATCGCAGCCGCCGCCTCGCGGTGCTGCTGCACGACGCGCCCGAATATGTGATCGGCGACATGATCTCGCCGTTCAAGGCCGTGATCGGCGACGCCTACAAGGCGGTCGAGCGGCGGCTCCTCACCGCGATCCATCTGCGGTTCGGCCTGCCGGCGCAAGTCGCACGCCGGAACTCGAAGCACTTGATCAAGGCCGCCGACCGGCAAGCGGCCTATCTCGAAGCGACGCGGCTTGCCGGTTTCGAAGCGGCCGAAGCGCGGCGCTTCTTCGGCCGGCCGCCGGTATTCTCGGCCGCGATGGAGCGCGACTATCTAAAACCCTGGCCCGCCGAGACGGCGCAGGCGCGCTATCTCGAGCGGTTCAAGAAGCTCCCCGGGAGTGAGACTGAAAGTCACACTTGCGCCACCCGCGATGTCTATTATCCTCATCCGATCCGCAACGCCTATATGCAAGGCAAACACGATTGGCCATTATGAACTACCCATGATTCACGTCTGCTCGCTAGTCGCGCCTGCAAGAAACCGTCGAGGACACCGGCGCGCGCCACGTCGTGTCGCTGATCGGCGACGAGGCCCGACTCGAACGGCCGACTGCATCGCGCCGGAAAACCATCTTTGGCTGCGCTTGCACGATATTTCCGCCCCGCTCGACGGCTACATCATGCCGGGCGAGCAGCACGTCGCCGAACTTCTCGACTTCGTGCGCGGCTGGGATCGGCAGGCGCCGCTGGTCGTGCATTGCTACATGGGCATCAGCCGCTCGACCGCGAGCGCGTTCGCCACGCGTCTGCGCGCTCAACCCGCGTCGCGACGAAGACAGCATCGCGCAAGCGTTGCGGCGCGCCTCGCCGACCGCGACGCCGAATGTCCGGATCGTCTCGCTCGCCGATCGTTTGCTCGGCCGCGACGGCCGCATGATCGCGGCGATCGAAACCATCGGCCGCGGCGTCCTGACCGCGGAAGCGGCACCGTTCCGGCTCGATCTGGAGTGATAAACTCGGACGCTGAGATTATTCTGGCAGCGACGGGCGTAACGCCGGCCGCGTATTGGCAACCGGCGTCGCCGGCTGTGCGTCGTCATCGGCGCGCTCGCCCAAGCCGCTCGATCAGCTGGGTGCGCGGATTGCGCTGATAGAAGTCGCAATAGGCGAAGCCCAAGCCCGGAGATCGAACCGCGGAAGCTTTTGTAATCGATCTTCTGCACGCGGAAGCAAGGCGTGATCGGCAGGCCGGACAGATGCGCGCACATCGACGCGCCGTCCACCCTGATCGTGCCGGCGGGCAATGCCGCAAAACGGGTCTGGCCCTGGCCGCGAATCCGGATCGTGCCGACGACCGAGCCGTCGGGGAAAATGCGGCCGACGCCGGAGGTGCCTTCGAAGCAGGTATAGGAGAACAGCTTGCCGACCACGAACGCGCGGGCCTGTTCCGGACCGAGCTCTTCGGCCATGGCGCCAAGCGGCGCCCAATAAGCCGGCCCCCAACAGCACACGCACAGAACACAGCTACGCGCACCAACATCGACGACCTCCACGCTCGACACAGGGACGACGTTAACAAGATTTCTTAACCGTCCCCTTACCATAGCGCCCTCGCATGATGGCCGAAATTCGTAGCCAAATCCTGAACCGTTTACCCGATTTTTACCACAATCCGCCCGCGCACCTGCCCCTCGACGATACGCCGGCCCGCCGCAATGACGTCCTGCGAGCCCGATTTCGCTCGTCATCGCGGCGATCTTGCCCCGATCGAGATCCGTCTCCAGCGGCGCCAAGCCTCCTGCCGCAACGGCAACGGACACATCACGGAGTCGATGCCGAGAAGCGACACGCCGCGTAGAATGAACGGGGCGACCGAAGCCCGGCAAGTCCATTCCGCCGGCAAGTCCACAGGCGGCGACCGCACCGCCGTAGCGCGTCATCGACAGCACATTGGCGAGCGTCGTCGAGCCCACGGCATCGATGCCGCCGGCCCAGCGCTCTTTGGCGAGCGGGCGCGGCGGACCGCTGAGTTCCTTCCGGTCGATGACCTCGGCTGGCGCCGAGCGCCCTTCAGGTAGGCCGCCTCCTCCGGCCGGCCGGTCGAGGCGATGACCGCGTAGCCGAGCTTGGCGAGAAGCGCGACCGCAACCGAGCCGACGCCGCCGGCCGCGCCGGTCACCACGATCGGGCCGCGCGACGGATCAAGCCCGGCCCGCTCCAGCGCCATCACCGAGAGCATCGCGGTATAGCCGGCAGTGCCGATCGCCATGGCGTCGCGCGCGCTCATGCCGCGCGGCAGCCGCACCAGCCAGTCGCCTTTGACGCGCGCCTTTTCGGCATAGGCGCCGAGATGGGTCTCGCCCAGACCCCAGCCGTTGAGGATGACCTTGTCGCCCGGCTTCCAGGCCGGATGCGACGACGATTCCACCGTGCCGGCGAAATCGACGCCGGCGATCATCGGGAAGCGGCGCACCACCGGCGCCTTGCCGGTGACGGCGAGGCCGTCCTTGTAGTTCACCGTCGACTATTCGACGCGGACGGTGACGTCGCCGTCCATCAGATCCTTGTCGTCGAAATCGGTGAGCCGCACCGTCTGGCCGGCTTCGGCTTTGTCGATGACGATCGCCTTGAATGTCGCCATGCCATATCCTCGTCCTGGCCGAGCTGCCAATCTTGTCGACGGTCAGCGCACAGCCGTTCAAGTAACCGGCCGTTAGCGCGGCATTCGGCGCGAAACGACGGTCAGCGTCAGGCCGGCGCGGCGGCCATGCGCGGAACCGGCTTCTCCACGATCGGCATATTGATCAGCGCCGAGAGCACGCCGAACAGGATCGCAAGCCACCACACCGCGTTGTAGGAGCCGGTGCGGTCGAACACGATGCCGCCGAGCCAGACGCCGAGGAAGCCGCCGACCTGATGGCTGAAGAAGGCGAAGCCCGCGAGCGTCGCCAGCCAGCGCGTGCCGAACATCAGCGCGATGATGCCGTTGGTCGGCGGCACCGTCGAGAGCCACATCAGGCCCATGACGGCGCCGAAGATCGATGCAGGTCACCGTCGTGACCGGAAACGAAATGAACGCGAGGATCGCCGCGGCGCGGACGAAATAGATGAACGACAGCAGATAGCGCTTCGGCATGCGGTCGCCGAGCCAGCCGGACGTGACCGAGCCGACGATGTTGAACAGCCCGATCGTCGCGATGCGTCCAGCCGCCGACTTGCGCCGACAGGCCGCGGTCGACCAGATAGGCCGGCATATGCACGGTGATGAACTGCAAGCTGAAAACCGCAGGTGAAGAAGCCGAGCACCAGCAGCACGTAGGAGCGGTGGGCGAAGGCTTCGCGCAGCGCCTGCCCGAGCGATTGCGGTGCGGCGCCGCGGCCTCGCCTGCGCGGTCGGCGTCGCCAGCGCGATCGACAGCGGCAGCACGGCGAGCATGCTGACGGCGAAAATCATCAGCGTCTGCTGCCAGCCGAACGTATCCATCAGCGCGACAGCGACCGGCGAATAGAGAAACTGCCCGAACGAACCCGCCGCCGTGCCGAAGCCGAAGGCGCGCGAGCGCCATCGCTTGCGGCAACATCTTGCCGAACGCCGCGAGCAGCACCATGAACGAACAGCCGGAAAGGCCGAAGCCGACCAGCACGCCGGCCGACAGCATCGAGGATCGGCGCGCTGTCGGCATGCGCCATCAGCGCAAGACCGGCGGCGTACATGAGCGCGCCGGCGCAGACCACGCGCACGGTGCCGAACCGGTCGGCGATCATGCCGGCGAGCGGCTGGCCGATGCCCCACAGCAGATTCTGCAGCGCCAGCGCAAAGGCGAATACGTCGCGGCCCCAGTGATTGGCGCTCGACAGCGGCGTGAGGAAAAAGCCGAGCGACGAGCGCGGCCCAAACGCCATCAGCGCGATCAGGCAGCCGAAGCCGATGATCAGCGCCGGCGTGCGCCAGCTGCCGACAATCTTGGAATTGTCTTTCATGTCGCCCCGGCAATTGAGGATTCGAAAAGCCGGCGCAGCATAAGGCGCTACCCGGGCTCGCCCAAACGAAAATTTCCCGCTCGCGGATCGCCGGAGCATGGCTGGTCCGGCCAGCGGCGCATGGGTTTGCCATATCGGCCGGCACCGACTTATGGATTTTCCGGCCCACATCCTGACGCACCATGTCGCTGTTCTGCTGCCGACGCCTTTTTCTCCCCGCTCGAAATCGAAGCGGCGGTGACGCGCGCGCTTGAAGAAGATTTGGGCCGCGCCGGCGACATCACCTCGATCGCCACGGTGCCGGAGGACGCGCCAGGGCCGCGCCGTCGTCGTCGCGCGCCAAGCCGGCGTGATTTCCGGCCTGCCGCTGGTCGAGGCGGCGTTCCGCCGGCTGTCGCCCGAGATCGAGATCGCGCCGCATGCGCGCGACGGCGCGGCGATCGAAGCCGGCGCCAAGCTGATGACGATTTCCGGCAATGCGCGCGCCATTCTCGGCGCCGAGCGCGTTGCGCTCAATTTCCTCGGCCACCTGTCCGGCATCGCGACCGCGACCGCGGAATTCGCGCAAGCGCATCGCGCACACCAAGGCGCGCGTCGTCTGCACGCGCAAGACCACGCCCGGACTGCGCGCGCTGGAGAAATACGCGGTGCGCTGCGGCGGCGGCTACAATCACCGCTTCGGCCTCGACGACGCGATGCTGATCAAGGACAACCACATCGCGGTCGCCGGCGGCATCAAGGCCGTGCTCAAGCGCGCCAAACAGGCCGCCGGCCATCTGGTCAAGATCGAGATCGAGGTCGATTCGCTCGACCAGCTCAAGGAAGTGCTCGATGTCGGCCTGGCCGACGTGGTGCTGATCGACAATTTCGATCTCGACAGCGATGCGCAAGGCCGTCGCCATGGTCGCCGGCCGCCTCGTCATCGAAGCATCGGGCGGCATCACGCTCGACACCGCGGCGGCGATCGCCGAAACCGGCGTCGATTATCTGTCCTCGGGCGCGCTCACCCATTCGGTGCAGAATCTCGACGTCGGACTGGATATCGAGATGTGACGCCGCTCGAGCTTCGCGGTCGGATCACAGCTTCGCGGTCGGCGGGTCTTATGCAGCCGGCGAGGCCGCGGCTTCCGGGCTTTTCGACCGCGTCCGGATTCTGCCGGCGCCGGCTCGGGATTTTCGTTCAGGACTTCGGGATTGAGCCGCACGCCCACATCGGCCGGACCCTGCCCCCAGACCGGCTCGTCGTCGCCGTTGCCCCAATTGCGCGGCCGATAGAAGGTGTGGACGCCGAGGTGATAGAGCTTCGCCATTTCGTGCACCCAGCTCGGATGCACCCAATAGGCGTGATAATGCGTGGCGTGGCCGACTTCGGCGAGCCAGATCTTGCCGTCGAGCGTGTCCTTGGCGATCTGCTTGGCCTGCTCCCACATGTCCGGCTCGTCGATCCGGTCGAGGTCCTTGCCTTCGCAGGCGAAGGTGAACTGGCAGGCGAGATGACGGCCGGCGTTCTGATAGACGACGCCGCAGACGTCGTGCGGATAATAGCCGGAGAACACCCGGTTCATCACCACCTGCGCCACCGCTTCCTGGCCTTTCATCACCTCGCCGCGCGCTTCGAAATAGACCGCATCGGCGAGGCATTTTTCGGCCTTGGCGCGCGGCTTGCCGTCGAGCCCGAGCTGCTGCGCCGGACTGAGCACAGCGGCTGTTGTCCTTGCCGCCGACCACCATTTCGTCTGCGCCGGTGTCGGTCTCTTCAAGCGACGAAAGCTTGACGATTGGGTTCTTCGGCGGCGGCACCAGGATCGGCTCCGCGCCCGGCGCCCAGCTTTGCAGCCCGCTCGGCCGAGCCCAGCGAGCCATTGCCGAAATAAATCGCCGCGCTGCGGTCCCCGGAATTGTCGTCGATAAACGACATCTCGTCGAGCGTCGACGGCGCCTCGGTGGTCTCGCCGGGCGCGGGAATTTCCGGCGGCTTGTCGGCGAGCGCCATATCGTCATCGGCGGCAGCGCCGGCGACGCCGTGTTCGACTGCGTCGACGGCTGGTGCTACGGCGCGGCGCCGGCGATGCCGCCGCCGGCGACGTCTGCGTGCGCGTCCATTGGCAGAGCGGGCGGCACGGCGTCCTGCTGTTCGACGTGTTGTTCGCTGTTGCTGCGGCTGCGGCGCGGTAACGGACGCGCTCGGCGCGCCGATCGGCTGCAATTGCGGCAAGCTCGCAGGTTGCGCGGAAGCCGGCGATGTGCCGCTGACCGGCAGCCGGTCGCCCTTGTGCGCGCGATCGACCGTCGGATATTCGATCTGCCGCGCCGGCGGATTGTCGTAATCGGCTCGTCGATTTTCCAGGAATAGGCGTCGAGCGAGCGCGGATCGAAATTCACCGTCTGAAAATAGCCGAGCGGATCGGGCATCGCGGTTCCGACCGGACGCGAATAACTGAAGGTCGCGGGGTCGATGGTGCCGAACGGCGACGCGATCAGATGCTGACTCCAGTGCGCGGCGGCGCCTGGCTGGCGCGCGACCAGCGCGGCGAGATCCTGATAGCCGATCGAGGTCGGCATCAGCGCGACGCAAAACGCGCTGAGCCAGAAGCGCGCCGAATAACGACGCGCCGATTACGCGAACACGCGACGCAACCATTACCCCTCACGCCAACACGCGAAAACGCAACGCGTACTCTGATTTAGGAAACGCCACCGCAGTGGCGCGAATGCGACAGATCGATTTATTGTCGAGTTAACGTTGCGAAGGCGTTAATCGCGCGAGCGGCATGAAACGACGTAATGCGCGGCAGCCGCGCCTCGCCGATTGCGAGCAAAGCGCAGCAATGCAGCGCCGCAGCGCAATTTTCCGATTGCTACTTCACGGCGCGCGCCGCAATCGGGTTGCCATTCATTAACCAAAAGGCAATGCAGGCCGCTCGCACGCCGGTCCGGAGTTCCGGCGGCATGTCCGAAATGCTCGGGTCAGGATCGCGCTAGCCTTCCACACTCGCCCCCTTGCCGAGCGCGGCTTGCGCGGCGGCGAGGCGAGCGATCGGCACGCGGAACGGCGAGCATGACACGTAATCGAGTTTCACCTCATGGCAGAACGCGACCGAGGCGGGATCGCCGCCGTGCTCGCCGCAAATGCCGAGCTTGAGTTTTGGCCGCACTTTGCGGCCGCGCTCGGTCGGCGATGCGGATGAGTTCGCCGACGCCTTCGCGATCGATCGACACGAACGGATCGGCCGGCAGAATGCCCTTCGACGTATAGATCCCCAAGAAACTCGCGGCATCGTCGCGGCTGATGCCGAAGGCGGTCTGCGTCAAATCGTTGGTGCCGAACGAAAAGAATTCCGCGGTCTCGGCGATCTCGCCGGCCTTGAGCGCCGCGCGCGGCAGCTCGATCATGGTGCCGACCTGATATTTGAGCTTGGTCTTGGTCTCTGCCGCGACCTTCTTCGCCATGGCGTCGATGCGCTCTTTGACGATATCGAGTTCCATCTTGCTGGCGATCAGCGGCACCATGATTTCCGGCGCCACCGGCTTGCCGGTGTCGCGGCTGGCTTCGACCGCGGCCTCGAAGATCGCGCGCGCCTGCATCTCGGCGATTTCGGGATAGGCGATGGCGAGGCGGCAGCCGCGAAAGCCGAGCATCGGATTGAACTCATGCAGTTCGCGCGCGCGATCCGCGAGCTTCTTCGGATCGGCGCCCATGGCCTGCGCCACTTCGGCGATCTCCTCCTCGCTGTGCGGCAGGAATTCGTGCAGCGGCGGATCGAGCAGCCTGATCGTCACCGGCAAGCCGCCCATGATCTTGAACAGATCGACGAAATCGGCGCGCTGCATCGGCAAAAGCTTGGCAAGCGCCGCGCGGCGCGCTTTTTCGTCTCCCGCCAAAATCATCTCGCGCACGGCGCGGATGCGATCCTCGTCGAAAAACATATGCTCGGTGCGGCAAAGCCCGATGCCCTCGGCGCCGAACTTGATCGCGGTGCGCGCATCCGCCGGCGTATCGGCATTGGCGCGCACTTTCAGGGTGCGCACCCCGTCGGCCCATTTCATCACGGTGGCGAATTCGTCGGCGAGCGCCGGCTCGATCATCGGCACTTTGCCGGCAAGCACTTGCCCGGTCGCGCCGTCGATGGTGAGCGTTTCGCCCTTCTTCAAAGTTACGCCGCCGGCGCGTCATAGTCTGCGTCCGGTAATCGACGCGCAACGAGCCGGCGCCGGAGACGCACGGCTTGCCCATGCCGCGCGCGACCACCGCCGCATGCGAGGTCATGCCGCCGCGTGTGGTCAAAATGCCTTCGGCGGCGTGCATGCCATGGATGTCCTCGGGCGAGGTTTCGATCCGCACTAAAATGACTTTGCGGCCTTGGCTCTTGAGGAGTTCCGCTTCTTCCGAAGAGAACACGATCTCGCCACTCGCCGCGCCAGGCGAAGCCGGCAATCCGGTGGCGATAATTTTGCGTTCGGCTTTGGGGTCGATGGTCGGATGCAGGAGCTGATCGAGCGCCGCGGGATCGATCCGCGCCAAAGCCTCTTCCTTGGTGATCAATTTCTCCTGCGCAAGATCGACGGCGATGCGCAGCGCGGCTTGCGCGGTGCGCTTGCCGCTGCGGGTTTGCAGCATCCACAACTTGCCCTGCTCGACTGTGAATTCGAGATCCTGCATGTCGCGATAATGCCGTTCGAGCTTGGCATGGATGCGCTTGAGTTCGGCGAACGCGTCGGGCAGCGCCGTCTCCATCGACGGCTTGTCGGAACCGGCCTCCTGGCGCGCCGCTTCGGTGATCTCCTGCGGCGTGCGGATGCCGGCGACCACGTCTTCGCCCTGCGCGTTGATCAGATACTCGCCGTAGAGCTTTTTCCCGCCGGTCGAGGGATTGCGCGTAAACGCGACGCCGGTGGCGGAGGTCTCGCCCATATTGCCGAACACCATGGCCTGGACATTGACCGCGGTGCCCCAGTTCTCCGGAATATTGTGCAGGCGGCGATAGGTGATGGCGCGCTGGTTCATCCATGAGCCGAACACGGCGCCGATCGCGCCCCACAATTGCGCACGCGGATCTTGCGGGAACGGCTTGCCGGTCTCCTCCGCGACGCGTTTTTCGTAGCGGGCGACGAGCTCTTCCAAATCCTCGGCGTTGAGATCGGTATCGAGCGTGTAGCCGTTGCGGTCCTTATGATTGTCGAGGATTTCCTCGAAGTGATGGTGCGCGATGCCGAGTACCACGTCGGAATACATGGTGATGAAGCGCCGGTAGCTGTCCAAGGCGAAACGCCGGTCGCCGGATTTTTGCGCGAGCGCCCGCACCGTCACGTCGTTGAGCCCGAGATTGAGCACGGTGTCCATCATGCCCGGCATCGACGCGCGCGCGCCGGAGCGCACCGAAACCAGCAGCGGGTTTTCGCGCATCGCCGAATTTTTTGCCGGTGATGCGCCCGACCTCGGCCAGCGCCTGCTCAACCCGAGCCTTGAGGTCCTGCGGATAGGTTTTGCCGTGCCGGTAGAAATAGGTGCAGACGTCGGTGGTGATGGTGAAGCCCGGCGGCACCGGCAGGCCGAGACTGCGCCATCTCGGCAAGGCCAGCGCCCTTGCCGCCGAGCAGATTTTTCATGCCGGCACGGCCGGCCGCCTTGCCGCCGCCGAAGGCGTAGACCCATTTGCCCTTGGCCGGCGCTTTTGCCGCCGCAGTTTTAGCTACGGGCTTGCGCGCGGGGTAGGCGCGAGATTTTTTTACCAGCTGCCGGGACGTTCCAGAGCGCGATTTGGCCATAGGATCATGCGTTCGATTGCGCCCGGCTTTTCGGCGCTATTGCACCCAATGGTAGATGGCATTGAGCCCCATCAAGCCGACGACAATGAGATAGATCGCGACGATGAGGTTCAAAAGGCGCGGGATGATGAGAATGAGAATGCCGGCGATAAGCGCGACAAGCGGGGTGATATGAGCAGCGGTGATAATCATGGTTTTGCCTCAGGGTTGGGAAGAGCTGGCGGCACAGCCGAAATTGTACAGACCTTAAACGCACAAACCGCCGATCGGTTCTAGCACGGACCAGACGTTTGTGAACCTGTCGTCATTCCGGGCTTCGCGAAGCGGCGAGTTCTAGCCCGCGCCCCCGGAATGACGAAGTCACCCCTCAATCTTGGAAAAATCGGCCACCGCGCGGGTGGCGGCGCGGATTTCGTTGAGCAGTTTTAGCCGATTTTCGCGCAGCGCCTCGTCCTCGACGTTGACCGTCACTTTGTCGAAGAAAGCATCGACATGGGGGCGCAGCTTGGCCATGGCGGTCATCGCGGCGGCGAAATCCTCTTTTTCGACGGCACGCGTCGCCTCAGCCTTGGCGGCGTCGATCGCCTTCGCTAGCGCCTTTTCCTCAGGCTGCTTGTAAAGCTTCGGCTCGGGCATGCCGGTATAATCGCGGTTATCTTTCTTTTCCTCGATGCGGATGATGTTGGTGGCGCGCTTGTAGCCGGCCAGCAAATTCTTGCCGTCTTCCGTGTCGAGGAACTTTCCTAACGCCTCGACGCGACGGACGACGAGCAAAAGATCGTCCTGACCTTCCAGCGCAAACACGGCGTCGACGAGATCGTGCCGCGCGCCTTGCTCGCGGAGCTGGACTTTGAGGCGGTCAGCGAAGAAGTTGAGCAGATCCCCGAACTCACGACGATGCGCGGTGAATAACGGAAGCAACCGAAGACGTAGCTTGTTGTCCAAAACGATGCGTATCACTCCCAACGCTGCTCTTCGGAGCGCATACGGGTCCTTGCTGCCGGTCGGCTTCTCATTGATCGCCCAGAAACCGACAAGGGTATCGATCTTGTCCGCGAGCGCGACCGCGATCGAAACGGGATCGCTCGGCACCAGATCGTCCGGCCCCCTCGGCTTGTAGTGATCCTCACAGGCGTGCGCGACGGCTTCGGCCTCGCCCTGCGCTTGCGCGTAATACTTCCCCATCAGCCCCTGCAGCTCGGGAAATTCGCCGACGGCTTCGGTGAGCAGGTCCGCCTTGCACAGCCGGGCCGCGCGTTTGGCCTTCGCCACGTCTGCCCCTACAAGCGGCGCCAGTTCCGCGGCCAATCGCTCGATGCGTTCAATGCGCTCGGCTTGCGTCCCCAGCTTTTCGTGAAACACGATGTCCTTGAATTTTGGCAGGCGATCTTCCAGTTTCGTCTTCAGATCGGTCTCGTAGAAAAACTTCGCATCCGACAGCCGCGCGCGGATGACGCGCTCATTGCCGGCGACGATCGCCTTGCCGCCGTCCTTTGCTTCGAGATTGGCGACCAATAGGAACTTGTTGACGAGCTTGGCGTGTGCGGCGTCGCGCAGCACGAAGCATTTCTGGTTGTTGCGGATGGTGGCGCGGATCACCTCTTGCGGGATTTGCAGAAAGCTTGAATTGAACGCGCCCATCAGCACCACCGGCCACTCGACGAGGCCGGCGACCTCGGCGAGCAAGCCGTCGTCCTGCACAAGCTCAAGCCCTTGCGCGAAAGCAAGCTGCTTGGCCTCGGTGAGGATGATGCCGCGGCGGCGCTCGGCGTCGAGCACGACCTTGGCCTTGTCGAGCTTCGCCATGTAATCGTCGAGCCGGCGCACCGTGAACGGCGCTGGCGCCAGAAAGCGATGGCCGCGCGTTTGGTTGCCGGCGATAATGCCGCCGATCGTAAACGGCACGATATCGGGCTCCTCGGTCTCCGGTCCGAACGTGGCGAGGATGGAATGCAGCGGCCGCACCCAAGTGAGCGCGCCTGGCTCTTTCGACGCCGCACCCCAGCGCATCGATTTCGGCCACGGAAAGCTTTTGATGACGTTGGGCAAAATCTCGCCGATCACCTCGATCGCCGCGCGGCCGGGCCGCTCGATCGCCGCGACATAGAAGTCGCCCTTTTTGTCGGGCTGCACTTTTGCCTCGGCGATCGATTGCAATCCGGCAGCTTTCAAAAATCCGGCAATGGCGTTGTCCGGCGCGCCGACGCGCGGGCCTTTTTTCTCCTCGCGCAAATCGGGCTGGCGCACCGGCACGCCGTGGACGGCAAGCGTCAGCCGCCGCGGCGTCACGAACGCCTTGGCGCCCTCATAGACGAGCCCGGCCGCAACCAGCCGGTCGGTGACGGCTTTGCGCAAATCCTCCGCCGCCCGCGCCTGCATGCGCGCCGGAATTTCTTCGGAAAAGAGTTCGAGGAGAAGGTCGGGCATTAAGGAAGGTGCTTATGACTGCCGTCGCATAGCGGCTGGTGCGAGGAGCGCTTGCAGGCGCAGAACCAGACTTCCTCGCTGGTCTCCGCCTTCCATTCCTGCGGCCGGAATGCGGTGCCCTTGTGCGAGCCATCGCAGAACGGCTGCGCTTTGGAACGCCCACAGGCGCACCACCAATAGCTTTCGCCGGCCACGACATTGATTGGCAGCGGCCGGCGGCCGCCGATCTCAGGTCCATCGCTCATGGGTTCTTGGCTCATGGGCTCTTGCCTCCGCCTTCAGTCGCGAGCCACGCTTCGCCGCACGCTTTGGCGAGATCGCGGACCCGCAGGATGTAGCTCTGCCGCTCGGTCACCGAAATCACCCCGCGCGCATCGAGCAGATTAAATACGTGGCTCGCCTTGATGCATTGGTCGTAGGCCGGCAGCGACATCAGGTGACGGTCATGAGCGGGCTGCCAGCCGGCTTCGAAATATTTCCGGCATGCTGCCTCCGCCATGCGGAATTGCTCGAACAGCATGTCGGTATCGGCATATTCGAAATTATGCCTGGAATATTCCTGCTCGGCTTGCAGGAAAACGTCGCCGTACGTGACGCGCCCGGCGCCGTCGCGGCCGTTGAAATTGAGCGCAAAGACATTCTCGACGCCCTGCACATACATTGCGAGCCGTTCGAGACCGTAAGTCAGCTCGCCCGCGACCGGCGCGCATTCGAAGCCCGCGACTTGCTGAAAATAGGTGAACTGCGAAACCTCCATGCCGTCGCACCAGCATTCCCAGCCGAGCCCCCAGGCGCCGAGCGTCGGGCTCTCCCAATCGTCCTCGACAAAACGGATGTCGTGAATTTCGGGTCGATGCCGATGGCGTAAAGCGACTTCAGGTAAAGCTCCTGCAAATCGTCCGGCGACGGTTTGAGGATCACTTGCAGCTGATAGTAGTGCTGCAACCGGTTCGGATTCTCGCCATAACGACCGTCCTTGGGCCGCCGCGACGGCTGTATATAGGCCGCATTCCAGGGCTTGGGCCCGAGCGCGCGCAGCGTCGTCGCCGGATGAAACGTGCCGGCGCCCACCTCCATGTCATAGGGCTGCAAAATGACGCAGCCCCAATCCGCCCAGTAACGTTGCAAGGCAAGAATAAGCCCCTGGAACGAGCGCTGGGGGCGCATGTGCGGCGGCAAATCCTGGTCGCGGTCGTCAGCCATGAGCCGTTGTTGGTGAAACCCCAGCGCGAGGTCAAGTGTGGTCGCCGACGATGACGATTTGCGCTGTCCCAGCTATGCTATACTCGACGCCAAAGACAGGGAGGAATTCGTGCGCAGTTTTCAGGCCGGGCTGATCGGGACTCTTGCATTGTTATGCTCGGCCGCGGCCCAGATAGCGCAAGCGGATGACTTTCCCACCCGGCCGATCCGCATCGTGGTTGCTTTTCCGGCAGGCGGCCCGACCGACTTCGTCGGCCGGCTCGTCGCCGACAAGATGACCGCGTCGCTCGGCCAGCGCGTCTATATCGAAAACCGGCCCGGCGCCGCCGGCGCGGTCGGCGCCGATAACATCGCCAAAGCCGACCCCGATGGCTATTCGCTGTTCCTCACCACGTCGGGCGCGGTGACGATAGTGCCGCATATCCAGAGTGACGTCCCATACGATCCGCTGCGCGACTTCGCGCCGATTGCTCTTGTCACCAAAGTCACCGAGGTATTGGTGGTGACGCCGAAGCTCGGGATCAAGACGGTCAAAGAACTCGTCGCGCTCGCCAAGGACAAGCCCGGGACCATTCCATTTGCGTCAACCGGCATTGGCTCGCCGCCGCACCTCGCCCAGGAACTGCTCGACGTGTCGGCCGGCGTTAAATTTCTCCACGTGCCGTATCGTGGCGCGGCGCCGGCGCTGACCGATCTGCTTGCAGGTCAGGTCGAGGTGCTGGCCGCCGACTTGCCGGTGCTGATCGCGCAAATCCAGGCCGGCAACCTGATCGCGATCGGCGCGGCGGCGGACAAGCGGGACGCCATCCTGCCGGATGTACCGACGCTTGCCGAGCAGGGCTATCCGAACACCGATGCATCGAACTGGTACGCATTGTTGGCGCCGGTCAAAACGCCGCCCGCGGTGATCCAAAAGCTCAACAAAGCTGTCGACGATGCGCTCAAGGATCCCGACGTGCACGACAAGCTCGTCAAAACCGGCGCGACGCCGGTCGGCGGCACGCCCGAGGCGATGGGCGCGTTCATGAAAGCGGAATACGAGAAGTGGGGCCGCGTGGTCCGCGACCGCGGCATCAAGGATACGCCGTAGCTCATCATTCCGGATTGCCGCAAAGCGGCAAGTCCGGAATCCATAATCACAGGTCAGCGAATACGGATTCCGGGCTCGCGGGCAAACGCCCGCGCCCCGGAATGACCAGCCCTAGCCCGGCCGGTATTCACCGGTCTTCGGATCGGGCTTCAATTTCGGCATGGTATTGCGGTCAAGCGGCTCGGCCGGCGCTTTAGCGCGCATTTCATCGAGCTCGGAATTGACGCGGCGCACTTCCTTGGCGCACCAGCGCACCACCACGGCGGCTCCCATGACTCCCAGCGCAAAGATGATCAGCGGCGGCATGCTTGGTCTCCGTTCCGGGATTGGTTACAGACCATAACGCGCCCAGATGGCCCGCGCTTCAAGCGCCGAAATAATGTCCTCGGCAAGACCCAGCGGTGCCAATGTTCCCTGCGTCCCATCGCTGCGGCCGACGCCGAAGACGCGGCGGCCGAGGAACCCGCGCTCAGCCGCGACCAGGGGTGTAACAACCTTATCGCCAAATCGTTCGCGCAGCACACTTCGCAAATCGCCGACGGCATCGACCAGACCGAGTTCCAGCGCGCGCCGCCCGGTCCAATACGCGCCGGAGAACAAGTCGTTATCCGGATCCTTGAGCTTGCCGTCGCGCCGCGATTTCACGAGCGAAATGAAATCCTCGTGGATGTCGCGCTGCAGTCTTTTCAGCCGCTCGACGTCGCCGGGGTCCTCCGGCAGGAACGGGTCGAGCATGCCCTTGTGCTCGCCCGACGTATAGAGCCGCCGCTCGACGCCGAGTTTTTCGATCAGCTTGTCAAATCCGAACGAGCCGCCGACGACCCCGATCGAGCCGACGATCGAATGCGGATCGGCGACGATCTCGTCCGCGGCGCAGGCGATCATATAGCCGCCCGAAGCGCCGGCGTCTTCCACGAAGGCAATGACGTGACGCTGCTTCTCCCGCGCCAACTCGCGGATGCGGCGGAAGATGAGGTGCGATTGCACCGGCGACCCGCCCGGCGAGTTGATGGCGAGCGCGACCGCGCGGGCATTGCGCACGGCGAAAGCGCGATCGAGCGTGCGGGCGATGCCGGCGAGGCTCAAGCCCGGGCGCAGTGGCGTCGAAAATCCGATGATCCCGGTGAGCCGCACCACCGGCACGACCGGCCGGTCGCGGCGAAAGCGCTGCGGGATGAGCGGCGCCAGCGCCCCAAAGGCGCGGCTGCGAATGTCTCGGATAGGGTGCCCGCTCGCCGGTTCGGCCATGAAATGCAAATAAGACGGACCGCCTTATCCCTCAAGTAACCGTTTGTTAACGGCTGGAACGCTTTTTGCTTGGAGTCACAGTGCCATAAACAAAGGCGGAGGCGTAAAGGCGATGAAGATCTACTTCCTCTTGATGCTAATTAGCGTGTTTGTTGGCTTTTCGTTCATTCCGCTTCGCACCGAGGCGAAGCAGAGCGCTGCAACACCGCCCGATTCGGTGCCAGCGTGATGCCTAACGGCTGAGCAGTTTTGCGTCTAACTATCGGTTTCAACTTCGGTATTGGTTAACGGTTTCAGTCCGGTATCGATCCGGCTTCAGCTCCCGCCCAAGGACAAAGCAGCGCCCTCGCGCATCACGGCTTCGGCTTGTGTGGTCGGCTTGCCATTGGCATCGGCCAGGACGAAGCCGGGCAGTAGCGTGAGCGGGCCGTCTTTGTCCTTGGCGGCACGCACCAGCACGCGGATCGCCGCCACGTCCGGCTTGGGATAAATCGGCAAGACCGCGGTCGCGCCGAAGCCAGCGTTGAGCGCCGCAAGCACGTCGTAGAGGCCATCGGCGCGCCAGATCAGCGTCACCAGGCCCGACGGGCGCAGCAGGCGCGCGGCCGCCGTCAGCCATCGCGCCAGTGTGTCGTGCGAAGCGGCATGCGCCAAACGGCGGCCGCGATCCGGCGAGGCGTTGTGCGGCGCGTTGAACGGCGGATTCATCAAGACGTGATCGGCCGCTGCCATAGCGATCCCCGCGGCGGCAAATGCCGCGGCGGGTGCGCCAACGTCGAGGCAAACAGCGCGCACGCGGGTCGCGAGACCGTTGCGCGCCGCATTTTCGGTTGCCAGCGCAGCGAGCATCGGATCGATCTCGACGAGCGTGACGGCGAGGCCCTCGATGCGGCGCGCCAGCGCCAGTCCCGCCGCGCCGACGCCCGAGCCAAGCTCGACCGCCTGCTCGCCAGCCTGCGCCGCCGTCGCCGCGGCGAGCAGGATCGCATCATGGCCGAAGCGATGGCCGCGCACCGGCTGACGCAACAGGAGTTTGCCGCCGAGGGCTTTGTCTTCGCTCACCGCGCCGCGTTCAGCGGGTATTTCGGTCGGCAGTTCAGTCGGCATTCGGGCGCAGCTCATTGCCGAAGCCCGCATCCTCGAGCAGCCGCCGCGCGGTCTGGATTTCATCGTCGCCGACCAGGATACGGCGCGGGAAAATGCCGATCGAGCCTTCCAGAACGCTCATGTTCTGATCGACCACCATGTGCGCGATAGACGCGCCGTTGAGCAGCGCTTCGATCGCCGAGATCAGCACGGCATCGTTGGTGCGAACAAGTTCGCGCACTCTTCAACTCCCGGTTTTCAGGTCCGCCGCCGTTCTTCGCCGGGCGCACGCAAGGCGAGATAGGCAAGGAGTTTCAGCTCACGCCGGCCGCGCGTGACGGTATCGAGAATGAGGCCGCAGGCAATCGAAAGGAAGGCGAGCAGCATCAGCCCGGTCGAAAGCACCGCGGTCGGCAAGCGCGGCACGAGTCCTTCCTGCGCGTAAGTGACGACAAGCGGGATGGCGAGCCCAATCGACATGATAATGAGGGCTAAGCCGAAAGCGCCGAAAAACGGTAACGGCCGCTCCGCGCGGTAAAGTTTCAGCAGCAGCCAAAGAATGCGCAAGCCGTCCCGCCAGGTCGAGAGCTTCGAGGCCGAACCGGCAGGCCGCGAATAATAGGGTGTCGCCAGCTCGCCCACCGGCAATTCGAGCTCGAGCGCGTGCACGGTCAGCTCGGTCTCGATCTCGAATCCGCCCGACAGAATCGGAAACGATTTCACAAAGCGCCGGGAGAAAACCCGATAACCGGAAAGCATATCGGTAAACGCCCGGCCGAATATATGGGCGGCAAGACCCGTCAATAGCCAGTTGCCGGTCCGGTGTCCCGGGCGATAGGCCGATGCCTCGCGATCGACACGCGTGGCGACAACCATATCGAGCCGATCGGCGATCAGCTTACCGATCATCACCGGCGCGCTTGGCGCGTCGTAGGTGGCGTCGCCATCGACCAAGACATAGATATCGGCTTCGACGTTATTGAACATGCGCCGCACCACATAGCCCTTGCCCTGATGGGTTTCGCGGCGCACCACGGCGCCGGCCGCTTTGGCGGCGGCAACGGTGTCGTCGTTGGAATTGTTGTCATAGACGTAGATGGCTGCGGCGGGCAGCGCGGCGTGGAAGTCGGCGACCACCTTGGCGATGGCGCCGGCCTCGTTGTAGCAAGGCACCAGAACCGCCACCTCGAATCCGGTTTCCGTCATCGGCAATGCCCCCCAGCCGCGATGTCGACCGGCGGCCGCCGGCGGCAAAGCCCGTGCCCTCGCGTCAACCTTGGCGAAAAGCCTTCGCCGGCGTGTTCCGTGGGATTGTGCGCCAACGCTTTACCCTTGCTAACGATCACTGGGTGGCCCACATCGCCATACGGGTTGCCGACGACTTTATCGTCTTGGCCGCAGGGTTACACGATGGCCGCTAACAGGCGGCGCACTTGCCGCGTCACCATAGCGTTTCTATGCTCTCGCGTCCCCTCTGGAGAGGCTCAGTGGCCGTAGTCGTCCCGTTCGAAAGCCCGCGTGAACCGTCGATCGACCCGCTGGTCGATCTGGTCGCAGCCGACATGGACCGCGTGAATACCACCATTATCGCGCGCACCGGCTCCGAGGTGGCGATGATCCCGGAGGTGGCAAACCACCTCATCAATTCCGGCGGCAAGCGGCTGCGGCCGATGCTCACGCTGGCTTTGGCGCGGCTGACCGGCTATGGCGGCGAAGGTCATATCAAGCTCGCCGCCGCTGTCGAGTTCATGCACACCGCGACGCTGCTGCACGACGATGTGGTCGACGAGAGCGAATTGCGGCGCGGCCGGACCGCCGCCCGCATGGTGTGGGGCAACGAAGCGAGCGTGCTGGTTGGCGATTTCCTGCTCGGCCAGGCGTTCAAGATGATGGTCGAGGTCGGCAGCCTGAAGGCCTTGGAAATCCTGTCCGCCGCCGCCGCCGTGATCGCGGAAGGCGAAGTGATGCAGCTCGCCGCGGCCAAGAATACGGCGACAACCGAGGATGAATATATCGCGGTCATCCGCGCCAAAACCGCCGAGCTGTTCGCCGCCGCCTGCGAGATCGGGCCGGTGCTGTCGGCGCGACAAAAGGCCGAGCAGGCGGCGAGCCGTTCGTTCGGGATGAATCTCGGCATCACCTTCCAGTTGGTCGACGACGTGCTCGACTATGGTGGCGCCGCGTCGCGGCTCGGCAAGAACATCGGGGACGATTTCCGCGAGGGCAAGATCACGCTGCCGGTCGTGCTCGCTTTCCGCCGCGGCAACGACGCGGAACGCGAATTCTGGCGGCGCACGCTGGAACGCGGCGAGACCACCGATGCCGATCTCGATCACGCCATCGGCCTGATGGCCAAACATCGCACGCTCGAAGACACGATCGGCCGCGCCCACCATTACGGTGCGATCGCTCGCGATGCGCTGGCGCTGTTTCCCGATTCGACGATGAAGTCAGCGCTGGCCGAAACCGTCGCCTTCTGCATCGCGCGGACCCATTAACCTAAGGCGCACGCGCGCACCCACCATCGCGGATATTTGCCAATCAGCGCTTGCGCCGCTTTTTTTGCCGTGGCTTCGGAATCGAAAATCCCAAAGCACGTCGCGCCCGAGCCCGACATGCGCGCGAGCCGGCAGCCGGCGAGCGAGCGCAAGCCTGCCAGCACCTCGGCGATCACGGGAGCGAGTTTGATCGCCGCGGTTTCAAGATCGTTCGCCTGTGCCGCAAGAGCGTGCAAGAATTCCTCGGCGCTGTTGGCTTCTGCCGCGGCAAGGTCGAACGGCGCGGCGGGCTTGGCGGCCGGCACCCATGCCGCAAATACCGGCTTGGTCGCGAGCGCAACGCTGGGATTGACCAGCACCGCCGGCAGCGGCGGCAAAACGAGCGGCTCGGAAAGCGTCTCGCCGATGCCGCGCATCAGCCGCGGGCGCGGATCGAGGCAGACCGGGACATCGGCGCCGGTCGCGCGCGCCGCATCGTGAAGGCGCGGGTCGCCCGGCGCCCGATCGTTCGCCCGCGCGATCAGCCGCAGCGCCGCGGCCGCGTCGGCCGAGCCGCCGCCGAGCCCCGCCGCGACCGGAAGGTTTTTTTCCAGAGTGAAGCGGCCAAGCACGATGCCGGGAATACGCGCCGCAAGCGCGCGCGCCGCCTTGAGCACGAGATTGTCGGCGTCCGCCCCTGCTTGCTCCGCCCGGGGGCCGCTCACGGCAAGCGCAAGCGCGCCGCCTGGCGCGAAAGTCAGCCGGTCGCCACAGTCGGCGAACGCGACCAGGCTTTCGATCTCGTGATAGCCGTCGTCGCGGCGGCCGAGCACCTGCAGCGTCAGGTTGACCTTGGCCGGCGCATTTTCGACGAGTGGAGCGGGCAAGGCAGCGGCTTACCCGCCGTTGCCGGACTTCTTCGCCTTGTCGGCATCGGACGCGGAATTCGCCTTGTCCGCATCGGCCGGCGAAACCGGCTTGGTCGCGTCGGCGGCAGAAGACTTTTCGGACGGCAGCCCACCTTTGAGCTTCGCCTCGATCTTCGGCAGATCTTCCGGCTCCGGCTTGAGATCTTTGGCATGTGACCATTGGAAGTGCGCTTCCAACCTGCGCCCGACGCGCCAGTAGGCATCGCCGAGGTGATCGTTGATGGTCGGATCTTCGGGCTTGAGCTCGACGGCGCGTTCGAGATTCTTGACCGCCTCGTCGTAATTGCCGGTGCGGAAATAGGCCCAGCCGAGCGAGTCGACGATGTAACCGTCGTCCGGACGCTGCTCGACCGCGCGGCGGATCATGTCCATGCCTTCATCCATATGAACGCCCTGGTCGACCCAGGAATAGCCGAGATAATTAAGGACCAGCGGCTGGTCGGGGAACAGCTCAAGCGCCTTTTTCATATCGGCTTCGGCCGGCGGCCATTGATGCGAGCGCTCGTAGCAGATGCCGCGGAAGTAGAACAAAACCCAGTTCGATTTTTCCGGGTTCGGCACTGCATCGATCGCCTTGCCGTAGGTATCCGCGCAGCCGGCGAAATCCTTGCGCCCGCGCTGAATATTACCCAGCTCGACAATCGCCTCGGTATCCTTGGGATGCTCGGAGATGACGTGTTGCAGCTTCGCCTTGGCTTCGTCGGTGCGATCGAGCGCATCGAGATCGACGGCGAGCTGAATCTCGGCATTGCGCAACAACGGCGAGGACGCCGGCACCCGTTCGTAAGCTTTGATTGCGAGTTCGGGCTTTTTCAGATCCTCGTAGAGATCGCCCAGCGACAGCAGTGCCATGCCATGCGACGGCTGCAGATAAAGCGCAAGCTGCAAATAAATCAGCGCCAGGTCCTCGCCGCCGCGGCGTCCGATCGAGGCGCCGAGGCCGTAAAGCGCTTCGGCGGCGCCGGCCTGCGGCGAATCGACGATGGACGGCAGTTTCTGGCCGTCGGAAATCTGCTTGATCTCCTCGTTGATCAGCGGATGGTCCGGCAGCGACTTGGTCAAATCCCGGAACACCTTCAGCGCATCGTCCTTGCTGCCGTTGCGCGACAGAAAACGGCCATAGGACTCGACCGTGCGCAGTGCCGTCGGATCGGCCTTGTAAGCGCTGGCGTAGCGAGTGCCGGCGTCTTTTTTGTTGTTGGCGAGGTCGAGGATGAATCCGGCGTGCAAATCCTTGAAAATGCCGTACCAATCCGGTCCCGAAAGCTTGTCCAGGGTGTCGATCGCGGTGCGCGTGTCGCCGGAGCCGGACAGCGCCCATGCCTGCAAAAGCGTCGCCGTCAGATCGGTCACCGGGCCGCGCACCGACTGGGCAAAAGTCCTGCCGGGCGAGGCCGTAGTGCTTGAGCTTAAGTTCCCGCACGCCGATCACCAGACGTGCGATGCGATCGGTATGATCAACGTCGAGCAATCGCTCGGCAAGCTTGGTTGCCTGATCGATATCGCCGTCGGTAAGCACGGAGAGAAACGTGCGGCTGAGCAGATCGGGATTATGCGGATCGAGCTTGAGCACGTCGAGGTAATAGGTGGCCGCGGCGGCGGCATCGCGCTCCGCTCCGGCATGCCGGGCGGCCAAATAGCTCCCGGCGGCGTTCTCGGGCGAAAGCTCCTCGTGCGCCGGCGCTTGAACGGTAGCGGCCTGGACGGCAAGCGTGGACGGAAGGCTCAGGGCTAAGGCAATGCCCGCAATAGCGGCATGCCGGGGCAGCAGCGAATGAATCACGATAGCTCCATTGGCGGACTGGATCGGCGCACGGGAATCGAGCGGCCGATGGCTTTCAGTCGGGGCGAGAATGACCTTTTTGCTGCACGCCCGCAAGGACACGAACACGGCCGTGGCGCGCCGCGATTGTCGTGCCGCATTGGATGTTTAGGCCCGAAGGGAGGCGAAATCGCGGCAGCGACGCAAGCCTAGGCAGCAATTCTGCTCGTCATTGCGAGGAGCGAAGCGACGAAGCAATCCAGCCCTGGCCGCCGCACTGGATTGCTTCGCTTCGCTCGCAATGACGGGATCACATATTCGGATAATTCGGTCCGCCACCGCCTTCGGGCGGCACCCAGGTGATGTTCTGATTGGGATCCTTGATGTCGCAGGTTTTGCAGTGGACGCAGTTCTGCGCATTGATCACAAAGCGCGGCTTGCCGGCTTCCTCGACCCATTCGTAGACGCCGGCCGGGCAATAACGCGCCGACGGGCCGGCATAGACGTCGTGCTCGGACGATTTCTGCAAAGCGCCGTCGTGCACCAACAGATGCACCGGCTGATCTTCTTCATGATTGGTATTGGACAGATAGACCGACGACAGCCGATCGAACGTGAGCTTGCCGTCGGGCTTTTGATAAGCGATGGGCCGGCATTGCGCCGCCGGTTCGAGCGTCGCAAAATCCGGTTTGCCGTGCTTGAGCGTGCCGAACAGCGAGAAGCCGAGCGTATTGGTCCACATGTCGAGCCCGCCGAGCGCAATGCCGGCCAGCGGTTCCGAACTTCGACCATAGCGGTTTGGCGTTGCGCACCCGCCACAGATCGCGACCGATCGGCGAGGAACGCCACGCGTCTTCGTAACCCGTAAGTTCGTCGTTGGCGCGGCCTTGCGCCAAAGCGGCGGCGACGTGCTCGGCGGCGAGCATGCCGGAAAGCATGGCGTTGTGGCTGCCTTTGATGCGCGGCACATTGACGAAGCCCGCCGCGCAGCCGACCAGCGCGCCGCCGGGGAACGCGAGCTTCGGCACCGATTGCCAGCCGCCCTCGGTGATGGCGCGCGCGCCGTAGCAAATCCGCTTGCCGCCCGCGAACGTGTCGCGAATCAGCGGATGCGTCTTGAAGCGCTGGAACTCTTCGAACGGCGAAAGATACGGATTGCGGTAATTGAGATGGACGACGAAGCCGACCGCAACGAGATTGTCGTCGAAATGATAAAGGAACGAGCCGCCGCCGGTGCGGTTGTCCAGCGGCCAGCCCAGCGTGTGCTGCACAAGCCCGCTGCGGTGCTGGTCCGGCGCGACTTGCCAAAGCTCTTTCAGGCCGATGCCGAATTTCTGCGGCTCGCGATCCTTGCGCCAGCCCGAAGCGCTCGATCAGCACCTTGGACAGGTTGCCGCGCGCGCCCTCGGCAAACAGCGTGTACTTGCCGCGCAGCTCCATGCCGCGGGCGAAACCGGGCTTGTGATGGCCGTCCTTGCCGATGCCCATGTCGCCGGTGGCGATGCCGGCGACCGCGTCGTTCTCGAACAACACCTCCGCAGCGGCGAAGCCCGGATAGATTTCAACGCCGAGCGTTTCGGCCTTGCGCGCCAGATAACGGCAAACCTCGCCGAGCGAGACGATGAAATTGCCGTGATTGCTCATCAGCGGCGGCATCAGCGCCAGCGGCAGCCGTCATCGCCGCCCGATGCGCCGAGCATGTAGAAGCGGTCGGCATTGACCGCGGTCTTGATCGGCGTGTCTTCGTTCGCGCCATTCGGGAATAAGGCTGTCGAGCCCGATCGGGTCGATCACCGCGCCGGAGAGGATATGGGCGCCGACTTCGGAGCCCTTCTCCACCACGACGACGGATTTTTCCGGCGCGAGCTGTTTGAGCCGGATCGCGGCGGCAAGGCCGGCCGGCCCCGCGCCGACAATGACGATGTCGAATTCCATCGCCTCCCGGGGCGGCAGCTCCGCTGTGTTCATGGCCTGCTCCGTGTCCCGGACGCTAAAGCATGATCCGGAAAGGTGGAAAGCGGTTTTCCGAAAAGACCATGCGACAATGAAAATCTAACCGATGATTTTTCACGAAATTAGTGCCAAGACAATGTGCCGAGACAATGTGCCAAGACACTCGACAATGACAGTCGGCAGACAATCGCAGGATCGCCAGCCGGTTCGAGCCATGAATCCAGGAACCAAAGACATCCGCGAATTGCTCGCGTTCTACCTTGACTCCGGCGCCGACGCGCTGTCGGCGAAGAACCGGTCGACCGCATGGCCGATGAGCGCCCGCAGCCGACAACGTCTGCGGGCTTGCCAGCCAGTTCCCCACCCTTATCCGGTATGGCAGCCGCTAGCGGCACGGTGCCGTCGCTAGGCAAGACGTCTTTCCAAGCGGCCGCGCCAGTTGCGCCGGAGGCCGCGGCCATGGCGGCGCGGCAGGCCGCGCGAAGCGCCGCCACCCTCGATGAATTGCGCGCTTTACTTATGGCTTTCGAAGGCTGCGCGCTGCGCACAACGGCGACGCAGCTCGTCTTCGCCGATGGCAATCCACAAAGCCGGGTCATGTTCGTCGGCGAGGCGCCCGGCCACGACGAAGATGTCATCGGCCGGCCCTTCGTCGGCCGTTCCGGCAAGCTCCTCGATCTGATGATGGCCGCGATCGGGCTCGATCGGACGAATGTCTATATCGCCAATGTCGTGCCGTGGCGGCCGCCGGGCAATCGCACGCCGACGCCGCAGGAAACCGCAATCTGCCTGCCGTTCATCCGCCGTCAGATCGAGCTCGCCAACCCGGACATCCTGGTTTGCCTCGGCGGCCCGGCGATGCAAACGCTGCTCGGCATCAAGGACGGCATTACCAGGTCGCGCGGCCGCTGGTTCCCATTCGATACCGGCAGCCGCGAAATCCGCGCGCTGGCGACATTCCATCCCGCCTTTCTGCTGCGCAGTCCGCTGCAAAAGCGATTCGCGTGGCGCGATTTTCTGGCGCTGAAGAAAGCGCTGGCGGGATAGCGGCTGCGCGCTTCACCGTACCGCCACCAGGATCGCGCCGGCGGCAACAAGGACGACGCCGAGCCAATTCACCATCGAAAGCCGCTCACCAAGAAACACAACCCCGAATACCGCGACCAGGACGACGCTCAATTTGTCGATCGGTGCGACTTGCGCGGCGTTGCCGAGTTTGAGCGCGCGGAAGTAGCACAGCCACGACGCCCCGGTGCCGAGCGCCGACAGCAGCAGGAATAGATAGGTTCGCCCGGGAATTTCAGCGGGATTTTGAAACTGCCGCGTCGCGAGCACGATTAGTGCCAGCACGCAGACCACAATGATGGTGCGGATCAAGGTCGCAAGATCCGAATTCACTTTTTCAATGCCGACCTTGGCGAAAATCGCGGTCAGCGCCGCGAACACGGCAGAGAGAACGGCCCAGAACTGCCAAGAGAGCGACCACGAGGACAATGAGCCGGCGTTCATGACATGCTGTCTTTCTCCACTCAGTGCGCCGCCGCCACGCTGCCCGGCCTGATCACGCCCCAGCCGACGCGCAGTAGCGGCAACCGGCCCTGGACCGGCCGTTTGAAAGTGCGCGGCACTTCAGCAACGAGATCGGGAAAATACGCCTTGATGTCGGGAGGCGCCGTCGGCGCCGCCTCGGCAGTGAGCCAGACCACGATGGCGCCATTCCTGCGGATGTCGTCGGCGGTAACCCAGGGCGAGCGCGCGGGATCGGCTTCGAAAAACACGCTCGGCCGGCTTGGCGCCGCGAGCGCGACCAGCGCGGCAGTGCGCGGTTCGCCGGTAACGACGGCGAGCTGCTGACCGGTCCGGCGCTCAAAGCTGTCGGCGAAGAAGCTGGCCCATCGCGGCTTGCGGGTTGCGCGACCTTCAGCTCCGCGCCGAGGTCCACGGCAACAGCAGGATCATGACCGGGACGAAAATCGCCGGGACAAGCAAGAGACCGACCCAAGCGAAGCCAAGAACGCGGTTGTGATAAAGCTCGATATTGTCGCCAGCCGCCATGACCACGGCAAGAGCGGACAGCACGACGAGCGGCGCGGCGCCGCCGATCGCCAGTCTTTGTCCGGCCAAGACCGCGATAATCGTCGCCAGCACGGCCGGCGCCAACGCAAAGATTTTCACAAAGGTGACGGCAAACGGATCGGCGGCCGCGCGCGCGATCGGCGGCGGCGGGCTCGCCCGCACACGGGGCCAACCGCCCGCCAGCACGATGAGAATAGCCAACCCGGCGTGAGCCAGCACCAGGGCTGCGAGCAGCCGCAGCCAAGCCGATGTATTGCCGGCGGCGGTTTCCGCGTCGCGCAACCGTTGCAGCGCCGGCGTCAAGCTGTCGCCCATTTCCTGCAGCGAGATCAGATGCAGGAACAAAAAACCGTCAGTGCGATCGCGACGATCCACGGTTCGATTGCGTCAAGCGCGGCACGGCCGCGCGCGGTGACCGCGGTGAGCACAACAAGCGCGCCAAGCAAGATCAGCGCGGCGGCGCTCGACAGAAGCAGCAGCGCCGCGGCGACGCCGAGCATGTACCAGGATCGCATCCGCCTCTGCATCACCGCCTGCCAATAATGCAACAACACCACGGCCCACAGCGCCATGCCCAGGATCGGCGGACCGAAATCCGGCGACGTCACCGTGAACAGCGAAACGCCGGCCATCAGCAGCACCGCGAGAGCAGCATGCGCGGGCCCAAACATGGCGCGGCCGAGCGCAAAGACGCACCAATACGTCGTAACGACGCAAATCTGCGCCAGCGCATAGACGCCGAATAGCCCGGCGATACGAAACGCGATCTCGGCAAGCCAATAGGCGAATGGCGGACCGACATCGCCGAAAAACTGGAATTCGTGGCCGATAGCGAGGAGCTGCGCCAAGCCGCTCAGGGGGCGCCGAGTAGAACAGCATCGGCACCAGGATCCACACCAGGGCCTGCCCGAGAGCGGCCAGCCAGAACACCAAAAGCGGGCGCGAGCGCAGCCATTCAATGTAAAGGGGAACAAAAAACATTGGCAAAAAACATCAGATTACGGCGGGCGCGGATGCCGCATCGCCAGGCGATCGCTGGGCGGTGCCCTATACGGCCGCGCGGCTAGAGAGGCAATACGCTGGCGATTGTCTCATCTGAGTCGTCGACCAACAGGCCAAGGGCGCCCGCCACCGGCGAGAACGAGCGGCGATGGTGGATGGTCGGCCCGAGCCGGTCGAGCGCCGCGAAATGCTCGGGCACGCTGTAGCCCATGTGGCGCTCGAAGCCGTAGCCGGGATGCGCGGCGCCGAGACAGGCCATCAGCCGGTCGCGGGTGACTTTGGCGACGATCGAGGCTGCCGCGATCGAGGCGACCAGGCCATCGCCACCGATGATGGCCTGGCAGTCACAGCCGGCATCGATGCGGTCGCGGCCGTCGACGAAGACCAGGCGCGGTTTTACCGGCAGCGCGGCAACGGCGCGGGCGAGCGCCCATAACGAGGCGCGCAAAATATTATCGCGATCGATCCGCGCCGGCGGCGCCATCGCCACGGCGACCTGAGCCCGCGCGCAGATGCGTTCGTACAACACCGCGCGCCGCGCCGGCGTGAGCCGCTTGGAATCGTCGAGCCCGCGGGGCACGTTGTCCGGATCGAGGATCACCGCGGCGGCGACCACAGGGCCAGCCAGCGGCCCGCGCCCGGCCTCGTCGCATCCCGCAATCGGCCATACGCCGCGCTTGAGCGCCGCGCGCTCGCGGCGAAATGTCGGCCGCGCAATCTCTTCGTCGAACGGCAGCGGTGCCGAGGCGGCTTCCTGACGGCCAGTTCCATTGCGACTCATGCCGCCATGATGACCACGCCGCAGCGCGATCCGCAACGCGGCTCAACCGAACAGACTGAGCTGCTGGGTCGCCGGGCGCGGCGGACGGAAATGCTCGGTCGTGGTTTTCACGCTGGTCACATTGAAGCCGAGCCGTTCGCAGGCGACCTCGAAGCGCCGCCCGATCATCCAGGCGACCGGGCCTGAGCCGGTCATGCGCTTGCCGAAGGTTGCGTCGTAGTCCTTGCCGCCGCGCGTGTCGCGGATGAGCCTGAAGACATGCTGGGCGCGGTCGGGAAAATTCTCCTTCAGCCATTCGCAGGAACAGATCACGCAATTCCAGCGGTAAGCGAAGCAGCACGTATCCCGCATGGCGGACGCCGGTTTCCGCCACCGCCTCAAGGATGCGCTCGATCTCGGCATCGTTGATCGCGGGGATCACCGGCGCGACCAGCGTCGAGGTCGGCACGCCCGCTTTCACCAATTGCCGCAAGGCGTCGAGCCGGCGCGGCGGGGTCGCGGCCCGCGGCTCCATGATCCGCGCCAATTTCGCGTCGAGCGTGGTCACCGAGATCGCCACCTTGATCAGATCGCGCTTGGCCATGCGCGTCAGGATATCGAGATCGCGCAGCACCAGCGCCGATTTGGTGACGATGCCGACCGGATGGCCGGCGCGCTCGAGAACTTCGAGGATGCGCCGCATGATCTGATAGCGCCGCTCGATCGGCTGATAGGGATCGGTATTGGTGCCGATGGCAATGATTTTCGGCACGTAGTTCGGCGCCGCCAATTCGCGTTCGAGCAATTCGGGCGCGTTGGGCTTCATGAACAGCTTGGATTCGAAATCGAGCCCAGGCGACAGGCCGAGATAAGCGTGCGTCGGCCGCGCGAAGCAATAGACGCAGCCGTGCTCGCAGCCGCGATACGGATTGATCGAGCGATCGAAGGAAATGTCGGGCGAATCGTTGCGGGCGATGATCTTGCGGGTGGCGTCGACCGTCACCGTGGTCTTAAACGGCGGCAGCTCGTCCAAGCCCTGCCAGCCGTCATCGAAAGCGACGCGGGCCAGCGGCTCGAAACGCCCGGCCGCGTTCGACACGGTGCCGCGGCCGCGGCGGCGCTCGCGATCGACGGCGGTTCCCAATTCGCCCGCCGGCGCGGAGGGCAGCAGCGGTGCCGGCGGGCGACGCAACGCGGATGAACGAACTCATGCTCACGACTCCTGGATTGAAAGCTAACGCGCCATAGTGAACAAAACAAGAACAATTTTTTGTGATCACAGCCCCTGTGACGCCTTGGAGCTAGGCAAAGCAGGGCCTATTGAGCCCTATGCTGAGCGTCATCCTGCCGACGTGGAATTCCGAACAAACGCTGGTGCCCACACTCGCCGCACTGGTGCCTGGCGCGACCTCAGGCATCATCACTGAAGTGCTGACGGTGGACGGCGGCTCGCAGGACGACACGGCGGCAGTCGCCGACGTTGCCGGCTGCAATTTTATCGTGGTCGAGGGTTCGCTGGGCCTTCGGCTGCAGACGGCAGCGGCGCGCGCGCGGGCGCCGTGGCTTATGTTCCTGCGGCCGGGCATCGTGCTTGACGCGCCGTGGACCGGCGAAGTCAGCCGCTTCGTCCAGCAGCCGGCGCGCTACGGCCAAGCGGCCGTATTCCGCCGTGGCGGCCCGTCACAATCGACGTTACGGGAGTTTTTGCTGCTGGTGTCGGCCGCGCTTGGCGGCTTGCCTCGCCCCGAGCAGGGCCTCCTGATCTCAAAGCAATTCTATGCCGCGCTGGGCGGCCATTCCGAGCGGGCCACCGATCCGGAAAATGATTTGCTGCGCCGGATCGGCCGGGCGCGCTGCGTCAGGCTGACGACCAACGCCTTTCCCCCGCTCACGGCATGACCCGGAAAAGTCAGGCCAGGTTTCGCGCCTAGGCGCAGCCCGCTGCGGCGGGCGATCGCAGGCCGGCGGGGGCGGCAAGGTCCGCCACTATCATGCGCGCTGACAGCACATACTTGACTTAGTCAACTATCTGTCCGACTTTTGTGTCATGGCAAGCCGGAACCCCGAGCCTCGCGTCGCCGCAAGCCGCATCGCCACGGTGCGCCGTTTCAACCGCTTCTACACGCGGCAGATCGGCGTGCTGCGCAAGAACTTCCTCGACAGTCCCTACTCGCTCGGCGAAGCGCGCGTGCTCTACGAAATCGCGCGCCGGCGCCTGCCGACGGCGAGCGATGTCGGCCGCGCGCTCGATCTCGATGCCGGTTATCTCAGCCGCGTGCTGCGCAACTTCGAGAAAACCGGGCTCGTCCAGCGCACCGCGTCGGCGCGCGACGCCCGCCGCAGCTATCTGGCGCTCTCCGCGCGCGGCAAGCGGGCTTTCGCGCCGCTCGAAGTCCGCTCGCAGCGCGATGTCGCGGCTATGCTCGGCACGCTCGATGCCGCGGACCAGGCGCGATTGATCGCGGCAATGACCACAATCGAGACCGTGCTCGGCGGCGAAGCAAAAGCGAAATCCGCGGAGATTGGCCAATATGCTCTGCGCGCGCCGGTGCCGGGCGATTTCGGCTGGGTCGTTCGACGCCACGCCGAGCTCTACGCCCAGGAATATCAGTGGACCGAGCCGTTCGAAGGGCTGTGCGCGCAAATCGTCGCCGATTATGCCAACACCAACGACGCCAAGCGCGAGCGCTGCTGGATCGCCGAGATGGACGGCGAGAATGTCGGCTGCGTTTTCCTGGTCAAGGAAACGGCCATTGTTGCCCGCATCCGGCTGCTGTTGGTCGATCCGAAGGCGCGCGGGCTGGGGCTCGGCGCGCGGCTCACCGACGAAAGTATCCGCTTCGCCCGCGAGGCCGGCTACAAGCGGATTACATTATGGACTCACAGCGTGCTCACCGCCGCGCGGCACATTTATCAGAAAGCGGGCTTTCAGCTCACGCGCACCGAGCGGCACAAGAGCTGGGGCCGCCCGGTGGTCAGCGAGTTCTGGGATTTGGAATTGTAGCGGGCGTCATGGCCGGGCTTGTCCCGGCCATCCCGACCACGATGCAACGCAGTGCGGTTATTGTCGGGATGCCCGGCACAAGGCCGGGCATGACGCGGAGAGTGACGGGCCGCTACACCGACGCGCCCTTTGCCTTCGGCCGGCGCAGATGCTCGTCGAGCCGCGGCATGATCTCGACGAAATTGCACGGCCGGTAACGATAATCGAGCTGGTGCACCAGGATTTCGTCCCAGGCATCCTTGCAAGCGCCAGGCGAGCCGGGCAGGCAGAAAATATAAGTCGCACCGGCGACGCCGGCGGTGGCGCGCGACTGGATCGCCGATGTGCCGATCTTGGGGAAACTCACCATCAGGAACAGCGCCGCAAAGCCATCCATCTTTTTGTCGAACAGCGGCTCGATGGCTTCCGGGGTGACGTTGCGGCCGGTGAAGCCGGTGCCACCCGTGGTAATGATGACGTCGAGCAACGGATCGGCGATCCACGCCTTCACGCGGGCGCGGATCGCGTCGATATCGTCGGTGACGATGGCGCGCTCGGCGACATAATGGCCGGCGGCAACGACGCGCTGCGCCAACAGCGCGCCGGACTTGTCGTCATTGAGGTCGCGCGTGTCGGAGATCGTCAGCACCGCGATCTTGAGCGGCACGAACTTTTTGTTCTCGTCGATCCCGGCCATGCGCTTAGCGTTCCTATAGCGAATTCGCCGACAGCGTATCGCAGGCCGAAATCTGGCCGGAATTGAAGCCGCTCAGGAACCAGCGCTTGCGCTGCGCCGAGGTGCCGTGGGTGAAGCTGTCGGGCACGACATAACCCTGCATCTCCTTCTGCAAACGGTCGTCGCCGATCGCCGAAGCGGTCTGCAAGGCTTGATCGACGTCGCCCGGTTCGAGGAAATTGTGCTTTTGCTGGGCGCGGTTTGCCCATACCCCGGCATAGCAATCCGCCTGCAGCTCGATGCGCACCTGGAGCGCGTTGACCTCGACCGAATTCGATGCCGCCTGCTGCCTCGCCATCACGCGCGGCAGGACGCCAAGCTCGTCCTGCACGTGATGGCCGATCTCATGCGAGATCACATAGGCTTCGGCGAATTTGCAGGCCTTGTCGTCCGAACAGGCGCCGAATTTGTTCTGCAGGTCCTGAAAGAACGACATATCGAGATAGACGTTCTTGTCCTGCGGACAATAGAACGGCCCCATCGCGGATTGCGCCATGCCGCAGCCGCCATCGATCGCGCCGGCATACAGCCGCAGCCGCGGCGGATGATAGGTCCGGCCCATGGCGGTGAACATGTCCGTCCAACGGTCCTCGGTATCGCCGAGCACGGCGGCGATGAAATCCTTGGTCTGCGCGGTCTGCGCATCGTCGGCGACCGGCGCCTGGGTGGTTTGTTGCGAGGGCGCACCGCCGCCCGAAAGAATTTGCGCGCCGTTGATGAGCACGCTTGGATCGATGCCGAGCGCCCAGCCGATCAAGCCGAGAATGACAATGGTACCGATGCCGAGACCGTGCACGGCGCCGAAACCGCCGCCCGTGCTCTCCCCGCGATCGTCTTCGACATTGCTGCTGCGGCGAAAATCATCCCAACGCATCGTCATTCTCCTTTCGATCGCCCAGCGTGGCGATCATTGTCCGGTATCAAAATGGGCACCGCATCGACGCAATTAACCAAGTGTTTCCCGGCATTTATTGCCTAGTAGCCGATCGCGGCGATTAAGTCGATTTTTACCTTGGCGCGGCATGATCCCAGCCGTCGGTTGTAGGTCCCGCGTCGCCGACCAGCGTCGCCTGAGTCAGAGTTCTGAGTCATGGTTGTGTCGCGTCGCGGGGCGTCCGTAAGGGCGCCCCGCGTGAGTTTTGAGTGCCAAGCATCCCAAGCGGCGCCGCAAGCCTCGGCGCGCATCGTCGTTGGCGATTGCGTTGCCGAGATGACCAAGCTGCCGGCGCAGTCCGTCGATCTCGTCTTTGCCGATCCGCCGTACAATCTGCAGCTCCAAGGCGACCTCAAGCGCCCCGACGATTCACGGGTCGCTGCCGTCGATGATGACTGGGACAAATTTGCAAGCTTCTCCGCTTATGACGACTTCACCCGCGCCTGGATCGCCGCCTGCCGCCGCGTCATGAAGCCGAATGCCACGCTGTGGGTGATCGGTTCCTATCACAACATTTTCCGCGTCGGGACGGTTCTCCAGGACCTCGGCTTTTGGATCCTCAACGACATCGTCTGGCGCAAATCCAATCCGATGCCGAACTTCCGCGGCCGCCGCTTCACCAATGCCCACGAGACCTTGATCTGGGCGGCGCGCGACGCCGCAAAGCGCGATTATACGTTCAACTACGAGGCACTCAAGGCGGGCAACGAAGACATCCAGATGCGGTCGGATTGGTTCATCCCGCTGTGTACCGGCGAGGAGCGGCTCAAAGGACACGACGGCAAGAAGCTGCATCCGACGCAAAAGCCGGAAGCCTTGCTCGCGCGCGTGCTGCTAGCTGCCTCCCGCCCCGACGATCTGGTGCTCGACCCGTTCGCCGGCACCGGCACCACCGGCGCCGTGGCGCACCGGCTGCGCCGCCGCTTCATCGGCTTCGAGCGCGACGCGGCCTATGCCGCGGCGGCGCGGCAGCGCATCGGCGCCGTCGCGCCGATGGCCGAACCGGCGCTGGCGTCGTTCATGACCGCGCGCGAAGCGCCGCGGGTGGCGTTCGCCGCCCTGATCGAACGCGGCCTGGTGTCACCCGGCATAAAGCTCACCGACGCCAAGCGCCGGCACCGGGCGCTGGTGCGCGCCGACGGTGCGCTGTCACTTGGGGAAACAGTCGGCTCGATCCACCGCATCGGCGCGCTGGCGCAGGGCCTGGAAGCCTGCAACGGCTGGACTTTCTGGCACATCGAAACGCCGCAGGGTCTTACGCTGATCGACACGCTGCGCGCACAAGTGCGGGCGGAGATGGCGGAAGCGGCAGAATGACGCCGGCTACGCCCCAGGTATGACTTCAATAAGCAGTTCGAGCGCGCGTTTGGCGAAGGCGTCCATATTCGCCAGCCGCTGCGAACTGCCGGTGCGCAGCGTGATGGCGCGCGCAGCCTGACCGGCAATCGCGATGCAAGTGTGGCCCGCGGGATCGCCGTAGCGGTTGCCGCTCGGTCCCGTTGCGCCGGTTTCGCCAACGCCCCAGATCGCGCCGTGCCGCTCTTGCACGCGCCGCGCAATGAGCAGCGCATAAACTTCGGTCGCCGGCCGCAGGCCGTGCATCTCGGCGTCGCCGATGGCCAGCAATGCCGCCCGCGCCGATTTTGTGTAGACGACCGCGCCGCCGAGGAAATAAGCCGAGGCGCCCGGCACCGCCAGCAAGGCCGCGGCGATAAGGCCGCCGGTCGAGGATTCGGCGACCGCGACCGTCTCGCGGCGCGCGATCAGACGCTGCGCGATCGTTTCCGCCAGCGGCAGCAGCGCCTTCATAAATCACTCCTGCCGATTTCGCAGAGCGCATGAAAGAAACCGACATCGGCTTGCGGGAATTGCTTGGCCAATTGCGCGCCAGCGGCTTCCGCGTCCTCCTGATAAAGCGTCTCGATCATCAGCGCGCCGGCAATCTTGTTGTCGCCGCCGCGCAATTGCTCTTCCTTCGATACCGGCATGCCAGCGGCATCGACGGCGACCCAGATTTCGCCGCCAGCGACGGCGATGTCGCCGGTAAGCTTTTCCAATGCGTCTGCGAGCGCTGTGTCATCTTGTCTTTGGTTGAACCGCGCAATCGCGGCGAAAGCGCCGCGGAAATGGCCGCGCCGCGTCACGCGGGAGCACACGGTGCGGTTCATGTCGATGAAAACGTCCGACATCATCTTGCGGGTCATCGGGGTGGGATTGTCGAGCCGTTCCACATAGGGCTTCGACGTCAGCACCGCAGGTGTCTCGACCAGATAGAAGCAGAAATAGCCGGGGGTGCCGGCTATGCCCTTGTAGCGGCGGCCGAACAGAAAGCCCGGCACGGCAAGTCGCTCGATGAGATGCTCGCTCTGATACCAAGCTTCGAATTCCGCCTCGTGCCCCGCGCGACACTGGTGAAAGACTGAAAGTATTCCGGGCTGGGACATCAGCGTCGCGACCACCATGATATTGCGCCTTTCGCGGTTTTGACTTGTGGCCGGGAACTCAATCTGCGGCAAGCGCGTGCGCCACGACTTTGCGCATGAGGCTAGGCAACGCCTCACCTGCAAGCTGTGAGATTTTGACCCAGCGTGTCCCCTTGGGGGCGGCTACCCGCACCGGCAAGTCTGCCGCATAGACGGTCAGTTCGAGCGGGAAGTGCGTGAACACATGGCGCACCGTACCAAGAACCCGGCGCCACGCTACCCTCCGTCCGCCTTTCGCCGCGGCAAAACGCGGCGCGGTCGCAAGCACCGTGCGATCATCGAAATCCGCCAGCCACTCCGTCGTCGGGACTTCGGTCATGCCGCCGAGAAGGCCTTTCGCCGGCCGCGTCCGCATCAGCACAAAGCCGCCCGGCCGCCGCGCGACAAAAGCAGCACCGCGGCGCAAGACACCTTCGCGTTTTGCGATGCGGCGCGGAAATGTCTGCGCATCGCCGCGGGCGCGAGCGGCGCAGCTTTCGTTCCACGGGCACAGCGCGCAGGCCGGAGTCTTCGGCGTGCAGATCGTGGCGCCGAGATCCATCATCGCCTGGGCAAAATCGCCGGCGCGGTGCCGCGGCGTCAGCGCCGCCGCGTGCCGTAAAATCTCTGGCTTGGCGGCCGGCAACGGCGCCTCGACGGTATAAAGCCGCGCGATCACGCGTTCGATATTGCCGTCCACCGGCGTTGCCGGTTCGCCAAATGCGATCGCAGCGATCGCGGCGGCGGTATAGGCGCCGATACCAGGCAATTCGCGCAACGCGGCTTCTTCCGACGGAAATTTCCCGCCGTGGTGTTCGACCACAGCGCGGGCGCAGGCGTGCAGGTTGCGGGCGCGGGCGTAATAACCGAGCCCGGCCCAGGATTTGAGCACCTCGCCGAGCGGCGCCGCCGCCAGCGCGCCGATATCGGGCCAGCGCGTTAGGAAGCGCACGTAATAGGGTCCGACCGCCTTGACCGTGGTCTGCTGCAACATGATTTCGGACAGCCAGACACGATACGGATCGGCATGTTGGCCGGGTGCCGCCCGCCACGGCAGTTTACGGCGGTGCCGGTCGTACCAGGCCAACAGGTCGGTGGGTTGCGGTGATGAAACCGCCGCGCGAGGCTTGGTGCGCTGTCGCCCGGCCGTCTTCGCTGCTAGCGTGATGGTTGCCGCCATGCGGCGCAGGGATGACAGAGGCCCCCATCGTGAACAAGCCCGCTCGCTCCTTCGCCAAGCCGTTGCGCGACATCGCCGGCAAGATCGTCGGCGAGACCTTCACGCGGCAAGGCTTTGTGTCGGCCGAACTGGTCACACGCTGGTCCGAGATCGTCGGCGCGGAGATTGCCGCGCATAGCGAGCCGATCAAAATCCAATGGACACGACCGTCCCCCTCCTTGCCTCCCCCGCAAGCGGGGGAGGGTCAGAGGGCGGGCAAGAGCCGGGCACATTGGTGTTGCGGGTCGAGGGGCCGGCCGCGATCGAGGTCCAGCATCTCGCCAATGTCATCTGTGAGCGCGTCAATCGCTTCGCCGGCTGGCGCGCCGTGGCGCGGCTCGCGCTACGCCAGGCGCCGCTGCGGCGCGAGCGTAAAGCCACGCGCGCCGCCGACCCCATCGCGGCGGCGCGGGTCGCGGCAAGCTTGTCGGATATCGGCGACGATGACCTAAAGGCGGCGCTGGCCCGGCTCGGAGCCGCCGTCACGCGTGGCTGAAACGGCTTGAACCGGTGGATAACCTGTGCGGAACGCGCCCGGCGGCGCGGCGCCCACCCCCAAAGTTCCGAGTTATCCACAGGAGCAAGTCGACTTCTTACACGGCCCATACAAAGCTTATCCCAAGGTTATCCACAGGATATCAACAGATTAATACATGCGATATACATGAACCGTCCACTGTCTGAATCACGGCGGCCACGCTCCGTTTCATTCGAATAGTGATGTAATAACAAATACTTATGATCTAGAAATTGCGGCGCCGAGAGGCGTGACGAAGCTTAGATTTCAAAGCCATACCTGCACGTTACCCCTGTTTGTCGCGAGAGCGTCTTAGCCAGCTCCGCGGCTGTGGCAAAATTCCCACAACCCTTAGCCGTCTGTGGATATTGGCCTTGCCATTGATTGCGAGGCCGCGCCGAGGCCACCTATAGTTCAGCGTTAGATCGATTAAATCCATAGTATTCGTGCGTAAAAACGCAGCCAATACTTTGACTGCCGGAGTAATTCCGGCCGCTCGAAGTATTGCCAGTCAATGTGTGCGTCTTGTCGCGGCAGTAGTGGAGTTGAGTCATGCGGGGTGGCGTAGGCTTTCCGGCGTTTGTCATCGCCGCCGGCATCGGATTCGCGGGTATCGGGGTCGGCGGGACGCCGGCACTGGCCCAAGTCGGCGCGGGGACCACTCCCTCATCCGACATTTGGCAGACCGGGACCGAACCGACCGCGGGACTGTCTTCAGCCCGGCAGTCGCCCAACGTGGCACCTAATGCACCGGCCGGACCGGCCGGCAGCACATCGACGCAAACGGCATTGCCATCCTGGTATCCACAGCCGCCCGGCACACCTTGGGCGGGGGGGACATTTTATTCCGGCGTGACGGTTGGCACTTTTTACGACGACAACGTCTTCGCGACGAGCATGAAGCGCTTGGCGGATTGGGCATTTTTTGCGCGACCGGAAGCGCAATGGGTCAAACAAGGGCAAAACTATACGTTCACAACCGACGGCTGGGTGGAAGGCCGCGATTACGCAAGAATTCTCGTCCGAAAACCAGATCAATGGCGGCGCCGGCGCGGGCTTCACTGTGATGCCCGACAACGATACGCAAATCCTCGGCGGCGCGCGCTATATCCATGAACACCTGGATCGGGGCGCTTCGGAGACCGTCGTCACGGTGCCGGGCATGGGCTCGCAATTGCTGAGCACGCAATTCGCGCATCCGGTCGCTTATGACGAAGGCATCGAATCGGTGGCGCTGAACAAGCGCAATGGCAATTGGTGGAGTTCGCTCGGCGGCGCCGGCCTGGAGATCCAATACCAGAACGCGCTGATCGGTAGCGGCAGCAGCGTCGCCGCCGGCACGCCGGTCGATTTCAGTTATGCCGACGGCGGTATCGGTTCGGTGGACGGCCGCCTCGGTTACGTGTTTTTGCCAGGGACCAGCATCTTCGCCGAAGCCGCCGGCAACACGCGGGATTGGCAGGTCAGCTACTTTGACTCCACCGGCTATCGCGTCGATGCCGGGATGCTGTTCGAGCCGGTGTCCGGTAGCCGCCTCAAAGGCGAGTTCTGGGGCGGCTACATGAATCAAGTCTACAACGGCGCCACGATGAAACCGGTGTCCAGCTGGACCTTCGGTCTGAACATGACGGCCGCCATCACCGACAACGTTGCGGCCGTGTTCGAAGGACGCCGCGAAGCCAAGGAGTCCGCGCTCGGGCTTGCCTTTCTCGGCGCGGTTGGCGCAAGCCCCTTGGGTGCGAGCGCACCGACGTGTCTTGCGGACGGCACCGGCGCCGCAAACGCAGCCGTCTGCGTCAGCGATATCGAATCCGAGATCGGCGGCCGGCTCGATTACCATTTGGCGCGAAACGTCGTGGCCGGTGTCGGCGTGACTTATCTTGAGGACGATTATCAGGGTCCCTTGGCGTTCGGCCGCATCGACCGCAGCTTAGGGCCGTTGGCTTCCATCAAATATTTTGCCACGCCGAACCTGACACTCGCGTTCGACTACCGAAACCTGCAGTTCAGCTCGAACAATGGCATGGCGCCGGCCGGCTTCATCCCGGTTGCCGCGCTACCCTATTACGTGAACATCTACATGCTCTCGATGAACGCCAAATGGTAATCGGACTGCGATACGGAGCATCGAAATAAAAGGACCGGCCGCGTTTGGCCGGTCCTGTCGTTTTCGCAACTGACTCGGATCGAACGCTACTTCGCCGCTTGGTGACGATTTTTGGCGAGCCGGTCCGCGAGCCAGCGACAATGGTCGAGGAACCGATGACGACGACCCTCGGAATAACGGCCGGGATACTTTAGCGCTTCGACGCATCGCGGTCCCAAAAGGTCGTTTACATCGCCGGCCGCCGCTGAGTCATAGAGCGTGCCGGAATCGCCGCCGATCGCGACACTGCCGCCACCACCGCCGCCGCTCGCTCCATTATCGCCTGTCGATCCGGTGGCGCCGGTCGAACCGGTCCCGCCTGTCGAGCCAGTCCCACCTGTTGAGCCAGTCCCGCCTGTTGAGCCGGTACCGCCACCAAGCCCCGTGCCGAGCCCACTGCCGTTGAGCAGGCTGACCGTCGCGGTGGGTGTACTCGCCACGGGCGTCGTGGCACCGATGGTGTCGTTGATGCCGTTCGTATTGCTAGAAGCGGCGTCGCCGTTAAGAATATTGGTGGTGTTTGTAGAGCCGGCGTACTGTCCCGGCCCGCTATTGAGACCATTTATCGCCACCGCGCCGCCGTTCTTCGGCGTCCCGCCCGTACTGCCACTGCCGTTGAGGGCATTGACACTGGTAGCCTTGCCAGTCGGTCCTTGCGTTTTATTGCCGATGTTCACCGCCGTCGCACCACCGCTCGGCGGATTACCACTCGGCGTGGCATTACCGTTGAGGATATTGCCGGTCGCAACGCCGCCGGACGGTCCGGGCGTTGCGTTAAGCGCATTCACGCCCGCAATGCCGCTTTTTGCCCCATTGGTGCCGGGAGAGCCGTTGCCATCAAGAACATTGACCGTTCCCGCACGGCCATTTGGGCCCTGCGTCTTGTTACCGATATTGGCGACAGCAGCACCGCCAGTTCCAGGATTTCCACTCGAAGGCGCGTTCCCATTTAAGATGTCGGCTGTGGTGACGAATCCCGTCGGACCCGGTGTAGCATTGAGCGCGTTCACGCCCGCCGCACCGGCTTTACCGCCGGAGCCACTCGGCCCGGCGTTGCCGTTGAGCGCGCCTACCGTACCCACGCTTCCGCTGGGCCCTTGAGTTTTGTTACCGATGCCGATGCCGGCGGCGCCGCCGTTCGGCGAACCGCCCTTTGGCGTCGCATTGCCATCGAGCACATTCACGGCTGCGACACCGCCCTGCGGACCGGACGTGGCGTTGAGGGCTTGCACCGTCGCAGCGCCTTTGGTGCCGCCGGCGGTCGCCGGGCGGCTGGCGTTCAAGACATCGACAGTGCCCACGGAGCCGTTCGGGCCCGAGAAAGCGTTACCCAGGTTCGCAGCGGCGATCGGACCTTTGCCAGTGCCGCTAGCAGACGGAGTGCCATTGCCGTTCAGGACATTGACGGCACCCGCGCCGCCTTGTGGACCCGCACCGGGATTGAGCGCGTCCACGGTGGCGATGCCGGTTGTGCCGGTGCTACCACTGGGCTTACCGGCGCCGTTCAAGGCGTTGACCGACGCCGCCCAACCCTGCGCCTGTGGCGCGGCATTTAGCGCATTCAGCGTCGCTGCCGGCGAATTGCCGGGCGTGCTTGTCGTACCCGCGCCGGACGCGGCATTGCCATTCAATATGTTGACTGTTCCGGCCTTGCCATTCGGACCCGGCGTGGCGTCGCCGATATTGAGCGCGGCGCCCGGTCCCGAGCCGGCGTTACTCGACTTCGCACTGCCATTGGCAACATCGACGGTGGCCACGCTGCCCTGCGGGCCGCGCGTCGCGTTGAGAACATTGACCGCGGCTACGCCGCCGTTATTGGATCCGGTGCCGTGAAGACCGCCGGCCGACGGCGAATTGATCGCAGCCGTCGCGCCCTTCTTGCCGCCGGCACCAACCACGGTGCGGTCATGTTGCGAATGCAGCCGCACCAGATTCCGGCTCGCGGCAGGAGGCGAACCGCCGCTCAGGAAATGTTCGCCATTTGCACCTCCAAAACTTGCAGCGCCCGAAAAAAAGCCTGTTCCACCGCCGGATCCGCCCGTGGGACCGCCAACGCCGCCGCCACCGATCCTAAGACCGCTGCCGACGCCGCCGATACCTCCGACGCCGCCAACACCGCCCACGGATACGCCGGCGCCACCACCCACACTCACGCTAATGCCGCCCACGCTTATGCCTGCGGCACGCACGGGCACCGTAACCGCTAAGCTTGCTAACGCGACGCCGGTCAAATAGCCGGCTCGACGCAACGAGGCACGCATGACGATCTCCCTGAGTTTTAAGTTTTGCGTTAAGACTTTGGTAATAATCCAACCCCGGCGGTTTCCTTCGGTTTCCCAGGCGCGTGCCGGAGGTCGTCACAACCCCGTGTTCACAATTGATCGAAAGGCTGGGAACAAATGGGCCGCGTCAATTTTGCGAATGCCGGCATAGGGATGCGCAGGGCATCGGCGTTGCAGGGCTTGGCGCGATGGCGCGCTAATGCCACATTGAGGCCGCAAGTTTCCCCGCTCTGGACGTTCACAAGAGGTCCCGGTGCCCCAACATTGGTCTTCGCATAATCAGGAGTTGCCCTTGTCGCTCACTCGCCGCCGTGTGTTTTGGGCCGGTGCTTTGTTGACCCTTGCCGGGGGCGGATTTACCGCTAACGTCCTGCCGCCGCCGATCGGGACGGCCCGCGCGGACGATGCACCGTCACCGGCCGACCTCGCCGACGCCGGTCCCAATGGCGACGTCATGATCGGCTCCGACAAAGCGCCGGTGACGATCATCGAATATGCCTCGATGACGTGTCCGCACTGCGCGCATTTCGCGGCGACGACGTTTCCTGAGCTGAAGAAGCGCTACATCGACACCGGCAAGGTTCGCTACACGCTGCGCACCTTCCCGCTCGATGCGCTCGCCGCCGCCGGCTTCATGCTGGCGCTCTGCGCCGGCAAGGACAAATACATGCCGATCGTCGAGACCCTGTTCGCCAAGCAGCCCGATTGGATCGTCAAGGAGCCGATCCCGCCGCTCAAGGAAATCGCCAAGCAGTTCGGCTTTACCGAAGACACGTTCAATCAATGCCTGTCGAATCAGAAGGTGCTCGAAGGCATCCAGGCGGTGCGCGACCACGCCGTTGAGAAGCTCGGGGTCAATTCGACGCCCACTTTCTTCATCAATGGCAAGAAGTTGGTCGGCGACCTTTCGATCGAGCAAATGGCCAAGGAAATCGACCCCTATCTCAAGGAAGGATAAGGGCTTTTCGTTCCAGCCCGACCGGCTCCAGGCGGTCGCTCCGAAGCCTGCCGGGCGAGACCCGGCAACGGAATGTCTGGATAATTCGGCGCGGCTGTTGCGCTCGGAGTCGCGACGATTCATTGTCCGCGCCGATGCGGCATCATCCCTTCGCAGCGCTCACAGGGCTCAAAATCTCTCGGCGCGAGCCTTCAACGATTCCCTTCGCCGCCGCGGCGAGGGACATGGAAATGCCAACCGAATGAAGCTCACGCGGCTGCGCCTGATCGGCTTCAAATCCTTCGTCGAACCGACCGATTTCGAGATCGAACCCGGCCTGACCGGCGTCGTCGGTCCCAACGGCTGCGGCAAATCCAATCTGGTCGAAGCCGTGCGCTGGGTCATGGGCGAAGCCTCCTACAAGGCGATGCGCGCCGCGCGAGATGGACGACGTGATCTTCTCCGGCAATACCGAACGCCCGGCGCGCAACCATGCCGAAGTCGCGGTCTCGATCGACAATAGCGACCGCAAGGCGCCGGCGCTCGTTCAACGAATTCGACACGCTCGAAGTCTCGCGCCGCATCGTGCGCGAGCAGGGCTCGACCTTCCGCGTCAACGGCCGCGAAGTGCGCGCGCGCGACGTCGCCATGCTGTTCGCCGACGCCTCGACCGGCTCGCGCTCGCCCGCGCTTTGGTGCACCAGGGCCGCATCGGCGAGATCATCCAGGCGCGGCCCGAATCAGCGCCGGCGCGTGCTCGAAGAGGCGGCCGGCATTTCCGGACTGCATGCGCGCCGCCACGAGGCCGAGCTGCGGCTCAAGGCCGCCGAGCAAAATCTGGCGCGGGTCGAGGACGTCATCGGCCAGCTCGCCGCCCAGGTCGCGGCGCTGAAGACGCAGGCGCGGCAGGCGGTGCGCTACCGCAACATTTCCGGCCAAGTGCGCCGCACCGAAGCGCTGCTGTTCCATTTGCGCTGGATCGCCGCCGCAGAGCGAAGTCGCCGAGACCCGGCGCGGCAAGGACGAGGCCGCTCGCGTCGTCGCGGCGCGCACCGGCGAGCAGGCGCAGGCCTCGACGCGCAGGCGCAAGTCGCCGCCGGCCTTGCCGGCCTTGCGCGAGGCCGAGGCCAAGGCCGCCGCGGCGCTGCAGCGCCTCATCATCGCGCGCGAGACGCTCGAGCGCGAGGAGGCCCGCGCCAAGGAGCGCATCGGCGAACTCGACCGCCGCATCGAGCAATTCGCGGCCGACCTGGAACGCGAGCGAGCGCTGGCGGCCGACGCCGAGGCGGCGCTTGGCCGGCTCGACGCCGAGGAAGACAGCGCTCAAGGCCGTGGCGCAGGAAACCGACGCGCGGCTCGACCGGCGTCAACCAGCGCGTTGCGGCGGCGGACGCGGCGCTTGCCGGCGTCGGAGAAATCCTTCGCCGAACTGACCGGCGCGCTCGCCGATCTGACGGCGCGCCGCAATCAGCTTGCAGGCGGCTTGCGCGAGCACGAGCAGCGCGCGGCACGGCTCGAAGCCGAGCTCGCCAATATCGATGCCGGCCTGGCCGCGACCGACAGCGGCGCGCCCGATCTGCCGGCGCTGGCGGCGGCGCTCGCAGAGCGCGCAGGCCGCGCTCGCCGAAGCGGAGACTGCCGCGCATGCCGCGGAGGCCGCGCATACGCACGCGCGCGCGAAGAGATCGACGCCGCGCGCGCGCCGCTCGCCGCCGCCGAGAAGCGGCGTGCAGCGGCTCGAGACCGAGGCCAAGACCATCGGCAAGCTGCTCGCGGTCGAGAGCAAGAATCTGTGGCCGCCGGTGATGGATGCGATCACCGTGACGCAAGGGCTACGAAAAGGCGCTCGGCGCCGCGCTGGGCGACGATCTCGATGCGCCGGTCGGCTCGTCCGCGCCGATGCACTGGGCCGGCGCGGCGCTCGATCCGTCCGATCCCGCGCTGCCGGAAGGCGTCGCCGCGCTGTCCGCATATGTGCAAGCGCCGCCGGAACTTGGCGCGCCGGCTCGCCCAGATCGGCGTCGTCGAGCGCGCCGACGGGCGCGCGGCTTGCCGCCATGCTCAAGCCCGGCCAGCGGCTGGTGTCGCGCGAGGGCGATTTCTGGCGCTGGGACGGCTTTGCGGTCGCCGCGCATGCGCCGACCGGCGCGGCGCGCCGGCTCGCCGAACGCGGCCGCCTGCAGGCGATCGAAGGCGAGCTTGCGGCCGCGCGCAGCGAAGTCGAGGCCAAGCGGCACGATGGTCGAGGCGGCGGAGGCCGCGCGTCGCCGCCGCAGCGGCGGCCGAAACCGAAGCGCGCGCGCACTGGCGCGAGGCGCAGCGCCTGACCGACACCGCGCGCGAAGAGCATGCCGCCGCCGAGCGCGAGATCAGCCGCAATGCGGCGCGCATTTCGGCGCTCAAGGAAGCGAGACAGCGCATCGGCGCCGGCCGCGACGAAACGCAAGCTCGCGCGCAGCGAAGCGGAGACAGGCGCTCGCGGCGCTGCCGGCCGCCGCCGAGATCGAAGCCAAGCTCGCCGCGATCAACGAGGTGATCGCGCGCGAGCGCGGCGCCTGCGCCGAAGCTGCGCGGTCGAGGCGCAGGCGATCGCGCGCGAAGCCGAGCTTGCCAATCACCGGCTTGCGCGCCATCGCCGGCGAACGGCAGGCCTGGAACGAGCGCAAGGACAACGCGGCGGCGCAGATCGCCACGCTCGAGCAGCGCAGCCACGAGGCGGCCAGCGAGCGCGCCGAACTTGATCAACGCGCCGCAAAAATTCGCCGCCCAGCGCCAGTCGCTGATCGGCGAGATCGAGACGGCGACGGCCGAGCGCCGCGCCGCCGCCGACCGGCTGGCCGCGGCCGAGACCGAGCTTGCCGAAGCCGACAAGGCGGCGCGCGCTCGCGCTCGAAGCGGTCGGCGAAGCGCGCGCCGAGGCGGCGCGCGGCGAGGAACGCCACGACGCCGCCAAGCGCCGGCTTGCCGATATCGAGCACGAAATCCGCGAAATGCTCCAGGTCGAACCGGCCGCCGCGGCGGAAGTCGCCGAGCTCAAAGCCGACGCGCGAGCTGCCGTCGATTGCCGAGGTCGAGGCCAAGATCGAGCGCATCAAGCACGAGCGCGAGCGGCTCGGCTCGGTCAATCTGCTCGCCGAGCAGGAATTGCGCGAGGTCGAAGCGCCAGCACACCAAGCTCACCGGCGAGCGCGACGATCTCGTCGAGGCGATCAGGCGGCTGCGCCAGGGCATCCACAGCCTCAACCACGAAGCGCGCGAGCGGCTGCTGACCTCGTTCCAGATCGTCAACGAGAATTTCAAGAAGCTGTTCACCGAACTGTTCGGCGGCGGCACCGCCGAACTGCAGCTGATCGAGAGCGAGGACCCGCTCGAAGCCGGCCTCGAAATCATGGCGAAGCCGCCGGGCAAGAAGCCGGCGACGCTGTCGCTGCTCTCCGGCGGCGAGCAGGCGCTCACCGCGCTGGCTTTGATCTTCGCCGTGTTCCTCACCAATCCGGCGCCGATCTGCGTGCTCGACGAGGTCGACGCGCCGCTCGACGATTACAATGTCGAGCGCTTCTGCGACCTGCTCGACGAGATGACGCGCTCGACCGACACGCGCTTCATCATCATCACGCACAATCCGATCACCATGGCGCGCATGAACCGCCTCTACGGCGTCACCATGGCCGAACGCGGCGTGTCGCAGCTCGTCTCGGTCGATCTGCAAGGCGCGGTGAAGCTGCGCGAAGCGAGCTGACGTCTCGCGACGTTCCGGGCGCGCTTTAGCCCGCAGCCCGGATGACATTCAGCCAAGCTTGAACAGCCGCCGCGCATTGGTCGCGGCCGATCTTGATGCGGTCGTTCTCGCTGATCGGGCAGGCGTCGAACCAGTTGCGCGGCGTGGTCGATATTCTCGAACGGCCAGTCGGTCGAGAACATGATGCGGTCGGCGCCGATCTCCGAGCATGGCGTTCGATCAGCGCCTGGGTGTGGAAATTGCCCGACGTGGTGAGATAGAAATTGGCGCGGAAATAATCGCCGCATCCGCTTCTTCGCCGGATAGTTGTGCCGGTTCGCGATCCAGCCATTGGCATTGTCGACCCGCCACATCGCGTAGGGCAGGTTCTCGCCCATATGGCCGAGAATGATCTTGAGCCGCGGATGCGCGTCGAACAGGCCTGAGCCCATCAGGCGCAGCGCATGCACCGCGGTCTCCTGGCCGAACGCCCAGATCGGGCCCAGCAGCCAGGGATGGCCCTCGTAGATCTTGGCATCGCGCGGCACCGGATTGCGCGGATGCAGATAGAACGGCACGTCGAGCCGCTCGACGGTCGCCCAGAACGGCCGGTATTGCGGCAGATCGTAATAGACGCCGGTCTCCGCATCGCCGACCTGCGAAAAGCCGTTGACCAGCGCGCCGCGAAATCCGAGCTCCTTGACGCAGCGTTCGAGCTCGCGCGCGGCGCCGTCGGGATCCTGCATCGCCAGCGCCGCGAGGCCCTGAAAGCGGTCCGGCCGCTTGCGCACCTGTTCGGCGAGATAATCGTTGGCCTTGCGCGCGATCTCGGCGGCGCGCGCTTTGTCGGGAATGGCCTGCACGGCCGGCGCGTTGAGCGACAGCAGCATCATCTCGATGCCGTTCTCGTCCATCTCGCGCAGCCGCCGGTCGTGGATGTCGGCATTGCGGCTTTTGACCTCCTGCCAGACGCGGTCGGGAAAATAGCCGCGCGAATCTTCAGCGTCTCCGGAATGGCGAAATGCTCTTCGAGTGCGATCTTGCCCTGCATGGTTCCTCCTCCAGCCGTCCGGCGACGCTTGGCGTTCGCCGGCGGATTAATCTTAACACGGCCTTTAGCACGCGCGCAGCGCCGTCGCGGACGCGCCATTGCGCCATGCCGCTGGCACGGTTCTGGCGAGACACGGCAGCGAGACCTCGCGCGCTGTCCCATTTCGGGGCGGCTGCGACGGCGTTCGCTCAAAGGGCAACAGCCAAGCGGCCGCGCCGATGAACGTGCAACCGAGTTACACGCTGGCGTCCCCGCCGCAGACCAGCCGGGTCCTGCGCGGCTGGGCGCTGCTGTCGCGCGGCACTTTTTCCATCGCGATCTTTCGTCATCGACGTCGCCTGCATCGTCGCGATGTCGTTCATCACCGGCATCGCCTATTACCTCGCCGTCTATGGCGACATCGGCGACATCTCGTCCTACGTCCAGGTCGGCGTGCTGGCGGCGAGTATTTTCGCCATCTCCAACGTGTTCCGCGGCGAATACCGGCTGCCGAACTTCTTCGCCTTCAGGCCGCACGCCCGGCGCACCATCCAATTGTGGAACGTCACGCTGATTTGCCTGCTTGATGCTCGGCTTTCTGGCGCAGATCAGCGTCGACTATTCGCGCGGCTGGATCGTGCTGTTCTATTTCGCCACGCTCGCCGGCCTGATCGTGCTGCGCTTTGTCATCGTGCGCGTCACCGCGCTGGCGCGCGCCGCCGGGCTGATCTCCGCGCAGCGCATTTGCCTGATCGGCACCGGCGCGCATATCGGCGCCTTTGTCCAGCATTACGAGCCGTGGACGCTCGGCCTCAACATCGTCGGCTGCCGCTTCCTCACGCCGGTCGCCGCTCACCGCCTCGGCCGAAACCCGCCGCGCGGTGCTCGACCGCGATCTCGCCGAGGCGGTCGCCAGCGTGCGCAGCCTCGAACCCGACGCCATCTATCTCCTGCTGCCGTGGTCGGCGACCGAGATCATCGACCGCTGCGCCGAGACTTTCCTGGCGCTGCCGGTCGAAATCCATCTCGGGCCGGAACGGATCCTGCACAAATTCGACGAAGTCGAACTGGCCAAAGTCGGCCCGCTGGCGAGCCTGCAATTGACCCGCCTGCCGCTGTCGCGCGCCGAGATCGTGCAGAAGCGGCTTTTCGATCTGCTGTTCGCGGCGCTCGCGCTGATCGCGCTGACGCCGCTCTTCATCGCCGTCGCCATCCTCATCAAGCTCGACAGTCCGCGGCCCGGTTTTCTTCGTGCAGCGCCGCTACGGCTTCAATCAGCAGCCGTTCCGCATCATCAAATTCCGCACCATGCGCGCGCTCGACGACGGCGCCGTCATCCCGCAGGCCAGGCGCGACGATCCGCGCCTGACCAGAATCGGCCGCTGGCTGCGGCGCTGGAACATCGACGAGATCCCGCAGCTGTTCAACGTGCTGACCGGCGACATGTCGCTGGTCGGTCCGCGGCCGCACGCGCTGTCGCACGATCACGATTACGAGCGCCGCATCTCGCTCTATGCGCGCCGGCATAACGTCAAGCCCGGCATTACCGGCTGGGCGCAGATCAACGGCTATCGCGGCGAAATCGACAGCGACGAGAAAATCCGCAAGCGCGTCGAGCACGACCTGTTCTATATCGACAATTGGTCGCTGTGGCTCGACCTGAAAATCATCGCCCGCACGGTGCTGTCGCCCGCCGCCTACCGCAACGCGTACTGATCATTGCGAAGAGCAACGCGACCAAGCATTGCAGCGGCGGCGGACCCGTTGGCTCACAGTGACGGGTGAATTAACCCGCGAGCAACGCGATGGCGAAAACCGCGCATGCGGTGACGACCGCGGTCGACAGCCACAGGACGCCGATCAGAATCCATAATGGCCGCCCCTTGGGCAGTGCCGGCGTCGGCGGCTCGATCCAAGACACCAGCGCCGGCTCGGCGCGCCGCAACGCCGCGGTGGCACGTTCAATATCGGCAATATCGCGATCGAGCTGTTCCTGTTCGAACTGCCGCAATGCGCCTTTATCGTCTGCATTGTCGGAGACGCGGCGGCCACCGGAAGCGACCCGGCGACGCTCGATAAAAATCGCGCCGTCATTGGAACGGTCTGACGATCGCGAGCCTGGATAATGCTCGGACATGGCCCGCACCTGTTTGTCGCTTGCGATTCTAAGTGAACGGACGCGCGCACGCGATGTTGATCGGCGGCTAACCTTAATAGGCCCGCTGGCGCCGCGGCCCCGGCGTCGTTGCCGGAGTGGGTATCGCGGTGGGTCCTGCGGGATTATCGAAGGCTGCGACAACGGTCCTGGTGCGGCACGGCCGTTAGGTGGCACAAATGGCAACGCCCGCGCACCGCCAGCCGCGGCCGGGCCGTCCTGCGCCGAGCTCCAGGGCCCGGCAGGCGCCATTTGGGCCGCACCGCAATTAACCTTAACAACTTGCAAATGGCGGCTAAACGCGATCGCGAGCCGCGCCACGGCGTATAAGGCTTCCAAACAGGGCCGTGGCCGTTGTAGAAACGAGCTTGTGGAAATAAGAGGCGGCGTTGCGGCGTCAGTGAGGGTTCGATCATGGCTAAGCCAGCATTGATTTTGGTCGGCGCGGACAAAGGCGGCGTGGGCAAGACCACCGTCGCCCGCACGCTTGCTCGACTACTTTACGGCGCATCACGTACCGACCCGCGCTTTCGACTCCGAATCGCCGCGCGGCACTTTGAAGCGCTTCCATGGCGACGCCACCCGAGTGGTCGACGCCACTACGGTGCCCGATCAGATGCGCATTATCGACACGTTGTCGACCACCGACAGCACCGTTACCGTGCTCGATGTGCGTGCCGGGCTGCTGTCGCCGACGCTGCGCTCGTTGCGCGATATCGGTTTCCTCGATGCGGTGAAGAAGGGACAGATCACCTTCGTCATATTCCATATTCTTGGCTCGTCCATCGCTTCGCTGAACGAGATCGAGGAAACCGCACCGTTTACCGCCGACGCCAAGTATTTCCTGGTCAAAAACTTCATCAACAATACCAGCTTCTTTGAGTGGGACCAGGCTACGCACGCTTCGTACTTTAAGAAATTGAAGGACGCGGTGATCATCACCATTCCGAAGCTCAACGAGATGGCCTACGAGCAGGTAGAGCTCGCCTCCGTTCCGTTCCTGACCTTCGTCGCCAACAAGAGCCCGAAGGGCGACACCGCCAATTATTCCTTCGTGTTGCGCGGCTATGTCCGGCATTGGCTCGGTAATGTCTGGGCCGAGTATGACCGGGTGAAATTGCTCGATATCTTCGACACCGGCGGCAACGTGGTGACCGGCCAGCAGGCGCAGACCGCAAACCGGTCCTGACCGCGATCAACATTCCGATGTGCGTTGTCCCGCGCGATTTTAGCAAAACGCTAGAGCCGGCCGGGATTAAAGCGTAACTTCGGGGCAATGCCGCAGCAGACGCCGCTTTACATCATCACCTCGCAGCACCCGCGCGTGGGCAAGACGCTGGTCGCCCGGCTTTTGATCGAATACCTCCGCTTGGCAGGCAGGCCGCTGCTTGGCTGCGATCTTGACCCGCGCGAGCCGGCACTCGCGGCATATTTCCCCGACCTGGTCTCGACTGTGGACATCACCGATACCCCAGGCCAGATGGCGCTGTTCGACCGGCTGATCGCCGACAACCGGCAGACCGCCGTCATCGATCTCGGTTACGGCCCGTCCGAGCAATTCGTCGAGGTGATGGCGGAAATCGGCTTCGAGCGGGAAGCGCGGCGGCGGTCGATCGAACCGATCGTGCTGTTCATCGCCGACGCGGCGCCGACCACCGCGCGCAGTTATGCAGAGCTGCGGCGACGCCTGCCGCAAACCACGTTCGTGCCCGTCCACAACGAGGCGGCGGCGCCCCGGTTCGTAGCGCAGGACTTTCCACCGTCACGGCCGGATTACGGCGTCATCCGTGTGCCGCGGCTATCCGCGATCGTGCGCGGCGTGATCGACCGGCCGGGTTTTTCGTTTGCCACTTACATAACCGACCAGCCCGGCGGCCCGACGGAAATCCAGACCTGGATCGGCGCCATCTTTCGGGAATTTCAGGAACTGGAATTGAAGCTCCTGCTCGGCGAGCTCGAAGCCTCGCTGCGCGGCGTCGTCAAGCAGGCGGCTGGCCGAGCGAGCTAGCGCGACCGCCGCGCGGCAAAATCGTTAATGCCCCTCGAAGCTGATCAGCGTGCGCACCGGCACGCCGAGCTTCCTGATTTTGTCGGCGCCGCCCAAGTCCGGCAGATCGATGACAAAGCAGGCGGCAACGACATCGGCGCCGACCTGCTTTAAAAGCTTGACCGCGGCTTCCGCCGTGCCGCCGGTGGCGATGAGATCGTCGACCAGGATCACCCGTTCGCCGTTCACCAGCGCATCTTCGTGCATTTCCATCTCGTCGATGCCGTATTCCAGCGAGTAGCCGATGCTCACCCGCTTGAACGGCAGCTTGCCCTTCTTGCGGATCGGGATGAAGCCGCAAGACACCTGATGGGCGATGGCGCCGCCAAGGATGAAGCCGCGGGCCTCGATGCCCGCGACCTTGTCGATCTTGCCGCCGGCCCACGGCTGCACCAGTTCGTCGACGGCGCGGCGGAATGCACGCGCATTGCCGAGCAGGGTCGTGATATCGCGGAACATGATCCCCGGCTTGGGATAATCGGGGATGTTGCGAATGGCGGCCTTGAGATCGTTCTCTAAAGCGGTGCTGGTCATGGTTTCAAAGCCCCCGGCCGCCGCGCGGCTCAGTGCCGATATTCGGTCGGCGCGCGCGGCTTCGCCAAGTCGGGATCGTGCAGCACGGCGTGCCAGACCTTTTTCTTGGTGAAGTAAAGCAAGCCAGTAAACACGATCAGGAAGACCATCACCTGGAAGCCGAGTTGCTTGCGCGCATCAAGCTTCGGCTCGGCCGCCCACATCAGGAAGGCGGCGACGTCTTTGCCGTATTGATCCACGGTCGTGGCCGTGCCGTCGGTGTATTCCACCTGACCGTCGCTCAAAGGCTTCGGCATGCCGATGGCGCCGCCGGGGAAATATTTGTTGTACTGGCCGCCGGGCGGCATCGGGAAGCCGGCCGGCGGATCGGTATAGCCGTTGACGATGGCGTGAATGTAGTCCGGGCCATCTTCCTGGTACATCGTGAACGCGTCGATGATGAACTGGGGAAAGCCCCATTCGTAGCTGCGCGCCTTGGCCAGATCGGACATGTCGGGCGGCAGCTTGCCGCCGAGCGCCGCGCGCGCGGCCTGATCGTTGGCGAACGGCGCCGGAAAATAATCGGCGATCTTGCCCGGCCGCTGAAACATCTGGCCCTCGTCGTTGGGGCCGTCGGTGACCTGGAAAGTCGCTGCGATCGTAGCGGCCTGCGCTTCGCTGAAGCCGGGGCCGCCGGAATCGGCAAGATTACGGAACGACAGAAGTTTCAGGCTGTGACAGTTCGAGCAGACCTCGCGATAGATTTTGAAGCCGCGTTGCAGCTGCGCCTGGTCGAACGTGCCGAACGGTCCGGAGAACGACCAATGTTGCCGCGGCGGAGCGTCCGCCTCTTGCGCGGACGCAACCACCATTGCTAGCCCCGAAAGCGAGGCGGCAAGCACCGAAGTAATGGCGATGTGGCAAAGAGCTTTCATGGTCCCGCCCCTAACCCTTGGCGCCGGACGGCGGCGGCGCCGATGCACCGAGCGGAGCGCCGCGGCGCAACACCGATTCGGAGATCGAATTCGGCAGCGGCTTGGTTTTCTCGAACAGGCCGAGCAACGGCAGGATGAAGAAGAAAAAGGCGAAATAGTAGGCGGTCAGGATCCGCGCCGCGATAACGTAGCCGCCGGTCGGCTCCTGCGAGCCGAGATAGCCCAAGCCGATGACGCAGGCGAAGAAGATGAAGAGGAACTGCCGGTACAGCGGCCGGTAATTCGCCGACCGCACCGGCGAGGTATCGAGCCACGGCAGGAAAGCCAGCACGACGATCGAAGCGGCGAGCGCGGTGACACCGAGAAGCTTGCTCGGGATGCCGCGCAAGATTGCGTAGAACGGCAGGTAATACCATTCCGGAACGATGTGGAGGGGCGTCTGGCTCGGATTGGCCGGAATGTAATTGTCGGAATGGCCGAGATAATTCGGGATGTAGAATATGAAATAGGCGAACACGATGCAGAACACGCCGATGAAGAAGCCGTCCTTGACCGTGGCATAGGGCGTGAACGCCACGGTGTCCTTCTCGGTCTTCGGCTCGACGCCGGTCGGATTGTTTTGCCCGACCATATGCAGCGCCCAGATGTGCAGCACCACCACGCCGGCGATGACGAACGGCAACAGGTAGTGCAGCGAGTAAAACCGGTTGAGCGTCGGATTGCCGACGGCGTAGCCGCCCCACAGCCAGCTGACGATAGAGCCACCGACGCCGGGGATCGCCGAGAACAGGTTGGTGATCACGGTCGCCGCCCAGAAGCTCATCTGGCCCCACGGCAGCACATAGCCCATGAAGCCCGTCGCCACCATGAGCAGGAACAGGATGACGCCGAGGATCCACAGCACCTCGCGCGGCTCCTTGTAGGAGCCGTAATACATGCCGCGCGCGATGTGGACATAGACGGCGAGAAAGAAGAACGCGGCGCCGTTGGCGTGGACATAGCGCAACAGCCAGCCGTAATTGACGTCGCGCATGATGCCTTCGACGGAATTGAAGGCATAATCGACGTGCGGCGTGTAGTGCATCGCCAGCACGATGCCGGTTATGATCTGCACGCCCAGCATGAAGCTGAGAATGCCGCCGAACGTCCACCAATAGTTCAAGTTGCGCGGCGTCGGATAGGCGATGAACGACGAATAGACAAGGCTGGCAATCGGCAACCGCCGCTCCATCCATTTCATGAAGGGGCTCTGCGGCTGGTAGGTCGCGTGTTCGCTCATAATCGAACCTTATGCCTGATTGGGCGAAGCTTCGCCGATCCCGATCTCGCCGGCAGTCGCCATCGCAATGGAGAGGAAGTCGCGGCGGGTAGGGTTCGCCGTTGAGATTGCTGTCACAGCCCCGAACCTCATCCGTCTTGCCGGGTTCCGCGCTGCGATCGCTTCCCCTCGCCACCCTCCGCCGCTGGCGGGGAAGGAGATGGAGGCAGTGAAGCGGCGGAAGGACCCGGTCGCCGCCGACCTTGGGAAGGCCAGCCGCGACGCATTCCGGCGGAGTTTTATTGGCACCCTTGCCGCGAGAGTGCAAGTGTGGCCGCCACGACACCCACAACGAGCCGGAGCCCAGGCTTTGCCGGCTCAATATGCCGGACGACCGAGCGACGCTTTTTCGGCTTTTGCCGCCGTGAACGGCCATTGACCATGCGCATCGCCCTCTACCAGCCGGACATACCGCAAAACACCGGCACGGTTTTGCGCCTGTGCGCGTGCCTGGGGATTGAAGCGCATATTATCGAGCCGGCCGGCTTTCCGACCTCCGACCGCACATTCCGGCGGGCCGGCATGGACTATCTCGATGCCGTCGCCTTGGTGCGGCATGCCTCATGGCGGGATTTCGACGCGTGGCGGCGGCAAAAACCGCATCGTCTCGTGCTGTTCACAACCACGGCGACTATGTCCTACCTCGATTACCGTTTTGCGGTGGACGATATTTTGCTGTTCGGCCGCGAATCCGCCGGCGTGCCGCCCGAAGTCCACGCCACAGCCGACGCGCGCCTTGTCATCCCGATGCGGCCGGGCCTGCGGTCACTCAATGTCGCGGTCGCCGCCGCCATGGCCGCGGGCGAAGCGTTGCGGCAGACCGGCGGGCTGCGGCCCGCCTAAGCCTCGACCACGCCCGGATGACCGCTCTCGATTGCGTAAGTCTTCAGCGTCGCTATGTCGGCCTTGGGATCGTGCGCATCGGAGACGACGCGCATGCGCACCTGCATTTTGCCGCGCTCAAGATCGACGATGACATAGCCGCGCCGCCGGCTCTCGAAGAAATGCACGTGCGGATTATCCGGCAACGCTTGCGCGAACAGATCGTAAGGCGGCCCGTAGGACGCGATCGAGGTGCCGACGAATTCGGTGGCGACGATCGGCGAATACGGATCGTCGAAATCGAGCCTGAGATCGTTGGCGAAGAAGGAATGGATGTCGCCGGAGATCACGACCGGGATCGGCACTTTGGTGTCGTGGATACGCTGGAGCAGCCGGTCGCGGTTGGCCGGATAGCCGTCCCAGTCGTCGGTCCAGAAGGCGTCGACGCCGTCGATCTTCTCCCGCAATTGCGCCATCAGCACGTCCTGGGCGATCATGTTCCACTGCGCCTTGGAGTGCGCGAGCGCGGAATACAGCCAGGCCTCCTGATCGAAGCCGATCATGGTGCGGCCCGGCTCGAGCCGCTCCGGACAACCGGCATTGGTCTCGAGATGACCGCCGCCCTTCTTTGGCGGCCCATAGCAGGCCTCGCGCGAACGATACTGCCGGCCGTCGAGCAGCGAGATCTCGATGAGATCGCCGAAACTGAAACGGTCATAGACCCGCATCAGCGGGCCGTTGGGATGCGACAAGATCGGCCGCACCGGCATGTGCTCGTAGAACGCCTGATAGGCGGCCGCGCGGCGGATCAAGAACTGCGCCGGATCGTCGAAATATTCCGAATATTTGTCGGCATAGTCGTTCTGCACCTCATGATCGTCCCAGGTCACGAGCGACGGCACCTGCGCGTGCAGGCGGGCAGATCGGGATCGAGCCGGTATTGCGCATAGCGATTGCGATAAGTCGGCAACGTCGCGGCTTCGATGCCGTCGGTGTGCCGGCGCACGATCGGACGGTTCTCCTCGATGGTCTCGTAGATGTAATCGCCGAGGAAAAGGACGAATTCGGGATTCTCGTCGGTGAGATGCCGATAGGCGGAAAAATAGCCGTGCTCGTAATTGGCGCAGGAGACATAGCCGAAGCGCACCGATCGAGCGCCGCTGCCCGCCGCCGGCAACGTGATGGCGCGGCCGACCGCACTTGTCGCCTCGCCACTGAGAAAACGGTACCAGTAAGACCGGCCCGGCTTGCAGCCGCCGATGTCGAGATGCACGGAATAGCCGAAAGCCTGCTCGGCGGTGGCTTCGCCGCGGCAACGATCTTGCTCATGGCATCGTCGGTCGCGATCTCGTAGCGCAACGCCACATCGCCGCCGCTCATGCCGCCGGGGGTTTCCGGATCGGTCGACAGCGGATCGGGAGCGAGCCGTGTCCACAGCACAAAACCATCCGCACGCGGTGCACCGGAGGCCACGCCGAGGCTGAATGGATTGCCCGCGTGCCAGTTTTGCGCAGATGCGCGGCGAACAAAGGCGGGGGCCGCGACCAACGCCGAGGCCGGCACTTGCCACGCCGCCAATGAAACGGCGGCGGCTGACAGATTTCGACGCTTCTTTATGGCGACATTACTAGGTCTCGCGCGCTGATGTTTCACTATCATTGCGCGGTTTTATGACATTTTCGGGCCACGGCCGCAGCGGCAATGCTGGCAAGCATCATCATGGATACGGGCACAATCGAACAGCGGAAAGAGAGGCCAAAGCCTGGTTCGAGGCCTTGCGCGACCGGATTGTGGCAGCATTCGAGGACATCGAGGATGCCCTGCCCGCCGGCCGCACCGCTCGCGCGACCGCCCGGCCGGCCGATTTACCCGCACGCCCTGGAGTCGCACCGATCATACCGGCGCACCCGGCGGCGGCGGCGTGATGGCAATGATGAAGGGCCGCGTTTTCGAAAAAGTCGGCGTCCATGTCTCGGCCGTGTTCGGCGAGTTCGCGCCCGGAATTCCGCAAAGACATCCCCGGCGCCGCCGACGATCCGCGGTTTTACGCCACCGGCATTTCGCTGATCGCGCATCCGCACAATCCGCATGTGCCGGCCGTGCATATGAATACGCGTTATGTCGTCACGACCAAATCCTGGTTCGGCGGCGGCGCCGATCTGACGCCGGTGCTCGATCGCCGCCGCACGCAGAACGATCCCGACACGATCGCATTTCATGCGGCGATGAAGTCCGCCTGCGATGCGCATAACCGCGTCGCCCCCTACGAGAAATTCAAAACGTGGTGCGACGACTATTTTTTTCTCAAGCACCGCGGCGAGATGCGCGGCATTGGCGGCATTTTCTACGACTGGCTCGACACGGCGATTTCGACGCGACTTCGCCTTCACCCAGGATGTCGGCCGCGCCTTTCTCGGCATTTATCCGGAGCTGGTGCGGCGGAATTTCGCGAAGCCTGGACGCGCGGCCGAACGCGAAGAGCAGCTCGTCCGCCGCGGCCGCTATGTCGAATTCAACCTGCTCTACGACCGCGGCACCATTTTCGGCCTGCGCACCGGCGGCAACGTCGAGTCGATCCTGTCCTCGATGCCGCCGGTGGTGAAGTGGCCGTGACAGTCAAAGACACCTATTTGACCATGGCATCCAAAAGAGCCGGTTGCACTCCCAGCTGATCAATCAACCGTTGCAGCTCAATCCGCGCGCGCGGATTGCTGCGCTGATGACGCTCGGCGAGGATCAACTCGTTTTTCAGCGAATGTTCGAGACCAGTGAACTCGGTCACGCGTACCTTATAGCCATGTGATTCCAGCACGAGCCCGCGGATCACATTGGTGACATGCGCGGCGAATTCGCGTCGCTGTATCGGATGACGCCAAAGCTGATGGAGCGGACCCTCCCGTCCTTCCAGCAGCCGTGCCACTTCCGCTTGGCAACACGGAACGAGCGCGATCACTTTTGCCTCATGCCGAAGGGCAAAGCGGATGGCATCGTCGGTCGCCGTATCGCAAGCGTGCAGCGCAGTGACCATGTCCACGCGCCCTCCGGCAATCGAGGCGTCCGCAATGGGCGACGAGATAAATTTCATTCGCTCGAACCCGGATGCTGTCGCCAAGGCCCGTGACTTATCGATAAGATCTGCTCGCTCTTCCACGCCGATAACGCTGCCGCGGCCCGCCGGACCGAGGACCAAGTCGTAAAGGATAAATCCCAGGTAGGATTTTCCGGCGCCCATATCGGCAAGAATCGGATTGTCGGAGCTCTTGAGCAGGGTCTCAAGTGCAGGGCGCAAAAGATTAGTGAGATGAAGGACCTGTTTCAGCTTGCGCCGCGAATCCGCATTTACCTCGCCATCGCGCGTAACGATATGGAGCGCTTTAAGCAGCGCGATCGATTTTTCGGACTGCTGGCCCGGCCAAAGCGCGGACCAAGCCGTTTCCTTATCACTCGACTTCCGTTTGTACGCCATGAAGGGTCTTGCCAGTGAGCACTGCCGCGTTGCTAGGTTGACAGCTTCAAGTCCAAGTCAAACGCAAAGCCGTCAACCGCGATGGCTGCTTATACTTCAAAGTTTATGGGTCCGCTGCCTAGCGCTTGAATGCGCCGAAAATCATCACCGTGCCGCCAATGATGACGACGGCGTCGAGCATGGCGGTGTGGATATGGACCGGCAGACGCTCGACGATGAGCTTCGCCAAGAACGTACAGGGAAACGCGACCACGCCGATCAACAGCGCGATCACGACCACCTTGCCGGCGAGCACTCCGGCGGCGCCGAACACCAAAATCTTGACGATGCCCATGACGATCGACACTGTCGCGTCGGTGGCGATCACGGCCGCGCCTTCAAGCCCGGTCGCCATCAGCAGCGACAGCAAGATGACGCCGGCGCCGGTGGTGCCGCCAACCAGAATGCCCCAACCGGCCGCGGCTCCGGCAAAGCCTTTTTCACCGAGCTGATGGCCGCGGCGCTTGAGCACGCGCCGCAATGGCACCGTCGCAATCAATGTCGAGCCGATCACCAGTGCGGCGCCGCGGCCGGTGAGAAGGGTATAGAGCCAAGCGCCGAGCACGCAGGTCGGCAGCGCCGCGGCGACCGCGATCACGGCGCGGCGCGGGTCGAGCAAGCGGCGGAACGCGACCACGCGCGCGGTATTGGTGAACATCGCCGATATGGCGATGATCGGCACCACCGGCGCGGCGCCGACCACCGGCACCAGAATGAGCGGCATCAGCGCGCCGGTGCCGTAGCCCGCAACCCCGCCGGTGATGGCGGAAAACGCCGCCAAGGCAACGATGATTGCGAGTTCGACGAACGATAGATCGGGGAACAGCGACAAGACGATTCAGCCGTTGACTTGAGGGCGTTCAGTTACGAGAACTGTCGCCCGACGAAAAGAGCAGAGCACTCTTAGGGAGCTTTGGCATGGACCTTGGAATAGCCGGCCGCAAGGCGATCGTTTGCGCCTCGAGCCGTGGGCTCGGCTTGGCTTGCGCCAAGGCGCTGGCGCAAGCCGGCTGCGAGGTCGTGATCAACGGCCGCAACCAGGAGCACCTTGCCGCGGCGGCGGCCGCGTTAAAGAAGACCGGCGCCAAGATCGTCCCGGTCGCCGGCGACGTTGCCACGCCCGAGGGCCAGCAGGCCTTGTTCGCCGCCTGTCCGGAGCCGGACATTCTGGTCAACAACAATGCCGGGCCGCCGTTTCGCGATTTCCGCGAGCTCGACCGGGCGAAAATGCTCGCCGGCGTCGTCGCCAACATGGTCGTGGCCATCGAGCTGATCCAGAAGGCGATCGATCCGATGGTGGCCAAGAAATTCGGCCGCATCGTCAACATCACCTCCGGCTCGGTCAAAATGCCGCTGGTCGGGCTCGATCTGTCCTCCGGCGCGCGCGCGGGCCTGACCGCGTTCCTCGCCGGCGTGGCGCGCTCAGTCGCCGCATCCAATGTCACCATCAATTTCGTCCTGCCGGGCACGTTCGAGACCGATCGCTTCACGTCCAACATCGAGGCGACCGCGAAGAAGAGGAACATCAGCTACGACGCGGCGTTCGCCGAGCGGGTCGGCACCGTGCCGGCCAAACGCATCGGCCAGCCCGACGAGCTTGGCGCAGCTTGCGCGTTCCTGTGCTCGGCGCAAGCCGGCTACATTACCGGCCAGAATATTCTGATCGACGGCGGAACATTCCCCGGCGCGTTTTGAAAATTTCCCCAAAAACACCGATCTTAAGGAGACAATCATGAAACTCGTCCGCTACGGCGCACCGGGGCGTGAAAAGCCCGGCCTGATCGATGCCAAAGGCAAAATCCGCGACCTGTCGAAAATCGTGCCCGATATTTCCGGCGACGCGCTGTCGCCCGCGAGCCTCAACAAGCTGCGCAAGCTCAAAGCCGACAAGCTGCCGCTGGTGCGCGGCAATCCGCGGATCGGGCCGTGCGTCGGCAAGATCGGCAATTTCATCGCCATCGGGCTGAATTATTCCGACCACGCCGCCGAAGCCGGCATGCCGATCCCGAAAGAGCCGATCATTTTCAACAAGGCGCCGTCGTGCATCTGCGGGCCGAACGACGACACCATCGTGCCGAAGGATTCCACCAAGCTCGATTGGGAAGTGGAGCTCGGCATCGTCATCGGCAGCCGTGCGCGCTATTTGAGCAAGGACAAGGCGCTCGACGTGGTCGCCGGCTATTGCCTCGCCAATGACGTATCGGAGCGCGTGTTCCAGATCGAGCGCGCCGGGCAATGGACCAAGGGCAAGGGCTGCGAGAGCTTCGGCCCGCTCGGGCCGTGGCTCGTCACCAAGGACGAGATCAAGGATCCGCAAAATCTCGCGATGTGGCTCGACGTCAACGGCGAGAAGCGCCAGCGCGGCAACACCTCGACCATGATCTTCGATTGCCGGCATATCGTGTGGGCCTGCTCGCAATATTTCGTCATGGAGCCGGGCGATGTCATCATCACCGGCACGCCGCCCGGCGTCGGTCTCGGCATGAAGCCGGAGCCGAAATTCCTCAAAGCCGGCGACGTGGTCACGCTCGGCATCGATGGCTTGGGCGAGCAGCGGCAGAAGGTGGTGAAGTTCAAGATGTGAGATCAATGTCGCTGCATTCGAGCCGTCATGCCCGCGCTCGTCGCGGGCATCCACGTCTTGCTTGCCGGCTGGAAGAAAGTCGTGGATGGCCGGGACAAGCCCGGCCATGACGAGATGTAAGGTGGAGTAACACGCGCCCTACCGCAGGCGTCCGGAACGTCTGGTGCGTCCGGTGCGCGCGGCCTGGCGCGGCGCCGCGAAAAAGGCGTTGATCGCCTGTGCGCCGCGGCCGACCACGACCACGCCGTCGCCGGACTCGACGCGTGTCTTGTTGTCGGGCCGGGTCATGGCGTCGCCGTTACGGCGGTTGATCTGCACGATGAAGAAAGCGCCGCTGGTGCGCGCCTCGATCTCCGCGATCGTCAAACCGGTCAGCGCGCCGTGCGCGGGAGCGACCACGACCTCGATATTCAAGCCGAGATTGCGTAATTGCCGTTCCAGATCGCGCATTCCCGCGGATTCGTGGATGAAGCGGGAAGTTTCCGGGAATAACAGAATCTCGGCGATCCGCTCGGCGCCGATATGGGTCGGCAGCACCACTTTGTCGGCGCCGGCGTGGATGAGCTTGCGCTCGGTCGAAACGGCGTCGCCGCGGGCGATGATCTCGATCTTGGAATTCAGATTGCGCGCCGACAGCGTGATGAAGACATTGGCGGCGTCATTGGGCAGCACACTGGCGAGCGCGCGGGCGCGGGTGACGCCGGCATCCAGCAATGTCGTCTCGTTGCTGGCATCGCCCTTTAGGCAGGGATGGCCGGCGTCGCGCGCCTGCTGAACGCGCTGTTCGTTCTGCTCGACGACCACATAAGGCGCGCGGCCGTCCTTGAGCGCCTTGGCAAGCTCCAAGCCGATGCGGCCATAGCCGCAGACGATAATATGGTTTTTGAGCTTGTCGACCTCAGACTGCACGCGCCGCCCGCCCAAAAGTTGCTGCAGCGGGTTCAATGTCATGAACTGAACCAGCGCGCCGGACAGGAAGATCATGCCGGTGCAGCCGAACGCCATGGTGCCCATGGTCAACAGGTGCAGGTATTCCGTGTCGATAGGGCGCACTTCGTCGTAGCCGACGGTGAACACCGTCAGTGTGACCATGTAGAGCGCGTCCTGGAAATCCCATCCGGCCCTCATATAGCCAGTCGTCGCGGCAGTCCAAACAATCGCCATGAAGACGGCGCCGCGGATCAAATTGCGCGATGGATGAAGCAGCGGGTTGTCCATCGCAGTATCCGAGTTCTCTCACGCGTCCTCGCTGCGGAGCGCAAAGGTCAACTGTTGCTGGATGTGTCGCGAGCCGGAACGCAGTTACGGCCGGTGGCACACCGAGCGGCGGCATATCCCGGATCAACCCCAACCTAATGGGGATGGTAGGCGTTTTCGCAATGGGCAGGAAGGCCCACACCGTCGCTCGCCGCCGCCCGCGCTGCGGCGACAAGCTCGGCTGCGAAGCGGCCTTCGCAGCGGTCAATCCTTTGAAATGAGCGGCTTACGAAAAAATTTCCTTGCAGGCCTCGGGCCGGTCGCTTGCACGGCCGTCGATTTTCGGACAGAGGTGGGCAAGGCGTAGCGCGCGCAGTGGGAGGGCGTCATGGGAGCGAATTTCGGCATCGCCGGGCTGGATTGGCAGCAGCGGGTCAACTGGGACCGGCTGCGCAAATACCGCACCGAGCGGGCGCGCGCGATGATGAAAAAGCACGGCCTCGGCGCGCTGTTGTGCATGTACGACGAGAACGTCCGCTACTTGACCGGCACCCTGACGCCGGGCTGGAACCGGCTCAAGCCGGGCTTGCGTTACGCCATGCTGTGCGGCGACGGCGCGCCGATCCTGTTCGAGCAGGGCGACCTCGGCTTTCAGATCGAGCGGCACTCGCCGTGGATCCCGAAAGAAAACGTGCGCCATTCGTTCGCCTGGATCAAGGGCGCCGCCGGCCCCGCCTCGACCCAGCAGGTGACCAAATTCACCAAGGCGGTGCTGCAAGCGATGAAGGAAAACGGCGTCGCCGGGCAAAAACTCGGCGTCGACTTCATCGACATCAACATGATCGGCATTTTCAAGGACAACAATATCAACTGGACCGACGGCATGAGCGCGATGATGGATGCGCGCGCCGTCAAAAGCGATGACGAGCAGGAATGCTTCCGCATCGTCGGCGCCATCGGCGACGCCACGCATTGGGAGTGCATGAAATTCTTGCGACCCGGCATCACCGAGAACCAGGTGACCGCGCACCTGATGCAATATCTCTACAACATTCCAGGCATGGAGGACGTAGAAGACGTCATCGTCTCATCCGGGCCGAACACCTGGCCGAACTGGCGCAATTTCTCCGATCGCATCATCCAGCCCGGCGACATCGTGTTCATGGATTTGGCGGCGCTGACCTGGAACGGCTACAAATCCTGCTATTATCGCACCTATTGCGTCGGCAAGGAGCCGTCCAAGGAGCAGAAGGAGACCTACGACACCGCGCTCAAGTGGCTCTACGATTCCATTGGCGCGGTGAAGGTCGGCGCCACCACGCGCGACATCGCCCTGAAATGGCCGTCGGCGATGGAAACCTGGGGCTACGAGGACGAGGATCAGGCCGCCGCCAATCTGTGGGGTCATGGGCTTGGCCTCGCGCAATACGATCCGCCGGTGATCTCGCGCATCTGGTCGCTCGATCATCCGGTCGATATCCAAGAGGGCATGACCTTTGCGCTCGAGACCCAGCACGGCAAGCGCTTCCATTACGGCGTGCGCATCGAGGAAATGCTGATCGTGCACAAGAACGATATCGAGATCGTCTCGAATTTCCCGGTCAAGCAGATCACCGTCGTCGATCCGCTGCCCGGCTACGGCGATCATGTGAGATAATTTTCACCTCCCCAGAGGGGAGAGGTCGAGCGAGCGAAGCGATGCGAGGGTGAGGGGGTTCCGGCGCTTGAGTTTATTCTCGATGTCCGAACCCCCTCACCCCAACCCTCTCCCCTCTGGGGAGAGGGAGTTCGCCGCGATCTTGGCAACGCCGAGAATTATATGATGCGTTTCATCCTCCCCCTCGCCGACCCCGCCGCAACCGAACCCGACCGCGTCGGACCGAAGGCCGCGAACCTCGCGGCGCTGGCGCGCGCGGGGCTGCCGACGCCGGGCGGCTTTTGCATCACGGCCGATGCTTACCGGCGGCAGGTGCAACACCTCGGCCTCCTTGATGCGATCGACGGCTATCCCGGCGCCGATCAGCCGGCGCAGCGCCGCTTGGCAGTCGAGATCAGGCTGAAACTTTATCAGAGCGATCTCGCGCCGGACGTTCTCGCCGAGTGTGCTCGCGGCGTGGTGGGCGATGGATAAGCCGGCGGCGGTACGCTCCTCGTCGTTGATCGAGGATCGCGCCGATAGCAGTTTTGCCGGCCAATTCGAAAGTTTCCTCGGCGTCACCGACGACAACGAATTCCTCATTGCTTTGCGGGCCTGCTGGGCGGCGTTGTGGACCACCACGGCGCGGCGCGCCATGGCGCAACACGAGCTCGATCCCGCCGGCACCGCGATGGCGGTGCTGGTGCAGCCGCTGATCGCCGCGCGCGCTGCGGGCGGGGGCTTGAGCGAAACCGCTGACGGCCAGATGCTCATTTCCGCGACCTGGGGGCTGGGCTCGGCGATCGCCCAGGGCGAAGTGGTGCCGGACCGCGTCGTGCTCTCGCGCCACGGTTTCGTGCGGTCCAACGAAGCCGGCCGCAAGCACCACCGCGATGCCTGCCTGCATGGCGCCGGCACGTCGCCGCAGGCGGTCGCCGCCGAATTGATAAGCGCGCCGTGCCTGCAAGCCGGACAGGCCACCGCACTCGGCCGTCTCATGCGCAAGGCTGCGGACGTGCTCGGCATGGCGGTCGAGATCGAATGGGCGCTGGATGAAACGGGCTTCAAACTCCTGCAAGCCCGCCCGTTGCGCGTGCGGCAGCCGCATGTGCCGGATGAGATCTGGCTCAAGCATCCCGGCTTGAACGGCCATCCCGCCGGCATCGGCTGGGGCTCCGGCCGCGCCGTCGTGGTGAATTGCGAATGCGAGCTCGCCCGCGTCGCGCCGGGCGATATCTTGGTTACCCGCGTCGCCGGGCCGGCGCTCAGCCATATCCTGCCGCGCGTCGGCGGCGTCGTCGCCGAGCTTGGCGGCTCGACCTCGCATCTGGCTTCGCTGGCGCGCGAGCGCGGCATCCCGATGGTGCTCGGCGTGCTCGATGCGACGCGGCGCATTCCGGACGGCGCGCAGGTCGCCGTCGACGGCGTTGCCGGCGTGGTGCGGTGGCTCGACTGATGGCAAGGCAATCCAATCGACCGCGAATTTTCGTCACCCAGCCGGTATCGGAGCACGCATTGGAGCGTTTGCGCGCGGTGGCGCGCGTCAAGGTTTTTCCGGATTCGAGCCGGATCGTTCCCAAGCGCACGCTGATCGAGGCGGTGCGCAAGGCGGACATTCTGTTTTGCCTGCTCCACGATGCCATCGATCGCGCCGTGATCGGGGCCAATCCGGATTTGCGCCTGATCGCGGCGCAATCGATCACGCCGTCCAATATCGATGTCGCGGCGGCCACGCAGCGGCGCATTCCGGTCACCGTGACGGCGCCGCTCACCACCGAAGCGACCGCGGATCTGAATTTCGGCCTGATGATCGCGGTGGCGCGGCGGATGATCGAAGGCGATCGGTTGGCGCGCGCCGGCAAATTTCCCGGCGGCCAGTCCGCGCACCTGATGGGCGCGTTGGTCTGGGGCAAGACGCTGGGGCTGATCGGCGGCGGCGGTTTGATCGGCAAGGCGGTGGCCAAGCGCGCCCACGGCTTTTCCATGCGCGTTCTCTACTGGACGCCGCGGCGCAAACCGGAACACGAGGAGCGCGAGGCGCATCTCACTTATGTGCCGCTCGACCAATTGCTGCGGGACTCCGATTTCGTCTCGCTGCATTCGCCGCTCACCACGGAAACGCGGCATCAGATCGGCGCGCGCGAACTGGGACTGATGAAAAAGACCGCGTTCCTCATCAATACCGCGCGCGGCGCACTCGTCGATGAGGCGGCGCTGGTGCGCGCGCTCGGCAAAAAGCAGATCGCCGGCGCCGGCCTCGACGTGTTCGAGCACGAACCGAAAATCGCAAAGGCATTGAAGACAATGCCCAATGTCGTGCTGACGCCGCATCTCGGCAGCGCGGCGCCCGAAGTGCGCGAGGCGATGGCGAATATCGTGGTCGACAATATCCTGGCGTTTTTGGGCGGCCACAAATTACCCAATTGCGTCAATCCGCAAGTGTTTGCTTTGTAACATCGTGTTCACCTCTCCCCGCCGCGCGGGGAGAGGTCGAGCAAAGCGAGGGTGAGGGGGCCTCTCCGCGATTCTGAGCGCCGCAGCTCTGAGCCTGGCGGCGAAGCCCCCTCACCCCACCCTCTCCCCGCACGCGGGGAGAGGGAGTCCACCCTCGGAGTGTCCATGCCCCGCCTATTGATCGCCATCACCGACAGCCCGTTTCCGTCGCTCGATCCCGCCAAGAAAGCGCTGGCGCGGCTCGATCCCGACTACCGCATGGCGAACAGCCCGAGTGCCGACGATATCCTGGCCGTGGCGCGCGATGCCGACGCCGTTCTCGTCACCTATGCCAAACTTCCGGGCGAGCTGTTGCGGCAGCTCAAAAACTGCAAGGCGATCGGCCGTTTCGGCCTCGGCGTCGATAATATCGATCTGCCGGCGGCCAAGGCGCTCGGCATCGCCGTCAATTACGTGCCGGATTATTGCCTGCGTGAAGTCTCCGACCACGCCATGGCGCTGCTGCTCGCGCTGGCGCGCAAGGTGACGGCCTCCAACAAGATCGTCCAATCCGGCCGCTGGGAATTGCCGCCCATTGTGCCGCTGCGGCGGCTCGAAGGCCAAGTGCTTGGGCTCATCGGCTTCGGCAATATCCCGCGCGCGTTGGCGCCGAAGGCCAAGGCATTCGGTTTGCGGGTGCTGACGCACGATCCTTATGTCGCGGGCGCCACGCTCGCCACGGCCGGCGTCGAAGGCGTCAGCTTCGACGATTTATTGGCGCGCTCCGACTTCATTTCGGTGCATGCGCCGCTGCTTACCGGCGACGCGCGGCCTGATGAACGCCATGGCCTTCGCCAAAATGAAAAAGGGCGCGTTCTCATCAATACCGCGCGCGGCCCGTTGGTCGACGAGCCGGCGCTTATCGCCGCGCTCGATTCCGGCCACCTCGGCGGCGCCGCGCTCGACGTTGTCGCGACCGAGCCGTTGGCCAAGGATTCGCCGCTCATCGGCCGCGACAATGTGATCCTCACGCCGCACACCGCGTATTATTCCGTCGAGGCGCTGGAGGAATTGCAGACCAAATGCGCCAGCGACGTGGCGCGGGTGCTGTCGGGCGAGAAGGCGGTTTATCCGATCAGCGCGTAACGTTTTCCCGTCACCCTGAGGTGGCCGCGAAGCGGCCCTCGAAGGGCGACGGCCCGGGCCATGCATCCTTCGAGGCCCGCCTGCGGCGGGCGCCTCAGGATGACGGAATGCTCACTCCGCAGTCCAGCCGCCGTCGAGCACCAGCGCCGAGCCGGTCATCAGCGACGAGGCGTCGGAGGCGAGAAACACGATGGCGCCGGTAAGCTCGTCGAGCTGGCCGAGCCGGCCGAGTTTTATTTTCGATAAGCACCTCGTCGCGGAACGCCTTGTTATCGAAAAACGGGCGCGTCATCGGCGTTTCCAGAAAGGTCGGGCCAAGGCTATTGACGCGGATATTGTGCGGCGCGAGCTCGATCGCCATGGCCTTGGTGAAACCCTCCATGGCGTGTTTCGACGCGCAATAGACCGTGCGGCGCGCAGCGCCGACATGGCCCATCTGCGATGAGATGTTGACGATCGAGCCGGGCAGCTTCGCCGCGATTAACCGCGTCGCCATTGCCTGCGCCATGAAGAACGCAGCGCGCACATTGAGCGCGAAGATGGCGTCGAAGTCCTCGGGCGTTACGTCGGGCAAGAGCGCCGGCCGATTCATGCCGGCATTGTTGATGAGGATTTGAAACGGGTCGGCGCCGGCCAGCGCCTTGCGTGCGGCTTCGACGTCGGTGACATCGAGCACCAGCGCGTCGGCCTTTTGTCCCCGCGCGCGGATCGCACCTGCGGCCGCCTCGATCTCGGATTTGGTACGCGCCGCGAGCGTGACGTGCGCCCCGGCCTCGGCCAGCGCCGACGCCGCCGCCAGCCCGATGCCGCGCCCGCCGCCGGTGACCAGGGCGCGCTTGCCGTCGAGGCGGAAGGAGGGAGTTTTGGCGAGGTCGACGCTCACAGCAGTCAGCCCGTTACCGTCATCCTGAGGTGCTCGCGCGAAGCGCGAGCCTCGAAGGATGTGGCCGAGGCGCCCGGGCCGTCGCCCTTCGAGGCTCGCTGCGCTCGCACCTCAGGGTGACGGAAAACGATCATCACTCCGCCGCCTCGCCATAGGGCACGTTGCGCCCGCCATAGCGGCGGACGCGGACATTGGCCTGTTCGGCATGCGCGACAAAGCCCTCGAGCATGCACAATCGCGAGCAGACTTCGCCGATTTTGGTGCTCGCCTCGTCGGTGAGCACTTTCTGATAGGTGCAGGTTTTCAGAAATTTTCCGACCCATAGCCCGCCAGTATAGCGCGCCGCCTTCTTGGTCGGCAGCGTGTGATTGGTGCCGATCACTTTGTCGCCATAGGCGACATTGGTGCGCGGGCCGAGAAACAGCGAGCCGTAGTTCTTCATGTTGGCGAGAAAATAATCCGGGTCGCGCGTCATCACCTGGACGTGCTCCGAAGCGACACGGTCGGCCTCGCGCACCATTTCGGCCTCATCGTCGCAGACGATCACCTCGCCGAGATCGGCCCAGGCCTTGCCCGCGGTCTCGGCGGTCGGCAGGATTTTGAGCAGCCGCTCGATCTCCTTCATGGTATCGCGCGCGAGCTTTTCCGAATTGGTGATAAGGATCGCGGGCGAAGTCGGGCCGTGCTCGGCCTGGCCGAGCAGATCGGTGGCGCAGATTTCGCCGTCGACGCTGTCGTCGGCGATGATCAGCGTTTCGGTCGGCCCGGCGAGCAGATCGATGCCGACGCGGCCGAACAATTGGCGCTTGGCTTCCGCGACATAGGCATTGCCCGGCCCGACGATCATATCGACCGCGACGATGGTCTCGGTGCCAAGCGCCATGGCGGCGACCGCCTGCACGCCGCCGAGCACGAAAATCTCGTCGGCGCCGCCGAAATGCATCGCCGCCACGATCGCCGGATGCGGCCCGCCATGAAACGGCGGCGCACAAGCGATGATGTGCTTCACGCCGGCGACGCGCGCGGTGACGATCGACATATGCGCCGACGCCACCATCGGGTAACGCCCGCCCGGCACGTAGCAGCCGATCGAATTGACGGGAATGTGCCGATGACCGAGCACGACGCCGGGCAGCGTCTCGACGTCGAGGTCGCGCAGTGTCTCCTTCTGCTTCTGCGCAAAATTGCGCACCTGCGCCTGGGCGAACTTGATGTCGTCGAGGTCGCGCTTCTTCACTTGGCCGATGGCGTGTTCGACTTCGGCCGGCGTGAGCTTGAACGAGGCCGGCGACCAATTGTCGAACTTTTGCGACAATTCGCGCACGGCCAAGTCCTTGCGCGCATCGATGTCGGCAAGGATTTGCTCCACCGTCGCGCGCACCTTGGCGTCAGCCGCTTTGATCGCGCTCGCGTCCATTCCGCGCTTGAGGTGGCGGGGCATGCGTGTCTCCATTTTCCTTACCTCTCCCCGCCGCGCGGGGAGAGGTCGAGTGAGCGAAGCGAACGAGGGTGAGGGGGCGTCTCCGCGATTCTGAGCCAAGCGGAAAGGCCCCCTCACCCTACCCTCTCCCCGCACGCGGGGAGAGGGACGCTATTACTTTATCGCCTGCGGATTGATCGGCGAACCACCACCGACAGGCTCGACGATCACGGCGGTTCCGTAGCACAAGACTTCCGCCGTTCCGACCATCGGTCCGGTGTCGTAGCGCACGCCGACCACGGCATTGGCGCCGGCGTCCTTGGCATGGCCGAGCATCAGATCGAACGCTTCCTCGCGTGCGTTTTCGCACAGCGTTGCGAATATGCCGGCCCGGCCGCCGAGAAGGGTACGGAACGCCCCAATGATCGTGACCGGCAGCGACCTGGTGCGCACCGTGATGCCGCGCACGACGCCGAGACTCTTTACGATGCGGAAACCGGCGATCTCGAAGGTGGTCGCCGCCAGCATCGCCTCCCGCCGGTGCAGCGTTGCGCTGAGCCGGGCCTCCGCTGAATCGCCGATGATCATTTGATGGCCTGCGGATTGATCGGCGAACCGGTGCCGCCGGTGATAATGAGCGGCGGGCCGCAGAAGAAGAATTCGTAGACGCCGTCCTCCTCGCAATCCTGGGCAAGCTCCTTGAGATAGAAAATCTCGCCCATGCAAAGTCCCATGGCCGGGATCACGACCCAGTGCCACGGCTGGTTGGCGTCTTTGGTTTCGTTCGGCCGCACCTCGACCCCCCAGGTGTCGGTGCAGATCGCGGCGATCTCCTTGTGCTGGCACCAATAGCAGTTCTCGAATTTGACGCCGGGCGCGTCACCACCGGCATAACCGCCCCATTCCTTTTCGGCAAGACAGCGCTCCATCTGCCCGGTACGGATAATGACGAAGTCGCCGCGCCCAATGGCAACGTTCTGGTCCTTGGCGCATTTATCGAGTTCGTCGTTGGCGATGCTTTCGCCATCGTTGAGCCATTTCACGCCGCGGAAGCGCGCGATGTCGAGGAGCACGCCGCGGCCGACCATCTTGTTTTTGGAATGCTCGATGCCGAGCACATTGAGCCCCTTGGAATCGATCAACCTGGCATCGTGGCCGTTATAGGCCTTGTCCTCGTAGAACACGTGACCCAACGCGTCCCAATGCGTGGCGCCTTGCACGCACAGCATCAGCGTATCGTCGGCGTAGCGGATCTTGTTCCAGTCCTGGCGCTCGGCGACGGCGTCGGTGCCGGTCGCCAGCATCTGATGGATCGGATTGAAGCGGCCGCCGAACAGTCCGTTCTGCGGGCCCTGGGCGTCGAGCGGAATGCCGAGCGCAAACACCTTGCCGGTACAGATCAGGCTCGCGGCCTTGACGATATCGGCCGGCGTGACTTGATTGAGTGTGCCGATGTGATCGTCTTTGCCCCAGCGGCCCCAATTCTTCAGCTTCTCCGTTGCCTCGGCGATCGCCCTTTTGTCGACCTTGATATCCATGGCAATTTTCCCTTCCCCTGGTGTTTAACTCCCGTGGCGGTCAGAGGGCCGCCGGCGGGTGCGGCGCGAGTTTGACACAAAATACGCGGCGCCGTGCCGAGAATATTTTGCGCAAGCTGCGACATATCGGAGGGCTCAGGGGATGACGGCGAAAACGATGGCGATCGGGACGCGCGGCTGTCACTCTTACGCGGCCAGGGCGGTACCGCCGTTTACGTCGGCCGTGAACACGCGGTTACGGCCGGCAATCTTGGCTTGATAGAGCGCGTGGTCGGCCATCTCGACGAGCGCCATCGCGCCGAGCAACGAAACTGACGGCAGCGTACCCTCACGCGACAAAGTGGCCGCGAATTTCGGCAGATCGGCGATGGTTCCGACGCCGATACTGACCGTAACGCAGGGCGCAACTTCGGAGCCCTGGTGCGGGATTTCCAGCCCGCGGACCGATGCGGCTATCAGCTCGGCAAGCTTCTCCGCATCCGCGATATCGACGTGGGGCAGCAGCACCGCGAATTCCTCGCCGCCATACCGCGCGGCCAGTTCGCCGGCGCGGCGCGTCCGCTGCGACAAGGCTTGCGCCACAGCTCGCAAGCATCGGTCGCCGGCGACATGGCCATACCGGTCGTTGAAGCGCTTGAAATAGTCGACGTCGATCATCAAAAGCGACAGCGCGGTCTGGTGCCGCATCATCCGCCGCCATTCATTGTCCAATGCTTCCTCGAAAGCGCGGCGGTTCGCGATCCCCGTCAATGGATCGATGGTACTGAGCCGGCGCAGTTCGTCGGCTTTGGCGCGATCGCTTTCGCGCAACGCAACCAGCTGAGCATAGAGCTTGCCGTTCTGCACCAGCATGACGATAAGAATAAAGCTTGCCGCCAGCAAGCCGTATATCCTGCCGGCATAGAAACCGAGATCGTAGCGGCCGGCATTGAGCGCCGCGCTAAGCGCAATATCGAATAGCCACGCGCACATCACGACAGTCAGCCACAAATCCAGTTCCGAATACGGCCTGCGGCGCGCAACGATCGCAAGGGCAAGAAGATTTAGCAGCCACACGCTCCACACCACGAAGTTCATGTTTGCCGTGTGTTGATCGCCTTGCATGATCGTGGGCAGGACGTGCTGGCCCCATGTCGAGACCAGGGTAACGCTGCAGGCCGCGCGCAAGAACGAATGCCACCATAATCAGAATCGCGGGATACTTTGGCTGGCTGATTGGAACCGACCGCCCGCAGATCGCATAGCCAATGACGAAAAGCGGAAAGCCGCCGTGCCAAAACATGTAGAGCCAAGCCGTGGTCTGCGGCCCGGCGCCGAGCAGCCCGGTCGGCGAGAACAAGCCGGGAAAGGTGAGCGCATGTACAATCGAGATCAGCGCGGTGAACAGATAGCCGCCGGCGAGGAAGCTCATCGCGTTGGCGTGCGCCGAATTGGCGCTGGCCAAGCAAAAATACGACGGTGATGAAATCGTTAATGACCAGCGCCGACTGATAGATCGGGATGAATGTCGGCAATGGCGCGACCGGCAGTTTGGCAAACGGCGCCAGAACAAGAAAGATAATGCTGGAAACAGCAATAATCGTCGTGGCGAATCGGCTCTCGCCGCGCCCCGCCGGCAGGTTGGATAGCAATACCACGCCTTCGTTTTTCGGAGAGTCCGCCATGCGGCTTTTCTCCTCGATCCCCGGCCGAACGATCACGGCCACCAGCTCAGCCATATAAGGCAACGGTGTCGGGCTCACTCGGTTGCAGATAACGACAAGTTTAACGATCCCGTCAGGCGCCGGTGCACATATCCGGTACCGGCGCCAAGCAATTCATTCGTATGGGAAAGATTGCGTATTTGCGAAAGATTGGACCAATTTTCCGCCCGCCGTTACACTGCCGCGCAACATTGGGGGAGCGAATACCGAGGGGGGCGGAATGAAGCTTTTGAGTTTTGCTGCCGGCGGCAAGGACTACTTTGGCGCGGTGAACGGCGACGGCGTGGTGACGCTGAACGATAGGATCGGGCAGCCCGATCTGCGCGCCGCACTGGCGGCCGGCGCCATCGCGACCATGCGCAAGGCAGCGGCGGACGCCAAGCCCGACCGCAAGCTCAGCGGCATCAAATTCCTGCCGGTAATCCCACGGCCGGAAAAAATGCTATGCGCCGGCATCAATTACCGTTCGCACGCCGCCGAGACCGGCCGCGAACTGCCGAAGCAGCCGAGCATGTTCGTGCGCTTCGCCGACACGCTGGTCGGCCATGACGGCGAGATGATCCGGCCGTCAGTCTCCGATAACTTCGATTTCGAGGGCGAGCTTGCGCTCGTCATCGGCAAGGCCGGGCGGCATATCACGGCCGAGCGCGCGCTCGATCACGTCGCCGGCTATACCTGCTTCGTCGATGGCAGCGTGCGCGATTTTCAGAAATTCTCGGTCACGTCGGGCAAGAATTTTCCCGGCACCGGACCGCTCGGGCCGTGGCTCGTCACGACCGATGAAATTCCGGACCCCGGCAAGCTCACGCTGACGACGCGGCTCAACGGCCAGGAGGTGCAGCACGCAACGACCGATCTTCTGATCTATGCGATCCCGCAAATCATCGCGTTCTGCTCCGACTTCACCACGCTGGCACCGGGCGACGTCATCGCCACCGGCACGCCCGAAGGTGTCGGCCACCACCGCAAGCCGCCGCTGTGGATGAAGCCTGGCGATACGCTCGAGGTCGAAATCAGCAGCATCGGAACATTGCGCGCGCACGATCGCCGACGAGCGGAGCTGACATCATGACCAGCGTTAAGCCGGTCGACCGTCTGGAAATCCATATCCTGGTCGACAACGCGACCGACAGCCTGTCCAGCGTGCCAAAACATGTCGAATCGGAGTTCTCCTATTTGCACCGCAAAGGCATGCGCATCCTGTCCGGCAAATGCATTTGCTGCGCCACGCATGGACTGTCGTGCCTGATCACGGCGCATCGTGGCGGTGCCAGCCACACGGTTCTGTTCGACACCGGGCCGGAAGCCGACACGTTCGAGCGCAATAGCGAGCGGCTGGGCATCGATCTGCGCATTGTCGAAGCGCTGGTGCTTTCGCACGGGCATTGGGATCACGGCGGCGGCATGTTGCGCGCCATCGACCTGATCCGTTCCGGCGGCAACAACCGCGACCTGCCCTATTATGCGCATCCGGGCATGTTCCGCACCCGCGGCCGGCAATTGCCCGGCGGCGAGATCATGCCGATGGAGGACGTGCCGAGCGAAGTCGAACTGACCGCGCATGGCGCGCGGGTGGTGAGCACGCGCGAGCCGCAAAGCTTTCTCGACGATATGTTTTATCTGAGCGGCGAAATCCCCCGCGTTACGCCGTTCGAGACCGGGCAACCGTTCCATTATGCCAAAACCGAAAGCGGCTGGGAGCTCGACCCCTGGATCATCGACGAGCGCTGGCTCGGCGTGAATGTCGCCGGCAAGGGCGTCATCGTCTTCACCGGCTGCTCGCATGCCGGCATCGTCAATGTGCTCAAAGATGCGCGCGCGCGATTTGCCGGCGTCCCGCTCTATTGCGTGCTCGGCGGGCTACATCTGTCCGGCCATACCGAAAAGATCATCCCGGAAACGGTCGCGGCGCTGCGGCGAATTTGATTTGCCGTTTATTGCCGCCGGACATTGCACCGGCTGGCGCGCCACGACGGCCTTGGTCAATACATTCGGCGAGCGGGTCGTGACGCCGACCGTGGTCGGCAAGCGGTTTGTCTTTTAAGACGCTTGCGTCGTGCTCTCATCATAATAGTGAATCTCATAGAGCATGCAGCCGCGGTCGGACTTGAACGGCCCGTGATGGACGCCGGGCGGGCGGCAGGCATAGGTCGGCGCTGCGAACGATTGGCCGCCGGCGCCTTTGTCGTCGTTGCCGACGATGAGATCGCCGGACAGCAGATACACTTCCTCCCAATGATCGTGAACGAAGGGCGCGGTGGTGTAGACGCCGGGCGCAAAGCGCAGGAGCCGCGTGCGGCTGCCCATCTTGCGCGCCTCATTGAGATCGCTGGCTAGGATTTTCTGCTGGATGCCGGCCGGGTAACCGGGCGGCGTCACCCAGCCCTGATTCATGTCGACCTTGTGGAATTCAAGATGCGGTTTGTTCATCGGCATGACGTTCACTTCCGCGCCAGCGCGCACAGCAGCGCCCGTTGCAACGACTTAAGGCGCATTGTACATGGGGTGCAAGCCCAGGCAATCGAGCGACCATCGCTGCGCCGCAAAGCGTTGATTTGCCGGGCAGCGGCACGGTCATCGTTCGATGGAGGACGCCCCGCATGCATGAGATCGCCGGCCAGGTGCATTGGCACGAGCCGTCCGGCTTCCGGCGCGCCGGCTTCGGCAAGTTCAACCGGCCGAAGACGCCGTACGATCTGTTCATGGAAAGAGACGACATTCCGGTCTATCGCGATATCGGCGTCAGCAAGGTGCAGAATCTGCCGCTCGCGCCGTGGCCGCGCATGGGCGGACGCGGCAGCTACATTCAGCTGCACGGCACCGAAGGCAAATGGGGTTCTTATGTCGTGGAGGTGCCGGGCGCCGGCGCGCTCAACGCCGAAAAACACCTGTACGAGGAAATTTATCTGGTGGTCGAAGGCCGCGGCTCGACCGAGGTCTGGCTCGAAGGCGACAGCAAACGCCACATTTTCGAATGGCAGAAGGGTTCGCTGTTCTCGATCCCGGTCAATGCCATGCACCGGATCGTCAATGCCAGCTCGGCGCCGGCGCTGTTGCTGGGCGGCACCACGGCGCCCAATCTGATGAACCTGATCGATAATGCCGACGCGATCTTCAATTGCCCGTATCAGTTCCGCGATCGTTTCTCCGGCGCCGACGACTTCTACAAATACAAGGACGACATCGAGCCCGATCCGGTGCGCGGGCTTGCCATGCGGCGCACCAATTTCATTCCCGACATCGTCAATTGCGATCTGCCGCTCGACAATCGCCGCTCGCCGGGCTGGCGCCGCGTCGAGCCGTTCATGACCGGCAATACGTTCTATCTGTGGATCGGCCAGCACGAGAACGGCCATTATTCCAAGGCGCACGCCCACACCTCGGCGGCGGTGCTGATTTGCGTGAAGGGCAAAGGCTACACCTACACGTGGCCCGAGAATCTCGGGCTGACGCCGTGGCAGGATGGCAAGGCCGATCAGGTCAAGCGCGTCGATTACGAGCCGGTCGGCATGGTCTCGGCGGCGCCGGGCGGCGCGCGCTGGTTTCATCAGCATTTCGGCGCATCGAAGGAGCCGTTCCGCCTCACCGCCTGGTTCGGCCCGCACAATCCCGGCCGCGAGCCCGGGCCGCCCGGCGAGAAGCACACCGATTACACGGCGATGGATATTCCCGAAGGCGGCAGCGCCATCCCCTATTACATGGAGGATCCGTTCCTGCGGCAGGAATATGCGGAACGGATGGCAGCGCGAAGGCGCCGAAAACCGCATGCGGACGGAATATTACGAGCGCGACTATCGCGGATTGCTGCCGAAGGAATGAGGGCCTCGTCTCCACCAACCGTCATGGCCGGGCTTGTCCCGGCCATCCACGACTTTGCTTCTACAACAAAAGACGTGGATGCCCGGCACAAGGCCGGGCATGACGAGGTCTTTGCATAGAAGGCTCGCATGACCGACGACGCCCAGGCCGGCCGCATCTTCTTCTCCAGCACCGGACGCACATTCGGCGAAGAGGACGAATTGTGCGTGCTCTCGGTCGGCGTCGATATCGGCTCGTCCACCTCGCACCTGGTGTTCTCGCGCATCGTGCTGGAGCGGCTCGATAGCCGTTACGTCGTCACCGAGCGCGAGAGCTTTTATCAGTCCGACATTCTGCTCACGCCCTATTCCGGTGCAGACACCATCGACGCCGAGGCGCTCGGCGCCTTCCTGCAACGCCAGTATAAGGACGCCAAGGTCGATCCCGACGAGATCGATACCGGCGCGCTGATCCTCACCGGCGTCGCGGTGCGGCGGAAGAACGCGCGGCGCATCGGCGAATTGTTTGCCCGTCAGGCCGGACGGATGGTCGCGGTCAGCGCCGGCGACAGCTTGGAATTGGTGATGGCGGCCTACGGCTCGGGCGCGGTGGCGCGCTCGATCCGCAACGGCGCGCCGGTGATGAATGTCGATGTCGGCGGCGGCACCGCCAAGATCGCGGTCTGCGCCGAGGGCAAAGTGACCGACGTCACCGCGCTCGATGTCGGCGCGCGGCTTATCGTGCTCGACGACGAGCGCCGCATCGTGCGGCTCGAAGAAGCCGGCCGCCGCTTTGGCGCCGAGCTTGGGTTAAAGCTTGCGCCGGGCGCGATACTCGCCGAGCACGATGCCCGCGCGCTCGCCGCCGCGCATGGCCGATCGTTTGTTCGAAGCCATGCGCGGCGGCGCGCCGCGCGCCGGCGGCGCCGATCTGTTGCGGCTCGACCCGCTTGAGCCATCGCGGCGACATTTCCGACGTGAGCTTTTCCGGCGGCGTGGCGGAATACATTTACGGCGGCGAGGCCAAAGGTTTCGGCGATCTCGGCCCGCTGCTGGCGCGCGAATTGCGCACGCGGCTCGAAGCCTGGGGCGTGCCGCTGGCGCGGCCCGAGGCGCGCATCCGCGCCACCGTGATCGGCGCGTCGCAATATACGATGCAGGTTTCCGGCAGCACGATCTTCGTCTCGCCGCTAGCACACGCTACCGCTGCGCAACGTGCCGGTGATCGCGCCGCTGCTGGCGCTCGGCGAGGACAAGATCGATCCCGCAGCGATCGCCGCAGCGATCAAGGCGGCGCTCAAGCGCCTCGATCTCGGCGACGGCGACAAGCCCGGTCGCCGTGTTCGTTTCGTGGCGCGGCTCGGCGACGTTCCAGCGGCTCGACGATTTCTGCAACGGCGTCGCCGCCGGCTTGCAAGCCGTGCTCGCCCGCGGCCATCCCATCGTGCTCGCCGGCGACGGCGATGTCGGCGGGCTGATCGGCATTCATTATTGCGAGGAGATGAAGCTTGAAAACCCGATCGTCTCGATCGACGGCCTCGAGCTCAAGGAGTTCGACTATATCGATATCGGCGCCATCCTCGACACCTCGGGCGCGGTGCCGGTGGTGATCAAGTCGCTGGTGTTTCCGACCAGCGACGGCGTCGGCAAGGATTGGCAGGCGGAGCGCGAGTGTCGCGCCCGTCTGAGTCACTCCAGCTTGGCGCCGGACGCTTTGATCACCGCCGCCCATTTCGGAATTTCCGATCTGATATAGGCGGCGAATTCGTCGGGCGTGTTGCCGACCGAGATCGATGCCGAGCGCGGCGAGCTTTTGCTGCACGTCGGGATCTTTCAGCGTCTCGACGATCGCGCGATGCAGCGTCTCGACGATGTCCTTGCGGCGTGCCGGCCGGCGCGACCAGGCCGTGCCAGGTCGTCGCCTCGAAGCCGGGAAGGCCGGCTTCGTCCATGGTCGGGATGTCCGGCAGGATGCGGCGGTGCGCTTGAGCGTCGTCACGGCGAGCGCCCGCACCTGCCCGTTGTCGAGAAAGCCCATCACGCCGGACGTGGTGGCGAACATCATCTGGTCCTGCCGGCGATGACATCCTCCAGGCCGGCGCCGAGCCCTTATAGGGCACGTGCACGATGTCGATATGGGCCTGCGATCTTGAACAATTCGCCGGCCAGATGCGCCGCCAGGCCGTAGCCGGATGAGGCGAAATTGAGCTTGCCCGGATTGGCCTTGGCGAGCGCGATCAGTTCGCCGAGCGAATGCGCCGGCACATTGAGATTCACCACCAGCACATTGGCCTGCGTGCCGATCAGGCTGATCGGAGCAAAATCCTTCACCGGATCGAAGCCGATCTTGGCGTAGAGCGCTGACATTGGTGGCGAGGATGGCGTTGTTGCCCAACAGCAGCGTGTAGCCGTCGGGCGCCGCATGGGCCACGACTTCGCCGGCGACATTGCCGCCCGCGCCCGGACGATTGTCGACGACGAAGGGCTGGCCGAGCAGGCTGCCGAGCTTGTCGGCGACGATGCGCGCCAGGATGTCGCTCGCGCCGCCGGGCGGGAAGCCGACGACGATCGTGACCGGCCGTTCCGGGTAGTCGGCGGCGCGGCGATGGCCGGCGGATAAGAGCGCGACCATGCGGCCGCGGCACAGCAATCGCTCGAGCATCGTTCGTGCCTTCCGAGCGCCGATTCTGCGCCTGATTGGCGCGACTTTAAAGCCGCGGCGGCGCGCTTTGGCAAGCGCGCACGGGCAACATCGCAGCAGTTTGCGATGAGCTTGCGCAGCGACCCTGGCGTGAGAGGTCGCGCTCACTTCCGCGCGAAGCTCAATCCGAACCGCCCGCGTCCCCGCTTCCGCACGGGAGAGGGATGGAGTGCCGCAATTTGACCAATGGCGTGCGGACCCTGGCACGATCATGCGCAGGATCAGGGAACGCCGATGCGTACGGGAGCCGACTATCTGCGCTCGCTCAATGATGGGCGGCGCGTTTTTGTCGATGGCGAAGCGGTCAAGGACGTGACCGCGCATCCGGCCTTCCGCCAGGCCGCGCGCTCGATCGCCAACCTCTACGACATCGCCGCCGCGCCCGAGCTGCGCGAGCGCATGACGTTTACCTCGCCGAAGACCGGCGCAGCCGGTGCAGCGCGGCTGGCAGATTCCGCACAGCCATGCCGATCTGCGCGCGCGGCGGCTGTTCTCGGAGACCTGGGCCGAGGCGACCTTCGGCCTGATGGGCCGCGCGCCCGATCATGTCGCCGGCTTCTTCGCCGGCTATGCCGCGGTGCCGCAGTTTCTTCGCCAGCGCCGGCGGCAAAAATTCGCCGACAATCTCGTCGCGTTCTACGAATTCATGCGCGACAACCACATCTATTGCAGCTACGCCATCGTGCCGCCGCAGATCGACCGCTCGAAGCCCGCGCACCAGCAGAGCGATCCGACGCTTTATGCCGGCGTGGTCAAGGAGCGCGACGACGGCATCGTGATTTCCGGCGCGCAGCAGCTCGCCACCGGCGGCGCCATCTCCGATTACATCCATCTGAGCTGCATCCAGCCGCTGCGCCCGGCGACGAGAATTACGCCAATTGCCTCGCCGTTCCGGTCGCCGCCGAAGGCCTAAAACTTTATCCGCGCAAGCCCTATTGCGCGCGCCGGCAGCGCCGCCGATTATCCGCTGTCGAGCCGCTTCGACGAATGCGACAGCTATGTCGATGTTCGACAATGTGTTCGTGCCGTGGGAGCGCGTTTTCATCTACCGCAATGTCGAATTGTCGCGCGACCAGTGGCGCAAGACGCCGTCGCATCTCTACGGCAATCATCAGGCGCAGACGCGCTACGTGACCAAGCTGCGCTTCATGGCCGGCCTGGCGCAGCGCATGAACGAAACCACCGGCAATGCCGCCAACCCCGCGGTATCGGCATGATGGGCGAACTGTGCGCGCTGGTCTCGATCTACGAAGCCATGCTGCATGCCGCACGAAACCATGGGCACCATCGAGGACGGCGTGTTGTGGCCGTCGAAGACCGCCTATTATGCCGCGAGCGCCATGCAGTCGGAGCTCAACGGCCGCATGCTGGAAATCATCCGCGAAATGGCCGGCGCAGCCTTCATCACCCTGCCCTCCTCCGACGCCGATTTCGGCAATCCGGAAATCGCGGCCGACCTCGAACGCTACATGGGCTCCGGCAACGCCGACGCCAAATCGCGCGTAAAGCTGATGCGCCTGATCTGGGATTTCCTCGGCTCCGAATTCGGCAGCCGCCACGCGCAATATGAAAAATTCTACGGCGGGCCGTCGTTCGCGGCGAAGCAGAATCTTTATCGGAATTTCGATTTCAAGCGCGCCGGAGCGCTGGTGGATAAGGCGCTGAATTTGCCGGCGGTGGAGTAAGGCGCGGCGTCTACCGACTCGTCATGCCCGCGCTTGTCGCGGGCATCCACGTCTATGGCGTCGTCAACTGAAGACGTGGCTGACCGAACAAGCCTTGCCGGCGTTCCGCTTTCTTTTTCTTTCGTCATTGCGAGCAAAGCGAAGCAATCCAGCGAGCGTAGGGTGGGCAAAGCGAAGCGTGCCCACGGCTAGCTTGCATTTTGCGTTGGACGCTGACGTGGGCACGGCGCTGACGCGCCTTTGCCCACCCTACGCTTACTCGTCATGGCCGGACTTGTTCCGGCCATCCACGTCTTCGTTGCTACGTTGAGAAAAGACGTGGATGGCCGCGACCAGCCCGGGCATGACGACATAGCACGTCACTATTTTAGTGATATTGGCTTGACATCAGTCCCCGTTTCGGTTACATCCCAAAGAATTGCTCATGTTCAGGACGCCTTTCGCGAAGGTATTCCGGAAGTCGGAGCGAGTGCGGTGCCCGCGGGCGGAGCGATACACTCCGCTCTCGGGTGGCTTGGGCATCATGTCTCCCGGCACTATGACCGGGGCGGGAGGTGCTTCCCTGGACTGGGACAGGCGATGATGGGTAACGCCCATTAGCTTGTTTAAGCTGGCGTGTGATCGTTTCGGAAAACCGGTTTCCACTTTTCCGGATCACACGCCTTGCCGCGTCCCAGGAAACATGGCCTGAAGCTGACCCCAAGGACGATAACTCCTTGGGACGAGAGCCGCGGTGGAACGCCGGCAGGCGAGCGCGCCTCCCCGCAAGCGGGGGAGGGGAAGAGATCAGGGCGCGAGCCGCATCCGACGGTGCGGCGGTTGTTGCACAGCGCTTGCCGGCGTTCCGCTTCCTTTTGCGAAAGTGGCGAAGGGAAGCAGAGAAAAAGCCCCCGCGTTCGTTGGGGGCGGAATTGGAAAGGTCGGATTTGACGGCTCGCGCGCGGAAAACGCGCCGCGAGAACGGGATTGCCTTGCCACCTCTCCCCGCCGCGCGGGGAGAGGTCGAGCGAACGTAGTGAGCGAGGGTGAGGGGGCCTCTCCGCGAGTTTGAGCGCTCTAATCTGAGCCCGGCGGAGAGGCCCCCTCATCCCGACCTTCTCCCCGCGTGCGGGGAGAAGGAGCGCGAGTGCCGCGAAAACGAGAATGGAATGGCCTATGCGACCAGAAGAGAGCCCGCGATTATATCTTGGCGGCCGCAGCGACGCGGCGCGCGCCGTGCACGCCTTCGGCCAGCTTGCGAACGAGTTCGGTGACCGCCGGCACGGTGGCCGCCGTCGGTTTGGCGTCGGCGCCGAGAGTTCTTGCGGATCGCATCGACCAGCGCCGAGCCGACCACGACACCGTCGCTGTGCTCCGCGATCGCGCGCGCCTGCTCGGCCGTGCGCACGCCGAAGCCGACGGCGACCGGAAGCTTGGTATGGCGCTTGATGCGCGCCACCGCGGCCGCGACTTTGCCGGCATCGGGCGCCGCGGCACCGGTGATGCCGGTGATCGAAACGTAATAGACAAAGCCCGAGGTGTTGGTGAGCACCGCCGGCAGCCGCTTGTCGTCGGTGGTCGGCGTGGCCAGCCGGATGAAATTGATGCCGGCTTTCATCGCCGGCAGGCACAATTCGCCATCCTCCTCGGGCGGCAAATCGACCACGATCAGCCCGTCGACGCCGGCGGCTGTGGCGTCGGCGAGAAATTTTTCGACGCCATAGATATAGATCGGATTGTAGTAGCCCATCAGCACGACCGGCGTCGCATCGTCGCCGGCGCGGAATTCGCGCACCGCGGCCAGCGTCTTCTTCATGTCCTGGCCGGCGGCAAGCGCGCGCAGCCCCGCCGCCTGGATCGCTGGGCCGTCCGCCATCGGATCGGTGAACGGCATGCCGAGCTCGATCAGGTCGGCGCCGGCCGTGGGCAGCGCCTTGAGGATCGCCAGCGCCGTGGCGTCATCCGGATCGCCCGCCATGGTGAAGGTGACGAGCGCGGCGCGGCCTTCTGTCTTGAGTGTGGCGAAGCGCCGATCGATGCGTCCGGTCATCAAGCGCCGACCCGTCTAAACCGCCTCTCCCCACTCGGGAGAGGCCGGCCGCGAAGCGGCCAGGTGAGGGCCCGCTTGAAGGCATGGCGAACATGCACGGCGCCTAGGCGATCCCCGGCCCTCACCCGCGTGCTGCGCACGCGGCCTCTCCCGCAAGGGGAGAAGGAAAAGGCCGAAACGCCTGCCGCTCTTGTCACCTCACTTCTCCTTTTCCCTCAAATGCCGTGCCACCGAATCCAAATCCTTGTCGCCGCGGCCGGACAGATTGACCACCATCAGATGATCCTTGGGCTTCTGCGGCGCGAGATCGAGCACCTTGGCGATGGCATGCGCCGGCTCCAGCGCCGGAATGATGCCTTCGAGCTTGGACAGAAGCTGGAACGCGGCGAGCGCCTCGTCGTCGGTCGCCGACAAGAACGTGACGCGGCCGACGTCGTTGAGCCAAGCATGTTCCGGGCCAATGCCCGGATAATCGAGCCCGGCGGAGATCGAATGCGCCTCGGTGATCTGGCCGTCGCCGTTCATGAGCAGATAAGTGCGATTGCCGTGCAGCACGCCCGGCCGCCCGCCGGCGATCGAGGCGGCATGCATGCCCGTCGTAATGCCGTGACCGGCGGCCTCGACGCCGTAGATCTCGATGTCCTTGTCGTCGAGGAACGGATGGAACAGGCCCATGGCATTGGAGCCGCCGCCGATGCAGGCGATGAGCGAATCCGGCAGCCGCCCTTCGGCTTCTTGCATTTGCGCGCGCGTCTCGCGGCCGATGATGGATTGGAAATCGCGCACCATCATCGGATAAGGATGCGGACCGGCAATGGTGCCGATGCAATAGAAGGTCGAGCCGACATTGGTCACCCAGTCGCGCAGCGCCTCGTTCATCGCGTCTTTGAGCGTCTTGGCGCCGGATTCCACCGGCACCACCTTGGCGCCGAGCATGTGCATGCGGAACACATTCGCCTTTTGCCGCTCGACGTTGACCGAGCCCATATAAACGATGCATTCAAGCCCGAACCGCGCGCACAAGGTCGCGGTGGCGACGCCGTGCATGCCGGCGCCGGTCTCGGCGATGATGCGTTTCTTGCCGATGCGCCGCGCCAGCAGAATCTGGCCGAGGACGTTGTTCACTTTGTGCGCGCCGGTGTGATTGAGCTCCTCGCGCTTGAGATAGATTTTGGCGCCGCCACAATGTTCGGTCAGACGCTCGGCGAAATACAGCGGCGACGGCCGGCCGACATAGTGCGTCAGGTAGCCGTCCATCTCCGTCTTGAACGCGGGATCGGCCTTGGCCTTGGCATAGGCCGCTTCCAATTCGAGGATCAGCGGCATCAGCGTCTCGGCGACGAAGCGGCCGCCATAAATGCCGAAATGCCCGTGTTCGTCGGGTCCGGTGCGGAACGAGTTGCGCTGCTGCGCGGTCATCGCCAAAATCCTCTACACCACGCGGTCGATTTGCTTCGCCGCGGCGTCACGAACCGCGCGGATGAAGGCGCGGATCTTATCAAGGTCCTTTTCGCCGGGCGCGCGCTCGACACCCGAAGATACGTCGACACCGGGCGCGCGGGTGATGCGCAGCGCCTCACCGACATTGCCGGCATCGAGCCCACCGGACAGCATGAACGGCACGCCGGGATTAAGATTTTCAAGAAGCTGCCAGTCGAACGGTTGGCCGAGCCCGCCAGGCCGCGTCGCGTCGCGCGGGGCGCGCGCGTCGAACAGCAGGCGATCGGCGACCGCGGCATAGCGCGCAATCGCCGCCAGGTCGGCCTTGGTCTCGACCGGTATCGCTTTCATCACCGGCAGATTGAACCGCGCCTTGATGGCGGCCACCCGCAACGGCTGCTCGTTGCCATGAAGTTGCAGGATATCCGGGCCAAGCGCATCGACGATGTAGGACAAGAGCGTATCGTCGGCATCCACCGACAGCGCAACTTTCTGCGCCTTGCCTCGCACACGCGATTCCAAAGCCGCGGCGACCTTGAAGGAGAGATTGCGCGGCGACGGCGGAAAAAACACAAAGCCGACCATGTCGGCGCCGGCATCGAGCGCGACATCGAGGGCTTCGGGGGTCGAAAGCCCGCAGATTTTCACGAGTGGCGACATCGGCTTGCTCGGTCGTGGCGCTCCCGGCCCTTGATTGGCGCCGTTCTACATCGCCCGGCAGGCTTTGTCTTGCGAGCCGCAGGCATGCTGATCCTTACTGAAGCGGCGGCCTCAGCTGCAGGCGCTCGGGCGGCGCCGCTGCCGGCGGCGGGCTTGCCGGGACGCCAGCGGTCCGCTTGAGCGATTCCAGCTTGCCGTGAAGCTCGGCGACCTCGCGTTCCAGCCGCCGGGCGATGCGCCGCCATTTGGCTTGGCGCAGCCAGGCCGCGATGCCGCCGATCATGATGCCAAATATGAGGAGCACGATGACCAGCGCGAACAGCGGTAGCGTCAGCACCGCGGCAGGAGGATCCGCGCTGAACGGATCGAGCGATACCGTCACGGCCTGCCGGTTCGCCGACCGCAAACGCGATAATGAGGACGGCGAGCGGCACGAGAATAAGCGCCGCGACCGCTTTGCGGAATAAGTTTCCAGCCGATCGCGGCGCGGCGGTCAACCTTCGCCCGGGCGATTGAGCCGCTCGCGCATTTCCTTGCCGGTCTTGAAGAACGGCACGCATTTCTGGTCGACCGCGACATGGGCGCCGGTGCGCGGATTGCGCCCGGTGCGCGCCGGCCGCTGTTTCACCGAGAACGCGCCGAAACCGCGCAATTCGACGCGGTCGCCGCGCGCCATGGCCGCGATGATCTCGCCGAGAATGGCATTGACGATGTTTTCGACGTCGCGCTGGTAAAGGTGGGGGTTCTGCTCGGAAATCCGTTGAACCAGTTCAGATTTGATCATGTCCGCCGCCTTGGGTCGCCGCCAACGCTGCTCCGGGACTTCCGGGACTGGAAAACCGAGCGCCGAAGCAAAAGCGCCGCCGCTCAGTTCGCACCGGCAGGGTGCCAAAGGGCCAACAGACCGTCAAGATTGAAACGCTCCACGGCGTCGACCGCGTCCAGTGCGCCGAGACGCTGGGCCAGCGCATTCAGTCCAGCCGCGTCGAGGAGCGCCAGTGCCGCGGCGTGCAGGAACGGCAGATCGCCGAAGCGGCTGTTGCAGTTCGTAGTCGCGGACCGGCAGCTTGGCATCGACATTCTTTTCCTTGGCGAGCCAGGCAAGCGCGGTCCGCTCGTCGCCAAGTTCGTCGATCAGCTTGAGATCGATCGCCTGATGGCCGGTGAAGACGCGGCCGTCGGACAGCGGTCGCAAGCTCGGCGTCGGTGAGATGGCGGCGATCCTGCACGATGCCTTTGAACCAGGCATAGGAATCCTGGATGATCGAATTCGAGCGCCGCGCGGGCCTCGGGGCTGGTCGGCTCGAAGCCGTCCGGCGCCGCCTTGAGCGGCGTCGATTTCACCGATTCGACCTTCACGCCGATCTTGTCGAGCAGGTCGGACGACATTGGGAAACTGGAACAGCACGCCGATCGAGCCGACGAGCGAGGTCTGCTGCGCCACGATATGATCGCCGGCGAGCGCCGTGATGTAGCCGCCGGACGCGGCCATGCTGTCGACGACGATCACGAGCGGCTTTTTTTCCCGCAGCCGCGACAGCGAGTCGAACAGCTGCTCGGAGCCGGCGGTGGTGCCGCCGGGGCTGTCGACATGGACGATGACGGCGCGCGCCGTCGAGGATCGGGACAGCCGGTCGAGCTGCTCGACGCGTTCCTGATCGCCGCGGATCAATCCGGAGATGGTGACGCGCGCGATGTAGGGACGAACGCCGGTGAACCCGAGCCGATTGCTCGTCCAGCGCCGCCGCTCCGGCAATGCCGAGAACGATCACGCGCGACGGCGATCACGCGCCAGAACGTGAGCTTACGCCGCATGCGGCGGCGGTCGACGATCAGGTCGGCGTCAAGCGACATGGTCGGTTCCTTTTGCTCCCCCTCCCCGCCAGCGCGAGCTCACATCACTCTTCCGATGCTTCTTCCTTCTCGCCGTCCTCGCTCTCCTCGCCCTTGCGCTTGAGCGCAGTGCCGAGGATGTCGCCGAGCGTCGCGCCGGAATCGGACGAGCCGTATTGCGCGATCGCCTCCTTCTCCTCGGCGACTTCCAGCGCCTTGATGGAGACCGTGACGCGGCGCGTGCGGCGGTCGAACTGGGTGACGCGGGCGTCGACCTTCTGGCCGACGGCGAAACGATCCGGACGCTGCTCGGAACGGTCGCGCGCCAGCTCCGAACGCTTGATGAAGGAGGTGAATTCGGTGCCGACGATCTTCACGTCGATGCCGCCTTCCTTCACCTCGGTCACTTCGCAGGTGACGACGGCGCCCTTCTTGAGTTCGCCGGCCGTGGTCTCCGGCATCGGCCGCGGCCGCAGCGGCGCGCGCCCTCGGACAGCTGCTTGATGCCGAGCGAGATGCGCTCCTTCTCGACGTCGACGTCGAGCACCTGCGCCTTGACCTTGTCGCCCTTCTTGTACTCCTCGATGACCTGCTCGCCCGGCCGTTTCCAGTCGAGATCGGACAGGTGCACCATGCCGTCGACGTCGCCGTCGAGGCCGAGGAACAGGCCGAATTCGGTCTTGTTCTTGACCTCGCCTTCGACCACGCGAGCCGGCGGGATATTTCTCGACGAACACCTCCCACGGATTGCGCATGGTCTGCTTGAGACCGAGCGAGATGCGGCGCTTGACCGGATCGACTTCGAGCACCTGCACCTCGACTTCCTGAGAGGTCGAGACGATCTTGCCGGGATGCACGTTCTTCTTGGTCCACGACATTTCCGAAACGTGGATCAGGCCTTCGATGCCGGGCTCGAGTTCGACGAAGGCGCCGTAGTCGGTGATGTTGGTGACGCGGCCCTTGAAGCGCGCGCCGACCGGATATTTCGCCTCGATGCCCTGCCACGGATCGTCGAGCAGTTGCTTCATGCCGAGCGAGATGCGGTGGGTCTCGTGGTTGATCTTGATGATCTTGACCTTCACCTGCTGGCCGATATTGAGCACCTCGGACGGGTGATTGACGCGCCGCCAGGCGATGTCGGTGACGTGCAGCAGCCCGTCGATGCCGCCGAGATCGACGAAGGCGCCGTAGTCGGTGATGTTCTTGACCACGCCGTCGATGACCTGACCCTCTTCGAGGTTTTGCACCAGTTCCTGGCGCTGCTCGGCGCGGGTCTCTTCCAGCACGGTGCGGCGCGAGACGACGATATTGCCGCGCCGGCGATCCATCTTGAGGATCTGGAACGGCTGCTGATTGTTCATCAGCGGCGAGACATCGCGGATCGGCCGGATGTCGACCTGCGAGCGCGGCAGGAAGGCCACGGCGCCGTCGAGATCGACGGTGAAGCCGCCCTTGACCTGATTGAAGATGACGCCCTGCACCTTTTCGTTGTTCTGGAACGCCTTTTCGAGCTTGCCCCAGCTTTCCTCGCGGCGCGCCTTGTCGCGCGACAGCACGGCTTCGCCGAGCGCATTCTCGACCCGCTCGAGATAGACCTCGACGGTGTCGCCGACTCTTGATCTCGTTGGTGCGGCCGGGCCCGGCGAATTCGCGCAATGCGACGCGGCCTTCGGTCTTCAGGCCCACATCGATGACGGCAAGATCGCGTTCGATGGCGACGACCGTGCCTTTGACGACGGAACCTTCCTGCACATGACCGTCGCTGAACGATTCCTCGATCAGCTTGGCAAAGTCCTCGCGCGTCGGCGCGGCGGCGGCTTAGCGACTTGAGCCATAAATACTCCCAGACCCCTCGAATGAATTGATCCCGAACGTGCGGCAGCCGCCGGCAAGACCGGCGGTTGGGGCCAAGGCCATACGATTCAGGACGAAGCTTGTGTTCCGGGCAAAGCTTATGCCGGTATCACGCAAACGAAGCGGTGAACGGGCTTACCTCCAATGACGAAAGCGCTGTCAACGGCGCTTTCGGCCCGCTCGAACGGCCTCGATGATATCGACGGCGGCCCGGAACGCCGCGTCTATACCCAAATGCGTGGTATCGAGCAAGTGCGCGTCCGGCGCGGCTTTGAGGGGGGCGGCGGTGCGCCGGGAATCGCGCTCGTCGCGCCGCAGCAGGTCGGCCAGGACCTCCTGCTCGTCGGCGGTCTCGCCCCGCGCCCGCAATTCGAGCGTGCGGCGGGAGGCGCGCACTTCGGGGCTGGCGACGACGAAGAGCTTCACGTCGGCGCCGGGCGCGATGACGGTGCCGATATCGCGGCCGTCGAGCACCGCGCCGGGCGGCTTGGTCGCGAATTCGCGCTGATAATTGATCAAGGCCTGCCGCACCTGCGGGATCGCGGCGACCACCGAGGCGGCCTCGGTGATGACCTGCAATTTCAGCGCATTGTCCTCGAATTTGGTCGGATCGAGCCGCGATGGCGGCCGCGGTCGCGCGCTCGGCATCGTCGGGCGAATGGCCGGCATCGAGCATGGCCTTGGCCACCGCCCGATAAAGCAGCCCGGTATCGAGATGATGCAGCCCATAGACCGCCGCGATCTGCCTGCGCGATCGTGCCTTTGCCCGAAGCGGCGGGTCCGTCGATGGCGATGATCATGACAAATCCGCGCCCAAGACCGCATCAATTCGACAAAGCCCGGAAAGCTCGTTGCAATGAAAGTGCCATCGTCGATCTGCACCGGCCGCTCGCTGGCAAGACCGAGAACGATCGCCGCCATGGCAATGCGGTGATCCATATGGGTCGTGACCATGCCGCCGCCGGCGGGCGCGGCTCTGACCGTGCACGATGAGGTCGTCGCCTTCGATATCGACCGCGACGCCATTGCCGCGCAGCAGCGCGGCGGTGGCGGCGAGCCGGTCCGATTCCTTGACCCGCAGTTCCTTGAGCCCGCGCATCACGGTGGTGCCTTCGGCAAAGGCGGCGGCGACCGCCAGCACCGGATATTCGTCGATCATGGACGGCGCGCGCGACGCCGGTACTTCGACGCCGCGCAAGGCGCCTGCCGCGAACGCGCAAGTCGGCGACCTCCTCGCCGCCCTCGTTGCGTTCATCGAGCCGCTCGATCGCCGCACCCATCTCGCCGAGCGTCGCGATCAGGCCGGTGCGCAGCGGATTCATCATCACGCCCTGGAGGATCACGCTCCGAGCCAGGCACCAGGAGCGCGGCGATCAGCGGAAACGCGGCCGAGGACGGATCGGCAGGCACCATGATCGGCCGCGGCACGAGTTCCGGCTGGCCGGTGAGCGTAATGCGGCGGCCGTGCCATTATCCGTTTCGACGCGCAATCTTCAACGCGCAAATCTTCGATGCGCAAATCTTCAACGCGTATGTCGGCGCCGAAATGCGCGAGCATCTTCTCGGTGTGATCGCGCGTCGCCTCCGCTTCGATCACGACGGTTTCGCCGGGCGCGGCCAGGCCGGCCAACAGCGTCGCCGACTTCAATTGCGCCGACGGCACCGGCGGCTCGAACACGATCGGCATCGGATCGCGCGCGCCGGCGAGCGTCAGCGGCAAGCGGCCATCGCGCCGACGCCAGCGTCCGCGCGCCGATCCGTTCCAGCGGATCGAGCACGCGGCGCATCGGCCGGCTGCGCAGCGAGGCATCGCCGTCGAACGTCGCCGTGATCGGGCAGCCGGCGACCGCGCCGAGCGCGAGCCGGCAACCGGTGCCGGAATTGCCGAAATCGAGCGCGCGCGCGGGTTCGGCAAAACCGCCGACGCCGACGCCGTGGATCCGCCATTGCCGCTCGCCGGTTCGCTCGATGCGCGCGCCGAGCGCCTGCAGGGCATTCGCGGTATTGAGGACGTCTTCGCCTTCGAGCATGCCGCTGATCGGGGTCTCGCCGACCGCCAGCGCGCCGAGAATGAGCGCCCGGATCGAGATCGACTTGTCGCCCGGCACGCGGACGCGGCCGGCCAGGGGGCCGTTGCGGCGGGCGGTAAGCGGGGCGGGGTCGGCGTGCATGGGATCAAGTCCGGCTGGCGCCTCAAGGGGCGCCTGAAGCGCCCTCTATCATGGCGCGCCGCAGCGCGTCATCCGGTCGTTTTTTATGCCGCGGGCGGATCGGGCAGCTGCCGATCGACTATTGACAGCCGCGTTACGACTAGCCAAGTGAAGCACCCGAATTGCTCAAAGGATCCGACCGTGGCCAAACCCGAACTGGGCACCAAGAGGCTCTGCGCCAGTTGCGGCGCCAAGTTCTACGACCTGAACAAGGATCCGATCCACTGCCCGAAATGCGACACGGTCTATGTGGTTGCGCCGGTCGTGAGCCGTCGCCGGCCGGAGCCCGCGCCGGTCGTCGTGCCGCGGCCGCGGCCCCGGTGGAGGAAGTTGCCGTGCCGGAGCCGCAGGAGATCGAGACCGTTTCGCTCGAAGAGGCCGATGCCGAGGCGCAAGGCACCAAGAAGCCCGCGGCGGGCGGAACCCGAGGTCGAAGGCGAAGAAGTCGAGATCGACGAAACGCTCGACGACGACACCCTTCATCGAGGAGCAAGAGGAAGAGGATGCCGATGTCACCGACATCATCGGCGGCGACATCGAAACCGAAGAGGAAGGCTGATCCGGACATCAGACATCAGACGACGGATTATTAAGGAAGCAATCACACTATCTGCCGTCTGACGTCCGTCGTCAGTTGTCTGAAGGGGCCATAGCTCAGCTGGGAGAGCGCCTGCATGGCATGCAGGAGGTCGGCGGTTCGATCCCGCCTGGCTCCACCACCCTTCGCGGCCGATTGCTCCCGAGGAATGGCCGGTCCGGTTGGCACGCCAGCCTAAGCCCGCGAAGGTCGCCCGCCGCTCGAAGAGCGCAGGCGGGCTTTTCTTCGCACCGCGATCCCCTCTGCCGATAACTGAATGTCCAGCGGCTGGCCGCGCGGGACATGTTATTATATTGTGCTCTCCGCTGGGAATGGAGGGTGTAATGCGTAAGGCTTGGATCAGCGCGGCGCTTGGGGCGGCGTTTGCGATGTCGGTTGCCGGTCCAGCATCGGCGCAGCAGACAACGCCGCAGCCAGCCGCCACGGACCAAGACCAGCCCGGTCAGGCCGCGATCCCGCCACCAAAGCCGACACACGCGCGCAAGCCCCCAGCGGTTTCACAAACCAACCCCGATCTCGACACCGACGACCAACTCGCGCCGTCGCAGATGAAACAACCTATGCCGGCGGCGGTGGCGGAACCGAACGGCGCGTCCGGCAAGCCGGCGCATTCCGCCATGCATGCGCCAGCGGATGGAGCGCCCGTTCATCCCGCCGTGGCGTCCGGACCCGCCGCGCTTGCCAATACCCATGTCGTCACCTGCGGCGGCATTTTCGCGAAAGATTCGAGCCATCTTAAACTCGCGATGACGTTCGACGCCAAGAACATCACCTTTGGCGATGTCGATGCCGATGGCGGCGCCAAAACTGAAGCATCGGTCCTGTTTCCCAAGGACCCGAAGCGGCGGCTCGAAGTATGGTGGTCCAATCCCGCTGCCCGTAGCGAAACGCATCTTATTGTCATCGGCGGCCAATCGACCTGGATCGCGCCGGCCGGCATGCATCTTGGGTTGACGCTGGCTCAAATGGAAAAGCTCAATCACAAGCCGTTCAAGCTCAAAGGTTTTGATAAGGGCGGGGTGGCGGCAGTCAGCGGCTGGGATGGCGGCGCGCTAACGGACCTTCCCGGCGGCTGCAAATCTCGGGCGTCAGCTTTGCGCGCCGACCCGAAAGCCGCCGCCGACGCAGTCAACGCTTTTGCGGCCGACAAGGAATACAGCTCTTCCGATCCCGCGATCCGCGCGGTCAAACCGGCGGTCAGCGAAATTCTCATCGGCTATTAGCGCCGGGCGCCAAGCGATCGCGGCTTTACGGATTAGTTTTTGTCGAGATCGGCGGTACCGGCGATGCGGTCGTAGCCGGCCGCTTCGGCTGGCTGCGTCTGGCTTCCGCCTCGTATTGCTGGCTCTGCATGGTGCGGACATCGCGTGCCATTTCCAGGCAGGTCAGCAACTCGGTATAGCTCGAATCGCCGCCCATTCGCGATTCATTGGTGCAAGCGGTCTTGTCGGCCGATGCGAAGCTCGACCATTGCTTGACCAGTTGGTCACGCGTGGCCTGCTCGCTATCGAGGCAGTTTTTCTTCTCCACGGCGACGTCGTTGTCATGGAAAGACACTCCGCCCTGCTGAGCAATGCCCTGACAGACCTGATCGACGTTGAGCGTCGGAACGCTGTCGGAGACCGGCATAATGAGGTGCATACCGAGGACCAATGCCGGGGGAAGAATCATTACCGTGCTCCATCAAGCCGCATGCCATTATAATATAGCACGGCGGCGCCGCGGAATTCAGTAAGCCGGCACGTGCATCACGCCGGTGCGCGCGATGATCGGCGCTACGATCGTTGTTATGGCGCTGGCAGCGGCCAAGCCTTCTTCATGGGCTATCTCGACGTGCTGCCCAAGTCCGCGGGCGCGGCAGGCAAGAAAGCCGCGGCGCGGTAAACCACCTGGTACCGGCTATTGCTGCGGTAGCGGCGCGGGGCCGATAACGTCGATGACGCGCATTTTGGTCGGATCGACGACTACGACCCGATCATTCACCAGGGTATATTTGTAGAGCTTGGCTGCTGGAACGTCGGCGACGGCGGCGTCCGGCAGCTCGTAGAGTTCGATCATCGGCGGCACTTCGGCACCGATCGCCGTCGGAAAATCCTTGGGCGACGTTTTGCTCTTGTCGTTGCCGACTTCCGCGTAGATCCGGCTTCGCTGCGCCGGCGTCAAAAGCGGCTTTTGGTCTATTGCTCCACTGACACCCGTATCGGTAGCGGCGGCTCCGGCCGCGCCGCCATTAACGGCCTGTGCGCTGGCATAAGGCACGCCACCACAGTAGCCGAACGCAACGGTTGCCAAAGCGATCGTTGCTCCGAACGTCACGGCGCCTGCGATACGGTTCTTCATCGGTTTTTCCATTCAATTTTCCTGACAGCACGCGCCGCCTTGCGGCACGTGTGTCATTGAGCCTCTTTAGTACAGGTCAGCTAGTGCAGGTCAGCGCGGCAGCGCCTGCACGGCGACTTCGGTATTGGGATCGACCACCAATATGCGGTCGCGTTCATAGACATAACGGTAGAA